>JAMPEB010000003.1 GCA_023665475.1 Lachnoclostridium sp.
AAAAAAATAGTAAAAACGGCACATTATATTGATATTTATTATGAAAACGATTATTATGCACAATTTTTAGATGATGACGATGAGCTTATTATAGGCGATTATGAACAAGCAGAACTTGAAAAACTCCCCTTCAGCAATATCAAAATGATAATGCTTAAATACTCAGATATTGATATTTTAAAGAAAATATTATCGGCTGATGATTTCCCCAAAGATATTATTATTGATTGCGATGGAGTGGATTTAGGTCTGGAAAATATAATTGATAGAAAACATTTGCTGTTATAAATTCCGGCTTGCAGCACAGCAATAGGGATACTTTTCCAAAAAGAGGGTTGGGAAATGATAGATACCATCTATTTCTTTGCATCCAAAGAGGATATGCGCAATATTTTTCATAAGGTGGAGCAGGAATTTGATATAAAATACTGTGCCACAGAGGCAGACAAAGCTGCCGGTGCAAAGGAAATGCCAAGGATGGAATTTGATGCCTTTGATGAAATCGCGGATGATTGCTGCGGCACGCATGTTCTTAAGCCGTTTTATCTGATTGCACCCAAAACAGAGGTTATGAAAATCTACAGGCAGGCATTAAAGGACAGGGATGATATAGAAAGATATCGCATGACCTATACGGAAAATGCAAACAGTGTTCTGCTCAAGGGGATGGCGAAGCATGAGGATTTAACCTATGATTATTATGTGCATATAGAGCGAACGCTGGAAACGGAATTTTCCGGCATGCTTTTTAAACGAATCGTACAGGAAGTGAAACGAAATTGTGTGAAGATAAAGGCAAATACTGCAATTTACATAGGAAAGGAAATGTACAAGCATAAAAGGGAGCTCATCTTTTCCGGGGAGCGCACGAATGCTTTTACATTGACCGAAACGGATGAGGTAAAAGCATGGTATCGCAACCCCAGAGTGAGGGCGCTCGCAGCATTTTCCGAGAAAGAGTTAAAGGAGCAGCTTTCTTTTCTGCAGGATGTGTTTTATGGAAAAGAATTAAAGGACTATAAGAAAGAACAAAAGGAATTCTCAGAAGATTTCCAGCTTTACATATTAGCGATGTCGCGGATTTGGGAGATAAAGGACTTAGCTTCTCTAAAAGAAGTATTTTCATTATTTGATGATAATGTTTTAACCCCTGCGCCCTCCGGTACAGCAACGGCTATGGAGGCATTGTGTGAAGCCGCGGTATACTCCGCATCGAGGAAAAAGCCGGATGGAATCCGAATTTTGTTAGAGCATTTATGCGAGATACCGGAAAAAGGCTATCACTGCGGCTGCGGAGGGATTGTAAGGCTTCTGCTAAAGAAGAAATATTTTGAAAAATTTAAGATGAGTGTGGGGGATGTCACGGAGGATACAAGGAAACTGCTAAAAGAGATATTGGAGGGTATGACCGATAAAAGGATGACGAATCAGAGAATGGAGCTGCTGGATATGCTTTAATTACAGGAAAAGGAGGGTAAATAGATGCAGTGGCTCGACGGAAACGAGATAGATATTAAAAAGTACACGGGAGAATCCCTTTGCGAGAAGATGGCATCCGAGATGTGGGACTGCGGCTTAGATGTGGAGCAGTATCAGGAGTGGGCAGATTTTATGCAAGCTGCTTATTTTATCATTGCCTTTGACACGGAGTTAGCTATGGAGGGGATTTTTACTTTTCTTGAAAATTCCATCGGGCACTATGCTCCGCAAATAATCCGGGCATTTCGGGCAATCGGCGATGACAATGATGCGGATGTTCTGGAGGAAATCTGCACGCTGTGTCCGCCGGATATAGTGAGGGGTGAATTTTTAGAAAGCAAGTATAAGGAGTATGAAATCACTTGTTTTGATGAAGATGGAGAATTAAAAGAGGATATTGCTGAGAGAATTGAAGAATTGGACGAGAAACTATACCTACATACAGATTTTGATATGTGGGAATTGCTGTATCTCTTTATAGACAAAAAAATAGCTGCTTTATAAAAACGCAATTATGGGAGGTAAGAGCATGAAGCATAAAGTAAAAGTTACTGTAATCGACAAAAAAGTGTACCCTGAACTACAGCAGGAATATTGTGCGGACCCTGAATCCGGCGCATGTTCCTGTTACAATGTAGGAGATGAATTTATCTTTTATCGTGATGATGAAAGGGATGATTTCTGGCATATGGGATTAAATACCCTTGTAAAAACGGATGCCGACCCGGACAAGGTTGCGGGCGGTCCGAAACGGCCTTTCTGCTCGGAAGTATGGGATGCCATTGCACGCTATATTTACACAGGTTTACAGGGCGGCTCTATTATGAAAGGGTGGATGAAAGAAGAAAATACCATGATTACATGCTGTTCTGACGGAACAAGACCGGTCATTTTTAAGATTGAGCGCATTGATTATGAATGAAAATACTATAAAAGCCTCAAAAATTATCCTTGACAAATCAGAGAGGACGGCTTAATATTTTAATAAAAGGAGATGTGGTTTTGTGCCGTACAGCTTTTAGCTCATGCGGGGTACTACATTTCTTTTTTTATGTCAATAATGTCATATAAGTATTTCTTTCCGTCATAGGCATGTCTGATAATCATTCTGCCTTGAAAGAAATTCTTCCCTATAATATTACCTTTGCTGTCACTAATCGGTAAAGAAAATCTGACCGTACATCTATACCAACCATATTTTGCATTTTTAGCATGTTTAGGTTCTGTGTTTTCTTGAAAGATGATATTTGTTGCAATTTTAATGAGTTCTGGAATTACCTGAGAAGCATTCGCCTTTGCTTTTCCAATTGTTCCAAGTGCTTTTGTGGAATATCTACTGTTCGCATATTCATTCGGAAAATCAGAATCTATGTAAATAATGTCATTCGTTTCATCAATCATATACGCCTTGCCAATATATTTTTTAAGATAGTTTTCTACACCATCCCAATCTATTTTGCTTTTTCTGTTAAAAACCACGGTATCTATTTCTACAATTTTGTGGTTTTCACTATTTGTGTATATATTAGACATTCAAATCCCCCTTGTAATTTATTATCTATATTTCTCGTAATTTTATTAGCTTATTATACTGTATCTTCCTTATCATTTCAATGTGTATCAAAACATATTAACAAAAATCGTATGATTACTTGTAAAAGTATGATATAATCAAGACAATAACTTAAAATAAATTTCTGTAATTTAAATTATATCTGTGAAGAACCGTCAGTCTGGATTATGAGTTATGTATAAAAAGGAAGATAAATCGGATTTAGTGAAATGTTAATCTGCGTTGCTTGCCGCAACGGGCTTTTCTCCGTATAATGGCGTTAA
Source organism: Lachnoclostridium sp. (assembly GCA_023665475.1). Lineage (GTDB taxonomy): Bacteria > Bacillota > Clostridia > Lachnospirales > Lachnospiraceae > Acetatifactor. The sequence goes on from JAMPEB010000003.1 coordinate 3,316, forward strand.
AAAAGGAGGGCATCGCTAATGCTGAACGAAAACATCAAAGCAATCAGAAAATCCAAAGGACTCTCGCAGGAGGAACTTGCAATCAAGTTGAATGTGGTGAGACAAACCATATCAAAATGGGAGCAGGGTTTGTCGGTTCCGGATGCCGATATGCTGATTTCCCTGTCAGAGGTATTTGAAACACCCGTAAGCACGCTGCTCGGAGAAACGCTTGTCGAGACGAAGGCTGATGACTTAAAAGCAATTTCCGAAAAACTTGAGGTCATAAACCTACAGCTTGCGCACAGGAAAGCAGCGGGCCAAAAAGCGATTCATTGGCTTTTTATCTCATTAGGTGCGGTGATAACGGCTATTTTTGCAGTCTTAATAAAATTAAATAGTCCTTATCTGGGCTGGGATTATAGTAATCCCGAAACCGCAATGGCAGGAGTATTATTTCACGCCTTTGAATGGCTGTTCATCAGAGTAGCGCCGTTTGCCTTGCTTGGAGCAATCGTTGGGATTTACCTGACACGGAAGAAAATCTAAATTTCATCTTACTGAGTGTTTATGCCTGTTGCGCAGGCATGACGGGAGGATTGAAAATGACTGAAAATGAGTTTCTGCACTTAGAAATAGGCACAGTTGTATCCAGTAGATTTGATGAAGAAAACTTTTTTGTGATTTATGATACGGATCAGATGGGTACGGAGTATGGCGGAAAAAGAGCGCGGGTATATGGTGCAAAGCAGATAGATGGGAATATGAAATCTGCAAGAATAGATATCGGAAACTGTCAATTCTGGAAGATAGAAGGGCGTATGCCGCAAGAATCTTAACATACGGAAAAGAGGATATTATGCAGTTTTTACGGATGTTTTCCACTGACAATTACAAAGGAAATAAGGACTATTTAAAAACCCAGAAAAAATATGAGATTCTGCGCACCGTTCTCTATTTTGCAATTTCTCTGAGCATTTTTATCGGTGGATGGGCGGCGACCAAAACCCGGCTGAATCTGCTTACGGTGGTGGCGGTGCTGGGATGTCTGCCTGCCTGCAAAAGTCTGGTGGGCATGATAATGTTTTTGCGTTTTCAGGGTTGTGCTTCGGAAAATGCCCAAATCATTGAAGAACATATGGAAGGGCTTACCGGGCTTTTTGACATGGTTTTTACCTCCTATGAGAAGAACTACAATGTGGCGCACATTACCGTAAAAGGCAACACGCTCTGCGGTTTTACGCAGGATGCAGCTTTTGATGAGCAGACATTTTATAAGCATTTGGACGGTATTTTAAAATTGGAGCATTATAAGGATGTGTCAGTTAAAATTTTCAAGGATATCCATAAATATGCGGACCGTTTAGAGCAGTTAAAAAGCCTGAATACGGACGAGGAGAATACAGCGGGCATCGTGGAAACATTAAAGAGCGTGGCGTTATAGAAGCGCAGTAAAAGTAAACTGCTCTGACATGGAGGATTAGTATGCAGACAGTGGTAATCGGTAAAAATCAGGCGGGACAGCGTTTGGATAAATTTTTACATAAGTATCTGCCGGAGGCAGGAAGTTCTTTTTTATATAAGATGCTCCGCAAAAAGAATATCACCTTAAACGGGAAAAAAGCACAGGGACAGGAGATTCTGTCAGAGGGAGATGTGGTAGAGAGCTTTTTTTCCGAGGAAACCTTTGCGAAATTTGCGGGGCGGGCAAGCGGTGCAAAATCCGAAAAAAGTTTAAACTTGCAGAATGTACAAGGAGAAACGCAGCAAGGTATACAGGATTTATATGCTTCAAAAAATCCACAATTCATACAAAATTTACAGCATTCCCAATGTTCACAGTTTTCAACTGCCTATAAGAGCTTACATGGAATCCATATTCTTTATGAGGGTGAAGATATCGTCATCCTCAATAAACCCGCAGGCATCCTGACCCAGAAGGCAGCGCCGGAGGACTTGACCTTGAACGAATGGCTGGTGGGGTATCTGCTTGCAAACGGCGGTATTTCAGAGGAAGAGCTGGCAACTTTTCATCCTTCCGTCTGCAACCGGCTTGACCGCAATACCAGCGGGATTGTACTGTGCGGCAAAAGTCTGGCAGGTTTGCAGAGTTTAAGCCGGATTATAAAAGAGCACAGCCTGAGGAAATTTTACCGCACCGTCTGTGTGGGAGAAATAAAGGAAGATATGGTGCTGGAAGGAAGCCTTGTAAAGGACAGGAAAACAAACAAAGTAGATATAAAAAACAAAAAAATAATGCAGAATCGAGAATTAATCAGAAACTGCAAATTAATCCTAAATCTCGAGTTTGTAAAAGAAAGCTCAATGGAAAAGGATTCCATGGAAAAGGATTCCATGGAAGAAGATTCCATGGAAGAAGATTCTGCATTGACTAAAGCATCCAAGGGTGAATATATCCGGACGGCATTTCACCCCCTTTCCTGCAAAAAGGGTTACACCTATCTGGAGGTGGAACTTTTTACCGGGAAGACCCACCAGATCAGAGCCCAGTTAGCGGCTATGGGGCATCCTATTATCGGAGATTTTAAGTATGGCGACAAGAGGCAGAACCAATATTTCAAGGAAAAATACGGACTGAAAAGTCAGCTTCTCCATGCCTGCCGCATTACATTTCCACAAGGTAGCTTTGAAGAGGATTTGACAGAAAAAGAAGCTTTGGCAAGAAAAGAGGCTTTGACCCAAAAAGATGTATCTGCTGAAATGGATGCGTTGAAAGAGGTTTGGGGGCACAGCTTTACAGCCCCCTGTCCTAAATTGTTTGAAAAGATAACAAAAGAATTATTCCCCGAATCCGGGAAGGAAGGCAAAACATGACCACATGGCGTTCCAGAGGCCTCCGGGGTTCTACCTTGGAGGATATGATAAACAGGACAAATGAAAAATATGCCGAGAACGGGCTTGCCTTGGTACAGAAGATTCCCACGCCGATTACGCCCATCCGCATGGATAAGGAGCATAAGCATATTACGCTTGCCTATTTTGAGCAGAAGAGCACGGTTGACTATATCGGCGTGGTGCAGGGGCTCCCTATCTGTTTTGATGCCAAGGAATGTGCCGTAGATACTTTTACGCTCCAGAATATTCATGAGCATCAGGTGGATTTTATGGGAAAATTTGAAGAGCAGGGCGGCATTGCTTTCTTTTTGATTTATTACACCCACAAGGATGTGCTGTATTATCTGCCCTATGAGATGCTTCGGTTTTTCTGGAACCGGGCAAGGGAGGGCGGACGGAAGAGCTTCCGATACGAAGAGCTGAATCCGGAGTATGTGCTTCCCAAAAAGAACGGTATTTTGGTTCCCTATCTGGATGTGCTGCAGAAGGACTTATATGACAGGGAATAAGGATGTGCCGGACTTGACATATCCTTAAAGTTTCAATATACTACTAATTGCGGTACACCATTATGGTAATACGGCAGAATTTTCATGTGTTAAAGTAAGCGTAATATGATAGTTGAGGTGAATATGGTATCCAAGAAAAGTACGCGAAAATTAGAATATGAAGGAAATAATTATTACTGGTATGTGAGAGTGGATGACCTTGGCCACAAGATACATATAATGTCGGAGGACAAAAAGCTGCATTTAGTATATCCTTTTACAGATACGGAAGTGCCTGTCACATCACGGGATATCAGAAAGCATTTGAAAGAATATTATACAAATACAAATTAAGTAATATTTTACGAGCGATGCTTCTTGACCTATTGGTCAAGAAGAGAGAATTTGAGGAGATTCAATAGACTAAGCTGCGGAAAGGCATGGTTGATTTTATGGGTAAAAAATTATTACATACGCCGGAGGGTGTGCGTGACATTTACGGCAGGGAATATGCTAGAAAGTTATGGGCGGAAAATAAGTTACATGAAAAGCTGGCATGTTATGGTTATGAGGATATCCAGACTCCCACATTTGAATTTTTTGATGTGTTTTCCAAGGAGGTAGGCACGACTCCCAGCAAGGAGCTTTACAAATTCTTTGACAAGGAGGGAAATACTCTGGTGCTGCGCCCGGATTTTACCCCCTCCATTGCAAGATGCGCCGCCAAGTATTTTATGGACGAAGAGGTGCCTATCCGTTTCAGTTATATGGGCAATACATTCACCAACACTTCCAACCTTCAGGGTAAATTAAAGGAAGTGACCCAGATGGGGGCGGAGTTAATAGGAGAGCCTTCCGTGGAAGCGGATGCGGAGATGATAAGCCTTGTGATCGAAGCGCTGAAAAATACGGGGCTTACCAGATTTCAGGTAAGTATCGGGCATATGGAGTATTTTAAGGGCTTATGCGAGGAAGCGGGGCTTGACGAGGAGACGGAGCTTGCCCTTCGCGCCTGCATTTCCGGGAAGAATTATTTTGCGGCACAGGAGTTGTTAAATGAGCGCAAAGTGGAGGAGCCTTACCATGGGATTCTGCTCAAGGTGGCGGACATGTTTGGCAGCATGAACTCTTTGAATGATGCTAAAAAGCTTGTGAAAAACAAGCGTTCCCTTGCAGCCATTGAGCGGCTGGAAAAGCTGTATGAGGTTTTGGCGCTTTACGGGGTGCAGGAGTATGTGTCCTTTGATTTGGGGATGCTCAGCAAGTATAATTATTACACCGGCGTTATTTTCAAGGCATACACCTATGGGGTCGGAAACGCTGTGGTAAAGGGCGGCAGATATGATAATCTCCTTTGTCAGTTTGGCAAGAATGCGCCTGCCATCGGTTTTACGGTTGTCGTTGATGATATTATGGAGGCGCTGGCAGGGCAGAGGGCGGAGATTCCCCTTCCGGAGGGCGCGATTATTTTACAATACCGAAAAGAAGACAGTGCCGACTATGCCGAAAAGTTAAGGCAGGCAAAGAAGCTTCGGGAAAGCGGCAGGGCGGTTATTTTGACCCCGGAAGCAGAGCATTAATGAGGCAGGCGGTTGCGAAAACCAGCGTTTTGGAAGAGTTTCGCAATTGCCCATGAATGAATAAGAGAATGGGAGGAAGTATATGCCAAAAGCAAAAGATATACTTTTGAGTGCTTTGACAAGCAAAGGCTGGATCATCGAAAAAAACAGCACAAATATCTGCAATTTGCCGGAAAGCGTTCAAAAAAGATACCGTATTCCTCAGGAAATGCTTTCTGCAGAGGGAAGTGCTTCAAGGGAAAATGTGCTTGCGGAATACATAGACTTTCTTGCGGACACATGGGTTTGTGTAGGTCCGGATGAAACCGTCTGGATGTTATGCATGGAAGATTTTAGTCCGGAGATTGATCATGCCTTTGTGTGGAATGAATTTGAAATGCTGAGCCTGCAGGCGGCGGTTGATGCCAAGGATGAGGAATGGCAAAAGGATATCAGGGCATTTTGGGACAATCATCTGCCGATTTGCCTTTCCGTCCGCGATGGATATTCGTATTATGCCATCCGCATAGAGGATGGTCATGTGGTTCAAGGGTTTGAACCGGAGTTTGAAGAAACAACGGACATAGCAGATTCTTTTTACAGATTTGCCGAAATGGTATCCGGTGGAGAAATTGATTTGTGATATGGAGGATTCCTATGAGTAATGACAGATATTTGACCTTTGCCCTTGGAAAAGGGAGGCTTGCAAATAAGACCATGGAGCTTTTTGAGCAGCTTGGAATCACCTGTAGAGAGATGCAGGATAAGGATTCCCGCAAGCTTATTTTTGTAAACGATGAATTAAAAATGCGCTTTTTCTTGGCAAAGGGTCCCGATGTGCCCACCTATGTGGAATACGGTGCCGCCGATATCGGCGTTGTGGGCAGGGACACCATTTTGGAAGAAAACCGCAATGTCTATGAGGTGCTTGACTTGGGCTTCGGAAAATGCCGCATGTGTGTCTGCGGACCCGCATCTGCCAAGGAGCTGTTAAAGCATCATGAGCGCATCCGGGTGGCAAGCAAGTATCCCAATATTGCCAAGGATTATTTTTATAACAAAAAGCACCAGACCGTTGACATCATTAAGTTAAACGGTTCTGTGGAGCTGGGTCCTTTGGTGGAGCTTTCCGATGTGATTGTAGATATTGTGGAGACGGGCTCAACCTTAAGGGAGAACGGTCTGGAGGTGCTGGAGGAGGTCTGCCCCCTGTCTGCAAGGATGATTGTAAATCCCGTAAGCATGCAGATGGAGTCGGAAAGGATCAAAAAGCTGGTGATGGAGCTTAGGGAAAAGTGTGAGAAGAATTTCTAATTCTGCAAAATACGCAGATTAAGAAATTCTAAATCTCACACTGAAGAATGCCAAAGACGGGCATTCTTCTTACAGATTGTTTGTGCCTGCTAAGCAGGCGGATTCTTCCGAATAAACATGCACCAATTTATGAACGGATGGATTAGTTATGGACAAAAAGATAAAAGCGTTCAAGATATTTAAGGTGTTTCTTTTATGCAGCATTAGTGCGTTATTTCTGGCTTCCTGCGGTTCGGAGAAGGAGGGGGCACAGACAGGGCAGTCTGGAGGCACTTCGCAGACGGAAAATGCTTCGCCGTCCGGCGCCGAAGCATCGGAAGAAGTATCCATTGTATCGAATGAATCCAAGTTTCCGGAGATACCTATCGATTATCCGTTTCGTTACGGCATGGAGGGGTATACCCTTACTTTGGTGCCGGAAGAATCCGTGGATAAATCCATGGATTCCGAGAGCGGTGAATCTGCTGCGGGCGGATATGAAGTCAGGTTTTGTGATGAAAAAGGGACTGTGATACAGCAGTTCCCATGCGGAAGGGTAGGGGAAAATCCTCGTTTTTCCTGTGATGATTTGATAGATGACACTTACAATGATCTGCAGATTTTCCCATCGGATGAAGATGGCGGATATTCTCATGGGTTGCTTTTTGTGTATGACTGGCAAGAGCATAAATTTTCTGAGGATGCCTTGGAAATCCCTGTCTATGATGAGTGCAGGAATGGCAATATGCTGATATCCGAGGAAAATGAGGACAGTATTACGCAGTCCATTTATCAGATAAGCCGATATAACGGGAAATGCATTCTGCTCAGACAGTGGAGGAGACAGAAGACTTCAGGACTTTTGACCATAAAGGACTGCCTGGCGGGAAAGAATATATTTGAGGGGGAAACCACGCTTAACGAGGATGGGACATTAGCAAATGATAAATATTACCAGAACCTCTTCTGGCAGAATCTTTCCTACCTTTTGGACTCTTCCGTATATCCCAAGGAGGATTCTGCAATCCGCATGTTCATTGATGGGGAAGATTATACCAAGAGCGCCCAAGACCCGAATTTAAAAGGCTTTGAGAATGTGCGGAAAGAGGCTTTTGGAGATGATAATTTGGCAGAATATCCGGACCGGCAGACTTTGCTTGAGGATTTCGGAGTATGGGGAACCAAAGCCTTTTATGAGTATTATGATGCCTTGGGAAATCTTCAGTTGGAATTATATTTTGACCCTGCGACGGAAAAAGGATGCGGCATACGGCATAAATACTATTATACGGATGCTTCGGAAAAGCTGGAAACGCTGTATGGATTTGCCTTTAACAGCACTTATCCCATGAAATGGGAAGAGGAGGATGCCTTTTCCACCAAATCATACGAGGGGACGGATGGCGCAGACAGTGTAAAGGATTATGAAGAGCAGATGGAATACCGTCAGGATGGGAAACCGGATTCTTTTTATTCTCAGGGAATTGTGGATTGGCTTTCCGAGGCGGAGGAGCCTATGATGGTGCTATCGATTGACTGGGTATACCGGGATGACGGCAGTTTGTATTATAGGAACTATAACCATAATTCTTATATTTTTGGTACGAGCTGTTTATATATCCGCGGATATTATGATAAGGCGGGGCGGACTTTATTTGAGCGCAGTTACATTACCCATGGCAGTATAGAGGATTATTATATTTATACAGATGATGGGAAAAAGCCGACATACTGTCTGAATCTGGATGATAATTTGGGATATTATTTACCGGTAATGATAAAGTATGAGTAAGAGGATGGCAGATTCTCAAATAAAGCTTCCGGCAGCATATTCGGAAATCCGATTCGGAAATCCAAGCGAAAAATATTATGGCAGAATGGGCTGACATATGGTATAATAAAACCCAAATAACAGGTAAAGGAGAGTGTGCCAAAATGAGCATGGATTTAGACTTTTGGAAGTACAAACAAAATGTGGAGCATAATCATAAGGAAGTATATGAACAGGCCTGTTGCGGCGGCATAGAACTTCCTGTTTTGGAGACTCTGCCCATCGGGGAAATCAGGGCAAAAATAGCAGAGGTCTTTCGGGATTGGACAACCGTGGAAAAGGATACCTATGAAAAATCCGGACATGGCTCTTTCAGTGTTTTTACCACTTCCCAGATTGTAAGATTCGACTGTTATGATATGGGCGGGGATGAAATGAATCTTTTTATAGATATCATGGCGGAGTATGGCTGTGCGCTTTATGACCCTCAGACTTCGGAACGCTTTGAATGGTAGATAACAAGGAACAGCGGAAGGACAGACCGAAATGAAAATCTTGAACTTGACAAATGAGACAAAGCAGAATATATTAAATGATTTGTTGAAGAGAAGCCCCAACAATTACACCCAATACGAAACTACAGTAAACGAGATTATCGGACGGGTGCGCGCCGAGAAGGACAAGGCTGTTTTTGATTACACCCTGCAGTTTGATAAGTTTGCGCTGACTCCCGAAAATATCAGGGTTACGAAGGAAGAAATTGCAGAAGCCTATGAAAAGCTTGATAAAAAATTAGTGGAAGTCATCAGGCAGTCCGCGGAAAATATTCGTGCTTTTCACCGGAAACAGTTGCGGAACAGTTGGTTTGACGCCGGACCGGACGGCACGATTCTGGGCATAAAGATGACGCCTATCGAAAGAGCCGGGGTTTATGTACCCGGCGGTAAGGCGGCATATCCCTCCAGCGTGTTAATGAATGTGATTCCCGCCAAGGTGGCAGGAGTAAAAGAAATTATCATGACCACTCCTCCCGGAGCCGACGGTAAGATAAATCCCGGCACTCTGGCAGCAGCGGATATTGCGGGAATTGATACTATTTATAAGGTGGGCGGCGCACAGGCAATCGCTGCCATGGCATTCGGAACAGAGTCTGTTCCCAAGGTGGACAAGGTTACCGGACCCGGCAACATTTTTGTGGCGCTTGCCAAAAAAGCGGTTTATGGTTATGTCAGTATTGATTCCATCGCGGGTCCCAGTGAAATTCTGGTCTTGGCTGACGGAACGGCGAATCCCCGCTATGTGGCTGCGGATTTGCTTTCACAGGCGGAACATGACGAGCTTGCCAGCGCAATTTTAGTCACTACCTCGGAAGAGTTGGCAAAGCGGGTTTCGGAAGAGGTGGAGGGCTTTATGAAGGAATTGTCCCGGGCGGAGATTATCAGGAAATCTCTGGACAACTACGGCTACATTCTGATTGCGGAAGATATGGCCGCAGCCACCTCCGCTGCCAATGCCATTGCTTCCGAACATTTAGAGATTCTTACACAGAATCCTTTTGAAGTTATGACACATATTCATAATGCAGGGGCAATCTTTCTGGGAGAATATGCTTCGGAGCCTTTGGGAGATTATTATGCGGGTCCCAACCACATTCTGCCTACCAATGGCACCGCAAAGTTTTTCTCCCCTCTCAATGTAGATGATTTTGTGAAAAAAACCAGTATTATTTCTTATTCCAAAGAAGCGTTGGAAAAGGTGCATGAAAATATAGAGATTTTTGCCCAAAGTGAAGGTCTGACCGCTCATGCCAACAGTATTAAGGTAAGATTTGAATAAAAAATGACGGTTAAAACCGTCAAAATTCGTCAGCACATTTAGTTTTATGCATCAAATGCAGGAAAAAGTGCAAAATGCGGGAAATAAAAAACAAAAATAAGTGAGGTATCAAAATGGAGAGAAGCGCTGTCATTAAGCGGACCACAAAGGAGACGGATATTGCCCTTACATTGAATCTGGACGGCACAGGCAAATCGGATATTTCCACAGGTATCGGCTTTTTTGATCATATGCTGGAAGGCTTTGCCAAACACGGTTTTTTTGACCTTGACTGCAAGATAAAGGGAGATTTGTCCGTGGATGGGCATCACACGGTGGAGGATGCCGGCATTGTGCTGGGAAACGCCATAAAAGAGGCGCTCGGGGATAAAAAAGGAATCCGTCGTTACGGTTCTTTCATCCTTCCCATGGACGACGCTCTTGCACTATGTGCCGTGGACTTGTGCGGAAGGCCGTTTTTTCATTTTGACTGTGAATTAAAAGCACCCATGGTGGGGGAGTTTGACACGGATTTGGTGCGTGAATTTTTTTATGCGGTATCTTATAGCGCAGCCATGAATCTGCATCTTAAGATGCTTTCCGGCGACAATGCCCATCATATGATTGAAGCGATGTTCAAATCCTTTGCCAAGGCTTTGGATATGGCAACGGCAACGGATTCCCGCATTACGGATGTCTTAAGTACGAAAGGCAGTCTGTAGCATTACCCCAAAGATAAACAAGAAGGAAGAACAGCCATGTTAATTAAAAAATTTGTTCCCTGTATTTATTTATATCATGAACATGCGGTAAAATCCCTGACAGATACTGCGGTTGTGGATACGGACCCCATCCGGCTTGCCAAATTTTACAGTGAAAATAATGCCGATGAATTGATTGTATTCGATATGTCGCAGGGGGATGCGGAACACGATGCCGCTTTGGATCTCTTAAAAGAAATCTGCGCCGTCTGTGAAATGGATGTTATGGGCGCAGGCAATATCAAGCGTATGGAGGATGTGAAAAAAATTCTTTATGCGGGATGTAAGAGAGCGGTTTTGGATTATGAAAAGAAAGAAAATATTGACATTACGCAGGAAGTGTCCTTAAAGTTCGGCAAGGAAAAAATTCTGCTTTCTTTTAATGACCCACAGGTAATCGCGGACAATAAGGCGTTGGTGGAACAGTTCATATCCGGTATGATATTGATGAATCCCCATCAAATCAGGGAAACCCAGAATATTATCCGGCTGCCTTTTTTTGTGCAGATCAATCAGATTGCATTAAATAAGCTTCTTGAGATTTTTGCTTATGAAAATGTCTGCGGCGTCACAGGGAATACCATCAATGACAACATGAAGGAAATTCTTTCTTTGAAGGAATTGTGCAAGGAGAATAATATTCCCGTGGAGTCTTTGAAAGCGGCTTTTAAATGGTCCGACTTTAATTTGAACACGGATGGGCTTGTACCGGTGGTGGTACAGGATTATAAGACTTCCGAGGTTCTGATGGTGGCTTACATGAACGAGGAGGCCTATGAAAATACCTTAAAAACGGGAAAGATGACTTATTTCAGCAGAAGCAGGCAGGAATTATGGCTGAAAGGCGCAACCAGCGGACATTATCAATATGTGAAAAGTCTTTCCGCAGACTGCGATATGGATACTATTCTTGCCAAGGTTTCTCAGGTGGGAGCCGCCTGCCATACAGGGGCAAGGAGTTGTTTTTTCAATGAAATCACTAAAAAAGAGTATGCGGACAATAAGAATCCCCTACAGGTATTTCAGGATGTTTTTGATGTGATTAAAGACCGTCGGGTTCATCCTAAGGAGGGTTCTTATACCAATTATCTTTTTGAAAAAGGCATCGATAAAATGTTAAAGAAATTGGGAGAAGAGGCAACAGAAATTGTAATTGCCGCAAAGAATCCCAATCCCAATGAAATCAAATATGAAATCAGTGATTTCCTGTATCATATGATGGTGCTCATGGCGGAAAAGGACATTACATGGGAAGAAATTACCGAGGAACTGGCGCAGCGTTAAGTGGTACAACTATTAGGCGATACGGTTGTCAGTTTAGCGTATCGCCGGTTTGCGTATCACTGAAAAGATGGTCAATTTCCGTGGTGTAATCTCTGGAAATGGCATCAAACAATTCTTTTGTGGTAATGCCTGCAAAACTGCCGCCTTTTAAGTCTAAGAGTATGATTGCTGCCAAAAGAACGGCGGCAATCATAAAGCGCAATTTTAAAAATACCATGCCGGTATCTTCATATATATCCGTATTTTTGTAGGGCGTATCATAAAATCCGTTTTGCAGATAGCTGCGGGAAGAAGTTTTTCCATAAAGAATTCTCTCCCGGTTGGTCAAATCAAATTGATTTCTGTCATGGCTGGAACGCACCTGTTGTATCAATGCGAGCTTTTTTTCCATAGTGGTATCGCTCATGAGGATTTCTCCCTGTCCACTTATCCCGTTTCTTATTACAAAATATGTCCGTATTTCTGTTTTAGAACCATTTTAAGAGTGTGAAACAGGGAAATCTATGGTATAATGTTCGCAAAGGGCAGAGTCAAGTGGCCGGAGAAACATCTGCCGAGCTTGCTCGAGCAGATGTTTCTTCGGACATTTGACGAGCGAAGCGACACCGAAAAAGCTTTCTTTTTCGGTGCTCTGCCCGAGAGTCTGCTGAAACCTTAAGGCGCACATAAAAGGAGAATATCATGGAGACAAAGGGTAAATTATTAGCGGATAAACTATTGGATAATATTGCAAAAGTCATTATAGGCAAGGAACAGACGGCGAGGCTGATGCTTACGGCGCTTCTTGCGGACGGACATATTTTGCTGGAGGATGTTCCGGGCACGGGAAAGACCAAACTGGCAAAGACTTTGGCGAAATCTTTGTCTGCGGAATTTTCCAGAATACAGTTTACGCCGGATTTGCTTCCCAGTGATATTACGGGACTCAATATTTACAACAGGCAGACGAATGAATTTGTTTTTAGAAAAGGTCCCGTGTTTACCAATATTTTACTGGCGGATGAAATTAACCGCGCAACTCCCAGAACGCAGGCGGGACTGTTGGAATGCATGGAAGAGCGTCAGGTTACGATAGACGGAGTAAGTTTTACTCCGGGGAATCCTTTTTTTGTGATAGCAACCCAGAACCCGGTGGAAACCGCAGGAACCTTCCCTCTGCCGGACGCGCAGACGGACCGCTTTATGATGCAGCTTTCCATGGGGCTTCCGGAGCGTGAGGAGGAAATTGCCATTTTAAACCGTTATATGGAAAAAGAACCTCTGGAAGAACTGTCTCCTGTTCTGACGCTGGAAGAACTTGCCGGGGCAAGAAAGGAAGCGGGGCAAGTCTTTGTGCATCAGAGCATTCTGGAATATATAGTGACGATTGTGGAAAACACCAGAAATGACATAAATGTCACAATGGGAGTCAGCCCCCGCGGAAGCCTTGCTTTTCTTAAATGTGTAAAAGCATATGCCTATCTTTCGGGCAGGAATTTCTGTACCCCCGATGATGTAAAGGCAACCGCTCTGCCCGTACTTGCCCATCGCATTCATATGGGAAACGGTTACTCCAATCATGACGCCGCAAGAAGTTTTTTGGAGAATATTCTGCAAAATACCATGGTTCCCACAGAGGACTTCAGCCTATGATAAAATTGGCAGGCATCGGAATTTTAGCGTTTTTACTCCTTTTATTGGAACAGAGAATTTATCGAAAACTATGGAGCCGTAATTTGACGGTGTCCGTTCATTTTCGGAAAAAGAATATTCTGGAGGGTGAGGAAAGCGAACTGGTTGAGATTGTGGAAAATCGCAAAAAGCTGCCGATTTCCATGTTGAAGGTTAAATTTCAGACGGACAGGAATTTACTGTTCGAGGCTTCCGAAGGCTCCAAAACTACGGATCAATATTACCGCAATGATGTATTCCAGATAGGCGGCGGGGAAAAAATTACCCGGACCCTTATTTTTAAAGGGGGCAAAAGAGGACTTTACGAAATCCGCAATATAGACTTGGTTGCCGCAGATTTATTTTTAACGGAGCAGATGTTTGCCGACTGTGTAGTAAATACCTCCCTTTTTGTATATCCGAAACCTTTTTACAGTGAAGAACTGCGACAGTCCCTCAGGCAGTTAAACGGTGAAATTCTTTCAAAAAGACATTTACTTGAAGATCCCTTTGAATACCGAGGCGTCCGGGAATATGAACCCTATGACGATATGCGCAGCATTAATTGGAAAGCCACTGCAAAGACGGGGGATTTGAAGGTAAATCAAAAGAATTATACGGCATTAAAGGTTGTGAGAATTTTTCTGAACCTGGAAGATAGCGGCGTATGGAAAAAACCGAACTGCGTGGAAGCCTCCGTTCAGATTACGGCAGGACTTTGCGAAGCTTTTTTAAAAGAGGGAATGCAAGTTGCCTGTTACAGCAATGCAAAAGGGAAGGACGGCAGCTTTTGTCTGTCTGTGGAAGCAAGCTCCGGCGAAGGACAAATGCATGCCATTTACAGAGGTCTTGCGCTTCTAAACGAAGAGAATGTCCTGCCCTGCGGGGAAGCTTTTGGCGACAGACTAAGTCAAAAAGGACAGGAAAACTTTACCTGTTTTGTGTCCCCCAATCAGTATGAAGACTGGATGAAAATGATGGAAGCATATCAGGAATTAAGCGAAGATTTCGTCTGGTTTTATCCTGTAGAGGGAGCGGGAGAGCCGGAGATTTTAGCTTCATTAAAGAAGTATGTAAGGGTGATACATCTGTAAAGCGGCAGAGATATGCGGGGGTATAAGGATGAATCGCAGTGCAATAAAGTATCTTCAGGAAATTGTTATCATACAACTGAATCATTGGGTGTTGTTTCCGTTATTTCTGATGCCCATGGGACAGCTTCAAAACCTGGGACTTCCGGGGGAGCCTGACATTTTGTTCTGGGCTGCCATGAGCCTTTTGCCCCTGTGTTTTTATCTGTTGAGAAAGCATTTGAAGCATCTTTTTCTCACGGCGTTTGGTCATCTGGCGGTTTTATTTGTATTTTCGGGCGCTGTGCAGACATTTTTACGGGACGGAAAATTTGTGTATCTGCTTTTTGGAATCGGCTATGGCGTGTATTCCCTGCATTTACGGTTAAAAAAGGATGATATGCAGGATGTGGGATTTTTTATGCCTCTGGCGGTGGGGATTTTCTTTATATCCTCCGTATTTGTCCGTCATCTCGGCTGTCTGTCATGGGACGCCTACTATATTTTTACTTTGGTCTTTGTCATAGGGCTATATTTTATAAAATCCTATCTGGACAATTATCTTGGTTTTGTTCTGTTAAACGAAAACAGTGCGGGGCATATTCCGGAACGGGAAATGTTTGTTTCGGGAAGTGTCCTTGCTTTGCTTTTTACAATGGGAAGTATGACTTTTTTACTCTTTCTTTCCAATTTGGAATGGCTGCGGGGAATTTTGGATTTGATTCAGGATATTTTATTCACGGCGCTGCTTTTTCTCTTTTCCCTGTTTTCTATGGAAATGCCGAAGGACAGTACCGATATGCCGCCGGAACAACAAGAGATTTTGACGGAGTATATGCAAGAACAGATAGAAGCAACCGAGCCTTTTTTCCTGTGGGACATTCTTTTCGGCATTATGACTGTGTTTCTTCTCTGTTTGGTTATGTACGAACTTTTTATGAAGTTAAAACGCCTGATTCTTTTTATCAAAAGCAGGCTCTACCGAAAAAATGACACTTCTGTCAAAACGGTGGGTTCTGTGTTTGATATCCGTGAAAAATGTGACACGAAAGGTTCACAATCAGGGTTAAGTCCTAAAAAATTATCCCTGTGGCATACGCTCAGTCCCAGAGAACGCATTCGGACGCTTTACAAAAAACATATTTTGCGGGCAAGAACCGCCGACAATCCTTCCAATCATTCCCTGAAATTGTTTACCGCAAGGGAGTGGGGAATGATTTTAGGAGAAGCGGATATGCCCGATATTTATGAAAAAGCAAGATATTCGGAGGAAGTCTGCACTGCGGAAGATGTAAAACGCATGAAGAAGGCCTGCAGCTAACTTCCCGGTGATTAAAATGCCGCTTGCGCGGCGGAATGAGAGGAAAAATGGAAAATTTAACAGTCGGGCAATTGGCGTTATCGGATGATATCCTGATGAAAATAGAAAAGCCGGCAAGGTATATCGGACATGAGGTTAATTCTGTGATAAAGGACAAAAATAAAGTAGATATCCGTTTTGCCATGTGCTTTCCGGATGTATATGAGATTGGCATGTCCCATCTGGGCATACAGATTCTTTATCACATGTTTAACGCCATGGAAGATGTGTGGTGTGAAAGAGTCTATTCTCCGTGGGTGGATTTGGACGCTATTATGCGTAAGGAAGGAATTCCTTTATTTGCGCTGGAATCCCAAGAGCCCATCAAGAATTTTGATTTTCTGGGAATTACCATTCAATATGAGATGTGTTATACCAATATCCTGCAAATATTGGATTTGGCGCAAATTCCGCTAAAGGCAGAAGAGCGGACAAAGGAACATCCCTTAGTCATCGGGGGAGGTCCCTGCGCCTATAATCCGGAGCCCATAGCGGAATTTTTTGATATTTTTTATATTGGGGAAGGAGAGACCAGATACCGGAGTTTACTTGATTTATATAAAAAATGCAGGGAAGAGGGAACTTCCCGCACGGAATTTTTAAGGCGTGCCGCGAAAATTCCCGGTATGTATGTCCCGCAATTTTATGAAACACGCTATCATGAGGATGGGACCATTGCTTCCTTTACACCGGTAGAAGAGGGCATTCCCCCTACCGTTTTAAAGGAAATCGCCATGGATTTAACGGATGTTCCTTATCCGCTGAAACCCGTTGTCCCTTATATTAAGGTGACACAGGACAGAGTGGTTCTGGAAATCCAGAGAGGCTGTATCCGGGGCTGCCGCTTCTGTCAGGCGGGACAGCTTTACCGTCCCGTGAGGGAAAGAAGCATGGAAAGCTTAAAGAAATATGCACTGGAAATGCTAAAAAATACCGGACAGGAAGAGATTTCCTTAAGTTCCTTAAGTTCCAGCGATTACAGCAGGCTTCCGGAATTAATTGATTTTCTGATAGAAGAGTGCAGAAAGAATCATGTGAATATTTCACTGCCCTCCCTTAGAATCGACGCTTTTTCCTTGGATGTCATGAGTAAAGTACAGGATGTGAAAAAATCAAGCCTTACCTTTGCGCCGGAAGCGGGGAGCCAGCGCTTAAGAAATGTCATCAACAAAGGACTCAGCGAGGAAGATATTCTCCATGGGGCAACCCTTGCCTTTGAGGGGGGCTGGACAAGGGTAAAGCTTTATTTTATGCTGGGACTGCCAACGGAAACCGATGAAGATATTTATGGTATTGCGGAACTGTCCAATAAAATTGCCGCCGCCTTTTTTGAAACGGTTCCCAAGGAAAAGCGCATAAACGGAAGAGTACAGATTGTCACAAGCACATCCTTTTTTGTGCCGAAGCCCTTTACGCCGTTTCAATGGGCAAGACAATGTACGAAAGAAGAATTTCTGGAGAAAGCCTATAAAACCAAGAGGGCTATAGCAGAGCAGCTAAATCAAAAAAGCATCAAATATAATTGGCATGAAACAGATGCCAGCGTACTTGAGGGCATACTTGCCAGAGGGGACAGACGCCTTTCCAAGGTCTTGTTAAAGGTATATGAAAAAGGCTGTTTTTATGATGCATGGAGCGAATATTTCCACAATGACAAATGGATGGAAGCCTTTGCGGAATGCGGACTTGAACCTGATTTTTACTGTAACAGGGAGAGGAGTCTGGACGAGATTTTTCCGTGGGATTTTATT
Source organism: Lachnoclostridium sp. (assembly GCA_023665475.1). GTDB lineage: Bacteria > Bacillota > Clostridia > Lachnospirales > Lachnospiraceae > Acetatifactor. The sequence goes on from JAMPEB010000003.1 coordinate 20,953, forward strand.
GACTGTGGTGTCACAAAAGAATTTTTAAAGCGGGAATGGTTGAAATCCAAGCAGGAACAAGTGTCGGAAAACTGTAAGGTAAAATGTCAGGGCTGCGGCGCTATGCGGTTTGGAGGCGGCATCTGTTATGAATAGAGATAGGCGTTTGTAATATGGGGAAAGGATTGGCGGCATGAAGTTAAGAATAAAATTCAGAAAATATGGACCGCTTCGTTTTATCGGGCATCTGGATGTGATGAGATTTTTTCAGAAGGCTGTCAGAAGGGCCGGTGTGGATGTGGCATACAGCGGAGGCTTCAGCCCTCATCAGATTATGTCCTTTGCCGCCCCGTTGGGAGTCGGACTTGAGAGTAACGGGGAATATATGGATATTGAGGTAAATTCCTTAAGCTCCTGTCAGGAGATAAAAGAAAATCTGAATCATGCCGGTGTGCCCGGAATCGAAATCGTTTCCGTAATCGTATTGCCGGAGAATGCGGGAAACGCTATGGCAAGCGTAGCGGCGGCTTCTTATACCGTAAGGTTTCGTGAAGGACGGGAGCCGGATTTCTGGAAGAATCTGACGCTTCCGAACGATGTGGATGCATTATTGGAAAACTTTCTTTCACAGGAACATATTTTCTTTTCCAAAGAAACCAAAAAGGGGAGCCGGGAAATGGATTTAAGACCCGGCATCTATGAATTTATCTGGAACGGGGAGAACAATTCCTTCTTTTTGCTGGTGGATGCTTCCAGCGCCGGAAATATCAAACCGCTTCAGGTTTTTGAAGCATTGTTGGCAGGACAGGGGGAATATCTGAAAGAAAATGCCCTACTCATCACAAGGGAGGAAACCTTTGCGGACATTGGTAAAAACGGCATAAGAAAGCTGGTTCCTTTGGGAGAACCGGCAGATTGACGGGAGGCAGGCAGATGAGCAGGGACATCATTGTAAATCATACACAAACTTCCATGGAAGTAAAATTGGAGGAACAGACAGGAGAAGGTAAACTGATTTTTTCAAAATATCAAGGGAAAAACTGTGCCATGCTCATAAAGGGCACACGCCTTATTGCCATGCAGTCCCTGGAGGAAGATACGGGGCAGATCGGCGCCGTTTATATGGGTAAAATAAAAAATGTCGCTAAAAATCTGAATGCCTGCTTTGTGGAGTTTACGGAGGGGGAAATCGGCTTTTTGTCCCAAAAGGACTGCCGGTCTTATTTTCCCTGTCAAAATAAGAAACCGGGGCAGGGGGATGAAATTCTGGTACAGGTAAAAAGCGAAGCGTACCGGACCAAACAACGGGCTCTCACCGCTCACATTTCTCTGGCAAATGAAGTGGCAGCCATCAGCCTCGGTCAGGCAAGGATCGGATATTCCGTCAAACTGGACACTGAAAAGAAAAAACAGATAAAGTATTGGCTGAAAGAAGAAGGACTTCGTGAAAACGAATATTTCAACTTTGAAAAAATATGGAGTGAAACATGCAAAGACATCCCCTGTCCTGCGGATGTGGGAATCGTAGTGCGCACGCAGGCACAGCATTGCGACAAAGAGAGGTTTTTGCGGGAATTAACGGATCTTGCACAGGAATTTGCCGCGCTGCTTTACACTTCTTTACACAGAACCTGTTTTTCCTGCATAAGGGAAGCTCCGTCTTCCTTTGAATCTGTTATGAACAAGCTGGTATATCCTTATGAATACAGCGAGATTGTGACAGATGACCGTGAACTTTATGAACAGCTACAGGCATATTGTGAAAAAAACATTTGTGACAAAAGTGTCAGATTGTATGAGGATTCCATGATATCCCTTTCTAAGCTATATAGTTTGGAAACCAAGATAGAAGCCGCCTTTCATCAAAATGTCTGGCTGAAATCAGGGGGATATCTGGTGATACAGCCCACGGAAGCTTTGACGGTCATTGATGTAAATTCCGGAAAATATGAGGGTAAAAAGGGCGGATTTTCGGTAAACTGTGAGGCCGCGGAGGAAATTGCCCTCCAGCTTCGATTAAGAAACCTGTCCGGCATCATTATTGTGGATTTTATCAATATGGCGGAAAAGGAAAAGCAGGACGAGCTGCTTGCGTACATGCGCTCGCTGGTGCGGGGGGATAGGCAGAGGACGGATGTGGTGGATATGACGCCCCTTGGGCTGGTGGAAATCACAAGGAAGCGGGAAGCAAAAACTTTAGCGGAGCAGTTTTTGCATAGGTATTAGGGGTTAGAGGATTGCGAAATGCTGGCAATACTGATAAATCAGGGATTGAGGAAATGAATATGGTTATTGAAATGGAAGCATATTATGGCGACTGTTACTTATTTGGGAAAAATATGAGCCTGCCAGAACTGAAAGAACAGACAAATAGTATATGGAATGAGGTAACGGAAAGCGATTTTGTTTCTATATTTTGCGCCAGATGTAATTTTGAAAAGCTGGATAGCTATAATGGCCTTGTGGATTATGTGATAGATTTAGATACACATCAAATTTTACGAAAGAAGAGTTAATGTTTAAGGAGAGGATCTTCAGAATAACAGGTAAAATAAAATGGGAAGGGAATAAGAGATGGAAGTATTGCGTTTTGAAAAAGTAAAGGACGGAAAGTATCTTAAAAATTATGAGATTACCTATCAGAACAAGGTGGGCAGAGAGAAAAAATATGAGATAGTCAGCAGAAGGGAATTAAAGGGAATTGAGGATCTGGGCGCTGCGCCCAGCGGCGTGTCCATCGTGGCATCTAAGGATGACAAATTGCTGCTTTTACATGAATTCCGCATGGGCGTTAATCGGACTATTTATAACCTATGCGCCGGAATGATAGAGGAAGGGGAATCCATCGAGGAATGCATTGCAAGGGAGCTCTATGAGGAAACCGGGCTTAAGGTAAAGGAAATAAAGACGATTCTCCCGCCGTCCTTTTCCGCTGTTGCCATCTCGGACACTACCACCTATATCGCTTTTGTGGAAGCCGAGGGAGAATTTGAGGACCACACCTCGGACAATGAGCAGATTACGGCAAAGTTTTATACGAGGGAGGAAGTGAACGAGCTGATAGAGACGGAGCCCTTCAGCTCAAGGGCGCAGATGGCGGCGTATTTTTTTGCTAAGGGAAAGTTGTGATTCAAAGGTTCATGTAATAAGATAATCATATATGACAAGAAGATATAGTATGATTTGCAGAGGAGAAGCTTGAAATATGAGTTTCAAAGAAAAAGACATCCGCTTAATGATAGACGGAATGGGAATTGTGTTTTATTCACCTGAAACGAATAAGAATATACCAGAAGGCTGCAATTTTTTTGAGGAAGAGTATTCCAAGCCGGAGGATGTGGCAAGGCACATCAAAAAAGGCGATGTGGTGGGTTTCTGTACGGGAAGCAGCGGAAGGTTCACACTTAAATTTAGGGAAGGATACCCTACTGAAAACCTATTAGCAGAGTACCCTGTTGCCATTCGTTTAGGTATTGATATGCAAGATGCAAAGCTATGTGTTATTGATTTGTTCTGGCTGATGGAGTGGAGTGCAGATTGCCCTTCGGAACAGATAGTTCCCATAGATTCGGGATATTATCACATAACATTATGCACGAAAAAGCCTGATTCGGGAATTTGGGGCGATGAACAAACGATATTTGTTTACTTAAACAAATTGGACTCCATGCCGGAATTGATGTGGCCCGGCGTACCCGTGCTGCTTCCGCAGTGATTCGTCATCCGCATATAATCTCAGAAAACAGGGCGGGAAATGGGGTAGTAACAAATGGAAAAGAAAGTTGATATTATTAAAGATACGGATGGTAAAAGTATTATACTCCTTAATCATTTGTATTTCAAAGGAAGAAGAAGTGTGGATTGGGATATCGTTGAAAATAATCTTAAAAAGTATATAGGAGACAGCGTGGAGATTATAGATACAGGAGATGTTGTGTACATAGGAGCAGATTTTCCAGATGAGTTTACCCATTCTAAAGATACAAGGATGCTCAGAGGAGCAAATATGTATGCAAAGGCAAATGCTGCAAGCATTATTAAAGAAATGATAATGCTTGCAACCAATAAAACATTTACAAAAAACTATGCACAGAAACATAATACAGATGCAAAATTTGGATGGTATCGATATGATACGCATTTTGCAATACCTGTTTATAATGATAATCTGGAATTAGTCAGGTATAATGTGTTTATGGCGAGGATATTGGTACGCCATGCAAAAGATAGGAAGCTGTATCTGTATGATATTTTAAGAACAAAAAAAGAAACGAGCAAGCCGCTTGAGCAATAAGCTGTACGGTCGAAAAACTCATTTCTTTTTATATTTATATATTATACGCATATAGCAGTTTTGTCAAGAGACGAATCAAATTCAGACAGAGGTAAAAGAAAATGGGAAAATTCGCCTAAAAATCTGGCAAATTTCAATTAATGAAGGAGGTCAGCTATGATTGGTAAAATCAGAAAATGGAAATTATCGGATGCAAAGGATTTGGCGTTCGCCCTTTCCAATACAAAGGTACAGGATAATCTTAGGGACGGACTGCCTTATCCATACACAGAGCAAGACGGAGAAGCTTACATTACTGCCATGCTTTCCGCCGACGAAAACGAAACCTTTGCCTTTGCTGTTACCGTAGACGATAAAGTTATTGGCAGTATTAGTGTATTCCGTCAGGGAAATATTCACAGATTGACTGCTGAGATGGGATATTATATTGCAGAAGAATACTGGGGCAGGGGAATCATGACGGAAATTGTCAGGCAGACCTGTAAGTATGTTTTTGAAAATAGTGATATTATCCGTATTTATGCGGAACCCTTTGCATCTAATCTGGCATCCTGCAGAGTGCTGGAAAAAGCAGGCTTCCAATGTGAGGGTACACTGCGGAGCAATGCCATTAAAAATGATAGGGTTGTTGATATGAAAATGTACTCCTTGCTGAAGATAGAATTTTGACTTTCAAATGATTGATTTTTGAGTTAAAATTAAGACACAATTTACAATTAAACGAATACGGATTCACAGAGATAAAAGGAAATGGGAAAATTTCTTATTGATGCAACACAACTATGCTGGATAGATGGAAGTGCAGATGATGTCCATGATTTGTGCTTACATGGACAAGCCGTCGCTTATATCGGAAACGAAAGGCTTGAATTTTATGCCACTGTTAGTGCAACTGCGCTTTATCTGCTAAAAACATTGACAGAAGACCATATTATTTATGAGGATAATCAAATGCTGCCCTGCTGCGGACACTTTTATATTCCGGATGAAGACCTTCAAAATGTCACAATATGGGGCTGTACCCAGGGAATTGACTGGACAGTAAAACACAGCGGCTTAGATGTCATTTTGATTTTGGAAAACGGAACCGAAGTAACAGTCCCTTTGGAAGAATACAGGCAGGAAGTGTATAAGTTTGCGGATAAAATTGAAGCTTATTACAAACAATGTTCGCCTAAATTTCTGGCAGACGAGGATGAGCGAGATACATATACTGCGTTTTGGAACGAATGGCACAGGCGGAGAAATGCCTGAATTTCAGTTAATGGAGGAGGTCGGCTGTGTCTTGCTGAAGGCAGAATTTTGACTTTCAAATGATGGGGATAGAAATAGTAATGGCGAAAAAATACAAAATAATGGATAATATCACTGCATTGTATGTGCTTGTCATGACATTTGCAGTCAGCTTCACGCTTTCATCCGCCCAGAGTAATGACACAAATCTTTATGGAAACAGCTTATTGATTTTTCTTATCGGCTTTTGGGGAAGCGTGATATGTATCCTAATACGGTATGTATTTTTATACTACAAAGTAATATCGCAGAAGCGTACTATCAAAAAGATGCTTATGATGGTATATTTGATTGCGGGCAGTAGTATTTTCGTGCTGTCATTAGCAGCGGTTTTAAAATGGAGTCATTTTTCGATAATCCATGATGTTTTATCAAATTACAATGCTTATCAAATTTTTATGGTAGCAATATTGCTGTCGCAGTGGCTGGGCGAAAAGTTACAGGGATAAAAAGGTATTGTTTTGATTTGAGATGAGTGAATCAAACAAAATGGGATGGATGAAATGAGCAGGGACATTTGTGATTCTAACATATTTTATAATGAGTTATGCAGGCGGCTGAATCCGGGGAGCGGAATCATTCAGCCCAATGTTTCCCATGAGGAAGGGGAGAAAGACATCTTTTTTGATATTGCTTGGAAAGGTGATTTGCATTTTAGGGTGTCCGGCTGGACTTATCACGGCTGGTATTATGTGATGCGGGATGGCCAGCAGATATCGGAGTCCTATTTCTTTAAAAAGCCGGATGATGATTTATATAAGAATATGCAGCGTGTGATTGATGAGGTGGAAAGCGGAAAGTATAAGCATAAAAAGACCTTGAGCGAAAAAATCCTCCATGAAATCAACACAAGACAGCTTACTTCTTATATGAATAACACAAAGTGGCATGAATTGACAGATGCCATAAAGGAGCAGCTTTGCGACATTCCCATTCAGTATAAGACTCTTTTTGATGCAGAAGAGCCCGAATATTATTGGACCATAGGAGGGGATGAATATTTTGATCATATGGATATGGCGGCAGTGGAATGGTTTAAAATAGCCTGCGAGATAAAGGAGAGCAGATTCAGGGGAAGGTTTCTTGCGCCGGAAGTCGTACTTCAGGACAAGAAAGAGGTCATTTTGCAGATTTTGGAAAAATACAGCATACCCTATGAGTATGACGGGGAAGAGAATGCGGTTATCATATATGGGTATAAACAATAATCAATGAACCGTAACAATGGAAGGGAGTCATTCCTCAATGGGATTGGCAGGAATCTTATTAAAAAAGCGGGAGTTCGTGAACGTTTGGAAAATTGTAAATGATTTAGAAGCATCCGCTTTACAAGCGGGCTTAGCATTTAGAAAAGGAATTGATTATGAAGAGACGGAAGATGAGTCCTTTCATTATTTAAGTGCGAATATTGCCGATACATTCGCAGAAGCAGAATGTCAGCAGCAAATGTTAATGTATATTTATGATATATCGGAGGATGATTCTCTTCAAGAATTTGATTGGATAGAAAAGGGAAAGAATTTAATACAGATAGTCAATATAGAAGATTTTCGAGGCTGTGAAAAAATATTGTTGGATTTTTTGTATGAATATTTAAAACGAAATCCCGAAGATTATTTTTGGAATGAGAGGGAGTGGTATTACACTTTTGATGATATTACAAGAATGAAAAGAAATGAATTTGACCCTGCGTGGTGTTATAAAAATCCACGGAAAAATCTAGTTTAAGCCTTTGTAGTGAAATATATGTTGACACATGTGGTCTATATGTGATAGACTGTCCTTAAGGAATCAGTCTATTGTGTATAGACCATTTTGCATCTTAATACTTTTGCATTCCCACAGCCTGCGGACTTTCATGCGTACTTTACGCATTGTGTATTTTCTGCATTGTGCAGGCGGCAGATACAGTATTTGCAAAACAAATAAGTTCGTTTGATACTTAAGACTTGGCAAATGCTGGAGCTATTGATTTTGATTTTATGATTTTAAATGAAGATATGAAGGAGAGCAGTAGTATGAACGAATACAGATTAGCGGATGTGGAGGCGAAATTTGCAGATATTATCTGGAAAAATGAGCCGATTTCTTCGCCGGATTTGGTAAAAATCTGTGAGAGAGAACTAAATTGGAAAAAATCTACTACATATACGGTGTTAAAAAAGCTGATAGAAAAAGGCATCTTTCAAAATGACAAGTCCATTGTCAGCGCAAGACTGTCCAGAGAGGAATTTTACGGACACCAGAGTCAGATATATGTGGAGGAAACCTTTGGTTCCCTGCCAAAGTTCTTGACGGCTTTTTTTCAGGGGCGGAAGATTTCCAAGGAAGAGGCGGAAGAGCTGATGAATTATATTGACAATTTTAAAGAATAAATTTTAACTTTAACAGAAAGGAAGGGTGTGTAGGCATGGTAAATTTTTTCTTAAAAATATTAAGCATGAGTCTGACTGCATCCTATTGCATTATTTTAATATGCCTTGCAAGGATTTTCTTAAGAAAATGTCCTAAAATATTTTCCTATCTGTTGTGGGGAATTGTTGCCATCCGGCTGATATGTCCTGTGGGAATAGAGAGCAACTTCAGCTTTATAAGCAGACCTGTGAAAAATCTGTCTAATTTTCTGGCGGCAGGCAGTGCAGAGGAGATGTCGAATCTGCCGGATAACGATAATGCTTTATCTGTGGATGTTCCTGTCGTTTTCGGACATCTTCTGAAAGAGGAGAATGCATTGGAAAGTGAGGATTATCCGACTTTATCAAGTGAAACAGTATCTCCAAAGGAACTGCCGGCGAACACAAGCGGAGAACTGGCATCAAAAACAAAAAGTATCTTCCTGTCAAAATCCATAGTTTTCATCTTGGCATATATCTGGTTTGCAGGAGCATTAGCATTATTAACATATAACATTTTTTCCTATTGGAAAATCCGGACAATGCTCAAGAAAAGGACAGTATATGATTCTTTTTATAAAGAGATTCCCGTATATACGGCGGAAGGCTTGGAAACATCATTTGTGCTGGGCATACGAAAAGCTACGATTTTCCTGCCTCAGACTTTAGCAGGAACGGAGCGGGAATACTGCCTTGCCCATGAATATGCGCATATACGCCGCAGGGATTATCTGATAAAGCAGTGCGCCTTTTTCTTCGTATGTATACATTGGTTCAATCCCTTTATGTGGATGGCATTTCACTTGATGACCAAGGATATGGAAATGTCCTGTGACGAAACGGTCTTGAAAAATGTTACCCTGCATGAGCGGAAAATTTATTCCAGAATATTACTGCAGTCAGCCTGTGGAAAATCCAATTTGATAGGGGCATTTCCTTCCTTTGGCAGGGATTATGTATCTTCCCGCATCAGAAATATTATGAAGTTAAGAAAGAGGAGCCGCACGGTACTGTCGTTTTGTATGGTTTTTCTCCTTATATGTACAGCGGGAATGCTAACTGACCCGGTCAATATAAAAATGCCGCTTTCAAAAATTATTTCCCATGCTGCTTCTAATAACAGTAATCTGGAAATAGCAAAAGCAATAGCGGATTTATATGCAGAGGAGCTGCAATATGAATCCGAATTAAAGCAGGCAAAAGAAGCAGCCATAACAGCAGAATTCCTAAAGCAAAGGAATTTATATGCAAGAGTAGTATTGGCGGATAATGAGGATGCGGAACAAAATGCTGTAAAAAGCCAAACCAAGATTTCGGAAAAAATAGAAGTTCTGGCGTGGCCGAGTAAGTCTTCAAAAGAAGCTGTGGGCACCTTAACAGTAGGCGACAAGGTTCAAATTCTGTCCATTGGCGCTTCTGTTTTGCAGGATGCGGTGGCGTATGGGGATTTTCCGGACATAAGCAGCGCTTCTAAGTCCATAAAAGGCATAGATTATGCCATGATTTTATTTGAAGATGCAGAGGGTGCACAGAAAAGAGGGTATATCAGGAAAGATAATTTAAGCCTTTCGCTGTCCGATAACACCATGGATTCCTATGTTTATTGGACTGCAAAGGTATGGTGCGGTTATTTCTGCACCAAAAATTTCACACTGATGGGGCAACTGGCATCCTTGGACAGCCGGGAATATTCGCAATATATCCATCATTCCGAAGCTTTTGTTTATACGGATAATCCAAGAAGTTTTCCATGGAAGGGATATTATATGGCGTTGGAGCCGGATGCAGTGCTTTCTAACAAAAACGAAGTAAAGGTGAAGCTTTATTATCTGGAAGAGAGCGCGAAGCCCGAAATGACGGTGTGGCGGCAGGATATCATGATTCAAACGGATAAACTGTGGGAAATCAGTAGTATAGATGATTTGCTTTTTAGCAAGAGTGTTGATTTTCTGCCGGAAAGGCGTTGCGGTGACAAAATTTCCACTTATGAGGAATTTAAGGAAATTTATGTTCCGGCGGAAGGTGTTTACTGCTTTGCTGATTTTGACTATGAAGACAGGATTTTCCGGCTCCATGCGTCTGCGCGCGGTGACAGGACTTTCCGGGAGCCGGAATATGCCTTGAGATATTATCTGCATTTAGAACAGGATGTTCTGGTGGAAGAGGTGGCAGAAGAGGGCAGGGATGTAGAAAAGAATGAATTTGATGCCTATACTAGGGTTACATGTACCTTTACCGATAATGTTACACTTATTTTCCCCATGTATCAAAAGAACGGGCTTTGGTATATAGACGGGGCGGCATTGTAAAAAAGCTACAGACAGATGTTTGCGAAAAGAAACCCGAATGATGGGGGCAGAAAGGAAAGCACATGAAGTATACACTAAAAAGAAACTCAATAGCATCTGCCATGGTGATAATTTTTCTGGTTCTGGCGTCCTGCGGAAAACAGGATGATTCTCCAACGGCAGATAACAGTAACGCCAATGCACAGAAGGTCAGCTATGCCTATGTTCCGGAATATGTGGAGCTTGTCGGTGCGGAAACCGCCAATATAGACGACTCCCGAATCATAGGGGATGCTCTTTATTATACCAAAATTGAAGCTAAGAAAGTTTTTTCTTCAGATGAGGCAGAAAAGGTTACGACCATGGAAGACGGACAGCGGTATGCCGTCAAGCGTTTTTTGTACGAATATTCCTTGGCGGAGCAGAAAGTGATCCGAAAAATGCTGCTCAGTGACGGAAGCGGAGTCACTTATGATATTCGAGTTGCGGAAGACGGAAGAGTATATGTGTCCGATTATGATTTTGAGGATTCTTATGGAAAGATTCTCGTGTTTGACAAGCAGGGAGAACTTCAGATGTCTGTTGATTTTAAAACGCTGGGAGCCAGACACTCCCAAGCTTTTGCCGTGGATGCGGAGAGCAGGCTCTATATATCCATGACAAACGGTGAGATTGCTTTGATAAATGCGGACGGAACCCTGCATGGAAAAATTGCACTGAAAGATAATAACTATGTGTCCGGCATCGGCACAGGGAAGGATGGGAAAGTTTATGTTTCTTACCGGAACATGCAGCAAGCGACATCCGGCGCACCATTAGCTGAGATTGATTTTGAGGGGAAAAAGTTAAGTGATAAGGTTTATCAGAATTATCCTGTCAGTATGCATCACAATCTGATTGCAGGAAACGAATATGATTTTCTGGTAAATGACGGAAGCAGCCTGTACGGCTATCAATTGGAATCCGAATCCGCAGAAAGGCTCTTTACTTGGGCTGAATGCGGCATCAGCACAAATCCCATGGGAACCTTTGCATGTGCGGAGGATGGGACAATCAAAGTTCTCACCAGATGCGGAATAGGCAGGGAATCTGCGGAATTGACGGTTTTGACCAAGACGGATGCCGCTACGCTTCCCGAAAAAACAGAGCTTGTGCTGGGAACCTTACATGCAGCTCCTGACCTGAAAGCGGCAGTGGTGGCTTTTAACAGACAGAGTGATACCTGTCATATCACCATAAAAGATTATACGGATGGCGAAGATGCACATGCTGCACAAGCCTATATTCCCGAAGAGGAAGCGCTGCAGAATATCAATATAGATATTATTTCAGCGGATAACTGTCCGGATATTTTTGACTTGTACCATTTTAATGTGGAGGCATTAGCCGGAAACGGAGTGTTTGAAAATCTGGAGCCTTACTTTGAGCAGAGTACGGTGGTAAAGAAAGAGGATTTTCTGGAAAATGTCGTTGATAATTATACCTATAATGGCATTTTGACGGCGGTTCCCGCTACCGTTACGCTGTCAACCATGATGGGGAGGTCTGATATTGTGGGAGAGAAGATAGGGTGGACTTTTGAGGAAATGGCAGAGATTATAGATAAAAACCCGGATATACAGCCGGAAAATTTTCCCAGCAATCAATCAATATTACAGATTTGCCTAAAATTCGGATATGAAGACTTCATTGATTGGGAAAATGACAAGGCGGATTTTGACTGTGAAAAATTTAAAAATATTCTTAAGTTTGCCGGCAGATATCCTTCTCCCAATGAGATGAACTACGACTTTTCGGAGCGTTCGAGCAAGAAAATGAGAGAAGGCGAATTGTTGTTATCCACTGCATTTATTTCTGCTTTTCAGGATATTCAGGTACAGAATTATGTATATGGCGGCGTAACATTTATCGGATACCCAACGGCAGACGGGAGCAACGGCTGTGACCTTTTTACCACCAATGCCTGCGCGATTGCTTCTAAGAGCAAGCATAAGGAGGAAGCATGGGCGTTTATTGAATTTCTGTTAAGTGGTGAAATGAATGAATGGTCGGAGGACAGTTTTCCCTGTAAGAAAGATGATTTGATGAAAAAAATCACTGCGGTGGAATACCGCAAGGATTCCAATGGAAATATAAGCCTTAGCATCATAGGGGAGCCATTGCTTCGATATGACACTGTGTCGTATGATGGTGTAAAGTATGAATATCATGCAGTTACACAGGAAGAGGCTGCGTTATGCATTCAGCTTCTTGAAACCGCAAAATTTGATACTTCCAATGATTCCGTAATCTCCAGAATCATCTATGAGGAGGCGGAGGGATTTTTTAAGAACCAGAAAACGGTTGACGATGTGGCTGCCATTATCCAGAACCGGGTGCAGCTTTATCTGGATGAGAATTGGTAAGGGAGAAATCAGCCGTTGATATAGTCAAAAAGAGTAAAAGCCCCCTTCATGGATTTACTGATTGAAAATATGACAGTATCCGAAAGAAGGAGGCTTTTTCTATGCAGTAAAGATAGGTGGTTTTAGTCACATCCAACTATGCGCAAAAGACAAGTTTAACGAATAGTTGGTGCCCAAATTAGGAAATCCATAATATATATAGGATTTTTCAGAGGCACCAACTAATTCGTTAAACTTGTGAGGTTCATTATATAGTTGGTGCCCGAATCGTGGAAATTTATAATATATAGGATTTTCAGAGGCACCAACTAATTCGTTAAACTTGTGAGGTTCATTATATAGTTGGTGCCCAAATTAGGAAATCCATAATATATAGGATTTATTACTTATTCATTAATTCTGCGCCGCTGTGCCATGCCTGACCGACCTTTTCGCCAATCGCATAATAGCCATTCTGCATCTGGTCAAAAGCAAAAGCATCTAATTTGAAAACATCAATCTTTCCGGCATCATTTAAAACCTTTTCGTCCGCTATCACATTGACAATCCTGCCAAGAATACGCAGTCCGTAAGGCTGGTTCTGCATTTCAACTACCTCACACTCGAGTGTAACGGGATATTCTGTGATAACCGGCGCATCAACACGCTCACTTTTTATGGCATGAAGTCCGGTACGCTCAAACTTATCTGCCATTTTGTTGGCTGTTGCAATTCCCAAAAAATCGGATTCTTTCAGTGTATCTGTTCCCGGTATGGCAAGGGTAAATGCTTTTCGTGTTTCAATATTAGTGACGGTTTTATGCTCCGCTTCGAGGTTTAATGCAACCATGTCTTCGGCACAGATACCGCCCCATGCCATCATCATCACATCAACAGTATTGTCCTCATTGTAGGTTCCTATCATATAAGTAGGCATAGGAAACAGATACGGTTTTACTCCTAAATCTTTTTTCATAGCAATCAATCTCTCCTTTTCCCAATCTGCGGAATTGACTTTTTCCGCTTGTGATATTATAATCATAGCAATAATTATCCAAAAAACAAGTACGCACCTTTAAGTGCGGTACTTACCTAAAGGAGAGTATAGTATGAATATAGAGTGTATTAGAGATGCTAATTTAGAGGAAACAGGATTTAACTATACCATGTCCCTGATTCAGGGAAAATATAAGATGTTTATTTTATATGCGCTCATGGGATTTAAGGTCGTGCGTTTCAATGAATTAAAGAAATATATCAAAACTATTTCTTACAAAACTTTGAGCGCTACCTTAAAGGAATTAGAAGCGGATAATCTGGTTCATCGTGAGGAATATCCCCAGATTCCGCCAAAGGTTGAGTACAGTTTGACAGAGCGTGGCAAATCGTTAATTCCTATTTTGGATCAAATGTGTGATTGGGGAGAGAAAAATCGACAAACAATCTAAATACTAAATATTTCTGGCAAACTGTACCGGTGTAACAAGAGGGTTTAAGGATTCAAATTTATACTCGGGGAACTGGTCAATCAGTTCCTCTAAGCACTGATTCGTCTGGTATACCATATCATGACAGAGCATAACGATTTTCTTCCGTCCCAGAGTGCTGGAGCGGGCATTTTCAATTAATTTTTGGGCATCTGCATCAGCGGATATGGCGTCGTCCAAACTGGCATTCCAATCAAAATAAGTGTAACCTCTGTTAGTCATTTCCTGAATAATCTCATCACTGATTTCCTTATTGTAGGCATTGATGCTGCCACCCGGAAAGCGGAATAACTTTGCTTCCACGCCTGTCACTTCATAGACAGCGCGTTTTGCCTCTTCAAAATCGGTAAGGAAACTGTTGACATCGGCATAGATTGCCCCATAGTCATGTTTATTACAATGAATGCCAATAGTATGTCCCTCTTCTACAATGCGTCTTGCCACTTCAGGATGTTTTCTGACATTTTCACCTACCACAAAAAATGTTGCTTTCACTCCCTTTTCCTTTAAAATATCCAAGACTGCGCTGGTATTTTCCTCGGAAGGACCGTCATCAAATGTCAGATACATGGTTTTGGGGCAAAAAAACAAATCAATACCCTGGGCAATTCCTTTTGCCAGCTTTTCCTGATATTCCGGGGTTAACAAACTGTTTCGCTCCGCAGCATTGGACAAAAAACCTGTTTCCACAAGACAGGTCGGCATACTGTTTTCCTTTATTATGTAAAGAGTGTTGTTGTCCAAAATTCCTCTGTCTGCAGCGCCGGACTGTATGGTGGTATACATCTGCAAAAGTTTTGCCAGTCTTTCACTGGCTTCCCCGGTTTTTTGAGAACAATACCATGTTTCCACTCCCGATACATTATCCCATTCACAGGTATTCTGATGGATGCTGATACAGGCGTCCGCCCCTTTTTCCTCTGCAAACTTTACCCGCTCTTCCAGAGAAACCGCCTTGTCGCTGTCTCTGGTGAGAACGACCTGATAACCTATTTCCTTCAGTTTTGATTCCACCGATTTTGCAATTGCCAGATTAATGTCTTTTTCTCCGACGCCGTTCCGATAGCCGCCGTCATCTTCCCCTCCGTGTCCGGGGTCAAGTACAATTACAATTTCTTCCGGATTCTTTGGCTGGACTGCAGCCACTCTCTCCACATAATATCCACTGCTTGTCTCCTTAAGAGAGGCTTCCATGGACAGTTTTCCGTCCAGACTTAAGGGTTTGGAAGCTATTTCCTCACCCGCAAAGGCATCCGTAACGATATCCGAACCACTGACACTGATAATGTTAACGGCAGATACCGTGGTAAAAGCCATACCGCCTATGGCAACAGCAAGAATCATAGCTGTAATCCCTTTTCTCACTCTTCTCTTCCAATTCTTTCTGCGATATCTTTTTCTATAATATATGCCTGCGTCTTCAATATATATTCCTTTGTTTCTCATAAAATCACCCTCTGTATGCTTTATATTTGACTTCTTAAAGCATATCAGAGGGTTGCGTCAAAGTTTCATATTTTTTGCATATTATTCGCATCATTTCTGTTACGAAAAAATTTTCTTTGTTACAATTCTTTTATTTGGAAATTTTCAAAAATAATTCGTTGATTCCTTCATAAAATCCCACCGTGACAAGGGTCTTGCCGTCCTCTATTCCGGGGAACAGATACTTCTTATAATTGGGGGTAGTCTCTAACAGGGGATTGGTATTTTCATATGCCTCCATACCTGTAAGTTCCAGATAATCGCTCCATTTTTGAACTAACTCCTCCGGCTTGCTTTCCGCCCATTTCATATCTGTCCGAACATAAAATTCGTAAATTTTACCGGTATCCGCATCCAGATAAATATCCAACAGGCGGTTGGCTTTATCCGTATTCTGATGGCTGGTGGAAAGGCTTACTTTCCAAACAGACATATTATTGCGCGGTTCCAATACATCAATTGCGGAATACAATACCGCATTATAAGAAGAAGCATCTATTTCCCTTACGGCATCCTGTAAAATACCAAGTTCTTTCAGGGCTTTAATCTCTCTATTGCAGATTCCATAGATTTCTTCATCCGTGATTTCAATACCGGAAGGTCCTTGACGATTTACCACAAAAGCATAGCTTCCTGTTAAATCTTTATAATCCATTTCTGTGGATTCCGTGCGCGTTGCAGCGCTGAGTTCGCTCTCCGGCAGAACCTGATTGTTCAGGCATCTTGCCAGAATATAGAGCTTTTCATTGCTGTTTAAGGAGTAACGGTATCCTTCATTCACGCTTTCTACCTGTTCCACCGTAATTTTATTTAATCTCATTTTATCCCTGTGTTTGGCAATCTGTTCCGGTCCCCATATGGCGATGCCGAGAATAATCACTACCACAGCGATTGCTCCCACATTGATGATAACTCTTTTATGCGCCATCTACATTCACCTCCCTTGGGGAATCCCCGTATGGCAGCCGGAAAGAAAAGCTGCTACCCTCTCCTTCGGTACTTTCAATGATTAACTCACTGTCATGTAGGTTTAGAATTTCCCGACAGAGAGCAAGTCCTAATCCGGCGCCGTTTTTGCTTCTGGAACGGGATTTGTCCACCATGTAAAAGGCTTCCGTAATCTTCTTCAATTCCTCTTTGGGAATACCCATTCCGTAATCCTTCACCGCAAAAAGATATCCCTGTTCTTCCCGCTTTCCGTAAACCTCAATGATAATATTTTCACCTTCGGGCGGAGTGGAAGCCTTGTATGCATTATCCACAAGATTTAAAAGCACGGACTTAATCAGATTGGACTCTGCGCTGACACTGCCGGCATCAAAACCAAACCTAAGGTCCACATTTTCTTTCTCCCGATACATATCCCTCAGATAACCGAACAATTCTTCCACATTCACATTCTGCAGTTCCGTTTCATAGCGCTTGGTAACAATAATGTCCAAAAGCCTTAAAGACATATTTTCCAGGCGTTTTCCCTCCGTGTAAATGTAATTGGCAGAAAGAAAATGGGTTTCTTCATCCAATTTGCGGGAACGCAGCATGTCTGCATATCCGATAATGGCAGTCAAGGGCGTTTTTAATTCATGGGAAAATGCCGCAATGAAATCTTCCCTTGCGCGAATTTCATCCTCCAGCTTGTGGATATTATCTTCCAGAGTATTTGCCATTTTATTGAAATCTTTGGTCAACTGTCCCATTTCATCATTGCTGACAAGTCTTGCCCTGTAATCATAATCACCCTCCGCCATTTTCCGGGTTGCCCTTGTAAGCAGGCGGATAGGTCTGGTAAGCCATGAAGAAATAAAAAACATCACCACAGAGCCAAGTAACAGCATGATTATGGTAAGGCGGCGGTAAACCTGAAAGATTTTAGCCCTCTCCTCATAAATTTCCGTGATATCCTTCATGGTCTCCAGATATAAAATACGGTTTAAAGCATGAATGGTCGTACCTGTCTGAATATAATAATGCCCCTCTTTTTCAGTCACCTGATAAATTTTAGTCTGTGCGTCAATCTGCATTAAAAGTCCGATATCTTCCGTAAATCCGGCACTGGCGTAAAGAACGGTCCTGTCCTCATTGGACAGCCTTAACAGCCTTCCGGCGGCGTCCTGTCCGCTTTTTTCCAGATTTACCCCGATTTCCTCGATAGTCTTGTTTTGCAGTACATCATACTTGGAAGGAATATTAAGAGCTGCCGTCTCAAAAGCAAATTGAAGAATGCTGCTTTCATTCATTGCCTGCCCGATTTCTCTCTCCATGGAAGTCTGGAACACGGAATTAACGAAAATGTAACCGCCTCCGCCAAACACCACTCCCATGACCACAATAGACCAAATCAGTATTTTGTATGAAAATTTCATAGTTTCTCCAATCTTTTAAATCTCCAGCCGATATCCTACCTTATACACAGCTACCAGATTGTTTTCCCAGCCCATCTTTTTACGGAGCCTCTGCACATGAAGTTCCAGAGTGCGGCTGTCTGAAAAATATTCATCATCCCATACTTTCTCATAGAGGGTTTCTTTAAACAGCGCTATATTTTTATTCTGAATAAACAATACTAAAAGTCCAAACTCCTTATTGGTAAGTATAATGGGTTTGCCTGCCTTGGTTACCGTCCGGGCTTCCATATCCACAACAATATCCCCTGCCTGCAAGGTTTTTTCTACTTTTTGAAAACGGCGCAGTACCACCTCGACCCTTGCAATCAGTTCCACTACCTCAAAGGGTTTTACCAGATAATCCTCGGCTCCCAGTTTTAATCCCTTTACTTTATCCCTGACATCATTTTTTGCCGTAATAAAAATAACTGGAATCTTAAGAGGTTTTATGTATTCTATAATGTCAAACCCGTCCGCCCCCGGAAGCATAATGTCCAGAAGGATTAAATCAAACTGCTCCTGCTCGATTAATTCTATGGCTTTCAGACCGTCCTGCACGCTCCTGCAGCGATATCCTGCCGCAGTCAGATTAATATCGATTAAATCGCAAATAGGTTTTTCATCATCCACTATCAGTATCTTAATCATGTTTCCTCTCATTCCGCCGCGCAAGCAGCATTTTATTCAGTGGGAAGAACGCTGGTTTTGCGTTCTTCGAGATAAAATTTAGATTTTATTAGACGGTGTGTTTTACGCCTTAGAAAATCTAAATTTCATCTTGCCATCCCCAATATTCGCGTATTTTTGATACTAGTTGTTCCATGGTAAGCTGTGACATGGGCTCATCGCCTTTTTCCTGATAATACTGCTCAAAGCCCGTATCAATATCAAAGCCTCCGGTTCTTTGATAATAAATGGAGCATTTACTGTCTACCAGAATTTCCCCCTCCTGTCCTTCATAGCTGTATCTTGCAAGCACCACCAGATCTTTCATGCCGTCTCCGTCCATATCCCTGCCGGTAATACCCCTTAAGGAATACAGATTATCGTAGTCGCCCATGGGTTGGAAACTCCAGATAATATCACCCTGTTCATTTACCAGATAAACCATAAAAATATCATAGTCCGACATATGTGCAACACCGGGCACTACCTCCAGCCTGCCCAGCTTCTCAAAATTTCTGTAATAACACTGCTCTTCAATCACCACAAAGCCACTTTGCAGCAATTCATCCTTTGTTGCGGCGGTGTACAAAAATTCCGTGGAATTGCCGTCCCTTACAAAAGAAATAATGCATTTTGCGCTTTTATTCATGCTGAAACGGTTTATCTTGTCGGAAATGCGCCAATCCCGATAGAAAGTCCTCTTTCCCTGAAACAGCACATCTCCCACTTTATAAGACTGTCCCGCATATTCCCCGGTATCGTTAATGCACTTCGTTATAAGTACAATATCCGTAAGCTCATCATGGTTGACATCTATAAAAGATACCGCCGCAATTTCCCTTGTGGGCTGGTCAAGCTGCCCCAGCATACGATAATTGGTTTCCAACTGATTACTCTTATACAAGACATTATCTTCGTTATCCACCAAAAAGACGGCAAGCCTGTGATAGTTCTTTTCCATGGCGGGCACAAAATAGACTTCCGCTTCTCCGAAAGACTCAAATATAACGGGAAATATCTGGTCTTCTATAATGTCATAGCCCTTTGCCTCAATATCTTCCTTTGTCTCTATCAGAGCGAAGTTTAATTCATACTCCTTATATAAATCATTGATATCTTCCGCCATATTTTTTGTTGCAGCGGTTGTATCTTTCACAGCCTGAACCCTTATCACCGCATCGCGGCCAAAAAGAAATAAGAAAAGAACAAACAGTGAGGCAAGATAAATTCCCGGATTCCTGTTTTTGTTTTTTCCCATGGATATTCCCTCCTATGGCGCTGTTTGCATTTTGCTGTCCAATCCTGTCAAAATTATAACATTTTACAGAAATTAACTCAATATTTTTCAAAATTTGATGCAAATAAGATGCAAAAATAGGCACGCTGTAAATACCCTGTCCGACATGAATGCAGCCTCCACATGTTCCTAGAACCCCACAATCTCAACCGCATGTTTTCTCACCTCTGCTTCATCAAACACATCAAACAGAATAGTGATCAGGTCACGCCCACCACTGGTCACGAAGTAATTTGACAAATCCGTGATTCTTTCACTGATATTATCTCCCCATGGCGGTCTCTTGGATAAATCATCAATATCCCAAATCACCTTAGCCGGTTCGAGCTTGCCCAGGCCAGCCTTCACTCTCCGCAATTCCTCTCTTGCGAATTTAACATCCTCCCATGCCAAGCAGCCCTGATACAATTTGTTCATTAAATACGGATATTTGGAGCCCCATCGCCCGCCTTCTAAATGATAGCATATATTGGAAAAGAAAGAATGCAGGAAATCCCCATGCCCAACTGCATGCCAATAATAATCAACCTTAAATCCTACTGCCATATTGTTCCTTCCTATCAATTATGATGAATGAAAAGACAAACCGCCAAATGACCACGACAATCAGCAGGTCATTTGGCGGCAGCACAAACCAATCCCACGGAGTCTGCGACTCCGTGACTCCGTGAAGAACGCGGTTTTTGCGTTCTTCGGTGTGTAATTTAGATTTTCTTAGCGGGCGCCTTTTGACCGCTTAGAAAATCTTTACACACTTTATACCAATCTTGCGGTTTCTCTTGCAATAGCAAGCTCCTCGTTGGTGGGAATCACCATAACGGTGGTCTTGCTGTCCGGTGTGGAAATCACAATGTCCTCGCCCCGCTTGTGGTTGGCTTCCTCGTCGATGGTAACGCCCAGATATCCCAGATGCTCACAAATCATGGTGCGTACCAAAGCGGCATTCTCACCCACGCCTGCGGTGAAGCAGATAACATCAACACCGTTCATGGCTGCCACATAGGAGCCGATGTATTTTGCCACACGATAGCAATAGGTCTTTAAGGTGCGGGTTGCATTTTCGTTGCCCTTGTTATGACCCTCTTCCAAATCGCGGAAGTCGGAGGAAAGGTTGTCTGACAGACCTAAGACACCCGATTTCTTGTTCAGGATGCTCATAATGTCATCAATGCTCTTGCCCTCTTTGTGAGCGATAAATTCAATGATGGCAGGGTCGATATCGCCGGAACGCGTTCCCATGATAAGCCCCTCCAAAGGAGTAAGACCCATGGAAGTATCCACGCATTTGCCGTTCTTTACAGCGGAAATGCTGGCGCCGTTTCCAAGGTGGCAGACAATGGTCTTTAAGTCTTCATAATTCTTGCCGAGATCCTCCGCAGCCTTCTTGGATACGAAGGAATGACTGGTTCCGTGGAAACCGTATCTCCTAATCTTATATTTCTGATAATATTCATAAGGAAGACCGTACATGTATGCTTCTTCCGGCATGGTCTGATGGAAAGCGGTGTCAAACACTGCAACCATAGGGGTGCTTGGCATCAGCTTTTTGCAGGCATTGATGCCGATTAAGTTGGCAGGATTATGCAGGGGAGCCAAATCGTTGCACTCCTCGATAGCTTTCATCACTTCATCCGTAATAATGGTGGATGCCGCAAATTTCTCTCCGCCATGTACGATACGGTGTCCTACGGCGTCAATTTCGCTAAGGCTCTTTACAACGCCGGTTTCAGGATTGGTGAGCGCTTCCAGCACAAGGCGAATCGCTTCGGTATGGTCGGGCATGGGAGATTCGGTCACTACTTTCTCACCGCCGGTGGGAGAATAAGTAATCATGCTTCCCTCAATGCCGATTCTCTCGCAGAGACCTTTTGCGATACACTGCTCCGTATCTGAGTTGATTAACTGAAATTTCAAAGAAGAACTTCCGCAGTTGATAACTAAAATATTCATAATAATAGGAATCCTTTCTATAGTCTTTGTCAAAGAACGCTGTTCTTGCATTCTTTCAGATGAAACTTAGATTTTCTTAGGCCGCGTACCAAAGAGGGATGTTTACACACCTCTCGATGCCTTAGAAAATCTTTTCATCTTTCACACTTTTAAACCAATTGAGCCTGTACTGCCGTCAATGCCACAACGCCGACGATATCTTCCCAGGAACAGCCGCGGGACAGATCGTTTACAGGTTTTGCGATACCCTGCAGCATGGGACCGTACGCTTCTGCACCGCCAAGTCTCTGTACCAGTTTATAACCGATGTTTCCGGCATCCAGATTGGGGAAAATCAAAATATTGGCTCTGCCGCCTACAGGACTTCCGGGAGCCTTGGTCTTTGCAACGCCGGGAACTAACGCAGCGTCAAGCTGCAATTCGCCGTCCAGAACCAGATGAGGATATTCTTCCTTGGCAATTCTGGTCGCTTCCACTACTTTGTCGACCAAGGCATGCTTTGCGCTTCCCTTGGTGGAATGGCTTAACATTGCGATAACGGGCTTGGGACCCACTAAGGATTTAAAGCTTCTGGAGGAGGAGTCTGCGATGGCAGCCAACTCTTCTGCGGTAGGATCCTGA
Organism: Lachnoclostridium sp.; assembly: GCA_023665475.1. Classification (GTDB taxonomy): domain Bacteria; phylum Bacillota; class Clostridia; order Lachnospirales; family Lachnospiraceae; genus Acetatifactor. The sequence continues at coordinate 43,474 of JAMPEB010000003.1, forward strand.
TTCAAACCGCAGTCTGCAAACAGGAAAGCTCCGTTGTCTCCCATATCTTTAAACTGGGTATCCATTACGAAGAATGCGGAAACCAGTTTCACGCCGGGAGCCGTCTTTAAAATCTGCAGCGCCGGTCTTAAGGTATCGGCAGTGGAATGGCATGCGCCTGCAACCATACCGTCGGCGTCGTTTGCCTTAACCATAACAATACCAAAAGTCAGATAATCCTTGCTCAGGATTTCCCTTGCCTGCTCGGGCGTCATTCCCTTTGCCTTTCTGGTTTCATATAATAAATTGACGTAATCGTCCAGCTTGGGAGTAGTCTTCGGGTCAACGACCTTAACTCCGGTCAGGTCTACCTCCAACCAGCCGGCACCATCCATGATCTTCTCCTCATTGCCTATCATAATGATATCGGCAATGCCTTCTTCCGTCAATTTTGCCGCTGCCAGCAGGGTTCTCTTATCATTTGATTCCGGCAGTACGATTGTTTTTTTGTCGAGCCTTGCTCTCTCCTTAATCGTGTCAATGTATGACATATACATTCTCCTTTCCGGCGGTATGCCGCTCATGCAGCTTGACCGCTTTCCCATCTGTTTTCTCCGATTTTAATATTTTTACTTAACAAACGGAGATATTTATATTATACTAAATACATCACTCAGAGACAAGGCAAAATCTTCCATTTTTTTGGAAAATTTTGTGAAATGTAACTATGCTTTCTTCTGCCGTACAATTTATTTCCGGCAGATTTACATACGAAAGCAGGATTTAGGCTACCGTAAAATAAAAATTTCACAAATATAGAGGTATTTACAATGAAAGTAAACGGTATTATCGCAGAATATAATCCATTCCATAACGGACACAAATATCATATGGAGGACGCAAAGAAACGGACCGGCGCCGATTATACCATCGTGGTAATGAGCGGCAATTTCGTACAGAGAGGAGCCCCTGCTCTTGTGGACAAATTCAAAAGAGCCCGCATGGCTTTATCCTGCGGCGCAGATTTGGTTTTGGAACTTCCTATCTGCTTTTCCGTTTCCAGCGCAGAATATTTTGCCACAGGCGCAGTGGCTCTTTTAGATAAATTGGGTGTGGTGGACCATTTGTGCTTCGGAAGCGAAAGCGGTGAACTTGCTCCTCTGCAGAAAATTGCCCATATTCTGGCAAATGAACCTGTAGAATATACGGAGATGCTTCGCACCAATCTGCGGATGGGTTACTCCTATCCCAATGCCCGCACAACGGCGCTGATTCAATATGATTCCTCTATCAGCATGGAAAAGGACACTCTTTCAAGTCCTAACAATATCCTTGGCATTGAATATTTAAAGGTATTGGAACGCAGAAAAAGCGCTATTCTTCCGGATACGACCCTGCGGATGGGTTCCGATTACCGCGATAAGCGGTTAGGTGAAAACCCTTGTTCCGCTCTTGCCCTTAGACAAGCGATTCTTGCCGGACAGGATGTTGATTTCTTAAAAGAGGAAATACCGGAAAACGCCTACCGCATTCTGGCGGATTCCCTGAAAGATACGGAACCTGTTTCCATAGATGATTTTTCCGCGCAGCTACATTACAAGCTGCTTTTGGAGAGATCAAAGGGTTATTGTGATTATCTGGATGTATCGCCGGAACTTTCGGTCCGCATTCAAAACAGTCTGGAAAATTTTCGCTCGTATTTGGATTTTTGTGACAGATTAAAGAGTAAGGATATGACCTATGTGCGCATCAGCCGATGCCTGCTCCATATCCTGCTAAATTTGGACTGTACCACCATAGATACATTAAAAGCAATGGATTATGCCCCTTATGCAAGGGTTCTGGGATTTCGCAGGGAGGCTTCGCCCCTTCTTGCCGCCATCAAAGAAAAGACATCCGTCCCTGTTATTACAAAGCTGGCGGATGCTAAAAAACAGTTGACGCAAGACGCACTTTCCGTCTTGGAAAAAGAGCTTTGTATGAATGATATTTATTTGAGCGTTGCCGCTTTAAAAAACAGAAAGCCCATGATAAACGAGTACAGCACGCCTGTTGAAATTTTGTAGAGCCTTAGTTTTTAAAGCTGTGGATGGGGGCTGGAATCCGGCCTCCCCTGTTGACAAAATCATCGCAGGAGAAAGCATTTACCGGCATAATCGGGGCATGACCCAAAAGTCCGCCAAACTCTACGCTCTCTCCCACATCTTTTCCGATAACGGGAATCAGCCGTACCGCGGTAGTCTTCTGATTTACCATGCCGATTGCCATTTCGTCCGCAATAATGCCGGAAATGGTTGTTGCTTTCGTATCTCCGGGCACGGCAATCATATCAAGCCCCACGGAACATACACAAGTCATGGCTTCCAGTTTTTCCAAGGTGAGCGCCCCTGCCGTAACGGCATCTATCATACCCTGGTCCTCGCTGACCGGAATAAATGCGCCGCTAAGTCCTCCCACATAGGAGGATGCCATAACGCCGCCCTTCTTCACCTGATCGTTCAACAGTGCAAGGGCTGCGGTAGTGCCGGGAGCGCCGGCATATTCCAGACCCATTTCGCAGAGAATATCCGCCACACTGTCCCCGATTGCAGGAGTGGGGGCAAGGGACAAATCCACAATGCCGAAGGGAACATTCAACATCTTGGATGCCTCCTTTGCCACAAGCTGCCCTACCCGGGTCACTTTAAAAGCAGTTTTTTTGATAGTTTCACACAATACTTCAAAATTCTCTCCGCGCACTTTTTCCAGTGCTGTCTTTACCACGCCGGGACCGCTGACGCCCACATTGATGACTTTGTCAGCTTCCGTTACGCCATGGAAAGCTCCCGCCATAAAAGGATTGTCATCCGGCGCATTGCAAAATACCACCAGCTTTGCACATCCGAGGGAGTCCGTTTCTCTGGTATATTCGGCAGTCTGTTTGATAATGCCCCCCATAAGCTTCACGGCGTCCATGTTGATTCCGGTTCTGGTAGAACCCAGATTCACGGAGCTGCATACTCTTTCCGTAGTGGACAGAGCCAGAGGAATGGAGCGAATCAAAAGCTCGTCCGCCGGCGTCATTCCTTTACTTACAAGAGCGGAATATCCTCCGATAAAATTAACTCCTACCTCGTGAGCCACCTTGTCAAGGATTCCGGCAATTTTTACAAAATCTTCTATATTTTTGCAGGCAGCCCCTCCCACCAGAGACACAGGCGTTACGGAGATTCTTTTATTGACAATGGGAATGCCGAATTCCTTGGAAATCTTCTCCCCCGTGCTCACCAGATTTTCCGCCGCCTCATAAATCTTTTTATAGATATTTTCCAGCACTTTATCAAGGTTTGCATCAATGCAGTCCAAAAGACTGATACCCAGCGTAATGGTGCGCACATCCAGATTTTCCTTCTCGATCATTTCATTGGTTTCTGTCACTTCATATAAATTAATCATTTTAATAACCGTGCCTTTCCGCAATCCGTGAATTTTGCAAGTTTATCTTTCTTTTTTTGCCGATTTTTACCAATTTTTACAAAAAATGCAGGAAATTATGCAAAATTACGGAAAATAACACAAAATAACATGAATCATATAATGGAATCAAAAAATAATAACTTAAATTCTATGCATCATATCAAAAATCTCTTCCTTTTGACATTTGATCACCACGCCAATCTGCTCTCCCAGAGTGCCCAATTCATCCGCCATTTCCCCGAAAGATTTTTGAGCCTCATTGATGTCCACGATCATCATCATATTGAAATATCCCTGTACAATCGTCTGGGAAATATCCAAAATATTAATGCCGTTTTCCGCCAGATAAGTGCACACTCTGGCAATAATCCCTACCGCATCTTTTCCTACTACCGTTATAATTGTTTTTTTCATATTATTAATAACCATGCTCCTTTCTCAACCTGCGAATTTGTGCCGCCTTCGGCAGCTCATCTTCACGCTATTTCCAACGCTTGGGATACCTCGCTGCGCTTTGCCACATACAGCGGAAAATCATTGGCGTTATACGGATTATCCCCCATGGTAATCTCCATGCGCACCGCCTCATAGGCAAGCTCCGGAAGATTATTTTCCTTGCTCAAATGTCCCAAAATAATTGCCTGTAATTTATCATGTAAAATACGGCACAAAAGCCTGCCGGAATTCTCGTTGGACAAATGCCCCCTCTCACTTAAGATACGCTGTTTCAGATAATAAGGATAAGGACCCGCCTGCAGCATCCGCACATCATGATTGGCCTCCAAAAGCAAGGCATCCATTCCTTTTAAACACTCTACGGTATAATCATTGTAAACGCCCAAATCCGTACAGATGCCGATTTTTTTATCACCGTAAATAATACGGTATGCCACAGGCTGCGCTGCGTCATGGGAAATCCGCATGGGGTTCACCGTCAAATCCTTAACGGTAAATTTCTTGTCCTCTTCTATCTCATAAAAAAGGGAAGGTTCCACTTCCCCCAGACTGCCGCTTTTAAAGATAGCGGACAGCGTTCCCTTTGTGGCGTATACCGGAATGCCGAACTTGCGTGCCATGACTCCCAGTCCTCCGATATGGTCCGCATGCTCATGGGTAATTAAAATGCCGTCCAAATCCCTGCCCGTCAGGCCCAGACTGTTTAGTCCGCTTTCTATGCGTTTTCCGCTGATGCCCGTATCCACCAAAAGATGGGTGGTCTGGGAACCCACATAAATACAATTGCCGCTGCTTCCGCTGGCAATACTGCATAATCTCATATCAGTCTTCCCTCCAATAAATCTGAATGACATCCCCTTCATGTAGCTCTTCCATGTATTCTGCCCGTCTGCCGTTTAAGTTTGTGACAATCTCTCTGCCGTCGGACTTGTTTAAGTCAAAATTGATGTGGTCAAATACATCTACAAATACATAGGACTTCTTACCCGTAAGAACAACCGGCCGGTCGTTTACCATGACGGAAATGCCGGAGCCGGCATTGTCCGGCATTTGCCCGGTGCCTTGAAGATTCTGCGGATTTTGCGCAATGTTCGCCGCTTGACCCTGTGCGGCGTTTGCCCCTTGATTTTGCTCAGCCTGCTTTCCCATATTTTCCTCCTCGGGGTCCGCATCCGGCAGATCCTCATAACTAAAGGTACTTCCGTCCATTTTAAAGCTCACCGTAAAATTCTCATAAACTCTTGTATCCGCTTTTGCCGGAGCGTCGTTTACCCGGATATCCCCTCCCAGAGGCACATCGAGAATCCCTGCTATCTCCTGTACGGTATAATAATTATGGATGTTAATGACATCCCCTTCTTTGATATGATAATACTCATTTTCCCGCACACCGTTTACCTCTGCGGTTTTGGGCAGATCGATTTTTTTACCCTCCATAAAAATGTGCAGTTGTTCCGAAAATTCCGACAATTTTCCAAGCTCCTGATCCGCCGGTTCTCCTTCCGTAGATGCAGAAACTTTGATAATATCGCCACTCTGAATCTGGGCATACATATCCGCCACATCCCCGTTTATGGTGATGACGGCGGCTTCTCCCTGAGAGCCTCTTACCATCTTGGATTTTCCGTTGACCGTAAATGTCAATGCTTTTCCTCTCTTGGGGAACAAATCTTCATTTGGGAAGGATACCTGCATGGCGGCATCCGCCACGGAGAGCCTGCCATTGTCATATAATTTTAATCTTTCACCGTTAAATACAATAAAGATAAAATTATTGCTCTGCTCATAATAGCTCAGGCAGATGCCCACAGGAGTTACCATCATGGCGTCTTTTTGGGCATTTTCCTGCTCGAACGCAATATTCTGCATGACTTCCTGACCTCTGATTGCCACACGCTCCTTTGCAATGCCTAGATGCGCTGCCAATTTGTCCGTATAGCCCGGAATCATTCCGCCGCCGCCTACCACAAATACGGCGCTCACCGCTTTATCGCCGTTTAACTCTTTAATACAGTCGGATACCATGCGGGTCATGTTTTCCACCGGCTCCTCCAACAACTTTCTCACATCCGCTGCGGAAATGGTCTGAGGCAGCCCCATAATATCCGTATACTCAATGTTTTCCGCCGTTCCCGCGCTTCTCTTAATATGTTCCGCGGTTTCAAAATCAACCAGATAACTCTGCACAATCACCTCTGTCAGACTGTCCCCCGCCGTGGGAATCATACCGTACGCCGTGATAGTGCCTTCCTTGGTAATGGAAATATCACTGGTGCCTGCGCCCACATCCACCAGCGCCATATTCAACATGCGGAAACGCTCGGGAATCGCCACCTGAATGGCGGCAATAGGCTCCAAAGTCATATTTGCCACATGAAGCCCCGCAAGCTCCACAGCCTTGTACAAACCGTCCACCACATCGTCCGGCAGAAAGGTCGCAATCAAATCCGCCCCTATGGTTTTCGCTTTGTGTGCCTCCAGATTTCCTATCTGATAGCCGTTCATATAATAACGCATGGGCGTATAACCCACGCAATAAAATTTCAGTTCCGTATCGTTGTTTGACTGGAACTCTTCATAAGCTCTTTCTACCCCGAGAGTAGAAAGATTATAAATATCCTCGTCCACAATTTCTTTTTCCGCTTCAAAGGTTTCTTCCACATAGGTGGTCACGGTGCGCAGCACACGCCCTGCCGCCGCAATGCACACCTCCGTGAGATTCCTGTTTAAATCCTCTTCTAATTGCTCCTTTACCTCAGAAATGGTCTGTCCGACCTTTACAATATCATGAATCTGTCCGTCCAGCATGGCTCTTGTCTCATGCTCCTTAAAGCGCTGCGCAAGAACATGGAACTTGTTGCCGTTCAAATAGCCCACCGTTCCCACAATGCTCCTTGTGCCGATATCCAGACCGAATACTAACTGCCCCTGTCCTTCTCTTATTCCCGCCATGTAAAAGCCTCCAATTTCTTATCTATTTGCCTGTAACTGTCCTCAAGGGAGCCGCTGTTATCTATCACAAAGCCGCAATGCTTGCGAAACTCCTCTTCGGAAAGCTGATTTTCCGTGATACTGTCAAATTTTTCTGCACTGTAGCCTCTTGCGGCAGCCAGACGCTTTGCCCTGATTTCCCTGTCCACATGGACATACCAGAGTTCGTCCGCCACCTGTGCGTATCCTGCCTCTATCAAAAGAGCCGCCTCCACAAAAAAGAGTTCCGCTTCCCCAAGCTGTTTCGCCCTTGTGAACTTCTCCGTCAGAAATTCCCTTACCGCAGGATGAATAATGGCATTTACCTGCATGAGTAGCTGTTTGTCCGCAAAAATTTTATCCGCCATGACCGCCTTGTCAATTTGTCCGTCACTTTTTATTATCTCGCTTCCGAGGAGGGCTGTCAATTCTTTATAACATTTTGTTCCGGGAAGTTTGACCTCATGGGCGACTTCATCCGCCAGATAAACCTCACATTTATAATGTTTCCTGATATACCGCAAAAGCTCGGTCTTTCCGGAACCGACGCCTCCCGTAATGCCGATAAAGCGCATTTATAACCTCCCTGTATTTTCCGACTGTTTACTTGGCTTCATACCAGTTTTCCCCGGTGTGCAGATCCACTTCCAAAGTCACCCTTAAGTCTGCCGCCGTCTTCATATTTTCCTCAAGAATCTTTTGGACCGCCACCTCTTCCTCTTTCCATGTCTCAATCAACAGTTCGTCATGTACCTGTAAAATCAGTTTTGAGCGGAGATTGTTCTCCTTCAATGCTTTCCAGACCTTAATCATGGCAATTTTGATAATGTCCGCCGCCGTTCCCTGAATGGGAGAATTCATGGCGACACGCTCCCCAAAGGAACGCTGCATGAAATTGGAGGAGGACAGCTCCGGCACCGGTCTTCTCCTGCCAAACATGGTAGTCACATATCCGTTTTCCTTTGCGCCCGAAACAAGTCCGTCCAAAAATTCCTTCACCTTAGGATAAGTGGAAAAATACTGCTCGATATATGCCGCAGCCTCCTTTTTGCTGATACTTAAATCCTGACTCAGTCCGAAGGAGCTGATACCGTACACAATGCCGAAATTCACCGCCTTGGCGTTGCGCCGCTGTAAATCCGTCACCTCGTCCTGCCGCACATGGAATACCTTTGCAGCGGTAATCCTGTGGATATCCTGAGCCGAGTGATAGGCTTCGATCAACTGTTCATCACCCGACATATGGGCAAGCACCCGAAGCTCAATCTGGGAATAGTCCGCATCCATGAAAATACAGCCTTCCCTTGGCACAAATACTTTGCGGATTTTCCTGCCGAGTTCCATGCGCATGGGAATATTCTGCAGATTAGGCTCCGTGGAGCTGATGCGTCCCGTAGCGGTAATGGTCTGATTAAAATTGGTGTGGATACGGCTGTCTGTGCCGATAAAAACCGCAAGCCCGTCCGCATAAGTGCTCTTTAGCTTGACCAGTCCCCTATACTCTAAAATATCCTTTACGATGGGATGTCCCTCCGACAGCTTTTCCAACACATCCGCCGCGGTGGAATACCCTGTTTTTGTTTTTTTGCCCCCGGGAAGCCCCATTTTTTCAAAAAGGACTTCTCCCAACTGCTTCGGGGAGTTGATATTAAATTCCGCGCCCGCCTGCTTTTGAATGGATGCTTCCAATTCCAGAATCCGCGAAATCAGCGCATCCCCATAGGCCTTCAGCTCTTCCTTTTTCGCCTCGACTCCCTCTTTTTCCATGTCAAAAAGCACAAGGGAAAGGGGCATTTCAATCTCCCTCATCAGATGTTCCATACCGCTTGCCGCCAGCTTGTCCGCAATCACTTTGGAGGCTTTTCTTGCCACATATGCCCCCCTGCAGAAATATTCCATACATTTGTCCGGATTCTGACGGAAAGCCTCTGTGAGACTCTGTTTTCCAAAAACTTCATTTCTGCCCGGTATCATCATTTCCAGATGTTCCGCGGCAATGGATTCCATATCATAATCACTTTTTAACGGATTCAAAAGATAAGCGCCTATGAGAATGTCAAAATAACGCTCCGGATTTTCCTGTGACAGATAAGCATACTGCTGCTTAATATCAAAGGTAGCGGGCTTTACCCTGCCGGAAAAAGCGCGAAGCCGACTGCCCAGCGCAGACTCTTCGGAAGCATCCTGCTGATTCTCAAAATAAAATATGGTTTCCTCTTTGCCGTCCTTCTCTGTGGATATGGCGGCTCCCAGTAACCTTGTCCGTCGTCCTGCCGTTCCCTCCACTGCCAGCAAAATCCCGACTCTGTCCTCCGCCTTGATTTTTGCAAGAAAAGCGTCCAATTCCGCCGGATTCTCTACTTTGCGAAAAGAAAGGGGTTCCGTTCCGGCTGCCGCCAGAGCTTCCCCCTCTGCGCCGAAACGGGACAGATAATTTTTAAATTCCAACTGTTTGAACAGCGTGTAAGCCTCTTTGGTATAATACCCCTCCGCTTTCGCAGCCTCATAATCAAGGGAAATCTCACAGTCCGTCTTGATGGTCGCAAGAGCCTTGCTCAAATCCGCCAACTCCCTATTCTCTTTCAGGGAATCCCTGATACTCTTTTTGGAGATTTCCTCCACATGGGCATAAATATTTTCCAGAGAACCGTATTCCGTCATCAGGGAAATCGCTGTTTTTTCCCCTATTTTGGGCACGCCGGGAATATTGTCGGAAGCATCCCCCATCAGGGCTTTTAATTCTATAAATTGTGTGGGCGTCACCTGATAAGCGGCTTTCACATCCTCCTCGTAATAATCCTCTATCTCCGTATGCCCTTTCTTGGTCTTGGGAATACGGATTTTAATGTGCTTTGTGGCAATTTGCAAAAGGTCCCTGTCACCGGATACCAAAGACACTTCCATTCCTTCCGCCTCCGCCTTTTTGGCAAGCGTGCCCAGAATGTCGTCCGCTTCCCATCCCGCCTGTTCCATCATGACAATATGCATGGCGGCAAGCACTTCTTTCATCACGGGAACCTGTTCCCTTAATTCTTCCGGCATGGGCTTTCTGGTTCCTTTATATGCTTCATACATTTCATGACGGAAAGTGGGGGCATGTACATCAAAGGCAACCGCCAGATAATCCGGTTTTTCCTCTTCCAGAATCTTAAACAGTATATTTAAAAAACCATAAATGGCATTTGTATGCAGCCCCTTGGTATTGCTCAGTTCGGGAACCCCGTAAAACGCCCTGTTTAAAATACTGTGACCGTCTATCAAAACTAATTTTCTGCCCATATAATAATAGAATCTCCCTCTTCTTTATGCTAAAATCCAGATTACGGTCCCGGCCACCATAAGAACGGCAAATATCTCCAATAAAAAACCCAGCCGCAGACAGCCGTTATGAAAGCGTATCTTTCGTCTGGCTTCCCCGAGATGACGGCTTAAGACATCCTGCAAATCGAATACATCCCCCTCTTCCAGACTCTGCATTCCTTCCATCACCAAAAACTGAATGCTCAATTCCTCTTTACAGGCTTCACAATTCTCCATATGCTTATGAAATTTTTGAAGGGTAAGAAAATCCATTTTCTTATTGACAAAATCCGGAATTTCCTTCTCAAATTCTTTGCAATTCATGGCTTCCCCATGCCGCACGGCTGTTTTCATTCTTCCTCTCATTCCGCCGCGCAAGCGGCATTTTAATCAGTGGGAACTTTGTTTCTGATTTTCAATCTGATATCCCCCGCATAGCGCAGACTTCCGTCTGCACATCAGTCATAAGCATCTTTGCCAAAACCGTCTATTCATGCAGTTCACTGCTTTCCCATCCGGCGTCCAATGCGGCATTACAGCTTTCGTCCAGATTGCCGGCACATTCTTCAGGGGTAATGCTCTTTGCCAGCAGTTCATGGATATTGGGCCAGAATACACTGCGGACAGAGGTATCATTCCCCTGCCAGTTGGGGCTGTTATTCATAAAATCCACCACATTTGCCGCATTTTGGGTAAATTCATTCAGCATGGTAATCTGATCCTGATATTTTTCGGAAACCTTTCTGCTGGCAGGAATATTTCCGGCGGACAATTCCAGCCACTTGTCATTTTCGTAAATATATTTGATAAAATCCTTTGCCGCCTGCAGCTTTAATTCATTTCCGTTGTCAAATACCTCAAAGCCCGTCACAAAAGAAGTCGCTACATTTCCGGGGAAATTTACATAACCGTAATTTTCCATATTATCGTAAAGGGTAAAATTGGCATTGTTAAAAATATGAATGGCAAGCTGGCTGTTGCTGAATAACTCATTGCAGTCTGAAATTTCCAGATTTTCACAATGAGGCGGATACCATCCCTTGTCTACGCCGGACTGGAGCCATGCCAGCGCCTTGACAGACTCTTCGCTTTCAAAATCAAAATGACCGGACTCATCAAAAATCGGACTTCCGAAAGCCCGGATATAGGACATGATATGGGTATCTCCCTGATTATTCTTGCCATACATCATCATGGGATAAGACCGCATCGGAAGCTTTTCCGCAAGAGTGTCCAGAATATCGGTCCACTCTTCCACTGTCCAATTCTGTATCATAACCGTATCCGCAACATATTTTTCAAGCCCACAGTCCTTAAAAAGTTCTTTGTTGTAAATCAAAATATTCTGCATGCTCAAATATGGCATCATATAGGTTTTCCCGTTTACCATACTCATTGCCCATGACGCATCATCAATATCATTTCGCAGTTCATCCGAAATAATGTCATCCAAGGGAACCACCCTTCCCGTGTGCAGATAGGAAGCCATGTTAAAATATCCTTCATAGAGAATATCCGGCGCATCTTCCGTATCAAAACTACCTGTAATCGCCGCCACTTCATCCACATAGGCAAAGGACTCCACACGAACGGTGACATCTGCGGCTTCATACTGTGTCGCAAACTCATCCCCCGCCTGCTGTAAAAAGACTCCCGAATCCACAATTTCGGGATTGCTGACAGAATTCATTACCAGATTCGGAACCTTAACAACCAGCGTGATTTCCTCTTTTTTCTTGCTGCCGCAGCCGGTCAGAAGACTTCCGCACAATATAAACGCCATCACCGTGGCAATGATTTTTTTCTTCATACATCCTCTCATTCCGCCGCATAAGCGGCATTTTAATCAGTGAGCATATCCTACTTTTCGCTCTTTCTTAATTTTTTTAACAAAACCTCCACATCAATGGGTTTGGTCAGAAAGTCGTCCATTCCGCTGGACAACGCCTGTTCCCTGTCCTCCTGAAACATATTTGCCGTGCAGGCATAAATAATAACCGATCCGGCATCCGCCCTGTCAAGCTTTCTGATGCGTTCGGCCGCGGTACATCCATCCATAACCGGCATCTGCATATCCATCAGTATAATATTAAATTCTCCGATTTCGGATTGTGAAAAGGCATCCAGCGCTTCCTGTCCATTCTGCGCCAGCGCCGTTTCAAAACCGTTCATTTTCAGTATTTCCAGCAGAACCTCCGCATTGAGTTCCACATCTTCCGCCACAAGAATTTTGATAGGTCTGCCGTCCGCCCTACATGCGGCTTTGGAAACATTTCCCGTTTCATCCGTCTCCCACTGTCTTTGCAGTTCTTCGGGAATATCCTTCACGATTCGGGAAGGAATGGTAACGGTAAACTTACTTCCGACGCCAACCTTACTCTCCACCGTGATATCTCCGCCCATGGCATTGGCAAGAAGCTTGCTGATTGCCATGCCAAGCCCGGTTCCCTTGATGCCGTTGGTATTCCTGTTTCTTTCCTGACTGAAGGAATCAAATATTTTGTCAATATATTCCTCGGATATACCGATTCCGGCGTCCTCACAGCAGTAAGCGGTAATGACATGCATATCGTCCGTCTTTTTCTGTGTGACGGACAGGCGAATCCATTTGCCCTCCGGCGTAAACTTAGCCGCATTACCCACGATATTCATTAAAATCTGCTTCGTGCGGGTGATATCGCCTTCGATATACGGTTCTATGATATCTTTTTCTACAATGAACTCCACACCCCGGTTCTTAATGTTATCCGTCTGCATTGCCGCCACTTCGTCAACCAGTGCGGAAAGCAGTATCGGTTCCTCCATAATATCTACTTTTCCCGCCTGAAGCTTTGACATATCCAGAATATCATTCACCAAGGACAACAGATAATTTGCCGTGCTGTGGGACTTTTGCAGCCATTCCTTAATCTGCGGCTTCTGGTCTTCGTCATCAATATTTGCCATAATCAGATGATTCATGCCAATCAGACCGTTTAACGGCGTCCGTATCTCATGGCTCATATTAGAAAGAAATTCTTTCTGGGAACGAGCCGCTTCCGTTGTGCGCACGGTTTTTATCTGCAGCCTCATGATAACCAGCAGCATAAGGATAACCGTAACCATAGCCACTATCGCCATTGTCAGACTGAGAGACACAAAGGTTCTTGTCTGTTCCTCAAAGACTTCTTCATTGATTGACATAATAAAATATAAGTCAAAATGATCTTCAAAGGGTATGAAATAATAAAGTTCCTGACCTTTCTCCCCGGCATGGGAGTGATAAAAGCCAAAAGTTTCCCGATTTTTAAGCTTCTCCTTCACCTCTTCGTTCGTCAGGTCGGAGCTTTCGGCATCTGTCAAATGGTCGTATAGATTATTCTGCTTATTTAAATATATTTCTTTGTTGATATTGACAATATAATTCCCGTTCATGTCCACAAGGGCGCTGTGTCCGCGGGCTTTGCCATCTTTGATAAAACTGTCAATCACCATTTTATCCTGAATGGAAGAAATGTCGCTGATTCCGATTAAAGCAAACATTTTTTTGCCTTCTATGCTGTAATCTTTCAGCCGGACGCCATACAAAATGCTCTCCTTTGCCAGCCATCCGCCTTCTGTCTTATCGTCAAACCGAACGACTATCTTATCTTCATTGCCCCGGAAATATGGCAGAAAGTCCAGATTCCTGTTTACAATATCATTCCCGGGTGTATAAACGACATACTTATCCGTATAAACAGTACCGTCCTCCGCAACCAGATAAATATGGGTAAAATCGCTGGAAGCACGCTCCAAATTCATTCTTGTCTCTACATCTTCAAGGGTCTTGCATTCAAAGCTGATAAACCGTTCCTGTATCTCATAAAGATCCTTCCAGCAGATTTCAATATATGTTTGAATCGTCGCCTTATCATGCTCTGCGATTTCACTAATAGAATTTATGATGTTCCTTGAAATAGTTTGATTCATCTGCCTGATATAAACAAATGCCGCCAGACAGAGAATCATAGATGCAGAAACAATGATCAGCAGATAAAATAATCCATGTTTCTTTTTCACTTTTAGTACCTCATACTACATTTACTTAATCTTCTAGCATTTTTCACCATGATATGCTATTTATATCATAAATCTTTTTGCCCTAAAAGTCCACCTGATTTTTTTGTTTCTAAAAAAAGTCTAAAGAAATCATTTATAATTTTTTTGGAATTTGGACAAATCTTGTCCACATTTATCCTGTACAATGAGCTTAACACTAAAGAAGCTGTTGGGTCATTGAATCTTCAATCCCCTGTCAGCTTCGCCTAATAACTATCCTGTATTTACAGGTTGTATATAGGAATGCTCCAATACACAAGCATGGGTTTTCCGCAGACACTACATACGCATGAGGCATATATGTGACGTAGTGTCTGCGGCTTTTCCTCGTAAAACAAAAACAGCCGCAATCCTTCGGTTCCGTAAAACCTTGGATTTACGACTATTCTTTCTCAACTGCCGGCAGCGGGACTTGAACCCGCACGTGGTTGCCCACAACAGATTTTGAGTCTGCCTCGTCTGCCATTCCGACACGCCGGCATGTGGAGCGCCTCCGCTAATCCTGAAAGAGTCTTCTCCGCAACAAAATAAATTCTATCATAGAATCCGATTATTGACAAGAGTTTTTCTGAAATTTATCGTTAAACCTTACCTGCATATACGCAATAATCTCTTCCACGCATCTTTCAAAGCCCAATTTGGAACTGTCAAGGCACAGGTCGTAATTGCGGGCGTCCGTCCACTCGCATCCGGTATGGTATTTGTAATACTCGGCTCTATGCTTATCGGTCTTCTGGATATAACGCTCGATTTCCTTTTTGTTCATGCTGAGTTTCTTTGCCGCCTGCTCCATGCAGAAATCTCTGGGAGCGTGGACGAACACGCTCAAGACATTATCATATTCTTTCAGCACATAATCCGCGCATCTTCCGATAATAACGCAGGACTCCTCCTCCGCCAGCTTGCGTATAATCTTTGCCTGATAGTTAAACAGATTGTCCGTTGAGGTAAAATCATCGCTCTCGGGGGAAATCAGTTCCCCGCTGTAAGCGCTTTTTGCAATGCGGAACAATCTGCTGCTTTTCAACTTTTCGTCGGCATTGACAAACAACGCTTCATTGATGCCGCTGTCATCACTGGCAAGTTTCATAAGTTCCTTGTCATAATAATGAATTTTAAGCCTGTCCGCTAACATCTCGCCGACGGTCCTGCCCCCGCTTCCATATTGTCTTGCAATGGTAATTACGATATTGTCCATATTCCGCTTACCTCCCTTTTTTCAGGTGCTTTTCACCTAAATCTCCATAATCCGCTCCCCATAATCTCCCAAAGTGAAAGCTCCCAGCGTGAGATTTAGAGTTTCTCCGCGAAGCAGCCCTTGCTGCGAGCGGCTAGAAACTCTTCTCACGCTATTCGCCCAAATATGCCTTTCTAATGGCATCATTGTGCAGCAGTTCTTCCGCCTTGCCCTCCAACACGATGTTGCCGGTTTCCAATACATATGCCCTGTCCGCAATGGAAAGCGCTTTTTTGGCGTTCTGTTCCACCAGAAGAACCGTGGTGCCCCCTTTGCTGACCTCTTCGATAATATCAAATATCTCATTTACAAAGATGGGTGACAGCCCCATGGAGGGTTCATCCATCAGAATCAGTTTGGGATGGGACATTAATGCCCTGCCCATGGCAAGCATCTGCTGTTCTCCTCCGCTTAAGGTTCCCGCCAACTGATTCTGGCGTTCCTCAAGCCTCGGAAATCTCTCAAATACATTTTTCAGGGTATTTGCAATCTCTTCCTTATCTTTCCTGACATATGCCCCCATTTTCAGGTTCTGCAGCACGGTCAACTGGGCAAAAACACGCCTGCCCTCCGGCACATGCGCCATTCCCATGGACACAATCTTATGCCCCGGAATCTTTGTGATATCCTTTCCCTCAAAGACCACGCTTCCCTCCTTGGGGGCAAGCAGACCCGATATGGTGTGAAGGATGGTGGTTTTTCCGGCGCCGTTCGCACCGATCAAAGCCACAACCTCCCCCTCATCCACATGAAAGGATACCCCTTTGATGGCTTGGATTACGCCATAATATACTTTTAAGTCATTGACTTCTAACATTACCATAATTCCTCTCATTCCGCCGTGTAAGCGGCATTTTAATCTTAAAGCTTCTCACGCTATTCGCCCAAATATGCCTTGATCACTTCCGGATTGTTCAGCACTTCTGCCGTCTCGCCCTGACAAAGCACACGCCCAAAGTTTAACACTGTGAGTTTCTCGCAAATACCGCTGACAAGCCTCATATCATGCTCAATCAGAAGGATTGTCATATCAAAATTTTCCCTGACAAAGCGAATGGTATCCATCAGTTCCTGCGTTTCATTGGGGTTCATTCCGGCGGCAGGTTCATCCAAAAGCAAAAGTGTCGGTTTGGTGGCAAGAGCTCTTGCAATCTCCAGCTTACGCTGTTTACCATAGGGCAGATTGGATGCAAGGATATCCGCCTCTTTGTCCAAATCAAATACCTTCAAAAGCTTCAGCGCCTCTTCCGTCATCTGCTTTTCTACCTTGAAATATCTGGGAAGCCTCAGAATGCCTGTCATGGTAGAATAGGCATTATGGTTGTGCAGCCCAACCTTCACATTGTCAATCACGGAAAGTTCTTTAAACAGACGGATATTCTGAAAGGTTCTGGCAATGCCCGCCTTGTTGATATCAATGGTTTTGCGTCCCGTGATATCCTGTCCGTTCAGCTTGATAATCCCCTCATTCGGCTTATAAACACCTGTGAGAAGATTGAATATAGTGGTCTTTCCGGCGCCGTTTGGACCAATCAGTCCATAGAGGCAGCCTTTTTCAATCTCCATATTAAAATCATCCACTGCGCGGAGTCCACCAAAGGAAATGCTTAAATTTTTTACCTCTAACAAAGCCATCAGCCCCTTGCCTCCTTTGAACCTTTCGCAGAATTTTTCAGCCCCTTAATCTTGTTTATCATTTTTTCCCGCCATTCAATACATTTGGGAGCCCAGTTAAACAGCATCATAAGAATTAATACAACAGCGTAAATCAACATACGATAATCATTTAAGCCTCTCAAGAGTTCGGGAAGCAGGGTGAGTATCACAGCGGCAATCATGGAGCCCCTGATGCTTCCGATTCCTCCCAATACCACAAATACCAATATCATAATGGACATATTATAGCCGAAATTCTTGGAGGTCGCTGACAGGATGGACAAATTATGGGCATACAATACGCCTGCCATTCCTGCAAGGGCGGCTGAGATGGAAAATGCCATAATCTTGTATTTTGTAATGTTAATACCCACGGACTCCGCTGCAATCACATTGTCGCGGATTGCCATAATAGCACGCCCGTCTCGGGAATGAATCAGATTCAAAATGATAAAAAGGGTGATTAAAAGCAACACTATGCCAATGGTGAAATTGGCGTCTCTGGGAGTGCCTGTGATACCCTGTGCGCCATTGACAATCAACACTCCTTCATCAGACAGATTCAAATCCATAGAGTTGGTAAAGGAAATATGGAATCCCCTCTCATCCTTCCCCACATATAAGGTGTTCACCAGATTTTTAATGATTTCACCAAAGGCAAGGGTGACTATGGCGAGATAATCCCCTTTAAGCCTAAGAACCGGAATCCCAATCAAAATACCGAACAGACCTGCGCACGCCGCACCGATCAAAATGGCAAGGAGAAAGCGAAATGCCGACGGAAAAGCCGTTTCTTTGAGGCAGACGGAGAAAAATGCGCTGGAAAAGGCGCCCACGCACATAAATCCCGCATGCCCGATGCTCAATTCGCCTAAAATGCCCACGGTTAAATTTAAGGACACGGCAAGAATCGCATAGATGCATAAGGAAACCAAAATTCCCTTAATCAGATTGGATACATTTCCGGTATTTATCAATATCTGCATCACCAAATAAGCACCAATCACAATGCCATAAGTGATAAGACTGCTCTTCAAATTTTTTGTGAGTTTTATTTTCTTCATGGTTGTATGATACCTCCGCATTAAACCTTTTCCTGAACATTCTTGCCCAACAGCCCTGTGGGTTTAAAGAGTAACACTATAATCAATGCGGCAAACACAATGGCATCCGCCATCTGAGAAGAAATATATGCCCTTCCCATTATTTCAATCACACCTAAAAGGATGCCTCCGATAAACGCTCCGGGGATGGAACCGATACCCCCGAACACTGCGGCAACAAACGCTTTGATGCCGGGCATGGAACCGGTATAGGGAGTCAGGGAAGGATATGCGGAGCACAAAAGCACGCCTGCCACCGCCGCCAGTGCGGAACCGATTGCAAAAGTAAGCGTAATGGTACCGTTTACATTAATTCCCATCAACTGAGCCGCTCCCTTATCCTCGGAAACAGCCAGCATTGCCTGCCCCGCCTTGGTCTTATTGATAAAGAGCATCAATGCGACAATGATAATGATACAGACGATAATCGTCACTATGGTTTCCCCTGTAATCAAAAGCTGCCCGTCAAACAGACGCAACGGCTTTAATGATACAACAGAGGTAAAAAATTTTGTGTTGGAGCCAAAAATCAACAGTGCCATATTCTGCAGCAGATAGCTGACGCCGATAGCGGTAATCAGCACCGCAAGGGGTGAGGAAGCCATTCTCAAAGGCTTATAGGCAACCTTCTCAATCAGCATGCCAAGCAGCGTGCACAGAACCACTGCAGCCAATACTCCCACCGGTATGGGCAGATGCATCGTATTACAGATGGTAAAGGTGGTAAATGCTCCCACCATGATAACATCTCCATGTGCAAAGTTTAACATTTTAGCAATGCCGTATACCATGGTATATCCCAGCGCAATCAAGGCATACACACTGCCAAGACTGATGCCGTTAATAAGATATTGCAGAAAATTCATGAGGAATCCCTCCATTTCCAAACATCATAATTGTCTTTAAGTATAACAGAATGCAGGCAAGCCCGCAAGTTATTTTCGGTTTCATGAAAAAGAATCCTGCCCTGAGGGCTTTTATATCATATGATAAGAAAAGAGGGCTGCCCTGAATGGTAAGGCAACCCCCTTTGGCTACTTTATATTACATTGCTACATAAGCACCATCCTGAATCTTAACAGCCTTGGGAGCCTTGTTGGGCTCGCCGGAAGCATTCCATGTCATGCCTGCGCCGGTCAATCCGTCCAGAGTGATGGAGGTGATTCCGGTCTTTAAGCCCTCACAGATTTCAGATGTACTCATATCAGGCGTTACACCGCTCTTTTCAATAGCTGCCTTCAATGCATAAACGCCATCATAAGCATCTGCTGCAAACTGATTGGGAATTTCGCCATACTTCTCCTGATAAGTCTTTACAAACTTCTGGGTCAAATCATCCTTTGCATCTGCTGCGAAAGGAGTCAGCAGCATAACACCCTCTGCCAGCTTCGTGTCAAAATTCTCTACAGTGAGAATACCATCCATACCGTCACAACTGAAGAACTTAGGTGCATAACCCATCTGGTCTGCCTGCTTTAAGATCAAAGCGGATTCCTGATAATAAATAGGCAAAAAGACCAAATCTGCTCCTGCAGACTGTGCTTTCTGAAGCTGTACGGAGAAATCCGTATTGCTGTCCGCCGTAAATGCTTCCTGAGCAACAATCTCAAAAGACTGATCCTTAGCGCCCTTTACAAAACTCTCATAAATACCTTTAGAATAATCGGTGGAGCTGTCATAAATGATAGCTATCTTTTGAGCAAGCTTTTGCTCACCGATGTACTGTGCGCTGGCTGCACCCTGATCCGGATCCGAGAAGCATACACGGAAGCCGTTGTCATACTGTGTGCACTTTACTGCGGAACCGGAAGGAGTCAACTGGAACATATTATCCCTATAGGTCTCCTCTGATACAGCAATGGAAGGACCGCTGGTAACTGCACCCAAGACCATCTGTGCACCCCAATCCTTTACCGTATTATACGCAGAAATAACCTTTTCTGCATCGTGCTCATCATCCTCAAACCTCAGCTCCAACTGATATGACTTGCCATTTACGGTGACACCGCCGGCTGCATTGATCTCATCTACCGCAATCTGGGCTGCATTACGAACATTCAGACCGTATATAGCAGCGCCGCCGGTCAGAGGTCCCATGCCTCCGATCTTGAATACACCGTCAGCAGAAGCGGAAGTGCCCGCTCCGGTATTGGATGCATCCGTACCTGCGGAAGATTCCTGCGTCTGGGATTCATTCCCGCCAGCCGCGGAGCTTCCCTGTGAGGCATTGTTGTTACCGCAACCTGCCATGGCAAGCACCATTGCGGAAGCAACTACAACACTTAAAAACTTTTTCATTTTTCTCATAATTGTCTCCTCCTTTTAGATTGTATACAAATATTATGATATACAATTATTACTTATGCATTGTAATCACTCTTGCAGGATTTGTCAATATTTTTATGAAAAGTTTTTAGGCATCCGCTTTCTCTACCCGGCTGATAGCTGTTTTTTCCATAGGAATACGGCAGTTTTTGTTATTTCCGAACTCCACGATAACCGTGTTGTCTTCGTCGGAAATGTCTATCACAATGCCATAAAATCCGGAGGTGGTAAGTACGCAGTCGCCGGGAGCCAAATCCGCCAGCATGGTATTGAGCCTCTTCTGCTCCTTTTTCTGAGGCCTGATCATAAGAAAATACATGATTGCAATCCACGCCGCAAACATGACAAACACGCTGACAAGACTGCCCGTTGCCTGTCCGGCTGCCGCCGCATCCGCCACCGTAGCTTCAGCTTCCGATAACAAAATTCCCATATTTTTCCTCGTTTCTGCGCAGCAACTGGTTGTTTGATTATCCATACACATACCGTTCCATCTGTGAATGCCGCGCTGTCACAGATTTACGCATACGGCTGTACAAGTGTATGGTTATACAAGTAAGTATGATACACAATTTTTTTCATACGCACAAGCTTTTTATAAAAATTTAATATAAGCTGCCGATAAAATTATCCATTTCCGCTTTCCGTCATTCCTTCCAGCTTTTCCTTCTTATAGGCGGCAAATCTGCCCTCGTCCAGCGCATCCCGTATTTCCTTCATCATGGTATTGTAAAAATACAGATTGTGAAGCACGCAAAGCCTCATTCCCAGCATCTCCTTCGCTTTCAGCAAGTGGCGGATATATGCCTTTGAGTATCTTTGACATGCCGGACACATACAGCCTTCCTCAATAGGGCTGTCATCCAGTTCATATTTTGCATTAAACAGATTCACCCTGCCATGATTGGTATATAGATGACCATGCCTGCCGTTTCGGGAAGGATATACACAGTCAAAAAAATCAATGCCCCGCTCCACGCCCTCTAAAATATTTGCAGGCGTACCCACGCCCATCAGATAGGTGGGTTTTTCCAAAGGAAGGAATGGCACCACTTCCTCCAAAACATGATACATCTCCTCATGGCTCTCTCCTACCGCAAGTCCGCCCACCGCATAGCCGTCCAAATCAAATTCACTGATTCGCTTGGCATGTTCGATACGGATATCATCATATACCGCCCCTTGATTAATGCCAAAAAGAAGCTGATTCGGATTTACCGTATCTTCCAGCGCATTCAGGCGATTCATTTCGTCTTTGCATCTTTTCAGCCATCTGGTAGTGCGCTCTGTGGAAGCCTGCACATATTTTTTATCCGCCTTGCTGGGAGCGCATTCGTCAAAAGCCATTGCAATGGTGGAGCCTAAATTGGACTGTATCTGCATGCTTTCTTCCGGACCCATAAATATCTTATGCCCGTCAATATGGGAGTTGAAATACACTCCCTCTTCTTTGATTTTACGAAGCTTTGCCAAAGAAAATACCTGGAATCCACCGGAATCCGTAAGGATTGGTTTATCCCAGGACATAAATTTATGGAGCCCTCCCAATTGTTTAATCACCCTGTCGCCGGGGCGCACATGCAGATGGTAAGTGTTGGACAACTCCACCTGTGTCCCTATCTGCTCTAAATCGGCGGAGGACACCGCTCCCTTAATCGCTGCAACAGTGCCCACATTCATAAAGACAGGGGTTTGTATCGTGCCATGAACCGTGTGCATCTCGCCTCTCTTGGCTCTTCCCTCCTGCTTTAAGATATGATATATGGAACTCATATCATAATTCCTCCCAGAATTCTTCTAAAGTCATATTATTTTCCGTAATCACCGTAGCTGCCTCTATGCCCACATAGCGGAAATGCCAAGGCTCATACTTCACTCCTGTTATATATTCCTTCTCCTTTGGATAACGCAGGATAAATCCATATTTATAGCTGTTTTTGGCAAGCCAGATTCCTTCCTTCGTATCTTCAAAATCTTCCGTAAGCTCCTGATGTGAGTTGCAGACAATGTCAAGGGCAAGCCCTAACTGATGCTCGCTGGAACCCGGAATCTGAACTCTCCTGCTGGAAAGCTGGAAGGCTTCCACATATGAAAATCCCATGTTCATGTAAGATACCATGTGCTGGTTAATAAGCCCCTCCTGATATTCCAAATCACGATAGGAAGAACATGGTTTTAAGTAAAGTTCCTCCTTCGCTGCCGCTTCCAGCATATCGTTATAGTCATCCAAAATGCGGGAATCGCACTGTTTAATGCCTTTCAATGTCTTGATATTTCCCTTGGGGAAAGTATAGTCGTCGGGAATGGAATGCTGCTTATTCACCAAGATGAGCCGCCAGTCATCCTTGGAAAAATTTTCGGAAATCTTTAAATCATCCTCCGGCAAATCCGTTTCCTGTGAAGCATTCTGTCCTTTATTCTGCTCTTTTTCCAAAGCCTTCATCTGTTCTTCACTCAGATAGACATGATCCAATTCTTCGGAAGAAAGACTCTCCAAGATGTCCTCATCTTCTATGAATTCCGCCTCCGACATATCAAGCTTCGGTTCGCTTGCCAGAAAGATATCGTCATGCATTTCCAAATCCAGAGAGCCGATGCCGTCCCCGTTGTCCGAAGAAATGAACAAAGGAAAAGAAAAACTGCTGTAAACCGTAAACAGGCAGAACATCATGGCAAGCATGGCAAAGCGCTTCCCGTTTCCCCTGATATAATAAAGCACATGAAAAAAGAACATACTGACAAACAGTACAGGAATTACCAGATAACTGCATATTCTGTTTTTTCTGCCGAATTTAAAAAGCTGTTTTTTAACCCGCTCTTTTAATGTTTTTTCATTCATCTGACATGCCTCGTTTTATCAACTGCCAAAGACAGAAAATTTCCCTAATATAAACTATCTCAGTGTTATCATAACACATATTTTAATTTTACGCACTATTTTTCTTTAAAAAAGTTGCCAATTTCTTCTTCATTCGTTATAATTTGAGAATAAATACTTGCATGATACGGTGCGGAAATGAGGTTTGGCATGGCGGGTTCTACATTCGGAACAATTTTTAAAATAACCACCTGGGGCGAATCCCACGGCAAAGCGTTGGGCGTTGTCATTGACGGCTGCCCTGCGGGACTTCCCCTTTGTGAGGAAGACATTCAGGTTTATCTGAACCGCCGGAAGCCCGGCACAAGCAATATCACCACTCCCAGAAAAGAGGCGGATCTTGTGGAAATCCTCTCCGGCGTCTTTGAAGGGAAAACCACGGGAACGCCGATTTCCCTTATTGTGAAAAACACTTCCCAAATTTCCGGAGATTACAGCGAAATTGCAGGCTATTACCGTCCCGGTCATGCGGATTATACCTTTGATGAAAAATACGGATTCCGGGATTACAGAGGCGGCGGCCGCTCGTCCGGCAGGGAAACCATCGGTCGTGTAGCCGCGGGAGCCATTGCCTGCAAAATTCTTGCGCTGCTGGGCATAGAGGTCTGCGCTTACACCAAAAGCATCGGCCCCGTGGAAATCGACCCGTCAAATTTTGATAAGGATGCCATTCTTGCCACGAAAACTGCCATGCCGGATTTTCAGGCGGATGAAAAAGCCGTGGCCTATCTGGAGACTGCAAGGCAGAATCTGGATTCCGTAGGCGGCGTGATGGAGTGCGTGGTTACGGGCGTTCCCACCGGTATCGGCGAGCCCGTATTTGAAAAGCTGGACGCGAACCTCGCCAAGGCAGTCATGTCCGTCGGCGCCGTAAAAGCCGTGGAAATCGGCGGCGGCACACAGGTTTCTACCCGCTTTGGCAGCGAAAACAATGATGCTTTCCGCATGGACGGGGAAAAAGTTGTCAAAAACAGCAATCACGCAGGAGGCATTTTGGGCGGAATCAGCGACGGAAGCGCCATTGTCCTGCGAGCGCATGTAAAGCCCACTCCGTCTATCTTTAAGCCCCAGCAGACCATAGATAAGTCCCATACGGAAATAGATGTCCAAATAAAAGGACGGCATGACCCCGTCATTGTTCCCAGAGCCGTGGTAGTCATGGAATGCATGACCGCTATCACCGTTCTGGATGCCATGATGGTCAACATGTCGTCCCGCATGGATTTTTTAAAAGATTTTTACGCCTGAACTATCAGGGAGTCAGTTTGTGGAAGGTAATGCAGTTTGGCACATCCACCTTTAAAGCGGGACCATTCATCATCATGGTTCCGTTTTCCAAATCTATCCGGAAAAATGTCATGGTATTGCTCTCATGGTTTAAGGAAACCAGAAATTTGTTGTTGGGGAACAAGTCCACATCTTTGGGATACTCTCCGCTGATAGGAAGCCTTAAGTTGGGGGTCAGGGTTCCGTCTTTTTTGTTGACATTATAAATCACCACGGAATTATCCCCGGCAAGGGAGCTTACCAGATAATTATAATCCTTGGAAAAACTCAGGGCGCTGGCGGAATTGATGCTCCCTTTCTCCGGTTCAATCTCCTGCACCTTCTGGATTTTTTCAAAATAAGGAATATTTTCCCGGTCTTCATAAGAATAAACATCAATATAACATTTCAACTCATGAACGATATAAATAAATCTGCCGTCCTCCGATATCTTGATATGTCTGGGAGCGGATTCCAAATCACTTCTGATAACATCCGCAAGGAATACCTTGCCTTTTTCCAAATCAAGGCGGTACACATTAACATGATCCATTCCCTGATCCGCCACCAAAAGATATTTATTGTCATGGGTCATGCGGGCACAGTTGATATGGGGTCTGAAATTCCGCTCCGCCATGCTTCCGAGCCCTTTGTGAAAAATCTCATCCGTGATTTCTCCGATGGAGCCGTCCTTGTTTAATCTAAGCACCGTCAGCTTGCCGTCATGATAACCCGCCACAAACAGATAACTGTCCGTAAAGTCCGTGGATACATAGCATCCTCTCATCCCGTTGATAGAGGCAAAATTAATTAATTCAAGCCCGCCGTCCTTCTCAATAATGTAGGATTCTACCCCGAAGTCCGTGATGGAGTACAGATACTTCCCGTTATGTGAAATGGTGATATAGGAGGAATTGGTAATTTCCACCTTCTCTTTTTCGATAAATCTCCCCTGATCCATATCCACATCATATACCTTGATTCCGTGGCTGTCTCCCTGCGTATAAGTGGAAACATATGCAACATACTTTTCTTTCGCCATCTTACTAACCATGCCTTTCCGCAGCCTGCGAATTCCTGATAATATATGCTATCCGCGGGCACAATATTTGCAAAACGAACAGTTATGAATATGGTCTTATTATAGCATATATTCCCTCAATTTGAAACACTTTGTCCGCATATTTTTCGGTCTTTGTTTTTTTCTGTATTTTTCGTTGACATTCCTTATAATAATGTTTATTATTTATATCATATTGGCTAATAATTTTCAGCGATGCAACTGCCAATTACGAAAGAACATCGCAGAAGTGAGGAGGCAAATGAAAAACGCATTGGTGAATTTGGAAAACATTACAAAATCATTTGACGGACAGATGATTCTGGATGACCTGAATCTCTATATCAGGGAGAATGAATTTTTGACACTTTTGGGGCCCAGCGGATGTGGTAAGACTACTACGCTGCGCATTCTGGGCGGTTTTGAAAAACCTGACAAGGGTCATGTAATCTTTGAAGGAAAAGACATTACCAACCTTCCACCAAATAAGCGTAACCTAAACACGGTATTCCAGAAATATGCTCTCTTTACCCATATGAATATTGCGGAAAATATTGCTTTTGGGTTAAAGATTAAAAATAAAAGCCAGTCCTATATAAACGACAAAATTAAATATGCGTTGAAGCTGGTAAACTTAGACGGCTATGAGAACCGTATGCCCGACTCCTTAAGCGGCGGTCAGCAGCAGCGTATCGCCATTGCAAGAGCCATCGTAAACGAGCCGAAACTCCTGCTCCTCGACGAACCTTTGGGGGCTTTGGATTTAAAGCTCCGTCAGGATATGCAGTATGAACTGATAAGACTTAAGAACGAACTTGGCATTACATTTATTTATGTTACCCACGATCAGGAAGAGGCCCTGACCATGTCGGATACCATTGTGGTTATGAATCAGGGATATATCCAGCAGATCGGCACGCCGGAAAGCATTTATAACGAACCGGAAAATGCCTTTGTTGCGGATTTTATCGGTGACAGCAACATTATAAACGCCCTTATGATCAAGGACCGTCTGGTTGAGATTCTGGGCGCCCGATTTGTTTGTGTGGACGAGGGCTTTGGCGAAAATAAGCCCGTGGATGTAGTGATCCGTCCCGAAGATGTGGAGCTTGTATCTCCCGGCGAAGGCACTATCGAAGGTACGGTCACACACCTGATTTTCAAAGGGGTTCATTATGAAATGGAAGTCATGGCAGGAGGCTTTGAATGGCTGGTGCATTCCACCAAAATGCAGGAAGTCGGCACCCGTGTAGGCATCAAAGTTGACCCTTTTAATATCCAGATTATGAACAAACCGGAATCTGAAGACGAGGAGGCGGTAGGTGTCAATGAATAAGAAACTACTCTCCGTTCCCTTTTTATTCTGGTCAGCCTTGTTTGTCATCGTTCCGCTATGTATGGTATTTTACTATGGTTTGACGGATAAAAACGGAGCTTTTACTTTAAATAATGTTATGGCGATTGCAACCCCCGTCCATGCCAAATCCTTATGGGAAGCCGTTAAGCTGTCCGTGGTCAGCACGGTTATCTGCTTTATATTGGCATATCCCCTTGCCATGATTTTGTGTGGATTAAAAGAGAAAAACCACTCATTTATCGTGCTGATTTTTATTCTGCCCATGTGGATGAATTTTCTGCTGCGCACCCTTGCCTGGCAGACTCTACTGGAAAAAACCGGGGTAATCAATAACATCCTCGGCTTCCTCGGACTGCCTTCGCTTAATATCATCAACACCCCCGGCGCGATTATTTTGGGCATGGTATACAATTTTCTGCCTTTTATGGTACTGCCCATCTATAATGTGCTGTGCAAGATTGATGTGAATGTGTTAAATGCCGCCAGAGACCTTGGCGCCAATGAGATACAGGCGTTTCTCAAGGTTACGCTGCCTTTGAGCGTACCCGGTATCATAAGCGGCATCACCATGGTATTTGTGCCGGCGCTGACCACCTTTGTGATTTCCTCTATTCTGGGCGGCAACAAGATTCTGCTTATCGGCAATGTCATCGAGCAGGAATTTACCCAGACGGGCAACTGGCATCTTGGCAGCGGGCTTTCCATCGTTTTGATGCTGTTCATTATCTTTAACATGGTCATCACTGCCGTAACGGATAAAGAGGGGGAGGCGAACGCATTATGACGGAATATAACGCCGAAAAGCAGACGAACGGACGCGCTGTCATGCGTAGTGCCGCACAAAAAGTATATATTACCTTGATTTTTATTTTTCTGTATGCCCCCATTCTGACTTTGATGGTCCTCTCTTTTAATGCCAGCAGGACCAGAGCAAAATGGGGCGGATTTACGTTTGACTGGTACAAAAGCCTTTTTTCCAACAGCATTATCATGCAGGCGCTGGGAAATACGCTGGCGATTGCATTTCTTTCCGCCGCAGTCTCTACCGTTATCGGCACCATTGCATGCATTGCCATGCAGGGCATGAAAAAAAGAAACCGCGCCATATTGATGGGCATTACCAATATTCCCATGTTAAATGCGGAAATTGTGACCGGTATTTCCCTGATGCTCCTTTTTATCAGTCTCGGGATGAAATTCGGCTTCGGAACCGTGCTGCTTGCGCATATTACCTTCAATATCCCCTATGTGATATTAAGCGTCATGCCCCGCATGAAACAGCTAAATCCTAGCACTTATGAGGCTGCGCTGGATTTGGGTGCCTCCCACATGCAGGCATTTTTCAAGGTGGTGTTTCCCGATATCCTGCCCGGTATCCTGTCCGGATTTTTAATGGCATTTACCATGTCGTTAGATGATTTTATTATCACACATTTCACCAAAGGTCCCGGCGTCGACACCCTGTCCACCAAGATTTACACAGAGGTCAGAAAGGGAATCAAACCGGAAATGTACGCCCTTTCCACAATTATTTTCGTGTCGGTTCTGGTGCTGCTTATTTTGGTGAATTATACACCCAAAAAGAATACTGCGCCTAAAGCATCGCAGATAAACAAAAACATTTGAGGAGGAAACAATGTTATGAAAATTATGAAAAAATTGGCTGTACTTTTACTTACCGGAATCCTTTGCGGTTCCATATTTACCGGCTGCGGCTCTTCCGCCTCCGGCAAAAACGGAGAGGTCTATGTCTATAACTGGGGGGAATATATAGACCCTAAGGTTCTTACCATGTTTGAAGAAGAAACAGGCATTAAAGTCATCTATGATGAATTTGACACCAACGAGGATATGTACCCCAAGGTGGCCGCCGGCTCTTCCGCTTATGATGTCATCTGCCCTTCCGATTATATGATTCAGAAAATGATTCAAAACGATTTGCTGCAGGAAATTAACTTTGATAATGTTCCCAATGCAAAGGCAAATATTGAAGAACAATATTACATACAATCCAGAGATTTTGACCCGGAAAACAAATATTCCGTACCTTACTGCTGGGGAACCGTCGGCATCCTTTACAACAAGACCATGGTAGATGAACCCGTTGACAGTTGGGCAATTCTGTGGGATGAAAAATATGCGGACAACATTCTGATGCAAAATTCCGTCCGGGACGCCATGATGGTCGCACTGAAGTTAAACGGTCATTCCATGAATACCCTGAACGAGACGGAACTTGCTGCCGCAAGGGACGCCTTGATTAAACAAAAGCCTTTGGTTCAGGCTTATGTCATCGATCAGGTCCGCGATAAGATGATAGGCGGTGAAGCGGCTCTGGGCGTTATCTATTCCGGTGAGGCGATTTACACGCAGAGGGAAAATGCCGATTTGGAATATGTGATTCCCAAAGAAGGCACCAATGTATGGATTGACAGCTGGGTGATTCCCAAGAATGCTCCCAACAAGGAAAATGCGGAGAAATTTATTGACTTTATGTGCCGCGGGGATATTGCTCTTCTTAATTTTGAATACATTACTTACTCTACTCCCAATGCCGCTGCAAGGGAATTAATCGAAGATGAAGATATCCGCAATTCCAAGATTGCTTTCCCGGATCTGTCCCAATATAACAATCTGGAAACCTTTATCTATCTGGGTGAGGAAGGCGACGAGCTCTATAATGATATGTGGAAAGAGGCTATGTCGGAATAAAAAAACAGAATAAATAAAACAGGCATAAAAAGAGACTGTCACATAAAGGGTCATCCTTTCTGTAACAGTCTCCTTTTATTTCAATCGGTTTCTGATTCTTTCTGCCTGCTTAGTTCTGGTCGTTCTCGCAGCCACAGGTGTCACCGCGGCTCAAGCTGGGAAATCCCTGCTGTATGGGACCTATGGGACCGTTTCCTCTTCCGAAATCGTCATTGCAGCCGCAGTCAGTATCCCATGCTACAGGTCTTGCATCACTTCTATCCCAGCCGCACCCATCGTTTCTACCGTTGTCACGGTCACAGCCACAGCCGTCATTTCTGCCACTGTCGCCACCGTTTCCTCTGCCACAGCCGCAGTCGTCACTTCTACCGCCGTTACAGCCGCAGCCGTTGTTATTATCATTATTACCGATGCCCTGATTACCGCTGCAGGCAAGTAACAATAAAAGGATCCAACAGTTCATATTGTCTACCCCTGTTTTTTCATTTATGTTATCTTATTCAGGGGACAATTATTGGTTGCCAGTCCTTTTTCTTTTCTTTACCAACTCCTGCTTAATACATCGGAAAGTTTCTTCCTCTCCCTTTTCCGCAAGCATTTTTAACATACGCTCCAGCTTTTTCTTGGTTTCCGGATGAATGGGAATCCGAGCCGCACCTTTTTCATAATAGGCAAGCGGGTCTGCCGGCGTGTATTCTTTTCCGCGGTAAACCTTGCTGGCGGCAATTCTGTCCATAATCATCTCTGCAATATATTTGTCCGGCATGGGTACAGGCGCCATAACTCCGGGAAGGGAGTCTATGCAATAGTCAACCCAGTATTCATAATGATGCTTATTCCTGCCCTGATGGTGAAGCCAGGCACCGGAATATCCCTTTTCTTCCCTCTCGGCATTATTGGGGCTTCTGTTCCCCTGATAATAGCGGACACCCGGCAAAAATTCTGCCGGGCTGAATTTGGACAAATCATGACAGATTCCCTGCCAATATAATCCTACCTGAAAACAGCCTTTCGCCACCAGATATTTATGATATGAAACTGTCTTAAAATGCTTCCAAAATTTGCCCATATATCCTCTCATGAGTCCTTCTTTTGCACCTTTGTTTTCCGGACGGACTTTTTCTTTTGCGGCTTCTTTTCCGGCACGGATACACTCATAAAGAGACTGATTGCTCTTGCCGGTATCAGCCTGACGGTCTCCGGCGGCATGCTGTCCTGTTCACTATCCGATATCCCTTCCGATACAATGCCGTCTATCATCCATCCGGCGCCGGATGCTTTTGTGACGGCGCCTTTTACGGAGTCGTCCGAAAACTCTTCCGATTTAGCACTCTCTTCCGTACAAAATACCTTCTTCCACTTCATGCCTTTGGGAAGCTTGGGTAAGGCAAGTCCCTGAGGCTCCCAATACATATTCATTGCCAGATAAAAGAAATCGTCTTCCTCTCCGGCTTTGGTTTTTGCATATTTGCCGCAATACATAACTCCTGCCTGTCTGCTATAGCTTTCCGTCTGCACCCTCCATGCATTTTGTCCGTGATAAGACAAATCGGGATAACCGCAGGATAGGGAATCCATGATTTTAAGCTCTCTCTCACAGTGCAGAATGGGATGTTCCCTGCGCAGACGAATCATCTGCACAAAAAATTCATAAATATCCCTGTTTTTTTCCAAATCCGTCCACTTGAGCCATGTGACATCATTGTCCTGACAATAGGGATTATTATTACCCTTCTGGGAATTTCCAAACTCATCCCCCATGAAGAGCAAAGGGGTGGACTGTCCCAGAAACAACATACAGACAGCATTTTTTAACTGTTGTCTGCGAAGCTTCCTGATTCGTTTGCGGCGGCTGATTCCCTCTTCCCCGCAATTCCAGCTATAGTCGGAGGAGGCTCCGTCCCTGTTGTCCTCGCCGTTATCCTCATTATGCTTGCGGTTATAGGATACCATATCCATCATGGTCAATCCGTAATAATTTGACAGATAATGAATGTATCCCGTTTTCAGAGGGTTTGCGCGCATTTGATAAAGAACGCTCTTTATCATATTTTCGTCACCCTTTAAATATTTCCGCATGACATATAAATAATCGTCCCGATACTCCGCAAGATTGCGGTATGCCGGTACCTCATCTTTTTTATAAACCGTATCCGTGTCAAAAGAGTAATACCACAGCTTTGTGTCTGCAAACACGGGGTCTTTGGCTAACATGGCAGTAGGAATATTTTCACCCATGAGATGAAAACCGTCCACATGATACTGCAATACCCAGAATTGCAAGATATCCTGAATATTTCTTCTTTCCACTTCATTCGGGAAATAAAACTGCATTACCACCTCCATGCCGTTTGCATGGAATGCCTTCACCATTTCCTTAAATTCCAGAGAAGCGTCCTCACCCGCCGCATAGGAAGCCTTGGGCGCATAATAATACCCTTTTTTATAGCCCCAATAGTTTAACTGCTTGGGACAAAGCCTGTCCATATCCGCATCCGATACCGTACCCACCGTTCCGTAAGGAAATGCCTGTCTTCGCTCCTCCACACTCGGAATCTCCAGAAATTCATAAGCAGGCTGCAGCTCCACAGTAGTGATTCCCAATTCTTTCAGATAAGGAATCTTTTCCTTGACGCCAAGAAAAGTGCCTCTGTGCGCAACTTTTGAGGAGGGATGCCTTGTAAAGCCCCTCACATGCATACAATAACATATACAGTTCTCATAAGGAATTTTGGGTCTTTTATCCCCTTCCCACGCAAAATCTTCTTTCAAAAAACCGGCTTTTAAATCCTTTACATTTCTCTCCCTGCCATAAGCGCCCTTTGCCACAAACACACGGGCATGCTCATCCGGCAGGATGCAGTCATCTTCATAAAATTGATAAGTAATCGCTGATGTGTCAAGGCCCTCCAGATATTTACAGTGAACATTTCCGATTCTCTCTTCTGCCGTAAAAGCAATTTTACGCAGCCTTCTCCCAGACTGTCTGTCGTACAAAATAATCCCGCAATTTCCCTTCTTTGACACAAAAGAAAAACGAACTCTGCCTGCCTCGCAATGAGCCCCCAGAGGATATGGCTTAATCTGTAATCTGTTTTCTGTCATCAATACCTCCATCTCCCTATATACAAGCAGTATTTTCAGTTACTTACTTTCTTTACAAATTCTTTCCTTAACATGATATAAAAGATTACGCAGATAACAGCGGATAGTACGGAGCCAAGCGGCGCTGCAAGCCCCATGGGATAAAGGCTGTCCGGAAACAATTTTGACGCATAGTACGCTCCCGGAATACGGACCAATATAATTGCCGCAAGATTGTGTGCAAAAGATATCATTGATTTCTGATAAGCACAAAAGTATCCACTGAAACAAAAATGAATCCCTGCAAAAATACAGTCCGGCACATAGGCCCTCAGATACTGTCCTCCCATTAAAATGACTGCCGGCTCATCCTTGACAAAAAATCCAATCAGCGTTTCCGCAAAGAACTGACAACTTATGGTAAAGACCATTCCTGTCACCACGGTTATCAAAATACCGCAGCCCAAAGCCTTTTTTCCCCTGTCATGAAATCCCGCTCCCGCATTCTGGGCTGTGACTGCCGAAACTGCGGAAAGCATCGCGGAGGGAACCAGAAACATAAATCCTATCAGCTTTTCGACAATTCCCACTGCCGCAGCCGCTTCTAAGCCCCGTCTGTTGGCTATAACGGTAATAATCAAAAATGCCACCTGAATGAGTCCATCCTGCAAAGCAATAGGCGCTCCTACCTTAAGAAGCCCTTTTACATCCGGCACGGACAGCCGCAAATCGTCCATTTTTACAGAAAAAGCCCTGTTTTTTTTCTGCTGCATCAAAAGAGCCGACAATGCAGCAGCCACACTGAGCGCCTGCGCCGCAACGGTGGCAAGAGCCGCGCCCAATGCACCCAGACGAAATACGCCGATTAACAGATAATCAAACACTATATTAAAAACGCCTGCAATACCTATGAAATACAAAGGACTTCTGGAATCGCCCATACCTCTGTAGATACTGCTTAAAACATTATAAGCCGTAATAAACGGAACTCCGATAAAACACACAGTCAGATAATTTTTCGCCTGAATCCACGACTCCTCCGGAACAGACAAAGCATACAGGATTTTATTATTTGCCGCTAAAAGAATAAGGGTCAGCAGAACGGAAAATATGGCAAACAAGGAAATGGTATTTCCTATTACCTTTGAAACCTTTCGTTCATTGTCAGCGCCCACCGCAAGACCAATATTTACCGTAGTCCCCATGGCAAGCCCTACAATCACCACCGTAAGCATATGAGTCACCTGACTGCCCACAGAAACTGCCGTAATGGCATCTGCGCCGTTAAACTGTCCAGTGATAAACAAGTCAGCCAGACCGTAAAAGGTCTGTAAGAAACAGGAAAACAGATAGGGAAGTGAAAACTTTATCAGCTTTTCCAAGACATTTCCCTGCGTCAAGTCATTTTTCACAACAAATACATCTCCTGTCATCGCTCACAAAAAAAGTTTACTCTATTCTATTTTAATGTATTGCAAGAAAAATTACAAGCAGTTATACTAAAACAAAAAGGAGTTTTCTAGTTATGGGACAAAATAAGAACGAAAATCCAGAAGATGAAGAAATGACCGTAGAGCTTGAATTTGAGGACGGCACTGTGGTAAACTGTGCTATTGTCACTATTTTCACGGTGGAGGGCAAAGATTATGCCGCACTTTTGCCATTAAACGAAGAAGGGGGCAATGAAGAGGGTGAGGTGTGGTTGTATGCTTACAGCGAAAACCCTGATGACCCGAACGAAGAACCAATTCTGGACTACATCGAGGATGATGACGAGTATGACAAGGTTTCCGATGCATTTGATGAGTATTTAGACAAATGCGAATTTGACGAATTAGTGGATGAATGAAGCAATGGGTTTAAAAATCGGGAAGGCAGTCTGGGGCGTTCCTTTGTGCCGGTAAGGTACAAAAGCTCCAGACTTTTCTTCGCCCTTGTCATAGCTACATAAAAGATACGCCTCTCCTCCTCGCAGGAGACGGCATCCGGCATATTCCCATGAGGAAAAACCTTCTCGTTACAGTCGGGAATCCAGACATGGTCAAATTCCAAGCCCTTGGATGCATGGACGGTCATGAGATGGATTTTTATTTGTTCTGAAGACGGCTGCTCCGGCATTTTCCTTAATGATTTTTCGTAAGTTTCCTTTGCATCCAGCCACTCAGAAAGCGTTGTGCACTCCTTGGATTCCGCGCCGAGCCATTCCAGAATTTCTTGATATTCCTGCCATTTTTCCGTATTTGCCCCTGCGCTGTCCTTCAAATATTTTTCATAACCAATTCCCTTTAAGATATACTGTACTTTGAGATAAAGAGGGCGTTTTTCCATGATGATCAGGTCTCTTTTAAGCTTTTCGATGGCGGAAAGACGCTCCTTGCGGTAGGGAATATTTTGGGCATTCCTGTAATAATTTAACATTCTTTCCAGCAAATCTTCCTGCACGGTTCCCCTGAATGCCATATTTACCCGTTGTCCACAGCCCAATTTTTCCGAAATCTGCTCCCCCAGAGATTCCCTGCTTAAATACCTCACAGGCTTATTCAAAATCCGAAGCAGATGCTCTCTTTCGCCCTCCCTTTCCGCAAGCCGTAGATATGCCATAATATCTTTTACGATAAAATGGTCATAAATATTCGTTATCTTTTCTTTCATATCATAGGGAATGCCCATCCGGCTTAACTTTGCCGCAAATCCCTGCATGTAAGAATTCGTGCGGAACAGAATCCCAACAGATTCCTGCGGTTTAATAAAGCTGCCCAGCTTCTGCGCCAGATAGTCATACTGTTCCTCTCTTTCCTCAAAGGATTTTAAGCTTACACCTCCGTTTTCGCTTTTTTCATCTGTATTCTCACTTATGCTTGTTTTCCACATTTTCCCCGGATTTCCACATACCTTTAATTTTACTTCACCCTCTTTTTCATATGTATTTTTGAATCCCTCCGCACTCATTTTTTCATCCAAACTGTCCGATTTCTCAGGAATATGACTGATTCTCTGTGCAGAAATTAACTTTTTGTCAAATCTTTTCTCGTTTTTTGATATTACCTGTAATGATGCATTCACAATCTCCGGCGTGCTCCGGTAATTAATGGATAAATAAACATCTTCCGCCTTAAATTCCTCTTGAAACTGCTTTAAACAGGCCGGTTTCGAGCCTCTGAAACCATAAATGGATTGATCGTCGTCCCCCACTGCAAAAAGCTGTGTTTTTGCGCCTGCCAGTAATTTCACTACTTCATACTGCATGGGATTGATGTCCTGAAATTCATCCATAAGGATGTGGGAAAAGCGGTTCTGCCAATAGCTTCTTAAGCTATCATCCTCCGTAAGCAGCTTATGGCACTGATAAACCATATCATCAAAATCAAGCAGACGCCTGCGCTTTCTCTCCTGTTCATATGCCTGAAATACAGACTGAAAGGCTTCCTGATATTCCATGGGCAGTTTTTTCTTTGCACCCTGCTCGTCATAGGTGTTTTTATAAAAGCTGAATGCCTGCAGGAATTGGGCTGCGACTTCTGTACTTTTATACTCTGTAGTTTCGTTTTTTGTAGTCCCACGATTTGAACTCTCACACCCGGAAAATGTATTTACCTTGTTGTGTCCGTAAATTGTTTCACAAGTATTATTATCAGCTTTCTCTGGGTTTAATGTTGGATTTGAGGTTAAAACAGGCAGCTTGCTTACAATGCTTCTCTTCTCTGCTTCCGTTACTATCTTATAATTGTCTAAAACATGGGATTCTCGCAAGATATGATAAAAACAAGAATGAAAGGTTCCGAAATTGACGGGATAAATCTGATCTGACTGCTCCCTGAAACGATTCTGCATGGACAGGGCAGCCGCTTTGGTGAAGGTGATGACTAAGATTTCTTCCGGCGGAATATGGAGTTTTTGCAAGAGGTAAAAGATTCTCTGGGTGATGACAAAGGTTTTTCCGGAGCCGGGTCCCGCAAGCACTAACAGGGGACCCTCTCCGTGGGTCACAGCATCTTGCTGCGCCTCATTCATTGCCGGTAAATCAAGCATTCTCTAATAATTCGATTCCTTTGCGGATTCTCTTTAAGGCCTCTTCTTTCCCCAGAATCTCCATAATTTCCGTTGCGCCGGCAGGAGTCATCTGCTTGCCGGACACCGCCGTGCGGATGGGCCACATCACATAGCCGTTCTTACAGCCCTTTTCCTCCACATATTTAAGCAGGGTTTGATACAGCCCGTCATTACTGTAATCCTCCTGCGCTTCCAAAAGGGGAAGCACCTCCTTTAATACTTCCAGCGAACTCTCCGCCGAGGTCTTCATTTTCTTGTGGGTATACATTTCCACATCATATTCCGGCAGCGTTTCAAAGAAGTCAACCTGCCCCGCAATATCAGGCAATACCTCTATGCGGGTCTTTACCATGGCTGCAATCTTTTTTAAATCAAAATCCCCCCTCAGCGCAGCCTTAAGGTGAGGCTCTGCCATCTCATAAAAGACATCAAAATCCATGGCTTTTAAGTATTCGCCGTTCATCCAGCGAAGCTTTACGATATCAAACACTGCCGGGGATTTGCTGATTCTGTGGTAATCAAACTCTTTAATCAATTCATCCAAGGTGAAAATCTCCCTGTTTTCCTCAGGGCTCCAGCCTAAAAGCGCCACATAATTCACGATGGCTTCCGTGATAAATCCCTGCTCTATCAAATCCTCAAAGGAAGAGTGACCGCTTCTCTTGGAAAGCTTCTTATGATTTTCATCCGTAATCAAGGGAAGGTGGATATATACCGGAACCTCCCAGCCGAACGCCTCATAGAGCCTCACATATTTGGGCGAGGAAGATAAATATTCATTTCCCCTCACCACATGGGTGATATTCATGGTATGGTCGTCAATTACATTTGCAAAATTGTAGGTGGGATAACCGTCTGATTTAATCAAAATCATATCATCCATCTCCGAGTTGCTGACGGTAATGTCCCCATACAGCTCATCATGGAAGGTGGTACTTCCTTCATTCGGAATGTTCTGCCGGATAACAAAGGGCTTCCCGGCTGCAAGATTTGCTTCCACTTCCTCCTTGGATAAGGACAGGCAGTGCTTGTCGTAAATCGTGATTTCCTTGCCGTCAACAACTTCCGACTTTAAGGATGCAAGCCTCTCCTTATCGCAGAAGCAATAATATGCCTCTCCTTTTTCGATTAATTCCTTGGCATATTTCATGTAAATACCTGTTTTCATGCGCTCGCTCTGCACATATGGCCCATAGCCGCCGTCCTTGTCGGGTCCCTCGTCGTGGCGGATTCCCGTTTTTGCCAGCGTGCGGTAAATAATTTCCGTTGCGCCCTCCACGAAACGCTCCTGGTCCGTATCTTCAATGCGGAGCATGAAATCGCCGCCATCATGCTTTGCAATCAAAAATTCATATAATGCAGAACGCAGATTGCCCACATGCATCTTACCTGTGGGGCTTGGTGCGTACCTTGTCCGAATCTTGGTCATTTTAATGCCTCCTTTTTGGCTGCCTATTCGAGTATCGATTTTATTATAGCCCTTTTGATAATAAAATCGAGCATCAGTTTTATTATAGCCCTTCTGATAATAAAATCGAGCATCGATTTTATTATAGCTTTAACCGAAAGATTCTGCAACAATAGAATTCATGCTTTGCGAAAATTCTATTAGCAGGAGGGAAAAAGCTGATAAACCGCTTCAGTCCATAGGGGCATAGTGCCCCAAGGAGGAAGGATTTATCAGCTTCGATAAAATATAGCACTTTCCGCCAAAAAGGTCAAGCATCCAAGCATTTAAATGCCAAGCTTCAAAGGTCAAGCATTAAATATCCAGCTTGGGCGGCACATCCAGCTCGTCGGACACATATTTTCCGTTTTTCTTGCGCTGGCGCACGCACTCCGTCAAAAGATATTCTATCTGCCCGTTGACGGACCTGAAATCGTCTTCCGCCCAGGCTGCAATGGCATCATACAGCTTAGGAGAGAGCCTGAGCGGAACCTGTTTTTTTGTATTATCCGTCATAGCTTAATACAGGCTGCCCGAATTTACGATGGGCTGCGCATCGCGGCTTCCGCAGAGAACTACCAGAAGATTGGACACCATTGCCGCTTTGCGCTCCTCATCCAATTTCACGATTTCGTTCTCATTTAAGCGTTCCAATGCCAATTCTACCATGCCCACGGCGCCATCCACAATCATCTTCTTTGCATCGATAACGGCGGATGCCTGCTGTCTTTGCAGCATGACTGCGGCAATCTCCGGCGCATAGGCAAGATAGGTGATGCGTGCTTCCACGATTTCAATGCCGGCTTCATTGACCCTGCTCTGTATTTCCTCTTTGATTCTGGATGCGACTACCTCGCTGGACCCCCTAAGGCTTCCTTCGTCCGCCACGCCATCCCCCGTGGTATCCACATTGGGAGCCGTATCATAAGGATAAATGCGCACAATGTTTCTCAGAGCGCTGTCGCACTGCAGGGAAAGAAATTCCTTGTAATTGTCCACATTAAACACAGCCTTTGCCGTGTCCGTAATCCGCCATGTAACGGCAATGCCGATTTCCACGGGATTGCCCAGACAGTCATTGATTTTCTGGCGGTTATTGTTTAAGGTCATAATCTTTAAGGAAATCTTTTTGGATGCACCAACCTCTACCACCTGTGTCTGCATCCCCTGCACCTGCATTGGCGTCTGTATACCCTGCACATCTCCGCTTTGGCTTAAGCGGGTCTTTGCCGCCGGATTTACCCCGGAGCAGAAGGGATTTACAAAATAAAATCCCGGCTCCTTCAGGGTTCCCACATATTTGCCAAACAAAGTAAGCACCAAAGCCTCCTGAGGGCCAATCACCTTAAGCCCCGGCCAGAGCAGCCATGCCGTACACAGTACGATAATGCAGAGAACCACAATCACGGGATTGCCCATGTTTGCCCCGATTACCAGACAGGCGATAGCCGCCGCATAAATCGCAAAGGAAAGTAACAGAACCAGCATACCATTCTTTTTTCCTTTTAAAATTTTTTCTTCCATATCTTTTCCTCCTCTGAATGTGTGAAAGTGTTTTGAATTACTTTTGATATCATTATGATATCACATAAATATGCAGAATGCAATAGTGAATAAGAAAAATTTTTTGACTGCCGCCTGCCATCAGAGCTGCCAAATTTAAAAGAGGCAGATTTGCGTTTCTGCCCCTTAGGATATACGGAAATACTACAGAACCTACCCTGCAAGGTTCTGACAACAAATTAACACCCTTCTCTTTTCGCGGATGCAAATCCTTGGAAAGAATCATGCAGCGCATTGAAGAACGGCTCGTTTGTGCTTACGATATGTACGCTTAAGCGGTTGTCCTTCCACGCAAAATCCATGCGCACATTACCCTGCTCTTCATCAATAATATAGCACTCTAACAGAAAGTGCCCCATCTTCCATATGCCGCGGCACTCGCTATTGTATTTTGTGTTTAAAAACTTCTGCTGTTTCCACTCCGTGTTCGAAAAAGCAAGGGTAAAATCTCCTGCCGGGATGCCAAAATGCATGATGCCCTTATCCCAATCAAAAGTAACCTGTGTCCAGCCCATGGCATTGGGATAAAACTGATAGGTACATCCCCCTGTTTCGGCGAGGATGGTATTTTTCTGCTTCTCTGCCATATCCTTTAAGGAATCTGCAGAAGATGCTGTGCCGGCGGATGCTTCATTCAGCGTTGGTGTTTTCTGCAGGGAATTTCCGCTGCCTGCATTGTCTTTATTGGAACTTACGCTTTGCATATTTTGCTTTTCTACCATCTTTTCAAAATACGGATATATGTTATCATAAAAGCAATCATGCAGTATCTGCAACCCCGCAGGGCTTCCAATGGTGTCGCTCATCGTCATGAAGCATACATCATACTGCGGAAAGCAGAGGGCAAGCTGTCCCCCCAATCCGTAAAATTCAAAGCCTTCCTCCCTGCTTCTCCAGATAAAATACCCATATCCGCACTGTTCATCATACTTTTGCTGAATATCCGTGGGCACCTGATTTGCCGTGGCATCCCTCATAAACTGCTCCGGCAGAAATTCCTTTCCGTCCACAGTGCCATAGTGATTGCATAAATAGGCAACCCTCGCCACATCCTCCAAAGTACACATAATGCCGCTTCCGCCCTGAGATACGCCCACCGGGTCGGGAATTACATAGGCTTCCTTGGAAAAGCCTAATTCATCCAGCATTTCTTTTCGCATATAGTCTAACATCTTCATGCCTGTAAGCTTTTCCACCAAAGCGCAGAGCACATGGGCGGAGGAAGTATCGTAATTGAAAACGGTTCCCGGCACATGGTCCGGCTCCACCTTGAAAAAGGATTCCGCCCAATCGTCCCAATCGTAATTTTTGTAGGTGGTGCTTGCAAAACAGGTGCGCATGGTGAGCATATCCCGTATGGTCATTTCCGCGCACCAAGGATGGGCGCCGCCCTCGGGCAGCTTTTCCGGAAAATACCCACAGATTTTATCATCCAGAGAAATCATCCCGTTTTTCTCAAGAAGCCCCACAGCAAGAGCTACCATGCTCTTTGTGATAGAATACATACGGTGCAAATCATTCTTATGATATGGCGCAAAATATTTTTCGGCAAGAATTTCCTTTCCTTTTAACAGCATATATCCATGGATGCGAACCTGTCTTTTTAACAAAAGCTCCTCCATTTTGTCGATAGCAGCCTGAGGGATTCCCCACTCGTCAGAATTTCCATTTTGAAATGTAAGCATTGCACCATATCTCCTTCTTATCAATTAATTTATTTAAGCATTTACGAAACTCCATTTTTCGTAATCGCCTAAATTTAATTTATTATAAATCCTTCGGATTGCCCAGCGGATTATCCATAATTCCCATAAACAAGGGCACCTCCGTTTCCTTTTCCATAATCAGATACAAAAAAGGCTCGTCAAAAAACACATCCTTGGGCGGCTCCACCATCATTACTGCGCCACCCGTCATTGCAGCCTCTGTTACCGCTGCCGCTTCCGTGCCTTCCTCATCCACCTTGATAACCGCCTTCTGCCGTACTAAATCAATATACAGGTTATGTCCCTCCGGTATATTGCCTATGCCGGAAAAATCCGCATTTTCAGAATCAAATGCCCGCTTTAACCCCATATTTTCCAGAGAATCATTCAACTTCTGTTCAAAAGTAATCTCAAATTTCCAATATCCAAATAGCTGAATAAAAGAGGTAACTTGTTGCTTGCCGCAGTATCTAAAAATTTAGAAAAGGTTCCCAAAGCAACCCCTAAAAGTAATACTGCAATCGTATCTATCACCTGTCTGCTGACAGATATAGTTTTTTCTTTATCTCTTATAAGCATCATGGTCTTACCTGGCCATTTCCGTATATGGTATATTTATAGGATGTTAATTCCTTTAAGCCCATGGGTCCCCTTGCATGGAGCTTCTGGGTGCTGATTCCGATTTCCGCCCCGAAGCCGAACTCATAGCCGTCCGTAAAACGGGTGGATGCATTCACATACACGCAGGCAGCATCCACTTCTTTTAAGAACTGTCTGGCGGCATCCTGATTTGCCGTCACAATGCATTCCGAATGCTTGGTGTTGTATTTGTTGATATGGGCAATGGCTTCCTCCACACAGTCCACCGTTTTGATGGACAAAATATAATCCAGATACTCCGTTCCATAGTCTTCCTCCGTTGCCGGAATACAGCCTTCCGTAAGAACTTCCCTGACTCTTTCATCGCCTCGAAGCTCCACATTTTTCGGTGACAAAGCCTTTGCTAACTTAGGCAGGAACTGCTCTTTTACCGCGCTGTGTACCACAATGGATTCACAGGCATTGCACACCCCGATTCGCTGGGTCTTTGCATTATAAATAATGTTTACCGCCATGTCTAAATCCGCATCCTTATCCACATATACATGGCAGTTTCCGGTTCCGGTTTCGATGACGGGAATGGTGCTGTCCGCCACCACGCGCTTTATCAGCCCTGCGCCCCCTCTGGGAATCAGCACATCCACATATTGGTTTAACTTCATAAAGGCAGCCGTTATGCTTCGGTCCGTATCTTCAATCAACTGAAGGGCATCCTTCGGCATTCCTGCCCCCTCCAAGGCTTCCTGCAGCGCTTTTACAATGGCAATGTTGGAAGACAGGGCATCGCTTCCGCCCTTTAAAATAACCGCATTTCCGGTCTTAAAGCACAGTCCGAAGGCATCCGCAGTCACATTGGGGCGGGATTCGTAAATAATGCCGATTACCCCTAGGGGAACCCTGCATTTTTCGATAATAAGACCGTTGGGGCGCTCAAACCGCTCCATCACCTCTCCTATGCAGTCCGGAAGCTCCATAATCTGCAAAAGCCCCTCCGCCATGGCTTTTATCCGCTCCGGGGTCAGTCTTAGGCGGTCAATCATGCCGGGGTGCATACCGTTTTTCTCTCCTCTTTCCACATCCTGCCCATTGGCAGCAAGGATATCTTCCGTCTTTTTAAGCAAAGCATCCGCCGCCAGCTTCAGCGCATAATTTTTTTCCTCCGCATCCGCCTTCTGCAATAAATATTTGGCAGCTACCGCACGCTGCCCCATCTCTTCCAAATTCGTCATATTCCTTCTCCTTTACGGATTTCCGCTACTGTCATGTCTTTTGTGCGTTCATAATTCCGCTCTCTAATCTTATGAATATCTTCAATCGTAAAATCCGGACTAATAACGAATACTTCCATAATCATCCCTCATTACAGTAATTTTTCCTTTTTATATTTATGACAGGCAGAATATCTTCCTCATCAAATAACTGAAGCAGCGTTTCCGCATCCTTATTTTGTTTATATTCCAGCTCTTCCTGATACAAGGGGAGCATCTGATAAAAATTGATTTTTCCTTTTCCCTTAATCCTTAAATTATCCAGTCTTTCATAATGATCATTTATGGCATATAACAGCATAATGCTGCAGAATTTTGTGTTATCGGCATAGGGCGAATT
Source organism: Lachnoclostridium sp. (assembly GCA_023665475.1). Lineage (GTDB taxonomy): Bacteria > Bacillota > Clostridia > Lachnospirales > Lachnospiraceae > Acetatifactor. Next base: position 87,367 of record JAMPEB010000003.1, read on the forward strand.
ATATTCGTCCGTGGAAACCGTATGCCCGAAACCAAGCCATGTATCACATTGTAGAGGCAGCCTTGCCAATACCTTTAACTGCCGAATCGGCCAATAATCTTCCTCTTTGCCGGAGCGAATGTCCCAATCCGGCGGCAGAAACACTACCATTTCAGCCCTTTCCAGCTCATATTGCTTCAACTCCTTAGGAACATTCATCTCATATGCGCCCATTCCCATGGTAAACAATTTATAATAAGGAGCCTCCTCCGTCGGCGGCACCATAAGAATGTCACAATGAATATCCGGCGATACGATTTCATGGAGAACATTCTCAATCTTTCCGAAATTATCCTCTATGTATGCCTCAAACTGCGCCATCTCATTTTCCGTATAAACATACAGCGGTCCCTCCGATGATGCAGCCTTCTTTTTCTTAAATCTGTCAAATATACCCATACTTTCCTCCCTATATTATCATTAAATAGACATTTGCGAAACTCCAATTTCGTAAGCCGAGTTGGGCAGATTGCATATTCCACAAGCAGACCCTTGAAAAACGCTGGCACTTAGATGCCGTATTATGGCATCTTATGTGCCACTGCGTTTTTCAAGGAGCTAGAGCGTGTCTGCGGTGGAATGTGCAATTTGCACAACGACACTTTGCATAAACCTAAGTTTCGCAAATGCCTATTTATCCCTAAACGCAAATTATCTGATAAGGCTTCACATCATGCTCTTCCACGGGAATCTGCTCCACCATCTGACACTTAAAGCCCACTGCGATGCTGCAAAGCCTTAAATCCTCTTTGTCCGCTAAAAACCTGTCATAAAATCCCCCGCCGTACCCTATGCGGTTTCCAAAAGGGTCAAACGCCGCTCCCGGCATCAAAAGCAGGGTCCGAATATCCTTTTCCATCTGATAAACATAAGCTTCCGAATCCCCCTTGGGTTCCGGTATCCCCTTATATCCGGGAACCAATTCATCCATAGAGAAAATCCGATAAAATATCATTTCCAATTCCCCGGATGCATCCAGCGCCTGATTCTTTTCCGACACCTTGGGCACATACACTTTTTTCTTCTGCCTGAGAGCTTCTTTTAAGATTTCCAAGGTGCTGATTTCTGTCCCATAGCTTACAAACCCCAGAAGTATATCCGAGCGGTAAAACCATTGATGCCCTATGATGCGCTCGGTCAGAAGGATTTCCGCTTTTTTCCGCTCTTTTTGGGAGATATTTGCCCTTAAGGCAAGAACCTGCCTGCGCAGGCTGCTTTTTTCGCTGGTTTCCATAATCTACACTCCGTATACCCTCACTGATTATGCAGATTCGCCACAAATTCCGGCAAGTCAAAGTTCTCATCCTTGTGCGCCACAAAAAGCGTGCCCTCTTCCTCGCCTGCAAGAATCCTGTGCAGAATTCCGATATCCGCACTGTTTGCAATTATCATGTCGGCGCCGGAGCCGGTGGCAATCTTTGCTGCTACAAGCTTCGTATTCATGCCGCCTGTTCCTACATTGCTCCCAGTGCTTTCCTTCCCCATATCCATAAATTCATCGGTAAGCTCTTCCACCAGACTGATAAATTTGGCATCGGGATTTTTTCTGGGGTCATCCGTAAAAAGCCCGTCGATATCAGAAAGAAGAATCAATAAATCCGCCCCCACCAAGGCTGCCACAATGGCGGAAAGGGTGTCATTGTCGCCAATTTCAATCTCGTAAGTTGCCACGGTATCATTCTCATTTACCACGGGAATGACCCCCATATGTAAAAGCTCCGTAAAGGTATTATGGGCGTTATAGCGGTTTAAATTGTCCACAATCGTGTTTTTCGTCATTAAGATTTGTGCGGTTACTTGATTATATTCGGCAAAAAGCTTCTGGTAAGTCATCATCAGCCGCGCCTGTCCGATTGCGGAGCAAGCCTGCTTCACCGCCATAGCTTCCGCCTGTGTTCCTCTGTCTAATTCCTGTAAATTGACAGCTTTTTTGCCCGCTGCAATGGCGCCGGAGGTCACTAGCACCACTTCCTTACCCTGATTGCGGATATCGCAAAGCTCCCTCACCAGCTTTTCTAACCGGATATAATCCATATCCCCCGTTTCCTTGTGCTGTAGGGAGGAGGACCCTATTTTCACTACAATACGCTTTTTATCCTTGATTGCTTCCCTAAACTGACTCACTTAACTGCCGTCCTCTGCGCTGCGTGCGCATCTTTCCTTCGCCAATAGCGGAACCGCGTTTTTATCCGCCTGTATCTATCCAACTGGTTGGATACAATTATTTATTTTACTGCACTTTGGGTGGCTCGTCAATTCTTATCTGAAAACTGCTTTTCCTTCATCACGCATCTTTGTTCTCATCACAATTCATATCCCTTGCAATGGCTTCCGCCACCCGTATGCCGTCCATTGCCGCGGAGGTGATGCCCCCTGCATAACCCGCACCCTCCCCGCAGGGGTACAGCCCTGCAATATCGGATTGAAGGTTTTCGTTGCGATTTATGCGCACCGGAGAAGATGTCCTGCTCTCCACTCCGAGAAGCACCGCATCGGGGCGGTTAAAGCCCGCTATCTGTCTTCCAAAGGCTTCCATTCCCTCCACAAACGCCTGATTGCACTCCTTCGGAAGAATAGGGGTTAAATCCGCCCATGTAAAATCTCCCTTGCACTGCGGCTGCAGGAAAGCTTCTCCTTCTGCTGCATGGCTGTCCCATTCCTTGTTATCCGAATTATGAGATGCCTTTTCGGGTGAAGCTGCATCCGGATTTTCGCCCAAAATCTCAGCAGGGCGTGCCTGCCCTTCCGCACAACGCTTAAAATCCCCGTACCTCTGGGCGGGAATCCTGCCTCCGCCCAGCTCATACGCCTTTTTTTCCAATTTTCTCTGAAAAGCAATGCCGGCCAGAGGATGCTCCGAACCGTAATCTTTCGGCGTAACCGACACGATAATGGCACTGTTGGCATTTTTTCCGTCCCTGCTGCTGTAACTCATGCCGTTTACCGCCAGATATCCCTCTTCCGAAGAAGCGTTCACCACATATCCGCCGGGGCACATACAGAAAGAATACACTCCCCTGCCCGTGCTTGTTTTGGCGGTTACCTTATAAGCGGCCGCTCCCAAGTCTCCGGCTTCCTCCCTGCCGTACTGACTGAAATTAATCATACTCTGGGGATGTTCCACACGAAAGCCCACCGCAAAAGCCTTTGCCTCCATGGGTATCTTTTTGTCATGCAGCATGAAAAAAGTGTCCCTTGCACTGTGCCCGATTGCCAATACTAGCTGTTCACAGGGAATTTTTTCCTGCCCATTTACCATGATACTCGTTATTTTATTCTCTTCTATACAAATATCCGTCATTCGGCTTTCAAAGCGCACCGTGCCGCCCAGATGTATGATTTCTTCCCGCATTCCCTTTACGATTCCCGCAAGCACATCCGTTCCGATATGGGGTTTTGCTTCGTATAAAACAGATTCCTTTGCTCCAAACTTTACAAAAGTCTCAAGCACTGCCCTGTTTCTGCCATCCTTGTCTTTCACTAATGTGTTGAGCTTGCCGTCGGAAAAGGTTCCTGCGCCGCCCTCTCCAAACTGCACATTGGAAGAAGCATCCAACCTTCCCGTCCGCCAAAAGGTTTCCACATCCTTCATCCGCGTCTCCACATCCCTTCCCCGTTCCAAAAGGATGGGTCGGTATCCGGCAAGCGCCAGAAAATATCCGCAGAAAAGCCCCGCAGGACCCATACCTATGATCACGGGAGGGTGGGATAATTTGCGGGCTTTGGCTTCGCATTGGGGAAAGGCATATTTTACAGGCTCCACCTTTTCCACCTGTAAATTCTGCCTACGCCGTAAATTTCCCTGATTCTTACCGCCATTTCCTTTAAGCTCCTGCAGGACCTTATCTTCCTTTTTTATCCGCACATCCAAGGTATAACAAAAAAACAGCTCCGGCTTTTTTCTGGCATCCAAAGACCTGCGCAGAATATCCATGCCGATAATATCCGTCTCCGGAATATGTAAAGCCTTTGCCGCCTTTTTTTGAAGCTGCTCCTCTGTATGGTCCGTCCGTATTTTTAACTGATGAATCCGCAGCATAACGCTTTCCTCTCTGTTTTTATATCCTCTACTCCGCCGCTGCCCTGCCTGCCAGATACCCGCTGCACCATGCCCACTGCAAATTATATCCGCCGCATTTTCCGTCGACATCCAGCACTTCTCCGGCAAAATACACCCCCGGAATCTTTCTGGATTCCAGTTTTTCCGTAACTTCGCCGGTGGGAACGCCCCCCGCGCAGACCTGTGCATTTTCGTAAGGATTACTTGACACTACTGTCACTTTCCAATCTTTGCATAGGGAAAATACCTTCCAAATCTTATCTTTTGCGGCTTCCTTCACGGGCGTCCCCGCTTTCAGCCCCGCAAGTCTTACAAAAAGCAGCATGATTTTTTTATGCAGCATTCCCGTAAAAAATTCTTCCACGGTTTTGTCCCCTGCCAAAAGAATCCTTGTTTCGTATAAGCGTTTTAAGTCCTCCCCTGTATAATCCGGCAATAAATCAATATGTACCGTCACTTCCTTTTGCCGCATCAGATGTCTGCCCGCAATACGGCTCAACTGAAAGATGGGAATACCGGAAATACCGTAATCCGTAAGCTGAAGCTCCCCTCTTTCCTTTACGGGTTCTCCGCTTTCCTGCTCTAATGTGATATTGGCGTCCGCTCTCACTCCCGCTACGGATTTGAAATAATCCTCCTTACAACGAAGCGCTACAAGCGCCGGCACTGTAGGAATCAGGCTGTGCCCCAATTGCTCTGCCAGTAAATATCCGCTTCCGTCAGAGCCGGTATTTTTCGCGGCTTTCCCTCCGCAGGCAATGATAACTCTGTCAAAAACATACTCTTCCCTGCCGTCCGATACTAGGATTCCATTATCTTTTTGAGCGATCCTGCAAATCTTACACTCCGTTTTAACCGTTATGCCCAGTTCTTTTATCTTTATGCGAAGCACATCCAGCACTGCGGACGCCTGCTCACAGGCAGGATAGAGATAATTGTTTTTACTTTTTATCATAAGCCCGAGTTCCCGAAAAAAAGAAACTGTATCCTGCGTATTAAACCCGGCAAGCCTGTCCGCCACAAAAGCAATATCTTCTCCAAAATAACAGTCTGCGGACAGTTCCAGATTTCCCAGATTACATCTGCCGTTTCCCGTGGCAAGCAGCTTTTTGCCCATGCGGTCATTTCCTTCTAAAATCGTTACATTAGCGCCCTGCCCGGCTGCCGTGACTGCCGCCGCCATGCCGGACGCCCCTCCTCCGATAATACCTATCTTTCTCTGTCCCATACAGCCTCTCGCTTTCTCACATCTCCACTATGAAGTATATGCCTCCAAAAGATTATACAAACTTGCCTCGTCTTCCACAAATAACATCTGGATTACCTGTCTTTGTACTTCTTCCGGCAGCTCCTCCAGCAAAATCCCCGTATTGATATAGACCGTTTCTTTGTCCTCCAGATAAACCACCAGCTCATTATTCTGCACTGCCAGATAGAAGCTGCTCCCCGGCTGCAGATAACGATAATTCATCTGTATTACGACTCTCTCTCTGGAAAAGGACAAAACCTCAAGCCCTATAAATCCCCGCTCCTTCTCGCTCAAAGGCGGATAAGCCGCATAGGATTCCATTGCGCTCAAAAACTGTTGTCTGTCCATTCCTATATATTTGGGAGGCAGTTTCCCCACGGTTTCCACGATGGCATGGGTAATGGTATCCGTCTCCTCCAATACATACTTTGTGTCTACGGAAAGCTTTTCCGAGAGCGCTGCCGCTTCAAAAACTTCTCCGGAACCCTCCGCCAAATCACCGGAAGACACCGTACCGGATACCACATTCCTATCTGCATACGGAATATATTCCGTCGGAAAATCTTCCGGCGGAAATTGTTCCGGCGGAAATTGTTCCGTTTTATCCGAATCGGTTTTTACCGGACTGTCATCTATGACTTTTGCAAGCTCCTGCATAGATATGGGTGAATTTTCCTTCCCTTCCATCCGCCCATAGCTTTCTCCCGGATAAAAGAAACGATCTGCCTCTATCCCCGCAACAAACCCGGTTCCCAGCATAAGAAGCGGAAATATAACATACAAACTGATACCTTTGACAAATTTCATAAGCCCTCACATAACATGCTCTTTTTACTTGCTATCAGTATCAGCTTTTTTTCAAAATTTATACAATTCCTGTCAGTATATCTGCAAAATCTTTCCAAATGATTTGATTAAATTTCCGCCGGGAATCATTTTTAACTCCTGTTCCCTGAAATTACGCAGGAAAATCAACAGTATCCAATATAATAAATAAGATAATGCGAAACAAATAAGGATTGCGGTTATATTGCCCAGATGGGGGGTCAGCGCTTTACCCAAAAACATGCTGATCAGCCCGCAAACGCATGCCCCACCTGCCGGCAACACAAAAGTCTGAATCCAGTCAATCCCCATACCAAGCTGCTTACAGGCAAAGAATCCCAAAACCGCACAAAGAGCTGCCGAAGCAATCAGTCCCGCATACACTAAAGAAAGCGCTCCCATATTTCCGCCGTTTAAGAAAAGTACCATAGAAATAATAAAAAGGACATTCATAATGCCAAGACCCGCCACCACCAGATGCTGACTCTTTCCAAGGATTAAAAGTCTGGCAAAATAATTCGCAACGATCAGAAAACATACCGTAAACGCTCCGTTTCCTATCATTGTTGCCAGATTCTGCGTTGCTTCGCCCACAGTACTTCCGCTCAAAAAACCGGCCAATTGACTGCTCACCGCCATCAAAAACGCTCCAAAATACAGTCCCTGCACCGCTGCCAGATGCAGACCTCCCTGAAAACCTGTCTTTGCATAATTCCATTCATCCCGTTTCAGACAGACATATACTTTTGATGCCGCCGATATGAGAAGAATATCCGTAAAAAGCACAACAACCGCTCCCGCTGCCAGATATTTCCCATAATATTCCCCATAAGAGGAAATAACTGTCAAATCCGCAGCCGCTTTCTTTTGCAGGAATATGATTCCCAGCCATATGGGAAGCCTTGCAAAAATCTGTACCAAAATGCCCCACAACATATTTCCGTACAAAATGCTTACCAGCCTGCCAAAAGAATCCGTGATTCTCATTCCCTCCGCAGTATCGTTTTTTGCCTTCCGGCGGCTTATGCGGCAGGCAATCATAAGAAACAGCCCTGTCAAAAGTTCCGCAATTCCTATGGCAACGGCAACGCCCATAGCGGCATACATGGCGGCAAAATCCTCCTGTCCCAAGAGGGCGCTGACCTTGACCCCATGACTTTTTAGCAGATTTCCAAACAGAAATCCCAGACTTACAAATAAAATCTGTCTGAGCAGACAGGCTCCCGCAGCCGGAAGCTCATCCCCCTCGCCCTGCAGATATCCCTGCAGCACGGCGCTCACCATCCGCAGAAAAAACGCCGGAACCAACACCGCCGGCAAAAAAGATGCCCGTGGCATAAAAAACAGTTTTCTTATCACAAAATTTCCCAATAATGCCAAAAAAACGCTTCCCACAATCCCGAGAAAGACTTGAAACAACATCACATATCTGCGCACCCTTGCCGCATTCCGATACTGCCCTTTCGCGCTGCGTCCTTTGAGCATCCTGCCCAGCGCATCCGCCACATTGCTTCCCAAAAGAATAAAGAAAAGGGAATAACACTCATAGCCCGCTGCCAGATAAGCAATACCGCTGTTTCCCAACAGCTTGCCCAAAAGCAGAATGCCAATGCATCCTATTATGTATGAAAAACTTTTTATCTGCCGTTTTTTCACTTCTACCTGATTCATCTGTACTTATCCCTTCGTTAATCTCTTGTAATCCCAAGCTGTGTCAGCACAGCTTCCTGTTTTTCTTCCATTACTTTGGCTTCTTCATCCGTCATATGGTCATATCCGCACAGATGAAACATACTATGGGCAATCAAAAACGCCAATTCCCTTCTCAGGCTGTGTCCAAAATCCGCGGCCTGCTCCTTTACCTTGTCCACCGATAAAACAATATCCCCCAAAATCAATTCCCCCGTATCCGGGTCAAAACAGCCCGCTTCCTTCTCCTGAGGGATAGAAAAATCAGACACTCTCTCAAAATCAAGATTGGGAAAAGAAAGCACATCCGTCTCTTTGTCAATCCCCCTGTATTCCTTGTTAAAACCCCGGATTCCTTCGTTATCTGTAAGAAGCACATTTATCTGGGTTTCATAAGGACAATTCTCGCCTAACAGCACTGCAAGCGCTACTTCTTCCACCGTATCCTCCACGGAAAAAGGAAACTTTGTATCCGTATCGTTCTCAACGCAGAAAGTCATAATAGAGCTTTTCCTCCTTGTATATGTTTTGCAGTATCCACAGCTCTCTTAAGGTAATATCGCAGTCATCAAACATTCCCCTATCATGAAAATCCCGAAAAAGGGAATCTATGATTTCATCATAATCCGGTTTTCCTCCTCCCGTAGCCAGAGGATACACCGTCTCTATTACAACATTGGAGCAGTAAATCACGGCTATTTCCTTATGCCTTAAGGGGGTCTTGCTTACATCCCGCACATAAGTAAAATATTCCGTCAGAAGCTCCTTTGCCCGGGGCGGAAACTCCTTTTCCTCCATAATCGTCAGGATTTCTTCTCCCAGAACATGATAATAGCTCGCACATTTTACCGCATTCACATCCAGGGAAAGTCTGGCGGCAAGCCGCTCACAAAAATAGGTTATATGGATTGCTTTCATGTAAGTTGCTTTATCCGATTCCCGCAATTCCACCAAAATGGGATTTTCCGTGTCATTCAATTCCAGATATTTCTCACGGAACCAATAAACTACCTGAGAGGAAAATAATTTCAAAATGCCGGTCAAAAGCACGGCAGAAATAATCATATTTACCGCGGGGACCACAAACATTTCCAGCTTCGGTCTGGCGTTTGCCATTAAAATAATATTTGCCGTCTCGCACAAAAGCAGGCACAGTATGGAAAGAATCAACGGCGGTACAACCTTGACATCCGCTTCCAACGGACATAACAGACATACCGCAAACATCCCGCTGAGCAGATACAGAAAGTAAATATCTATGGATGCTCCGCTAAGCATTGCCGGTATCATCAAAAGCACGGCGGAAGCCGTTATTCCCACTGTCGGGGTGCTGTAAAGGGAGAGCATGACAAAGACTGCCAGAAAAGGCCACCCTTCCTTTGGCAGAAATACACAGGCAAACGCCAATACCAGAGAAATCAGCATTCCCAGCCAGAATCTGTCAATATGCACCCTGTTTAAGTAAGGAATATCTTCCCTTACAGATTCCCTGCGGACCCTGAATCCGATGACCGCCGTTCCCAACACTGCCATCACTATAAATTTCAGGGTATGCTCCGGTGCCGTCTGTCTGAAAAAACATATTATGCCGATTCCTGCCGCGGCAAGAAGCCCAAAAAGCAGCTCCGGCAGCAATAGTTTACTAAAAAACTTTATTTTATCCTTTGCCATGTCCGCTCCGTTTTCGATTCCTTTCCTTTGCCTCATAATCATCATAGGCTTTTACTATTTTCTGTACCAGCGGATGGCGTACCACATCCTTGCTGGATAAACTGCAAAACGCTATATCATCTATCTTTGCAAGCACTTTCATCGCCATGTCAAGACCCGAATATGCTCCGGCGGGCAAATCCTTCTGGGATGCGTCCCCTGTCACCACAACCTTGGAACCGAAACCTATTCTGGTCAGAAACATTTTCATCTGCGCCGGCGTGGTATTCTGCGCCTCATCCAGAATAATATAGGCATTATCCAGAGTGCGCCCCCTCATATAGGCTAAAGGAGCTACCTCAATCAATCCCTTTTCCATATTTTTGGCAAAACTCTCCGCTCCCATAATCTGATACAGCGCATCATACAGCGGTCTCAAATAAGGGTCCACCTTACTCTGCAGATCCCCCGGCAAAAATCCCAGCTTTTCTCCCGCCTCAATGGCAGGGCGGGTCAATATAATGCGCTCTACCTCCTCGTTTTTGAAAGCGGTAATCGCCATTGCCATGGCAAGATAGGTCTTGCCGGTTCCCGCAGGACCGACGCCGAATACAATCATTTTTTTGCGGATAGCATCCACATACATTTTCTGTCCCAAAGTTTTGGGCTTGATGGGCTTGCCGTGAATCGTATGACAGATACAATCCTCATCAATTTTGGTAATGACATCTTCCTGTGCTTCCATACCCATTGTAATAGCGTAATCCACGCTCTGCTCCTCTATCTCATTTCCCCGTCCGGAAATTACATTCAACTGTTTCAGCACATTGCCTGCCTTTTTGGCGTTTTCCGCTTCTCCCAAAACATAGACGGCGTCGTTTCTGTTCACCACCGCCACCCCAAATTCCTTCTCCAGCTTCTTTAGGTAAGCATCCTGCATTCCGAAAATCTTCTGCATATGCTCTGCAGACATATCAATCCTGACGGAAATTTCACTCATTGCGCTGCATCTCTCCCATATCCTGTGCATTTTGGCTGATATCTACACTTTTTCCTGTCTGTTCATGAATCAGCAGACTGCCGGAAATTGTCCACATACTACCACTAGTATCTATTTTAACATCTTTTTCAATAATTTGTACCCCCTTTTCCTCTAAAGTTGCAATAAATGCCATTAATTTTTCATTAAGCAGCGTTTCTGCCTCCTGCGGCGAGTATACAAACTCTACATTTTGATATTCCCGATAGGTGTAACTGCCAAAATAGACAGGAACGGAAAACATATCAAACAAAAAGGGACGGCTCTTTTTCATTACGCTGTCATACACCAGATAAGGTCTTTCCGCGGGTATTTTCAACTCCCTTTCCCCGAAGTGAAGGAAATGCCGGCTTTTTGTCCTTCCCGTATACGCCTTTTCAATATGTATATACGGAAGTTCCGCGTAAAAGTCTTCCGTTCGTTCAATCACAATATCCGCATCGGAATGCACATATTGATACTCCCTTACGGTGGCGTCGTCATTATAAACGGGAACACTTCCCTCCACCAATACCGCTCCCGCTTCCACCGTATCGCCTGCCGCCACCTTGGGCACCCCGTTTCTCACTATGATGGACACAATCACCCCTCCGCATTCCGCTACAAGGTCGCTTCCTCCCTCCTTTTTTTCTATTGAGGGCACAATGGGGGCGTCGTTTTCCTTAAGCTGTATCTGCAGTTTCGTGCCGGAAAGCTTGGCAGAGGTCCATGTGACCTGCGTAAAGGTTCTGCGGATTTCCTTTTCCAAAGTCCCGATATCAAGGCGGCTGATACGCATTCCTACATGCACGCCCTCCGCCTCCAGAAAATCCGAAAAAACATCTTCCGTAATCTGATAATTCCCCTCAATCTCAATATCCCAGATATAAAAGGAAGTCCAAAACCAGAATCCCACAGCCAGAACGAGCCCCATCACAAAAATTTTCCGTTTCCACAGACCGGGTATAAAGAAGGGTAGCCCATATCTCTGTAATATGACTACCCTTGTTCCTGTTTTTTTCACGATGGGACGAAGCTTGTAAAAGCTTCTTAAGCCGATGTTCATGTAATAAACATCCCCATCCCGCTTAATCTCCCAAAGAAGGATATCTTTGTTGCCGCACAGATTCATAAAACGCTCTGCCGAAAATCCCCACACCTTAATGCGCAGATATCCCCTCAGATACCTGAAAATCGCTATCATGCCATACCTCCGCATAACTTAAGTTCTATCAAAGCATTCAGCCTGCCTACAGATAGCGGACGCATTGAATACAGCCCTTAATCTTCATATCCTCATTTGTGTAATAGTCGATGCAGAGCCTGTTTCCTTCAAAACACACCTGACAGCTTTTTGTCTGAAGCAGAATCATCTGTTCCGTATATTCCAAAATTCCTTTATAGTTTTCTATCCAGGCTTCCCCATTGCCTGTAAGCGTGACTCTGACGGCTCCTGTGCAGATATCCCTCGGCAGTTGCAGGGAATCTATCAAGAACTCCTTTTTGGGGATATGATTTTTCTTTTTCATGATAACAGTATATTATCATGGGCAGCAATATATGAGAAATCCGACCCGTATAATTTTTCATTCAATCGACAATCCCCTTAATCAAGGCTGCCTTTATGGGCGCTTCGCCGGAGAAAGCGTATGCTTTGAGAAAACGCTCTTTTGCAGCCTGCGCCTTCCCTTCGTCATTGGCATAAAGATAAGCCAGTGGCTCCCCTGCTTTCACATAGTCCCCGGTTTTCTTCTTCAGGACAAGCCCCACGGACAAATCGATCCGGCTGTCCTTAGTCTCCCTACCCCCGCCTAACATAAGGGAACAAATGCCGATTTCTCCGCATTCTATATGGCTCACATAGCCATCCACGGGCGAGGGGACCGGAATTTCAAGTTCTGCCTTGGGCAAAAGTCCCGTATCATAGACAGCTTTCTCGTCTCCTCCCTGCGCTTTTACAAGCTCCGCAAGTTTATGAAGAGCGCTTCCGTCCGAAATCACCTTTTGTAATCTTTCCTTTGCAGCGGCTTCCTCCGTTTCCAAGCCCCCCGCAATCAGCATCCGGCTGCCGAGGGTCAGGCATAGTTCCCGAAAATCTTCAGGACCTCTGCCCTGCAGGGTCTCTATGGCCTCCTTTACCTCAAGGGCATTTCCCACGGCATACCCCAAAGGCTGGTCCATGTCGGAGACAACGGCTGTCGTCCGCCTTCCTGCATTTTTTCCGATTTGCACCATCTCTTTTGCCAGAGCAAAGGCGTCCGCCTCCTCCTTCATAAACGCCCCGCTTCCCGTCTTTACATCCAATACAATGGCGTCCGCTCCCGCCGCCAGCTTCTTGCTCATAATGGAGCTTGCAATCAAAGACATATTGTCCACGGTTGCGGTTACATCCCTGAGGGCATACAGCTTTTTGTCGGCAGGCGCTAAATCTGCGGTCTGCCCCATCAGGGCAATGCCGATTCGGTTCACATTGGAGATAAACTGCTCCCCGGTAAGCGCCGTGGAAAATCCCGGAAAACTCTCTAATTTATCAATGGTGCCTCCGGTATGTCCAAGCCCCCTGCCGCTCATCTTCGCAACGGGAATCCCGCACACTGCCACCATGGGAGTCAGCGCCAGAGAGGTTTTATCCCCCACGCCTCCCGTGCTGTGCTTATCCACCTTGATTCCCTTAATTGCGGACAAATCCAACATTTCTCCGCTTTCGGCCATCGCCATGGTAAGAAAAAGGGTCTCGTCTGCCGTCATCTTCCGAAAATAAACCGCCATCATCAGAGCAGACGCCTGATAATCGGGAATCTCGCCCTTTGTATAACCCTGCACGAAAAAGTCAATTTCCTCTTTTGACAATTCGCCGCCGTTTCTCTTTTTCATGATGATGTCATACATTCTCATAATAAATTCTCCGTTCTTATACCCCCGCATACAACGGGAACTGCTTTGCAACCCTGTTGTCATGTATCATTGGCTTCTGCCTGCGATACTTCTGCCAATACCGCAACCCGAAAATTTCATGCATGCACAAATTATAACACTCCCAACTGCAGTTCCTTCAGTTCTTCTTTCACTGCAAGATGCTTTCCGATCAAATGATAGAATAACAATATCATAAAGATTGCACCGATTGCCAGATAGCGTACAAAACGGTTTTTGTGTTTCGCCCGTTTTACTATCCATGAAATCACTCTATTTTTCTGTTCTTCCGTCATACCCAGACTGATGGGTGCTTTCTCAACAAATAAATCCAACAGATAGGTAAATCCGGCTATCATTCCCATAGTTGCCCAAGGGACGGCGTTTTGGGAAACTCCCGTCTTGGGCTCGGAAGCTTTCGGCGTCACAATCTGGCTGTGTACAAATACCTCGTCATCATCGTCCTCCACTTTTGGAGGTTCCTCCTTAGGAGGCTCTACTTTGGGCGGCTCTTCCTTTGGAGGTTCTACTTTGGGAGGCTCCTCCTTGGGCGGTTCCGCCTTGGGCAGCGTATAGCCGATGGCATAAGTGGAGAACTTCATGGCATGAATCAAAACGCTGTCTTCCGAAAATTCTATGTATTCCCCGTTTTCATTAGGCGTTTCGGTAAGCTGCTCCGCTTCGCCTTTCTGTCTTGCTTTATTCTCATGGTAACGGTAAACTGCAAGATTCTCCTTGTCGGCGTTTTCAAAAGGCACAATGACGGGAAGCAGCTTTGTATTTTCATCGCCGATATCTGCCGCAGGGTCATTATTTACCTGCCTTGTAAGCTTAAAATCCAGATATTCCAGAATCCTGTCCTGAGAAATACGCTTAATCTGCTCCGCTCCGTCTGCCGTCTGTTCGGTTCTCTCATCCACGGTAAACACCACATTTACCGTGTCCTCTTCCGCTCCCGAGGCGTCCGCTATATTATCCAGTTCGCCTACAAGGACTGTTCTGGCGCTTCCCACCAGAACTACCCTTGAATTCTTCTCTCCCATGGGAAGGACGATATCCTTGTCCGTTATGTCTTCCGTAAGCTCCACCAGCGATGTTATGGTAAGCTCCGTCCCATCCTTTTTTCTGGCATTCACTACCAGATTGTATTCGTCCGCCGGAGCGGACGCCCGGTAATGGTAAGGAGAACTGTTTCCCGTAACATCGGCGGGATATTCCCTGCCTTTCATGCCGTCAATACCCACCAATTTCGCCGTAACGGATTCATAGATATCTTCTCCGATAATGTCTCCTTCAATAACTACTTCTTCCTCCGGAATCAATCTGGTTCCCGGCCTTATCCGGGTATCCTTACATCCTCTGACACAGGTAGCGGTCTCCGTTCCGTCATGTTCATAGGTGGCGTCGTTATTGTACACATAGTCCCCAAACTCATGACCGAGAGCGGGAGAATAGGCTGCCTCCTGTCCGTTACAAATACTGCAGCGTTTGATAACATGCCCCTCCTCTATACAGGTAGGCTCTTTCTCCTCAACAATCTCATATTCGTGAGTGTGGTCATTTATTTGAATCTTCCCCGTCTCGTCCACCTCAATCCATTTTTCCACCGCCTCGGACACGGCGCCTTTGGAGTTGGTGATCCAAAGCAGGATTTTATGCCTTGTATTGGGGTTAAGATCCGGCAGATGGATGACTCCCCTGACGGTCTGGTCTTCCCCCGTTGCCACCGAATCCAGAAGTTTGTTTTCCGAACCGTCGTCCACGGTATAATAAATGGAATCAATGACTCCCGCCTGATCCTTAATATTTGCTTCCACATTGACGGTATGTCTGTCCGGAAGCTCCGCATCCAGTGACAGCCTGATGGTCGGGGTTTCTTCGTCACCCCCCCCATTTCGGCGGCTCCGCCGCCTCTCCTACGCCTACGATAATGGAGTAGGTTTTGGATTCGCCGGGTTCCAGCTCTATACCTTGCCAGCTCACGGCAAGAGCACTGTCATTCTCACCAAAAGATTCTATATCAGCTTGATCATAACACATCGTATCTTCATTAGGAAACCATCCAAACCAATAAGTGCTGACATCCGTCACCCCATTGGTGCCCCTGAAATACAGATTGTACTGTGCACCTTTACCCTGAACAGCTGTATCGCTATGTGAATTCACCATAGAAAGCCCTATGACCCGGCTTCCTGAACTATCTTTTATAACTTTAATAGTAGCCTTATCGTCCCATCCAATCATAACATCCGCAAAAACCGCTAATTTTCCATCCGTAACAATGCTGCTACCCGCCGTTATTGTATAACTTAATTTCACATACCGCCCACTATTTACAAAACTTGCATTGCGTGTCACCACGGCATCTGTCGGCATTGTATGTTTAATCCGATATCCTTTAAACCCGAATGTCGTTGCAATCCACTGTCCATTATAGTTTCCTACGACATCAATATCCATCGGAAGCTCGCCATCAGCTACCTGTTTCTTGTTTGTTGTATTGAGATATTTATACGCCATAATCTGATCCGCATTGGTGGTATATGTGGCATTATTGACACTCACTTCCACCGGCTCCAGTCCCCCGCAGGACGCATTATGTACATGGCGGCAGGGTAATGCCGTCACCTCAGCCACATACCCGCATTCGTCGTCATGCTCCGTATGGGGCACAAACCCACAGGGATGTCCCTCTACCGCTTCCCTGTAACCGCATTCGTCATTATGTGCCGTATGATTCTCATATTCGCAGGGATGCCCCTCTATCGCTTCCCTGTATTCACAATCTTCGGCATGGGTGATTTCCGCATTTCCGTCCGTTACATCCGAAGCGGCTCCGCATGTGCACTCCTGCCCTGCCTCCGCCTCTATGTAACCGCAGCTTCCATCATGGTCATGTACGGCAACCGCGTCTCCTCCGGAAATTGAAATCGTCACGCCCCATTTACAAGGCTGTGCTTCCACGGCTTTCTTGTATCCACAGCTTTCATCATGCTCATGTCCCGTATCTCCTCCGGAAACCGTCAGACCACCCTTGCTACAGGGTTGTCCTGCCACGGCCTCCCTGTAGCCGCAATTTTCATCATGCACATGGTTACAGCCCGTCCCTGCCGCAAGCACGGTGAAATCCATACTGCTTGCCAACAGACAGATACTTAAGGCAACCGCAAGCGCTCTTTGACGAAACAATCTCTTTTTCCTTTTTTTCATAGCTATCCCTGCTCTTTCGATATTCTTTCCATGAATTACAAAAAGTATATCATTTTTCCCTATTTCTGTAAAGAAAAACACTTAGGAAACAAAAACCGCTCAGAAAAGATTCCTCCCGATTCGGAAATTGTGGGAAAGAAGCAGCCAGTTTGCCCGGAACCACTTCATGATCTGCCAATATCCGCAGCCCTTTAAACCGAATTCTTTCATCAGGTCAAACTTTGCCTGCAGGCTGCGCACATCTTCAAACCACACTTCATGCGCCCTTCCCGTATCAGCCTCCGTATAGGTAAAAAAGGGACTTTGGGCGATTTCGTCAAATTCTATCACTGCCCCCTGCTCTATGGCAATCCGTACAGCCTGCACATTTCCGATGGTGACAGCCTGCGTGGTGCCCCTCTCATAAGGCAGGGGCCAGTCATAACCGTAATTGGGGATTCCCAAATCTATCTTGGATGCCGGAATTTCCGTCAATGCATACTCCACCACCCGCCTTACCTGATTCAGGGGGGCAACTGCCATAGGCGGTCCATAGGTATAGCCCCACTCATAAGTCATTAACAGCACATGGTCCACAGCCTGCCCCAAGGCTGCGTAGTCCTTCCCTTCATACAGAAGCCCTTTCTGGTCCGCAGAGGTCTTGGGAGCAAGCGCTACGGATGTATGATAACCGTTAATCCTCATGATGTCCGCAACCTTTTGCACAAAAGCGGTAAAAGCATCCCTGTCCTCCGCCAGAATATATTCAAAATCAATATCCACTCCCCGATAGCCCTTTGCTCCCATAGTCTCCAACAATTCGGCAATCAGATTATCCGTATAATCAGGATTGTTGACCACCGAATGGATGAGACGGTTATTAAAATTTCCGTCCGTCCCAAAGGGCGTCAAAGTAAGAATGGGAAATACCCCATAAGAAACCGCAAGATTTATCATCCATACATCATCCAGAGGCGGGGCTATCAGACTGCCCGTCGAAGTAAAACCATAGGAAAAAACCGAAAGTTCCGACAGATAGGGCAGGGTCTGCTCCAATACCCATCTGCTGATGAAGGGATAGGCATATCCGTTTACAAATGCCTCCCGCCGAATATCCGCCGAATCCGTATCAGCAATAAAATTCCGCTCTGTGGAAATGCTGTTGTCATCAATCAAAAGAGCCTGCCCGACAGCAAGCTCATAAGGATATACTAACTGATTATCATAAATAAGGGTCTGAACCGGTATTTCATAAGAGGCGGCGATATCGTCTACATTATCCCCCTGTTTTACCACATAAATTTCCATCTACAGCCACTCCTGCCTAATAAACTTTCTTGTCTATTCTATGTGGCTGACTCCTCTATCATGACAACTGTTTTTTGCAGACATCCTGCAGACAGCATCTGTCACAATGGGGATGGGTTCTTGCCGTACAAATATCCCTTCCGTGCAGTACCATACGATGGCACAAGTCATTGCCCTCCTCGGGAGGTACGATTTTCCACAATTCCTTTTCCACTTTTGCAGGCTCTTTGATTCCCTTTACCAACCCGATACGGTTGGAAAGCCTGATACAATGGGTATCTGTGACGATGGCAGGCTTGCCGAACACATCTCCCATAATGAGATTTGCGCTCTTTCGTCCCACGCCGGGAAGCTTTAACAGCGTATCAAAATCATCCGGCACTTTTCCGTCAAATTCATCCCGAAGCATCTTCATGCAGGCGCTGATATCTCTTGCTTTGCTGTTGCCTAAACCGCAGGGATGCACGATTTTTTCTATCTCTTCTACGGGCGCCTTGGCAAGGGCATTGACATCGGGATATTTCTCATACAGCTTCTCCACTACAATATTGACTCTGGCGTCCGTGCATTGGGCAGCCAGCCTCACACTCACCAAAAGCTTCCACGCCTGATCGTACTCCAGCGTACAACCCGCATCCGGATATTCTTTTTTTAATCTTTCTATTACTGCCAACGCCAACTGTTTTTTCGTCAAATCAACCAAACTCCTTTGAACCGAATATTTTAAAAGAACAGTCCTATTATAACAAATTCCGCAAAATTTGTCATCCCGGAGATTTGTCCGGGAGTTCCCCGGGCGTATTTTCCCGAGGGTTTTCCGCATCTCTCCCCCGCAACGGAACAAAAACGCTACGAAACCGTCCCAAAATCTAAAAATGATTGCAGAATCAGGCTTTTTGTGTTACCATAAATAAGGTCTTATTTTACCATAATTTTCAAACATGCAATCTTTATCAAGGAAAGGAAAAAGAAAAATGAGTGAAAACAAAAAAATTCCCTATAAAATTTATCTTGAGGAAAATGAAATTCCCACTGCCTGGTACAATCTTCGGGCCGATATGAAAAATAAACCCGCACCCCTTTTAAATCCGGGCACTTTAAAGCCCATGACCGCGGAGGAATTACAGGGTGTGTTCTGCGACGAACTGGTGGCGCAGGAGCTGAATGATACCGATGCGTATATTCCCATTCCTCAGGAAATCCAGAACTTTTATAAAATGTACCGTCCCTCTCCTTTAGTAAGGGCTTATTGTCTGGAAGAAAAATTGCAGACTCCGGCGAAGATTTATTACAAATTTGAAGGAAACAATACCAGCGGAAGCCATAAATTGAACTCCGCCATTGCTCAGGCATATTACGCAAAGAAACAGGGACTTAAGGGTGTTACCACGGAAACCGGCGCGGGTCAGTGGGGTACGGCGCTGTCCATGGCATGCTCCTATTTTGATTTGGACTGCCTTGTGTATATGGTAAAGGTTTCTTATGAACAGAAGCCTTTCCGCCGTGAAGTAATGAGGACTTACGGCGCAACCGTTACACCTTCCCCCAGCACCACTACCGAAGTAGGCAGAAAGATTCTCGCGGAGCATCCCGGCACCACGGGAAGCCTCGGCTGTGCCATTTCCGAAGCCGTTGAAGCAGAAATCACCAGAGAAGGTTACCGCTATGTGTTGGGCAGCGTTTTGAATCAGGTGCTGCTCCACCAGACCATTATTGGTTTGGAAACAAAAACAGCTCTTGATAAATATGATATTACCCCCGACCTTATCATCGGATGCGCCGGCGGCGGTTCCAACCTTGGAGGACTCATTTCCCCCTTTGCGGGAGAAATCCTCCGGGGCGAAAAAAATTACAGGATTATCGCGGTAGAGCCCGCTTCCTGCCCCAGCTTTACAAGAGGCGTATTCGCGTATGATTTCTGCGATACCGGAAAGGTCTGCCCTCTGGCCAAAATGTATACCTTGGGAAGCAGCTTCATTCCTTCCGCAAACCACGCAGGAGGACTGCGCTATCACGGCATGAGCCCCATCCTTTCACAGCTTTATCATGACGGCATTATGGAAGCTGTCAGCGTGGAGCAGACAGCCGTATTTGAAGCAGCTACCCAATTTGCAAGAGTGGAAGGCATCCTTCCCGCCCCCGAAAGCAGCCACGCTATCCGCGTAGCTATAGATGAAGCCTTGAAATGCAAAGAAACCGGCGAAGAAAAGACCATTGTATTCGGTCTCACCGGCACGGGATATTTCGATATGGTTGCTTACGAGAAATTTAACAATGGAGAAATGTCCGATTATATCCCTACTGACGAGGATTTGAAGCCCGGTTTTGACGGCATCCCCAAATTCCCCGGAAATGAATTTTAGGTTAGAACACCAACTGTATTAACAGCATATAGCTAACGGTTCCTGCCGCAATGGATAAAAGCATCTGCCTTTTCCACGCGTGAAGCGCTGCCACAACACAGATGGCAATTAACTCCGGAAGTCCGTGGCTTCCCGTAAGAATATTGACATCCTTTAAGCAATATATAACAAGCAGCCCGAATACCGCAGGGGGCAGCGCCTTTCCCAGATATTGCAGATATTTGGGCGTGGGCTTCCCCGAGGGAAAGACAACAAACGGCAGGAACCGGGTAATAACCGTTCCCAGAAAAATCATAAATATGGTAATCATCAATTGCGAAAAAGTCATATTCATTCCGTTTCACCGCCCTTCTCAATAGGTTTCCTCAAAATAGTGAGCATTCCGATAATTGCTATCATGGTTGGAATAATAAAATAATCCGCCCCGAATATAATCAGGCACAGCAGCGACAATCCCAGCCCCAGTAATGCGCTGGAATGATTTTTCTCCTTCATCCACTGCTCCATGAAAATCACCACAAACATGGCAGTCATAACAAACTCAATGCCTTCTGTGTTAAAATGAATAAAAGAACCGAAAATGCCTCCCAATGCGGAACCCATAACCCAATAAAACTGGTCTAACAGGGTCACAAAAATCATAAACCATCCCTTATCCACATCTTCCGGGACCTCTGCCGTACAGTTGACGGAAAAAGTCTCATCACACATGCCGAAAATCAGATAAAGGGATTTCCAACCCCTGCCCCTGTATTTATCCAACATGGAAATTCCGTAAAAGAGATGTCTGGCATTGACCATAAGAGTCATCGCCAGCGCCTGAAAGGGATTAAAAATGCCTGCCAGCATATTCACGGCAACAAACTGCATGGAACCGGCAAATACCATAACACTCATCAACAGGGTATACCAGACGGAAAATCCTGACACATTCATATATATGCCATAAGAAATCCCCAAAAACGAGAATCCTGCAAGGATTGGCAGCGTATGGGGAAATGCCGCTATCAACGCTTTTTTCATTTGTGCTTTACGGGAAACTGCTTTCTCTTCCATTGTCCTGTACACTTTCTTTTTGACCGTTTTGATTCCTCTGCCATTATACACCGCCTTCCGTAAAATGACAAGGAGCCTTAAAAATAATTCTTAAGCAGGCACCTGCCCTATCTTTCGCACATTGCTTCCGTCGATATTCATACGGTAATAAGGATGCGGTCCATCTGTGTATATATGCAATATAATTTCTCCCCCGCTTACCTCATAGATAAAGGCAAGATACGGGGGTCTTTCCTCTAAAACCTCCTGTCCTTCTGCCACATATCTGTACTCAAATACCTCTTCCTTCTCACTTCCGTCCTCGTTCATCCGATGAAGGATAAGCCCCACCGTATCTTCCTCCTGTATCAAGGTTTCCTTTCCATCCCGCAATGCCTTATAAGTAATATTTTCCACAATCTCCGTAGTATAATAAATTTTTCCCTGATACCACTCCAAATCATCTATGGCAGTGTCTGACTCCGCAAGGACAGATACCCTCTTATCCTCCCAGCTATACATCAACAGATATTCTTTTGAATTGTCCGAATCCGAATACGGATTCAGCAGTATACCATTTTCATCATTATAGTCACTGGATGACCCCTGCTGTCTTTCCGCATACGCCTTTATAGCTTCGGAAAGCCGCAGCTTCTCTGTTTCCTCCATGCCAGCTACATCCTCTGCGAATGTAACCGCATTTACTGTCCAATCCGTCACACGGTCCGGCGCAAGCCACCAGCGCTTCCCTGCCTGATAAAGAGTGGGCATTTCATCTAAGGAAACCTCGTAAACCAAATCAAACACCGGTTCTTCCTCCCAATGCTCTTCCATATAGTCGGACTCATCGTTCCGTACCTTGCGAATCCCTGTTCCCCTCTCCCAATCATTTGCCGCATAAGAAGTAATATAGCTATAATAGCCGGAAGCCTCCTCAAATTTTGTAAAATACCATGTGCCGTCAATATAGCGATAAGTATAATCCTCCGACCATCTCCATGCACTGCCCCCATAAGCATGGGTTGTAAAGGCGTCTCCTTCTGCCGTCAGCGGAAGATAGGGATCTCCGTATATACCGCCCTCGTCACGGTTTCGTATCAGATTTTCATCCTGAAAGGATAAACGATAGGAGCCGTCCTCACAGCTTTCCACTGCAAATAAAATACGCGGACAGTTCCAATACTCCAATAAAAATCCTTCATCCTCATTCCAGATAATAGTGACACTCAGCACTCCCACATAATCCGTGATTTTATCTTCGTTAAAATCCAGTTCCACGCTGTCCGCCAGCTCCCACCCTTCGGGCACAAAATCCGAAAGCTTCCGTCCTTTTTCCGGAAGCTTGGGCGTCTCTACAAAAACCGGTTCCTTCTGCACAGCATTTTCCGTCTCTCCCTGTGCATCTTCCACCTTCTCCTGCACCTTTTTCTCTTCCGCAGCCCGCACCGATAAAGTCTCGGATGCTTCCTTAAAACCCTGTCCTGTGGTCAGGCAGAATGCGCCTGCCGCCTCTGCCTGCTGTCTATTTTCCTCTCCGCATCCCGCAAGCATTGCGGAAAATGCGAAAAGCAGCATGACAACAGACAGAATTCTTTTTGTCCGATTGCTATTCCCTATACTGATATTTCCCATAGATACCTTTCTCCATGTGTATTCCGTAACCGGTAATTGCGAAACTCCTGACGCTGACATAAACCGCGCCCCTGCATATCCTTACTTGTAGAATATAGCAGGGGGCGGCATCATAACGGCATATTTTTTGCATCTGTTTTGCATCATCTCTATTAATTATCACATTATTGTACTTATTTCACGGCACAAACTCAAACAAGGTGATTCCGTTATGAGTCCCTCTCCTCACATTTAAGCAGTATGCCGGCGTATCATTATCATCCTCATAAATATAAAATCTCTCGGTATCCGAGCCCGTACCATACATCCAGATATACATCAGCCTGTCCTTGTCATATTTGCATTCATAGCTACTGCTTTCCCATTGAAACATATCCTCCAAAGGTATAAACGAAATATCCGGTTTCCCCTCCGTGTAGTAAGGGGCTAATACGCTATAAGGGTCCTCCGTCTCCGAAAGCTTAATCTTCTCGCACCCTTGAAACATAAATCCGCTCATATCCGTAAAATCCTCCTTGGGATATGCAAAATATCCACAGCCAATTTCTTTTTCCTTGTCATAATAAAGCGTAAGGCAAACCTCCTCATGGGACCAGACAACTCCATCACCGGATTCATTCTGCCACCGATACTCATGCAAAATATTTTCTTTCGCCAAGCCTGCCTGACGAAGAAAGGCTTCCTCCCCGCCCTTCGGAACATCCATAAAGCTATAGTCCTCTTTGGCCAAACGGTTAAAACTGCAGAACCGGGGATACACCTCCAGAAAAGCATAAGGCACCATGGAGGCCTCCATAGAGTCTTCCATGGAGGTTTCCTCATAGCAGAAATAGTATTCTCCCTCCCCCGGCAAATCCGCATATATCAGGCGTTCCCATTCATCATAAGCATAATACTGCTCTTGGCAGACCCTATAGACAAGGTCCCCGCCCACACATTTTTTCGCAACATAGGGATTAAACAGACAGGTTTTCTCACGCAGACATGCTTTTTTCTGCAAATTCCCATCCTCCCCATAGGAAAAGCTAACCTGAAAAATCTCCTCCTTCTCCCGATTTCCAAAACCCCTGTCCACAACTCCCATAACCTTATAGGAGCAGAGCCTGTCCTCAGAATCATACTCATAAGACTCCTCATAATCCGTAACATGCTTTATCCAATAAGCGGGAAGCCTGTCACTCTTTGTATAGGATTCATCACCATAGGCTACCTTTGTGGAATAGGGATTGGGATAATTCCAGCTCCAAAAACC
Organism: Lachnoclostridium sp.; assembly: GCA_023665475.1. Lineage (GTDB taxonomy): Bacteria > Bacillota > Clostridia > Lachnospirales > Lachnospiraceae > Acetatifactor. The sequence continues at coordinate 111,589 of JAMPEB010000003.1, forward strand.
ATCAGTATCATATCCTGAAATCTCAAAGCCCAGTAGCTCCATGCCGGCTTCGGTTTCCTCATATTTGATTCCGCAGCCCTTCCCCGTCTCCTTATCAAAATATAGCTCCGCTCCGATTGTTCCTCCCTGTCCCGGAAAACAAAGCGGAGAAATATCCGCTGCGCCATGGCGCTTTAGATATTCCTCCTTATCTGCCTCACAAATCAGCTCATATTGTGTATTTACATAGTTTCCCCTTCGCAGGAGCACATACAAAGCATCCGCCGGTCCATGATTTTCATTTGCATACCTTAAGTCCGCCTTGGGAACCTCCTTATTCGCACATCCCGCCAAAACGATCAGGCACATAAACATTATGATAATATGTCTCCGTCTCTTTCTTCTTTGTATCATGCCGAAAATTCCCCCGTTACGCCTTTTTATCAAAGGTGGATGTATTTCCGCCGTCCGCCATATTCATAAAGGTAGCTTTATCATTATGGGGAAACAGCATCTCCATATATAAATTGCCCAGCAGATTTTTAACCACTTCATCATCCACATTGATATTGGGAAAAGCATTCATTTCCAAGCGTCTTAATCTTTCCAGAATTTCCTCTATGCTCTGCTGAATGGGAGGGTTCTGCTCCGGCTCGGGGCATGGGGATTTTTTATCCGGCGATTCCATAATCGGTTTAGCTTCCGGAATGTTATATACCACATTTTTACAGGTTTTCGCAAAGCATTCCGGGTCGTACTCGGCCAGATAAGCCAAATCATCCATGGTCAGCATTTTTTTGTTATGTATTTTCAAATAGATATTGACAAGGCGAGTATCTTTTCCCATGGCTGTCCCCCCTTCCCTAATTCTATTATACACATTCCTCCCAACCTTTTCCACTGCTTTTTTAAAGACTTATATTGCTGTTCACTTATGGTACGGCTCCCCGTTTATAATGCGGAATGCACGGTAAATCTGCTCGCTTAAAATCACCCGCATCAACTGGTGGGGAAATGTCATATCCGAAAAACTGAGAGCAAAGTCGGAACGCTCCGTCACTGTACGGTGAAGTCCCAGAGACCCTCCAATCACAAAAACAAGGCTGCTCTTTCCTTCAAGAGCAGCCTTATCAAGCCACTGTGAGAATTCTATGGAAGAAAGCTTATTGCCTGCGATTTCCAAAGTACATACAAAGGTATCTTCTTTGATTTTAGAAAGGATGCGCTTTGCCTCCTTTTCCTTAATCTGCTCTTCCTGCGCCGGTTTTGCATTGTCCGGCGTCATTTCATCCGCTACTTCCACCACTTCAAATTTACAGTACCTACCCAGCCTTTTGGCATATTCCTCCAGAGCGTCCCTGTAAAATTTCTCTTTGATTTTGCCCACGCATATCATTGTAATCTTCATGTCTGTGTATTCTGTTTTTTAGTTCGTATGCTTTGCTTCCTCAGGAACCGAAAAATCTGTTGCGGTACCAAAATCAGAACAGGTCATGCTCATGGTCATCTTGGGGATGCTCATGCTGATTCCTGCCGCCTGCTCTCCCATGGCGCCCACCATATTGGACATCAACTTATCCATAATCTCTGTCATATCCATTTCGTATTTTACAGGATATAAAGTTTCCTCATCAACCCATACATAAGTAACCAGCTCGCCCAAACCGTCCATCATACCTTCCATCTGGCTTTCGCTAAGACCGAGAGAGGCAAGGGAATCCAGAGAGCCGGAGTTCAATATCGTTTCTTTCATTTCATCACCGGTCATGGCATAAGAATACTTATAGGCATTGGCGCCGTTTACTTCTTCCATGCCCTCCAATGTATAAAGGGAACTTTCCTGAATATAGGAACTCATGCTTCTGCGGGCATCATATGCCTCCAAATCCATTGCTCCTGCTACTTGGGACTGCCATGTCTGCCCGTCATAAATATAGGTCATGATACTTCCGTCTTCTGCGGTTTCCGCATACATTTCCATTTTCTGGGAGCCCAGTTCCTTCATGTCCATGTCCATTTCCATCTTAATCTTCAAAGTAGGCTCATAAAAACAGGTCATGTGCATCTCGGTAACAGACTCTATGGTCTGTGTCTCCCCGCCTGCTGACATTTTCATGTCCATCTCCATAATCATCTCCGCTTCCATGTTGGATGCGGAATTCATATTTTTCAGCGCTTCCCCCATGGGGTCTTCCACGGACTTCACATCTTTGACATCTTTTACATCATCTTTGACACCATCTTTTACATCATCTTTTCCGTCTTTCCCGGACAGTTCCGCTCCCGCCTCAACCGAAGAACCTCTGCCTCCGGCAACATCTTCGCTGTCCTTCTCTCCGCATGCCGCTAAAGAGAAAGTCATTACGGCTGCAAGAAGTAATGTTAAAACCTTCTTTTTCATAATCTCCCTCATTTCCGTGCATTCCGCACATCATCTTTAAATTTGTAAACAGTAACATTACTATAATATCATATATTTTTACTTTGTAAACACCTTTTCATAAACTTTTTCATCAATAAAATGCTCCAAAAAAGCCTGATCCAGATTCACAAACTGATGATTCAGCATTTTTTTCATCTGCTCACAACGCTTAAAATACAAAGTTTCTTCCGTATCTTCTCCTGTTTTTTCAATTTCTCCGTCAATCATATCCTCACGGAAATTCTTATTGCACCATTCCAGCAGGATTTCCTGCAGATGATTCTCCGACTCCGCTTTTTTCGCAAAAATTCTGGCGTTTTTCATGGAGATTGCTCCCATGACGATAAACAGCAAAAAGATTGCGCTCATCACGCCATAAGTCAGATACGAGCTTCCTAACCGGAACGGAATCATGCCCATGATTCCCAGTATGACGACAAGAATGCCGACTACTCCCATGAGCAAAAGAACCCACCCGAAAGAGCGGTTTTCCTCCGCCCTTTCGGCGCTGTTCTGATAGAGCCGGGACTCTTCGATTGTATCATCGTATTGTGGACTCAAGGGCATATACCTCCGCTTTATCTTCCGCTCAGATATTCATCGATTCCTTTCGCTGCCGCCTTTCCCGCACCCATGGCAAGAATTACGGTTGCCGCTCCTGTCACGGCGTCGCCGCCGGCATAAACGCCCTCCTTGGTTGTCTTTCCGTTTGCTTCGTCCGCAATGATACATTTCCACTTGTTGGTCTCCAAGCCTTCCGTAGTAGAAGAAATCAAAGGATTGGGCGAAGTTCCCAGAGACATAATAACGGTATCAAGCTCCATCGTAAACTCGGAATCGGGAACCTCCACCGGTCTGCGTCTGCCGGATTCGTCCGGCTCACCCAACTCCATGCGAATGCATTTCATGCCTGTCACCCAGCCTTTTTCATCGGAAAGAATCTCTGTAGGATTGGTCAGAAGGTCAAAGATAATTCCCTCTTCTTTTGCATGATGTACTTCTTCCACTCTGGCGGGAAGTTCCTCTTCGCTTCTTCTGTATACAATATGTACCTCCGCACCCAGCCGAAGCGCCGTTCTTGCCGCATCCATCGCCACATTTCCGCCGCCTACCACGGCAACCTTTTTGCCGCGCATGATGGGCGTGTTAGAGGTCTCATCAAACGCTTTCATCAAATTACTTCTGGTAAGATATTCGTTTGCGGAAAATACGCCGTTTGCGTTCTCTCCGGGAATTCCCATGAATTTGGGAAGTCCTGCGCCGGAGCCGATAAACACGGCGTTGAAACCTTCTTCTTCCAGCAATTCATCTATGGTAACGGATTTGCCGATTACCACATTGGTTTCAATGGTAACGCCCAAAGCCTTTACATTATCGATTTCTTTCTGTACCACATCCTCTTTGGGCAGACGGAATTCCGGTATGCCGTATACCAATACGCCGCCCGCTTCATGGAGCGCCTCAAAAATCGTCACATCATAGCCCATTTTGGCAAGGTCGCCCGCACAGGTCAGTCCCGCGGGACCGGAACCGATGACAGCCACTTTCTTACCCTTTTTCTCTGTTGCCCCATTGGGTTTTATACCGTGCTCCCTTGCCCAATCCGCCGTGAAACGCTCCAATTTTCCGATGGAAATCGGCTCTCCCTTGATGCCTCTGATACATTTGCCCTCGCACTGGCTTTCCTGAGGGCACACGCGCCCACAGACAGCCGGAAGCGCACTGGATTCGCTGATAATCTGATAAGCGGCTTCCACATCTCCCTCTTTCACCTTTTCAATAAATCCGGGAATGTCAATCGCCACCGGGCAGCCTTTGATACACTGCGCGTTTTTGCAGTTAATACATCTGGAAGCCTCTTCCATGGCCTCTTCCTTGTTATATCCTAAACATACCTCTTTAAAATTAGCAGCACGCTCTTTTGCGTCCTGTTCCCTTACAGGCACTTTCTTTAATACATCCATATTTTTTCCTCATTTCTGCGCTGCTTTTATGGCCCAGCGCCGCCACAAATCTGCTTTATACTTGTTCTTTACCGGCAGTTTCCGCATCCGCCGTGATGGGTATCTCCCTCTTCCAGCCGAAGCATTGCCCTGCCTTCTGCAGTCTTGTATATCTGCTGTCTTCTCATTGCCTCGTCAAAATTCACCTCATGTCCGTCAAATTCCGGTCCGTCCACACAGGCAAACTTTACCTTTCCGCCTACGGTAACACGGCAGGCGCCGCACATTCCCGTGCCGTCCACCATAATGGGATTCAGACTGACAATGGTAGGAATATTTAACTCTTTGGTGAGGAGGCATACAAACTTCATCATAATCATAGGACCGATGGCAATACAAACATCATATTTTTTGCCTTCCGCAACCAAATCCTTTATGGTCTGCGTTACCATGCCGCTTCTGCCATAGGAACCGTCGTCCGTGGTCACATAGAGATTGCCTGCCACTGCCTCCATCTCTTTTTCCAGAATCAACAAATCCTTCGTCTTGCTGCCCACAATCACATCCGCCAGAATACCATGCTCCTTCAGCCATTTTACCTGTGGATAAACAGGTGCGGCGCCTACGCCTCCTGCCACAAACAGAATCTTTTTATTTTTCAGGCTCTCCTCCTCTTCGGAAACCAGTTCGGAAGCACATCCCAAAGGTCCCGCAAAATCATGAAAAGCCTCTCCCTCCGCAAGTTCCGCCATCATCTTAGTGCCCGCTCCCACTGTCTGAAATACAATGGTAACGGTCCCTTTTTCTCTGTCATAATCGCAGATAGTCAAGGGGATTCTCTCTCCCTCGCTATCCATGCGAACAATGACAAACTGACCGGGTTCACATGATTTTGCTACCCTTTTTGCCTCTACCTCCATGAGATAAATATTGGCGGCAAGCTCCTTCTTTTTTAATATTTTATACATACTCCACCTCTCTCTCCCTGCTTGGGGAATTATTTTTCTATCTCAACTAAAGTATAGTTGGTATCTTCTATCAACAGTTTATACAATTCTCCCGTATATACATTTACCGCAAAAACAGTTCCTGTTTTGGTCTGGGCGCCGCCCTGTTGCTGCCAGATTTCCGTCACCACATAAAAGTCGCTGACCTGATTGATATTGGCCACATAATCATATTTATACAGGTATCGGTTGCCCTCTTCATCGTAATATCCCGATTCATCATATATCTTCCCGATCTTTACACTGTAAGCGGTAACAATATTGACTGCCTGCTGAGGAGTCAATTCTGTATTCAAAGTAAGATTATAGGTTCTCTCCTCCACCCGGCTGGTCCTTCCGTCTCCGATGCGTACAAACTTAAAATGGGACCTGCCTATGGGCATGGGAATCGGCGCCGTATACAAGGTGGACTGCATGGTGGGCGTGCTTCCGTCCGTGGTATAATAAACCTCTTCTCCCTCGTCCAGAATCTCGATACTCACAGAAGTGCTGTATTCTCCGTCCGCAGCGCTGATCTCCGGCGCCGGCAGCTCGTCAATCTGAACATGAAATGTCCTTTCCACTATATTGCTGTGAATCCCGTTTTCATTGACATAATAAGCCTTTACATGATAATCGCCATCCTCCAGAAGAATGGGGGTCGTATATAAAAAACTGTTCTCGTCAGGGTCGCTTCCGTCCAATGTATAATAGATATTTCCGGCGCCGAAAGAACTTAATTTCAAAGGCTGGATACTGGTATAATATCCTTCCAATACGCTGAATTCCGGCTCTTTGGCAATATAACCCTGATACATGGCAAGCACTTTTTCGTTATTGCTCGCCTGCAGAAAATCATTGATTTCCTGATAATCTCCCCTGCTTTTATAAATGGCAATCAGCTTTCCGTAAGCGCTTTCCACCTGTTCCTCCGTAGCATTTTGATTCTTCACAATGCTTCTGAGCAGATACTCATATTCCATTTTGTTATTTTTGTGAAAATAGGCCTCCGACAGCTCCACCATTAAATCCACATTGCCTGCATCAAGTTCCAAAGCCCTGACATAATGGCTGATTGCTCTATTGTACTGTTCCCTTTTCATGCATTTTTTTGCCGCCGTGGTCTGATATTCCAGCGAGTAAAACTGATATAGCATGATTCCTGCCGTGGCTGCCAGAATACAAAACATGACAATCAAAATAACCGGCAGAATTTTCCGTATTTTTGTAAAGCGTTTCTTGCTCCCGTTCCTGCCGTCATCTTCTATGCTTTTATCCTCACGGATGTCCTCTGCAATATTTTGTATGGTCTTTTGTATATTGCTATCCAATTCCGGTTCATAATCGGGCACAATATGAATGTCTTCCCCGCATTTTTCACAATACAGGGAATTTTCCTCCATCTGCGCCCCACAATTTGGACATTTCATAAACATACCCCCGCATATCGCGGAAAAATCCGCGATACCGCTTCAAGGCTGCGCATTCCGCTATACCTGTAACGCAACGGATTCCACGCAGTTATTCATCAACATCGCTATAGTCATAGGACCCACTCCGCCCGGCACCGGTGTTATGGCGCTGCACTTGGGCGCAACCTCCTCATAATCCACATCTCCGCAAAGCTTGTTCTGTTCATTTCTATGTATTCCGACATCAATGACCACAGCGCCTTCTTTCACATAGTCCGCTGTAATCATCCTTGGCTTTCCTACTGCCACTACCAGAATGTCCGCCCTGCTTGTCACTGCCTTCAAATCCTTGGTGCGGCTGTGAGCCACGGTAACGGTTCCGTTCTCTCGAAGCAGCAAAAGCGCCATCGGCTTCCCTACAATATTGCTCCTGCCGATTACCACACATTCCTTACCTGCAATTTCAATACCGGAACGCTTTAACAACTGGATAATGCCTGCGGGAGTGCAGGATACAAAACCGGGCTTTCCGATACAAAGGGCCCCCACATTCTGAGGATGAAATCCGTCCACATCTTTTTTGGGGTCAATGGCATTTAACACCTTTTCCTCCCCGATATGTCCCGGCAGGGGAAGCTGCACCAAAATGCCGTTTACATCCGCTCTTTCATTTAATTCCGCAATCAGACTAAGAAGCTTTTCTTCCGTGGTGTCCTCGGGAAGCTCATAGGCAAGGGAACGGATTCCCACATAAGCACAGGCTTTCTTTTTATTGCCCACATACACGGTGGACGCCGGGTCCTGTCCCACCTGAATCACGGCAAGAGTGACTTCCGTCCCCTGCGCCTTTAACTGTGCCGTTTTTTCTTTTAACTCATCCTTAATCTGTGCGGAAATTGCTTTTCCATCAATAATTTGTGCCATAAATCCGTTAAACCATACCTTTCCCATTTTAGTGTCCGACCTTAATTTCAATGTGTGTCCTCTTGGCCGCCGTTTAAAATAAGCCCGTAATCACGCCGTTTTCATCCACATCAATACCGTATGCAGCAGGATGTTTGGAAAGTCCCGGCATGGTCATTACATCACCCGTAATCACTACCACAAACCCGGCTCCTGCAGATACATACGCCTCTCTCACACTTAACTCAAAGCCTTCCGGTCTGCCTAACAGTGCAGGGTCATCGGAAAGAGAATATTGATTCTTTGCCATACACACGGGAAATCTGCCAAATCCCGCTCTTTCCAATTCTGTGAGCTGTCTGGACGCAAGGGAGGAGAACTTAACGCTTCCCGCACCGTATATCTCTTTTGCGACCCGCTCTATTTTCTCTTTCAGACCTAAATCATCCTCATATAATACCCTAAAACGGCTTTCTTCCCTGTCAAGAGTATCTATCAGTTTATTTGCAAGGACAATGCCGCCTTCGCCGCCTTTTTCCCACACTTCGGACAAGGCAAACTCACAGCCCCTTTCCTCGCAGAACTGTCTGACATAATCCAATTCCGCCTGTGTGTCCGTCACAAAAAAGTTCAGTGTGACAATAACGGGAACGCCATATTTCTTTAGATTTTCAATATGTTTTTCCAGATTCACAATTCCTTTTTGCAACGCTTCCAGATTTTCCGTTCCCAAATCTGCCTTTGCCATACCACCATTATACTTCAAAGCGCGGATTGTGGCAACCAAAACTACAGCATCCGGCTTGAGCCCTGCCATCCGGCACTTAATGTCAAAGAATTTCTCGGCTCCCAAATCCGCCCCGAAACCTGCCTCCGTAATGCAATAATCCGCCATTTTCAATGCCGCCTTGGTAGCCCGCACGGAGTTGCAGCCATGGGCAATATTGGCAAAAGGACCACCGTGCACCAGAGCGGGAGTATGCTCCAGTGTCTGTATCAGATTGGGCTTGATGGCATCCTTTAACAGCGCCGCCATTGCTCCCACTGCCTGCAAATCCTTTGCCGTCACGGGCTCGCCGTCATAATTATACGCTGCCACAATACGGGACAGCCTCTCCTTCAAATCCTGCATATTCTCAGCCAGACACAAAATCGCCATAATTTCGCTTGCCACGGTAATCACAAAATGCTCTTCCCGCGCAAAGCCGTCCGTCTTATTTCCCAATCCCACAACAATATTTCGCAAAACCCTGTCATTCATATCCACACAGCGCTTCCATGCTATCTGCCTTGTGTCAATCCTAAGTTCGTTCCCCTGCTGGATATGATTATCCAAAAGCGCCGCCAGCAGATTGTTGGCGGAAGTAATGGCATGAAAATCTCCCGTAAAATGAAGATTTAAATCCTCCATGGGAACCACCTGGGCATATCCGCCTCCTGCCGCTCCTCCTTTTATGCCGAAGCAGGGACCGAGGGAAGGCTCCCTAAGGGCAATCACGGCTTTTTTTCCCAGCTTTCCGAAGGCTTCTCCCAATCCCACTGTGGTGGTAGTCTTTCCCTCTCCGGCAGGCGTGGGATTGATGGCAGTCACCAACACTAGTTTCCCGTCCGGCTTCTCTTCCAGTTTCTCCAGATATTCCTCACTTAATTTTGCCTTATATTTTCCGTAAAGCTCCAAATCATCCTGTTCAATACCCAATTCCCGCGCTATCTCCGCAATAGGCTTCATAACCGCTTCCTGTGCAATCTGAATATCCGTTTTCATAATAATCCTCCATGCTGCCTTTCAGCAGCTCAAATAAACCTGAAAAACGCTGTTTTTGCGTTTTTCGGTGTGAAGCTTTAGAATTTCTTATGTCTGCGTATTTTGCAGACTTAGAAATTCTCTTCACACTATTTCCTCAAGCATCTGTTCAAACTGCTCCATGCTCATCAGCACTTTTCTGGGTTTCGTCCCTTCCTCTTCGCCCACCACGCCGTAGTCGCACAGTTGATCCATGATTCTCGCCGCCCTGTTAAAGCCTATCTTAAGAACCCTCTGGAGCATGCCTATGGACGCCTTATCCTTATCAATGATAAATCTTCCGGCTTCCGCAAAATACTCATCTCTGGAATCTCCGTCTCCGCCCGCTCCGGGAGCACCCGATGAAACGGAAATATTTTTCAGTTTCTCCTCCACATCTTCCGCGTAAGTGTTGCCCAGACTCTGATTTTTCAAAAAGTCCACCACACTGGATACTTCTCCGTCGGACACAAAAGCGCCCTGAACCCTTGCGGGCTTGGTATAGCCCTGAGGGTAAAAGAGCATATCGCCCTTTCCCAGCAGCTTTTCTGCCCCGTTCATATCCAGAATGGTGCGGGAATCCACGCCGCTGGATACGGAAAACGCTACACGGCTGGGCATATTCGCCTTGATAAGTCCCGTGATGACATCCACGCTGGGACGCTGGGTAGCGATAATCAGGTGAATGCCTGCCGCTCTGGCAAGCTGTGCCAGACGGCAGATGGATTCCTCCACCTCTCCGGGACAGACCATCATCAAGTCCGCCAACTCGTCCACAATAATCACTATCTGCGGCAGCTTTGCAGGCGCTGTCTCATCACCGCCCTGCCGCATATTTTCTACCTTTTCATTGTAACCCTTTAAATCCCTTACATTAAAATCGGCAAACTTCCGATAACGGTCCTCCATCTCGGTAACACCCCAATGAAGCGCCGCCGAAGCCTTTTTGGGATCCGTCACCACAGGAATCAAAAGATGGGGAATGCCATTGTATACGCTGAGTTCCACCACTTTGGGATCCACCATGATCAGCTTTACATCATCCGGATGCGCTTTATATAAAATACTCATAATCAGTGTATTGATGCATACGGATTTGCCGGAACCGGTAGCTCCCGCAATCAGCATATGGGGCATCTTGGCAATATCCGCCACCACAATTTTCCCCGCAATATCCTTCCCCACCGCAAAAGCTATTTTGGAAGGAAATTCTTGAAATTCTTTGCTTTCCAATAAATCCCTTAAAGCCACCATCATGTTTTCCTTGTTGGGAACCTCAATGCCAACAGCGGCCTTGCCGGGAATAGGCGCTTCGATACGAATATCCGTAGCAGCCAGATTCAGCTTGATATCATCGGAAAGTCCCACGATTTTGGAAACCTTCACTCCCTGCTCCGGCTGTAGCTCATAGCGGGTAACACTGGGTCCCTGACTGATATCCGTGACAGTAACCTTTACGCCAAAATTGTTTAAAGTCTGCTGTAAGCGCATTGCCGTTTCCTTTAATTCTTTAGCGGAATCCCCCGCAGCAGCTTTACCCTTATTAAGTCTTGACAAGGGGGGAAACATGTATTTTGCGGGAACTTTTTTCTCTTTGTTTGTGGGTTCAGCATTTTGACTCTTAGTCCCACTATTTTGAAGATTTTCATTCCGGGAATTTGTATGCTCCTCCCTGTAATCAGACAGGTTCACCACACCCCGCTTAGTATTTTGAGGCGGCTTTTCTTCCTCATTATCGGACACCAAAGAGGCAGCTTCCTCAGGGACTTTATAAGGCTCTAATTCACTGTCATCTAAGATAAAATTCTTCTGCTCCGGGATATCCTCTCTATGTATGCGGATTTCACTGATATCTCCGGATTTATCTTCTTTGTATGCGCTCCCACCCGCAAACTGCGCGCCTGCAATTTGTGGGTTCCCATTTTGCGTATCCTGCGCCTCTTCCTCGGACAGTGTCACCTGATGGGCGCTGCGAATCTGAATCTTCTCAAAATCAAACACCGGCTGCTGCCTGAAGCTTTCCGGCGTCTGTGTTTCAAGGAAAGAAATATTTCCTCCGCCGTCTTCCTCTCCGTTATATGTAATTTCATGGATATCTTCCGTATGCCTGTCCTCTTGGTTCTTTAAGGAGGTATCCATCATCACTCCCGTTACTTTCTTTTCAATCCGGAGAATTTTTTCGTTCTCTTTTTCTTCTATGCGAAGTCTTTTTTCCTCTTCTCTGCGCCTGCGTTCTTCCGCCCTGCGCATACGCTCCTCTTCTCTGCGTATACGCTCTTCTTCCTGCTCCTGCCTGCGTATGTCGGCATATTCCTTTCGTTTTTCGGCATCCAACGCTTTGCGCTCCCGCCAAAGAGTCTTTCCGCTCTGCATACTGCCAAGCAGGGATTTCTCCGTCAATAAAATAATGCTGACCACCGAACAAAGAAGCACCACCAGAATGGTTCCGAATACTTCCAGATAGGATTTTAACAGATAGGCAAGACTGCCCGCAATCACTCCGCCGCCCTTTTTACCTTCACTGCATAATGCATAAACACTGCCCGCATCATACTCGTCCAGACTGACCGCTCCCTTGGCCAGCAGATCACAGACAACGCCAAACATTACAAATAAGGCAATTCCCGCCGCCAGTTTTCGCACCGCCGTAGGACTGCCCTCATTCGCAAACCAGAATGCCACCGACAAAAAAAGTAAAGGCGGCACAATATAGGCGCTAAAGCCAAATAAGCCAAAGAGCACTCCGCTGATTGCATCCCCGGCACCGCCGATAATTCCAAAATTGCAGCAAAATAAGAATACTGCCGCTATAAACAGGACAATAAGACTGATTTCACGAAACATTTCACTGTCCCGCTCTGCCTGATATTCATCTATTTCTCTTGTATTATTTTTTGCGGAAGTTCTTTTTCTGCCGCTTGTTTTGTTTGACGCCGTACTCTTCTTGGAAGATGATGTTTTCCTGCCAGATGATGATGCCATCTTCATCAACCTCTCTTCTTAACATTATCTATTAAGTATATCATTTTTTACCTTATTTGTCACTATCAAAACAGGAATTCCGAGGAATGAAATTCCTTGCGGTTATTCTGAGGAATTTTGCGAAGCTTGGGCATCAATCATCTCATGCAGTTTTTTAATGGCCTTGTCCACTCCGCCCACTTCATCAATGATTCCCTTTTTTACGGTTTCTTCTCCCACGAGAATGGTTCCCACATCCTTCGTTAAAACGCCGGTCTCCATCATCAGCTCTTCAAACTTTTTTTGTTCAATCCGGCAGTGCTGGCATACAAATCCGGTAATGCGGTCCTGTATGGATTTAAAATAATCAAAGGTCTGCGGTACGCCGATAACGGTTCCGTTCATGCGCACCGGGTGAATCACCATGGTTCCTGTAGGCACAATGAAAGAATAATCCGTGCTTACCGCAATGGGAACTCCTATGGAGTGGCTTCCACCGAGCACCAAGGATACCGTCGGCTTGCTTAAGGACGCCACCATCTCCGCAATGGCAAGCCCTGCCTCCACATCTCCGCCCATGGTGTTTAACAGTACCAACACTCCCTTGATTTCCTTACTGTCCTCAATTGCCGCAAGCTGTGGTAAGATATGTTCATATTTTGTCGTTTTAGAATTACTAGAAAGGTTATCGTGTCCTTCTACTTCTCCAATAATCGTGAGTAAGTGAATTTCCTGATGCTCTTTGTTTTCGTTTAAAGTCACCTGTCCCGTCTGCTCAATGCGTTCATCCCTGTGCTTTTCTGCCTCAATCTGCTTATCTTTATCCCGTTCCCCGTCCTGACTTCCCTTCTCCTGTGTCCTCACTGCCCGGATTTCTTTTCCGGGCGTTCGGACTTCCTTTTCGGGCGTCCGTTTTTCCTTCTCTGCTTCCTGTTGTTTCTGCATATTGCTTATCCGCCTCCTTGTTTGCTTCAAAAAATAGGTGCCTTAGAAAAAGACGGTATAGAAAAGCCTATACCGTCCTTTTTAGTATTTCTCATATTTGATCAACTATGCAAAATCTTAAATATCAAAATCATCGTCGTCCTTCACTTCATAATCAAAATCCATCGCCCTATGCGCTTTCTTCTTCGGCAAAGGAAGCGGATTGTCCAAAAGCTTCACTTCTCTGGTTTTCCCCTCAAATTCTACCGTCACGACTCCGCCTTCCCTATTTTCTTCGATTCCCATCACTTCTTTCCCTTCCGCTTTGTTCTTCTGACTTTTTTGCGCCGTCTCCGGCTTTTCCGCGACAGTATCCGTTTTGCGGCTTCGCTTTTCCTCTTCGGTTTCCGCTATCTGCCTGATTTTAAAGATATTGGAAATACCCACTCCTGCCATTCCTGCCATAAACAGATAGCACCAGCGCAAACCTTTTACCTCCTGCGTTGGTATTTGAAAAAGAACCAGCGCAAGAGTTACCAAAGTCACAGGCACCCAGATTTCCAATTCGTCAGACCAATGGTTGCACCAAAAACTGAAAATGCCAAAGGTCATAAGGCACAATAAAATAATAATATCAAACCCTACATTTTCTATGGATGCAAAGAAAGAAGCATCATAAATGCCCGGCTTATAAAGGTTTCCAAGAGCTGCCAGAATATCCCCGGGACGGTTCCCGCCCAAAAAGGAATCCGCAAAAAGAGCTGCCCCGAATCCGCACAAGACTCCCGAAAATGCCGTCAGGAACAGAATGATTTTGTCCTTTAAACGCCTTTCTTCTTCTTTTTTTCCTGTCAGAAAAATGCCGACGGCAAAAAATAACAGAGTAATTCCCATCACATCCAGATAGCTTATCAGCCCTGTAAGCATTCCGATAAACAGCCACTTTACCGCTGTTTGACGGTCTGACTTTAAGCTAAATGCCAAAAACAACAGCACCGTGCTATACAGAAACAAAAAAAGGATTTCCGGGGACAGATTCAATGCCTGAATACGCACGGACGGCGAAAATACGCCAAATAAGAGCATTATAAACGCCGAAATCCGACCTGACAGCCTGCGCACCGCAAGATAGAGTCCCGCAAACGCCAAAAACAGCAGACCTATCTGCAGCCAATACCCGGCTTCTATTTTATTGCCCAAAAATACAAATATCAAATGAAGCAGTCCGACATATACATCGGTAATCCCATGGGTTGTCCGCCCGGGCGCTCTGTTACCGACAACCTTTGCCATATCAAAATAGCGGCTTTGCTCCGGAGCCGAAAATACGCCTGCCGCCGGAACCGCTGCGCACACCAGCAGAACAATCAGCACTCCCACACATTCCACAATCCGGCGTTTTGCTTTACTCTGTCTGTCCCGGCCAAATGTGCCAAAGGTAATTTTATCCGCTATCCGGTGGTAGAAATACCACACTAAAAACGCCTCTACCGACATAAAAGCCACGCACACCAAAACGCCGATATAAAGGGGATAACCTCTTTCCATACAGGAGGCTGCAAGGAGAATCCCCAGACTGACCCCCGTAATAATGGCATATATAAACCACAACACATATCCGAATTTGCTCTTTTTCCAAATCATCTTACAGATAACCTATGCATCCTCTTCCGTTGTCAGCTTCTCCGCTGTCGGCGCTTCCGCCGTCGGCATTTCTGCCGTCGGCATTTCTGCCGTCAACACCTTTTCAATATTGTATCTGGGTCTGTGCTTCACCTCAATATATATCTTGCCGATATACTGCCCTACCAGACCGATGGCAAGAAGCTGTACGCCTCCCAAAAACCAGATGGATAAAATCAGGGAGGTCCATCCCGGCACCGTCTGTCCCGTAAAATAGGAAATCAAGGCATAAATAGCGGCGAGAACCGATGCAATAACAATAAACATTCCCAGCCCCAATATCATGGTAATCGGCTTTACGCTAAAAGAAGAAATGCCGTTAAAGGCCAGTGCAAGCATCTTTTTTAAAGGATATTTGGATTCACCCGCCACACGCTCCTTGCGGTCATAATACACCATATCTGTCTGATAGCCGATAAGGGGCATCATTCCCCTTAAAAACAGATTTGTCTCCTTATAGAGGGAAAACTGTTCCACCGCGCGCTTGGACATTAAACGGAAATCCGCATGATTGTAAATGGTTTTTACTCCCATCAGTTCCATCACTTTATAAAATCCCTGAGCTGTAGTACGCTTAAAGAAAGTATCCGTCTTTCTCTCTTTCCTGACGCCGTACACGATATCATTCCCTGCATGGAATTTATCTATCATTTCCTCAATCACGGCAATGTCATCCTGCAAGTCCGC
Organism: Lachnoclostridium sp.; assembly: GCA_023665475.1. Taxonomy (GTDB): domain Bacteria; phylum Bacillota; class Clostridia; order Lachnospirales; family Lachnospiraceae; genus Acetatifactor. The sequence continues at coordinate 127,272 of JAMPEB010000003.1, forward strand.
ATCAATGGAAACCGTCACATCACTCATATCCTTGGCTGTGATAAGCCCTGCCGTCAGAGCAAACTGATGCCCCACATTTCCCGCAAGATTCACTCCCCTTACCTGAACGGGATGTGCCTTATGTTCTTCTTCGATCAATTCCCATGTCCGGTCTTTGCTTCCGTCATTCACAAATAAGAGAAAGCTGTCTTTTGCAATCTTTCCCTTTCCCGCCAAATCATTCAAAACACCCCTAAGCGCCTCGGAAGCAATCTTTAACACTTCCTCCTCATTATAACAGGGAATCACAATCGCAAGTTTATCCATTTAAATCCTCCATGCCGCCGGTTTCATTCTTCTCACGCTAGTCGTCCCAATTGTGGTACACTGCCTGTACATCATCGTCATCATCCAGCAAATCCAATATTCTCTGGAGATTCTTAACTGCCGTCTCGTCCGTAAGCTCCACATAGTTCTGGGGAATCATGGTTACTTCCGCATTTAACATGGGAATGCCCGCATCTTCCAAAGCCTTGCGCACTTCCTCGAAACCGTCAGGGTCCGTAAGCACCTCATAACTTTCCTCTTCCTCCGAAAAATCCTCTGCTCCCGCATCCAGAGCCAGCATCATCAAATCATCGGCCTCCATGTCGCATTCTTCTTTATCAATGATAATCTGCCCCTTCTTGTCAAACATAAAAGATACGCAGCCGGGCGTTCCGATATTACCCTGTCCTTTGGTAAACGCGCTTCTTACATTGGCTGCGGTACGGTTTTTATTGTCCGTAAGGGCATCCACAATCACCGCAATACCGTTAGGTCCATATCCTTCGTATGTAACATACTCATAATTTACATTGCCCACATCTCCGGCAGCTTTCTTAATGCCGCGCTCAATGGTATCATTGGGCATATTATTAGCTTTTGCCTTTGCAATAACCGTTGCAAGCTTGAAATTATTCGCAGGGTCGGGACCTCCCTCTTTCACGGCAACGGCAATCTCACGGCCGATAATGGTGAAAATTTTGCCCTTTGCGGCGTCATTTTTTTCCTTTTTATGCTTAATATTTGCAAATTTTGAATGTCCTGACATCTTTTTCCTCATTTCTGCACTTATTCCGCGCAATTTTGTATTTATAACTATTCAGAGCCGCATACAGGCAATGATACGCCTCACAGAAGCCTTTTTGCAAATGAGGTTCTGACAGTTACCATTTATCATAGCATTATTTTGGATTTTATTCAAGTACATAAAGTTTTGACCGGCGACAAACGCTCTGCATTAGTCAGTGCGAAAAGTTTTATTCTTCAAAGCTAAGCTATGAATGGCTTTGCAGGAAAATTGCAATAAAGCTGTAAATCAGCGCCTCTATATCGCTTCCGACACGGTCTGTTCCTCTGCACTTTCCATATCTTCCGCTGCATCCTCCGGCAGCTTTGTCACAAGCACTCTGGAAATCACCTTATTTTCCACCGAGAGGATTTTAAAATTATAGCCGGATAAGTCTACATCAAATTCTTCATCGGGCTCGGGTATCTTGTCCATCTTGGAAATCAGATAACCGTTCAGGGTATCAAACTCCTCGCTGTCAAATTTGATGGCAAACCGCTCTTCTAACTCCTCTAACGGGGTGGTGCCTTCAATCACATATTCATCTTCGCCCCGCTCTTCGATATATTTCTTGTCCTCGTCATATTCATCCTGAATGTTTCCGACGATTTCTTCCAGAATATCTTCCATGGCTACCAGCCCGTCCGTCTGTCCGTACTCGTCCACCACAATCACCATCTGTAATTTCTTCTGCTGCATTTCGTGGAACAGCTCATCAATATTTTTAGTCCGGGGCACAAAATATGGCTCCCTCAAAAGCCCCTCAAGCTGCGCCACAGGGGAATTTAACTTCTCATCCTCCCTGTGAAACCGCATGGCATCTTTTAAGTGCAGGATTCCTATGATATGGTCGATATTTTCTTCATAGACGGGATAACGGCTGTTTTTGCCCTCCAGAATATAAGCGATGGCATCCTGTAACATCATACTTGCGTCAATGGCATCAATATTGTTGCGATGGGTCATGATATTCTGGGCTTCCTTGTCCCCAAACTCGAAGATATTGGATATCATTTCCGCTTCGCTTGCCTGAATGATTCCCTGCTCATGGCCTTCAATTACCATGTCAATGATTTCTTCTTCTGTCACATCATTGTCACTGCCATTGTCCCTGACCCCGAATACAAATAAAATTCCGTTTGCCGTTGCCGTCACAAGACCGGTAAGAGGTTTTAAAATCCCCATAATTACAAACACGGGAGTGATACATGCATATGCCCACTTTTCGGGAATCCTTGCCGCGATTTTTTTCGGCAGCAGCACCCCGAAGGTAAGCAGTATGTATAAAAATGCCAGCAGGGCTATTACCGTGGCAGCTCCTGCTATCACTGCCGCGGGCAGTTCTGCAAAAGGCTTGCTCATCTGTGCCAATGCTCTAAAGGCTTTTGTGATTGTGCTCAGCCAGATTCCCAGACAAAAAGCCCCCATGACAACATTGTTCAGATTGACCACTAACTGTAGGGTATTGATATATTCTGACGGATTTTCAATGATTTTTAAAAGGCGTCTGGATTTTTTATCCTTATCCTCTTCGGCTTTTTTCTCTATCTCCTTTTCGTTTAAATTGGCGACAGCCATATCAAATCCATAGAAAAATACATCAATCAATATCAACAACAGAAAAAAGATAATACTAGCAGTAGGTCCACTGTCATCGTCCATTTTTCATATTCCTCTCTTTTGCGATTTTCCCTAAATATAACATCTTCTGGTACATTCGTCAAGAGAGGTATGCCCGCATACCTCTCTTGGATGAACTCCGGCGAGGGTGTTTACACCCCCTGCTCTTATGTATCCAACTCCAGACTAATCATCAGTGCATGATTCACCTTTCTCATAATATCGCCGTCTAAATGGCATACCTTATCCTTAAGCCTCTTTTTGTCTATGGTGCGGAGCTGCTCCAAAAGCACCACGGAATCCTTATCCATATCATAAAGAGTTGCATTCAATTCAATATGGGTTGGCAGTTTTGCCTTATTCATCTTAGAGGTAATGGCTGCGCAGATAACCGTAGGGCTGTGCTTGTTTCCCACATCATTCTGGATGATAAGCACCGGACGGATGCCGCCCTGTTCCGAACCCACTACCGGCCGTAAATCTGCATAATAAACATCTCCTCTTCTCATTTTTACCTCCATTTGGAAATCTTTTCAGAGAGTATTGCCGATTTATCCGGAGGTATTCAAATTTATTTATAATCATCGTGATAATCTTTTACATAGACAACTGTTTCATCCTTAAAATATACTCTTGGCAGGCGTTTCCCCAAATCGCATACCAGCTCGTAATTAAAACGCCCTGACAATTTCCCCAAATCTTCCGCACTGATATGCTCATTTCCGTCAAATCCTAACAGAGTAACCTTGGAACCCACCTTTGCTTCCGGGATTTCCGATACATCCACCATAAACTGGTCCATGCACACCCTGCCCAGAATAGGAGCTCTTTTTCCACAGATAAGCACATAGCCTTTTTCGGAAAGTCCCCTCGGATAACCGTCCCCATATCCCAAAGGAATGGTCGCCACCCTTGTGTCCTTCCCTGCGGTAAAAAGTCCGCCATAGCTTACGCTCTCTCCGGCAGGAAGATTTTTGATATAGATAATAGTGCTGTATAAGGACAGTGCAGGCTTTAAGGAAACTGCATTCCAGTCCACCTCAAAGGAAGGATATAATCCATATAAAATAATGCCTGCCCGCACCAAATCCAGATTCATCTTAGGCAGTTCCATAATGCCTGCGCTGTTAGAACAATGCTTTAAAGGTATATGAAGCCTAAGTTCCTCCTCTATCATCCGAATAAATCCCATGAACTTTTCAAACTGCTTTTCCGTGCTCTTTTTATCTCTTTCATCCGCCTTTGCGAAGTGGGTAAAAATCCCCTCTATCTTGATATCAGGCTCCTGCATCAGCCGCTTTACAAACATAAGCCCTTCCCTGTCAGGCGCAATGCCGATTCTGCCCATTCCGGTGTCCACTTTGATATGTGCCTTTATGGGTTTACCCGCCGCCTTGGCTGCCTGCGCAAGTTCTTCTATGCTGTCATCGCGAAATACCGCCGGACTTACCTCTTCTTTTGCCAGCATCTCATAGCTATATGGAAAAGCATATCCCAATATAAGAATAGGCTTTTTAACTCCTGTTACTCTTAAGATATGCGCTTCCTCCGCCGTTGCCACTGCAAAGCCGTAAATAAAATCAAGGGGCTCTAACACATGGGCTATGGGCACGCTTCCATGCCCATAGCCGTCCGTCTTGATAACCCCTATAATCTGTGTATCCGGCGCAATATGCGCCTTCATCTGTCCTGCATTTGCCACGATGGCATCCAAGTCAACCTGCACATATCCCCGCTCATAAGTTTTAAATTTCTGCTCTAATTCGTCATGATTCATGGATTAATAATATCCTTTCCAAGCATTTCCGCAATATCCCCTGCCATGCAGCCGTATTCCCCATGCTCTCTTGCTGCCTGCTCTCCTGCCAGGGCATGGGCATACACGCCCACGCTTGCTGCTTTAAAAGCATCCCCGCCCTGTGCCATAAGCCCCAGAATGCACCCTGCAAGCACATCCCCGCTGCCTGCAGATGCCATGCCGCTGTTTCCCCTGATATTCATGCACACAGGCTTTTCCTCCTGACATACATAGGTTCTTGCATCCTTTGCGGCTATCACTACATGAAGTTTTCCCGCCAAGAGACAGGCATGGGAAACCAAGTCTTCTTTTAATTCGGGTATGCTTTTTCCGGTAAGCCTAGACAGTTCTCCCACATGGGGCGTTAATATGATTTGCCTGCCGCTGCCTCTGCCATCAAGAGACCAGCAGCTGTTCTTTTCTTCGCTGTTTTTTCTTTTATCGATTTCTCCCTGCACAGCTAATTCCTGCTTTAATGCTTCGTCAGCCGCCAAGAGGTTCAAGGCATCCCCATCCAGCAAAAGCGAAATCCTGCTGTCACAAATCATTTTTCTTAAAACCTCCTGCGCTTCCGGACTCTTAGAAAGCCCCGGACCGATGCCTGCCACATCCGCCCAGCGAAGCCCTTCCTCCAAGTCCTCATAAGTCCCCACTAAAGCCTCCGGCACCTTTTCCTGTATAATCACCCTGTTTTCGGGCACGGTAAGTACCTTGACCATCCCGGCTCCCATGCGGTACGCGGCTCTTGCACTTAAAACTGCGGCTCCCGCCATATTAAGGCTTCCGGCAACTAAAAGAACCTTGCCGAAGGTTCCCTTATTGCCCGCCGGATTTCTCGGCGGCAGAAGCTCTGCCAGAGGCTCATCATAAAGAAACATCTCTGGCATCTGCCCGTAAAAACTTCTCTCCGTGATACCTATGGGCGCGGTAATCACCCTGCCTGCAAGGGTGCATCCGGGATATTGGAACAAGCCCCTTTTGGCAAAGCCGAAGGTTATGGTCGCATCCGCCTGAAAAGCCCATGAGCCAAGGATTTTCCCTGTGTCGGAGCAGATGCCGCTTGGCACATCAACCGCCAGCTTAAACGCCTTCTGCTCGTTGCAGTAATGCACCGTTTCGGCATATTCCCCTGTAAGCTCTCTGGAAAGCCCCACTCCGAAAAGAGCATCCACAATCACATCATACCCCTTATCCTGCATAGGAATAGTCGTCACAGGCTCTGCCTTGTCTTTATACAAAACAGGGTAATGTGCCAGAATTTCCCGCTGAAGGCGCCACTGCTTGGATGCCTTGCCGGGATTACCGATGCCCCACACTTCCACCGCAAAGCCTTCCTCGCACAAAAGCCTTGCCAGCGCCAGACCATCGCCGCCGTTATTGCCCATGCCGGCTACTATCAATATTTTGCGTGAAGTTTTGTTTGCTTTTTCGTTTGTTATAAAATATTCCTTAATTACGGCAAGGACAGCCAAAGCGGCACGCTCCATAAGAACCATGCCGGGAATCCCTGTTTTTTCTATAGTGTTTGCATCATACTGCTTCATTTCCGAAGCTGTTACGAGATATTTCATTTGGTTTGTCCTTTTCCTCAATCCTCCATAAATGATTTCATCTGATTTTGGGCAGACCTTGCCTCTGCGTTCTTTTTCTCCGCAAAATTTAACTCCGCAAGTCTGTCCTCCACAGATTTTGACTCATCAGGCTTTACTGCCGGCCTCATATCCGGTCTCTTCGTTCCGTCCGCCAGTTCCTCCTTGGGATTGTATTTCATATCAAAGAGATTCACCACATCAGCGCCAAAAAGGTCATTCATGTAAGAATAAATCTCCAGATTTTTCTGCTCCATCTCCTGCTTGCGAATCAACTGCTTTTTCAGTTCCACCCGTATTTGCGCAACCCACTTGGCAATTTCCCTGATATCCTCCGTATTTTTCTGCAGAGTTCCATAACAATTCTCCATAGTCGCCAGCATAAGCTGTACATTGGCCTTGTCAATCTGACCGGGGAGCTCCATTTCTTCTTCCTTGTATGCTTCTAAAGTCTCATTATATTCTTCCACAAGCTGCTTTGACTTCTCAATCTGCTTTTCCATGGCTTTATTACCTTTTTGTTCCGCCTCGTCCACCATGGTAACAATATCGTTCATAAGTTGCTTTTTCAGCTTGCGGATTTCTTTGGTTTCCGTATTGATTTTACCCTGTCTCTTCAAAAGGTCGTTCAATTGGGTTTCCAACGGTTTCACCTGAGCCTTTCCCACTTTAGTCAGCAGGCGGTACCACTTATTATCGAGGGTTAGTATGGGCAGCCTCTTCCCATATAAAGCATTTTGAAATTGTGCCTTTTTATCGTTTTCTCCCATATTTACCTCTCATTCCGCCGCGCAAGCGGCATCCTACTTATTATTTTCTTTTCCGTAACGGTTAATATTATAAGACAGCTTCATCAGACTATCCGAAAGATGTACATTTTCCACCTGTACCCCCTCCGGTACCTTCAAATCCACATGAGCAAAATTCAGGATAGCTTTGATGCCGCTTGCCGCCAGCTTGTCCGCAATCTCCGCCGCACCGATTTTGGGAATCGTAAGAACGGCAATGTCAATGTCATTGCTTTTCACAAACTGTTCAAGCTCTCTTATATGCCTGATTTTGACGCCTCTTACTTCCTGCCCTATCGATTCCTCCGCGCTGTCAAAAATCCCCCTCAGGATAAAGCCCCGTCTTTCAAAATTCGTGTAATTTCCGAGGGCCCGTCCTAAATTGCCTGCGCCGATGATCACCAGATTGTGCTGTTTGTCCAATCCTAAAATCTTGCCGATTTCTTCATAAAGATATTCCACATTATAACCGTAACCCTGTTGCCCGAAACCACCAAAATTATTAAAATCCTGACGAATCTGCGACGCCGTCACATTCATTAATTCGCTGAGTTCCTGAGAGGAAATCCTCTCAATCCCCTCGTCTTTCAGTTCACCCAGATATCGGAAGTATCTGGGCAGGCGGCTCACCACGGCTTGCGATATTTCTTTTTCTTCCAAGGATTGCTACCCCCGTTCCCGCTGATTATGATAAAATAGATTCTGTTCTTTAGAATCTATTATAGCATGCGTTAAAAAATTGTCAATGAATTGACAGGATAAAACGCAGAAGGTAAAATAGTTTAAGATACACTTAGCATACATCCTCAAAATATCCTAATTTAAAACAGATTCATTCAAGAAAGGTTATATTTATATAAATCAGGTACTATTATGATACTTTCCTGCCAGAATATTAAGAAAGCTTTTTTAGAAAATACCATATTAAAAAATGCGAGTTTTCATATAGAGGACAATGAGAAAGCTGCTATCGTGGGCATAAACGGCGCGGGCAAGACTACGCTTCTTCGCATTATCGTGGGGGAAATGGCGGCGGATGACGGGCTTGTGACCTTTGCAAAGGATAAGTCTTACGGATATCTCGCCCAAAACAGCGCCGTAGACACAAAAAATTCCATCTATGAGGAACTTTTGTCCGTCAAGCGGGAACTTATCCGTCTGGAAAACCAGATGCGCTCCTGCGAAGAATCCATGAAAAATACAGAGGGCAGCAGGCTGGACGAATTGATGAAGCAGTATGCCGACCTCACCCATTCCTTTGAGATAAAGGGCGGTTATATTTATAAAAGTGAAATCATCGGTGTTTTAAAGGGTCTGGGCTTTTCCGAGGAGGAATTTGATAAGTCCGTTGCTGCCCTCTCAGGCGGTCAGAAGACCCGTGTTGCTTTGGGAAAGCTTCTGCTCCAAAAGCCGGATTTGATTATTTTAGACGAGCCCACCAACCATCTGGATTTAAATTCCATCACATGGCTGGAAACTTTTTTGTTAAATTACAAGGGAGCTGTACTTATTGTGTCCCATGACCGCTTTTTCCTTGACCGCATTGTCACGAAAATTATAGAAATTGACCAAGGAGAGGTGTCCGTTTTTTCGGGCAACTATTCGGATTACGCCGTGAAAAAAGAGCAGCTTCGCACTGCCGCATGGAATGCTTATGTGAATCAGCAGCGCGACATTAAGCATCAGGAAGAAGTCATTGAAAAACTAAAGTCCTTCAACCGGGAAAAATCCATTAAGCGTGCGGAAAGCCGTGAGAAAATGCTGAATAAAATCGAGATTTTGGACAAGCCCACGAAAGCTTCCGACAATATGAAATTTACCCTCACCCCCTATATGCAGAGCGGAAACGATGTGCTGACCGTAGAGGATTTAAGCAAGGCTTTTGACTCAAACCTCCTTTTTTCCCATGTGAATTTTGAGATAAAACGGGGAGAACATGTTGCCATTATCGGCGATAACGGCACCGGCAAAACCACTCTCCTTAAGATTTTGAACGGGCTGATTCCTGCGGATAGCGGGTCCTTTTGTCTCGGCACCAATGTAGAGATTGGCTATTACGATCAGGAGCATCATGTGCTCCATAGCGACAAAACTTTATTTGATGAAATTTCGGACGATTATCCGTACTTAAACAACACGCAGATTCGCAATACTCTTGCGGCTTTTCTCTTTACCGGGGATGATGTGTTTAAATGCATCCACGATTTAAGCGGCGGAGAAAGAGGGCGTGTTTCCCTTGCCAAGCTTATGCTGGGAAATGCCAATTTTCTGATTTTGGACGAGCCCACCAACCATCTGGACATTATCTCTAAAGAGATTTTGGAGGATGCCATAAACGCTTATGAGGGCACGGTTCTATATGTTTCCCATGACCGGTATTTTATCAACAAGACCGCAAGCCGCATTCTCGACTTGACAGACGGACAATTCGTTAATTATATCGGAAATTATGATTATTATTTAGAAAAGCATGATGCGGTAATGGCATCTCTAACTTCCCGTGCCTCTCGAACCGCATCCCAAGGGGCTGCAGCATCGGGTGATGCCGCCCTTGGAGCCGACTCCTCTGTATCTTCCCAAAAGCTTTCCGACAATCAGGAATCCGCCGCAAAGCTTGACTGGAAGTCCCAGAAAGAAGAACAGGCACGCCTTCGGAAAAAAGAAAACGATTTAAAAAAATGCGAGGAAAAAATTGCCGCTTTAGAAGAACGCACAAAGGAAATCGAAACAGAAATGTCGGACCCTGCCATCGGCACACAGGCGGCACGCTTACAGGAGCTTGCCAAAGAACAGGAAGCCATAAATGCAGACCTTGAAAAATTATATGAAGAATGGGAGACTTTGGCATAGCCTAATCTCCCATTTTCTCCGCTTATACACTCTTCTTTCTCATGCTTTACAATATACTGCTCCAGCGAGAAGAACGCTGGTTTTGCGTTCTTCCGTGTGAAGATCTAGAATTTCTTAGTCCGCACCCTAAAGAGGGGTGTTTACACACCCTCTTGCGGGCTTAGAAATTCTCTTCACACTGCTCCAGCGTTTCCCGAATCGCCTTGATAAAGTCCAGACTGTTTAAAATCACAGGATTCTCACAGGTGGAAATCATTGCAAGGCTCTTGGTCATCTTGCCGTCCTCAATGGTCTTGATGCATGCTTTCTCAAGCTTATCCGCAAAGATTTCAAGCTCTTTAATCCCATCCAGCTCTCCGCGCTTTCTAAGAGCTCCCGTCCATGCAAAAATCGTCGCGATAGAGTTGGTGGAGGTTTCCTCCCCTTTCAAATGCTTATAATAATGGCGCTGTACGGTGCCGTGGGCTGCCTCATACTCATATACACCGCTCGGAGATACTAACACAGAGGTCATCATGGACAAATCCCCGTAAGCGGTAGCCACCATATCAGACATGACATCACCGTCATAATTTTTGCACGCCCAGATAAAACCACCCTCGGAACGAATCACTCTTGCCACCGCATCATCAATTAAAGTATAAAAATACTCTATACCAAGCTCTTCAAACTTTGCCTTATATTCGGTATCATAAATTTCCTGAAAAATATCCTTAAAGGTATGGTCATATTTTTTTGAAATAGTGTCTTTGGTGGAGAACCACAAATCCTGCTTGGTGTCCACGGCATAGCCAAAGCAGGCTCTTGCAAAGCTGGTAATGGACTCTTTCGTATTGTGGACGCCCTGAATGATTCCTGCGCCGTCAAACTCATGAATCACTTCCCTCACCTGTGTCCCATCGGCTGCGGTATAGACAAGCTCCGCCTTTCCCGCACCCGGAATTTTTATCTCCACATTTTTATATACATCACCGTAAGCATGACGGGCAATGGTAATTGGTTTTGTCCAATTTTTTACATAGGGTACGATTCCCTTTACCAAAATAGGGGTGCGGAACACCGTACCGTCCAAAATCGCGCGAATCGTACCGTTGGGACTTTTCCACATCTCCTTCAAATCATATTCCTTCATTCTTGCAGCATTGGGGGTAATGGTAGCGCATTTCACGGCAACCCCGTATTTTAATGTGGCATTGGCGGAATCCACCGTCACCTGATCGTTTGTTTCATTGCGGTATTTCAACCCCAAATCATAATATTCCGTCTTTAAATCTATGTAGGGAAGCAAAAGCTCCTCCTTTATCATCTGCCAGAGAATCCGGGTCATCTCATCCCCATCCATCTCCACCAACGGTGTCTTCATCTGAATCTTTTCCATGTCTTTGTCCTCTCTTTCTTTCATCACTCCACGCCCGCACTGTTACTATATATTTCATGCAGCCCATTCTTTACCATATTTTCATAAGCATTGATAATATGCTCGTGCGCCAGCTTTTCCGCAAGCTCCCCATTGCCCGCCTTGATTGCCTCCATAATCTGCTCATGCTCCGCATTGGACTTGGGTCCCCTGTTTGCGCTTGCCAGAGTTTTCTTTCTGACACGGAGCACATATTGGTGAAAGTCTTTAAGCGAGTGCTCCAGCATCTTGCTGTCGCAGGCTTCATACATAATATCATGAAATCGATTGTCTAACTCCGCAAGCTGCTCCAAATGCCCTTTTTCCGCATGGAACTTCGCCAGATAAACATTCTCCTCCATCTCTTCCATCTGTTCTTTGGTGATATGCTCCGTAGCCCAGCGCGCGCACAGCCCTTCCAGCAGGGAACGAATCATGTAAATGTCCTTCACATCCTTCTCTGTGATGCCTGTGACATAGGCACCCTTATTGGGCACAATCTGAATCAATCCCTCTAACTCAAGCTGCCTGAAGGCTTCCCTCACGGGAGTACGGCTGACCCCCATCTCCTCGCCTATGGCTACCTCCTTTAATTCCTCATGTTCCTCATATTTTCCGCTTAAAATATCGTCTCTCAGTCTGTGGAACACCCGTCCCCGCAGGGAATATTTATCCGTTACTTCTTTTTTAACATCCTGACTGCCCACTTCAATCCTCGATTCTGCACCTCTTTCATGTATCATTCAGAGGCACTTTTTAGACTTCCCATCATGCCTGCACAGCATGCGTAGCATGCGCAGCAGACACAAACTTAATACCTTTTTCCGCGCAAATTCGGTCAACGCATGCCACAATTTCATCATCTGTAAGCACGGTGACACGACCGCCTAAATATTCCTCTTCCACCCATTTTTTAATCTCCTGCACAAGCTCGGAAGACTTATTAACCTGTGCCCCATCCTTTAACTGATAATGGGTATTCAGCCAATGGGCAATACCCGCCAGACCGGAAGTGTTTGAAATCGCGCACACTACAGGACGGTTCAAAAACTTCTCCGTATCAAAAATATTATAAATCTCCTCGTTTTTCAACAGTCCGTCCGCATGGATTCCTGCCCGGGTCACATTGAAATTCTTACCCACAAAAGGCGTTCTGGGCGGAATCTGATAACCGATTTCCTTCTCATAATATTCCGCCAGCTCTGTGATAACTCTGGTATCCATGCCGTTTAAATCACCCTTTAGCTGGGCATATTCAAAGACCATTGCCTCCAGAGGCGTATTGCCTGTCCGCTCGCCGATACCAAAAAGAGAAGTATTAATGCCGGAGCATCCGTAGAGCCATGCCGTGGTGGAATTTGCCACCGCCTTGTAAAAATCGTTATGTCCGTGCCACTCCAACATTTCGTGAGGCACACCCCCGTGAGTGTGGAGCGCATAAATAATACCCTGCACGCTTCTGGGAATCACGGCGCCCGGAAAATTCACGCCATATCCCATGGTGTCGCAGGCGCGTACCTTAATGGGAATCTGATACTCTTTCATCAGCTTCATAAGTTCCAGACAAAAAGGCACCACATAACCGTAGATATCTGCCCTTGTGATATCCTCCAGATGACATCTGGGGCTGATACCCTCTTCCAGACAATCCCTGATAACGCTGAGATAATGCTCCATTGCCTGCTTTCTGGTCATTTTTAATTTCAGGAAAATATGATAATCCGAACAACTGACCAGAATGCCCGTCTCCTTCATGCCAATCTCCTTCACCAGCTTAAAATCCTCTTTGCTGGCACGAATCCAACTGGTCACCTCCGGAAACTCATAGCCCCTCTCCATGCATCGGTATACGGCGTCCCTGTCCTTTTTGCTGTAGAGGAAAAACTCACTGGCACGAATCATTCCATTGGGACCGCCCAGCTTGTGCAGATAATCAAAAATTCTCACAATCTGCTCCGTACTGTAAGGCGCCCTTGACTGCTGACCGTCACGGAAAGTAGTATCCGTAATCCAAATCTCCTTTGGCATATTATGGGGTACAATCCTGTCATTAAAAGGAATCTTGGGAATCTCCGAATAAGGAAACATATTGCGGAATACATTGGGTTTCTCCACATCATCCAAAATATACATATGCTCTTCAATCTCTAAGAGATTGTTCTTTTTATTCATCGTGACAGGGCGGTTTTGAAATGTATTTTTTTCATTGAACATCTTTTGCTTCCTCACTTCCTCTATTGCATCATCACTCAACATTTGAATAAAACGCTCCATGTATGATTGTATACAATCATACATGAAGTGTCAACAATTTTTTAAAAGTCTCCTTACATTTACCATACCCCAGCCCTGCTTATTCCACTCTTCGCCTAAATCCGTAGCGGTAGCTGTCAGTTTTTTACGAAATTCCTCTCCTGTCAAAAAAGGATTCTTTTCCAATGCAAGCGCTGCCACTCCCGATACAATAGGAGTAGCCATGGATGTACCGCTTTTTGACACATAAGCATTCAGAATCCTCCCCCTGTTTCTATTGTAAAATACATTGCAGGAGACAATATTGGTTCCGGGTGCCACAATATCCGGTTTCCGCAGGGTAGACATGGCATCTCCTCTGCCGGAATAACTGTCGCAGCGTCCCGGATAATCTTTATAATAATCGCCGTCATGACAGCCAACCGTGATAAAACGCCTGCTGGCTCCCAATGAAGAAATGCTTCCGCTCTCCGGTCCCTTATTTCCTGCGGCGCATATCACAATAATTCCGCTGTCATATACTCTCTCAAGCTCATTTTTTATCGCCTTCTCCTTTTCCTTACTCTGAAGTTCTCCGATTCCCACGGAAATATTGAGGATTCTGATATGATATTGCTGCCGCATCTTTAGTACCCACTGAAGTCCTTGTAGCATATGTTCCGTACATCCGTTTCCCTTACCGTCCAGAACTTTTCCCACCACCAGGTTCGCCCTCGGCGCTATCCCGCGAAAACGCCCTCCGGAAACACTTCCGCTTCCACAGATAATCCCGCACACATGAGTGCCGTGTCCGCTGTCATCATACATATCCTGTCTGTCGTTTACAAAATCGCGGAAGGCATATACTCTTCCCGCAAGGTCCGGATGTCTTCCGACCCCGGTATCCAACACGGCTGCCGTAACCCCTTCCCCTGTATATATTTTATTGATATCCGGCTCCGGCAAATAAGGAACCTCAATCTGATTTCTCACCCGCTGCATAACAAAGTCCCAACATAGAATAACTTAAACTATTCTATGTTGGGACAAAACATGGCGTACCTGTTGTATTAATGTACTTTTCGGAAAATACAAACCGTTCCGATGATCAAAAGGATACCGCTCAATATCCATGCAAAGTTGCATGCAAACCTGTAAGGAATCGCCTTTGCCGCACCTGAAGCCTCCGACGCCGAGAATCCCGGTGCTGCGGCCATGCTGGTAATCAGCGTTGTCACCTCCTGAATGCTGTTTTCTTCCAACACTGCACCATCCCCATAAATACCGTAAAGGGAAAGATGACTGGTATAAAAACGGATATAATCCTTCCCATCCATTCGCACGCGCTCTGAACTTACCTGTTCCAACTGTCCGTTCCGATCCAATGTAACCACCTTGACACCCTCGCCCGAAAGTCCGTCGGGCACAGGCATGGTAACGATAAGCCGCTGTTTTCCTAATTTACTGATAGTTATGCCGCTGTTATCCGTAAGGGAAATCTCATACAAAGATATTTTGGCGGGAAGTCCTGTTTCCCCTGCTCTGCCAAATGCCTGTGCCATCATCCCTCTTGCACTGTCGTTTCCGTTTCCCGATAACATTGTCACTGTCAGAATATACTGCCTTGCCGCTCCTTCCAACTGCGCCGTTACGCCCTCCATTCCTTTTACCACTACGCCGGGCACGGCGCCGTCTTCTAAAATGGGACGATATGACTCATTGGAAAGGCGCTCCGCAGACAGCTCATGGGTGGTGGTCGGTGTTCCCTTGGTATATATCAGCTTAACCGAATCGTCAAATGCCTGCAGCCCCATATTCTGCACGGTCGCCGGAAGCGTCACCTGTCCTATGGTACAGCCTTTAAACGCCCTGTCCTTAATATCCGTAATTCCTTTGCCTTCCGTGACAAATACGGGCACTTCCAAGGCTTTTAAACCGCTGCAGTTCTCAAAAGCGCCTTCGCCAATCACTTTGACATTATCATACAAAACCACTGCTTTTATCTCTGTATGATCCTTAAAAACCTCCGCCGCAATCACTCTGACATCCTTGGGCACCTTAACCAAATCACCGTTACCCTTATAGGCAATCAGAGTTCCGCCGCTTATAAGAAAATCATCATCTGTGCCGGAAGGTTCTTTTGCAAGAAAATTCTCCACCCATGCCGTGTGGATAAACGCCTTGGGCTCCACTGAGGTAATAGTCTGAGGCAGACTGACATCAGACAGAAAGTCACAGTGGTAAAAGGCCCCATAAGAAACCGTCTCCACTCCTTCCGGAACCGCAATCTTTTTCAAATTACTTCTGGCATAGGAAAACTGTCCGATTTCCTTTATTCCCTCCGGAATCTGTACTTCGCCTCCGTCAAAGGAACCGCGGTAATATGCCTGATCCGCTACCGTAGTACCATCAACAATAGTATATTTGGGAAATACCGCATTATTTTCATCCGAATCCCACTCCGGTGGAAGCACATCACTGCCGTTGCCCAGATTGTTATATCGATCCATTACTTTGAGGCTGCTGCTGTCTACAAAAAACACTGCCTGATCCGCCACCACCGAGGTGGAACTCAAAATATTACCCTGTTCCTCAGGCGGCGTTACCGTGTTATCGGAAGAATCGTCCGGCTCTAAAGAAGGCGTCGGCTGATAATCCGGCACATCCTCATACTCCGGCATTTCCTGCTGTCTTTCATAAAATTCCTGCGCATACTTATCCGCATAGCTGCCCGGTTCACTATGGATAACCAGACGGTAACAGCCGTTAAACGCAGTTTCGTGAATCTCCGTGACTTCCGGAGGTATGCTGATATCTGTCAGGTTTACACAATCCGCAAATGCCTGAATTCCTATTGTCCGAACATTAGTAGGAATAATCATGCGCTTTAAACCCTTACAGTTGATAAAAGCAAAGTCTCCCACCTCCGTAAGACCGGAACCTAAAGAAACCGTCTCCAGCCTGTCACAGCCCCAGAAAGCATAAGGTTTAATCTGCTTTACGGAAGAGGGCAGATTCACTTTTTCTATTATGCTATTGTCTTCAAATGCGCCCTTGCCAATCACTTCCACAGTATCCGGAACCGTCACGGTTTTGTCCCGTCCCGTATACTTTACCAATGTCGTACCTTCCATTTTAAAATCGGAAGCAGATGTCGCCGCATCTGCCTCCGATTTAGGAAGCTGCATAATAATCAGCGCGGCAATCACAAGCAGGACACCAAACAGCTTACTCTTTGCTTTCATATGCCTTCCTCTTGTTCTTTGTTATCCGGTTCCATGCCTTTTTATGCTTTTGCTTTTACCGTCTTTTTCACCTTTTTCTTATCCTTCTGCATGAAGAATACAAGGGAGAGACATCCCAGACCGGATGACAAAAACCACTTGGGATGAATACCGTCGCCCGTCTTAGGTGTGCTGTCAATCGCCCCGTTTGCACTCAGGTTCCTCGTATCCACATAAATAACATAAGGAGAGAAATGCTCCGCCGTAAATGTGATACAGGGTACGCCTGAAATAGTCGTAAACTTAGGAGTCAGCTTATCCAGTCTGTTGTTCACCACGCCTGCCACCTTGTTATTGCCGGCATACTCCTTCAGCGCGTCCGGCAAAGGAAGCGTAATGGTAATCTTTAATCCGGTGGTATCGGTAATCTTCTTCTGCCCTGTGGAATCATACAAGGAAATATCCATAGGGAAATAGGTAATATTCGTCAAATCATTGGCATACTCTGCCATAAGCGCTCTCACCACCGCCTCGGACGCAACGCTACTTTCCGATACCTTTACGGTGAAGTTGTCGGAAGAACCGTTTACGGTTGCGGAAACCACTCCCGTGTTGGACAATCCGTTTTTATTGATAACAACCGTAGTTCCGCCATTGCTCACCGTTCCCGTAGTACCCGGACGGTTGGTGGTATTGCCGCTCACGGTAGTGCCGCTGCCGCTGCTTGTGCTGCTCTTTGCCTGATAATTTGCCACTACGGTTACATTCTTCTCAGGCATGGTAATCACGGTAGCCGAAATACCTGTGCTTGCAATCTTCGTATCGGTAGGCTCAATGGTCCAATTCTTAAATTCCTGTCCCGCCGCGGGGTCGTTTGCCACAATAATCGCCTGACTGCCTGCCAGATAACTTCCGGAACCGCTTCCGTTCCGCACGGTCAGCGTATAATAGTCCTTATTGTCATCCTTATTATCGTCTTTATTATCATCATCCTTATTATTATCATCCGAACTTCCGTTCGGCACATAAATCGCAAAAACCGTCATATTGCTTGTGACATTGCTGGTATCTCCGGACCATGACTGGAAGGTATAACCCTCTCTGCGGGGCGTTCCGAATCTGTCTGTGGGATAAGTAACGCTCTCCCCTGCCTGAACTCCCTCTTTTGCCCACAGAACGGAACCGTCCCAATCCTGAAAGGTCACCGTATAGCCTTTTTCCGGATTATCCGGATTGTCGGGACTCGGATCATAAATGGCAAAAACCGTTACATCTTTTGTGATATTGCTGGTGTCACCTGACCATCCTGTAAAGATATAACCCCCCGGTCTGATGGGCGTTCCGAATGTTTCTATCGGATAAACAACGCTCTCCCCTGCCTGCACTCCCGGCTTTGCCCACAGAACAGAACCGTCCCAATTCTGGAAAGTCACCAGAAAACCGCTGGCTTCGCCATATTGTGCCAAAAAGGTCACATCGCTTGTCAGATTTGCGGCGCTCTGCGCCAGCTCTTCCACATCGTATTTGGGTTCTGTCACACATACCCAGCCGGAGAAAGGCACTCCGTCCTTCGGTTTCATATAGGGTATGCTCACTCTGCCAGAGGGCGATACAGGCTGCACATCGATTGTTGAAAAATCACTGTCCACAAAGGTAACCGTATAGTTGAGAGATTCATCATCCACATATTGGGCATAAATCTTTATGGTAGTCTCTCCGGGATTCCCTACCACAGGATTATAGTTGGGAGGCATCCAGATAACTTTCTTTCCGGGCTGTGCCGGCACATTAATCAGTCCCTCTTCCATCAGCCTGTCTACATCCACGCTGGTGCCATTACGCACATGGGGTTCCGAATACAGAAGCGTTGTCATATCTTCTGCATAAAATTCCACCGTATAATAGGCGACCGCTTCAATTTCCGTGAAGGGAATATTTTTATCTTTTGCGTATTTTTCCGCCTCGGAACCTTTTTGTGCGGCAAAATTAAGCCTGCTGATATCCGTCATACCGGCATAATCCCCGTCCATAGTATTTCCGAAAGCATCGCTGTCGATATTTCTCAAATTATCGCCGATAAAATCCACATTCGCAATGCCGCTGTCCGAAAAAGCATTCTTGCTGATACGCTCCAAGTCGTAAGGAAGCTGTACCGTAGTCAGCCTCTTGGTATATTGGAAAGCCCCCTCCGGTATCTGCTGGATGGTGGACTCCCTGAAATCCACATCCGTCACATCCGTTCCCGCAAAAGCTTCCTCCGCCATCTCCGTAGCCCCTGCCAAATCCTGACCTCTGATGGAGCTGGTTCTTCTTCCCTCCAGACACTCTATCACTCTGGTTATGCTGCCGTCCGCTGCGGGACCGTAGAGAATCGAATTATTACAGGTAAAATACTCACTGCTGGGACAACTTACGGAGTCCAATTTAGGACAGCCCGTAAACGGTCTCTTACCCATCTGGCTCATGGCGGTGGGAATCTCCACCTCGCTCAACTCATCGCATCCCGCAAAGGCATAATCCCCCAATGCGGTAGTATTGCCCTGTATGTAGGCAGTCTTTAAGGTATCGCAGTCCTCAAAGGTTCTGTCCCCGATTTCCATTCCGTTGGTGATAACGGTCTTGCTGCCGATAAGTCTGGGAGGCATGCCGCTTCCTGCTTCCGCCCTTTCATTTACAGTAAAGAGACTGACTTTTCCGGCAGCCGGAACACCCACAGCTCCGCTGTTAGCTCCGCTGCTAGCGCTGAACCATGTAACGCCGTTGATTCCTTCCGGCAGATTTAAGTTTAACACATTTTCTATCAAAGTTCTCTGGCTTCCCGTAATCTCATTGTTACTGCCGTCCAGATAGGCATTGAATGCCGCTGCAATATTCAGAACACCTGAAGACGGAGTAAAGATTTCGGAATAGGACGGCACGGTTTTGATATAATTTAAATCCGTCCACTTAATGTCCACATCCAGACCCGCATTGTCCTTTGTGGTTAATCCCGTCTTATTGTCCGATATATTGGCAATCGTAGGATAAGCAACCAACTCCTGCTTCTTCGTGCTGGCGTTATACTTCACCGCCAGATTGGAAGGCCAGCCGCTGAAATAAGTAATATAGGCAGGACCCGTCTGGTCGTTATAATCAATGTTATTATCGGGATTCATGGCATACTTGAACGCCTCAAAGTTGGGGGAAATGGGTCCCTCAAAAAACAACTGCGGCATTTTATCCAAGGTGCATGAGTGCCCCGTCCTCACCTCCTGAGTCGCAAAGGCGCCCGCCCCGATGGACAACGGTCTGTCGGGATTCGTCCTGTCATATTCAAAAGTAACTGTCTTTAAATTGTGGCACCCCTTAAAAGCCCCTGCTTCAATTTCCGAGATGGAGGCGGGTATGGTCACGCTCTTCAAATTACAGTTATTCTGAAAACTCTCCTTGCCTATGGAAGTAACCCGGCAGGGTCCGATTGCCCCCGGTATGGTCACATTCTCCATGCCGCTGTCAATAGATACATACAAAAGCGTATCCGGAGAATCGCCGCCGTTATACTGCGCCTGATAAGTAGCGCTATACTTGTTTTCCGTATCGTCAGCATTATAGGATATGCTGGTTATCTCGTATATGTCCTTATTGTAGAACTTAAAGGCAAACTGATTATCCCTTGCCATCTTATGTAAATCTGTTTCCGCTCTTCCGCTGGTGCTGTTTTCCGGTCCTTCAAAATAAAAGTCCGTATTGCCCACAGCGAGCAGCTCCTGTCGGAACTTCTCCAGCGTGTAGTCCGAATTTGTGCCGTTCTCCGTAATATCTTTATCATCCACAAAAGTAAAGGCATTGTCGCTTCCCAATTCGGACTCGGGAAGGTCGTGCTTTACATACTGCAAACTTCTACATGCCTGAATCGTGCTGATGGGCAGCTTTTCTTTCAGGGTCTTGGGGAATGTCAGGGATGTCAGGCTGCTGCAGTCCTTGAAAACAAAATATCCCAATCTCCTTAAACGACTGCTCAAATCAATACTGGTAAGGGCGATACATCCTTCAAACGCCGAATCCCCGATAACCTGTACCGTCCGCGGCATCTTAAACTGACGCAGATAGACACAGTTTTCAAAGGTATGGGCTCCTATAGCCAGCAGACCTTCGTCCAGCAGATTAACCTCTGTCAGGCTCGTGCACTCCGCAAAGGCATAATCTCCGATTGTATTCATGGGGCTGGTGAATGTCACATTACTGATACTGCTTCCGTAAAAAGCATAGTCCCCGATACCGATAAGATTCCTTCCGAAGGTTATGTGCGTAATACTAGCGGTAGTACCGATGGAGCCCTTCTTATCCCTTGAGAAAATACCGTCTGCCGATTTGGTGATGTAATCACTGGTAACGGTATACTCCTTTGTGGTTTCGTTATATTGGGTTACCTGATTGCCGATATAGGTAACGGGAATATTCACATATCTCTGACCGATGGTCTCCGTCACGCGCTGGTAGGACTGGTTTGTCGTGGGCGCGGGGGTGGCGCCGGTGGTATCATAATTGCCGTCATAGTACAGCCCCTGTGTTCCGCTCTCCATGGGCGCCCATTTGGACTTATCGCCCGCAAGGCAGGGTTTATATACCTCGCCCTCATACTTCTTCAGGGGATATACAATTTCCTCCCTTGTCGCCTCGTTGCCGCTTTCGGTTGTGGTTACTTTCTCGTATTTGTATGCCGTAGCCTCCGGATTCGTGGTATAGTAAACCCACTGCTCCGAGATGCCGCTGCCGATAACTTCACCTACATGGCTTAACTCAGGGGGCCTTTTCGCCAAATCTCCCGAGCCGTTGGGGTCTAACACCATATATCCGTACAGGGTAACCTGTGTGCCTGTGGTTCCTTCCTCAACTCTCGTATACTGTTCTGTTGTCTTGTAGTAGAGGTACCCCCTGCTGCCCCATGCGCAGGGATATCCGTTATAAATGCGGTAAACATCCACTGTATCCGGAATCAGCAAACTTCCCGTGCGCTGCGCCTCCAGACCGGTTTCGCTTCCTATGCTGAAATTCAGGATGATTGCTCCTTCCGGTGTCGTCAGCGTCGTATTGCTTTTATAAAGGGCAAACTGAAAGGCGCTGTCCTCACTGTAATACACCACAGAATCCTGTCCCGTTGTAGGTACTGTGGGAATCGTATATTCGGCATTCGGTCCTGTGGCTGTGTTGGAGTCCTCAATCCAGACCTTTGTGCCCCGTTCGGTCGTTCCTCCGGTGGACTGGGTGCCCGTCCATGCCTGCAGCCCGTCCACGGGAATCGCCGCTACCACAATCGCCGAAACCAGAAACAGCGTCCCCAATGTCTTGCGGACACTCCTTTTCAGTCTCCTCTTGCTTGTCTTTGTTGTCTTGCTCTCTGTCTTTGCCATTTTTACTGCTCCTTTGCTTGAACCTTCTTCGCCACTACCACAAATCTGCCGTTTTTCTCCTGATAATCACAGGTGGACAGAGTCAGAAGCTGGTCGCCATATTCTGCGGTAACTCCCGTGTCATACAGGGACATTTCCGCCATTTCCTGCATATTAGAATCAAATTCCTGTTCACTGAACGCATCAATGAACTGATAATATTTGAAAGTGATTTCTCCTTCACTATATACTTTTGAACGAAACACATACATCACCTGATAGATGCCTGTTTCGTAAATCGTATCAAAATTTATGTACGGATGCTTCTCACAAAACTCCTTTTTTTCATAATCTTCCAGCTTGGCAAACATCTGACCGCTCACCATGTTATGCCCGTATAAAATGAAATTGGTGCTGGGCTTTAACACATCGCAGTCCTTATCCATGAAGATGGTGCCGTTTTTATCATACTCCTGATTGATGTTATGAGTCAGATAATACTCGTTATCCGTGGTCTGCATAACAGGATAGTTTATCTTTGTATCGTCAATTTGAAGCCATCCGATTAGCTTTTTATTTTTATTTAATAAATTTTTATATTTTTCCAGCACCTCCGGAGCCTCTCCGGTCTGGTCATCATAATGTATCACTACAGGGCTGTCGTCCTGCGCCGGTCCCGGCGTCTCTGCCTTTGCATCCCTCTCCTTAAGCTCGCTCCACCTATCATAAGTGGCATTGGTGCGGTACATATGATAAGAATAAAATCCAAAATATCCCAGACTGCACACCGCAAAGAGGCTGCACGCCAAAATGAGAAGCCTGCGGTTTCTCTCACGCTGCTTTAACATTTTTTGCACATAGGCGTCGTCAACCTCTATCGCCGGCTGCGTTTTTTTCCCTTCCGGCGTCTTTGCCTCCTTCGCCTTTCCCTGCATTTTGGATTTGCGCTTTGCGCCGTCCCGGGGACTCTCCTGCGCTTTCTTTATCCTTTCTTCTATTTCATCTTTAAAATCCTGCTCCAGCAGCGTATAAAAATGATATTTTCCGCTATTCAGTTCTGTCTTAAGCTGCTTTAACTGCTCTAAATTCTCTCCCTGCAGTCTGTCCCGCAGCTTAACTATCGTCTCCTTGTCTTTGCAGGCTCTCTTATAATCCGACTCCGTACGGAACTGCCTGCCCTCCACGATATAAGCCTTATCCGTCATGACTCTTCCCTATATCTTATTAAAAGTGCCTCAAACATATTGATACTAATTATATCACATAATTCATTATATGTCTATTTTACTATATGTCGAAATTTATGCAAGTCTTTTATCCACATATTGTAGGAAATTTTTCCTATTTTTTTAATTTTTTCCCAAAAGTCCGTTTTTGAGAGAAACATTGACATGCTGCAACGCATAGAATAAACCATAACTAAAACATGGAGGCAAAAAAATGAGCGATTTAAGCGCTACCAACTGTGGCTGCTCTAACAATTCCTGCAATAATAACAGCCTTTTCGGAGGCAACAACAGCTGCATCTGGATCATCCTGCTGCTGTTCTTCTGCGGCGGCAACAACGGCTGCGGAAACGGTTTGTTCGGCAACAATAATGACAACAACTGCTGCGAGTGGATTATCTGGCTTTTGATTCTCTCCTCTTGCTGCGGCGGCAACAACGGCTGCGGCTGCAACTAATCGGGGCCAAATCTCTAAAAAGCAGCACTGTCTTGCTCCGGCATAAGGCAGCAGCTTGACTGTCATGTCAAAAAACAGGCTCCTTCGGGAGTCTGTTTTTCTATAACAGGCAAAATACTACGGTAAAAACTGTATTGCAGAATATACATCTGCAGAATCTGCCATGGATGACACCAAGGCATCATCTGCCCTGCATGTTCATAAAATATAGAAGAATCATATATATCCAAAAACACTTTCCGATTACGAAGAGTATGCATAAAAACAGCCGCAGGCACTGCGCAGCGCGGGATCCGCGCAGAAAAGAGGGATGTCATGGAAGAAAAAGAATTGGATAAAGTTGCTGCTTTTGACACCCTTTTTACCACAAACCGCATCCAAATGTACAAGGTACTCCTCTCCTATCTGCCCCCTTCCTTCCAAAGAAACCTTGCCGTATATATCAAACTTTCCGAACTTCATTACACCCTTTCGTTTTTTAACCGCCATCCCCGCGCAAGTCTGTGCAGTCCGGCTTTAGGTGCTTTCTCTCCCAATGGGCAGCGTTCTTCCTTTCCAATCATGGGGCAGGGATTCTCCTTCACGGACAACGAGAGATTTTCTCGGCTTTTTGACGATATCTCCCCCTATTTGTCCCAGAGAGAACAAAATCGTTTGGCACAAATGAAAAACATGATGCAGAGCATGAAAAACATGCAGGAAATGATGGAGATGATGGAAATGATGAAATCCCTCTTTCCGGAAGGCATGGGAACCTCCGACAATATGAATTTTGATCCATCCATGCTGACACAAATCATGCAGATGATGAACTTTGTGCCGGAGCCGGCAGCGGATTTTTCGGCAGATTCCGCCGCAGGCTCTGCCACGAACCCATCATTTGCGGATATCTCTGTACCGGACGCCTCTTATGATTCCGCCGCGGCTCCCTTTGCCTCAGCCGACATGCATGCAAACGACATTCCAAAATTCACATCCGAGGAAAAAACACTACCCGAAATATAACCAAACAGACAAATTGTGTTTTTCGTATTTTATGCCGCCAACAAAAAGGCGGCGGAACGGAGATTATTATGAATCATTTTGATGGCAAAAACAACCGTCCCCCATGGATGGAGGACGAATTAGTACGAAATATTCCCAAAGAAAAGCTGGACTTTCTCGGCAGACTGTTTATAGAAGGACATGGCAAAAGCCAGAAAGAAATGATGGCATATCTTATGCCCATGATGGCGCGGGCAAAAAAAGAAAACCTCTCCTTTACCCCTCAGGAGATGACCGCCGCCATAGCCGCCATCCGAAAATACAGCACCCAGGAAGAACTGTCACAGATTGACAACATACTATCCAAAACCCGAAACAATCAGTAATCAAGATTGTTGTTACAGAATTTAATTAAGTACAATTCAACTCAGCACAGCACGATCCCCACATCCGGGCAAGGATGCAGCTCAGCCCCCACAAACCGGCAAGGATGCAGCTCAGGGCGGCGCAGGGGCGCTGTCTGGGCATGTATTGTGAAGGATGGCGACATTTTCTGAAAATTCCCATCCGCAACTCCGCATGCCCAGACAGCGCCCCTGCGCCGCCCGGCACCCTTCATCCCGTACTTTCCATACTTCCCTTACTTCACCACAATATTCACAATCTTGCCCGGCACATAAATCTCCTTCACAACCGTGCCCGAAAGCTTATCCCCCAATGCCTCTTTCGCTTGTGCGATAACATTCTCCTTCGCCTCATCCTTGGCAATTTGAACAGTCGCCCGGACCTTACCGTTTACCTGAACCGCAATCTCAATGACACTCTCCACCGTCTTAGCTTCCTCATATTCCGGCCAAGTATTCTGATAGAGCCTGCCCTCATATCCCGCCGCCTGCCATAATTCCTCCGTAATATGGGGGGCTATGGGATTTAACAGAGTAAGCAATGTCTTGTACTCTCCCTTTGTAACGGCATTCTTCTTATAAAAATCATTGATAAGCGCCATCATGGCTGCGATTGCCGTATTGTATTTCAGACTCTCAAAGTCATTTCCGACCTTCTTGATAGTCTGGTGCATCTTCGTTTCCATATCCTTGCTGTACTCGTCGCCGTCCACCAAGATATCCTGCAGCTTCCACACTCTTTCAAGAAATCTGCGGCATCCCTTAACGCCGTCCTCGCTCCATGCCGCGCTTAAGTCAAATGCGCCGATAAACATTTCATAGGTCCTCAGGGTATCCGCACCATAATCCCTTACGATATCATCCGGATTTACCACATTTCCAAGGCTCTTTGACATCTTAACCACAGGGTGGTCCGCCATCTCGCCGAATTTTTCCCTCAAGGCAGCCTTCGCCGCTTCCTCACTGCCGTACTCACCAAGCAGCTCCTGCTGTTTCGCCGCGGGAAGGTTCTGGAAACTGTGGGGATTTAACCCCAAAATCATGCCATGGCTGGTTCTCTTCTGATAAGGCTCCGGACATGGCACCACGCCTTCATCATATAAAAATCTGTGCCAGAATCTGGAATACAATAAATGCAGGGTGGTGTGCTCCATTCCGCCGTTATACCAATCCACAGGCATCCAATAATCCAAAGCCTCCTTGCTGGCAAGAGCCTTGTCATTTAAGGGGTCTGTGTAACGCAGGAAATACCAGGAAGAGCCTGCCCACTGAGGCATGGTATCCGTCTCCCTCTTTGCAGGACCGCCACAGCAAGGACAAGTGGTATTTACCCAATCCGTCATGGCTGCCAGAGGGGATTCGCCATTATCCGTAGGCATATAGCTCTCCACCTCCGGAAGCTCCAGAGGAAGCTCGCTCTCATCAAGGGGCACATAACCGCATTTTTCGCAATGTACAATGGGAATGGGTTCGCCCCAATAACGCTGTCTGGAAAATACCCAATCCCTGAGCTTGTAATTCGTCTTTCTAGTGCCAATTTTCTTTTCTTCCAAGAAAGCGATAATCTTTTCCTTTGCATCCGCCACGGAAAGCCCGTCAAGGAACTCGGAATTTACCAAAGTGCCTGTCGCAACATCGGTATAAACCGCCTCCTGCACGCTTACGGGACTTCCTGCCACCACTTCGATAATGGGCAGATTAAATTTCTTCGCAAAATCCCAGTCTCTTTCATCATGGGCAGGCACTGCCATAATGGCGCCCGTTCCATAAGTGATAAGCACATAATCGGAAATCCAGATAGGAATTTCCTTGCCGTTTACCGGATTCGTAGCCGTAATGCCCTCGAGGGGCACGCCTGTCTTATCCTTGGCAAGCTCCGTGCGCTCAAAATCGGATTTTCTTGCCGCCATCTCACGGTAAGCTGCCACAGCATCCCAATTACGGATTTCATCCTTATACTTATCAACCAAAGGATGCTCCGGCGCCACCACCATATAAGTCGCGCCAAAAAGGGTATCCGGTCTGGTAGTATAAACACGGAGTTTTTCGTCTTTCCCAGTGAGGGCAAAGTCAACCTCCGCGCCTTGGGATTTTCCAATCCAATTCTTCTGGGAAACCTTGACCCTCTCAATATAATCCACGCTTTCAAGCCCTTCTAACAGCTTGTCGGCATACTCGGTAATCTTTAACATCCACTGGCTCTTAACCTTCCTCACTACCTCAGAGCCGCATCTTTCACAAACGCCGTTCACCACTTCCTCATTCGCAAGACCAACCTTACAGGAGGTACACCAATTGATGGGCATTTCGGATTTGTAGGCAAGGCCTGCCTTAAACAGCTTTAAGAAAATCCACTGAGTCCATTTATAGTAACCTGTCTCCGTGGTATTGACTTCCCTGTCCCAATCAAAGGAATAGCCCAGGGAATGTAACTGCTGCTTAAAGCGTTCCACATTATTTTTGGTGACAATCTTAGGATGGATGTGGTTCTGGATTGCATAGTTTTCCGTAGGCAGCCCAAATGCATCCCACCCCATGGGATAAAGCACATTATAGCCCTGCATCCTCCTCTTTCTTGCCACAATATCAAGCGCCGTATAGGGTCTGGGATGCCCCACATGAAGCCCCTGCCCCGAAGGGTAGGGGAACTCCACTAACGCATAATATTTCGGCTTGGAATAATCCTCAGAAGTCTTAAAAGCCTTTTCATCATCCCATATCTTCTGCCATTTCTGTTCCACCTCATGGTGATTGTAAGGTACTGACATAATATCCTCCATTCCGCCGTAAATCTTTTCACACTATTCTCCACGATTCCGCTCTGCGAAATCTCAAATCCGGGCGGAGAATGCCCGTATTTGGGGCATTCTCCAGTGTGAGATTAGTACTTCTTTGCGAAGCAGCCTTTGCTGCGAGTGGCTAGAAGTACTTCTCACACTATTCTTCCACACTGTTCTCCGCAACCTTGGCTGCCCTTGCCGCAACCTCCTTCTCCTGCACATCGGAGGGAGCCTGCTCATAACGGGCAAATTCATAAGAATATTCGCCCCTGCCGCCTGTCATAGAACGCAGATCCGTACAATAGCCGAACAATCCGCTCATGGGCACATCCGCTTCGATAATCTGCCTGCCTCCCTGTAAAGGAGTCATGCCCAATACACGGCCGCGTCTCTTATTTAAATCACCCATAATGTCACCGGTATTGGCATCGGGAACCGTCACCTTCACATTCATAATGGGTTCAAGGAGTACAGGTCCCGCCTCCATAAAGCCCTTGCGGAACGCCTGAATGGCCGCTGTCTTAAACGCCATCTCGGAAGAGTCCACTGTATGATAAGAGCCATCATACAAAACAGCTTTCACGCCAACTACAGGATATGCTGCCAAAGGTCCTCTCTCAACGGATTCCTGCAGACCCTTCTCCACTGCCGGGAAGAAATTCTTGGGTACGGAACCGCCCACCACTTCCTGAGTAAACACATAGGGTACATCGATATCGTCCGCCGGTGAAAAACGCATCTTGACATGACCGTACTGTCCGTGCCCGCCGGACTGTTTCTTATATTTATACTCCACATCGGAATTTTTCTTAATGGTCTCACGATAAGCAATCTTGGGCCTTGTCAGTTCCACCTCCACCTTGTACTCGTTAAGAAGCCTGCTGACAATGATTTCCAAATGCTGGTCGCCCATGCCGTACAACAGAAGCTGCCTGTTTTGGGAATCGTTGACCACCTTTACCGTCAAATCCTCCCTTGTAATCTTCTGCAGCGCCTGAGAAATCTTATCTACATCAGCCTTGTTCTTGGGCTTATAACGCATATAAGTATAAGGCGTGGAAATTTCAAACTGACCGTATTTTATCGTGGTTGCCTTAGTGGACAGACTGTTGCCGGTTCCCGCCGATGTAAGCTTTGCCAGCGCGCCGATATCTCCCGCATGAAGCTCGCTTACCTCCTGAGGCTTATTGCCCTGCATGACATAGAGCTTTCCTATCTTTTCTTCCACATCGCAGTCCACATTGTAAATCAAATCATCCGTCTTAAGAACGCCGGAATTTACCTTGATCAAAGAATACTTTCCAATGAAGGGATCCATAATTGTCTTCCAGATATAAGCTGATTTCGCCTTGGAAAAATCATAGTCCGCATTATAAATCTCATTGGTTTTCATATTAATGCCCGCAACCTTGCGGTTTTCGGGACTTGGCATATATTTCACGATATCGTCAAGCAAGGTGTACATACCCTGACACAACACATTGGAACCCATGGTCATGGGAACAATACTGCCGTCGCAGACATTGGTGCGCAGCGCCGCCCTGATTTCCGCTTCCGAAAAAGTCTCGCCGCCAAAGTAACGCTCCATAAAGTCCTCGCTGGTCTCCGCCACGGCTTCCATCAGCGTATCCCTGCATATCTGCAGATTCGCTTTGTTGTATTCCGGCACTTCACAGGGAACTACCTCTTTTCCCTGCCAACGGTTTCCCGTCTCCGCAATGACATTTACATAACCCACAAATTTCTCGTCCTCGCGGATGGGCAGATTAAAAGGAGCCATCTTCTTGCCGTAAAGGTTCGTCATATCTTCCACGACCTGACGGAAAGACGCATTATCCACATCCATATTGGATACATAAATAAAACGGGGCAGCTTGTACTTTTCACACAAATCCCATGCCTTCTGCGTACCCACTTCAATACCGGATTTGCCGTTTACCACAATAATGGCGGCGCCCGCTGCGCTCACAGCTTCCTCCACCTCGCCCACAAAGTCAAAATAGCCCGGAGTATCGATAATATTGATTTTATACCCGTCCCACTCAATGGGAATCACGGATGTATTGATGGAAAACTGTCTTTTCTGCTCCTCTTTACTGTAGTCGCTCAAAGTGTTGCCGTCCGTCACCTTACCCATGCGGGAAGTAATGCCGGACAGATAAGCAAACGCTTCCGCCAGACTGGTCTTGCCGCTGCCGCCGTGCCCCAGCAGAACCACATTGCGAATCTTGTCAGTTGTGTAAACCTTCATACAGATGCCCTCCAGTTTCATTTATAGTATAGTTTTGCGTATTTCCTTACTATTTCTTATTTTACTAGACATTTGCTTCTTTTACAAGTAATTCTTAAAGAATCTTAAATTGTTCACACTTCCCATCATGCCGCTTCAGCGGCACAAACAATCAACGAGAAGAACGCTGCTCTTGCGTTCTTCAGTGTGAAGAAACTTCACACTGTGTAATTTAGATTTTCTTAGCGGGTGTCTTTTAGCCGCTTAGAAAATCTTTACACACTTTTCATGTTAAAAGCGAAGATTCTCAAAATTATTGTTATATTCATGAATGTATTGATAATAATCCTCCGTGTCCCTGTCAATTTTAAAACTGTCATGCACCCATCCGGCGTCCGACAGGGCAATCGCGGCAATCAAAACCAAAAGCGCTGCGATACCGGCGTACATTTTACAAAAATGCCTGCCGTAAGTTTTTATGCTTTCCACAAGCGCCTGATACCCCAGAAATGCATAAGGAATCAGAAGAAAGAAAAACGGCACGGTATAGCGGCATTTGGCCTCCCAGACAGCAAAGAAAAGAAATCCTCCCAGAAAAAGGATCACGAACAAAAGCTGTCTGAGATCCGCTTTGTCTGCGGCAATCAGATACATAAGCACCCCGAAAAGCAAAATCGACTGTATCATGTCAAATACATAAATCAGCAGAATATTAATCTTTCCGCCGTCATTAATGGCGGATTTGACAAAACTTTTCAATTCCAAACCCGTATTTCTCCAATTTTGAATATGAAAACATTCAAAAGTAGGATTATTCCACTCGGAAGCCAGTTTGAGGTTGAAGAAACGCCACGCATAAGCAGGATCTTCCGCAAATTTCGCAAGAGACTCTTTTACGGAATCCTTTGCCTCCTCCCCCGTTTTTTGGGTATCATAATTATTTTTTGCGAAAACATTCTCCTCATAACAGTTATACCAGCCCGGAGCTCCGTCTTCCGCCTCCTGCAGACCCATGGCTATGTTTGCCCACATACTGTTGCCTTCCGGCCAATTTCCGGAAATCTGCCCTATGACGATATCCGGCAGCCTTATGCCAAGAAGCACCATAGCCAGACAGACAACCGCCAAAAAAGCCCTTTTTCCCCTTTCTTTGCCGGCTGATAGCCAGTCAAAGAAAAGCAAAATACAAAGCCCCACCAGAACAATCATTTCATTCCGTTTGGAAATAATCGCAAATACCATACATGCTCCGGAACCGAAAAGCCAGACAGGTTTATGATTCCGCGTATAGCCTAACATCGCCGCAACCGCAAGGCATCCCCAGCTAAAACCGATTACATCCCCATACAATATCATACAAAAAAAGGCGTAAGGCAGATAACAAATCAGCATGATACTTTGAATACAATGGATCTCCTTTTCCGGATACAGCATCCGCAGAGAATAAGCCACGGCTAAAACCGCAAGGATATAAAACAATATGTTAATACCGTAAAATATCAGAAAAGATTGGTCCACGGAAAAAAACTTTAACAAAAACGCCACAAAAAGCACCATACCGTTTTGATGGGGCCACATATACAGATAGCCCCCCGGCTGCCATCCGCTGTAGTCTCCCGCAAGCAGCATACCGGCGTTCTGATATATTTTCTCCATATCGCCAAAATACCAGAACCGGGTATTCATGGTCCATACTCCTAAAAATACCGCCGCTGACAGAACCAACAGCCCCACTATAAGATATCCGTGCCGCTTTAAAAAACCGCGGATTTTGTCTGTGCACAAAAGTGCCGTAATCCCCACAGACAAAACAATCCCCGCAAGCTGTCTGAAAGCGTTGTTGCCCACAAAATATACTTTTTCCGTCACTCTCTGAATGCAGCATATAGTAAATAAACCTTGCAGAAATAAATAGCCCACAAAGACAATTCCCAAAACTCTCACTATTTTACAACATATCCTGTTTATTTTTTCCGGCATGCCCATTCTCCCAGCTTCTCGGTAAAACAAATCATGTTCTCATTTTATCATAGTCATTTGTCCGGCTCAACTTGTTTTTGTGATTTTGATAAACATTAGTTGTGGAAAAAGGCGGATAACTGTGGTAGAATACAGTAATAATACAGTAAATGTTTTCAAGGAGACTTCCATACATGAATACTACCATAACTTCTTTCGGCTTTATCGGTCTGGGATTAATCGGCGGCTCCATTGCAAGAGCCATCCGGGAAAAAATGCCGGATTCCCATATCGTGGCATATGATATAAACCGGGACACCTTAAATGCCGCCTCATCGGAACATATTGCAGATGTAGTTACCGACTGCATCGACGCCTCTTTTGCCGACTGCGATTATGTATTTCTGTGCGCTCCCGTCCGGAAAAACGAAGAGAATCTGCAGGCGGTGAAAAAAGTAATTTCCAACCACTGTCTTCTTACCGATGTAGGAAGCGTAAAGACGGGGATTCACAACGCCATTGAAAGAGCCGGTCTGGAAAAACAGTTTATCGGCGGACATCCCATGGCAGGCAGCGAACGGGTGGGCTTTTTAAATGCCAAAACCGTTCTTTTACAGGACGCCTATTATATTCTGACACCCACCGCTTCGGTTTCCCCCGAAAAAGTGGATGCCTATCAAAACCTTGTAAAAACTCTGGGCGCCATTCCTTTAGTGTTGAACTACGAGCAGCACGACCTTATCACCGCCGCCATCAGTCATCTGCCCCATGTGATTGCCGCCTCTTTGGTGAATCTTGTCCGCGACAGGGATTCCGAGGACGGCATCATGAAAATGGTAGCTGCCGGCGGATTTAAAGATATCACCCGCATCGCCTCTTCCTCCCCCGTGATGTGGCAGCAGATATGTCTCACCAATACGGAGAATATAAAGAGCATGCTCTCCGATTATATTCAGTCTTTACTCACGGTTCAAAAGCAGATAGAAAATCTTGACGCCGATGCTTTGTATGAGTTTTTTGACGGCGCCCGGATTTACAGAGATTCCTTTATCAATGCCTCCAGCGGTCCCATCAAGAAAAATTATTCTTTCAATGTGGATATTTCGGATGAGACAGGAGCTCTGGCGTCCATCACGACTATGCTGGCTCTTAACGGTATCAGTATCAAAAATGTAGGAATCGTTCATAACAGGGAAGCCCAAAACGGCGTCCTGCGGATAGAATTTTATGAAGAAACGGCTGTCTTGAAAGCCCAAAAGCTTCTACAGGACAAAAACTATGTGGTATACACCCTGAACTAGTTCAAGGTGCCAACTAGTTGGCGGTCTGAACTAGTTCAAGGTGCCAACTAGTTGGCGGTGGCTTTTTTATGCCATATTTTTTCACACAGGCTGCATAGTAAAACACCGAAACCGCCCCCGCCGGTATCTAACAACACATCCGTGAAGCATCCGTATCTGCCCGGCACAAAAAACTGGTGCAGCTCGTCTCCCGCCGCCGAGACAAATACCCATGCCAAGACAAGCAAATACAACCCTCTGCCTCGCATCTTCCATGGCCGCCACATAATATACACTAAAATTCCCATGCATGCATATTCCATAAAATGAGCAAGCTTCCGAATGGGATGTTCAAAATAAATCGCCATTTCTTCCATAAAGATTTCGGACCATCTCCTGCCCGCCAAGGCATTGACAAACTCCACACATCTCTCGGAAATAAATCTGCTAAGACCTCCAGATTCCTGTCCGTCCTGCTCCGAAAAGCTGAAAATAGCTATATACAAAAGAAAAAGAAACAAGGCTGCCACTACCGTGACCACCCGCTTCTTTTTCGTATTCCCTGTTTTTGGAGTATTTAATTTCTGTCTGTTTTTTGGTTTTTGTTTCACAATGTTTTAATTTACAATCCCATACTCAAAAATTTTATTCTTCGCTCTCGCTGACAACTCTGTATATTTCAATTTTAGAAGTGTCCATCTCCGGCATACCGATGAATACCGCACCGTGGTCATACACATCTCCCTTTAATTCTATCCTCGCAATCTGCAAAAAGGCATGTATCACTTCCTTCGTCCAAAGCGTAAGGTAAGACTCATATACCGTACCGATTTCCAATGCTTTCTTACAGTTGAATCCGATTCCACTCTTAGACACATCTGTCACTTCAATGGAAATCTCCTTTGGTTCTTCCCCATTCAAAGCCTTGAGCATAATTTTGGATTGTAATTCCATTCTCTTGTTTTTTCTTCTTTCCTCCATGGCTGTCTCCATTTCCGTGGTATTCTTTTGTTCCAAAATAAGTATATCATCATATTATTGTTTCTGCAAGTCCAACTTGCCCGGACCATGTTTTTCATCCCTTATAAGTGGTCATTTATAGTAAAAAGCAGAATCATCAAATGCTTTGTTATATATTCAATATGTCATAAGCCAATGCCTGCCTGAAAATCCGCAACATTTAAATCAATACAAACTTCCCACCGATTAAAATGCCGCTTATGCGGCGGAAAGAGAGGAAAAATATGAAACGAAGTAACCTGAGAGCAAATTATATCGAAGCACACGGAGAGGCAGCCGCAAGGAACAAACAGGCTCATCATGTGATTCCGGTGGAGATACTGAAAGAACTGTATGACTGTACCGAAGCCGCCCTGCCCGAAACTTTTAATGAGGAATGGAACTGCCTGATGCTGCCCACGGAGCAATCGGCTGAGTTCGTCCATTGGGGCAGCCATCCATGGTATACCGAATTTATATGGTATCAAATCCGCAGCATAGGACAGGGAAATATCACTTTGGATACTTTAAAAACAGTAGCCGCAATCATCCGCACATTCTGCGAGGAAAACATGGACCCTTTTATGCAAATGAAACTGGGCGGAAAAATCAATAATATTGCAGACTATGTAGAAATTGTACATTTTGTATATGATGTCTAGGTAGCAGGGCACGGCATTGGCCAAAGACACATCATTACTTGTTTTGTGCCCGCGATACATGACACCAGAGTTTGCGAAGCAGTTCCTGTTGTATGCATGGGTATAAACATAAAATTCGGCGTCATTGGATAAACATCGCATCCCCGAAACTAAAAAAGCGGTATTGCTCCCGTATGGCTTCCTCATACGCCGCAAGCACATTTTCCCTGCCTGCAAGCGCCGACACCAGCATCACAAGAGTGGACTCCGGCAGATGAAAATTCGTTATCAGTCCGTCCAACACTTTAAAACGATACCCCGGATAAATAAAAATCTCCGTATAATCACAGCCGGGCTGCACCACTCCGTTTTCATCCGCTGCGCTCTCAACGGTGCGGCAGCTTGTAGTTCCCACACAGATGATTCTGCCGCCTCTTTCCTTGGTCTGATTAATGGTTTTGGCGGCATCCTCCGTCACCTGATAATATTCCGAATGCATATGGTGATTCAACAGATTTTCTTCTTTTACCGGGCGAAAGGTGCCAAGCCCCACATGAAGGGTCACATAGGCGGTTTTCACCCCTTTTTCCTCAATCCGCTTAAGCAGTTCTCCGGTAAAATGCAATCCTGCGGTAGGGGCCGCCGCCGAGCCGTCATACTTGGCATAGACGGTCTGATAGCGGTTTTTATCCTTTAATTTGTGTGTGATATAAGGAGGCAGGGGCATTTCCCCCAAACGGTCCAGCACTTCCTCAAAAATTCCGTCATACGCAAACCGAATCAGACGATTGCCCTCTTCCACAATTTCCAGTATTTTGGCCCTGAGAAGTCCGTCTCCGAATGTCAAACAATTGCCGGGTCTGCATTTTTTACCGGGACGCACCAGAGTTTCCCACACATCCCCTTCCCTTCGCTTTAAAAGAAGCACTTCCACATGGGCGCCGGTGCCTTCCCTCTCTCCCAGAAGCCTTGCGGGAATGACCTTTGTGTTATTTAATACCAGACAGTCTCCCGGCTCAAGATAATCCGCAATCTCCTTAAAAATATGATGGGATGTTTCCCCGGTATGCCTGTTAAGCACCAACAGCCGGGAAGCTGATCTGTCCTCCAGCGGGTCCTGCGCAATCAGCTCCTTAGGAAGTTCAAAGAAAAAATCCGATTTTTTTAATTCTGTCCGTTCCCCGGAATCTGCCATCTGTCAGTACCCCTTCTCTTTCCTGTAATTTACATCGGACAAGGTTTGCGAAACTCCATTACAAAGATGCCCCTTCCACAAACGCCCGATAACCTCTGTAAGTCTCATACACATCCGCCTTGCTGGTAGCTTCCCATGGAGCATGCATATTTAACACGGCAACGCCGCTGTCAATCACATTCATGCCATATCTGGCGAGAATATAAGCGATGGTGCCTCCACCGCCCAAATCCACCTTTCCCAATTCCGCAGTCTGGAAATTAATCTCCTGTTTTGCAAAAATATCGCGGATATGCGCAATATATTCCGCATTGGCGTCATTGGAGCCGGACTTTCCCCTGGAGCCGGTAAATTTGTTAAATACCATACCGCCGCCCAGATATGCTACATTTTTCTTGTCAAAACTTGCCGCATAAGCGGGGTCATAAGCGCTGCTTACATCGGAAGACAACATACAACTGTGGGACAGGCATCTTCTCAATTTTAATTCGCTGTACTCCCCTGTCAGATTCATCACTTCCGCAACAGCGTTCTCAAAGAAATGGGATTTCATTCCGGTAGCGCCCACAGAGCCGATTTCCTCCTTATCCACCAGAATACAGCACATGGTGCGCTGCGTCTGCTTTGTGTCAAGCATAGCTTTTAAGGAAGTAAATGCGCAGACTCTGTCATCCTGACCGTAAGCAAGAATCATGCTGCGGTCAAAGCCGGCTTCCCTTGCCTTTCCGGCAGGCACTACTTCCAGCTCCGCAGAGAGAAAATCCTCTTCCTCAAAACCGTAATTTTCTTTCAGAATCTCCAAAATGCCCGCCTTTACGGCGTCCTTGGCTGCATTCTTTTCCTCACCGGATTCCCTGTCATCTTTGGCGTTTTTGTCTTTTTTACCGTCTTTTTTCTTTTCGATTATCAGAGGTTTATTGCCGATAATAATATCAAGAGCCTCACCTTCAATCACCTTTGACGCCTTTTTTTCAAGCTGTTCCTGCGCCAGATGGATCAACAGATCCGACACAAAAAATACAGGGTCATCCTCATCCTCTCCCACATTGATTTCCACCACAGCGCCGTCTTTTGTCACCACCACGCCGTGAATGGCAAGAGGAATGGTCACCCACTGATATTTCTTTACTCCGCCGTAATAATGGGTATCCAGATAGGCAAAACCGCCATCCTCATAAAGCGGATTCTGCTTTACATCCAGCCTCGGACTGTCAATATGGGCGCCCAGAATATTCATGCCTTCCTCCATGGGCCGCTCTCCTATCTGAAACATAACAATGGATTTATTCATCCATACGCTGTATACTTTATCGCCGGGCTTCAAATTTACCTGACTGTTCACAAGACTGTCCAATTCCCTATAACCGGCAGCTTCCACGGTATTTACAATCGTATCGATGCATTCTCTTTCCGTTTTGCCCTCGTCTAAAAATGTCCGGTATTCCTGACAGAGCTTCTCCAATTTTTTCAGATGCTTTGCATCATACATTTCCCAAGTGTTTTTCTTCTCCATATTTCCTCACAATCCGCCGCCCAAACGGCATATTTTCACAATCTATCCTCTTAATTCTATCCCCATCTGCTCCAAACCATTCAAAATCTTTTTCATGACCGTGGTAATGTCGTTCTCTTCCAAGGTCCTGTCCTTTGCCCTGAAAGTAAGGGAATAAGCAATGGACTTATATCCCTCTTTAATCTGGCTTCCCTCATAAATATCAAAGAGCTCATAGGACTCCAAAATCTTCCCGCCTCTTTGTTCAATCAGGCGCTCAATCTCTCCCGCCAGAATCTCCTTGGGCACTACCATGCTCAAGTCCCTGCTGACAGCCGGGAATCTGGCAATCCCTTCATATTTTCTGTCAAAAGTAGTAAAAGGAAGCAGAGCCGGCATATCAATCACCGCCACATAAGCCTTGGTTCCGATACCATAATTGTCCGCCACTTCGGGATGTACTTCGCCGAGATATCCCACCGTTACGCCCTCATAAACCACCGATGCCTGCCTGCCGGGATGAAGGAAGGGCTTTCCTGCTTTGGGGTCATATTCTCTTTTCTTTCCCATGCCGACGCTGTCAAAAAATTCTTCCAGCACCCCTTTCATGGTAAAGAAATCCCCCTCCCCGAAAAATCCCAGAGTAAACTGCATTCTCTCGTCCACATAATCCGTCACGGGCAGCTCCTTAGGCAGATAAATATTGCCCAGCTCATACAATTTTACATTTTTGTTGCGGCGGTTATAATTGGTGGCAAGACTGCTTAACATCCCGTTTAAGGAAATGGTTCTCATAATCGAGAAATCCTCCCCCAAAGGATTGGAGATGGTCACAGTCCGGCGCAGTTCATCATCCGCCGGTATCAATAGTTTGTCAAAAACCTTGGGACTCTCAAAGGAATAGTTCATCCCTTGGGAGAAACCGCAGTATTCCGCAATATCCCTTGCTTTCTGCTCAATGCGCAGCTTGTAGGAAAGACCTCCCGTGGTTGCCTCACCGCTTGGCAGGGTGGTAGGAATCTTGTCATAACCGTAAAATCTTGCCACTTCCTCGGCAATATCCGCACTTCCCACCAAATCCTGACGGAAGGAGGGAATCTCCAAGCATACATCGCCGCCGCTGTTTGTAATTACCTTGATAGCAAGGCGTTCAAACATTTCAAGCATATCCTCTTTGGAAATATCCGTTCCCAAGAGCCTGTTGTATTTCTCCGGCTCAAAAGGCAGCATGCGCAGGGGCTCAAGGGGAGCTTTTACATCCACCATGCCGCCCACTACCTCGCCGCAGCCAAGCTCTTCAATCAACTGGCAGGCGCGGTTAATGGCTTCTTTTGCGCATCTGGGGTCCAGACCCTTTTCAAACTTGCCGGAAGCATCCGTGCGAAGCCCGATTCTTTTTGCCGATTTACGGATATTTGCACCGTTAAAGGTTGCCGCCTCAAATAAAACGGTGTGCACATCATCCGTAATCTTGGAATTTTCACCGCCCATGATTCCCGCTATGCCGATTTCCTTTTCCGCATCGCAGATCATCAGGATTTCGCTGTCCATTTTGCGCATCTGACCGTCCAAGGTCTGGAACTCATCCCCGTCTTTCGCACGGCGCACGATAATCTTTTTCCCGGCTACGGTATCCAAATCAAATGCATGCATCGGCTGACCATACTCTTCCATCACATAATTGGTGATATCCACCAGATTGTTGATGGGACGGATGCCGCTTGCGGCAAGCCTTCTCTGCATCCATTCGGGAGAAGGCGCAATCTTAATATTCTTGCAGACTCTTGCGCAGTATCTTGTGCATAAATCGGCGTCTTCCACCTCTACGCTGACATAGTTATTGACATCTTCCCCATTGCCTGTCTCTTTCACCACAGGGGGAAGAAAAGGCTTTCTGAAAGTTGCGGCTGCTTCCCTTGCAATACCCAGCACACTGTAGCAGTCCACGCGGTTGCTGGTTACCTCATACTCAAATACCGTGTCATGAAGTCCTAAAATCTCCACGGCATCCGCTCCCACTTCCGTATCCTGCGGGAAAATATAAATTCCCATTTCCGGCGCTTCCGGATACATATTTCTGTCGGAGCCAAGCTCTTCGATGGAACACATCATACCGTTAGATTCCACTCCCCTGAGTTTCCCCGCTTTGATTACAATGCCCTCCTCAGGTAACGGTCCGCCGTCATGTCCTCCCGCAACCTTTCCGCCGTCAAGCACTACCGGAACCTTATCTCCCACTTTTACATTAGGCGCTCCCGTCACGATTTGAATGGTTTCGCTTCCAATATTTACCTGACAGACAATCAGCTTATCCGCGTCGGGATGCTTCTCAATGGAAACAATCTGCCCTACTACTATCTTTTCCAGATTCTTATCTTTTCTTTCATAACCCTCTACTTTTGTCCCTGTGAGGGTCATTGCATCACGATACTCCTGATCGGTAC
Source organism: Lachnoclostridium sp. (assembly GCA_023665475.1). Lineage (GTDB taxonomy): Bacteria > Bacillota > Clostridia > Lachnospirales > Lachnospiraceae > Acetatifactor. The sequence goes on from JAMPEB010000003.1 coordinate 167,319, forward strand.
AGTCAAGCTCCGGTACATATGCTTTAATCCATGATAATGCAGTGTTCATAAGTTTTCTCCTTTTTTATAACTTCACTTAAAACTGTCTTAAGAAACGAATATCATTCTCATACAAAAGGCGCATATCGTCAATTTCATATTTTAACAGCGCAATACGCTCAAGTCCCACACCAAATGCAAATCCCGTGTACTTCTCCGGGTCGATTTTGCTCATTTCCAGCACATGGGGATGCACCATACCGCAGCCCAAAATCTCAATCCAGCCCTCGCCTTTACAAAAACGGCAGCCTTTTCCTCCGCATTTAAAGCAGCTCACATCCATCTCCGCGCTGGGTTCCGTAAACGGGAAATGGTGGGGTCTGAACTTCACCCTGGTATCCTCCCCAAACATCTCTCTTGCAAACTCTGCAAGGGTTCCCTTTAAATCCGCAAATGTAATGTTTTTATCAATCACAAGCCCTTCTATCTGATGGAAGGAAGGGGAATGAGTGGCATCCACCTCATCGGCTCTGAACACCCTGCCCGGAGCAATCATGCGGATGGGAAGCTTCCCGCTCTCCATCTCATGCACCTGTACGCCGGAAGTCTGGGTGCGCAGAAGAATATCCCCATTAATATAAAAGGTATCCTGTTCATCCTTCGCCGGATGGTCCGCCGGAATATTCAGCGCTTCAAAATTATAATAATCCTTCTCCACTTCGGGACCTTCCACCACCTCATATCCCATGCCTATAAAGATGCGCTCCACCTCTTCCAAGGCAATGGTATTGGGATGTCTGTGTCCGATTTCCGCTTTCTTTGCGGGAAGCGTCACATCTATGGTTTCCGCTTTGATTTTTGCTTCCCTCACAGCCTTCTCCATCTTTATCTTTGTTTCATCCAGCATTTTCTCGATTTCGGCTCTGGCGTCGTTCACCCACTGCCCTACTTTAGGTCTGTCCTCCAGAGCAACTTCTTTCATGGACTTTAACACATTGGTAAGCTCTCCTTTTTTACCCAGAATGCTCACCCTGATTTCATTCAGTTTTTCGGTGCTGTCACACTCTTTAATCTGCTGAATCACCTGTTCCTTGATTTTGTCCAGTTTCTCTTTCATATTTTCCTCTCATTCCGCCGCGCAAACGGCATTTTAATCAGCGGGACTCCTTTCTCCCTGCTCATGCGCCGAACGCTGCCAGCTCTGCAGGCATATTGCATCCGAATTGTCCGTGCGCATAAAAAAGTCCCCGTTGCAAAGCAACAAGGGACGAAATCTCCGCGGTACCACCCTGATTCCTATTGTGATAATAGGCTCTCATTTGCACTTAACGCGCGCCCACGTTCCGAACTACAGTCTGCATCCGCCGAAAACACGGTACAGATTTCTTTCGGACGGCTCCGGTGGGAAATTCAAGAAATTATCTGAACCTGAGGAAGTTCTCAGCCGGTCTCTCCCTCTCTCTGTAAGGAAAATAATCCTCTACTGTGCACCATCAATGCCTTTTTCTATACACTTTCTACATTTTAATGAGTTTTATATAAAATGTCAAGCATAACTTTATCGCTTATCCCTGCCAGCCCATAGATTACCGAAAGTATCATAAAGCCGGAGTGATTATACATCTGCTTATCCTGCGCTTCCCACAGCATCAAAAACAAACACAGCCCCCAGAACGCCAGCGCCGCAACAAAATGCAGAAAATCTTCTCTTTTATATTCTTTACTAAAAAACATCCTTACGCCGCCCATACCCATAAGAAAAAGCACCGAAAAAAATGCCGCCGTCGTAATTCCCGCATAGGTCCAATATCGGTTCCCCTCCTGCGAAAACCAATGCCATAGAACATTTTCATTCTTCGGCCAAAGAAGGTATCCCGCAGCGCCCAAATCCCCGCAGCCGAAATTCTGTCGCACTTTCCGTAAAATATGGTCCGGGTTCCACAAATTGGGCAGATTTTCCGCAATCTGCCGTCTTGCGATTCCTGTTCTCTCTTCCGGATTCTGTGCCGTCAGACATCTGATTGCAAATTCCTCGTTGTCGCTATAAGTGCCTGCGCCGGAAAGGCCGATGGCAATCCAATATTCCACAGGCGCTTTCAGCCTGTCCGCATCCTTCTGATAGGGCAGCGTTTTGCTGTATCCCCGATAACACAATATCACAATAACCATGACTCCCGCAAATACCGCTGCCTGCTTCCAATGTTTTTTCCACATTCCAAACAAAAACATTCCCAAAAACAGGGCAATCACCGCCGTTGCCGATGTTGCCTTGATTACAAATCCTACGCCGAAAAAGAAACCCGCAGCCGCGGTATGCCAAAACCGATATTTGGCATTCTCCTTCTCTTCGCCCCTCACCAGTAGCGCCAATCCAAAAACCGCCGCGCCGAAACTTAATTGGTCGGAATAAAAAATAGAAGTATTCGCCCAGATAGGAATCCAGATGATTCCCATTATCACTGCCATAAGAGAAGCCGCCGCGGAATGTTTTTTTACCCCTTTGCCCGCCAGATAAGAAAGGCAGGCTATGGTCCCTATTGCCTGCAGGACATTCAAAAACAAAACCACATAATAGGCGTCCGCAACAAACGGGAAAAAAGAGCTTATTTTGAATAATAAAGCAAGCGCCAGCATAGCGCCCACATTATTGTGCCATCTTGCAAAATACTCCCAGTTTTGTACCTCCTGCCCTGCCGCCAGACGCTGTGCCGCATCATAAATATCCCAATAATCCGTTACGGGGTCGCTTCTCAAAAAACAGGATACCGCAAACAGTCCCACCCCGAACAAAAGCAGGACAGCCGGCAAAAAATACCTCCACAGCTTTCGGAAACAGGAAATCCGCTTTTCCACAAAACAGCACAACGCCCACGCACAGACATAGAACGCCGTCCATATCACGGTATAAAAAAATATTCTTATGGGAATCTGATTATTTAAAGGTTTTCCCATAGCAATTCCGCAAACCAACAACATGCTCACGGAAAATACCAGCCAGAAAATCCTCATCCATCCGTTTTTTGTTTTCAACTTCATCCTCTTTCCTGTTTTCTCCGCTTTACCAGAGCTTTATTTACCGGTTGAAAATATCTGTTCACATATGCCCCCAGCATCATGATATACATGCCAAAATACAGCCACAGCATCACAATGACAATCACGGACAGGCTTCCGTAAATACTGTAGGAACCGGAGCTTCCCACATACAGGGAAAATCCCCAAGAAAAGCCTATCCATATCGCGGAAGAAAGAACGGCTCCGGGAATCTGCTCCCGAAACTGCAGCTTCTTATCGGGCACAAATGTGTAAATAACGGTAAAAACCAACGCCAGCAGGCACCATCCGAATAAAAACCGGAATTTCATAATAAAAGATACCAGCAGCCTCAGTCTGGGCAGCTTGTGCAGTATAAGCATTACAAGCTCATTCCCAAATACCATGACAAACAAAGAAAGTATCAAAACAATTAACATCACCAAAGTATAAAAAGATGCTATCAGCCTTACCACAACATAATTTCGTTTCTCCTCCACCCCATTGATGGCATTTAAGCCTCTCATAAGCGCCAATACGCCCTGTGCCGCCGACCAGAGGGTAGCGATTGCCGCAATCGAAAGAATGCCTGCGGATTTGTCATAGACCTCCGCCACCATTCCCTGTACAAGCGGGTCCATCACAGCCGGCACAAAATCTTCTATGGCTGCCACCAGATTTTCTTCCGTAAGAGGCGTAAACGGGATGATGGTGCAGATCATAACCAACATGGGCACCAGCGACAAAAAGAGAAAAAAAGCCGTGCTGGATGCAAATGCGCTGATATTCTGTTTTTTCATTTGTGAAGAAAAATCCTTGGATATCCGATACAATGTGCGCCCCATAGTAAGGTTCACCTTTCCACTGCCTGTTCTCATTACATTTTACGCATATCCTATCATATTTTTAACCGTATGACCAGAAAAAATTTAGGAAAACATTCTCAGGCCTCGTAGATATTTTTTAAGGTACAGCCGTCAAAAAAGAAAGTCAGTATCTCCTCCGCCGTCATTCCGTATTCCGCCATATCCCTTGCACCGTTCTGGCTCATGCCCACGCCGTGCCCGAATCCTCCTCCCGTCAGCACATACCCTGTGACTTTTTTCTTGGACTTGACTGTGTCAATCACAAAAAATCCGCTGGGAAGAATTGTGGAGCAGTCCACCGCTGCGCCATCCTGACGCATAATTTTGCTCTCTCCGTCATTCAGCACATAACGGATAACATGCTCGGAAATCACCTTATAAGTGCCGCTGTCCGTCTGAATCACAAGTTCATCGCAAACGCCTCCGGCTCCCCTTTTTTCCACATAAATATCATTTACCTCGGAAAATGCCTTGACCGGCTTACTGACATACTCGCCGTTTTCCAAAGTAAGCACTTTGGTTTCGCCTGCTTCATAGCGCTTTGAAAGAACCTCGGACATATGCTCCGGATCCAATTTTTTTACCTGATAACTCCAGCGGTACCATCCCTCGGACACTTCAAAATCGCTGACATCCTTACCCTTGATAAAAGCTTCAAACTCATCCTCCGACTTTAATTTCTCCCCTGCGTCCTTCGCTCCCTCGCTGTCCTCCAAAGTTTTCGAGGATATGGCTTTTGCCTTTAAATATGTAAGAGTCGGAGCCGTCTGCGTTTTCCATATCGTAGCATCCGTGCCCATGCCGCAGGAGGTAGAATAATAATAGGTTTCCGCCAATATGCCGTCCTCCCGGTACAGCATTTGACCGTGACTGTTCTTAACCGCCGTAGTGGTGCTCTCCTGTTCCAAAATATTATTATATACCTGATAGGAAGTGCTGTCATCTACATGGGCTCCGTATTGCGGATATCCCGCCTTTTGCATGTGAATGTAGGCATAAGTCCTCGCGCATACTGCCTGTGCCCTCAAAGCCTGAGCCGGATAGGAAGACGGCATCTCGCTGGGCACTACGCTATAGAGATATTCCTCCAGGGATAATTCATTCACCGCAACTATCCCCGACTCTGTTTTTTCCAATTCTACATGCCCTCTGTAAAAAGGAATTCCCTGACTTCTCCTTATCTCCTTTAAACGGACGCGTCCGGTCAGCACATCGGGAGTGACCGTGATTCTGTCCCCCGAAAAATACTCGCTCCCGCTGTCTATGGTAACTTCCTCTCCCGCGGCATATCTCACTGCCTGTAAATCGTCATAATCACCGTAAGAAATTGTAAAGTCCGTATCGGCAGTGACCGTTACCTTCTCATGAAACAAGCTTTCATAGTCCGTACTTTTAATCAAAACCCGGATCATCTCCATGGCGTCTTCCCTTGCCTGCAGAAACCCGCATACCGCTCCGTTTTCCACAACAAAGTCCGTGAAAGAATAACCGATGATCAAATCCGACCATGCCAGAGACTCCAAAGCATTGTAAATACGGTATCCTTTACAATCCGCCGTAAAGGGAAGCTTCCCATAACCTTCCAGCTCCACGCCCGACGCATCCGCGCTCAATACTTTCCCGTTTATTTTTTCTGTTTTTACCGCTACCTTTGTGACCGAACCGTCGGTAACCTCTACATCTCCCAACTGTTCCCTCCACAAGGCATCCGGCGTAACAGACCCGTCAAACGCATATTCTTCGCTTTGTCCTTCTCTGAAAATCAGCAAAGAAGCGTCCTTCACCTCCATAATCCAGACATTCGTAAAAAGCTGAATCACAGGAATATGCTCTTCACCGGGGGGATTCTCCCTGCCGTCCCTGTTCAAAAACGCTACAAGGATGCGCCCGCCAAAAAGAAGTAATAACAAAAGCAGTCCCAAAATACAGATAAAACGCTTTAATTGCATCCTCTGGGATTTATTTAACCGAAAATGTCCTGAATTCAATCATCTTCTCCTTATTTGCTGCGTTTTGCAAGTAACACCACAAAGGAGCAGCCCAAAGGACTGCTCCTTATCTTTTGTGCATCCCCAAAATGCCGCCTTCTGTTTTTTGACTCCTAGCTATGCTAGGTGGGTAACCGCAACCGGGTTTTTGCCTTCCCTTCCAATCCTCTGATAACAGTCATAGCTGTAAGAGTGAGGGCTTGACAGCCGCTCCGGCAATATAGGAATCCCGTTTAAAGAAATGTAGGTTCAAAATTAACAGAAGTTATCGTACATTTCAGGTTACTATTATTATAGCGAAAAGCAGGGCAAAATACAACTGTAATTTTCTGCAAGTTTATGATATACTTATCAACGGTATCATATCGTGTATCTTCAGCATACCGTCTGTACCATCCGGATTGTCTATACGCATTGAACATGGAAAGGAAAATTTATGAAAAAGAAATTTTTAATCATCCTATTATCGCTCCTATTTATTTTTTCTCTGGCGGGCTGCGGCAGTGTCAGGACTTTGGAGGAACCGCCCCAAACCGACTCATCGGACAGACCGACGGAAACGGATTCTTCCACAGATAATACTTCCACGGAAAATCTTTCCGCGAAAAATCCTTCCGTGGATAATGCTTCCATGGATACCGCTTCCATGGATACCACTTCCATGGATACCACTGCTGCAGAATCCACGCCAAAAGAAATCCTGTCTCTTCAAGACTGGTTGGACAGCGAAAATAAAGAGCAAAATGTTGCGGGCGCCAATGCCCAATTAAATCCTATCGGTCTTTCTTTGGATTTCTATGCCGAAGATGACAATATTCTGGTTCTGGAATACACATTTTCCGAACAGCAGGATCTGGGAGATGATATGGCGGAAATCCATACAACCTTTTACAAATCCCTCGCCACAGTTTATTCCGACTCCATCACCTCATTATTTGACGACTTTGCATCGGAATACCAAATCACATTGGAGGACATTAAATTGGTTTTCCGCAACGCCGACGGCACGGAACTGTATTCCCGGTATTATAAGGAGTGACTATAAAGAATAGAAAAAAGACTGCCGCTTTCGCGGCAGTCTTTGGTTTCCTTATTTTCTCAGCAGCGTCTTACAGGGAAGCAACTTCGTCAACCAGCTTCTTCAGTGCAGCCAATGCTTCATCGGGAAGCTTATCATAGCCTTCCTTCTTGGTAGCAAAGCCTTCTACTGCGTCCACACGGTTCTGCATAGCATTCTTAAGCGCCTCAGTGTAAGACTTATCGGAAAGGTCGGGCTTGAATGCATCGGAAGTCTTTCCTGACCAGTCGTTCATAATCTCGATATCCTCGAAAGGTCCCCACTTCTCAAAGTTAGCCTTACCCTCGACGATGGTCTCAAGGATTCCCAGAGTATCGGCGGGTTTTACCTTGGTGCCCATGAAGTCGCCTGTATTTACGATATAGCAGTCTACATTCTTCTCCTCTACCAGCTTCTTGAACTTCTCATAGTCGTTTACCAGAGGATAGGTTCTGAAGGGGTTAGCATAAGGAACGATACGAAGTGCATTCATATCCGTGCCGGCTGCCACACGCTCTGCGGTAGAAGTCTTGGTTGCAAGGGTTGCACCCATAACGGAAGCAAGCGCCGCACCTTTCAGCTTTACAATAGGAGGAATGGTAGGATCCTTCATAATCCAGAAAATAGCGTTTACGGGAGCATCGATTTTGTCCACACGGTTCGGAGACCACAATTTGGACTTAATCGCACGGCCGTTGCCGTTTCTGATATCCTCGGTAACAAGCTGAATCTTGCCGTCCTCATCCAAGGTTGCGGAACAGTTCTGCGCAGTCAGCAGGAACTTGTTGTCAGGGCAGCCTGTAGGATAATCTGCGGTCTTATCAAAATAAGTAGGCTCCAAAGCGATGGAAGCGCAGGTGTCGCTGTTGATGATGAAAGCATCATCATGCAGCACCTTGATGCCGCCGAACGCATCGTATTTGCCATTGTGCTTTGCGTGAGTCAAGGTTGACTTACCGGAACCAGACAGACCGTATACGGAAGCAACAAACTTCTTGCCGCCTTCCAGAGAATACTCTTTCTGTCCGCCGTGGCAGGAAGCATAACCGTTTCTGTTAGCAAGCGCCCATGCCATGGTCAAAGTACCCTTCTTGTGCTCGCCGAAATACTTCATACCAAGAATTGCAGCGCAGTTCTCGTTGGTATCAAAATAGCACAGTGTCAAAGGATCGCTTAAGCAGCTATAATCTACATCGGGAGCCTCTTCCGGTGTCCACTGGGGATTGGAGAAGATATAGATATCCGGCTCCTTGCCGCCGCCAACGGGCTGGGACTCTTTGTACATCTGTACATATTTGTCAGACATATACTGGAAGTTTAACATCCAGTTGTAAAGAAGATTCTCTTCTCCTTCGGGAATCAAAAGGTGCGCTTTTACCATGAACTCAGGGTCAAGACCGATGAAGCACTCTGCATGGTACAGGGTCTGCCAACGGGTCTTGTAGATAGCGTCCATAACCACCTTATCCAGTTTTGCAGCGTCTACGCCCGGCTCGCCCTTGATGCGGCGCGCAGCGGCATAACGACCGGTAACTGCACCATCATTGAACAAAAGAACCTTGGCATCCTTCTCAAGTCCCTGCTCTTCCGCTCTGTAAACAGGCATATCCGTCACGATGGTTCCCGGTGAATTTTTAGCCATTTCATAGGCTTCTCTTACAGTGTTGATTTTTACAACATTGTTGCCGTAGAAAGCGCCTTCGATAATGGAACGGGTTCTGCTAAAGCCCGGCTTTCCGGCGCCGATTTCGGAAATCGGATAATAAGCTTTTGTTGACATTGGTATGTCCTCCTTAATATTATTGTATTTTTATCGGACAGCCTGCTATATCACATCTGTCCACAATTATGGGAACTCCCTATCTCGTCTATTATCTCAAACCTTATCCGAAAAGTCAATAAAAGGGAAAAAATTTCATAAGGTTTTAACATTTAAAGACTTAAGCGTACGGTACTGTCCGCACGAGTCTCTTTTTTCAGCCAATCCCGCTCTTTTTCGTCTAAAAACGGGGCGATTTTTTCATAGACCTCTTTCTGATATGCCAGTAAAAACATCCAATCCTCCGTGGGCATATCCTTTTCATTGATTGCCTCAAAATCAAAGGGCACCCATGTCAATGTCTCAAAATGCATAAACTGACCATATTCGTTCTTAACATCTTTTTTCACCACCATGACATTCTCAATACGGATGCCGTGACTGCCCTCCACATAGACACCGGGCTCGTTGGTGATATCCATTCCCTCCTCCAGCACAGCTTCCTGTGCTCCCTTTACAAAACGCCAGCGCATACTCTGGGGGCCCTCATGCACATTTAACATATAACCCACACCGTGCCCTGTTCCGCATTTATAGTCAAGCCCCGCATTCCAAAGGGGCTGTCTTGCCAGAATATCCAGATTCCTGCCTGTGCATCCATATAACCAATGCGCTTTGGACAGTCTTAAGTTTGCTATTGCCGTCAGCGTGTAATGATATTTCTCCTCCTCGGAAACAGGACCTAACACAATGGTCCTTGTCACATCCGTGGTTCCGCCCATATACTGACCGCCGGAATCCACCAAAAACAGCCCTTCCGGCTTTAAAACCGCACAGTTTTCATCCGAAGCTTCATAATGCATCATTGCCGCATTTTCCCCGTATGCCGCTATGGTCGGGAAGGACAGTCCTAAAAATCCGGGAATCTGTCTGCGAAATTCCTCCAGCTTCTGCGCAGCGGACACCTCGGTAATTTCCGTCTTTCCGATATTCGTCTTTAACCAATAAATGAATTTCGTCACCGCCACGCTGTCTTTTAAGAAAATATCCTGCATCTGAGCAAGCTCCACAGGATTCTTAACGGCTTTCAACATCTCCGTGGGATTGTTTTCTTCCACAAGCCTGTGCTTTTTCTCAAGCAGCTTATAAAGCAGATAATTACAATACCTCTTATCCAACAATACCCCGTCGGACTCTGTGGATAATTCCTCCAAATAGTCCGTGATTTCCCCATATTCCCGAATCTCTATCCCCTGCCCTGCAAAATAAGCTTCCTCCGTTTCGGTCAGAATCTTTTTTTGGAGAAACAGCACCGCTTCTTTTTGTGTCAGATACCCATAGCACATAGCCACGGGATTGCACTCCACATCGCATCCCCTGATATTAAAAAGCCACATCAAGTCATCCAGTTTTGTGAGAAGCAAGCTCTCCGCTCCCTGCTTTTGCAGCTCCTCTCGCACCTGTAAAAGTTTTTCTCCCACGCTTTTCCCTGCATACTTTTCATCTAAAACGGTAATCTTTCCTGTGGGAAACGGCGGTCTGTCCCGCCACAACTCCCCTGCCAGATCCCGTGTGTATCTGATAGGACAAACTTCCGTTTCCGCCTTTTGACCGGTCAGGAAACTTCTCTCCAATTTAAGTCCTTCCGCGGCGGAAATCACGCGCCCGTCAAGGCCAAGGGACTGCCCCTCTTTCCTATTCTGCCGCAAAAATTCCGTGATAGTCGGCACACCCTCTTCCATCATGCGAAACAGCGTTACTCCCGTTCCCTCAAGCTCCTTCTGCGCCTGAATAAAATACCTTCCGTCCGTCCAAAGTCCGGCGCCCTCCTGCCACACAAGCAGGGTTCCGTTAGAACCTGAAAAACCGCAGAAATATTCCCTCACCTTAAAATAATCGCTCACATATTCCGAACCGTGGAAATCCGCCGTGGGCATCATATAAAAATCAATTTCCGCCTCCTTCATGGCTTTTCTGAGCTTCTTTAATCTGTCAAGTATCTGCTTGTTTTCCATGACGCCGCCTTCTTTCTTTTGCCCATTCTTTTTTCTTCTGCCGCAGCGCCGCCACGGCAGCTTTATAAATTTCCCCCGCTTTTCTCTTATCCCCTTCATTTAGCGGTTTTCCGCAATATGCCGCATCCTCCAGCATAAAAGTAATCCCGCTCATATCATATCCCACTTTATCTTCAAATATCACGGCATACTCATAAGGCGTGTAAGCCCCCACATTATGAATCATCTTGCCCATATGCCTTCCGGTAATTCTCTTATATAGCATTTCAACGGCTTTTCCCGGCTCTGCTTTTCCAAGTTTCCAATGAAACCATAATTCCCTCACAAAAGGTTCAAAAACAGTCTTAAGAAACAAGAGTACCATAATAACGCCTGACACCGCTGCCAATATGATCAATCCCCTGACGCCTGCCCGCATCAGATAAAACATAACCCCGCTGTTTCTGTTGGCAGAGTTTCGGTAACTTGCAGGCATGGTTGCCTCATAGACCACAAATCCCACATTTTCAATATAAACTTCCGGATAGGCATGTCCGCAGTTTGTCCTGACCACATATAAATCTTCATACTCCTGCGCAGGCACAAAACCTTCCGCATATCGGGCAACCAGCCCGGCAGCCCGCGCCAACAGCACATAAGCTGACGCAAAATCGGAACAGGTTCCGGTCTTTCCCTCAAACAAAAAGTACTCCACACTGTCATCGGGCGCCCGATAAGAAAGGTCATATACAAAATCGTTCTGCTGGAAATAATTTTGTATCGCTAACGCCTTCTCCCAGTCATAAGTGTAATTCCCGGTAATCTCCGCCGCCAATTCCCTGATGCTGTCCGGAATCAGCTCATTATTTTCCGCACAAGCTTCCCTATATTCCATGGCAAGCCGTGTTTCATACATATAGGCATCCGCCACTCTCCCATATTCCGTCTCTCCTTCCGCCGATAAGATATCTTCCATTTCCTCAAGCATCGCCATTGCCGTATCGATATCCATGTTGGCGCCGCCCTGCTGAATCCACCTGTTGCGGGCATTAAAATCATGGTAAAAATCCACCGTATAAGTCAGATTGCGATCAAGAAACCCTTCCGTATTCTGATAAACTCCGCCGGAACTGACTCTGGAACCGAAGAAATTATTATATCTGTCCTGAGGCACCGCAACCTCCGCCGTACGGGCAGTGGTCAGATATGCCACGCTGGGAAAGTTCATCGTTTCGATTTCCATTTGGTATCTGGGTTCCTCAAAATCGCTTTCGATACGGTTCAAACCGTATTTTTCCAAGAATCCCGGTTCATAGGCTTCCACGCGCTCCATGGCTTTTGCCAAAAGCCCGAGGTCCATGCGGCTGCGCATAGAACTCCACACTTCGGGAGTAATGTCGGGCTGCTCATACTCCTCCAACGCATACCAGCGGTCATGCTCAAAATCATATAAATCAAAATTCTGTCTTTTTAAATATAAATTTCCCACATCTCCGGTTACATTGACTTCATATAATTTTCGGTTGTTTAACTCATTAAAATTGTCCGCGTTTCCCGAAAAACTGCTCATTTGCGAATAGCTTTCCGGAAGCTGTTCACTGATATTTCCTCCCATAAAGGCATTTTCAAAAGCATAATAGTAACGCGTATTCTCCTGTTTCGGCGCAGCCAGCCCGATCAACACAAACACCAAGGCATAAAATGCCACCGAAACAAAGCCTGCCACATAACCTACCATACGCTTTCCGCTGTCCCTGTTTTTGCGCATGTACATCAGTAAAATCACCACATTCAGCACGGTAATAAATACCACGGGAACCATATTGATATCTTTCATGATCTTGACATGAATCAAAAAAGGAATCAGGCTCACCAGCATCAAAAACGATGTCCTGTACAGCACATTTGCAAAATAATACACTACTACGGAAAAAAAGACCGTAAACATCACTACTAACGAAAGCAGATACGCTGCCGTGGAATCCACGGATTCGCCGCCGGATAAAAACCAATGGGTATAAGTAATCCCGTAACCGCTGGAAAAAACAATGCGGGCATACACACTCAAAAGCGCCATCACCAGCACCGTCATCAACATGCTTCCTATGATTCTGTGCCGGTTGACATAAGTACAGACTACAAAAAGACAGGCGCAGACCACTGCCTGCAGTAATGTCCAGCCGGAAATTACCGGCACATCAAACACCAGAAACACGGAAATACTTAAAAGAAACGCAAGAAAATAAGAAGGGGCGAATTCTTTTATCACGCCGAGAATCTTTTTCCAAAGTCCTGCCTCTTCCTTTGTTATCACCACTGCCTTCTTGGAAACATCCTCTGTATCCAAAGATTCTGCTTCCGAGGCAGATGGCGCCGCGGAATAGACCGTGACATGTATATTATCGGACTGACCTTCTGTCAGGGCCTCAGCCTCGCCTAAACTGTTTGGCGTGGAAAACAAAAATGCCCCTTCTCCTCCTTTGCCAAGGATATCCGAACCGGGAAATCTTTCTATTCCGTTATCCCATGCCTCTTTTCCGGCAAAAGAATACTCCGCCATTGCCAGTCTTACATTTTCCAAATCCAATTCGTCTTCTATCTGATAATCCGTAAAACCATGCTCCCCCATAACATAATAGTTTACGGTATAATCATGCCTAACCAACACACGAATGATGCCCAATGCATTTTCCACCGCATCCTCCGCAATTTCGGGATGTATGCTTTCCTCCTCATACACACTGTCCAAAACCACATGAATCGTCTGGGAGGACACTTCGTCATCAAGGCGTACAAGCAGTTTATCCCGCTTTGCAGACTGCTTCCAGTTAATTCGCTTTAAGGGATCTCCCGGCACATACTCCCTGCTGTCATACCCCGGAAATCCGCCGAAAGTGACAGCCTGTGACTCCACCGTATCCTCGCTGTCATCCAGATTTCTGGAAGCCTGCATTGCCTGCATGATATTGTCATCCCTTGCGGATATTTCCGCAATCCCCGGAATCACTGCCGCTTTTTTCTTCCGGGAATCGTAATCCCTCTGCCGAATGGAAAAGGAAAAAAGCCCCAGATAGTCCGTAACCCTCACTTCTTTAACGCCTATCATGGATTTTCCGCAGATTTTTGCCCGAAAAGTCACCGCAAAACTTTTCTCTGCCTTGGGCAGAACAGATGCGATAATATCCGTATCCTCACATACCACTCTGGGAGTATCCGCCATTTTTACTTCAATGGGTGATGTGGGAAAAATAGAATGATTCCGCAGAGTAACCGTCATACTGCATGTATCCCCTTTGGAGAGAAGCACATCCTCCATCTCGCAGGAAACGGAAACCATTCTGCTGGACAGCCACGCAAAAAAGACCGATAAGGCAGGCGCGAGCAACAGCGCAAGCAGAACAAACCGGCCTACATTTGCATTGAGAAACAGCTCAAATACAACGGCGCAGGCAATCGCCAATATATAATTGATAATCCCCCCGATTATCGCGCGTACCTTCATGCCGCCCTCCATCCACACCTCACATTTGTATCATACCGCTTCAGCGGCACAAACAATCCTTGAATCTGCACAGATTCAGAAGAATCTGCTTGCGGATTCTTCAGTGTGAGATTTAGAATTTCTTAGGTGCTGTCCTAAAGAGGGGTGTTTACACACCCTCTTAGCGCCTTAGAAATTCTTCTCACACTTCCACAGGCACCATAATATTCTCCATAACTTTCCGGATGGCGCTTTCATTGTCCATAAAAAGAGATTTTCCCTTTGGCGTAAGTATGATTCTATGGGCAAGAACATAGGGCGCCAATTTCTTGACATCATCCGGAATTACGAAAGTCCTTCCCTCTACATAGGCATAAGCCTTTGCCATACGGTATAAGGCAATGCTTCCTCTGGGAGAAGCGCCTAACTTGATAAATTCCGTAGCTCTGGTAGCTTCCACAATGTTTATAATATAATCCCTGACTCCGTCCGCACAGTAAATCTCAGGAATCTGTTCGGACATCTCCACAATTTCCTCACAGGTAATCACCGCACCCAGATTCTCGGAAGAAATCTGTTTCTCATTCCGAAGCAGAATATCCCTCTCTTCTTCCAGATTCGGATACCCCAAGGTAAGTTTCATAAGAAATCTGTCCATCTGGGCTTCCGGAAGGTGATAGGTTCCGTATGTTTCCACCGGATTCTGGGTTGCAAGCACCATAAAAGGCTTCGGCAGCTCATAAGTAACGCCGTCAATACTGACCTGTCTCTCCTCCATAACCTCAAGAAGCGCGGATTGTGACTTCGGTGAAGCACGGTTAATCTCATCCGCCAATAAAAAGTTGCAGAAGGTGGCGCCCTTTCTAAACTCGTTTTCATGACTTACGGGATTTATCATGGTAAATCCCGTAATATCCGTAGGCATCACATCCGGAGTCATCTGTACTCTGCCGAATTCACCGTTGCAGGAGCTTGCAAGAGCGGAAACCAATCTGGTCTTTCCCACTCCCGGAACATCCTCGATTAATACATGCCCTCCCGCAAGCATGGACGCCACCACCAGTTCGATGCAGTCCCGCTTACCTACGATAACCTTTTCCACATTATCGACCAGCGCCTTTATTTTTTCATTTTTCTGCTCGCTTCTTTCAATCAAGCCAATACCTCCTGCCTTTGTACATTCCGTACCCTATAACTTATCCTTGCAGAGCTCTACCCCTCTGGAAGTCCCTATGCGTTCACAGCCGAGATTTAAAAACATTTCCATATCCTCTAATGTGGACACGCCTCCGGCTGCCTTGATTTTCACATTGGGACCGATATGCTCCTTAAAAAGCTCTATATCTTCCCTGGTCGCTCCGTTTGTGCCAAAACCCGTGGAAGTTTTGATATAATCCGCCCCTGCCGCCGTGACCGCCTTACACATGGCAATCTTTTCTTCCTCTGTCAGATAACAGGTTTCGATAATCACTTTCAGAATACGACTTCCGCAGGCTCCTTTCAAGGTGCGGATTTCCTCCTCCACCTTGTCGAAAAGTCCGTTTTTCACATCACTGATATTGACCACCATGTCAATCTCGTTGCAGCCCTCCGAAAGCGCCTGCTTAGTCTCTGCGAGCTTTGCGGCCGTCACGCTGTAGCCTAAGGGAAAACCTACCACCGTGCAAATATTCACTTTCTCCCCGTAAGCATCATGAATCCTTTTTATGTAAGCTGGGGGTACGCACACACTTGCCGTATGATAAGCGACTGCTTCCTCACAGAGCTTTTTGATATCCTCCCATGTGGCAAATGCTTTTAACTGTGTATGGTCCACCTTGCTTAATATTTCCTGTACCGTCATGGCTTCTCCTTATTAATTTAATAGTAAATGTTTGTGAAACTCTGAGTTTCGCACTTTTCTTATCAAATATTTAAAAATTCCCTCACGGTATCCTTCATCTTATCCGCATCGCACTGCTTATCGTGTACCACCGGTGCTGTGCGAATTTCCTCAATGGCGGCAGGCACCTTCACACCGGCAATTTGGGAAAGCTCATCCACCAGCTCGAAATCTCCCATGGAATCATATTTTTCATCAATGGCATTCATCACGCTTCTGGTAAACTTAAAAGGACTCGCCGTGGACACAATTACCGTCTTTGTATCATCCTTTGTTTCCTCTCTGTACTTCCTGTAAACGGCAGATGCCACGGAAGTGTGGGTATCGATTACATAGCCGCATTCTTTATAAAGCCTTGCAATCTCCTCTGCCGTCTCTTTCTCGCTTGCGTAATTTCCATAGAAATCCTTAAGCCCCTGCTTCATTTCCTCCGTAATCCGATATCTGCCCTGACTGCTTAATGCCGTCATCAGCTCTTTATTTTTGTCCGCGTCGTTTCCCGCAATGCGGTAAATCAAACGCTCTAAATTGCTGGAAATCAAAATGTCCATGGAAGGGGATGAGGTCAGCACAAAATCCCTGTTTCTGTCATAATCCCCGGTGCTTAAGAAATCATAAAGCACCTTATTTTCATTGGATGCGCAGATTAATTTCCCGATGGGAAGCCCCATGTTTTTCGCATAAAATGCCGCAAGAATATTGCCGAAATTGCCTGTGGGAACCACTACATTAATGGTCTCCCCCTCGGCAATCTTTCCCTCTTTTAAAAGCATTGCATAGGCATAAACATAATAGCACACCTGAGGAATCAGCCTGCCGATGTTAATGGAATTGGCGGAAGAAAAGCGAAATCCCTTTCCTGCCATCTCCTCCGCTAACTCTTTATCGGAGAAAATCTTTTTTACGCCCGTCTGGGCATCGTCAAAATTGCCATGGATGCCCACCACTAAAGTATTGGCGCCTTTTTGCGTCACCATCTGCTTTTCCTGAATGGGACTTACGCCGTTCTTGGGATAAAATACGATGATTCTGGTGCCCTCCACATTGGCAAAGCCTGCCAGCGCTGCCTTTCCGGTATCACCGGAGGTCGCCGTCAAAATTACGATTTCATCCCGAATGTGGTTCTTTTTCGCAGAAGCAATCATTAAATGGGGCAGAATCGAAAGCGCCATATCCTTAAAAGCAATGGTGGAGCCGTGGAACAACTCCAGATAATAAGAACCGTCCGCTTCCTTCAAAGGCGCAATCTCTTTTGTGTCAAACTTCTCGTCATATGCTCTCTCAATGCAGCTTTTTAACTCCTCTGCCGAAAAATCCGTCAGAAACAGCTTCATCACTTCATATGCCACCTGTTTGTAATCCATTTCGGAAAGCTCTTTCAGGCTTTTGTCAAGGGCAGGAATGTGATCCGGCACAAATAATCCGCCGTCATCCGCAAGTCCTTTTAAGATTGCCTCCGATGCCTTCACCTGATTTTCCTTGCTTCTTGTGCTATTATAAAATACTTCCATAACTTTTCCTCCGTAAAAGCCAATGCCGCTTTGCTTCGCACCGCTTGTTTTTTTACTGCGGTTATTATATCACACTTTATAGAATGGCGCAATTCATCAAAATATAGTTTTTTATCGCCAAAAATCAATAACCTCTTTTTATGGTGTTTCATACAATAAATTAAATATGATATGTAGAAAGGACAGATTTTATGCAGAATCTGTTGGAACTGAAAAATATCGGTTATGCCTATCACAGCCTTCATGGTGAAACACAGGCAATCAGCAATATTTCCTTCGGCGTTACGGAAGGCGAATTTGTTGCGGTGGTAGGTCCCAGTGGATGCGGCAAGTCAACGCTTTTATCGATTATCGCAGGGCTTCTTAAGCCGGAGGAAGGCACCATTCTTGTCAATAACCCCGATGGTTCCCTCCGTTATCCCCGAATCGGATATATGTTACAGCATGACCATCTCTTTGAATGGCGCACTGTGTATAAAAATGTCACTCTCGGGCTGGAAATCAACCATATGCTCACCGAAGAGAGAGTGTCCTATATTGATAAGCTGCTGGAGGATTACGGACTTTCCAAATTCCGTGACAAACGGCCCAGCGAGCTTTCCGGCGGCATGAAGCAGCGCGCGGCATTAATCAGAACCCTTGCCCTAGACCCGCAGCTTTTGCTTTTGGATGAACCCTTCAGCGCTTTGGACTACCAGACAAGACTCATGGTATCTGCGGACATCTGCGGCCTGATCCGTGCCACCGGAAAAACGGTAATCATCATTACCCACGACTTGTCAGAAGCCATCAGTCTGGCGGACCGTGTTATCGTCCTTTCGGGCAGACCCGCCCGCATCAAATGTGAACTGCCCATAAAACTCACTCCGACCGACAATTCTCCCCTCGCCGCCAGAAATGCGCCGGAATTTAACGCCTATTTTAACAAACTATGGGAGGTATTGACCAGTGAAGACAACTAAGGCACCTCTTGACAGGCAAGAGGCATTTGTAAAACAACATAAGAGACGCCACAGGCAGGTTGCCACCTTGCGGTTCCTGCTGTTTCTTTTTTTCCTGATGCTTTGGGAAGCAAGCGCACATTTCGGATGGATTGACAGCTTTTTCTTTTCCAGCCCCAGCCGAGTAATCATCCAGCTTGGAAAGCTTTGTGCGGACCATTCTCTGTTTCTTCATATCGGCATCACCTTGTATGAAACGATTTTAAGTTTTCTATTAGTATTTTTTATCAGCCTGATATCCGCCACTGCCCTGTGGTATTCCGCCAAGCTTTCCGACATTTTGGAGCCATATCTTGTAATTTTAAACAGTCTGCCGAAGTCCGCTCTGGCTCCTCTGTTCATCGTCTGGCTCGGCACAGGCACCACCACCATTATCGTGGCAGGCATCTCCGTTGCTTTGTTCGGCTCGATTATCAGTTTTTATACGGGATTTAAACAATGTGACCCTGAGAAAATCACTTTAATTTATACTTTAGGCGGAAACAGGCGAGATGCCTTTAAAAAAGTGGTGCTGCCCAACTCCATTCCCATTTTGATCAGCACCACAAAGGTAAATATCGGGCTTGCCCTGGTGGGTGTCATTATCGGTGAATTCCTCGCCGCAAGGCGCGGACTTGGATATCTGATCATCTATGGCTCCCAAGTGTTTAAGCTGGATCTGGTCATCACCAGCATCCTGCTGTTGTGCATTATCGCCATGGGATTTTACAAGGGGATTCAGATGATAGAACATCATATCAAAAAACAGATGAAGGTGTAAAAATATAACCATAAAAAACTGACCTCCAATCGTTAGATTTCTATCTAACTTTTGGAAGTCAGTTCACATCTAAAATATATTATTTCTGCTTGCTCTTCACACCGGTCAAAACCGCACATACAAGCGCGCCTGCAACACATACAGCCATCCACAGGTTTAACTTCGTCGTGTTTTCTCCGGTCTTAGGCGATAATGCTACTGCACCCTTAGATGCAGAACTTTCAGACCCGGAACCATCCGAAGATGTGGAATCCGGTTCATCGTCATCATCTTCCTCTTCCACCGCAGCCATGAAAGTTGACAGTTTGTCAATTGCAAATGTAACATCGCCCTCTGCGTCCACTATCAGATTATTGTGCAGAATAACCTCATTTCCATGTAGCTGATAGACAATTGCCTTTTTCCCTACATGATCCATGCCCACAGGCAGACTCAGATGCACAGAACCGAATCCTTCCGTAAGTTCTTTGCTCTCTCCGCCGTCAACACTTAACAGTAGCCGGATTTCAAAGGTTCCGACACTTTCATAGCCTTCGCCTACTTTTTCTTTCAGCGCCGCCGTATTTTTTTCACTTGCCGCTTCCTGCTGCAAAGTAATCTCCACATTGTGCTGTTGCAGATTTTCCACTGCCATGTTCAGATTCAGACCACCCACATCAACTTTAACATTAGTATTTGTCTTGTCTGTAATCTTGATATCCGATTTCTTTGTGTGTGTCTCGCCGCAACGGTCACACTTAGCAGTTTCGCTTCCGTCACTGTTGAGAATATAGTCCAAAAAGCTGTGCCCAAGTGCTGTCCCTTCCGTAGTCTTTGTATCGGTAAACACCGTTTCGTCCGGCAGGGTAACCGTACCCGTATAAGTGATTACGCCGGCATTCACACAGGTAGATGTGTCTTCCCTTGTTATAACGATATCATTCAGTTCCACCGTATGAGCCGGATCATTGCCGCAGACCGCGGTAGCTTTCACCTCGGAATAATCCCCGCCCATGTCATCACTGCACTCCACTTATGACCCAGCGCCTTTACAGCCTGCGTTTCCTTCTCTCCGCAGACAGAACAGATACGGCTTTCGCTTCCCTCTACGGTACAAGTCGGCTCGGTATCCCTTACCCATTCGTTCCATGAATGACCAATGGCATCTATCTTCTCGCTCTCTGCATAATCACAGTTTGCACAATGTCTGCTCCGGCTTCCTTCCTCTGTACAGGTAGGATTTACCACCGTCCATTCAGACATTTGATGGGGCAGCTTCGTTCCCTCAGCCGTCTTTGTGTCCATAGCATCACATCTGTCGCACTTAGCTGTCTTGGTACCGTCCTTTGTACAGTCTGCGCTTCCTTCGTCAAACTTATAATTGGTAAAACTATGACCCAGCGCCGGAATCACAAGATCCTCAATCTCCAGACTGCCTGTTTCATCACTGTAATATTTACCGCATTTGCTGCACTCATAATATGCCTTTGTACCATCCTGAGTACAGGTTGCCGCCTTTTCCTCATGGAGAGCGGACATATCATGGGTATGATCCAGCTTGGGAATTTCCGTCTCTTCGCCTTTCTCGTGGCATACGCTGCATTCCCGATGCTTCAAACCGGTCTGTTCCTCCGTAGCCGGTCTGTCCAGAACATCTTCCCAGGAATGTCCCAACGCTGCTATCTCTTCACTTTCCGTATAATCACAGTTCTGGCATTTTCTGCTCTTTGTTCCGGGCGTTGTACAGTCAGGTTCTGCCGTTGTTGTCCAATCGGACATTTGGTGGGGCAGCTTCGTCCCCGCAACAGTTCTTGTGTCTGTAACATCGCATCTGTCACACTTGGCAGTCTCCGTGCCGTCCTTTGTGCAGCTTGCACTGCCTTCGTCAAACTTGTAACTGATAAAGCTATGACCCAGCGCCGGAATCACAAGATTCGTGATTTCAAGGCTGCCTGCCTCATCACTGTAATATTTATGGCACTTGCCACACTCATAATATGCCTTTTTACCGGCCTTCGTACAATCAGCCGCCTCTTCCTCATGATGGGTCATTGCATGAGTATGATCCAGCTTGGGAATCTCAACTGCCTCGCTCTCATAACCGCAGACAGTACATTCCCCATGCTTACTGCCGACCTCATCTTCTGTAGCCGCCTTATCAACAATTTCTTTCATGCTGTGGGCAGCCTCATCACTCCGGGCATTGTCCTGAGTACACTGATGCCAATGAGTGGTTTTGTCCTTATACCATGTAGCAGTATCAAAAACATGTTCATGGGCAGTTACCGTAACCGTGCATGCGCCAGTATGGGTTCCGTCCGCCGCTGTGGCAGTGATGGTTGCCGTGCCCGCCTTTACTGCCGTTACAAGACCTTCCTCATTGACTGTCGCCACCGTGGTATCACTACTTGAAAATGTTACACTCTGGTCAGCGCTGTCGGGCTTTACCGCCGTTTTAAGCTGTCCGGTTGCCCCTTCCAGCAAATTCAAGGTTGCCGGAGTAACCTCAATCCCGGTAATCGGGTCAGAGTTAATGACAAGATTAAAGGTTTTCTTGTTATCCGGATTATATCTCGGGCAAAAACTCAGGGTGACTTCTCCGGGCGCTAACATGGTGAAATAGCCCATTAAGCCCATTCCATCGCCATTCTCAGAAGTTATCGTACAAAGCACCTTGTCCTCATCAGAGACATTAATCATCCATTCCTCATTGATTTCCACATCAGAAGGAGCATCAGTATTAGTGCCCATCGCCCAAAAATAAATAATATCCCCTGCATCGTACTTTTTGCCAGAAATACTTTGGTCGCTATATGTTTCAGCATTACTTTCTTTCCACCTAACAAAGTAAGAAGCATAAACACCGACCGTTTTCTCCGCTCCGCAGACACTGCACTTAAGAGTCGAAATGCCATTTTCCGTTTTCACTATTTCATACTGATGTCCTGCCACTACAGCAGTCTTTTCATTGGAAGAAAAATCGGAAGTATTAATATCATAAAATGTCAAAGCCTCATTCCGCCAGGTATACCATGTAATATTACCGCCATTAACTACAGGCGCACAGTCGGAAAGTTCTCCCTTCATGCTGTATATAGATGACACAGGCGCACCATTTCCGTCAACAGCCACATAATACACATTCTGTCCCTTAGTCCAGAGAACCACAAAACGGTCACTGGACAGCTTAACCATATGCGGAGTAGATGTGGTTCCTTCACCCTCAGCAAACTCTGTAAGCCAAGTGGTAGTAATCTTATTCGTCGTTTTATCAACAGCAGCTACAAACACATTATGGGTCTCTCCTATCACATCATTCTTGATACCGGAATTGCCGGCAACCAGATAGGAAGAGGAAGAGATTTCAAAGGCTCCCACCGATGCTCCCGTATCATTTGCCCCCGTTTCACCCGGAAATGTCATCACATCGATTACATCGCAAGAACCAGTGGTAACACTAAACTTACCCCCAGCGACATCCGTGGGATATTTAATCAGCACTGCGGAACGGGGATGGGCGTCTCCATGATCCACCGCAATGAGATGCCCGTTCTCTATATGCAGGAATTGGTTAAAGGAATGGCTCACATAACCCTTGTAGCTATTCGTGATAATCGCATGGGAATCTGTAATCTTAACATCCTGCATATCAAGCTGTATCGTCACATTCGCCTGATGATTTATGCCATCCTCTGATTTGTACATCTCATGGGAGGTGCGAACCAGCAGATAGCTGCCATATGCCTCCATACGCGCAGAACCCGCATTAAAGGGTTTTGTCGTATTACAATCCTTCAGTCCATCACAACCCAATCTGTTCCAATTCTTATCATACTTTGTGATGCGGTAAACTTCCACATCACTCTTTTCCTCAAGATTGCTCTGCCCGCTTAGGACATAATAAGCATCCTCTGCCGCATAAAATCCGCCAAAGATCGGCAGTTCCTTAGGAATCAGCTTGTTCTTAGAAACCTGAGCGTTATAATCCGCATCATAATATTCCACCAGAAGTCCATCAATCTTATCTCCTGCCTGTACACGCATGACGCCGCCGTCAGCCATGGGCACCAGATAAGATTCTATCGGGTTGCTCCAATATGGAGAACTATTGCCATAATTCTGGGCATTTACATTGGAGCCTTCGTATATCTGCTGGCACTGTCCGTCCTCAGACAAAGACTCCGCTGTTTCAGCTTGGACTCCCCCCTGAAACTGTGGCACCATCCCAACTGCGAGGCATGCTGCCAATACCATAACCATAAGACGCCTTAAAAATTTTGTTTTTTTCACACTTATACCTCCCTGCCCTTTTCAACAGACATTAATTCACACTTCTTTTTCCGCTTGCAATATCTGCACGCATCTCATATTTTCCTTATTTTACCCCCCCGAAAAGGCTTGTCAAGGGAAATTATTTTAGAAAAATTTGTTCCGGCTGATTGGTCAGACATTGAAGAAGTAGAGCCTGATGATATTGACTTACAGATGCTTGCAGATATTGACGCAGACCCCGACTGCCACGAATTTACCGATGAAAACGATATTGACTGGGAATCAGATGATTTAAAGAATTAAAATATTAACCCCCATGAGGTCGTAACTCATGGGGGCTTCTCATTAAGCTGCATTTTTGCACATTGCTTTCTTTACTCTACTTTTGTACCGCATTCCGTGCAGAACAGACTGCCTGCATCCAAAACATTTCCGCACTTTGCACATCTTCTCCCTGTTGCACCGGGAACTACGCCGCCGGAAACCGCTCCACTTGAAACAGCTCCTCCCGGAACCGCGCCGCCGGAAACCGCGGTGCCGATTCCCAGATTACTGTTTATCAGTCTGATTTCTTCATCATATTTAGCGCCCATTTCTACCTTTTTGGCTTCCTGCTCCGCAATGCTTTTCTCCAATTCCGTTACCCTTGCCCAAAACTGTGTCAGATCAGCCTGTGTCTTATCCTTGCACCATGTGTTATACGCCGCTGCTCCTGCCTGCAGAAACACATTGCTGCGCTCACCCTGCAGCCGTCCAATCTCATTATTAATTGCAGCGAAAGCGGCTTCCCTGCGCAGCTCCAGACTTTTGACCTCCTGCTTCAGTTGTTTCGCTTTTTCATCTATTCCAAAAGCCTTGTCAAGTAATCCCATTGTTCCATCCTCCGTTTTCTCTGTCACTTGTGTACTGCCGCATTCGTCAAAGGCGTCTGTATCTGTTTTTATCGGTACTTCAACTTCTCCCATCCGAAAATTCCTTTTGGGAAAATCTCATTGGGATAAAGCAAAAAGCATTACATAGAATCAGAAAAACAGAACAATAACGAACATCAATAAGAAAAAAAGAAAGCTGAAAATGAGACTCGAACTCACGACCCCTTCATTACGAGTGAAGTGCTCTACCGACTGAGCTATTTCAGCATCATTGTCCGCCGAGGCATTCCTGCGGCACAACTAAAATTATTATATAGGCTTTTATGAAATTTTGCAACATGTATTTTGCAACTTTTTACCCAACTTTTTTGACGGTTCCCTTAGGATTGTCCGTCCTGCCGTTCTCTGCCCAGCCACCAGATGGTATCCTTTGAAAGATACAGCCCCAGATGCTCCTGAACCCGCACGGAATTTTCATTTCCCACTATAACATGCCCATAGGGGGTATGACCCATTTCAAGCTGGCGGTTGATGATATAGGATTCCAGCGCCTGCCCGATTCCCCTGCCCCTATAATCCGGCTCCACAAACAATATTCCGGTGCTGCCGTCATTGTGAATCCCCACAAACCCCACCAATTTATCTTCCACATAAGCGCCATACAATGCCTTCGCTCCGATCCGGTTCACGATATAATCCTCATTATCATGATAATTGGCGGCAACATATGCCTTATCTTCCATGGAAAGCAGCCGGATATCCTTGTGTTTTACAGGCAGGGGCTCCCTTCTCGTGTAAAGCGCCTGCCAGCATTCTTCATATACCTGAAAGGAAAGCTCCCTACAAAGCATCTCGTTCAAAAACGCCTTGGAGCTGACTATGAGCCGGGTGTCCTCAGGCACATACGGAAACATTTTCTCCGCTTCCTGCCCGTTTTCCGCATCCATCATGCAGAGACGGCATGCCCTGTTATACAGTAAAATATTGAAACCCTCCGCACGAATGATTTCTCCCGTCCCGCGCACAAGACTTTCCATCATATGGATATAGCTTCTCTTATTTTGGGAAAGCTGCTTCCACAATTTTTGTTTTTCCTGATATTTTGCGTACAAATCCGGACGCCGTTTTTTGGTGCGCTCCTTAGACTGCTCCAGCCTCCATTGTGTGATTTTCCGGTGATTGCCTGACAGCAGAATTTCCGGCACCCTCTTCCCATGCCATTCTTCCGGTCTGGAATATTGCGGATATTCCAAAAGTTCATTGTGAAAGGTTTCCGTCTCCGCCGAGGTATCATTGCCCAATACTCCCGGAACCAGTCTGGACACGGCATCCACCATCACCATGGCGGGCAATTCTCCGCCGGTAAGGACATAATCCCCTATGGATACATAATCTGTCACGATTTCTTCCAGCGCCCTCTCGTCCACTCCTTCATAATGACCGCAAAGAATAATCAACTCTTCCTCTTTTGCAAACTCCATGGCAAGCTTTTGCGTAAAGGGAACGCCCTGCGGAGTCACATAAACCGTTCTGCATTTCCTACCCCCTGCCACTGCCTGATAGGCGTCAAAAACAGGCTGCGCCTGTAATAACATTCCTGCGCCGCCGCCATAAGTGTAATCATCCACTTTCCCGTGCTTATCCAATGTATAATCCCGAATATTCACAGCATGGATACCGATTAAATTTTTTTCCGCCGCTTTTCCGATAACGCTGCTGTTTAATCCCTGCGCCACCATCTCGGGAAATAATGTTAAAATATGAAAAATCATAACAATCCGTCCAAAATATGAATTTTAATAAACCCTGCCTCCACATCCACCTGAAGCACACATTGCTTAATGGCAGGCAAGAGCAGATTTCTGCCGTCATGCAGGGCAATATCGTATACATCATTTGCCCCTGTTGTGATTACGCTTTGCAGGACGCCGATTTCCGCATCCTCTTCATCCAAAACCTTAAGACCTTCCAAGTCAGCAATAAAATATTCGTCCCTCCCCAATTTCACGGCATTGCCTCTGGTTACATAAAGACTCTTTTGTCTGTATTTTTCTACATCGTTAATATCATCAATTCCCTTGAATTTCAGAATTACAAATTGTTTAAAGAATTTGACTCCCTCAATTTCCAGTGTGATTTTTTCTTTTCCGGTATCCAGCAGCACCTCCTTAAGCCGCTTGAACCTCTTTGCATCATCCGTAGTGGGAAAAACCTTTACTTCTCCCCGCAGACCGTGGGTTGCCGTAATCACTCCCACCTGTAAAATTTCTTCCATAAGATTCTCCATAAAAATAAAAAAGATATATTTTTCAGTACAAAATCGGGCAGGTCCGACCCACCCGATTTGTTTGAAACTACCGTTACACGATTTCCACTTCAACCCTTGTATTATCTTTGGACGAAGCCGCTTTCACCACGGAGCGGATTGCCTTGGCTATCCTTCCCTGCTTCCCGATGACTTTTCCCATATCGGATGCAGCTACATGAAGCTCAAGAACAATATTTCTGCCCTCTGTTTTCTCCGTTACAACTACTTCGTCAGGGTTATCTACAAGAGCTTTCGCAATTACTTCAACCAATTCCTTCATAATCTACACCTCCAAAGAGTGGATTCTATTTCTCGATGCCTGCAAGCTTGAACAGTTTACCTACTACCTCGGTAGGCTGCGCACCGTTAGCTAACCACTTCTTTGCCAGCTCTTCGTTAATCTTGAAGGTGCTGGGGTCCGTGCTGGGATCATATGTGCCGATTTCCTCAATAAACCTTCCGTCTCTGGGAGAACGGGAATCCGCTACAATAATTCTGTAAAAAGGCGCCTTCTTCTGTCCCATTCTTCTTAATCTGATTTTAACTGCCATTTCTTTTTCCTCCATTTACTAAAATAAATTGTTGTTTTCTATGATAAGAACCTTTGGTAAAAGTCCGTATCTGCATTATCAAAAAGGAAATCTCCCTTTCCCGCCCATGCCGGGAAACCCGCCAAGCATTCCCATGCCGCGGCCCTTTTTGCCACCGCCGAACTGCTTCATCATCTTCTGGCTCTGCTCAAACTGCTTAATGAAACGGTTCACCACAGCAATATCAACCCCCGCACCCTTTGCAATGCGGAATTTTCTTCTGGGATTCAAAAGCTTTGGATTCCTACGCTCTTCCACAGTCATGGAAAGCACAATCGCTTCCATGTGTTTTAACTGCTTTTCATCTATCATGGATTCCAGATCTCCCGCCTTTATTCCCATGCCGGGCAACATACTGAGGATACCGGATAAACCTCCCATATTGCGCATCTGCTTCATGCTTTCCAGATAATCTTCAAAATCAAACTTTCCTTTCTTCATGCGGCCCGCCATCTCGCGGCCTTTTTCTTCATCTAAATCAAGGTTCTGCTCTGCCTTTTCAATCAGGGACAGCACATCTCCCATACCTAAAATGCGGCTCGCCATACGGTCCGGATAAAATTGCTCCATATCAGAGAGCTTTTCTCCCATGCCCACATAGAGAATGGGCTTTCCTGTGACGGCTTTGATGGAAAGCGCCGCGCCGCCTCTGGTATCGCCGTCCATCTTGGACAGAATCACGCCGTCTATGCCGACCTTTTCATCAAATTCCTTTGCCACATTGACCGCATCCTGACCGGTCATGGCGTCCACCACCAAAATGGTCTGGTGTACGGTAACTTCCCGCTTAATATCCTGAAGCTCCTTCATCATGTCCTCATCCACATGAAGACGGCCCGCCGTATCCAGAATCACTACATTATGATTATTCTTCTGTGCATAGAGAATGGCTTCTTTTGCTATCTCCACGGGCTTGTGGTCACATCCTAAAGAAAATACATCCACTTCCTGCTTTTGGCCGTTTATCTGTAACTGCTCGATTGCCGCAGGTCTGTAAACATCGCAGGCAACCAGCAGGGATTTCTTTCCCTTTTTCTTGAATTTCCCGGCAAGCTTCGCCGTTGCAGTGGTTTTACCGGCGCCTTGGAGTCCTGCCATCATAATAACCGTAATGGCTTTACCGGGCTGCATGGCAATTTCCGTAGTCTCACTGCCCATTAAAGCGGTCATCTCTTCGTTTACAATCTTGATAACCATTTGTCCGGGATTCAACCCGTTCATCACATCCTGCCCGATGGCACGCTCTTCCACGGTCTTTACAAACTGCTTTACCACTTTAAAGTTTACATCCGCCTCCAACAGCGCCATCTTTACTTCCTTTAGCGCCGCCTTGACATCCTCTTCCGTAAGACGCCCCTTGCCCCTTAAATTCTTAAATACATTTTGCAGTTTATCCGTTAAACTCTCAAATGCCATCTGCTGCTCCTTCTGCCAAAACCTTCCGGAATAAATGGTTACCAATCTTTCATAAGTTCCAAAGAAAGCTCTCTGATGCGCCGGATGCGCATATCCAAATTTTGTTTTTTACCGCCTGTCTGATTTATTTCTGTTCCGTATTCCTGTTCTGCCGTTGTTGTTACTTTCCCCGCCTGATTTTGGCTTGACGGTTCATCCTTATTTTCCATATCCTTGGTTAGTTCCACAATTTCCCCTATCTTCTCTTTTGCATGGGAAAACCGCTCCACCAGATGAAGCTTCTTCTCATAATCCTGCAAAATCTTATCGCAGCGCTTAATTAAATCATGCACACCCTGTCTGCTGATACCCTGCTCCTGCGCAATCTCGCCCAAAGACATATCATGAAAAACGGCGTCCTCATAAATAGTTTGCTGATGGGGCGTCAATAATTCCCCATAAAAATCATATAGCAGAGCCTGTTCAAAAATCTTGTCCATTTCTCTATCACATCTGCCTTTCCGCAAAGCAGGCGTTCCTTATAAAATGCCGACATTGTAATCCGTTATGCAACGGCCACCTTGAGTATCATACAATAGTTTGCTTTGGGTGTCAAGGGTTTTTTCTTGACACGAAAACCACCTTCACTTGACAAAATATATTTTTACTTTACAATTATTCTAAAACGGACAAAAGGAGTATGGAATAGCATGTTTACATTTCTTATTTGTTTTATTGCAGGGATAGGCGCCGGACTCGGCACAGGATTTGCAGGAATGAGCGCTGCCGCCGTAATCAGCCCCATGCTGATTACCTTTTTAGGACTTCCGGCATATGAAGCCGTGGGCATTGCTCTGGCAAGCGATGTTTTGGCGAGCGCTGTCAGCGCATACACCTATGGAAAGAACAAAAATCTCGATATCCGTAACGGCGCGGTTATGATGACCGCCGTTTTATTGTTCACTTTAGTCGGAAGCTATGTGGCAAGCCTTGTTCCCAACACCACAATGGGCAGCTTTTCCGTATTTATGACATTACTCCTCGGAATCAAATTTATTGTAAAACCTGTTATGACCACCAAGGAATCCATGAATACGGTCAGTGGCAGGACACGCATCATTCAATCCGTCGTCAGCGGAACCGTCGTTGGATTTATCTGCGGTTTCATCGGCGCCGGCGGCGGAATGATGATGCTCTTACTTTTGACCGGCGTACTGGGATACGAGCTAAAAACAGCCGTCGGAACAAGCGTATTTATCATGGCATTTACAGCATTTACGGGAGCTGTCAGCCATTTTGCCATTGGCGGAATGCCCAATGTATATTGTCTGGTCTTTTGCGTGGCGTCCACACTGCTCTGGGCAAGAATCGCCGCAAAGTTTGCCAATAAAGCCAGCGCGGCTGTTTTGAACCGGGCAACAGGCGTAGTTCTCGTAATTTTGGGCATTGCCATCCTGTCGGTCAATTATGCATTTTGATTCTGCCTGAAGGTTATGCTCCTCTGTTTCCCGCGGCAAATTCTCCCATATGTACATCCAGAACCGCCCTGTCCGGCTTTATCATAGCTCCTTCAAAATGGCATTTCCATTGGATATTCTGCACGATTCTTCCTTCCGCGATGCCGTCTATGGTGTCGCCGTCCTTCATGGGCGCGTTATTCTCCAGAAGATAGGACGCCATATTATAAGCGTGATCCACTACCCAATTAGGATCCATTCCGTGAAAATGGTATTGGATATCCTCAATATACAAGAGACTCAGACCCAATGTATCTATAACGGAGTCCTCCGTTCCCTGTATATTGAAAAAGCGTACATTGACCGCATATTTAATAAAGCGATCAATTCCTTCCATTTCCTTTTTGCGGATTTCATCTGCCAGAATCAGTTTTCCGGAATTAAAAAAGTAAACTGCTTCACAGGAGGGATATAATTCCAACAATGCCTCCAGATAGTCCATAAGCATGTTTGCCCGTACCTTGGGAGCCAGACCGCCTCCCAGCATATCATGAGCCAGCACATGGTATCTGCATTCGGACAAAATGCGGTCCCTCTCTTCCCTGCAGTCCCACATCTGGCTGCGCTGCATCTCATCGATCTTATCCGTCGAAAATTCACTGCAATCGCTTATCATAAGCTGTACCGGCAGTTTTCCGTCTTTAAACTCCGCTATATAATTCATTGCCGCATAACCGCAGGACACACCTCCGCTTCCTATGGTTGCTTCCACAGTGCCCAAATGCTTTGTCAAAACCTCTGCCATCCGTTCCTGAGAAGGCATTGCACAAGTCTCCTTCATCAGCAGATGCATGATAAATACGCCGCCCGGTCTGACGGATGCATCCATCTCCGGAGCTTTGCCTTCTTCTTTAGACTGTGCTTCCTCTTTTTCATTATTTTTACGAAAGAATAATCCCATAGCCTGCCTCCTGTTGCCTTTAGATCACCAAATCCACATGCTGTATGGTTCCTACTTCCCCGCTTTCCTTGAGGAAAATGCCTGTGCTTCGGATAATACCCTGTGTTTCATTCGTGTCCAGAGTCTTTGCGGAAAATTCCGTTGCGGCATGCCCTAAATAAATAGCTCCTACTCCTGCCTTACTGATATCTATCAATCTGTCATGCCCGTCCGCATCCTTTGTCCACACCTTTAAATGCTTAAATACACTGTCATCTTCATCTATCCAGCCGTTCCCGTCCTCATCATAGGCAGCCAGATCCTTAAATCCGTCGCCGCTCTTGGTGCCGAAAAGTTCACTTCCGTCATTGATGATGCCGTCACCGTTTTTATCCAATGCCAGAAAACCGCTGCCGGACTTTAAATTAGAAATTTCTTCTTTCTTGCCATCGCTGTCCAAATCAAAGAAAAAAGTCTGATCCGAAAACGACGCCGGATTGCCTTCCAGATTAATCACAAGGGGATCCACACAGAAAGTCTTTCTGTTATATTCCGTAATTCCCACAGCCTGTGTGAATTCTCGAGACATCTCCAGATTCAGATTAAAGTTAATGCTTCTGCCGTCCGCAGTTTCTACTACTCCGGCAGTAGAAAAGGATGTAACCTCTTTTTCCGTAAAAATCTTGGACATGGTCACACGCTCTTCCCAATGTCCAACACCTATCTGCGCCCTTGTGCCGCCGCTTGGCCGCACCACTTGACTGCTTCCCACCGCCGCAAAGGCAAAGGAACTGCTCTGCCGGGCACTCATCTGAAAGTCAAATATCTGCCGGTTTTTCTTGTTCCGGTCCTCATAATTTGGTCTCCTATGATTCTGCATGGCACGCAGGGATTCCAAAAGCTGCTTTAACATTTTGATTTTAAAATCCTCTTCCGTGTCCACCTTATGCGGTTGAGAGTCCCGTCCGGTTAATTCACTAAGCCGTTCCGCTAAGTTCTTCCCTTTGCCGGCAGCATTTTTATCCTGTTTTTGCTGCCATGGCTGTTCCTCCTTTTGAGAAGCCTTTTGACCTTTCTCCTTTGCATCGGACGACAATTCTAATGTCGCCGCCTGTTTTGACCATCCCAAAAATGCACTTTCCTCTTTTTCCTGTGACGCCTGTGACGAAACACCGTTTACCCAATACCTGTCGCCTATAGCCGTCACATTCATGGCATATGTCCGGGATGCCTCTCTTTCTGCCGTCATTGCAACGGCGCTTTGCTTAATTTTCATGCCGCACCTCCTTGTCTGCATGGCAGGATGCCACAAAGACACCTGCATCAGGGATCCTTCCCTACATCAGTTCCCCCGTCTGCCATCAGGTTATGGACCTAAACAGGGTTAACTGTTATATCGGCATAAAACTGTAAATAATTACCTTAATTTCAGAAATTTAATTTTATTTAACGAAAAACCCGAAAAAAGATTCAAAAACAAAATCCCTCTGCCCTCCCTCATCCGTCAGCTAATGCGATGGTAGTAATTATAATCATAACAATGCACTTGTCATCATACAGGGCATGCATGATAAGTCGAGGAATCGAACCCCTGAGAATACCCGCTTCCCGCCGGAGTTAGGCACATTCTCTGCCGTGGAGATGCATTCACTCTTCCGGATTACCGTCTGTAAAAATCACATTAATTCTGTTGTCCAATTCAGTTCCTGAATCAATTCGTCGCATTGGCGCAGCTCCTTTGATAAAGCATCAACCTTTTTCTGGATTTCAGCCACCGGAACCGTACTCTTAATTTTGATTTCCGAATGAGTCATGCGGCTCACCTTATTGCTTGCATTATCCAAAAAATTCCGCATCATCTGAATCTTACTCTTAAGACAGTCCCTGTGCGCCAATAACTCTGTGATGGTTTTTCCGTCATGTACCGTCCTGCTGTTGGTTATATTAATCCGTGAAATCAATTCTTCCAGCCGGATTATCATTCCATCCAGCTCTTTCATGAGCTCTTCCGGCGCTTCGGACGGCTCTTCTCCCTCCTGCACCTTCGCATTATTGTTTAATCGAGTCCCGATTTCAGACAGTTTCCTCTGTAAATCTGCTCTTTCAGCCAATGCAGCTGCAAGTTTCATTCTCATACCTCCTTAGAAAAATAAAATTGTGGCTCCGAATAAATCTTACACCTGCATCCGGAGCCCAAAATTATTTGTGATTTTTCAAAATCTAAAAATCTTCGGTATCAATGCCGGAAGAAGGTCTCTCTGTGTTTGCCGTGCCGCCCGATACAGTGTTTGCCGAAGATGCTTTTGCTGCCGTATCCGTCGCAACCTTTCCTGCCAGAAAACCGGATAAAACAGCCTGCAAATCCACACCTGTGGATTCTTTCAAACCATCCGTTACCTGTACTACCGTTCCCATAACATCCTTCATTAATTTTGCGGAATTGCCGTCACCGTACATCGTGATGCGGTCTACATTATTCAGAGGGGTTGCCGCATTTTTAACCACTTCGGGAAGCGCCTTAAAGTACATTTCCAGCACAGCGGCCTCTCCCATCTTGGTCATAGCCTCTGCCTTTTTCTCAATACCTTCCGCCTCCGCAACAGCCTTTGCACGAATAGCTTCTGCTTCTGCCAGACCCTTGGTGCGGATACCTTCCGCCTCCTGTTCCATGGTATACTTCTTTGCTTCCGCCTGTGCTTTCATGGCATCCGCTTCTTTTTCCGACTCGAATTTCTTTGCCTCCGCTTCGCGCTGGCGTTCATACAACTGCGCGTCTGCCAACTGCTGCTTTGCAAACTTGTCGGCCTCGGCTTTCTTCTTCACCTGAGCGTCCAAAGCCTGTTCCATAACCTCTGCTTCACGCTGCTTTAAGAGAATTTCTTTCTCCTGCTTTGCAATATTTGCGTTTGCAGTGGTAATTTCAACCGTCTTTCGCTGTTCCTCTTCCTGAATCTTATAAGCGGCATCCGCTTCCGCCTGCTTAATGTCTGCTTCCCTTTTCAGTTCCGCTTTCTGGATTGCCAGCTCATTCTGCTTCTTTGCAATCTCGGAAGCGGCATTTACTTCCGCCTCGTTTGCTTCACGCTTTGCGTTTGCCTGAGCCTTGGCGATTTCTTTTTCACTCTCCGCACGGGAAATAGCCGCATTTTTCTGAATTTTTACAATATTGTCCACACCCAGATTCTCGATAACGCCGTTGCCGTCCACGAAATTCTGCACATTGAAGCTGATAATGTCAAGTCCCATGGATGCCAGATCCGGTTCCGCATTCTCTTTTACCAGAGTTGCAAATTTCTGTCTGTCCGAAACCATCTCCTCCAAAGCCATCTTACCTACGATTTCACGGACATTGCCCTCCAGCACTTCTCTTGCAACCCTGCCCACATATTCGGCATTTTTATTCAGGAAATTCTGTGCCGCCAGTTTCAGGCGTTCTTCATTGTCGCTGATTTTCACATTGACGGTCGCATCCACATTAATGTTTATGTAATCTGCGGTAGGCACTGCATTGGAAGTCTTTACATCAATAGGAATCAGTTGCAGATTCAGGGCATCCTTTCTCTCAAAAAAAGGTATCTTGATGCCCGCTTTACCAATCAGAACCTTAGGGTTTCTCCTCAGTCCCGAAATGATAATTGCCGTGTCCGGCGATGCCTTGACATAACCTGCCAAAAAGAAAAGCACCAACAGTACGCAAATTCCAATCAAAATAACAGGCAGAACTGAACTCATAAGACCATCCATAATTTTAATCTCCTTTTTCTTTTTTCATATGTAAATTTATCTATATGATTACATTTATATGCTTTTTACCAGCTTATCTTGTTTACTTGTTATATTTGGCTCCGTTACAGCGTTGCGCGGCTTTTCTGTCGGACGGCGCATATCATTATTTGCCGTTTATCCGATGACCTGATTGCTTATGTATGAGCCTGCATTACTTTTTCTTTGGATTCCCGGAAGCTGTCTGCCTCTTCAGCGCTTCCCTTTCCTGCAGTCTCTTCATCCGGCGCTGCTTATACTCCGGCACATATTCGTGGAAACCGGATTCATCAATCGTTCCCACATTCAGATAAGATTCCGTATCCTGAGGCAGATTTCGTTTCTTCAATGAGTTACTCATCAAATACTTGATTCCGGCATAGATAACCGCAAAAACAGGCACGCCCACTATCATTCCGGGAATACCGAAGAACCCTCCGAACACCGTGATGGAAAAGATGACCCAGAACCCTGTCAGTCCCGTGGAATTGCCCAATACCTTCGGTCCCAGAACATTGCCGTCAAACTGTTGCAGCAAAAGAATGAAAATAGCAAAATACACGCAGTTTATAAACTTCATGGGGTCCACCACAAAAATCAGGATTATGCTGGGCACCGCTCCCAAAAAGGGACCAAAAAATGGGATAATATTGGTAACACCGATAATAACGCTGATCAGCGCCGCATAAGGAGTTCCCAGCAAGGTCGTGCCGATAAAGCAAAGCAGACCTATAATAATAGAATCCACTATCTTCCCGCCTATAAATCCGATAAAGGTCTTATGTGTGAATCGAAAACTCTCAATGATAGCATTGGCTCTGGGCGTCTTAAAACACGCATATATCATCTTTTTCGCCTGACCGGCAAAGTTTTCCTTACTTGCCATCAGATAAACCGATATGATGAGACCGATAATAAAATTCCAGAGCACTTTCACCAATCCCAGCAGACTTAAGGAAACCGTCTTGATCAGTTCCCCGGTTCTCGGCGCCACATACTCCGTCAGCCATTTATCTAACTCGTCGGAATAATTATTTAATGTATTTAAAACATTTTCCTTCAAGACAGGATTATCATCCAGCAGCTTATTGATCCAAACCGTCGTATTCTCAACATAGCTGTCAAAATTATTGATAATATTCATAAGACTGGGAACAATCTGGGAAACCATCATGGCACACAACCCGTATACAATTACCACAAACAGAATCATAGTGACAATAATGCCGAACCCCCTGACCATGGAATCCCTTTTGGGAGACTTTTTGATACCGCACATGTCGCATAGGGGCATCCACACATTATGCTCCAGATAGTTCAATATCGGAGTCAGCAGATACGCCATAATAAACCCAAACATAACCGGCATTAAAATATGCGCAACTCCTTTGATTCCGTTTATAATATTGGAAAGATGAAACATCACATAATAAAAGCACAGACTTGCCGCCACCACTGCAAATGCAGTGAGCCCCCAGCAAAGGTATGGGCTGGCAAATCTGTCCTTCTTTTTGTTCTTTTCCCTTTCTGAGGAAACTCCACCGTTTGATTCCATCTGTCAAATCCTCTTTTCTGTATTCCTTTGTAATTATTTTTGCAATACAGGTGACAGTACCGGATAACTATACTGCTGATATAGTTTATGCCTGTATGCTCATTATAGCACAATTTCCTTTGCACTTACAAGGG
Organism: Lachnoclostridium sp.; assembly: GCA_023665475.1. Classification (GTDB taxonomy): domain Bacteria; phylum Bacillota; class Clostridia; order Lachnospirales; family Lachnospiraceae; genus Acetatifactor. Next base: position 203,894 of record JAMPEB010000003.1, read on the forward strand.
GGAATATGGTGCCAGGGTAAAACGGATAAAATATCCCTGATCATGTTTGCATACCGGGCAAAGAGCCGGCGCTTTCGTCCCTTTATATACATAACCGCAGTTTAAACACATCCATTCTTCCTCCACATCGGATACAAAAAGCTTTCCTTCCTCCATAAATTGGGCAAACTTGCCAAAACGGTCCCCATGCAGCTTTTCAATCTCCGCAATCTGGGCAAAGGAAGCCGCAACCTGTAAAAATCCCTCTTCCTTTGCCTTCTCGCTAAAAGCCTTATAAACAGGGTCATGCTCCTCATATTCATTGTGCTGGGCCATGCGGAGAAGCCTCGACACATCCTCCGAAATATCCACAGGATAGCCGCCGTCTACCACAATCGTTTCCCCTGACAGTTCCTTCAAATGATTATAAAAGATTTCGGCATGTTCCTGCTCCTGAGATGCCGTAAACGCGAATACGGCATGAATAACATGCAATCCGTTCTCCTTAGCCTGAGACGCCGCAAAAACATATCTGTTCCTTGCCTGACTCTCCCCCGCAAATGCCCGCATAAGATTCCCTTTCGTTTCACTGTCCTTAAATAAAATTGATGCGTCCGCCAAAACAATTCCCTCCTATTCTTTCACAAATCCTCTTTATTTATAAATCTTTTATAGTATTTCCGAAAGATTGAAAAATATAACAGAAATAAAAATTATAGTTGTCTCATTCCTAAAAAAAGAATAAAATAAAATTGTCAGGACATAAGTGTGAACGGAATGAAGATTTTCTAAGGTTGGAAAGTACCCAGCCTAAGAAAATCTAAATCATTCCGAGAAGAATTTCTAAGCCCGCAAGAGGGTGTGTAAACACCCCTCTTCAGGACGCGGACTAAGAAATTCTAGATCTTCACACCGAAGAACGCAAAAACCGCGTTCTTCACAGATTATTTGCACTGTCAACCAAAAGGCGGCGGAACGGAGATTACCATGGCGGTTATTAAATCAGAAAATTACCATGACGAACAAAATAAGCAGAATATAATAAAACTGCGGGCGGTTTTGGATACTCTTCCCCCGTTTTGCAGAAACTATTTCCGTGGGATTGAAGAATACACTTCTTCCCGAACCAGACTTGCCTATGCCTATGACATCAGGCTGTTTTTTGAGTTTTTGCACGAAAAGAACAGTTCCCTTGCCAAAACGGATATCCGGGATTATCCTCTCTCTGTTCTCGACCGGGTTACCCGCGTAGACATTGAAGAGTACATGGAATATATCTCCCTTTACCAAAAAGACGGCAAGGATATCTCAAACGACGAAAGGGGAAAAGCCCGAAAATTGTCCGCCCTCAGAAGCTTCTACAATTATTTCTTTGAAAATGAACTGATTGAGAAAAATACCGCTGCTTTAATTCCCCTGCCCAAACGCCATGAAAAAGAAATCATCCGTCTGGAGCCAAACGAAGTGGCTATTTTGCTGGACCAAGTGGAAGCGGGAAGCAAATTGACAAAAAAAGAATTGGAATATCATAAAAAGACAAAAATTCGGGATATTGCGCTTTTAACGCTCTTATTAGGAACCGGCATTCGCGTGTCCGAATGTGTAGGTTTGGATATACCGGATATCAATTTTGATGTGGGCGGCATTAAAATCCGCAGGAAAGGCGGCTATGAAGCCGTGATTTATTTCGGTGAGGAAGTGGAAACTGCCCTCTTGGATTATCTGGAAGAACGAGACCATATCATTCCTGCCGAGGGGCATGAAAAGGCGCTCTTCCTCTCCCTGCAAAACCGTAGAATGGCGGTTCGCTCCGTGGAAAATCTTGTCAAGAAATATGCCTCCAGAGTGACTACCCTGAAAAAAATTACACCCCATAAACTTCGCAGCACTTACGGCACCACATTGTATCAGGAGACCGGGGATATTTATCTGGTGGCGGATGTTTTGGGACATAAAGATGTAAATACCACCCGTAAACATTACGCCGCTCTGGAAGACGAACGCCGCCGCAGGGCCGCGGGTGTCGTCAAGCTGCGAGAAAAACACGGCAATGACTAAAAGCCCGTTATCTGATGAATTCGGATGAGTAATAAGGAACCGTGATATGCTGTCCCGCATATAGCAGAGCGTCCTCCCCTATATGATTAATGCTGCACACCTCGGAAATATAAGCGTTCTTATCTTTATATCTGTCGGAATCCATATATTTGCCGGCAATGTCCCATAAAGTATCTCCGCTCTGCACCGCTATATCAGTATAGTATTTAAACGACATATCCCCGCCGCTGCCTGCGCTTGTCTTAATAGAACGGTAGGAAACGGCGCATACTGTAATGAGACAGACCGATATCATGAGCATCATCACTTTCCGCCGGATTTCCTGCTGTCTGCGCAGTTTCCTCTTATAATAGCGCAACTCCCTATCTGTCATATCCGCAATATTTTTTCTTGTTCTCATAATCTCTCCTCCTGACTAAAATATTTATATTCCTGTATAGCCGCCGCAAGGAATGTATGTTCGCAAACATTTGTTCTTGATATTTTCATTATAGCGAACATATATTCTGTTGTCAAGAGAAAAATCGAACATATTTTTGGAATATATGTTTGCTTTTTTGAATCATATATGTTATACTGAATGTGTTATAAAACATAAACTATTTACTTGAAGTCAATACCCCGCTGCAAACAACGGGATATTGACCCTCGCGGCATTCGCCAACCGCCCATGCAAGCATGGCCGTTTGGCTCATTGTTTGTGAGAATAAATACCGCAAAGCGGACAAGGAGGTATCATTATGGGATATGGCAAGATTTCTGCCAAACAACAGGAAATATTAGATTACATTAAAGAAGAGATATTGAAGAAAGGCTATCCGCCTACCGTTCGTGAGATTTGTGAGACCGTAAAGTTAAAATCCACTTCCTCCGTACATTCTCATCTGGAGACTCTGGAGAAAAACGGATACATCCGCCGCGATCCCACCAAACCCCGCGCCATTGAAATTTGCGACGACAGCTTTCAGATGGTACGGACAGAGATGATCAGCCTGCCTGTTATCGGGAATGTTGCCGCCGGACAGCCGATTCTTGCCGAGGAAAACATACAGGAATATTTTCCCGTCCCTGCGGATTTAGTTCCCAAAGGTGAGTCTTTTATTTTAAATGTGCGCGGCGATTCCATGATAAACGCCGGAATCTTTAACGGCGACCGCGTGTTTGTCAATTCCGCTTCCACCGCCCAAAACGGTCAGATCGTGGTTGCATTAATTGACGATTCCGCCACCGTAAAAACCTATTACAAGGAAAACGGACATATCCGCCTGCAGCCGGAAAACGATACTATGGAGCCCATTATCGTAAACGACTGCCAGATTTTGGGAACCGTTTTCGGAGTGTTCCGCTTTTATCGCTGACAATTTTTCTCATAGAATAAATTTTTTCATAATGGGCAATCTATGTATGTAACTATCAACAGATGTTACATCTGCAAAAAAGAGCGAGATGCGCGGAAATGAGGGTAATATGGATAATAAAGCTTTAAATTGTATTGCTCTTACTATTGCTATTATCGGAGCGCTTAACTGGGGGTTAATCGGTATCTTCCGCTTTGACTTGGTTGCCTTTATCTTCGGCAACATGTCATGGCTGTCCAGACTTGTCTATATTATTGTAGGTGTAGTCGGTCTTTACCTTTTAACTTTCTATATGCGGCTGTCCGACAGCTCAAACAGCTAAACTGCAAACTCCGCTTTATAGCAGTAAAGAGCCAGAAATGCCTTCGGTTTTATTCATTAATGAAAACCGAAGGCATTTTACTCTTCCAATCTATACTTCTCTTTTTAGTAAATCCGCGTCTATCTGTCTGCCATCCCTCCAGATACGCTCCAAATCGTAAAGCAGCCTGTTTTCCTTATCAAAAATATGAACAATGACATCTACAAAATCAATCAAAATCCAATTTGCCGTATCATACCCTTCAATCTGCTTCTCCGGATATCCTGCCCGCCCAAGCTTTTCCTGCACATTATCGCAGATTGCCTGAATCTGGTTCTTATTATTTCCTCCGGCGATAATAAAATAGTCTGCAATGACAGATACTTCACTGATATCAATTACCCTGATATCTTCTGCTTTCTTATCCTCCAATGCCGCTATAACAAGCCGTGCCATCTCCTGCGATTTATTTTCCATCGTAGTTCCTCCGATTTCTTTTTGTTTCTACTTATCAGGCGCTATTTTTGCAAAGCCTTGTAATATTCATAGGTCTTCTGGGTCATGGGATCGATTTCTCCGCTGCCTCCATGCAAATAATCAAGAGTGTCCTCCAAAATTTTAAGCAGCGCCAGATCCAAGTCCTCAAAAGCTAATTTTCTGATTTCTGCCAGATTAGGCGCCTGCTTTCTGCCGGGCTCAATATAATCGGCAATAAAAATAATTTTCTCCAAAGGACTCATGCCCGGTCTGCCCGTGGTATGATTTAGTATGGCATTGATAACATCAGGATTTCTTACTCCGTATTCCTGCATGGCAAGGTAACTCCCCACCTTCGGATGCAGCAGAAAAGGATTGCGTCTCTCCACCTCGTTCATGCTGATATTGTGCTTTTCACAGATGGACAGTCTCTTTTTATCCGACATGCATTTTGCACAGTCATGTAACAATCCCGCCAACCGGGCATCTCCTATGGAAACATTATATTTCATGGCAAGCGCAGCCGCAGTGTATTCCACTCCCAGCGTATGCTCATACCTTTTGGCGTCCAATGTTTTTTCCATGGATTTTCTGATTTTCTTTAAATCACTTTTCATTCCGGTAAAATCCTTTTTCCTCAATGTAGTAAAGTACCTTGTCCGGCACCAGATAACGGATGCTCTTTCCGTTTCGCACTCTCTCCCTTAAATCCGTGGATGAAATTTCAAGATTTAAGAAAGGCAGCAGTTTGATTTCCGCTCCGTATTTATGCCGCAGTTTTTCTATTTGGGACCCCATATCGGCAATGTCTGCGCCGTTTCGCACAGCCGCTATGATTTTGGCATTGGAAAAAATGCGTTCGGGATGCTTCCATGTCTCTATGGCAAAGAGACAGTCCGCCCCAAAAAGGAAGAAAAACTCTTCCCCGGGATACTCCTTTTTTAGTTCCTCCAAAGTCTCATAGCTGTATGAATATCCGTCTCTTTTTATCTCTATATCAAGACATCGCATTCTTGGGTTTCCCAGAGCGGCAAGTCTTGTCATTTCATAACGCTCCGCGGAAGAAAGGACTTCTCTGTCCTTCTTCATATACGAACATCCTGTAGGAACAAACCAGACCTCATCCAACCCTTCCTCGTCCATGGCAAACTGTGCCAGCGCAAGATGCCCTATATGAATGGGATCGAAAGTTCCGCCCATGATACCGATTTTCCTCATACCTAATACCCCTTACCTACTTTTTGGGTAATTCAATTCTGGGCTTGTCTTTGTCAGGACGGTACAGTACAATTTTTCTGCCCATGACATGTACCACCTCGGAACGGGTTCTGCCCGCTATGGTATCCGCAATCACCACCGGCTCCTCCAGACAATTCTTAAGGACTGCAATTTTAATCAATTCGTTATTGTGAAAGCACTCCTCAATGGCGTTTGTAACCTCCGGCGTCAGACTTGCCTTTCCTATCTGGAAAACCGGAGTTAGATTACTCGCGAGGCTTTTCAAATATGCTCTCTGTTTGCTGTTTAATTCCATAATTTCCTCATTTCCGTGCTGCTATTCACTGTTGTCTGTCTCAACACTGATTACTTGTAATAATCAAAGGAAAGCCCATACATACGCACCGCATCCCCCTCTTTTATGCCGAGATTTTCCAATTCCTGCAAAATCCCTTGCTCTTTCAGGAAATTTTGGAAAAAGCGAAAGCCTTTTTCACTGTCAAGATTGGTGTAACCCAGCATTTTTTCAATCCGGGGACCTTCCACCACATATTCATCTTTTTCCCCATCATAGGTGACTGTATAAGGTTCATCCATATTCCGAAGCTCTTCGTCCGGAAAATATTCCTGCGCAAAAACCGTGGGCTCTTCCCCCAATTTCTCCAACATCTCCCCCACATAATACAAAAGCTCTTTAACACCTTCTCCCGTAACCGCGGAAATCGGAAAGACCCTGATTCCCTTTGGTTCAAATTCCTTCCTGATGGCATCCAGGGAAGACAATTCCCCGGAGTCCGTAAACATGACATCTATTTTGTTGGCGGCAATGACCTGAGGTCTCTTTGCTATTTCGGGATTATATGCCTCCAGTTCCTTATTGATGGCATAGATATCCTCAACAGGATTCCTCCCCTCGGTGCCGGGGGCATCCACAATATGAATCATCACTTTTGTACGCTCTATATGGCGCAAAAACTCATGTCCCAGCCCCACTCCTTCGGAAGCGCCCTCAATCAGACCGGGAATATCCGCAATGACAAATCCCTTTGAGCCGTCTAAATCCACTACTCCCAGATTAGGGTTCAGCGTTGTAAAATGATAATTGGCAATCTTTGGTCTGGCATTGGTAACTCTGGACAAAAAAGTAGATTTTCCTACATTGGGAAATCCTACCAGCCCAACATCGGCAATGACCTTTAACTCCAAAAGGAGTTCCAGCTCCTTTGCCGGCTGACCGGGCTGGGCGTATTTGGGAGCCTGCATGGTGCTGGTGGCGTAATGCTGATTACCGCTTCCTCCCCTTCCGCCTTCAAGGAGCACAATACGCCGGTTTTCTCCGGACATATCCGTGATAACCTTGCCGCTCCCGGCTTCCTTTATGACGGTTCCCTGAGGAACTTTTATCACGATATCATTTCCATCCCTGCCCCTGCAGTTCTTTTTACTGCCCGGTTCTCCGTCCTGCGCCTGATACTTGCGGATATGTCTGAAATCTATCAATGTGTTCAATCCCTCGTCTACCACAAAGATAACATCTCCTCCGCGCCCTCCGTCTCCGCCGTCGGGGCCGCCGTTCGGAACATATTTTTCACGGCGGAAGGACACATGTCCGTCTCCTCCTTTGCCGCTTCTTACATATATCTTAGCTCTGTCTGCAAACATCCGATACTCCTTTTAAAGTAAAAAAGGAGCTGCCGCATTATGAGTTAGTGCCTGAAATTCCATAATGTGACAGCCCTTAAGTAATTCAATTACTGCTCCACAGGATACACGGAAGCCTGCTTTTTATCTCTTCCTTTTCTTTCAAAACGAAGAACTCCATCCGTCAACGCATATAAGGTATCATCACCGCCGATACCGACATTGACGCCGGGATGAATCTTGGTTCCCCGCTGTCTGTAAAGAATATTTCCTGCTTTTACGAACTGTCCGTCCGCTCTCTTTGCACCTAATCTTTTGGATTCGGAATCCCTGCCGTTCTTGGTAGAGCCCACACCCTTTTTATGAGCAAAAAATTGAAGGTTCAAATTTAACATGGTTTACACCTCCTCAAATCTTATTTGTAAATACTGCCTGCCGTATTTTTTGCTGAGATTCTCAAGGGAATATACCAGTGAATCCATCAAAAATACCGACTTTTCCTGCAGCGGCTCGCAAAAATCACATCTGATAAAGCCATCCTCTTCATTGGAAACCACTTTCAATTTCTCTCCCGCCAACTCTTCCAGAGAATTAACGGTGCTGATAACTAACGCTGAGATAGCGGCGCAAAGAATATCGCCTTCCAAAATATCAGTGGAATCTTTTTTCCCAAACAGCTTCTTTTTTGGGTACTGCGCATGTCCCATACAGAGAAAGCCCCTGTAGGTGTTACTGTCATCCTTCTTAATTACAATCGTTGTCATAATGATTATGCATTAATCTTGTCGATTTTCACCTGAGTGTATGCTTGTCTATGACCTCTCTTTTTATGGTAGCCGGTTTTTCTCTTGTATTTGTATACAATGACCTTCTTACCTCTGCCCTGCTCCATAACGGTTGCGGAAACCGTTGCATTCGCAACATCTGCACCGACTTTGAGGGTACTGTCACTTACTGCAATTACACTGTCAAAAGTAACGGTATTTCCTGCTTCTGCATCAAGCTTTTCCACCTTGATGACATCGCCCTCGGAAACCTTATACTGTTTTCCGCCTGTTGCAATAATAGCGTACATATCGAGACACCTCCTATTCACAAATCCCACAAAAGAAATCTCTCCCGCCGGATTCTTTACTCGCTAACTTTGGTGGCTTTACGCACTTTTACCTAGTTATGCGGCATACCATGTCATAATAGCATGATATGGCATAAACTGTCAAGTGCTTTTTATTTTTTCAAAATCCTCGACATACTGTGCAATCAGCTTTACGGTGCCTTCCACTCCCAAAACACTGCTGTTGACACACAAATCATAGCTATCGGCGCGCCCCCACTTCTTGGAAGAATAGTAATTATAATAGCTCTGACGCTGCTTATCCTTCTTAATCATCATATCCTTCGCCTTGGATTCCGTCAGGTCATATTTTTCCATGATACGCTTGATTTTGTGTTCTTCCTCCCCATAGATAAACAGGTGGATACAATTTTTATAGTCCGCAAGGGCATAATCCGCACAGCGCCCCACAATCACGCAGGGTTCTTCCTCCGCAATTTTCTTGATGGTATCAAACTGTGCCAGAAAAACTTTATGGCTGATAGGCATATCCACAAAAGCCGATGTATTATATCCAAAAGAGTAGGTGTCCATCACCAGATTATAAAGAAAGGAATTGGTAGGCACCTCATCATGATTCTGAAGCATTTCCTCGCAAAATCCGCTCTCCTTTGCCGCACGGGTCAAAAGCTCCTTGTCATAATACTTGATTCCGAAATAGGCGGCAACCTTCTCCCCTATTTCATGTCCTCCCGAGCCGAACTGACGACCGATTGTAATCACTGTATTCATATGCGCACCCTCACTTTCCTAGCGTTACCGTAAACAATTCTTACTATTTTATTATATTTTATTTTGCCGGTTTGTGCAACCATTTCACAGCTTTTCCAGCAGTCTGCGGAAATATTCCGGCAAAGGCGCATCCGTCTCTATATAGTCTCCCGTAGAGGGATGGCGAAATCCCAGAATCTTTGCGTGAAGTGTCTGTCCCTCCAGTTTAAAAGGGCACTTTTGTCCGGAATAAACCTCATCTCCCACCAAGGGATGCCCGATGCTTGCCATATGAACCCGGATCTGGTGCGTTCTTCCGGTTTCCAGCTCGCACTCTACATAAGTGTATTTTTCAAAACGCTGCAAGACCCTGTAATGTGTCACCGCTCTTTTGCCATCCTCTCTGACCGCTATTTTTTTACGATCCTTCGGATGCCTTCCCAAAGGCTTGTCAATGGTGCCTTCCTCTTCTTTCAAAACCCCGTAACAAACGGCATGATAGCGGCGTACAACACTGTGGTTTTTTAGTTGCTCCGCAATGGACGCATGCGCCTTATCGTTCTTGCAGGCAATGACGGAACCCGTGGTGTCTTTGTCAATGCGATGGACAATGCCGGGACGCATAACGCCGTTAATGCCCGAAAGCTCCGCTTTGCAATGAAAAAGAAGGGCATTGACCAAAGTACCGTTATAATGCCCTGCCGCAGGATGCACCACCATGCCCTTTGGTTTATTCACCACAATCACATCTTTGTCTTCATACAAAATATCAAGAGGAATCTCCTCCGGCTCGATATCCGGCTCCACGGCTTTTGGCAGGAGAAAAAACACCTCGTCTTCCGATTTCACCCGGTAACTGCCCTTGACTGCCCCGCCATTCACCAAAACTTTCTCTTCCTTTATCAGCTTTTGAATGAAAGAACGGGAAAGGGAGTCTATCAGCAGACTTATGCATTTGTCAATTCTCTCGTCCTCCAGCTCCTCAGTTATCTGAAAACGAAACTCATCCATAAAACTCTCCATTCCGCCTTCACTTCTTTTAGTTAATTTCCCGGTAGCGGTTTTGCTTAAAATTCAAAAATTCCAAGTCCTGTTCCGTGAACACAAATAAAAACAGGAGAAAGAGCAGTACCGTAGCCACCACAATATAACAGTCCGCAACATTAAAAATCGGATAATGAATCAGCACAAAAGAAATAAAATCCACCACATAATCCAGACGAATGCGGTCCGCCATATTGCCAAGCCCGCCTGCCACGATAACAGACAGCAAAATATGAACGATATTATACTTTTTCTTTTCGGGCAGTTTTAACAGGAAAAATAAAATAACCAGCATAAAAATCACACCCACGAACAAAATAAAAAATTTCTGGTTCTGGAGCATTCCGAAAGCAGAACCCCTGTTTTCAAGATATTGCAGCTCCAGCACCCCGTCTATCAGCACATAAGCGGGGCGGTCTTTTAACTGTTTTACTGCCAGATCCTTTGTGTATTGGTCCGCAAAAAACAAAATAATAATGATAATGGCATCAATAACCAGCATAATGCCTCTCTTGGTTTTATTTTTACTCATGGGCGTCCTCTTCGCTAAAATAAATTTCCCTAATGGCTGCCAATATTTCCTCATCAGAGACGGTTTTGTCTATCACAGCCTTCCCTATTTTTTTCAGCAGCACAAATTTAATTTTGTCCGCCTCCATCTTTTTATCCGATTTGGTCAGCTTCAAAATCTCCTCCGGACATATACCCTCCACGGTGATAGGCAGATTGAAGGGAACAAACATATCACGGATTTCATAGTATTCTTCCATAGAAAGCATCTCCCGCTTCCATGAAATATAGGCTGCCGCCACAGTTCCGAGGGCTACGCACTCCCCGTGGAACAATTCAAAGTTTTTCGCTTTCTCAATGGCATGTCCGATAGTATGCCCCAGATTTAACAAAGCCCTCTCACCCTGCTCCGTAGGGTCTTTTTCCACTACAGCCTTTTTGATAGCGCAGCTTCGCATCACCATCTCTTCGAGGGTGCCAAAATCCCGTTCTTGGATTTCGTACATTTTTTCTATCATCCACTCGTAAAAAGCCGCATCCTTTATGATTCCGTGCTTCATCACTTCCGCAAAACCCGAGAAAAACTGACGCTGGTCCAAAGTCTTTAATACTGCCACATTCATGTAAACCAGACGGGGCATCTTAAATGCACCCACCATGTTTTTGTAGGAATCAAAATCCACTCCCGTCTTGCCCCCTACCGAGCTGTCCACCTGAGCCAAAAGAGTGGTCGGAACCTGAATAAAATCAATGCCCCGCAAATAAGTAGCCGCAGTAAATCCCGTCAAATCCCCTACTACGCCGCCCCCTAGGGCAAGCAGCATATCCTTGCGGTCAAATCCTTCCTGAATCAGAAATTCATAGACTTTTTTCACATTGTCCAGATTTTTATTTTCCTCTCCCGCAGGTATGACAAATTTTACCGCCTTTAAGCATTTTCCCGAGATACAGCCAAGCACCTCTTCGCCGTACAGTTTATCCACATTGGAATCCGTCACAATACAAAGTCTCTTGTCCCCACCGCCAAGCTCGCTCAGTTCTTCCCAAAGTCCTTTATAAGAGCGGTCAAACACAATGTCATAGCAAGGCTTTTTTTGATATGATACAGACAGTCTCTGCGCCATAAAAACATCCTCCATCTCAAAATATCTTTCATCCATAAAGAAAACTTCCCACTTGATAACAAACAGGAAGCCTTCACCGTAAACTATTTGTGCAGTGGCAGTTCAAATGTCCCACTTCCGAAGATGTCCTGAAAATCACCGGAGATATCCACACTTGCGGGAGTAATAATAAAAATGCTGTGAGAAATCTTCTGCAGATTACCTGCTATGGCAAAACAGGAACCGGATGTAAAATCGATAATGCGCTGTGCAATATCCACATCCAGACCTTCCAGATTTAACACCACAGTTCTGTTGGACAAAAGCGTCTCTGTTATCTCCCTCGCGTCTTCAAAAGAAGACGGCTTTATCACACATACTTCCATACCGTTACCCTGCACTCTCTTAACGGAAGATTGGCGAATCGGCGTTATCTTAGGCTGGTTTGCCTTCTTTGCCGGCTTCTCCTCATCATCCAGCTCTTCTCTCATGTTCCTTCCCTTTGGCAGAGGCTTCCTTGGCAGAGGTTCTTCTTCCTCTTCATCGTCCAGATAATCGTCATCCAGATAGTCGTCCTCCTCGTCGTTTAACTTCATATAATTCAAGAACTTGTCCATAACACCCATATTTAATCTCCTTTTTACTATGGATTCTGTGTAGCAACCACCGGACCGCGCTCTCCGAAAATCCCCGTGCCGACTCTCACATAAACGGCGCCTTCCTCCACTGCGGTCTTATAGTCACCTGTCATTCCCATTGACAAAATATCCATACAAACATTATCAAGGTTTTTTTGCAATATGTCAACAGATAATTGCTTTAATTTACGAAAATAAATTCTATTTGCTTCAGGATTTTCCACAAAAGGCGCGATTGTCATCAATCCTTTGATATGCACTCCGGGCAGTTTTGCAATTTTTTCCGCCAGCACGGGAGCTTCCTCTTCCGCCATGCCGAATTTACTCTCTTCCCGCGCAATATTGACTTCCAGCAGAATATCAGCCGTTGTCTGCTTTTTCACCGCTTCCTTGCTGATTTCTTCCGCAAGGGAAAGGGAATCCACACTGTGAATCAAATATACCTTTCCCACAATATATTTTACCTTGTTGCGCTGTAGATGCCCTATCATATGCCACCGGATATCCTTAGGCAGCTCCTCCATCTTATCCACAAGCTCCTGTACTTTATTTTCGCCAAAATCCCGAATGCCTGCATCGTAGGCCTCTTTCAGCATGGAAACAGGCTTAGTCTTACTGACGGCTATCAGTGTGGCGGCTCCCTCCTGTCTTCCCGACAGTTCGCAGGCGTCCGCGATTTCTTTTTTCACCCGATTGATATTGTCCCGAATCATTCCAACCTCATTTCTGCGCAATTTATTCATTGATAAATTGGTCGTCCCGCACATTATCCGCATCCAGCGCGATATAGTCATAAACGCTTAAACCGTATTGGGTATTTGCCTTAACAATGGCATATTCCTCATTCTGATAGAGGATACTGATTTCCTTGAAATCCGCATACCCCCTGTTCATATTGTACACGCCCTTTAATATTGCCCTCTCGCTCACTACAAAGGTATCCTGACTGTCCATTTTGTGCAGGATGGTTCCCGCATCCAATATGGAGTTATCCAGATAATATTTTTTCTCTTTATCATCATAACTGTAAAAATCCATCGGCACAAACTCTACGGAAACCGTACCGTCCTTTAAATAAGCCTGTCTGTATACGCCGTTCTTTCCGTTCTTTTCCTCTGTGGAAACAAATTCCTCCGGCACCAGAAAAAATTCTTTGTCCACAATGGAAGAATTGGGAATCTTAAGTCCTGTCACATCATTTAAGATAAGCTCTACTTCAAGAAATCTCTCCGACACAAAACTGACCATGGAATTTGTGAAAGACAACTGTAGGTAAGTATTGCCGTCGCTGTTGCTCAACATGCTCACCTTTCCCCATGATTCATACTGATTTTTAAGGAACCTTACTTTTATGTACTCCATTTCCACAAGTTCCGCGCCCCGCTTGGAATCCATGGGAAGCACAATGGACCAATTTTCATTGGAAGAAATCTTATAGGCCGGATCCCCCGCTGCAATCAGCTCATTGCTTGTCAACAATTTCTTCTCATATTTCTTAGTGTCAAATACATCCTCGGTCACGGCATCCGCCTCCAGCCCCTCATAACCGTCCAGCCAATAGGACACGATGCCCGTTTGCGGGGCATTGCAGAATTTCACGATATTCGTTACCGTACCCGCGCCGTTCATATCGTTGATGCTTTCCAGCATATTGTTGCTGGCAAGCTTTAACACCGTATTTTTCAGGGAATATTTGAAATCATAAACGCTTTCATAATGGTGTTCGTCAAAGCCATGCATGAAATTCACGATTTCACTGCGAAATTCCGCTAATTCCTTATCGCTTAAGGTATTCTCCCCCTGACTTAAATCTTCCAGATACTCGTTAAGGCGTCCGGTTTCGTCTATGGCATACACCAGATTGCCGACTCCCACACGCTCGCCTTCCCTGGCATAATAATTAATGTATCCTGCATTTTCCGCATTTACCACAGTCTCATCCCGGATAATCACCGCCCGATACCTGTTGTTGGTGGCAAGGGAGCCCTCCCTCACCTCATAACGGGTGATATGACCGGATTTATAATACAGAACCACACAGATAATAACATAGCAAAACATGGCAGCAAAAATAATCATCCCGATATTGAGATTAATCGGTCTCCGATATTTTTTTATCTTTGTATTTTTCTGCTTTCTGCTGCCTGCCACTATGATATCTCCCTGTTATCGGTATTGAATGTCCCATGATGTTTAAGGAAAAGCCCCGGTTACTCCCGAGGCTTCATCGTTTTTGTAATCATATAGCGCTTCTTCCTTCTACAAAGCTGTCAAAATTTTATCCTTTAATGCGTCCGATAATTCCGATTCATCCATGGACACACTCAGAACAAAATCCACATGAAAGGCTTCGCTGATTTTGTCAAGCTTGGTCACTACATCCGTAATATCCTGATTCTCCAACTTTGATATCTTTAAAAAACTGTCAAAATACATCTGCTGCAAGTCATGATCCTGCGAAATAATACCACATACAAATCCGAGAAACTCGCTGCTGCTCTCAATCAAATACTGTGAAACATCAATCAGGCGCACTTTGTTGTTCAACTCATACATATGTTTCGTACTCTTGTCCAAATATACGATGCTGCCCAAAATATTCTTCACTTCGCTGTTTACTTTGTCCAGCAGTTGTTTTGTCTTGCCTTTTCCCTTATTGCCTACTATTAATTGAACCATGCTCAACCTCCTGTTGTATCTTGAAGAATATAATTTTGTTCAATACTATTATAAAATATCTCCCGCTAAAAAACAACCTCTAATTCGTTATCTCTTTCAATAAATCCGACATCTCCTGATACAGCGCATCCGAGGATTGGGCTTTTAGGATAACAGATATATAGGGAGCGCCGTTTACATCTTTGGAAAGCAGCATCAGACAGTTGCCCGCCGCATTGGTGGTACCGGTTTTGCCCCCGATAACGGTGACATTTTCCGGAGCGTTTGCATTTGCATTTCCGTTCAAAAACCCGTTAGAGTTCTTGACCTTAAGTTCCTTTGCTCTTCCGCTCTTATCATAATAGGTCGTCTGATAATTGGACATATGAATAATTTCATTGATGGATTCATATTTAATCGCTTCGTTAAAAATAAGGTACAGGTCATAAGCAGTGGTATAATGCTCTTCGTCCGTCAGTCCGTGAGGATTTGCAAAATGGGTATTGGTCGCTCCAAGGCTTGCCGCCTCACGGTTCATCATATTCACAAACTCTTCCACGCTGCCGCCCACATTTTCCGCAATCAATAACGCCACATCATTTGCCGAATACATTAAGAGGATGTGCAACGCCTGATCCATGGTCATGGTATCGCCGCTCTTTACGCCACAGACCTGTGTGCCCGACTCCTTGATGATAACGGCATCCGTTGCCGTCAAAACCTGTTCGGAAGAGCCGTATTTAATTGCCACCAATGCCGTCATAATCTTTGTGAGGCTCGCCGGATTCATCTGGGCATGGGCATTCTTGGCATACAATACATCCCTGTTATTTAAGTCAAACAGAACCGCCGATTCCGCCAAAGACATATCCAATTCCGTGCCTCCTGCCACATCCTCCGACACAATGCATAAGTCCTCGGCAAAGGGTGTAACTTTGTTCCCACCGTCAAAGGCAAGTACATTAAAGCTGCTGACCTCCGAATCCATCTGATATGCCATGGCATACTTATCGCTCCCGCAGCCTGTCAGACAGATTCCCACTGCCGCCAGCACCGCAGTTGCCGTTATCTTCTCCAAAATTATCTTATTTGTACATCTCACGCCACTCCAAATCTCCTCTGTCTAAAGATTTAATCAACAGCTCCGCGCTGGCAAGATTGGTAGCCAGCGGAATATTATGCATATCGCACAACCGTACTACATTATTTACATCCGGTTCATGAGACTGTGAAGTCAACGGGTCTCTTAAAAAAATCACCAAATCAATCTGATTCTGTTCAATCTGTGCGCCGATCTGCTGTTCTCCTCCAAGATGTCCTGCCAGAAATTTGTGAATATTCAGATTGGTCACTTCTTCAATCAGTCTTCCCGTAGTGCCGGTTGCATACAAATCATGTTTACTCAGTATCCCCCGATACGCGATACAGAAATTCTGCATCAATTTCTTCTTTGCATCATGTGCAATCAGCGCAACATTCATATAAATACCCTCATACCCTCTCTATAATGATTGGTTATTGCTCTTCTTAGGCTGCAGCCTTACATTCAATACTACCCCCATCCCTATATACAGGCTCATTAAAGAAGTCAAACCATAACTTACAAACGGCAGCGGAAGTCCGGTGTTCGGCAGAATGAAAGTAGCCACTCCGATATTGACAAACCCCTGCACTGCCACTAATCCACCCATTCCTGCGGCAATAACGGTTCCTCCTACATCCTTTGCCTTCCTTGCCACGGAAATGCATTCCAGCGCAATGCCCATAAGCAGTAAGATTACTGCCGCGCTTCCCTTAAAACCAAATTCCTCCCCAATTACCGCAAAGATAAAATCCGTCTCCTCCTCGGACAGAAAATTGCCGTTTTTCACGGAGGTAATCTCATTATTCCTATACCCTTTTCCGTCCAACTGCCCGGAGCCGATAGCCATAACGGAATTATTCTGCTGTGTCCGGTCGTCCGAATACCGTTCCGGATCCACAAAAGACAAAATACGGTTTTTCTGATATTGCTGCAGGATGGTGCTGTCCGGCTGTAACGCCAGAGAAAGCACGATAGCTGCTGCGGGAACCACCAATGCCGCCGCTGCCAGCACCCATTTGAAGCTGATGCCTCCGGCAAACATGATAATACAGAAAATCACAATCAACATCAGGCTGGTGGAGAGATCCGGCTGTTTATACACCATTACCCACGGAATGCCTGCCAATATCACACAGCTTGCAATGACCCTGAGAGAATTAAATTTCTCCTTATATTTCATAATATACTGTGCAAAGAATAAAATCAATAAAATTTTAGCCAATTCAGAGGGTTGAAAACGCAGACTTCCTATTTCCAGCCAGCGCTGCGCCACACCGCGCCCCTCTCCCACCAAAAGAACCAATCCCAGCAATGCCAGCATTCCGGCATAAATCAGCCAATTCAGTTTCAGTATTGTGTTGTAATTGAAAAACGATAGTCCCGTCATAAGGGCAAAACCTGCAATCACACCAAAAAGCTGTCTCATCTGCAATGATTCTTCGGCGCTCCCAATGGTAAACACCCCAATAGCGGAGAGCGCCAGAATCATTAATACTAATTTAAAATCATAATCCCGCAGCCTGTAATTTTTAAACATTTTAATCTCCATAATCCCGCATTGCAAAATCCCAAGTCCTGCTTATTTCTTGCGTAAATCCAAAATGGGAATATTGGCGTACAAAGTCGGCGTCCTTCCGTCTCTGGCGCCCTTGCTCCCTTTCGCGTTAATCTGTATATCCATATTTTCCGCATCTATCTTCATGTACTTGGATATTACCTTGGCAATATCCACCTTAATCAGTTCCATCATCTCCGGCGAACAGTTAACCCGGTCAGAAATCAACAAAATCTTGAGTCTGTCCTTGGCAACCTGGCAGGAGCTCTTCCTTCTGAAAAAGTACCTCATATGCTCCGCCCCCTTCTATGCTTTATGAAAAATGCCGGTTACTTTTGTCCAGAAGGAAATTCCCCGTTCAAAATTAAGAAACGCTACTTCTTTTCCTTCCACTCTCTCCACCACATTGGCATAAGCCTGACCGGCCGGAGTATCGTTGCCCACTAAAGGCTCTCCCTGATTGGTGGCAATCACCACATTTTCATCGTCGGGAATAATCCCGATCAAAGGAACTGCCAGAATATCCACCACATCGTTGGCAGACATCATATCTCCCCGTCTCACCATATCCATGCGCAGCCTGTTAATGATCAGATCAATTTTGGAAAATCCTTTTGCCTCCAAAAGCCCTACGATCCTGTCCGCATCCCTGATAGCGGAAACCTCCGGGGTTGTGACCACAAGCGCCCTGTCTGCGCCTGCAATAGCATTCTGAAAGCCCTGCTCAATGCCTGCGGGACAATCCAAAATAATGTAATCAAACTGTTCCCTCAAGTGGTCGATAACCTTCACCATCTGTCCGGGGGATACCGCTGATTTATCTCTTGTCTGAGCCGATGGCATCAGATAAAGCCCCGGATGGCGCTTGTCCCGTATCAGCGCCTGTTTTACCCGGCAGTTTCCCTCTACCACATCCACCAGATTATAGACAATACGATTTTCCAGCCCCATGACTACATCCAGATTACGCAGTCCGATATCCGTGTCGATAAGGCATACCTTCTTACCCAGCTTTGCCAGACCTGTTCCTACATTTGCAGATGTGGTGGTCTTACCCACACCGCCTTTTCCTGAAGTGACGACAATGACTTCGGAGCTTTTCGTCTCCGCGGAAATGTTGTTTTCCATGCTAATCCTCCATTCTTGCCACAACCCGGAAATTTGGGCGCAAGCATAAATTTCTGATTGAAAAGCATTTGATTTTTCAATCCGCGCCCACACCTTTCCGTATCTTCCATTTATTGATGTCGTCCCCTGAGCTTTCTCTCCCTTCCTAGAAAGAAGCCAGTAATTCTTTGGTAAGCGGTTCCATAACAATCTTCTCGTTTTTCACATATGCAATTTTCGGTTGTACTTTAGGGCGGATGCCCCACTTGGATTGTTTATCCTTAGATTTGTATTTGAAATCGCCGATATGTAATCTTTCCGGCTCCATTTCAAGCGCTACCACATAAGCCTGTCCCTGAGCGTTTTCTCCGGCATAGGCTTCTCCGTATAAACCTCCCAAAACAATAATATTTTTAGCGGATATCACCGTACATCCGGGATTCACATCACCCATGATGATAATACTGTTTTCCGTTTCAAGCACATCGTTATTCTTAAGCGTACCCTTATAAAACTGCCCTTCATCCCCGCCGGAAAGTTTCTTTTCCACCTGATGCAGGGCCTTGATAAATGTGCGGTTTGTCTCTGCATTTCTCCCGACAATACAGATAATATTGAGATTACTGTTTTTCTTAATGGTGTCGATAATCTGCAGTTCCTCCACATCCGTGGCTTCCCGCCCCTCAATGGAAAGCGCAACTCCCGCCTTTCCGAAGAAGTTCTTCCCCTGCGTAAACTTTAAGGCAATCTCTGACAAAATCTCCTCAAAGGGTACCTCACTGTTCAAACGCAATGTGATTCCGTTTTGATAACTTGTAATCTTAACTGCCTCTGCCATAATCCGTAATCTGCTCCTTTTCTACAATTCGTTGGAAATACCCGCATCGGGTGTGTCCGCCGTACCGGTAATAATTTCTTCTTCCTCTGCCAGCCCGTAATGATACATAATAATATCCCTCGTCATCTGTGCCGCATAATCGGATGAATATCCGAAAGGAATGCGGGAGGCTATTGCGATTTCCGGATCTTCATAAGGCGCATAACACACAAACAGCGCATGGCTGGGTCTGGATTTGGTCTGCTCCGCGGTACCTGTCTTACCCGCTACATTCACTGCCAGCCCGTCAAAATAAGTTTTGTTTTCTACCACCTGCCGCATACCTGTATGGAACGCTTTCCAATATTCCTGCGGAATATCAACGGTATTTCTTACCTCTGCATCATATTCCCTTATTACATTTCCATCCGCATCCGCAACATGGTCCAATAATGTCAGATTATAACAAGTGCCGCTGTTGGCAATCGTGGTGACATATCTGGCAAGAGCAACCGTAGTATAACTGTTGCTGCCCTGTCCGATAGCGGAAGGCACCGGATTTTCATTGGACACGCTGGGCATCGCTTCCGTGATCTCCACTCCCGATTTTTCCGTGAGCCCATACCAATCCGCATATTGATACAAAGTATTAAGACCCGCTGTCTCATCATAACTTCCCGATCTGGTGGACAGCCTGTAGCCCACCTCGTAGAAGAAATAGTTGCATGAATCACGGATTGCCGTGCTCATTATTTCATTGCCATGTCCGGAACGCAGCCAGCATCTGGGAGAAGGATTGGTAATCGCCGTGAAAGTACCCGTGCAGTCCACCCTTTCGTTTAAAGTGATGATACCTTCCATAAGTCCCGCCGTGGCAGTTACAATTTTAAAGGTGGAACCCGGAGCTGCCTTGGACTGCGTTGCATAATTGTACAGTGGGTTGGACTTGTCGGAATTCAGCTTCTCGAAATATTCCGCGTCCACGGAGTTTGCCATTTTGTTATTGTCATACCCCGGATAGGACACCATTGCCAGCACATCCCCCGTTTTCACATCAACTATAACCACCGAGGCATTGCAGGGGTCAAGGGCAAGCTGCGCCGGAGTAATATCCAGATTATCGATGCGGTTTTTCATAAATGTGTAAGCGTTCATCCGTCCGTTTCGCAAGGCTTCTTCCTCGCTTTCTTCCACATCCACCACATTCTGTTCACACAAAAGCATACAAATCTGTCTTCCGTTTATTACATCATTCAACAACATATATTTATAAAAACGCTTCTGGAATTCTACATTTTTATCAATTAACTGAATCATGATTTCCGTCAGTTGATTATAGATTTCCTCCGAATCGGAATATTTGTTCTTCGTATCTAACTTACTCACATCAATCCAATTCTGGGCAATACAATATCTCAAATACTCATTCAGGCTTATAACTTCATCTACCGCCCATGCTTTCTGTGTCGCGTCCTCGTTGTCAATGGCAGACGACATGAGAATACCCTGCCCTTTCAAAAGCGCCACAAGATTACTCTGATAAATCTGATACTCTTCGGACAGCTTATTATAAGGAGTTTTTTTCTCCTTCAACTCAACCATTAAGGTATCATACACCTGCTGCTTGTAGGCAAGATGCTTTTCATAAACCGCTTTCTCCGTCTCCTGTGCATCCTCCGCCGCAAAATGTTTCATATCCACAATATTGTTATTGATGACCGCAAAATAAAGATCATAAATCGGTATTTTGATATCAGAACTGCTGGCATTAGGTCCCGCCTTATATTCCTTGGTATTGATTATCTTGTCCGACACCAGTCCCGCAAGCCTTTGCTCCACAATATTATAAGCCGCCATGGTCAGATTTTTATCAATGGTCAGATACACATCCTGTCCCGACTGCGCTTCCGTCCTCTCCAAAACCGTCATTACCTTACCGGTTACATCCACGCTTACCTTCTCATTTCCTTTTGCGCCCTGCAGCGTGGTCTCCATATATGCCTCAATGCCGCTTTTTCCTACGACATCATTGATATTATAAGAATCCGGTTTGCCGCCCTCTGCCGCTTTCTTTTCATTTAGCTGGGTCAGTTCATCCGAAGAAATCTTTCCGGTATATCCCAAAATATGGGCAAAATATTTGCTATCCACATAACGGCGCACCGTATCTTCCACAATGGTCACTCCCGGAAGTTCATCCATATTTTCCATAATGACAGCCACCGTTTTTTCATTCACATCCGTCGCCACCGTAGTTCCTATGTACTTGCGGTAAGAAGTCAGGTTCATATTATAACGGATGGTAACCATTTTCAGCCACTCTTCTTTGGTATAACCTTTTCCGGGTATGAAATCGCTCTTATCATCACCCTCTATCTCATAGTCGCCGATGGCGAAACGAATGCCCTTTCCGGAAACTCTGCTTAAATATTCCATGATTTCCGCAGCAGTGGACGCTCTCTGCTCCTCCGTAAGCTTGTCTACCGTAGCCAGCCCGTAAACATCCGCCAGAAACCTGAGGCGGCTGGTTCCGTCCACCGTATAGACAAAGTCTCCGTTCTCGTTCAAAACAATCTTAAAATCCGTTACTATTTTGTCGCCGTTTTGTTCAATCATGCCAATCAGCTTATAGATTGTCTCATTCTGTTCTTTATTTTTCTGTTTTGCGGACTCAGACTCATTTACATCTTCTATTTTTACGGAATACGCCAATTCATTATAGGCGAGCACATTTCCGTTTCTGTCGAAAATATTGCCCCTGGTACTGGTGATATCCCTTGTCTTTTCTGTCAGCAAAATGAAATCATCCATATATTTCTCGCCATACACAATCTGCAGCTTAAAACAGCGGTATAAGAGGATTCCACACAGCCCGAAGCAGATTAATGTCATCACCGTAAGTCTGCTGGTTATCACACTGATAATATGATCTTTCAGTTCGTCAAACAAATTTCTGCTCACTCCTTCGCTCTCTGATTTCCAGCTTCTCATTCACCTTCAATATAAGGGGATAGAGAAACAGCGTGATTACAATGGTATACAGCGCTTCCGGCAGGATAACGCTGGTAAAATAGTAGGAAAATTGGAATTTCCCTTGAAACATAAACATAAAGATATAACAAATTACCCCATAGGACAAATCGCTGGTGATAATTAATGCCAGCGGCAGCTTGATATCCTGAGGGTAGAAAATATGACAGAATTTACCGTTAATATAGCCGATATACATTAAAACAAGGGCATAAAATCCCAGAAGCCCCCCAAAAAGCACATCATTTAACAGCCCACAGACAAAACCGATGATAAGCCCTTCTTTTTCTCCCCTCATGAAGCCGAAAGAAGATGTCAGTATTATCATCAGGTTGGGGATGATGCCCGTATAGGCAATATTGCCGAATACACTGCACTGCAGCACAAAACACACCAAAATAAATATGGCTGTCACGATTTTTCTACACATTACTCGTTATCCTCTATCTGCTGCTTTAAATCCGTAATGACCAGCACTTCGCTCAAATGTTCAAAATCCACCGCCGGAGTCAGATATCCGGATTTGGTCAGATTATTGCCATCCCGGTTAATGGTATGTAAATACCCGATTAAAATATTAGGCACATACTTATCACTGATATCCGAAGTGACAATTTTATCTCCTTCAACCGTCTGATCCTTGCTGTCCACCAGCTTACTGAAGGATATGACGCCCTCCGTCATAAGCTTTAAATCCCCGGAAACAATCAGCTTATCCTCAGTGGCAATGGTCATGGCGCTGACATTACTGTTGTCGGAAATAATGGAGGTAACTCTTGCCCAATTAGGTCCGACCGCGGTAATAATACCCACAAGACCGCCTCCCGCTATCACATTCATATTCACTGCCAGACCATCCTGTTCTCCCTTGTCAATCGTAAAGGTAGAATACCAGTTACCGGAGCCCTTGCTGATGATTCTGGCTCCCACCTTCTGATACTCCCCATACTGCTCGCTAAGCTCCACAAGCTCCCGCAGCTTGTTTAATTCATATTTGTCCTGCTGAAGTCTTGTATTTTCTTCCGTAAGCTCTGCAATCTGCTGCTTCAAACTGGCATTTTCATCCAAAAGAGAACGAATCTGCACCAGCTCTTCCGAACGGCTGGACAGCCAGCTTCCTATTCTGGCGATTCCCTGTTCAAAAGGCACTATCACATAGCCCACTACCGTATTCAAGGGCTTATTAAACGCATCCGTCCCGAATGTTATCAGCATTAAGAGCGTGCATATAAATGTTAAAATAAAAAGGAGATATTTACTCGGCAGAGTAAACTTCTCCCCTTTTCGTTTTATGATTGGGCTCATTTACTCATCCCTTCGATTGAATAAGTCAGCGACTTATAGTTGTCGTCTTTGATAATTTTTGAAAGTCCCGCCGCAACGCTTGTGAGGGGATTTTCCGCAACATTTACGGTAAGCCCCGTTCCCGCGGCCAGCCGCTCCGACAAGTGATTTACCTGAGAAGCTCCTCCCGTCAGATAAATGCCGTGACGGTAGATATCCGCCGCCAGTTCCGGAGGCGTACGCTCCAGAATGACCTTTACATTGTCAATAATGGTATTGAAATGTTCCTCAAGAGCTTCGTCTACCAGCTTTGTAGGAATCTCCCTCTCCACCGGAAGCCCTGTCACAATATCCCTTCCGTAAACAACGGCGCCTTTTCCTTCCCCTGCTAACTCCTTTAAGGAAATCTTCACCGCCTCCGCTGTCTTACCGCCGATAATCAGACTGTATTCCTTGCGGATAGCAGATTTGATTGCCTCGTCAAACCGAAGCCCTCCCGCCTTGATTAACCGGCTTAATACAATGCCTCCCAATGATAAAATAGAAATCTCCGTGGTCTCATATCCCACATTCACCACCAGAACGCCTTGGGAATTTTTCACATCAATATCAAGACCTAAACCGTCCGCCACGGCTTTTTCCACTACCATAATCTTTTTTGCCTTGACATTGGCATCCTTCAGTAAATCATAAAATGCTCTCTTCTCTACATCCGTTACATCAGTGGGCACCGCAATCAGAAAGTCTGCAGGCTTGATATTGCCCTTCTGCATATCCGTAATAAAATATTTTATCAGGGTCTCCATATTGCGGATATCCGCAATCACGCCGTTGGAAAGCGGATAGGAAATGTGGATGTTGCCGGGAGCCTTTTCATACATCTCGTATGCGGAATCCCCATAAGCAAAAAGCGTGTTCTTATTCTCAATGGCAATCATATTTTTTTCCGCCATGATATTATCATCGTTTCTGCTGTAGATTTTGATATTGTTGGTGCCTAAATCGATACCGAATGCATTGTTAGCCAAAACAACTGCCCCTTTCTTCTTTAAAACTAGTATACCTGTTATCCCCGATAATAATATGATCCAACAGGGGAATATCCATTTTTTCTCCCAGCTCCTTAAGGTTTCTCGTCAACTCCCTGTCCGCACGGGAAGGAGCCGGATCTCCGCTGGGATGATTATGCACAAGAATAATGTTTACCGCGCGGCATTTCAGCGCTTCCATAAAGATTTCCCTGGGAGAAATCAAGGACATCTTCACGCTTCCGTCGGAAAGCTTCTTTTCCGCAATCATCTGCCCTTTTCCGTCCAGACAGACCAAAATTACACATTCCGTCTCCCTGTGCCTGAGCTTTTCCATAAAGTATTCCGCCACCGTGGAAGAACAGGTAAACCGTAATCCTTCTTTTGCCGTGGTCCGGCTGATGCGCATGGATAACTCCGTGAGGCTTTTTAATTTCACCGCCTTCACCATGCCGATTCCCTTAATCTGCATCAGTTCTTCCAAAGTCACATCATAAAGTCCCAAAAGTCCCTCTCTGGGATGCTTTGCCAGAGAAAGCACCTGCCCCGCAAGCTCTAAGGCACTCTTATCCTTGGTGCCCGTCCGCAAAATAATGGCAAGCAACTCTCTGTCTGTCAGATTCTCCGCGCCGAAACGAAGGAATCTCTCATAGGGCATATCGAAGCCCTGCTTAGTATTTCCCATACGCCTCCTTTACCTTCTCCGACGCATGAGTGAAAGAAGCTTTAACGAATGAAACGATACACTACAAAAGAAATAATCACTCCTATGACACTGGCTATGGTAATATTAAATTTCAATCCGAATGTCAGAATGATAAAGCCCAGATTCAGCTCCACAGGGTTGTTCAATCCGAAGACCTGTCCATAATTTAAAAAAGTACCGTCAAAATATGTGCCGATAAAACCGCCAATCACAAATCCTATCAGCACTAGGAGCACCAGAACCCAATTCACTCTTTTCAAGGTTATTCCTCACCTTTCTTTTGCAAAACTGCCGTCCGAATCGGCCTGCCTAAACCGGCATGCCCGCAGCCGATTCTTTCATACGCCCTTTTATACTACCACAAAATCTGCCTGCTGTATACAAATTTCAAAGATTTTATTTTGTGTTTTTTCTACATTTTTCCAGAAACAATAGCTTCTTTCGCCACAATCCCCGCATCAAGAAGAGCCTGCAAAGACTTTAAAATACCGAACTTCGCGTGCTGCCATGTAAGTCCCCCCTGAAAATAAACCGCATAGGGGGGCTTGATGGGACCGTCTGCGGAAAGCTCAATGGAAGAACCCGACACAAAGGCGCCTGCTGCCATAATCACCTTCGCATCATACCCCGGCATATCCCACGGTTCGGGACTGACATGACTGTCCACGGGGGCTGCCGCCTGAATCCCCCGACAAAATGCGATGACGCCCTCCGGCTTTCCGAAAGTGACCGCCTGAATAATGTCATGCCTGCTTTCCGAGCCGTCCGGCACTACCGCAAATCCCAGCTTTTCATATATATTTGCCGCAAAGATTGCCCCCTTTAAGGCTCCTGCCGTCACCGTGGGCGCTAAGAAAAATCCCTGATAAAAAGAGGGCAGAAGACTTAAGGAAGCCCCTACTTCCTTGCCAAGCCCCGGAGAGGTAAGACGGTATGCCGCATTTTCCACACACTCCTTTTTCCCTGCGATGTAACCGCCCACAGGCGCAAGACCGCCGCCGGGATTTTTGATAAGGGAGCCCACTACCATATCCGCCCCCACATCGGAAGGCTCTTTCGTTTCTACAAATTCTCCGTAACAATTATCCACCATGCAGATTACATCGGGCTTAATGTCTTTGATAAAAGCAATCAGCTCTCCTATGCGTTCCACGGACAAAGTCGGTCTTGTCTGATAACCCTTTGACCTCTGTATGGTCACAAGACGGGTTTTATCACTGACTGCCTTTTTGATATTCTCATAGTCAAAGCTTCCGTCTGCTAATAAATCAACCTGTTTATAGGTTACGCCGTATTCCGCAAGGGAACCCTTGGAGGGGCGGATTCCGATAACCTCTTCCAATGTGTCATAGGGCTTTCCCACAGGGGAAAGCAGCTCGTCGCCGGGGCGTAAATTACTCATCAGCGCTAATGCCAGCGCATGGGTTCCGCAGGTAATCTGGGGGCGCACCAAGGCATCCTCTGTGTGGAATACCCCCGCATAAACCGCCTCCAAGGTATCCCTTCCCAAATCGTTATACCCATATCCTGTAGTCCCCAAAAGACACGCTTCGCTGACCTTTGCATCCTGCATTGCCTTTAACACTTTTAGCTGATTGTACTCTGCCGTTTTGTCAATTTTTTCAAAACGCTGTTTTAGTTTTTCTAAAATATCATCCCCATATCCGTACACCTCGTGGGATATCCCCATTAAGTGATATAGCTCTTTTGTCTGATTTTCCATATGATTCTCCGTTTCTGTGCATGGATTGTAAAATTTCACCTTTCGTAAACCGAGTTGTGCACATTGTGTATGTTTTGCACGAACGACACTCTGCCAAAAACCAGAGTTTCGCAATCATCTGCTTAAATCCCTGCAGCCCGCAGCTTTCCCATCATAAATTCCAGCATCCTGCCTTCATCATATCCAAATTTATCCTTTTCCATCCAGATAACATCCCTCTCCCTGCGAAACCATGTAAGCTGCCTTTTGGCAAAATGCCTTGTGTCCCGCTTTATCAGATACACGGCTTCCTCAAGGGTAATGTCTTCATCCAGATAATCCAGAATTTCTTTGTATCCCAATCCCTGCATGGAGGACATTCCCCTCTTAACGCCCATTTCCTTTAGCTTACGAACCTCATCCACAAGCCCGAGGCGCATCATTTCATCCACCCTTTTGTCAATACGCTCATACAGCCGCTCCCTCGTATCATTCAGCACAAAATAGCAGGAGTTGTATGCGCTCTCCTTTTGCCTCTCCCTCTCGTTATGCTCGGAAATCCGCTGCCCCGTCAGATGATAATACTCTAATGCCCGGATTGTCCTCTTAATGTTATTGACATGAATCGTCTCGGCGGAAGCCTCATCCGCCTGTTCTAACATCTCATGTAAAAATGCGGCGCCCTTTTCTTTTGCCAGATTCTCAAGCTGCATACGATAGGTAACATCCCCCTCGGAAATTTCCTGTGAATCCTCCGCAAAATCTACCTGTTTGAGCAGCGCCTGAATATAAAATCCCGTACCGCCCGTCAGGATAGGAATATGCCCTCTCCCATAAATACCCGGCAGACATTCCCCGCATTTTTTCTGAAAGGTCACCACATTAAAATCCTCCCACGGTTCCAGCACATCAATGAGATGGTGGGGGATTCCCTGCATTTCCTGTGGGGTAATTTTGGCGGAGCCGATGTCCATATGTTTATACACCTGCATGGAATCAGCCGATAAAATTTCCCCGTCCACGGCTTTCGCCAGCGCAATCGACAGCTTTGTTTTCCCCACAGCGGTAGGTCCCGTTAAAACAATCATGGGCTTTTTTGCTGTTTCCATAATCATCATGCCTTTCCATAACCTACAAATTCTTGCTGCAACCTCCATTCCTCCTTTAAACAATACGCTTAAATTTCTTTTCCAGTTCCGTCTCCGTCATGGAAATAATGGTGGGTCTTCCATGGGGACAATTATAAGGATTCTCCAAGGTAAGCAGTTCATCAATCAGGGTTTCCGCCTCCGCCCTGCTTAAGGAATTATTGCCTTTCACCGCAGCCTTGCAGGACATGGACGCGATTTTTTCCTCGATTACGCGGAAACTCCCTTTTCCAATTCCTTCGGAAAGCTCGTCCAGCACATTCAAAAAAAGTTCCCTTTCGCTACATCCATATAAATCCACAGGAACGCTTCTAAGGGCATATTCATTGCCGCCAAAGCTTTCAATCTCGAATCCCAAAGATTCAAAAATCTCCAGATACTGCTTAAGCACCGCCTCCTCCTGCCCTGTAAGACTCACGATAATGGGGGGCATTAAAGATTGGGATGCCACATTTTTTTCATGGAACTGCTTTATCAAGCGTTCATATTTTACCTTCTCATGAGCTGCATGCTGGTCGATGATAAAAAGCTTGTCCTCAAACTGCACCAGCCAATAGGTGTCAAAAACCTGTCCGATAATCTGATACCTGGAGCGGTTCTCCACGGTGAGCAGTTTCTCCTCAAAGAGATTCATCTGTGTAGCGGAAACAACATCCAAATTTTTATCTTCCTTCATAAGTGCGGCCGGTTTCGCGGATACCATTGGTTTCGCAGATACCATTGGTTTCGCAGATACCATTGGTTCCTTCGGTTCCACAAAGAAGTCATCTTCCCTATTTCCCGCGTTTTTTGCAGGGTTTTCTGTCAAATTATCGGTATTTTCTATTTTTTTCTCTTCAAAAACACGGTTCCAGACAGGTTTTTGCAGGAAATCCTGCATTTGGGGAGCATCTGCCTGATATGTCATCTCTTCCATTACCTTGGCAGTATTTCTTCTCACTTGCTCAAAAGGCTCCGGCACTTTCTCCTTTTCGGCTGCCTTGCGCTCCCTGTCCGCCGCTTCCTTTTTCTCTTTTTCATCCGTCAGAATATCCCCCGGAATCATCTCTTGATTTTTCAAGGTATTTCGCACCATTTCCGACAGACTGCCGCAAAAGCCGATGCCATCCGAAAAACGCACATCCATCTTGGTGGGATGTACATTGACATCCACATCCCCCCTGTCCATGGAAATATGAAGGACGCACAGGGGGAACTTATGCTGCATCAGGTATTCCTTATAGCCTTCCTCCAAGGCCTTTGCCACAATGTTGCTTTTGATAAAACGCCCGTTTACATAATATAGCTCAAAATTACGGTTAGAACGCACGATGGCAGGCTTTCCCAGATAGCCCTCCACGCGCACGCCGTTTTTTTCTTCCTGAATCGGCACCAATGCCGCTGCCACCTCCCTGCCGTATATGCGGTAAATGACCTCCCGCAAATCCCCATTTCCGGAGGTATGGAATCTTGTCTGATTCCCTAATAAAAACTTAAAAGAAATATCCGGTCTTGACAATGCCAGATGCTCCATTAAATCTACAATATATCCCCCTTCCGTAGCGGGCTGCTTTAAAAATTTGCGCCTGACAGGGGTATTAAAAAACAAATTCCGCATGATAAAAGTGGTGCCATCCGGCGCGCCGATTTCCTCAAAGCTTTTTTCTACGCCGCCCTCATATACAATACGGGTTCCAATCAAGCTTTCCTTTGTTTTGGTGATAACCTCCGTCTTGGACACTGCCGCAATGCTTGACAATGCCTCTCCCCGAAACCCAAGGCTTGCGACCTTCAGCAAATCCTGCGCCTGCTCAATCTTACTTGTGGCATGGCGCAAAAATGCAGTCCTTAACTGCTCTTTTTCCATGCCGGAGCCGTTATCCGTCACACGGACAAACTCTATTCCACCATCCCTTACTTCCACGGTAATGGCGTCCGCACCCGCATCAATGGCATTTTCCACCAATTCCTTTACCACGCTGGCAGGCCTTTCCACCACTTCACCCGCGGCAATTTTATCTATGGTTTCCGAGTCAAGTACATGTATCTGCGCCATGAATCTCCTCTCTCCTCTATCATATATTTAGGCGTTTGCGAAACTCCTATTTTCCTAAAACGAGTTGTGCAGATTGCATGTTCCGCAAGCAGACCAGAGCGAGAGTGTGTCTGCGGCGGAATATGCAACATACGCATTTTGTATGTTTTGCACGAACGACACTCTGCGAAAACCCCGAGTTTCGCAATCACCGAGAAGAACGCTGTTCTTGCGTTCTTCCGTGTGAAGCTTGAAATCACTTAGTGAGGTACTTTCGAGCTTAGTGAATTCGTACAAATTCGGAAGAATCCGCTTGCGGATTCTTCCCGGAATGATTTAGATTTTCTTAGGTTGGGGTACTTTCCAACCTTAGAAAATCTTCATTCCGTTCACACCGTCCAACGGTTCTTTAATTTATTCTGCAAGCGGTACAGTGTATTTAACGCATCTAACGGCGTCATGGTGGAAACCTCCACCTCCATAAGCTCTTTCAGCACATCCTCGTCTGTAACGGTCTCAAAAAGAGAGATCTGCGCGATATCCACCTCGTCGTATTTGGGCTGCTTTTTCCCCTTGCCGTCTTCCTTATAATCCGCGGCAATGCTCTGTACCTTCTCCGTGATGTCATTATCGCTTAACTGTTCCACGATTTCTTTTGCACGGTCGATTACCATATCCGGCACCCCGGCAAGCTTTGCCACCTGAATGCCATAACTTTTATCCGCGCCGCCCTTTATAATTTTGCGCAAAAACACAATGTCATCCCCGCGCTCTTTCACGGCAATGCAGTAATTGTTTACATTGCTCATCTTGCCTTCCAGCTCGGTGAGTTCATGGTAATGGGTGGCAAACAAAGTCT
This sequence comes from Lachnoclostridium sp., assembly GCA_023665475.1. Taxonomy (GTDB): domain Bacteria; phylum Bacillota; class Clostridia; order Lachnospirales; family Lachnospiraceae; genus Acetatifactor. The sequence continues at coordinate 235,038 of JAMPEB010000003.1, forward strand.
TTGCGCCTAAGAGCTTACGGTTACTGATGTGTTCAATCACTGCCCACGCAATGCTCAGTCCGTCAAAGGTGGAGGTGCCTCTGCCTATTTCATCCAGAATAAGCAGGCTGTCCGCTGTGGCATTTCTAAGGATATTTGCCACCTCATTCATCTCCACCATAAAAGTGGACTGTCCGCTTGCCAAATCATCGGAAGCCCCCACACGGGTAAAAATCCGGTCCACAATGCCGATATCCGCACTCTTTGCAGGCACAAAACAGCCCATCTGCGCCATCAGCACAATCAGCGCCGACTGCCGCATATAAGTGGATTTGCCCGCCATGTTCGGTCCGGTAATAATGCTGATGCAGTGATGATTATTGTCCAGATAAGTATCGTTTGCGATAAACATATCGTTGGTAATCATCTGCTCCACCACAGGATGCCTGCCGTCCTTAATATTGATGATGCCCTTCTCGTTTAACTTCGGCCTCACATAGTGATTGCGCTCAGACACCAGAGAAAGGGATGCATACACATCCAGCCTTGCAATGGCCTTTGCCGTGCGCTGGATTCTCTCAAGCTCCATGGCAATGGCATCCCTGATTTTACAGAACAAATCATATTCCAGCCCCTGCAGCTTATCCTCCGCATTTAAAATGGTATCCTCCAGCTCCTTTAATTTTGGCGTGGTATAGCGCTCCGCATTGGCAAGGGTCTGCTTGCGCACATAGTCCTGCGGCACCATATTTTTATAGGAATTGGTCACTTCAAAATAATAGCCGAATACCTTATTGTATTTAATCTTAAGATTTTTAATGCCCGTCCGTTCTCTGTCTTCCTCTTCCAATTTGGCAAGCCATTCCTTGCCGTCTCGCTTTGCGCTTCTGAGCATATCAACGGTTTCGTCAAACCCGTCCTTAATAATGCCGCCCTCTCTGATGGTAACAGGGGGTTCCTCATAAATAGCGCTGTCAATCAGGGCATGAATATCTTCAAGGCCCTCTATTTCCTCATGAATCTTTGTCAATTCTTCCTTTTCAAATTCTTTCAAAACCGTCTTGATATGGGGCAGCATTTCCAAGGAATTGCGGAAGGCAATCATATCTCTGGGATTTGCTGTCTTATAAGTCACCTTGCCAAGAAGCCGCTCCAAATCATAAATCGGGGCAAGATATTCCCGCAGTTCATCCCTTGCCACACTGTTTTTACATAATTCTTCAATGGCATCCAGCCGTTTTATCATCTCGTCCTTTTCGATTAAGGGCTGCTCCACAAAACTGCGAAGCATTCTTCCGCCCATAGCCGTCTTGGTCTTATCAAGAACCCATAAAAGAGAGCCCCTCTTCTGCTTTTCCCTCAAAGTTTCCGTAAGCTCTAAATTCCTTCTGGTGGAGCTGTCAAGAAGCATATATTTGCTGGTAAGATAAGGCACAATATGGGTGAAATGCGCAAGCTCCGTCTTCTGGGTATCATGTAAATATTGTAACATCGCTCCTGCCGCAATCATCCCTAGAGGGAACTCTTCGATGCCAAGTCCCATCAGTGTGTTTACCTTAAAATGCTCAAGCAGCGTCTTCTTACAGCCGTCATCATCAAAAAGATGGGGTTCCAGCGCATTGATGGAAATGCGCAGCCGCCCCCTTAAATCCTCGATATCCGCCCCGCTCATTAAAAACGCTTCATTACAGATAATCTCGGACGGCGCATACTTCATCATTTCATCATTTAATTTGCGGATGTTTTCCACTTCCGTGAGGTAAAAATCCCCCGTAGTGACATCCGCCGCAGAAAGCCCAATCTTGGTGGGCGTATAGGCAATGCACATCAAAAAATTATTTTTGGAGGCATCCAGCGCCTGCATATTTAAGTTGGTGCCGGGGGTCACAATGCGGACCACATCTCTCTTTACAAGCCCCTTTGCCAGCTTCGGATCCTCCATCTGCTCGCAGATTGCCACCTTGTAACCTCTGCTCACTAATTTTGTAAGATACCCCTCCGCCGCATGGTACGGGATGCCGCACATAGGTGCCCTCTCGTCCAGACCGCAAGCCTTCCCCGTCAGCGTAATTTCAAGTTCTCTGGATGCAGTTAAGGCATCCTCGAAGAACATCTCATAAAAATCCCCCAGGCGGTAAAAAAGAATACAATCACTATATTGTTTTTTTGTTTCCATGTATTGCTGCATCATGGGAGTTAATTCCGCCACTTTTGTACACTCCTGTTCTATAATACTGAAAATCGGATGCACAATCTGTTGCGCACCCGATTTTATATTAGCACAAAATATGGTAGTTGTAAATTATTAGTTTTGGAAAAATCAGGGTTTTTCATCCCCGGCAGCCATCGATACGATTGCATTAGCAACAAAATTTAGCGGCTTATATAATACCACCAAAAAGATACCACCTAAAATATTGAGCATTAAGTCGTCCACATCAAATACATGGTTTCTCACCTTAGTTATCAAATTGATTCCCAACTGAACCACTTCAATGGACAAGCTTGCTACAGCAATAGAAATTACACATTTTACTCTGGAAAGCTCCTGCGCTCTTATCCCTTGTAGTAACAGCGGTAATGGCATCAAAAGTATAATATTTCCTACTATCTGAATATAATTCTTTTGTTTTGCCATAGAAATTATGCTGGCAAAAGGCTTCCATTGCACTGCTATATAAGAAGCAGACTCCATCCATGGAAAATGCTCAAAAGTAAAAGGAAATACCGTTACCTTCATAACCAAGAGCAAATAAAGTACAAACAGGCAGCGCCACAATAATAGTTTCCTTTTTTTCTGCTTTCTCATTATGTAACAGGCAATAAGAATACCCACAATCACAGCATATACAACAAGTAAAACTTGTATGTGAACATCATATATCATTTTTATGCCCTCATATACCAACGACTTTTAATTTTGCATGCTACCATACCCATTCAATCGTAATATCGCCTGTCATTTGGAATCCTGTAAGCTGCCGTATATATATTCTGTATGTTCCTGCCCCATCTCCTACTAATGTACAACTTCCCGATGTCCTTGCATCAAGTTCATCATCATCCTTTGTACTCCATCCAAGTAATTTCTTTTTTTCGAGCATCACATATATGGTACCCTCATATACAGAATAACAGTTTGAAGTAGACACTGTAAATGTTGGTGTTGCAGTAGCATCCCAAGTACGCGCAGAGTACAGTCCTCCTGTCATGTCATAAGTACTTTCATATGACCCCGACTCCGCATATACTAACATTGTAGGCGTAATTACTAACAATAAATTTAACAGAATCATATTAAACAGTTTTTTTACTTTTTTCATTATTTTTATTCCTCCATCTTTATCTTTTTTACCCCTTCACCTACAGAAAATAGCTATCTGTAATTGTTGTGATGCTTTATTTAATTGTCTCATCATAGAATGCTATCAGTTCCTAAGAGTAGAAGCACTCGTCTTATATGCTACTTAAATTTATGTTTATATAAGCCTTTAAATCCACTTAATATAGTATCAGATAATACTTCATATTCACCCCCTTATCACCTTTTCACTACCAAATAATTATGCAAGCCAAAGCTTCGTAATCCCTGAAACACATTTTTCCACAAGACTATGCGCATATCTTGTATTAATAATACATCACTGTAGCGTATTGTGCAAGAGGAATTTTGAAAATTTTTCAGAATTTTTATCCCATTGCATCTCTTTTTCTTCTCTACACAACCAGAGCAAGCATCTCCTCCGCCTCTTTTCTGTGATGACTTTTCGTCATAAAACGCACAGAAAAACTGGCTTCTACCCTTCCCAGTTCTCTGCGGAGCAGTTTCTTTTTGTATTTATAAAAAGCTTTTTTCTCACCCCTGTTCCCTCACATACAAAGAAACCCGGTTCTGTATTACCTCTGCCGCTTCCTTTGCGGTCTTCTGTCCGTTAAAGAAGAACGCTGCCTCCTCCTGCAATATCTCATAAATACCCGGCGTCCGCAAATCTGCCGGCTCCGCATTTTCTATCAGGGTGCGAAGCTGCCCTATCTCCTCCTCCGTTGCCGAATAAATCTCTAAGGTCATGCTTTCATATGGTATCGCCGCCATGGGGTCTTCTATGCGCACACCGTTTTCATCCATGTGATACCACTCCACGGACGCCGCTTCAAATGCCTTTTCCAAGGAAGCTTTATACACCGGAAAACCATCCATAATATTTTCCTCACTTGTATATAAAAGCTTTAAAAATTCCCATGCCGCGTCTTTGTTTTCACATTTCTCAGAGATGCCGAAAGCATTTCCGAAAACCATTATTTTGGTTCCGCTTCCGCTTTCCGAGGGGAACCCGATATAGGTGATATCCTCATCAAAAAGAGCATGATTCTGTAAATAGGACATGGTACTGTTCATGACCGTGGGATACAATAATAATTCTTCCGAACGCAGTTTTTCTATTCTTTCTTCCATGCCCAAGGAATGGGCATTGCTCGAAAAACGATCTGCAAAAGCAAGCAGCGCAAGAAATTCCTCACTGTCAAAGGAGCAGTTTCCCGCCTCCCAATCAATGTAACGCTCCGCATACTGCAATATGATCCGATTAAACATTTCTTCTTTGGAAATTCCTGCCGTCACGACCTTTTCATCCGCAAGGCTGTCCACAAAATCCTGATATTCCGAAAGCGTCCAGCCCTTTCTCTGCCCCAGAACAGAAGACTTCCCAACCATGGAACTTAACCAGAAATGGGTGGGAATGGCATACAAGGCTTCCCCATCCTCATAGGCAGCAACGGCATTTGCCAGAAAATCTTCCCCGGAAAATTCCGTGCTTTTTGCCAAGAAGGGGGATAAATCCGCGACAATGCCCTGACGGATATAACTTGCTGCATCCACCCCTGCCAAATCAATCAAATCCGGCGTCTTTCCCGCCGCAATATCCGTCTGAAGACGGTTTTGGCCATCCTCCTGCTCCGTGCTCCCGTAAACCAGAATCTCTATCCGGTAATCCGAAGACTGTCTGTTAAAGGAATTGACCACTGACCTTATATGGGAATCATCGGAAAACAGGGCAAGGGTCAGCACCTTTTTATCCGCAACAGGCTCCTCATCCGACAGGCGCACTTTGCGGGCGCATACCCACTGCGCACAGGCCTTTTGGTTTTCATCCTTTGTATTTACCAACACATAGAAAATGCTTTTGTCCGCCTGCACCATTCCCACAAGCTCCTCCTCGGAAAAGGCAAGTTCCGACAGGGAGAACATTTTTATACTCTCTCCGCTTTCCGAACTATATTCATAAAAATCCCCGTCTGCATTGTAATACAGTTTATCCCCGTCCATACCCACCGTAAGAACGGTTTGGTAAGTATTGGGCGGAAGCTTCTTTACCAGGGATTTGCTCTTACCGTCCGAAGGATCTATCTCGAATAATTCCGTGCTTCCAATTCTATTGCCTCCATCCGTGCCGCTGTCTCCGCCGGCATCTTCCATACTCCGAGCCGCCGCAAACAACTTTCCGTCCTCCGACAAAGCCATTTCTTGTACAGCCCCCGCTATCTCTGTGCGGAACAGCCTTTTTCCTTGAGGCGAAATTCCTTCCACTATAGAACTGATTTTTGCGCTGTACACAGGGGAAAAACTGAAATATAAATTGCCCTCTGCATCCATTGTTACACAGCTTGGATAAGCTGTCCCGCTATTTACCATTTCCTCTGCTATCATCCCGGAAATATCATTCCCTGCAAGCAGCTTTCCTTTTTCATCATATTGATTCACGGCAAAAGAAGAAATAATTCCCCGCTCATCTGTCTCATAAACACCTGCCCAGAAAGTGTTTCCCTCCCCCTTGGCAACCGTTGACACCATGGCATCCCCCGGAATCTCCGGCGCAATTTTCTCTGCCTCACCGGTATCCGTATCATAACAGGTAATCCCATTGTCTAAAATATCAGAACTCACCGAAATAAGCCCCGCATACAACCGATTCTCTTCATGGAAAAAACCAAAGGCGTGACCCTCCATATTTTCCACGGCACAGTGCTCAAAACGGTAGGTATATCTGGCATCCGTCTTATCCGATTTCGTATCGGAATTTTTGCCGCATCCCGTGAGCACAAGGCAGATGCAGAGTAAGGATACCGTGACAAGGGAATATCCTGCACTTTTTTTCTTCACTTTCGGGTACAGGCATGCAAGCGCCGTCAAAACCAGAATAAATAATACAGCCGGAATGGGATTCAATTTACAGATTTGGAACATCGCACTATCCGCCATATCACCCGACCCGAGGGCGTTAAATACCAGATAGCATCCTGCCGTTCCCGCAAAAAAGCCTGTCAGCGCCGAGCCTGTCACCACCAGAAGATTTTCCCATTTTAACATGGCGGCAAGCTGCCTTCTCGTCATTCCGATAATCCGCAGCACCACAAATTCCTCCTTCCGTTCGATGAGTCCCATCATCACATGATTAAAGAAACTGATTCCTGCCATGACAGCCGTCACCGCCGCCAGACCGCCGCCAAAAAGATAAATCAGGTTTAACATTTCGGAAGCTTCTTTTTTAATTACCTCATAAGATAAATAATACATATCACTGCCTGCCCGGCTTACAATCTGTTCCACAACGGGTTCTGTGCCGGATACATCCGGGGTATTGACCGCAACTGCGCACAGACGGTACATTCCATCTGCTTTCGGAATATTGGCGGAAGGTAAAAAAGTCACTAAGGTTGCATCCAAAAAGGCACACATAAGCGGTACTTCATCCACCACAGCCATAACTTCATATTCCTTTGTCACGGCTCCCTGTATATCCGTATAGGCATTATCCTGCTTCACATACTTTACTCCGTCCGGAAAGCTGTCCAATTTAAGGCGTTCCCCGGCATGATAAACGGTTCCGTTATCCGGAAAGGTTAAATTGGAAACCATGACCACATAATCACCGGACTCAAATTTCTCCCTGTCCAAAGTCCCCTCCAACGCCTTACATTCCTCAAGCGCCTCAAAATCCACATAATAACGCATTTCCGTCCAGAAAGGCTTGTGGTTTGCTTTTTCCCTTTCCGCAATCTGCCGTTCATAATAAGCCTTTCCCAGCGCATTATCTCCCTCCGGCATTTCCCCGTTTTGAAGCAGAGCCTCCACACGCCTTGTAATCTCCTGCTCCTCATTTATGCTGATGCCGTAAGTATAATAATAAGTCTGTATTGACGCATCGCCGCACTGCTCTTTTAAGCTGTCCGCGACCCTCTCATCCATTTCCCAGATATCGCCGCTCATGCCTAAAGGGGAATGTCCTGTACGCTCCTCTGAAAGTCCCAGCAGGGAATCACAGTATTCCCTTGTGCCAATCAGAAAGTCCGCCGGCTGCTTCCTGTACAACATATAGCTTGCGGTGGCAGTTTCCACCAGATTCACCAGACAGGTAAATAAAAGCACCATAACACATACGGACGCCGCCGCCAGAAAAGTACGCCTTCCGTTCCTGCCGATATTGCGCTTTGCCATCCGAAGAACGGACATTTTTACAGGCTTCCTTTCTTTTTTTACTTTGACCGCACCGGAAAAAACATCTGCATGAACCGGCCCTACCTTTTCCAAAATCTTTATGGGTTTTCTGATACCCATAAGGACTGCCGCCAGCGCCGCCAAGGCCGCATATAAAATGTGTTCCGGGCGAAATACACAGATGCCGTCCACTCCTTTAAAATAATTCTGTAACGCCAAAGGCACCAATACCCCGCAGATTCCCAGCCCGAAAACCGTTCCGAAGAGCAACGCCGTAACATACTGCCGCAGCGCCTGCAATCCCAAAATCAGACTGCACTGCCCCTTCGTAACGCCCAAAAGCTTCATCTGCCCGAACAGTTTTACATCACGCACCACCGAAATATAATAAAGGGTATAAATCGTCAGATATACCGCCAGAAATGACGCAAAAAGCAAAAGAAATGTCATATAAGAATTGCTGCTCCCGTTTTTGTCCATCCCGTAAACCGGATTTGACATAGTATCACAGTCTGCATCCGGAACTGCTTTTTCCCATGCGGACAAGAGCAGATTGTCAGAAGCTTCCGTATAGGGAAAACGGCAGTATACCGTCATAACACCCATTCCCACATTTCGCAGAAAGTCTTCCGAAACATATAGATTAGACACTCCCAAAGCTTGGTTTCCCTGGCAGATTCCCGTCACCAGAAATTCATTGGTAAGAGTATTTTCATTTATCTTTACATCGAGCTCGATAATATCACCTACTTCGAGCTCCCTGTGGGATGCATAGATTTCATCCACCACAATCTCATCCTTTTTTACAGCCCACTTTCCCTGCAGTAACCCGTTAAAGCACCACTCGCAGACCAAAGGCTGCGCATAAGATATCTGCGTCCTGATTCCTGCGTCTTCCGACACATATCCGATATGCGCTTTATAAGAAATATCTGTAAATGCCGACTGCGCCCGCAGCTTTTCATATTGTTCCTCCGTCACACCAAAATACTGCCCTTCCGCCACCGTTCCGAAATTCTTAAAATTCTGCTGCCTTAACATAAGCGCCATGGAATCCATCGTGGTAAAAACGCTCATTAAAAATATAATCGTCATGGAAACCGCCGCTATAATCGCAGCATTCCGTTTTTTATTGGTGTGATAAATGCGCCATGCAATTTTACATACACTCTGAAATGATTTCATCCTTTCTCCCATTCCGCCGCGCAAGCGGCATTTTAATCAGTGGGAACTTTGGGACGCACGGCGTCACAAATTCCGAGATTGAAAATTTCTAATTTTCAATCTTATACCCCCTGCATATCGCAGGCTTCCGCCTGCGATACTGCTACCAATGAAGAGTTTGAAAGTTTACCCGCTCATGCCGCCAAACTCCCATCCTTCATCACTAAAATGCGGTTACATCTTTTAGCAAGCGATTCATTATGAGTAATCATCACTATAGTTTGTCCAAATTCTTTCACTGACTTTTCAAATAAATCCATCACATCATTTCCCGTATCCGAATCCAGACTACCTGTGGGCTCGTCCGCCAGAATCACGGCAGGCTTCGGGGCAAGCGCCCTCGCAATGGCAGTCCGCTGGTTCTGTCCGCCGGATAACTGCGACGGCAGCCTGTTTTCCAATCCCGCAAGTCCCAAAAATGCAATTACTTTTTTCACATATTCTTCGTCCGCATCCTTTCCGCCGATTTGAATGGGCAAAACGATATTTTCATAAACACTCATCATGGGCAGCAGATTAAAATTTTGAAATACAAACCCAATCCGCTCCCTCCTGAATACAGTAAGCTCGTCATCCGACATTCCTTTTAACGCTTTCCCGTCAATAAACACTTCGCCGCTTGTGGGAATATCAAGCCCGCCCAAAATATTTAAAAATGTGGTTTTCCCGCTTCCCGAAGCCCCCACAACAGATACAAATTCACCCTTTTCAATTTCCACATTGACATTTTTCAAAGCCCTGACGATTGTTTCCCCACTCCCATAATCCCTGCACACCTGATGCATTTTTGCAATAACTCCCATACCCATACCTCCTTATTTTTGCCCTCTGTCAGGCAATTCCTACATCAATCATCCTTCCCATATAATAAAATCCATGGCATTCATCCAAGGATACCTTCACGATTTTTCCGATTAAGGATGCGTCCCCCGGAAAATGGACAAGGGTATTATTGGAAAGCCTTCCGGTCATTAACTTAGGATCATGGTCGCTCACTTCCTCCACCAAAGCTTCCATTATCTGTCCCTGATAACCTAAAACCTTTTCTCTGGCGGTATCCTGCACCGTCTTTAGCACCCTGTCAAAATTTACCTTTACTTCCTCCTCCGGCACTTGATTCTCCATTGCCGCGGCAGGGGTTCCCGTCCTCTTGGAATAGATAAAGGTAAAAGCGTTGTCAAAACGCACTCTGCGGATAACATCAATGGTTTCTTCCACATCCTCTTTTGTTTCCCCCGGAAATCCCACAATAATATCCGTTGTAATGGCAATATCCGGAATTTCCTGCCGGATGCGGTTTGCAAGGTCTATGTACTGTTCCTTGGTATAGCGGCGGTTCATTGCCGTGAGGATTTTAGTGGAGCCGGACTGTAAGGGCAGATGTAAATGCCTGCATATCTTCCCAGAACACTTCATCACCTGAATCAGTTCTTCCGATAAATCCTTGGGATGGGAAGTCATGAAGCGAATGCGCTTTATGCCCTCAATCTTTTCTATCTCTTCCAGAAGTTCGGCAAAAGTAACGGGGCTGTCCAGATTCTTTCCATAAGAATTCACATTTTGTCCCAAAAGCATGATTTCCACCACGCCGTCCGCCGCCAGTTTTTCCACCTCTCTGATAATATCTTTGGGGTTCCTGCTGCGCTCGCGCCCTCTGACATAGGGAACGATACAATAGCTGCAGAAATTATTACAGCCAAACATAATATTGATGCCTGATTTAAAAGGATATTTGCGTTCCACGGGAAGGTTCTCCACGATAGTGTCCGTTCCTTCCCAGATATCAGCCACCCTGTCATTTGTGTCAAGCACAGTACATAAAAGCTCCGGAAATTTATAAATATTATGGGTTCCGAACATCAAATCCACGAATGCGTAACTGGTCTTTATTTTTTCAATTACGGAAGGCTCCTGCATCATGCAGCCGCAGAGGGCAATTTTCATTTCGGGATTCTTTTTCTTATAACCGTTTAAAACCCCTAATCTGCCATAGACCTTCTGATTAGCATTGTCCCTGACCGTACAGGTATTGTAAATCACAAAGTCCGCATTTTCATCTTCTGTCATCTCATATCCCGACAATTTTAAAATGCCTGCCAGCTTCTCGGAATCTCTCGCATTCATCTGACACCCGAAATTGACTACACAGGCCGTAGGAGTGCGCCCGTTTTTCTGCTTGAAGGCTTCCACCCATTTCCTGCACTTTGCTATAAAATAATACTGCCTGTCCGGCTCCTCCATGGGGGATTCCTTCTTTAAATCTATCCGGCTTAAATCCATTTCGTTATACATTTTCCCAGACTCTTTATCCTTTCTATCCGACTTTTTTGTCTAATCCCTGTTTTAACAATACCCCCCCGAATGTACCAAATACCTTCAGGAGGGCATCATTTACCGGCTTTTGCCTTTATTCATCAATCCGCTTCCAGCCAAATAATGTTTTCTTAAATTTCTTTTTCTGTTCAATGACCGTGGGGTTGTTGGGAAATTTGTTCCAATACTCCATAGCTGTTTTTATATTCACCGGAACTCCAAGACCATAGGCATAGATTTCACCTAAACCCACTGCCGATAATTCCTCACCTTTATAATGCTCGAATTCCTCTTTTGCCCGTTCATAATCAACGGCAATCCCCAAGCCTTTAAGATAGCAGGTCCCAAGCATATCGGAGCCCCAATAGTTGTCATCCTTATGGGCATCGTAAAGATGCTTAAACGCCTTTTTATAATCCACTTCCACGCCGTCGCCGCCATAAAAATAGATTTGGCCGAGACGGTTATTGCTTCCTGTAACCTCCGTACCCGCTTCGAGGGCTGCTTCAAAATAATCCCTTGCCAACTTAAGGTTTCTGGGCAGTCCGCCCTCATAAGTGTATAATCTCCCCAGATAAAAATTACCCGATGGCTCATTGTGTTCCACGGCACGCTTGAAATATTCCGCCGCTTTTTCCGGCTGGGTCTTCTCATAATCCTTCCCCACCTGCACCATATAATAGGCGCTCCCCTTATCGGCTGCAATCTTCCTTAATTCTTTCGCCTTATCCTCATTCTTCGGAATTCCGTAATCCCCGGAAGTTATAATGTCGATATAGTTGCCGACTCCCATGGTCATACCCTTTGCCAGCAGTTCGTCATACATTCGGATTGCGGTTTCCATCCATTCTTTAATCTGCTTTTCCAGACTGTTTTTGGGCATGCTGTCCACATTAATTTCCGCCAGCTTTATCACATCTCCGTAATAATACGCGTTTGCCACCAGATATTTTGTAAAAAGGTCTCCCGCGTCCGCCATCCGGCACACCTCGTCCCAGATTTCCTTTGAGGAATGATAGGGTTCCTGTATAAAACTTCCGCATCTTGGCTCATAGCCTGCCACACGCCTTGCGGCAAACATCCCGAGAGCACTTCCCTTTTCAATACTCAGATTCAGATATTCTTCCACTTTGCTGTCATCGTCGTCGGGAAATCCGAATCCCGGGTCCACAAAAGAAGGTCCCATATAACAACGCGCCAACAGATAATACGCATCCGGATTTCCTTCTTCTACGGCCTGCTCCAATAGGGAAACCGCCTCCTGTCCCCTGTCGAATGCCATATCAATCCATAAAATCTGCACTGCTTTCTGTACTTTACTGTCCAATTCTCTCATCTCATTCTCCATTTCTGCATATGTTCCGCTTCCCGCTTTGCCAAAACCGTGCATAACGAATTTATATCAATTTCATTATTAAATTACCTTAAATTTCGCGATTTCTTTTTTCAAGTCATTGGAAACTTCATCATTTACAGCCGTATAATCCTGAACCTCTTTCATATTGGAAGTTAAATCCTGCATGATTTCCGAAAGTTTTGACATCCTTTCATTCTCTTCTCCCACTGCCTTTGAAATCCTGCCGATTCCGGAATTTACATTCTCGGAACCTTCCGACAATTCAACAGATTTATTGCGGAATTCACTCATCATGCTCTCCAGTGTATCCGCATCATTCAGGTACTTTTTGGACGCCTCCACAAACCTGTCATAATCATCCATAACGCTGGTATTCACAAAGTCAAGAAGTTTGCCTGCGGACGCTGACATCTCTTCCACACAGGAAATCACATCATTACTGATCTGCTGTATACTGTTTGCTGTATTCCTGCTGTTGTCCGCAAGACTTCTGATTTCATCGGCAACCACCGCAAATCCCTTTCCCGCTTCTCCCGCTCTTGCCGCCTCAATGGACGCATTCAGCGCAAGCAGATTGGTCTGGCTGGCAATAGAAAGAATTTCATCCGTAAGATTCTGGATAAAGTTTACACTCTTACTGCTCTCCATTGAACTGCGCAGAACTTCTTCCAAAGAAGAGGTAATCTGTGCCGATTCATTCTTGCTGTTCATGGCAAGCTCTTTTATGCTGTTGGCGCGCTCTTTCATTTCAGCGGCGTAAACATTGCCTGACACCGTGGAATCGGATATGGTCTGGCTGCTTGCGTTCAAAGAACTCATGTCCTTTGCAATACGGTCCAAAAGATTCAATATTGCCTGCATCTCCTGAGAAAGCGCTTCTGCTTCCTTGGATACCAGATTCATGTTATCTGAGGAATCGGACACCTTGGATACGATTTTCCCCGAAGAATCATCCAGCGAAATGGAATGCCCCTGAATACTCTGCATAACAGTCTGAAGTTTATTTAAAAACAAATTGATGCCATAGACAAGCCTGCCGATTTCATCCTGCTTTTTACTGATAATACGCTGGTTTAAATCTCCCTCATTGCGCTGTAAATGTCCAATCAGGGTGTTGAGCTGTCTTTCCGTATCTTTCAATGGTTTTACAAATCCTATGTAGGTAATCGCTATGGTAAGCACCACTAAGAAAAGCTGTAATGAAGAAACCAATCCGTTTCTTCCAAGCTGCGCTGTGATCTTCTCTGAAGTATCTACCGCCACATCCGCCACATCCGCAGCTACATCATCCAGAGAAGCGATTCCTTCAAATGCGCTCCTTGCAGATTGTAAACAGGAAGTTGTAGTAACATTGACTACCACTGTCAGAATAAAAATAAAAACCAAGGGCAGCATAATCTTAAACACAACACTTTTCTTCATTTCACACCACACTCCTTTATTCATCGATATCATATTTATTATAGTCTCTTTATCCTCTAAAAGCAAGGGAATACAGCCCGATTCTGTCAATCTTTAATCTACAATCTGCCATTCTATTTTTAAGATAAAAAACTGCCCTATCTGCCGGATTACTTCATAGTCGGCTCCGATAAACCCCAAATCGTCTTCATGCACCAGCCAGACGGCAGACGAGCGTGATGCCGCCCAATCAAACTGCTGCACATTAATATAAGAATATCGCTCATGGTAAGGCAAAAGCTCTCTGCCATTGCTTATAACACTTTCTCCCTGATAATATTTTGCATCAATATGACAGGCATATTGTGTCAATATTTCTGCCATGGATAAATTATACTGCCAGCCCATATTCCCCGATATATATATTTTGCCGCTCCCCTCCTTGTCAGCCGTCTCCACCGCTTCCAAAAATTCTTTGTTATAATACCGTGCGGCTTTTTGAGGATAAACCATAAAATATGTCCCTAAAAACAATAACGCGCATAAAATATATAATCCCCCCACTGCCGCCAAAACTTTTCTGTTTTTATCCGCAATCCTGCAGATTCCGTAAGCGCAAAGAAAAAGAAGCGGATAGAAAATAATATTGATGCGGTTGACATTCACCTCAAAGGTAATGATTCCGACCCAGATTCCGGTGAGAAGAAATCCAAGGAGCGCCAACTTTTCCGCTTTTTTTCTGACAGCAGTCTCCCGAAACCAAGACCTGACCAGAACAAATCCTCCCATTACCATGAGCGGGATGCTGATATGGTACATGGGACCGAAAGCGGGAATGGCATTAAACCAATAATCCGGCAATTGAAGAAAACAGCATTTCACCATATGCCAGATATTTTTCCCAAGCTGGGAGAATGAAAAATTTAAAAACAGGATATCATTTCCCCTTACGCTCTCGGGAAATCTGCTCATAGTGATAAGGCCTGTCTCAATACTGTCCCAATGAAACAGATTAATCGCCATCACCAGAATTTCCGGCAGCGCAACAAAACCGAAAATGCAGATACACAGCAATATTTCCTTAAAGGAAAAAAGCTTTTTCCTCCACCCCCAAAGCGCAAATACTATCAAAAACGGCGTCACGGAGTATACGGCAATTCCGTAACAATAAAAGGTCAGTCCGAAAAATACCATGGACAGATATAGATATTTTCTCTTTTCAAAACTTAAGAGCAGTAAATAAAATGCCAGCAGAAAAACATGGGGAAACAAATTGCAGTCAAGAGACCATCTGCTCTGCATAAAATGCCATGGGTTAACCGCTGTAAGCGCCATGACAATAAGCCCCAGCCGTTCGCTTTCTATTTTTTTGCCGATCAGATAGACAAGAACGATACCCCCTATGCTGGAAAACAGCATGGGCAGACGGATGACCCATGTATGAAATCCAAAAATTTTTAAAAAAGGAATCATCAGATAAGACAAAAGGACGCTCATCTGGCTTACCTGCCATGCGGCAAAATGAACCGGAAAGCGTACTCCGAAGCGATCGGTTCCATAAAGAGCCAATGCCTGCGCATCCACTGCTCCCATCGCTTCATCCTGATTTACGCCCCCCGGCAGTTCTCCAAAATACAAAATCCGGATAAAAACCGCGACGGCAAAAATCATCCAAAACCAGATTTTTTTGTTAAAATTCACAGTACTTCTTATGTTCATTATAATCTCCATTCCGTTTATATCCCTTAATTTCCTCGCATGCCTCCTTTGACAAAAGCAACACACAGATAAGGTTCGGCACCGCCATCAACGCGTTACAGATATCCGAAAAATCCCACACTGCCTGCAAGGAACACACTGCCCCTACAAATGTCACCAACGCATAGAAAAAGCGATAATACATACAGTATCGGGTCCCTGCCAGAAATTCAAACGCTTTCTCCCCCTGATATGCCCAGCCCACTATGGTGGCAAAAGCAAAAAGCGCAATGCAGATGCTGACAAAGACTGCCCCATACTCTCCGAAGGTAGTCTGAAACACTGCTATGATCAATGCGGTTCCTGTGAGCAATCCTCCTTCATTATCCACGGTTCCAAGCATTCCCGACGCCGCAATGGCAAGACCCGTCACAAAGCAGATCACCATCGTATCCAAAAACACCCCTGTCATGCTGATATATCCCTGTTTGACATAGTCCTTTGTATCTGCGGCGGCCGCACTGATACCTGCTGCTCCAAGACCCGCCTCATTGGAAAAAACGCCTCTGGATACGCCCCACCTAAGAGCCTGCGCCCCGTTTGCACAAATCTGTCCTCCGATTCCCCCACACACCGCTCTCGGGGAAAACGCCATCCCTATCATCTGAAAAATTCCATAAGGAAGATTTGGCAAATGGGTCAAAATAACCCAAAAGGTTCCTAACAGATAAAAAATCCCCATAAAGGGCACCATCACCTTGGTGACCTTTGAAATACTTCCGATACCTCCCAACACTACCAGAATGGTTATAACGGTCACTACAAGCCCCGTCCCGTACACCGGCACATGAAAGGTAACCTTCATGGCATCCGCAATGGAATTGGACTGTGTCATATTCCCCATTCCAAAGGAAGCCATAACTGCAAAAAAAGCAAAAATCCCTCCCAGAAATCGTCCTATTTTTCTGTTGGGAAGTCCGTTTGCCATAGTGTACATGGGACCTCCCACAAATTCGTTTTTTGTATTCCGGCTCCGGTATTTTACCGCCAGCATACTCTCTACCAGTTTGGTTGCCATTCCTATCAGACTGGATAACATCATCCAGATCAAAGACCCGGGGCCTCCTAACACCATGGCGGTGGCTACGCCTACGATATTCCCCGTGCCAATGGTAGCCGCCAGCTCCGTTGTCAGGGAGGAAAAAGAAGAAATACCTTCCGGATGCTTCTCTTTGGTCTTCCTTTTACTTTCTGCACCTATGGCGCATAACAGTGCAAATTTCAAATTTTTCAAGGGCAGAAAATCGAGGCTTACCATGAGATAAATTCCCGTTCCCAACAGCAAAGCCAACATTCCCGGTCCCCATACCAGATTATCCGCTTCCCTTAACCACTGACTGACTGTCCCCCATTTTTCCATATTTTTTGTTCCATCCTGTTTTACTCACTACAATATAGTAAAACAGGGGCTTATTTATTCCTAATTTGAGGGCTTCTCCAGAAATGCATCTATGCCGTTTGCTATGCCCGCCGCAATTTTTTGCTGATATTCCTCCGTTGCCATAAGAGCGTCCTCTGTTTCGTTCGTCATATATCCCATCTCCACAATGGTCACAGGCACCTGACACCAATTAATGCCGCTCATGGTATCGGTTTCCCATACTCTCTGCTTTTTACATCCGGTTGCTTCCACCAGGGCATCCAAAACACTCGTCGACAATTCTTTGCTGGAAGAATACAGTTCTTTATTGTAAGGATTATCCGCCGTCTGACAAATTGTCATTGCACCGTTTACGGAAGCATTTTCCGAACCGTTTGCATGAATGCGGATAAAGGCGTCCGCCTCCGCGTTATTGGCTACCTCGGCTCTCTCAGCGTTGCTCATATTGACATCACTGTCTTCCCTTACCATAAGGACCTCATATCCCCTGTCCGTAAGTTCATCCCTAAGCTTGCAGGCAACCATTAAAGTTAATTCATATTCTTTCAGTCCGCTGACCACACCCGAAGTCCCGCCCGCTACTTTCGCCTTCATCTCCTGCGCCCCGGGACCGATAGGTTCCTTCTCATTGTTGCCCTTTGACTGATGTCCGGCGTCAATCACAATCAGGAACTTATCGGTTTCCTCCTGCGGTTTTACATCCGCTTCTGTCTTAAGGCCGTCTTCCTGTGATTCTTCTGTTTCTAAGTCCGTTTCTTGTTTCCCTGCGATTTCTGTATTTTCTATGATTTCTATGGTTTCTGTGGTTTCTGTCTCCCCCTGCTTTGATTGGGGCAAAGCTTCTATGATAAAGTCCGCAGGAGGCTCGCCACCGCTGTTATTCCCACAGGCGCAGCAAACCGTTAAAATCCCTATTCCCAATATAGTACGGATAAGATACTTTTTGATACTGTTACGAATCATAAAACCTTCTCCTCAAGTTATTCTCTCGTCTGCCACCAATGCAGCAAAATACACAAAACAGCCGCCACCGCCGCATAAATTACCATAGCCTTCAGATAGTACGGATTGTGAATGGAATTCAGATAATAATACAACGGAAACAGATATCTAAGCGCTTTCCAACTATTAATTCCGATAAATACCGGACACATCACCAGCATCCCCAACAGCGCAACGGGAATGCAGCTCCCCAACAAAGCCGGAGTACGGCATATCAGCCGGAGCAGATTGCTAAAAGCCACTGTACAGCAGGCAAAAAGCACCGCACTGAAAATTTCTCTGTGCCAGACAGTGAACACCCCTGCAAGTCCGCAGCCCAGAAGCAGAATCACCACCGCATCCGACAACAGCACCGCATGGGAATAAAATGCCATCCACAGCCTGTTTCTTGCGGATATTTTTGAAAAAGTCCCCCTCTGCTCATCCTGCATATAATAAAGGGATGCCGTAAATCCGCACAATGCCAGCCAGACTCCCAGAATCCCCCTCACCGGCGCAAGAAGATAGTCAATCCCCTCGTCCGCCTGTCCGTCAGGATATTCCATTTGAAAAAAGCTGCCTTTTATCAGATTTTGATGATATACCTCCAAAAGCTGTGCATCATCTGCCTGCGTTTCGCTGATATTTAAATCGCTGCGCACAAAATTTTCGTAAACGGCATAGGAAAAAGCCGGATATAAAGTATTGCAAAGAACTTCCCTGGTTAACATAAGAGATGCATTGTCTTCCCGCTCCACCACCGTTACCACCGGCTTGATATGTCCGGCAAACGCCGATTTTCTCAGTTCCTCTTCTAGATTCTCAGGAAAGAGCCATGCAGCGTCCGCTTCATAATTTGCCACCATTTCCCGTGCCCGGGAAGGCGTCTCGCAGATACTGTAGCGGAACACACTATCCTTTTTCATCAGCTTCTCTAAAATTTCCGCCGACAATTCTTCCTCCGGATTCTGCATACACAGAACAATTTTTACAATCCCGCTCTCCCCTTTTGCGGCTATACGGATTCCTGCCACCAAAACCGGCACCATGCAAAGAATAATAATAAAGCTGAGTTTTTTAAACAAACGCTTATTTAACAGAAAATATCTCATCGCTATCCGGCTCACTTTTTGTTCTCCTCATTTTTGCATTTTCCTAACCGTTCTGTATCCTGTATTTTCTGACACCCATGGATAACCCCAGAAACAGCAGCAAGTAAAAGCAGATGCCCAGACTTCCCGTAAGCGAAAGATTTCCCAAAAAACATTCATTCACATAATGCAGGGCTGCTCCGGTAGGCAGCAGTTCCCCGATTCTCTGCACCATATCCGGGAAAAAAGCTGCCGGATAAAAACAACCCGAGACATAAGCCATGCTGATACAGCATACAAACTGTGTCAGGATACTGCTGACAATTCCCGACATCATCTCATAGAGCAAAAACTGCATGGCGGCAATCATGGCTGCCACAGGCAGAAATCTGACAAAAAATTCCGGCAGGGTCTCCGCTTTCATATCCTTCCACTCAGGCAGTTCCGGAAAACCTCTTTCCAAAACAATCATAAGCAGCAGAAAAATACCCGCCATATAAATAACAGTCAGGCACAGATAGGACAGATATTCTCCCAGCACCTGAAAAAACGCTCCCACCCCTTTTGCAGACATTATTTTGTGAAGCTCCCTGCTTCTGTTGATAAAGAAGGAACTGTTGTTGATTCCTGCCAGCAAAAGAAAAATAATCAATATGCTGCAGAAATAATATCCCTGTGTGGACAGACCGTTTGCCATGCCCAATACTTCCACTTCGCATAGTTTTGTACGGTTCAGCACAAACTCCACCAAACGAAAGCATAACTTCTGCGTGGCATCTTCCCATTCACTGCCCCTGTCCTGCATTTGCAGAACTCTCTGCATTCCGAAAACAGCGCTTTGGCTTCTGGTCACCAAGGTAGACGCCACATCCACCAATTCCATGGCAAGCGTTCCCGCAATGCCTTTCTGTCCGCCCCCTGCCACATAAGTAATATAAACATCATTGGCTCCGCTGTCCAAAGCCCCGAGAAGTCCGTCCGGCAGACGCAGATAAGCGCTGATTTCTCCCCTGCGTAGTCCCTTTGCCGCTTCTTTTTCCGTCATATCCCGCAATTCGAGCATAAACCGGGAATCATCCAGAGATTGTATCAAAGTATAAAACTGTAGCCCCAGATAGGAATCTCCGAACTCTCCGACAACTCCAATCTGAAATTTTTTGCCGTTTTCCGATAAAACCCCGTCCTCCAAAAATCGGGCAGCAAGAATTCCCATGCATGCGCACGCCAGAAGATTCACGGCAAGCAGCACAGGCAATACCTTACACATTCTTTTTAATTGCATTTGAAAATAAGAAAAATTTCTTCCCATTTATAATTTCCCTGCCAAATGATGGATATTTCCGTCATATTCATAAAAAATCAGCGAACCCTGCTTTAAAATATAGCATTGGTCACACAATTCAAGCTCCCTTGTATCGTGAGTCGCCAGCAGAAGAATGCCTCCCTCCGCCTTGTATCTTTCAAAATAATTATAAATGCGTTCTTTGCAGATGAGATCTAACGCCGCGGAAGGCTCATCCAGCAGCAGGATTTTAGGGTTTCCCGCCACGGCACAGCCGATAGACAGGCGTTTTTTCATGCCTCCGGACATTTTATGTACCGGCGTTTTTAAAAAGAGATCTATCCCCAGCATGGCAAGCACCCCGTCCGAAAGTTCTCTGTTCAATTTATCCTTGTCATACCACATTCTAAGATTGTCCCATGCCGTCAGCTCTTCGATCAGCGGATCCTGCTGAGGCACATATCCCAGCACCTTGGCGCGCAGTCCGCCGTTTTTGAACAAATCTTCTTTCCCATACAAAAAACTTCCGGCGTCCGCTTTCTGTACTCCTGCCAAAATCGAGAGCAATGTGGATTTGCCGCAGCCGTTTTCCCCGAGAATACAAGTACAGCTTCCTTCTGTGGCTGTCAGGGAAATATCTGTCAACACTCTTTTTCGCCTATACTTTTTTTGTATCCCCGACAACTCGATTTGCATACCGATAACCACGCCTTTCCGCAAAACCAACACTTTAAATATACTGCTGCTCTATTTCCATATCGTTTTCCCTTACTCTGACGACCGCCATACTGCCTACCGTCAAAGGCATCATCGGGGGCAGATGTCCTAAATCCACATCCATTATGACAGGCACATTCTTTCGTCCTGCTACCTCCAACACCGCCCGATAAGCGTCAAGTCCCATCATCTCCTGCCCGAAGCAAAGAGGTCTGCCGACCAAAAAGCCTTTTACATAACGAAACCATCCCGCCTCCTCCATCTGCCACATGGCACGCCTTATGGCAAAAACATTTAAATCGCAGGCTTCCAGAAACCAGATAATGCCGTCCTCTTTATATTTTTCCAGAAATTCTTTCGTTTTGTCAAAACGGGTTCCCAGAAGATTCACCAGACAGTCCATACAGCCGCCCAAAAGCCTTCCTTGAAAGACTGCGTTTTCTACAAGGACATTTCCCAGATAACTTTTCAATCTTCTTTTTTCTGTCACATGATAGGGTTCCAGAGGATTTTCCTCATTTTTTAAAGATTCCTTTTCCCACTTATCATATCCCCTGACGGTATTCCTTTTCCCAGTAAGCAGTTCAAAAGCGTCCTGTATCGCCTCATGCCACGGTTCCATGCCGAAAGCCGCCGCGCAGGGTCCGTAAATGGACGCTGTATCACAAAGCGTTGCCAAAAGATATGTCATGTTGGTATTATCCGAATAGCCCATATACCATTTGGGCTTAGCATTCTTTATTGCCTCAAAATCCATGTGGCTTAAGACTTCACACATAAGTTCCCCGCCGCCGCAGGAAATCAGGCAGTCGTTTCTTTCGCTGACATAATATGACATCAGCTCTGCCGCGCATTTTTCCGGAGTATTGCTGATGCCGATTCCCTCCCCTGCATAACAGTTGGGTCCTATATCCAATTGATAGCCCATTTCCATAAATTTCTTTTTGGCGTTTTCAAAACCGCTTAAATAAGGCTCTATCTGACATCCAAAGGAAGGAGCCACAAAGCCGATGGTTCCTCCCTGTTCCAGATTTTTGGGATATTTCATAAGCAAAAGCCTCCCTATAAAATCTCAGTTTATGCTCGGTAACGAAAGCATTTACCAGCAATCGGTTTCGCAAATTTCTGTAACCTTTGATTCCTGCCGGCAATGAGTCAAGTCAGCATAGTTGATTGACTTATAGCTTAAAGTCAAGCCTCAAAGTCAAATTTATCATAAATATCAAGCCCGTCAAAGGTTGCAAAATAATCCTTCGGGGTCTCTGCCCGGCGAATCAGCTCCACGCTGCCGTCTTCCTTCAGTAAAAGCTCTGCGGATTTTAATTTGCCATTATAATTATACCCCATGGCAAACCCGTGGGCGCCGGTATCATGAATGGCAATGTAATCGCCAATTTCTATCCGGGGAAGCATCCTGTCAACCGCAAATTTATCATTATTCTCACACAGGGAACCGGTCACATCATACATATGGTCGCAGGGCGCATCCTCTTTGCCCAGCACAGTGATATGATGATATGCCCCATACATGGCAGGGCGCATTAAATTCACGGCGCAGGCATCCACGCCGATATATTCCTTGTGGGTATGCTTCTCATGAATGACCTGAGTTACCAGATGTCCGTAAGGCGCCATCATGAAACGCCCAAGCTCTGTGTAAATCGCCACATCCCCCATGCCTGCAGGCGCCAAAACTTCCTCATAAACCTTTCTCACGCCCTCACCGATTGCCCTGATATCATTGGGTTCCTGATCGGGATGATAAGGAACGCCGACACCGCCGGAAAGATTGATAAAGGTAATATGGGCGCCCGTCTCCTCTTTCAATTTGACAGCCACCTCAAACAAAGTCTTTGCCAATGTGGGATAATACTCATTGGTCACGGTATTGCTTGCCAAAAACGCATGGATTCCGAAATTCTCCACGCCTTTTGCTTTCAGTATCTTAAACCCTTCAAAAAGCTGCTCCGTAGTAAAACCGTACTTTGCATCCCCGGGATTGTCCATAATGCTGTTGCTGATGGAGAAAAATCCGCCTGGATTGTAACGGCAGCTTAAAGTTTTGGGCAGATATCCTATGGTTTTTTCCAGAAAATCAATATGGGTAAAATCATCCAGATTAATGGTAGCCCCGATTTTCGCCGCATAAGAAAACTCATTTGCGGGAGTATCGTTGGAGGAAAACATAATGTCCTCTCCCTTAAGTCCCATGGCGTTACTGAGCATCAGCTCCGTAAGGGAGGAACAGTCACAGCCGCAGCCGTAATCCCTTAAAATATTGATAAGGTAAGGATTGGGGGTCGCCTTTACCGCAAAAAATTCCTTGTACCCCTTATTCCATGAAAATGCCTCTTTTAATGCCTTTGCATTCTCACGGATACCCTTCTCGTCATAAATGTGAAAAGGAGTTGGGTATTTCTTCACAATCTCCTCAATCATTTCTTTTGTCACAAACGCTTTCTTTTCCATTGTAGTTCCGGACTCCTTCCTTATGTTATCCTAAAATCATACATTTTCAATCTGCCAATCAATGGGCGTTTCCCCATGCTCCTCCAAAAAACGATTGGTCTTGCCAAAAGGCCTGCTTCCGAAAAATCCCCGGTAAGCGGACAGGGGGCTAGGATGAGGCGCTTCTAAAATCAAGTGGTTGGGATTATTTAACATCTTCTTTTTCATCTGTGCAGGCTTTCCCCACAAAAGAAACACGATAGGTCTGTCCTGCTCATTTAACGCCCTGATAGCCGCATTGGTAAACTCTTCCCATCCTCTTCCCTGATGAGAATTGGCCACATGCGCCCGAACCGTAAGCACCGTATTTAACATTAAGACGCCTTGGTTTGCCCATTTCACCAGATAACCGTTATTGGGAATCTCACAGCCCAAGTCGTCATGAAGCTCCTGATAAATATTCACAAGAGACGGCGGAATCTCCACATCCGGCTTCACGGAAAAACAAAGCCCGTGAGCCTGTCCCACATTGTGATAAGGATCCTGCCCAATGATAACCACCTTTACCTTGCTTAAAGGAGTCAGATGAAAAGCATTAAAGATATCATCCGCAGGGGGGAATACCTGTGTGGTATTGTATTCCGACAGGACGAACTTGTATAATTCTTTATAATAAGGCTTACGGAACTCTTCATCCAAAACGGTAAGCCAATCGTTATCTATCATTGCCATAGCCGATTTCTCCTTTGTAAAAAAACTTATCGGAAGCTTCACAATTACCAAAAATCTTTATTTTTACAACCGCACACTGACTCCCCGCTCCCTTAAGTATTCCTTCACCTGGCGAATCGTAAGCTCCTTGTAATGAAACAGGGATGCCGCTAACACTGCCTCCGCCTTTGCCTCATTTAACGCCTCATAAAAATGCTCTAACTTCCCGGCTCCCCCGGAAGCAATTACCGGAATATCCACTGCCTCCGCAACTGCCTTGGTCAGAGGAATATCGTATCCTGCTTTGGTGCCGTCCCCGTCCATGCTGGTCAAAAGAATCTCTCCTGCTCCCAGCTTTTCCGCCTGAACAGCCCATTCCACGGCATCCATTCCCATATCGATGCGTCCGCCGTTTTTATAAATATTCCATCCGCTGCCGTCGGGGCGCAGCTTTGCATCGATCGCCACCACTACGCATTGGCTTCCGAATTTATCCGCTGCATCCGAAATGAGTCTTGGATTCATGATTGCCGCGGAATTGACGGATATCTTGTCCGCACCCTCTCTTAAAATTGCCCTGAAATCCTCCACTGTCTGAATGCCGCCTCCCACAGTAAAAGGAATAAAGACATTTGCCGCTACCTGTCTCACCCACTCCAATTGTGTATCCCGACTGTCCGCAGACGCCATGATATCCAGAAACACCACTTCGTCTGCTCCTTCCTTATCATAAACCGCCGCCACCTGTGCCGGGTCTCCCGCATCTTTTAAATTTTCAAAATGAACGCCCTTCACTACCCTTCCGTCCTTCACATCCAGACAGGGGATAATTCTCTTTGTATGCATATTCCCTCTCATCCCGCCGCGTAAACGGCATTTTAATCGGTGGGAACTTTGAGATGCGCAGCGTCACTGATTCCGAAGCGCTGATTCTCTTTATATTCCCTTGTGACGGCTATAAAATTCCGTAACATCCCAAGCCCGGTTCCCGAGCTCTTCTCCGGATGAAACTGACAGGCAAACAGATTATCCTTTTCCACAGATGCATGAATCGTTGTGCCATACTCGGTAGAAGCCGTCACAATGTCCTCCGCAGAAGCTTTCAGATAATAGGAATGCACAAAATAAACATAGGAATTCTCGGGAATGCCCTGAAATAATCTGCCGCTTTTCGGAAAAGTAAGGCTGTTCCACCCAATATGGGGGATTTTAAGACCGGGCTCCCCGGGAATCTTTAAAATTCTGCCCTCAAGCAGATTCAGTCCTTCTACGCCGGGACTTTCTTCACTACTTTCAAACATTAACTGCAATCCAAGACATATGCCCAAAAACGGAATTTTACCCGCAGCAACCTCTCTGATTACCTCCACTAATCCATAGTCATGGAGTCTTTTCATGGCGTCGCCGAAAGCGCCTACTCCCGGCAGTATCACTCCGTCCGCCCCAAGGATGGTTTGTGCATCTTTGGTAAGAACCGCTTCTTCCCCAAGGGAAAGAAGCGCTTTCTCCACGCTTTTTATATTTCCTGCATCATAATCAATTATTGCAATCATCCACACATTTCCTTCCGTTCCGGATTTATCTGTTATTGTCAATAAATCCGGAATTATTCATTCCTTCCTCCTCAGGAAGAACATCCTTAAGCGGCGTATCTTCCTGATTGCCTGCAGTTCCCTGATAGGAACCCGGATTCCCCGAAGCTGCTGCTGTCACTTGTTTCGTATATTCAATATCATCCGGCAGCGCCGCAATCTCCAAAGCCTGCTCTACGCTCAAATGATATTTGTCCGCAAGAATCGCCGCCATTTGATTATAAACTGCCGCCACTTCATCCGCCGCATTCCACTGGGAAGCAAATGCATAAAGCTCCGAATAATCGTTAATGGATTGAATCAAGTTGTCAAGCGCTTTCACTTCATCCCCTTCAGAGACCAGAAGCTCATATTCCCGCATCCATAGACGAATCTTCAAAATACATTCCGATTTATTGTACATTACCTGTTCGGATTCATTTAAATTCTTACCGTAGAGGTCTTGATAACAGGTCTGGTAATCCCCGTCATAATACGCCTGCCTGCCGCTCCTCTTTGTGCTGTACTCACCGCATATATTAGTCAGAATCAAAATCACCGCAGTAAAAGTAGTGCAGAGCAGCACAATCAAAAAGATTCTCTTCTTGGACAGCTTCTTTCCGGGTTCTTGGGGCTGCGGTTCCTTTTCCTTTTTGGGCTTTTTCGCTTTCTTGGCTTTCTTTCCCTTAGCGTTCTCCTCGGAATCTTCATCCCCCTCTGCCTCTGCGCCTTCCGCCGGCTCCGCGTCTTTTCCCTTTTTCCCTTTCTTGCCCTTCTTTCCTTTCTTTTTTCCTTTTTTCTCCTTATCCATCTCCTCTAAGATAGCCTGATTCTCGTCGGACAGTTGTATATCTTCGTTACCCTTTGCCTCTTCTTCCTCGTCCTCATCCTCTTCCATGAAAAAGTCGAGAAGTTTCGCAAAAAAGCCCTTTTTGGGTTCCTTCTCTCCCTGAAGCTGTTCCAAGGTTCCCATTAAATCATCCGTACCTTCCGAAGAACCGTCCCCCGCTTCCTCTCCGTTCTCTTCCACAGTAAGCTCACCGCCGAGAGTGATATCGCTCAGACTGACATTGCCGCTCAGTTCACTGAGCAGGGCGTCGGCATCTAACGCTAAATCATCTTGCGATGATGTAGCGCCGCCTAAATCGTCTTGTGATGATGCAATTCCGGCTAAATCGTCCTGTAATGACATGGCGCCAACGGAATCGTCTTCCGATGATGTGACAGAAGACAACATATCCGCAAACAATGCATCTTCCGATTCGGCTTCTTGAAAATCTTCTTTCACCCCTTCATTAGAAGATTCATCCATACCGTTTTGTCCTATGGGGTCATCTGCCGCAAACATTTCCGTCAATGAATTGCCTTCCCCTGCAGCATTTAAAAGGGCATCCATATCATCAAAATTGTCCTCTGCAGCAGGTTTGCTTTGATCTGCTTTCGCAGCCTTTTTGGCTTCTGCTTCCGCCTTTTTTGCGGCTTTCTTTGCTTCTGCAGCCGCTTTCTTCGCAGCCTTCTTTGCTTCCGCTTCCGCTTTCTTTGCAGCTTTCTTTGCCTCTGCTTCCGCACGCTTTGCTTCCTTTGCCAGACGCTTCTCTTCCTGCTTTGCCTCTCTTAAGCGTCTTGCCTCCTCTGCAGCCTCCGTTTTGTCCGATGTAGAAGAGCCTCCGTTTTCTATTTCCGCCATAACGGCTGCAGCCGGATTTTCTTCCTCTCTGACTTCATCCACAAGACTCTCATTATTGTCGGATTTTTTAAGCAAGGTGTGTATTTCCTGCAAATCATCCTCTTCGGAATCCTGCAAAAGAGACATTAACACATCCTCGTCGGAGCCTTGACCGAAATCGGTGGGGACATCCTCCTCTTCCGACGCACCCCTGCTTTCGCTCAGAAGCCTGTCCATATCTTCTTCCCCCAGAGAATGCAATAAAGAATCCCTGTCACTTAAATCTAAATTATCGAGGTCAAGAAATTCGTTTGTATCCAATTCATCCGTAACCTCTTTTAATAAATTATCTAAATAATCTTCTTGATTCGGCATATTTACCTCTCATTCCGCCGCACAAGCGGCATTTTAAACAGTGAGAACTTTAGGGCGCGCAGCGCCACAAACCATCCTATTGCCAATAAATAGGCATTGCCAATAAATTGCATTCATCTATATAGTTTAGCACAGGATTTGCAGCCAATCAACGGAATTCTCAGATATCGACACACCTTTTCCCTGCAAATTTTCCGATAATTGGTACAAAGACTTATGAATCCTGTAAATATATGCTTTCTTATTGTACATCACCAATTTTTCAAAAGGCCAGCGAATCACGGTGGGACACTGCATCCCCACTCCGAGCTCCAGCACCAGAAGCCTCCTGTTCATGGTTCCCTGCAGCCATTTCCGATACTCTGCCCAATCGCTCAAATATCCCTTTTCATCATAAAATTCCGTATAAATATTATTTAATACCAGCGGAGTTTTGCAATTGGGACAAAGTCCCAAAGCCTGCCTCCACTCCCCTATATCCGGTTTTTGCAGCGGCAGTTCCCAAAAAGCCCGCATTCTGTCTGCCACTGCTTCGTTTTCCTCCGCGGACAATTCCGCCAGACCTTCTTCACATCGGTTAACGCACTGTTTTTTATGACTTCCGCCGCAAGGTGCCACAAAACGCCCTTCTTTCCATGGGATTTTGCGCAATTCATCATTTGTGGAAGTAGTGACGACAAAATAATTCTTATCTTCAACCAATTCTGCCAGACGGCTCAATGCCTCTCCAATCCTGCCGCCCTGCTTCTTCCTGCAGAAATCGTCATAAGCGGGAATCCAGAAGCTGTCCCCTGAATCTTCAAGCAGCTCCCGCTTTTTTTCATAATCCAAGATCTGTCTGCAGGAGCGCAAATCGTCAAACTCCTCGCCCAGACCTATCAGCACCATCTCTGCCGCGCCTATTTGGTCCACTATTTTATTCTTATACCCCTGCATATCGCAGGCTTCTGCCTGCGATACTGCTACCAATGAAGAGTTTGAAAGTTTACTTTCAAATTTTTTATCCATATGCTATTTCCAACCACGATATAAAAAAGCGCCGCTCGGCAGCGGCGCTTCAGAGAATGCTTCGCATTCTCCTTGAATGTTTTACACTGCCGCAATTTCCTAATGATTAAAAGAAGCTGCCGCATTACGGTAATTTCAGTCATTCCATCCATTATATTTTGTAACCGGCCACTGCTTCGGAACAAAATATAATGTACGGAACCCTCCATTAACTCATAATGCGACAGCTCCTTTCTTTATCCTTAGTCCTCTAAGTGCCTCGTTTGTACTAATTCGTCAACAATCTTTACCAATTTACCGATTTCCGGCTTGGACAATTGCGCATCTGCACCAAGTGACTCGCCTTTTCTCTTCATATCATCATTCACCAACGAGGAGAAAATAATAATCGGAATATCTTTCGTCTCATCATCACTTTTTACCAGCTTGGTCAAGCGATGCCCGTCCATCTCAGGCATCTCTATATCTGTGATGATGCATCTTACATGCTCATGCAGGGAGCCTTCCCTTTTGCACTGCATAACCACATTGTATGCCTTCTGCCCGTTCTCCGTATGAATCAGATTGGTATAGCCCGCTGCCTTCAGGGAATCTACTATCAGCTTGTTTAACAATACGGAATCCTCCGCAATTAAAATAGGCACGGTGCTCCTCTTAATGTTTGAACTGCCCACAAGCTCGGATATCTCTGACACCTTAAGACCCGTCTCGGGATTAATATCGCTGACAATCTTCTCAAAGTCAAGAATAATAATCAGCTTGCCATCCTGCTTGATAATACCCGTTGCCACACTCTCGTCCGGCGTAGAAATAGTCACATCCGGTTTAATTATATTTCTCCAGGATACTCTATGAATGCCCATCACCGCATCTACATGAAATGCAATGTCCAATTTATTAAAGTTCGTAATAATAAACAATCCCTTCGGTTCAGATTCCCCACGCCCCAGACAATTCTTTAAATCAATCGCGGTAATCATGGTATCACGCGGCATAAAAATACCTTCAATGCTGGGATGCGCATTGGGCACCGGCGTAACCGGCTGATAAGTAATGATTTCCTTAATCTTTGCCACATTAATGCCGTAAGAATTGCCGGCTAATGTGAATTCTAGAACCTCTAATTCATTTGTTCCACTTTCCATTAAAATCTTTGTATCCATATCTTCACCTCGCTGCTTCCTCAAAAACTTATCCATAACAAAAGTATGCATACCCAAGCTTTCGAGAATTTATTATGCACCTGTACCCATTATAACATATTTGCCGGAAAATGAAACTATAATCTGAAAAATTTGTGAACTTTTTTATATGTTTTCATTTTGTATGGTCTGAATCAGATTTTTCTGCCCGATTTTACCCATGGAATACCGCATAATTCCATAGAGTAAGACAAAAACTGCTACAATGGAAATCACAATTCCCGGAATCGGCGCGGTGAAGCTTGTCACGATTCCCGCCGCAAGGGCTATATGGAAGCACAAGGACAATAAAATCCCCAAGGGAATGCCGATTGCAAGCGATTTTACCCCATAAAACAGGCTTTCTAACTGTACCATCCTCTGAAACTCCTTATCTGTCATGCCGATAGCCCGCAGCATGGCAAATTCTCTGGAACGAAGCTCCATATTGGTGGTAACGGTATTAAAAATATTGGTAATGCCTATCAGGGCAATCACGGCAATAAAGCCATACAGAAAGATGGCAATGACCAGATAAGTGGCACGATTCTCTTCATATGCCTGCTGTTCATTCGCAATACTCATCTGCGGCAGGCCTGTTTCATTTCTGAGACGGATTTCCAAATCCGCGGCATCCTCGCACTGCAGATATAGGATAATGGGATTTTTTATCTCATCCTCGTACTGCTCCATCCATTTATCGCTGACCACCAGAACGCCAGAGCCCTGATTTTCCACCGACCACCCAAGCGGATGGATATCCGTGTATGCTATAAGCTCAAGGCATACCTCCTCTTTCCCTTCCGCATCGGGGACCGCATCCGTTCCTTTGTCTAAAACCCCTGTTATCTTATCGCCGGGACGGTAATCATATTTCATGCCCTCCACATATTTACTGTGTTTCTCATCTATCATAACATGTGTCCCATAGGGCGCGGCCAGCACTGCCTTATTCTCCGCCTGCGCTGTGTCAGCCCCCACCTTCTTTAAATAGGCTTCAAAGGCATCCTCCTGCAGGGACACAATAGAAAACCCCACAGCCTCCCCTTTATCCGGCGCCCGCATTTTTAAATCCTTCACATACTTGGCATTAAAGGGAATGTCCTCCACCGGCACAATAAGATAACTCAGAGAACACTGCGCTTCTCCATAGGTAACGCCTTCCATTTTAAGGATTTCCAAGGCTTTCTTATAATTTTCCCCGCTGTATGCATTCATGCGAATCCGAAGCTGGTAATTCGTTTTTTCATAATAGACATCCCCCACCTTAAAGGCAAGCCGGATAAAGGTGGTCATGGCGATAAACACAGACACGCTCACCATGATAGAGATAACCGTAGTGCGGTATTTTCCCCTTGACCTGCGTAAGTTTTTGTAGGCTATGGTTCCTCCCATGCCAAAAAGCCTGTGGATAAATTTGGGTGTGCGGAGGTCCTTTGCCTTCATCTTTATGGTATCGCTCCCCCGTATAGCGCTTATGGGAGAAAGCTTTCCCGCTTTCCTTGCGGCTCTGCCCGCAGATAAAAATATCATGACGATGGACAGAAGGGCTCCCGCTATGACTGCCGGCACGGAAACGACATATACCAGCTCTAAATCCATTGCCGTCATCACCAGCTTTGCGGTAATTTTTGTCAGGAAAAAGACCGCCGCTGCTCCGCAGAATACTCCTATGGGAATCCCTATCACCCCTAAGCAGGCAGCCTCTGTATATACCATTTTCCTGCGCTGCTTTTTCGTAGCTCCCATGGAGCTGAGCATTCCGTAAAACCGCATTTTTTCCGACAGGGAAATCATAAAGCTGTTATGGATGCAGAAAGCGCTGGTGACAATAATAATCAAAATGGCAATCGCCGCCATAGAGTACAGCATACTTAAAGTACCGTTGGAAAAATCAAGAAGCTGCCATTTTACCAGATAGTAATTTTCAATGAGATTGTACCGCATGTTTTCTACTAATTTCCACTCTTCATCGCTTATCTCTTGAA
Organism: Lachnoclostridium sp.; assembly: GCA_023665475.1. Lineage (GTDB taxonomy): Bacteria > Bacillota > Clostridia > Lachnospirales > Lachnospiraceae > Acetatifactor. The sequence continues at coordinate 266,962 of JAMPEB010000003.1, forward strand.
GCCTTCCCTTATAGTACTTTTCATACAGCTCCTCAGATATTCCAAGAAGCCCCGCCGTCACCTGTTCCTTGTTTTTAAGCGCTTTTTGCGTATAGGCAGCATAAATGTTCATGGCTTCCTGCGTGCCTTCCATGGCTTCGCCATCCTCCAAAAAAGTCACCACGGTATAGCCTGGCGCCGTATAGCTTTCAATGGTCTGATAGCTGGGGCGTTCTATGATTCCCACCACAGTATAGGTTTTGGTTTCTTCTCCCACAAGACTTTCCGCCTCGTAGCTGTAAGGATTTGACTGATTTAAAATATGCCCCTCTCCGGCATCCCGATAGCCTATAGTAAGCTCCAGCACATCCCCCACGGCAATGTCCACATTCCCATTGCTCCTGATATGGCTGGAGATAACGATTTCTTCATCCGTCTGGGGCATACGTCCTTTTACTAATTTTAACGCCGCCGCTTTCATGGCGTTGTCATCCATTGCCTTTACAAATACATAGGGCTTATCCGGGTTGATGCAGCCCTCTAAAAGGGCATAGCCTAAGTTCTTCTCATAACCGATTTTCTCGATATTTCGGTTATTCTTAAAATATTTTAAGTTTTCCGGCGTTACTCCTTGAAAACAATAATGAAAATCCCCCGTTTGATTCTTTTGATAAAGAATCAGGCTGGCGCGGAAGCTCTCCGCCATGTTGGCTACCGCGGTAATCAAAGCCGTTGCCAGTATAATTCCCACCAAAGTGACTAAAGTTCTCTTTTTATTCTTCTGCAGACCCTTCAGGGCAGTTTTCTGTAATGTATCCATATATCCTCCCTTCCGCCTTCGGCGGCTCATATCGTTCTATGAAGAATGCCTTCTTTTCAAGGCATTCTTCAGTGTGAGATTTAGTACTTCTTAGCGAAATGCCCATTGGCATGAGCTGTAGAAGTACTTCTCACACTGCCTCCCTGTTTGTAACAATCTTACCGTCTTCCAGAACAATCACCCTGTCCGCCTGCTTTGCAATTTCAAGGTTATGGGTAATCATGATAATGGTCTGCTTATATTTTTGGTTAAAGAGCTTTAACAGCTCCACAATTTCATCGCTTGCCTTGGAATCCAGATTCCCCGTAGGTTCATCCGCCAGCAAAATGGCAGGCCTGTTCATTAACGCCCTGCCGATTGCCACCCTCTGCTGCTGGCCGCCGGAAAGCTGGTTTGGAAGATGCTTCATACGCTTTGTAAGCCCCAAGGTAGAGGACAGTTCCTTCATCAACTCCTTGTCCGGCTTCCTGCCGTCCAATTCACAGGGAAGCGCCATGTTTTCCTCCACATTTAAAACCGGAATCAGATTATAAAACTGATAAATCAGACCTACCTGCCGCCTGCGGAAAATAGCAAGGGCATCATCATTCATTTTATAAATATCCTGTTCCTCAATAAGGACTCTGCCCGAAGTTGGCCTGTCCACACCTCCAAGCATATGCAGCAAAGTGGATTTTCCGCTTCCGGAGCTTCCCACAATGGCAGCAAATTCTCCCTTCTCAATGGACAAATTCACATCATCCACTGCGATAACTTCATTGCTTCCTGTTCCATATACTTTCTTCAAATGCTCTGTCTTAAGAATTTCCATGTGTCATCACCATGCCTTTCTGATAAATTTACCTAAGCGTTTGCGAAACTCAAACTTTCATAAACCAAGTTGGGCAGATTGCATGTTCCACAAGCAGACCCTTGAAAAACGCTGGTACCAACGCGAAACTTCGTTTCGCAATGATGCTGTCCTTTAGCATCTTATGTACCACTGCGTTTTTCACGGAGCGAGAGCGTGTCTGTGGTGGAATGTGCAATTTACACAACGACACTCTGCAAAAACTAGAGTTTCGCAAACGCTTAAAATTTACCTATAAGATATCAAAGTAAAATGACATTTCGGTGACATTTTCAGTTTTTCTATATTTTTAAAAATTTTATAAAAAATTCCGTTCCCCTGCCTTTCTGGGACTCCACTGTCAAAGAGCCGTTTTGCTGCTCAATAATCTCTTTTGCAAGAGACAGACCGATTCCTATGCTGTCTTTTGCTGCATTTTTACTCCTGTAAAAACGCTCAAAGATATGCTTTTGCTCTTCCTCATCCATGCCCTCCCCGAAATCTTTTATAGAAAGAGCGGTATAGACTGCATTATCCTGTACCCGAAGCATAATCTTTCCACCCTCCGGGCTATGCTCAATGGCATTTTTAATGATGTTTGCGGCGGCTTCACTAAGCCACTGAAAATCCCCCTCTATATAAGTATCCGCATTCCGCTCCCTTTCAAAGCTTATCTGCTTTAACTCTGCCATTAGCTCTAACTTTTCCAGCACTTCGTCTACCAGCTTATCCAGACAAAAGGGCTTATTAACAAATTCTACAACGCCCGCATCCAGCCTTGAAAGCTTTAATAATGTGGCAACAAGCCAATTAATATGGGAAAGCTGCCTTGTAATTTCCGTTAAAAATTTCTTTTTGGTGGCTTCATCCATCCCTTCGCTCTCCGACACATTATCAAGTAAAACCATAGCCGAGGTAATAGGGGTCTTTATCTGATGGGAAATATCAGAAACGGAATCCGCCAATGCCTTCTTTTGATTCTGCGATGCTAATGCCGCCTCCTTTAACATAACCGTAACTTTATATAACTCATTTTTTAAAGAAGTAAGCTCATCCTCGCTGTTTTCCAGCATGGGAAGCACATATTCCCCCTGCTCAACCCTGCGGATATAGGATGCCAGCTTTTCCATATTCCGCACACGATTCCGATAATAGTTTACAAAGATAAGAATAATAGCGGTCCCCAGCCCGATAAAAAGAACATTAAATCCAATCAGCAATCTGCTTTGTAATTTCTTTTGAGTAATAGAAGCAAAATCATTTTGAAAAATCCCGTATTTTTCCAGCAGCAGCTTCCCTTCTTCCTGTTTTGCCCCGTTATTTAAAAGCTCCACCCATTCCTCCTCCGGGGTTTGCGGATACTTATCCTTTACGCTGCCAAGCAAAGCCGCCATGGATGCTTGATATTCCTCAGACATTTTCTGAAAATTATATATAGTGAACAAATTTCCCAGTAAAAGCCCTATACATAAAAAGGCTAAAATAATGATAATGCATTTTTTTAATTGCCTATTGTTTTTCAATGCGATATCCTAGTCCTCTCACTGTTTTGATTAAAACACCGTTTTTATCCCCTATCTTTTCCCGTATCCGCTTCATCGTCACAGATAAGGTGTTATCATTTACGAAATTGCCGGAAGCATCCCATATTTCAGAAAGTATTTCATCCCTGGTAAAAAGTTTTCCCTGGTGATTCATCATAACACTTAAAATTTTATATTCAAGCTTTGTCAAAGAAACCTCTTCTCCATTGCTGAATACCTTTCCCATCTGGGTGTCCAGCTCTAAAAAGCCGCATTTTAAAACTTCATTTCCTTTTCCGTTCCTGCGCAGCACATTCCGTATTCTTGACACCAACTCCCTGTTCCGAAAAGGCTTAATGATATAATCATCCGCTCCCAGTTCAAATCCCTGTACAACATCTCTCTCATCTTCTTTCGCCGTGAGAAAAATAACGGGGATATCACACTCTTTTTTTAACTCCCTGCACAGTGTAAATCCATCTCCATCCGGAAGGGATATATCCAAAAGAACAATATCCGGCCGGGATGCCTTATACTGCTTTACTGCCTCTTTATAATTCTTTGCAATATCACAAAGAAAACCCTCTGCTTCTAACAAATATTGGAGCCCAAGAATAATTGTTTCATTATCTTCCACTAATAAAATCCGCATAACCGGTCTCCTTACAAATAAATGCCTTTTTCGATGATTATAAAACTTCAATTGCGTTGTTTACGCTTTTACTTCCCCCGTATTCATATCAATGATTCTATCAATCCATCCTCCGGGCGGGTCCATTTCACAGGATATTTTCATAGTCCGATAATCAATTATTTCTTGAAAAATTACGCCATCTACCACCAGATGATGATTTCACAAACTTGCTCCCATCTGTCCGCTTTAGCAGACACTCAAATTTCACAACAAAAAACTGCCACACCCAATATAATGTGGCAATTCCTTTAACTTCTTCCCATAATATGAAATTTCTTTTGAACTATCAAAAAAATATATACGATATGAAAGAACCGCATGCGGTTCTGTACCCTGAAAACCGAACACCAAACCATCCAAACCATGACCAGCCAGCCGGTCA
>JAMPEB010000040.1 GCA_023665475.1 Lachnoclostridium sp.
TTGTCTTGACAAAATCCCTTTCCTTCTGCGAGGAAACAAGGCGGCTCACATAGAAAACTGCCCTGTTCAGGATATGGTAGCCTGCCGGTTCGTCCTTCTGTGCTTCCACATTGACGATCACCTGCGAAATGCCATCTGTTGATGGTATGCGTACATAAAAGACAATGTCAAACCGGATAAGCCCCTCATTTATCTCCGCATTCTCCGTGTTCATCCCGACAATCCGCTGCCCGCTTTTATCCTTTTCTGCATTGGTAAGCCCCGGCTCTACCGGAACCACGCTGATAAAAGGCTCTCCCTCAATGTAAGATACCACATCTTCGGGATGCATTCCCTTAAATTCGTCCACGGTTTTTACCAAGATATGCGCCAGAATAATCTTGTTTCCCAGCAGGCGCTTTGCCTTATCGTCATACCTTGCATCTTCGTCCGCTGCACTCACTGCGTTTTTTAATTCTGTATTCACAGTTTCCTCCTTTTTGTATCTGATATAGCCATTTACAAAAAGGAGTACATGACCATATTTATATTATACCGTAACCAATACGCCAAAACAACTAAAATATTTTCCGTCCTTCAAGTGAAATCACTACGGCAGAAACGCCTGAAAATACCTGAATCTAGACATTTGGAATTTGATATGGTTTGATTATAAGATAGCGTTTAACTTTTGTCAAGGGGTATTTTTTTAATTATCTTTTGCCTAATTATCCCTGCCTGCATAGAAAATACCGCACCGAATATTTCCAAGATGGTTTTGTCCACATTGGATGAAATTTTAAAAAGAAATTTTGTTTCAAGAATAAATTACCTGTACGGCTTCCTATTGACATTGTAAATAAAAAGCCATACAATGAATATAATAAGAACGAGAGGAGTTGATACTTATGGCGAATACAAACATCAACATTCGAATGGACGCAGATTTGAAACGGCAGTTTGAGGCGTTCTGTTCTGATATGGGAATGACGATGACAACGGCTTTCAATATTTTTGCGCGGAAAGCGGTGCGGGAGTATAGGATACCCTTTGAGATTAGCGGCGATATACCAAATGCCGAAACTGCTAGCGCCATCGAGGAAGTAAAGAAAATGAAAGCCAATCCATGCCTCGGCAAGACTTATTCCGATGTCGATCAGATGATGGAGGATCTACTTGACGATGTATAACATAAGACCGACTACAAAATTTCAAAAAGATTTAAAACGCGTGAAAAAGCGCGGCTTCGATATTTCCCTGCTGACCGATATTATCAAAAAACTTGCGGCAGGGGAACCGTTGTCTGAAAAGAACAGGGATCACCAGCTTTTCGGGGATTATACAGGATGCCGTGAATGCCATATCACTCCGGATTGGCTCTTAGTCTACGAAGTGGACGGGGATAATCTAATTCTATATCTCACCCGGACAGGAACACATAGTGATTTATTTTAGACCCAGTTGACCGGGTGCCCGTTTTTGGTTGCCGGAACCCTCTAGTCGCCATTTCAGACTGTTTTCGGCTGTATTTTTTAATGATCCCCTGCCTAATTATCCCTGCCTGCACAGAAAAATACCGCACCGAATATTTCCAAGGAACATTTCTTATTGCATTGCTTGCCTACATAGATAGGAACAACAAGTGAAATAAATAAGCTTACCTTGTTACTTGACAGTACAGGTAGGCTTATTTAGCCATCTGGAGGTCAACCACTTTGTGGGCGATTGTTTCCTCTTTTGTATACACTATATCATGTTTCGGGTTTTATTTCAAGAATAAATTACCCCTACACAGTCTGCACCCTGTACAGGTTCAGGTACTCCTGTGCTTTCTCCACTGATATCTGCATCTTCTGCTGTAGCTTCTCCAGAATGTCGCTTTCCGACAGCCCGAAGTCAAAGCCCGTCTCGATGATGCCCTCGGCTTTCCCTTTCTCTATTCCTTTCTCTATTCCTTCCGCGATTCCCTCTTCCTTCCATTCCTTCCTCATCTCATCCACTGCAAGACACATACTGTACCCTCCTTCTTCCTCGTTCCTGTATTCCTCCAGCTTTTCCAGGATCTCCGTGCTGTCCGTCAGCACCGCCATGGTCTCCATGGTCTCCCTGTCCAGCCCGGCAAACTCTTCCTTCTGCCACAGCTCATACAGCTTCTTTTTGTCCTGCCTGCAGGACAGCACCGCCAGCAGCTGCCCGAGCTCCGTCCCGAACCTCCCTAGGTCCCCCGGCTCCCCCGCACAGAACAGGAGCATCCCGTAATCGCAGAAATGCTTCCTCCATTCCTCCCCCTCGGGAAACGACATCATGTCCTTAAGGCTTCTGGGTCCGTCCCACTCTTTCGTCCCGTGGTAGAAGCAGATGGTGTACACCGGGTGGAGGCGGTCTTCCCTTGCCATGCGCTCCGCCCAGCCGCTCTTTGGCAGCCCTGCCTCCCGCCTCTTCTTCCTTTTTTCCTTCCGGAGCCCCTTTATCTGTCTGCCGTATTCCTGCTGGTCATAGCGCATGATCCGCCAGGGCATGGCATAGTCGATGTCGCTCTGGTTCTCCACCGCCAACACCACAAGGCTCTCCCCCGTCCGGAGGCGCTTTTTGAGGTCGCGGAAGCCCGTTTCGTACTCCGGCAGTTTCCGGGGGTTCCCCCTGTCTGCGTCCGCGGTATGCTTCTCCCCGCCGGGGCCTTTTTCTCCGCCGGAGCTTTCTTTTCCATTGAGGTCTTTTCCCCCACCAAAATCTTTTTCTCCATCAGAGAAATCGCCTCCGTTGGATACCCTCTCCGTGTACCTTTCCCCTTCCGGTTCCAGCATTTCCCCTTTTAACACCTGTCTGCCGTCAAAGAACACGGCGTTGAACAGGTCCGCAAACCTGTCATTGTCCGACAGGTAGCGGTACATGGCATCGTCGTATTTTCCCATAATCCTCCTTCTGCAGAGGATTCGCGCCCCTGCCATTTTATTTTCCGTCCTTCAAGTGAGAGCACTGCGGCAGAAACGCCTGAAAATACCTGAATCAAGACATTTGGAATTTGATATGATTTGATTATAATATAGCGTTTAGCTCTTGTCAAGGGGTATTTAAAAAAATGATAACTTACCACCAATACTTTCGGTTCAGCATAAAAGCAGGAAATCTCCATTTCTTGATTTCCTGCTCCTGTAATTCATAACCATATAGGAAAATCCCAGTTATATAACGCTTTTTTTCTTACACAAGACAATTTCCGGTCTAATTGGACAGCCGCCCATACACACTCTCTGCTTCTCACAATCAGGGCAAGCCGACCTCAAATGATTCCGAAAATCCTCAAATTTCACGCTGTTCCACGCTTCCTCAATAGTATATTTTCTTAAATCAACCGCCCAGCGCATCTCTTGATTATCAAAACTGCATGGCATCATCTGCATATCTGAGGAAATATAAGCTGACCATCTTGCTCCTTCACAAGTATCTAAACTATTTTTCGCCATATTACTCTCGACATTGATCAGCGCCGGCACAGTGCAGGAATCAAATCCAATCTTGTAAGCTATCTTATCAGATACTGCCAATTGGAGTAACTGTTGAAATTCCATATGTTCAACTGTAATAATATTTTCCTTTTTCCCAAGTCCGACCGGTTTATGCAAAAGAAATACAACCGCATTTATACCTTCCGGAAAATTGTGGTTTTTAAGGCGTTCCACTGCTTCATGAACCGTAAATTTATTTAAGACAAAATGGATATTAGTTTTTACTCCTTCTTTAACCAAAAAATCGATTGCTTTTTGAGTATATTCACTTCGATACCAGCTTACCGCTACCGCACCACAATACTCCTTACAAAGACGAGCTGATTCTCTTGTGATACCAAGACCTGAAGTTGTAAAATTGGGAACAATCCCTTCACTATCACAAATTTCAAGAATTTCCCGAAAATTCTCATGCTGATCCGGATCACCACAACCACCAAGCGCAAACTGAAATGTCTTCTGTCTGCACTGATGTGCTATATTTTCAAAATCCTGTAAGCACATATTTGGCTTCTTCTGATGCAGACCGTCCTGATAACACTCAATCCCCGCCTTTATACACAGTCCTTTCTGTCCGTGCTTACAATGACCCATAACACCCACATCAAGCAATTCCGGAAAAGATGACATAAACGGATCAAAACCTGTATCCTTTCCATTTTTTATTATGCCTGTCCGCATATATATGCCTGTTTGAGAATCAAAAAGAGAGATGAAATTTTTTTCTTTTCGTATTTTCATTTTTATTCCGCCCTTTAATAATTGAGGTCACCATCAATAATTTCAAATTCTTCTCTTCCGCCATTTTCCAATTCTTCCCAAAGATTCTCAAATAGCCTTGCATAATTATAATCAACATCATCAAACACAACATAATCACTATATATTGTTTTACCATTCTTCAATGCCTTACGGATATCCTGCTGTTTATCATCATCAATATAATATTCATCAAAATATCTCTGAATTTCTTCTTCCGTGCTTTCAGAGGAAAGCAGTTTCGCACCGAGCATTTCATCTTGTGCAAACTTTACAATGATTTCTTTAAGCTGTTCTGAAAGCTCTTCCTTTCTGGCAATGATAAAACTACTACTGCTGGAATTTGTTACAAAATCTGTTCTGATTTTCATTCGCCTGTCCTCCAATTTTGATTTTATTTTAATTAAAATTATAATACGCGAATGAAATGATGTCATTAAACTAGTAGTTCAAAATATCGGTCTGCCTCACTATGAAAACATCCTTTAATGTAATATGCATACATCCGCCTATAAAATAATTCGTTTGATAGCAGCACATAATATGTTCTGTTTCCTACAATCATTGCATCGATAGGGAGTTGAAAAAGTTCCGATAAAGCATACAGATTATCAACTGTCGGCATACTCTTCCCACTCAGCCAATGATATATGCTTTGCACACTGGATAAATTTAAATAGCTCTGTACATCTTTCACTGTAAGTTTTCGCTGATCCATCATTTTACGAATACGCATTCCGGTGGATTTCATGTCAATTGTTGGATACATAATCTTCTCCTTTCTTATAAAATACACGAATAGGCATTTGCGAAACTCTAGTTTTGATAAAGTGTCATTGTACAGATTGCACATTCCACCGCAACTTTTTTTATTTGCAGAATCTTTCTCTCCTCAAAAGCTTAAACCTTCAAAATTTTATCCTCTCTTTTTTGTGCTACAATGCAAATTTCCTTAGCCTGCTTATCTAAAGCATTTAATCTTTCATCAAAATGTCCAGCTCTAACATATCGCTTATCTAAAATATCAAATTGATTTTCTAATAAAAGCGCCTCTATCTCATCCATAGTATATCTTTTGTCACGTATTACATATTCTGCCGATAAACTATTATCATTTCCAAACTGCTCCTTCCTATATACCAAGCGTGTTGTTTCATCAATGGCAAAAAACTTTGGGTTAAAAATATTTCCGCTTTTCTGCATTGTTCCACTTGGAGGCAGCTTCATTAAAATGTCCGGCCTTTCTTTTAAATCCGCTTTTTGATTAGGCAAAGCAATACTTTCTGTAAGCTCCATATTCATGACAGACAGAATGAATATGCCGTTTTCATTCAAATTTCTATATGCCGTTTTTATAATATTTACATTATCTTGTTTATCGGGGAACGAGCCTATTACATCATACAAACATATTACATTATCAAATTTGTTCTCCGCTTTATAAAATCTCACATCCTCGCATATGAATTCGCATTTACTCAGAGCATTTTCCTTTTCCATTTCTCTATTAGCATAAGCAATATATTTAGCCGAAAAATCAATTCCACAGACCTTATATCCCAATTTCGATAACGCTATATCATGACGCCCTATGCCGCATCCCAAATCAAGAACAGATTCACCATTACAATATTGTGCAATAAATGAAACCTCGTTTTCTGTTCCTTTAGTCCATCCATGTGTGGCTATGTCCATTCGACTATATGCTTCTTTTAAAATTTTTTCAGAAAATTCCACCACTTCATCAAAATGTTTTCTATATTTATCTGATTTAATACTCTGATTCTGAAATGTAAACGCCAGCCATTCATATCCCGGTTTCAACTTTCCAAGATATTTTTCGCAAGAGTTTTCTATATTAAACTCTGTATTATCAATAAAAAACCCTGTGTTTACCTGTGAGGTACAATTTGTAACATCATAGGCATCTGACGCAACAAAAGTCGTATCATTTCCAATCAATTTAATTGCCCGTAAATTTTTTTTGATTATAGCAGGACAGCATTTCCTAAAGGTAGCGCTTTCCAATGTTTTTACCGTACAAGGATTTGCAGTTGCAAGCCCCCATGCATAATCATCAGAAAATCCCCATATGGAACGAAGAAGCGTACTAGCAATTCCTTGTTTACGATAATTTTTGTCCACTACAAGTTGTAATACCCATGTGATAATCCCATAACCTTCATATTTTTTCCGTATATAAAACGCCTGTCCTACCAGTTTTTTTCCCTCTCTTGCCATTGCAACAAAAAAGCCCGGCTTACAATAATGTTGTTTATAATAATTCGTTCCCATCTTTACCTGCTCACCTGGACGAGTCTTTGATTGGGCGCTATATCTTCCATAGAACAAACTAAACAATTCTGAACATTCTTCTATTTCTTCTTCCGATAAATCAACAGTATTTTTAACACTATATAAAATATCTTTTTTACTTATAGATTCTTTTCGAGTAAACATACTCCAATTTAATAACATGCCGCACCCCGCCTTTCACTCTACAGGCTCACAGTAATATGTAACTCTTTTGGTAATCTTTTATGTTTGTATTTTATCATAAAATAAACAAAACATACAACAGCTATTTCTGGGGAGATAGAGTCTTCCCCAAAAAACCGTTGACAAAATGAATGAAAACCGCTACACTTAAAAAGCCGTACATTGTCGGGGATTCCCTGTAACTGCAATGTTGAAATCCGGTCTTGCGCAATGGAAACTGCGAACCGTGTCAGGTTGGGAACAAAGCAGCACTAAGCAGACACCTCCATGTGCCGTAAGGGCGCCGGATGGAGTTGTGGGTACAGCCCCGGCAGTGTGCGGTATTTGTATGCGCGGCACAGACCAAAATTCCCACGGATTAAAATGCCGCTTACGCGGCGGAATGAGATGTATAATGATAAAAACAGATTTTCAACGCCTTGATATGCAAAAACGAATGTCCGAATGTACGCTGTGTCCCCGGAAATGCCATGTGAACCGCATGAACGGGCAGACCGGATATTGCGGGCAGAGCGCGGAAGTTGCCGCCGCCCGGGCGGCGCTGCATTTCTGGGAGGAGCCTTGCCTTTCCGGGCAAAACGGCTCTGGCGCCGTATTTTTCTCCGGGTGCAATTTAAAATGTATTTTCTGCCAGAATCATAAGATTGCCACGGGACAAACAGGCAAACCGCTTTCTCTTCGGCGTCTGTCGGAAATTTTTCTGATGCTGCAGGAAAAAGGCGCACACAACATCAATCTGGTGACAGCCACTCATTATATTCCCCAAGTCTGCACAGCGATTATTCAGGCAAAGTCGCAGGGCTTATGTATTCCCATCGTCTACAACACAAGCGGTTATGAAGAGGTTTCCTCTTTAGAGATGCTGGAAGGACTGGTAGATATTTATCTTCCGGACATAAAATATTATTCGCCGCAGCTCAGCGCCGAATACTCCCACGCCCCGGACTATTTTGAAAAGGCTTCCGCCGCTCTGGCGGAAATGGTTCGTCAGGTAGGCGCTCCTGTTTTTGACGCCGCTTCCGGCTTAATGAAAAGGGGAGTCATAGTCCGTCATATGATTTTGCCGGAAAATACCAAGGATTCCAAGAAAATCCTTCGCTATCTTCATGAGACTTACAAAAATGACATATATGTCAGTATTATGAACCAATATACTCCCATGTCACAGGTTCGCTCCATTCCTGCATTAAACCGAAAAGTAACGGAAGCAGAATATCTCCGCGCCCTTCATTTTGCCGAAAAAATAGGCATCACTCAGGGTTTTTATCAGGAGGGAGGCACCTCATCCGAAAGCTTTATCCCCGAATTTGATTACGAGGGATTGTAACTCTTTATAACGCTATCCGCATCATATAATATCCGTAGTCCCCTGTCCGGGCCGGCTCCGCCTTACACTCAAAACTCTCAAAGCCGAACATGACTGCTACCTGTTTCTCTTTCTCATAGTAGTTTCCCGGCACCCCGATATAGTATCTGATTTCTCCCCTATACAGAATGCGCGTCAGAATCAGGTGCTGATAATTGTGATAACCGTGGAGCAGAAAGCTGTTGTTCACCAACTGATAATATTTGACCGGAAATATCACAAAATCCTGAGGCTCTATGGACAAATATTCCCGCTCGTCCTGAAAGGGTGCAATATGCGGATAAATCGCGCAAAGTTGCTGCCATTTGTCCTCCATGAGCGCACCGCCGAAGGATTGCGCACCACTAAGGGACTGCGAATCGCGAGAGGACTTCTCACCGCTTGAGGACTGCCCACCGTCACGGGACTTCCCATCGCGGTGAGGTTCCCTATTGAAGGACTGCTGCCCAAACATGCTCTGTCCGGAAATTTCGCCGCTTTGCCCGTTCTCTACAGGAGTAAAGGTGTCTTCTTTATGTATTGTTTCCTTGGGCGTTGTTTCCTTGGTCATTGTTTCCTTGCGCATTGCCTCCTTGGGCGTTGTCTCTTTAGGCAATATTTCTTCCGGCGCCGCTTCTTCCCATATCGTCTCTTGGGATATCGACTCTTCCCGTTCTATCTCTTCGGACGCCGTTTCCTGCAAAGGTTTCTCCCGAAACATCTCCTGTCCTTTCTTTTTCCAGAGGCACCGCAGTTCCCTTCCCGCGGCAAGGGGAATGCGGATTTCCTCTAACGCTTCATATGGGATTTCACCCTCGCCCAACCGTCCGCTGGGAAGGCACAATTCGCCGGTATCTCCCTTTCCTCCCACAATCTTAATATCGCACAATTTTCCTTCCCGTCCTGCGCCCGACACAAATATGCTTTTTTCAAAAGTGTCCGTTTTGTAAAGCCCCGCCACATGAATGCTTATGCGGCACAACTCTCCCCTCACTTCCGCTTTTACAAAGCCTGCGGTTCTGATATGTTCCCCGTCTTTTCTATCTTCCAGATATTTTATTTTTCTGTCATAAAACATAAAAAATCCCCCCGAATTCAACTGCACTTTTGAATAGTTCCCACATTACAGTATATTCGGAGGGTTGTCCTTAATATTCCAAAGTATCCAGATATTTCATATAATTTACCACCATCAAAGCAATTTTAAAGGTCAGGGCGTCATCAAAATTTCTCAAATCCAAACCCGTTGCCTTTTGAATTTTTTCAATTCGGTACACCAGTGTGTTACGGTGTACAAAAAGCTGTCTGGAGGTTTCCGACACATTAAGGTTATTCTCAAAAAATTTGTTTAGGGTATTCAGTGTCTCCTCATCAAAATCATTAGGAACATTTTCCCCAAAGATTTCTTCCACAAAAATTTTGCACAGATTCACCGGCAATTGGTATATCAGCCTGCCAATGCCCAGCGCGCTGTAAGAGGCCACATCCTTTTCCGCATAAAAGATTTTCCCTACCTCCAATGCCATCTTTGCTTCTTTATAGGATTTGGACACATCTTTCAGTTCCTGTATTACCGTTCCGTATGCCACCTTAACATTAAGCAGCGCCTCCGTATTTAACATTGCGACGATGGTATTCGCTATTTTTTGCAGGGTTTCCTCAGAGAAGTCCTCCGGCAGAGCCTTAATTAAAATAACGCTGTTTTCATCCACTGCCGTGATATAATCTCCCGCCTGTGAAGAATACATTCCCTTCAAAATCTCCATTACCGCTCCGTCTTTCTCCTGCCTTGTCTCCACCAAAAAAACACTGCGGGGAACGGCTGCATCAATGTGAAGCTTTCTTGCCCGGTTATAAACATCTACCAAAAGCAGATTGTCCAACAGGAGATTTTGAAAGAAATTATTCCTGTCAAACTTTTCCTTATATGCGATTACAAGATTTTGAAGCTGGCAGACCGCAACCTTGCCTATCATATAGGCGTCTTCACTGGCGCCCCTTGCCAACAAAATATAGAGCAGTTCTCCGTCATCCCATACCTTCAACAGATGATGCACGCCAATCACCTGACTGTCTGCGGGAGAATCCGCAAATCCGCTTATCAGTTCACTATCTACATCACTTTTATCCATGGTAGCTGCAATCACTGTTCCGCTTAAATCATATACTCCCAAATCCACTCTGGTAATTGCCTTTAACTCGTCCAAACTGTTTTGTATAATTTGGCTGGAAATCATTGGGAACCTCCGTTTCTACTAAAAAGGGATGCCGTTTCCGGCATCCCTTCATATCTTTTAGACTAGTTGGTAATAATCTGCTCGGTGTCTTTATCAAATACATGAATCTTCTCAACATCAAGAGCAAACTTAATGCTGTCACCGGGTCTTGCATTGGTACGGGAATCTACTCTTGCAGTGATAGGGAATTCATCCAAATCAAAGTATAAGTAAACTTCTGCACCCAGCAGCTCATAAACCTTAACGGTGGACTCAAATACGCTCTGAGGAGAACTCTCAATAAACATATCGGAATCATATACATCCTCGGGACGGATACCGAATGCAACTACCTTTCCGTCATAACCGCCGTCAATCAGCTTCTTGGACTTTGCAGCGGGAAGGGGAACTTCACGACCTGCAATCTGCAGATATGCCGTTTCACCGCTTACCTTAACGGTAGCATCTAAGAAGTTCATCTGAGGGGAACCGATGAATCCTGCAACAAACAGGTTCTGGGGTCTCTCATACAAATTCTGAGGAGTATCTACCTGCTGAACGATACCGTCCTTCATAACTACGATTCTGGTACCAAGGGTCATAGCCTCGGTCTGGTCATGGGTAACATAGATGATGGTGGTGCCCAGTCTCTGATGCAGCTTTGCAATCTCGATTCTCATCTGTACACGCAGCTTTGCATCCAAATTGGAAAGAGGCTCATCCATAAGGAATACCTTAGGATTACGCACAATAGCACGACCCATAGCCACACGCTGTCTCTGACCACCGGACAAAGCCTTGGGCTTACGGTCAAGCAGGGGGGTCAGGTCAAGAATCTTAGCTGCTTCCTTAACCATCTTATCAATCTGATCCTTGGGAACCTTTCTCAGTTTCAGACCAAACGCCATATTATCATATACGGTCATATGAGGATACAGAGCGTAGTTCTGGAATACCATTGCGATATCTCTGTCCTTAGGCTCTACATCGTTCACTACTCTGTCGCCAATCTTCAATTCACCGGAAGAAATATCCTCCAATCCTGCAATCATACGAAGTGTGGTAGACTTACCACATCCGGAAGGTCCTACGAAGATAATAAATTCCTGATCCGCAATCTCCAGATTAAAGTCCTTAACAGCCTCAAATCCGTTAGGATATACCTTGCAGACATTCTTTAAAGATAAACTAGCCATTACAGTAAACTCCTTTCGCGCTTATAGTTTTGATACTGAAAATAGTATAACGAAAATCTGAAAGTTGCACCATACCACTATTTCACAAAGATTTTTATTCAAATTGTGAGAATTGCTTACAAAC
Organism: Lachnoclostridium sp.; assembly: GCA_023665475.1. Classification (GTDB taxonomy): domain Bacteria; phylum Bacillota; class Clostridia; order Lachnospirales; family Lachnospiraceae; genus Acetatifactor. Next base: position 11,625 of record JAMPEB010000040.1, read on the forward strand.
TGCGATTTTTCTCAAATTGCTTGTCAAGTTGAACAAAATGTTTCCTGATTCTTAGTCAAACTATACAAGTTTATTGCTCCGCCTCTGTTTCTTCACTCTCCGGCTCGTCTTTAAAAATCCGTTCATCCTCTCCCTCTTCCGCGGCAGTTTCCTCCCCGGAGGCTTCCTCATTTCCCAAAATCTGCTGTTCCATACTAAGAAAGGTTTTGTTGTACAAATGTGCCGAAAAATATGCCGGCAGAGAAAATCCGAACAAAAATACCACCGGGAAAATCTGCATTGACACATAACACAGGAGCATCGGCACAAAGAGCAGCACCAGCATCACAAATGTTTTGGGAAACTGCAGCACGCTCACCGCAAACGCATTTTTAATGGTATATTTAATAGGATTGTCAAATTTTGCCTGAATCGGAAAAATCATGACTGCCGTAAATGCCGCCAGCACGCCTACGGCCAGAACAAGCAATTTCACTATATGGGGCAGCTCTACTTTCAGGTCAATAATAATGTAAAAGTCTAAACCCAGAAAAGCCGCGAGCGCCAGCATTGCCAGCCATATAATCGTGGACTGCCTGAAATTTTCCTTAAAGGATTTAAAATATGCCTTGGTGATATAGCTCTCCTCATCACGCACAATCTTTAAGCACATATAATGCAGCGCCGTAAATGCGGCGCCCGCTGTAAACACGGGAATGCAGCATATCATTGTCAGCACATTCAGCCACATCAGATTTGCCACTTTTTCCAAAAATCTCATCAATGGTCCATCTATATCAAAAATCGCCATACTAATAACCATGCTCCTTTCTTAAAAAAATTTTTCCATGGAAGTCACCCTTATGCCGGAAATCTCCTCCTCCGGACTTACAATGCGAAACCCCAGTTTCCGATAGAAATCAACGGCTCCGGGCGCCGCTTTCAGAGACATATACCCTTCCCCCTCTTCTTCCTTCAGATATTGGCACATCTGATTCATCAGGCTGCTTCCCACGCCTTGTCCGTGATAGTCCTCATCTACAAAAAGCAGGGATAAATGCGTTCTGTTGCGAATAGAAGCTGCGCCGATAATTTTCCCACCGTCCAACGCCACCAGCATTTGATAGGTTCCTATCAAAAAAGAACGGTATATGGTATCATCGGTAATAAATTCAAAAAAGTTGCGAATACCCTCTTCTGTATAATCCTTGCTGTCATACTTTAAAAAGGTCTTCCAAATCATGGTCATGGCAGGCTTCCAATCCTTCCTTTCCGCCCACCGGATTTCTATGCCGTCACTCATCCTGCTCTTCCACTTCCTGTTCCTGCTGCCCCATGGTCCTATGCAAATCCGCTATGATGGAGCGCTGTATCCGGGACAGTAAGACCGCATCCTGCATCCAATCATAAATATCCTGCATAACCACATTTTTGTTGGTTTCATTTAATAATTCATGTCTGCCCTTGCGATAAAGCTTAAGCTTAATGTCATTTACACCCACTTCCCGAAAAGAACGATATGCACGGCGCACGCCCTGCCCATACTCGCCCACCGGGTCCGCCGTCCCGGACAGCATAAGCAGCGGCAGCGTTTTAGGCACTTTTTCCAGATTCCGTTTTTTCTGTACCCTTGTAATCAATTCAAATAATGTGTAAAATCCGTTAGCGGTAAACACAAAACCGCAGAGCGGGTCTTTTATATAGGCATCCACGCTCGCCCCGTTTCTGCTCAGCCAGTCAAAATCCGTTCGGGGCTCGGCTATCCCCTTATTATAATTTCCAAACACCGCTTTATCCAAAAATTTGCTGATATGGCGCTCTCCGCAGACTATTCTCTGCATCCTTGCAATAATTTTGGAAAGTTTCACCAGAGCCGACGCCGGCATTCCCGTACCCATAATAACGGCGCCGGATATGCCCGCCCCATAACAGCACAGATAGTTACGCAGGATAAAGGAGCCCATGCTGTGCCCCAATATCACATAGGGAACCTTCGGATACAGTTTTTGCGTCAGCTTTCTCAGCCGGTGCACATCCTTCACTACCACGGTAGCGGGATCATGTTTGCAAAAATAGCCGTATATACCGTTCGCATCCACGGATTTTCCATGTCCCAGATGATCCTCCCCCGTAACCACAACACCCCTGTCAGTTAAGAATTTTGCAAATTCCTCATAGCGTTCTACATATTCCGCCATTCCATGCACTATCTGCAGCACACAGGTAACCTCGCCCTGCTCAGGAATATACCTTACCCCATGCAGCTTGTGTTCTCCGTCGCAGGAATCAAAGTAAAATTCTTCTTTTTTCATTTACATCTACATCCTCACTTCTATACTTCAAAATAACATTCCGCATTTTATTATAACTCTTTTCCCGGTAGATTTTAAGCCTTTTACCCATATTTAATAAAATGTTTACACCTTAACAGATCTCTGCCCCCGCAGGCATATCCTTTTCCGGCGTCATCAAGGCAAGATTCCCCTCTGCATCCTCCGCACACAAGAGCATTCCCTCGGACACCACTCCGGCTAAAGTCGCAGGCTTCAGATTCACTAACACCATCACCTTTTTACCCACCATTTCCTCGGGGGTATAATATGCTTTGATGCCGGACACTATCTGCTTCACCTGACTACCGATGCGCACTTTGCTGCACAAAAGCTTTTTGGATTTCGGCACCGCCTCGCAGGCAATGATTTCTCCCACCTGAAACTGCAGCTTTGCAAAATCATCATAAGTGATTTCCGGCTTTGCCTCAATATCTATGCCGGCAGTTTCCCCTCGCTGCGCCGTTTTGTTTTCCGAATCGGGAGCCTCACCGGCTGCCTGTGCCATCATGGCTTCCGCCAGTTCTTCCTCTTTCTTTGCAACTTCTTTCATATCCATGCGGGCAAAAAGAATCTCCGGCTGCTCCGTTACCTTTGTGCCGCTTTCATAAAGCCCGAATTCCTCCAGCCTGTCAAAATCCCGAAGCTTTGTATTTAACTGCGCGGCAATCTTATCCGCCGTCTCAGGCATATAAGGCTGTAATAAGGACGCTCCGATGATAATGCTTTCCGACAGATTATACAAAACCGTTGCCAGACGGTCCGATTTTGCTTCCTCCTTTGCCAGCGCCCAAGGCATAGTCTCATCGATATATTTATTACATCTCTTAAAAATACCGAATATTTCCGTTATGGCATCCGCCACACGCAGGGTATCCATCTTCTCCACTACCTTGGCATATGCGCCGGTAACCGTCTTCTTCAAATCCTCATCTATCACGCCGTCATCCGGGGTAAGCTGCACTCCCTTGTCCGCCACCACGCCGCCGAAATATTTATTACTCATGGAAATCGTTCGGTTCACCAAATTGCCCAGCGTGTTTGCCAAATCCGAATTCAACCGCTCCGCAATCAGCTCCCATGTGACATTGCCGTCATTTTCATAAGGCATCTCGTGCAAAACGTAATACCGTACCGCATCCACGCCGAAATAATCCGCCAAATCATCGGCATAAATCACATTGCCTTTGGATTTGCTCATCTTTCCGCCGCTCATAAGAAGCCACGGATGCCCGAATACCTGCTTCGGCAGGGGCTCCCCCAGCGCCATCAGGAAAATAGGCCAATAAATCGTATGGAAACGAATGATATCCTTACCTATCAAATGAAGGTCGGCGGGCCACAATTTCTTGTACTGCTCGCTGCTGTTGCCTTCCGCATCGTAACCGATTCCCGTAATATAGTTGGTCAGCGCATCCAGCCACACATAAACGACATGCGTGTCATCAAACGAAACCGGAATGCCCCACTTAAAAGAAGTACGGGACACGCACAAGTCCTGAAGACCCGGCAGCAGAAAATTGTTCATCATCTCGTTTTTGCGGGAAACAGGCTGGATAAACTCCGGATGCTCATTAATATGCCGAATCAATTTATCCGCATATTTACTCATACGGAAAAAGTAAGCTTCCTCCTTTGCCGGCTTTACCTCCCTGCCGCAATCGGGGCACTTGCCGTCCTTGAGCTGCGATTCCGTCCAGAAAGATTCACAGGGCGTACAATACATTCCCTCATACGCTCCCTTATAAATATCCCCCTGGTCATACAGGCGCTTAAAGATTTTCTGCACCTGTTTCTCATGGTCTTCGTCCGTGGTGCGGATAAATTTATCATAGGAAATATTCAGGCGGTCGCAAAGCCCCCTTATAATGTCTGCCACATTGTCCACAAACTCCTTCGGCGTAACGCCTGCTTCCTGTGCCTTCAATTCAATCTTCTGTCCATGTTCATCCGTTCCGGTCTGAAAAAATACATCATAACCTTCTTTTCTCTTAAATCTGACAATACTGTCAGCTAACACCACCTCATAATTATTGCCGATGTGAGGTTTGCCGGATGTGTAGGCAATCGCTGTCGTAAGATAATACTTTCCTTTGCTTTCCATAATAATGGTATCTCCTTTCGATGTTTTTTCAATTACTCCGATAAATAAGAAAAACCCATCCCCCGGAACTGCCTGCAGACCATGCACTGCAATTCACCGGAAGACGAGCCCTGCCCGTGGTACCACTTCTCTTCGCCTGCATCTTACAATGCAGACCTCGTCGGGTCATATAACCCCAGCCGCTGTAACAGGCGGCGCCTGTCGCAGCCTTGCCTTCCCTTTTATCAGGGACGGTTCGGTGCGCTGCTCGGAAGCCATGTTCTGCTTTTCTCAGTCAGATTCCTCTCAGCTTTGGAACCCTCTCTGTAAACCGATGTAAAAGCATACTCTCTTCGTCAATGCGTTTTTCATTTATATGATAGAATAACACAAACTCTTTATAACTGTCAAGAAAATGTTGGCATATTCTGTCTTGCTGGCTATGTCAGGTCTCTCTGGCTATGCCACCACCTTATTTTTACCGCTTCTCTTGCCTTGGTAGAGGTGACCGTCCGCATCCGTTATGGTTTCCTCCACCGTCTGGCCTTCCTTGTATGTGGAGATGCCCAGCGTAAGCGTACAATGCACCCACTTATTGTTTAATTCAAAAACATGGTTTGCCACATTACTGCGGATATTCTCGGCGATGCGCGTCGCATTTTCCTTGGCGGAACCGCTCACAAGGATTAAGATTTCCTCACCGCCCCAGCGGCACACATATCCGTTGGCGCTCACCTGTTTTACTATAATATTCGCAATCTCCTTCAATACAATATCCCCGAAATCATGCCCGTAATTATCATTAATTTTCTTAAAATCATCAATATCACACATCACAACGCAAAAGCCGGAATCCGACTTCAGCGCCTGCTGCAAAAACACATCCATGCTTCTGCGGTTATACAGTCCGGTCAGGGGGTCAGTGCTCGCCAGTTTATCCAGAATTTCATTTTGGTAGCGAAGCTGCATATTGGACAGTTGAATCTCGGAAATAAAAATCAGGGAAAATACAATTAAAAAGATAAAAGTACATACAGAATTAAAGACATACAGCTTTAATTCCGCGGTCGTATCCGATATTTCATATACGGGAGTGCCAAAGAAGGATAGCAGTTTGCAGCTTAGAAAAGAAACGGTTGCCGTCAAGGCTGAAACGGTTGCAATCACTATTTTCCGCCGCCCGGTACTCATGGTATAGCAAATATAAAAGCCCACCGGAGTCAGCGCAATGATATACTGCGCAAAGCCGTACTGCCAGCCTATGCAGATGGTAGCAATAAAGGAGTGAAGAATAATCTCCAGATAAGTGATGCAATACACCGGCCAGAAATGCTCCCTGCGGACTAACAGACTGCACGCCAGATAAGTAAGCACACTACAAACATTAAACAGAAACAGCGGCAGAATATTAAAATGCCGGAATATAAATGAGAGAAAGATATGGACTGCCGCCACCGAATAAATAATGGCACTAAACTTCAGTTTGTCATTAATGCGTATTCTTCCGGTCAATGCCTTTTTGATATAGTTAAAATTCTTTTTTATCTTATCCATAAGGTTCACCCTCATCCATCCGTAACGCCGCCTTACATCTGCGGTTATTGTTTGGTAGACAGCCGACTGTATTCTCCCTTTCTGTCATAAGAATCCAACAAGTAACTATCATCCGTCAAAACGCATTCCACATCCAGATTATCGCTCCTATAACGACTGCGCTTGCGCAAGTCTTCTTTCGGCTGCTCCTGCTTTGCCTGAAAAGAATTTTTGCCGGAAAAAGCAAATCGTTTGGTAAGAAATCCTGCCACCGCCTCAAACTGCACTTTCATTTTCCGCCATATGGTCTGTCTCTGCCCATCGGCATTTTCCACTGTAGCAAAATACGGATTGCCCTGCATTACATCCTGCGGCTTCAAAGCTGTTGCCGCTGCCGCAATCTGCGGATTATGTATCGTATTGACAGGAAAACTTTGCTGAGCCATGGCAGGCTGCCCTGCACCGGGCTGTGCCCCGCCATGAAGCGTGCTGCCCAAAGAAGAGGCATCTTGCAGCAAATCTTCTGCAATCTCCGCCATAACCTGTCCGTTTTCGGTCAGGGACTTACCGGAAATACCCTCTGCCGCATTACCGTCTCCGCCGTTCCACACTTTGCCAAACAGCTTTTTTGCCTTACCTATGGGGTCTGCCAGCCACGCCGATAAGGAAAATCCTTCCCCCGACTGACCTGTCTGTCCCAAAAGCGTACCGACTCCTCCCATATTACTACGGGCTCCCATGGCTCCCGCATCCTTCATGGTGGAAGAATGCTCATGTATACAGTTTGTGACATGATGCGACACGCTGCTGTGTCCGCTTCCGATTCCTCCTACCTGCATGTGGGTAGTCACGCCCCTTCCATCAAGCTGTATTTCTTTATTTTATCCTATTTCTGCCACGAATGCAATGAATTTGTATGTATTTCAGCACCAAAGAATAAAATTACAAAATTAACCCTATCTCATCCTGATTTTACT
>JAMPEB010000041.1 GCA_023665475.1 Lachnoclostridium sp.
CTTGTTTTCAGCGGTTTTCCCGATATTCTGTTCATTCCCTTTGTATCAAATAAGCTGTTTACATTTCGGTAAAGTGGCGTATGCCTGTAAATCCGTTCTTTTCCGCATAGTCCTCAAGCATTGCCTTCTGGTTGAATATGCTGTTGCTCTCGCCCTGCAATTCATCATCATGGCTTAACCTTTCGTATAATGCTGTTAAATCGTGACCCATAATCAATTCCTCCTTTCCGCCAGTATCGCATAAATGCTATGCTGTGGCTATTTTGTATTTATTTTGATTAAGAAGTCTTTTACAGTTTATAACTCCAATTTCCACAAAGTATGTCCTACAAAATTCTCCAAAATTCCAAAATTCCCTATTGACAGAATGCGTTCTGTAATATATCCTAGTTTAGGAAATATTTATAAAAATTTTATACTTCAAAGGAGATTTCAAAATGATTAAAGAGAGAAACCTTGCATTGTGTATCATTCTGTCCCTCTGTACCTGTGGTATCTACAGTCTTTATTGGTATGTTTGCCTGACAGATGATACCAACACTGCTGCAGGCACTGATGGTCCTTCCGGCGTTTTGGCGCTTGTGCTCACTCTGGTTACCTGTGGTATCTACAATTGGTATTGGGCTTATAAGCAGGGCGAGAAAATTGCTACCGCACAGCAGAGCCACGGTCAGCCCGTTAGCGACAACAAGATTCTTTACCTGATTCTTTGCCTGTTCGGTCTTGGCATCGTAGCATGGGTATTGATGCAGAATGAGTTAAACAAAATGGCAACTCCTGCTAACTAAGCTTTTACATACTATGATGAAAAAGCGACTGTTGAGTGTTCTTCGCATTATCGCCATCCTGCTCATTGCAGGGTGCGCATACGGATTTTGGGTTTACCGTACAGGCATTGCCCTGCCATGTCCCTTTCGGTTTTTGACAGGTCTGAAATGCCCCGGATGCGGAGTCACCCATATGTGCCTTGCTCTATTGCACTTTGATTTTGTGGCAGCCTTTGCCGCAAATCCGGCATTGCTATTGATAAGCCCTTGGCTTGCCTTAGTTTTTGCCCAATATTGTATCACTTACATACGAAAAGGATGCCTGAAAATGCATCCTTTTCAAAATGTAAGCTTATGGATTTGTATTGCGATTCTGCTCTTATACGGCATAGCGAGAAACCTCTTTTCGCTTCCGTAAAATCCCGCAGACTTTTTTATCACATCACACTCTATGAAATGTCCAAATTATCATCCTTCATTCTTATCCCAATAAAGAGTTGGAAAATTTATTTTCAAACTTACTGCCATGCCGCCAGTGGTGGCACAAACACTGAATGAAAATCTTCCTTCCGTTCACACTTGCCCCACGGCAGGAACCGACTCTGCCAGCAAAAGCTTGGTATACTCTTCTTTGGGATTTCCAAACACTTCCTCCGTATCTCCTATTTCCACGATTCTGCCCTTCTGCATCACCATGATTCTATCGCTCATCTGATAAATTACATTGATATCATGTGAAATGAACAAATAGGATAAATGCAATTCTTCCTGCAGACTGCGCATCAGCTCCATTATCTGTGCCTGCAGGGTCACATCCAGCGCAGACACTGGTTCATCCGCAATCACAAGCCTCGGCCTTGTGATTAACGCCTGACCGATGCTGACTCTCTGGCGCTGTCCGCCGCTTAATTGGGACGGTTTTCTGTGAAAATAATACTCCTCCATGCCCACTTTTTCAAGCATCTCATATGCCGCCGCTTCCATGTCCGCGGAAGACATCTTTTGGGAGGCGTCCAGCCTGCCCCGTGCCCGCAGAGGTTCCTGTAAAAGCCATCCGATGGTCTTAGCCGGATTTAAGCTGCTGTAAGGGTCCTGAAAAATCATCTGGGGTCCTTTGGAATGGCTGACCACCTCTCCCCGAATATCTTTGTTCATGCCAAGAATCGCCTTTGACAGCGAGGTCTTCCCACAGCCGCTCTCTCCTACCAGCCCCATGATTTCCCCCATCTTAATGTCAAATGTGGCGTTTTCCACCACTCTGCGCTTCTTATCCCTTCCAAACAGGCTGTTGCTTCCCTCCTGATAATAGACATTCAAATCATGCACTTCCAGAATGGGAACGGAGGAATCCGAATGTCCCTCTTCGGTTATTGTCATCTGTGCTTTTTTCCGCTTCTTCATTCGGGAGGGAACCGCCTCTATCAGCTTTTTGGTGTACTCCTCCTTAGGATTTAAAAAAACTTCTTCGGTGTCTCCGATTTCTACCACCTTCCCATCCTTCATCACCGCTATCCGGTGGCAGATGCGCCGTGCCAGATTTAAGTCGTGGGTGATAAAAAGCATGGTATTTTTCTGCTCTTTATTAATCTGCGCAAGCAGCTCTATAATTTGATTTTGAATAGTCACATCCAATGCCGTCGTAGGTTCATCCGCCACAATAAGCCTTGGGTGGAGAATCACTGCCATAGCAATCATCACCCTCTGGCGCATGCCGCCGGAGAGCTGGTGGGGATAGCTTGCATAGACGGTTTCCACATCCCGAAGCCCCACGGATGCAAAAACTTCAAGCACCTTTTTATAAATCTCCTCTTTCGGCAGGCTTGTGTGGAGTTCTAACATTTCCGCCGCCTGCTTTCCCACCCTCTGGGTAGGGTTTAAGGAAGTCATGGGCTCCTGAAATACCATGGACATCTTGGCTCCCTGATATTTTCGATAAAGTTCTTTATCCTGTGCTTTTCCCGCTTCCAAAAGTTCTTCGCTGTCAAAAAAAATGCGTCCGGAAACAATCTGCGCTTCCTCGTTTAAAAGCCCCATCAAAGTCAGTGCTGTCACAGATTTCCCGGAGCCGGATTCTCCAACTACACCCAATATCTCGCCATCCTGCAATGTTAAATTCACATTTTCCACAGCAGTCTTTCCCGAAAACGCCACTGTTAAATCTTCTATTTTTATCATAAACAATAACCATGCCTTTCCATGACCTGCATGCTTTCTTCATACGCATTTTACGCATTGCGCAGGCACAAACACTCAATAGGAAGAAGGCTACCCCTGCATTCTTCTGACTCCTTCACTAAGCAGCGAGAAGCCCAGCACAATCCACACGATGGCAAGCCCCGGCGCCAGCGCATACCAAGGCGCCGTTATGAGATAACCCTGCGCATCACTAAGCATTTTCCCAAGGCTGGCATCCGGGGGCTGCACGCCGATTCCTAGATAACTCATGCCGGATTCCGCCAAAATCGCATTGTTAAACCCAATCATCACAGAAACCCAGAAAGTGGAAAAAATATTGGGCAGAATATGCACAAATAAAATACGGGCCCGCCCCACTCCCATAAGCCTTGCGCGGTTGATGTAATCCGCATCCCGAAGCCGGATAAACTCGCTTCGCACGATTCTTACAAAACTAGGCACAAAAACGATTCCTAACGAAATAATCAGATTTTGCTTTCCCGGCGTTAATATGCTGATAACCACTAAGGCAAGCAGAATGCTTGGAAATCCGTTGAGGGCATCCGTAAAACGCATAATAACCTCATCCACAACGCCGCCAAAATAACCTGTAACCGCTCCCACCAAAATTCCGATTCCCCCGGATAAGAGCACCACTAAAATTCCAATTAAAATAGTGGTTCCCATCCCTTTCATAACCCTTGAAAAAATATCCCTGCCAAAATTATCGGTTCCGAAAAAATGCGCAAAAGAAGGGGCTGCAAACTTTTCTGTCGCAGACATAGCGGTAGTGCTGTAAGGGGTCCAGAATGCCCCCACCACCGCGATGATAACGGCAGTCACAGTCATAATCAGACCGGCTATGAAGTATTTATTCCACTTTTTCCAAAACCGCTTCTCCATGCACCCTCCTATGCCACTTTTCTTTCTATCGAATTTCGCGATTACCTATTCTTTCTCCTCTTCATTAGGCTATTGCGAAACTCTATCCTTCCTGTACCGAGTTGGGCAGATTGCATGTTCCACAAGCAGACCCTTGAAAAACGCTGGTACTTAGATGCTGTCCTTTAGCATCTTATGTACCACTGCGTTTTTCACGGAGCGAGAGCGTGTCTGCGGTGGAATGTGCAAGCTGAACAACGACACTCTGCAAAAACAAGAGTTTCGCATTCCCCATCCCCCTACTTACTGCTGATTCTGGGGTCTATCACCCGATAAAGAATATCCACCAGAAAATACACAAAAATCACAATAAAAGTAATATATAAAATCAGGATTTCCACCACGGGGAAATCTCTGGTCGATATCGAACTGATTAACAGCCTGCCCACTCCCGGCAGCCCGAACACCTGCTCCACCACAATGCTTCCTGCCACAACCTCCGCAATAATCATGCCAAGGAAAGTCACCACAGGCATCATGGCGTTCCTCAAAATATGTCCATACATCACACGGTTTTCCGTACAGCCTTTACTGTATGCGGTCCGCACATAATCCGCTTTCATCTCCGTCAGCATGGAATTGCGCAGAAACCTTGCCGTCATACCTATTTTAGGTATGGCAACGGAGATGGCCGGAAATATCAGATAACCCAAAAATCCTGCAAAATCTTTCCGGTAACTGATATAGCCTCCCGGCGTAAACCACCTAAATACTATCCCAAAGAGATAAGTCACTAAAATGCCTAAAAAAAAGGAAGGAATCGCCATAGAAAGTTGAGTCGCCACCCCCAGCGCTGCATCCAGAATGCGGCTGTGGCTCCTTGCCCACAATACCCCTAAGGGGATGGACACCAGAACAATCAGCACAAGAGAAAGAAATGCCAGCCACAAAGTCACCGGAAGCTTATCCCCAATCAACTCTGTCACCGGCATCATCTCATTCATATTTTTAGAATAGCGGTAGCTGACGCCCAAATCACCCCGCAGCACATCTGTCACCCAATTCACATAACGCTCCACCGGCGGTCTGTCCAGCCCAAGCTCGGCGCGAAGCTGCTCCTCCCTCTCGGGAGTCGCCTCCGTGCCCAGAATGGACGTCACCACATCGCCGGGAATAATCTGAAAGGCAATGAAGGCAGCCAAGGATACTACAAACAATGTCATAATGAGAGTGATTATTTTTTTTAAAAAATATTTCATGGCCGCCTCCTCCTTTCTTATTTTAGGCGTTTGCGAAACTTAGGTTCTCGTAAACCGAATTGTGTAGATTGCATGTTCCACAAGCAGACCCTTGCAGAACGCTGACCCAAAGCGAAACTTAGTTTCGCTCCGATGCCGTATTCTGGCATCTTATGTGCCACTGCGTTTTGCAAACACCTATTTCACAAATTGCACTGTGCTCATATCCTGCACATAAATCGGATAAAACTTATAGCCCGTCAGTTCCTTGCTTACGGCAACGGTAATGGGGGGAACCTGAATAAACGCGGTTCCCGCATCCTCGCACAACATCTCCTGAAGCTGCTTGTAATAATCCGCCTTCTCATTCAAATCAAGCGCTGCCTGCGCCTTTTTATAGATGGCATCATACTCCGAATTTTTGAAGTTAATAAAATTCTTCTTGGAATCTGTCTGGAATCTGTTTAACAGATATCCCGGAGTCATGTCGCAGGTAATGCCGCTGATGGTGGCTTGATACTTTCTTCCATTGTAGCACTCATCCAGCCAGGTGCTCCACTCCACAGGATTGATGGTGGCATTGATGCCCGCTGCCTGTAGCTGCTGCTCCACAACCTCCGCAGTCTGCATATGGAATTCATAATTGGAGGGCACCATAATCTCCAAATCAAATCCATTTGGATATCCTGCTTCCGCAAGAAGCTTCTTTGCCTCCTCAATATTTGCGCCGGTTCCATAAACATCATTTAAATCCACATAGTAATCCTTCAATGTGGGGAGCATTGCCGAGCTGATTATGGTACCGCTCCCGCCGGACACATAATCATTTACGCTGTCCTTATCCAAGGCATAGCAGATTGCCTGACGCACCTTGACATTATTCAGAGGCTCCGCATCATTGTTTAAATAAAGCGCCTGCACCACATCGGAAGGCGCCGAGAGTATCTGGAAAGAGCTTTGAAGCTCATTCGCCTGAGAATCCGTCAGGTAAGGATAAATATCAATGGAACCGCCCTGAAGGTCCAAAAGCGCTGTATCGGGGCTGTTCACAATCTTGAAATTCACCTCATCCAGATAGGGCAGCCCTGCCTGCCAGTAATCCGCATTCTTTGCCACCACAATGCCTTCCTGCGGTGTATAAGAAACAAAAGAAAACGGTCCTGTACCAATGGGGTCTGCCGACTCATCCTCGCCGCTCCCTTTGGGGATGATGGCTGCCGTAAAGCTGTAAATCAGCTCTGTGTTGGCGCTGCCCACTGTTACCTGAACCGTCTTTTCGTCGATAATATCTACGCTTTGTATCGTGCTCATAGTTGACATGAGTGCAGTGCCGTCCAAAAGGCCGGAAACTCTCTCCAGAGAATATTTTACATCTTCCGCCGTCACCGTCTCCCCATTATGGAATTTCACATTCTCACGAAGGGTAAAGGTGTACACCAGCCCATCGTCGGAAATGGTGTAATCACTCGCCACTGCATTCATTAAATTGCCGTTTTCATCCGGTTTTACCAAACCTTCAAAAATATTAAATAGTATCTCTTTCGTTCCTGCCGCAGTTGCTTTGTGTGGGTCAAGACTATCAATATCCTGCTGGATACCTACAACAATCGAGGACTTATCCTCCGAAGACTCTTCTGTGCCACCTGCGCATCCACCCAGTGCAGCCATTGTCAGAAGTGCCATAAACAAGTAGCAAAATCGCTTCTTCATAGTTATGTTCTTCTCCTCTTCGTTTTCATAGACCTCTCACTATTCTATTGTCGCCTTTATTGTACCATAGATACAGGGGATTGCAAGTTTTTTTGCAGATACAATGCCTTATTTCTCAATCTAATCATCATTCTTTCCGCAACTTGAAAATTTGGGCTCAAGCACAAATTTCTGATTGAAAAATCCTCGATTTTTCAATCTAGTACCCTGTTTAACACCTCATCCTCCCTCACAAGCTTCTTCGCCATCTCCCTGTATTTTTCCTCATGAAGATAGGTATGCCTGTGGGGTTTGATGGAAGGCGCCATGTCGATTGCCTCTATAAAGTCCGCCTTACGCATCTTCAGGGATGCCGTATAATCCCAGAATCCCGTTTCTGTCAGCACCGTATTGACACGCACATGGCGGTGGTCATGCACCTTGCTCATAATATAAGTCGCAATACCCACCTGTATGCCGTGAAGCTGCGGCACCTCCAGAATCTTATCAAGGGCATGGGAAATCAAATGCTCGCTGCCGCTGGTGGGCGCGCTGCTTCCCGCTATCTCGTTTGCAATGCCGCTCATGGATAAAGAATCCAAAAGTTCCTTCAAAAACAGTTCATCCTTAATGCTCTCATAAGGTGTCCGCACAAAGCTGTTTACCGCCTTCTTTGCAATCATCACCGCAAAGTCGTTTACCACGCTGGCGCCGCACTGCTCTTCATAAATCCAATCATACAGGGCTGTAATCTTGGAAATCATATCTCCGATTCCGGAATAGATAAATTTCTCCGGAGCGGTGCGGATAACCTCTGTGTCCACGATAATCCCATAGGCAAGCTTTGCCGGAACGGAAGTCCTTTTGCCATCCACAATCAGGGATGCGCTGGCACTGGAAAATCCGTCGCTGGAGCTTGATGTGGGCACACTGATAAAGGGGAGCTTTTTTAAAAACGCCGCATATTTTCCTGCATCAATCACCTTTCCGCCGCCAATGGAAATCACCGCCTTTGCTTTGTTGGACATAGAAAAGGCAAGGGTAATGATGTCATCCATATTCACTGTGTCAAGCTCACTGTATTCTAATACGGTAATACCCTCCTCCTTTAAAGATGCCATCACATCCATGCCAAACAAATCAATCAGCCCATTGCCGAAATAAATGACCACCTGGTCAAGCTCCTCCGCCTTTAAATAGGCGCCTATTTTCGTCAAAGCGCCTTTTCCTACCTTCAAAATTACGGGAATTGCAATACTGTCTCTCGCCTGCATACCAAAGTCTCCTTTTTACTGATTATTTTACTGTTGGTTGTATTAAGAGTATCACAAAAATCCATAGCGTGCAACCAAGTGCCCACCTATCATCTTTCCGTAATGACAAAAGGATTCCTGTTGCATAAATCCATCTATTGTGATAGAATTATTTACGGTTTACAGGTCAAAATAAACATGACCTTCAAAGTAACAGGAGGCAGAAAAGTTATGTTAAAACAAGTTTCTATTTATGCAGAAAATAAAAGGGGCACCATGCAGAAAATCACTTCCATTCTGGCAGCAAAAAACATTAATATTCTGGGAAGTGTTACGAATGACAGTGCAGAGTACGGTATTGTCCGTATGGTAGTATCCGATCCGGATTCCGCTTTAGACGCTCTCGCAAAAGAAGGCTATCTCTGCCGTCTCACCGATGTGTTGGGCGTGGAGATAACCGATGAAGTGGGTAATCTGAACCGTCTGCTGCTCTCCCTTGAAGAAAGCAATATCAGTGTAGATTATCTCTATCTTTCCTTTAACAGGGCTTCCGGAAAACCCATTATGGTCTTCCATGCGCAGGAGCCTTATGAAGTGGAGGCCTGCATCAAATCCAAAGGATTTACCCTCTGCTAGACGGACTAGGCGTCCTCTTCCAGCCCTTCCCTTCCGGCCGTTTCAATCAGGGCCTTATCCACATCCTGCTCGTAATTTCGCATTGCGACTTCGATGGGGGTAGGGTCCTTTGTGATGCGCCTTCCTCCCACATGGTTAAAGAATACGATAATCCCAAGGGCAAGACCGATGGAATAGGATACTTCCAATACATTCACCCCACCCGGCTCCCTGTTCATTACAATGCGGTATATCTGGGCAAAGATATCGTTAATTCCCACATCATTATGATAAGCCATAATGGTAAATGCTGTGCCGAAAAAGCTCACCAGACACACCAGCGCTATTTTCCACGCCTGCTTCCATCCCTTGTGGCGGTTTACATTCACCCATTCCACCAGCACATCCGGTTCCCCTATGATTTCCACACTGATATCGGGACAAGTCTCCTCCATCAGTTCAACCAGCTTTAAGGTACTGATAACACAGCGTTTCGTCCCATCCTTTTTAAAGTGATGCGCCTTTAATGCCTTTAACTTAGCGCTGATTTCCTTATTCTGACACCTTAAACTGCCCAAATCCTTGATGTAAACATCCGGGGACTGCACTTCCACATTTCTGTCGCATTTAATGTATACAGTAACATTTTCCATAATTTTGATACCCCGATTTACGGTATAACCTGAAACATTTGCAGCAGCCAATATCCCAGCCCCAACACCCAGCTTGCAAAAATACCATACAAAATCACGGGACCTGCAATGGTAAATATCTTGCAGCCGATTCCGAAAACCTGTCCTTCTTTCTGAAACTCAATGGCGGGAGCCGCCACGGAATTGGCAAATCCGGTAATCGGCACTAAGGCTCCCGCTCCGCCCCACTTTACGATACCGGGATAAATATTGAGCCCTGTCAATATTACGGAACAGAGCACTAATAACAGAGAACACCAACTGCCCGCTGTCTGCTTATCCAACCCAAAATGATTTTCAGCATAATTTAAAATAAACTGCCCGATCACGCAGATAATGCCTCCGACAACAAACGCCTTGACCATCTGAAGCCCCAGATTATGGGTGGGGGTCACCTCTTTAACATATTGTTCATATTCCTGTTTTTTCTGCTCATCCATTATAATTCTCCATTCCGCCGCCTTTTCCTTTGCGGCACAAAGACTTCCCTGACTGCTGCTATAACACCCTTTTGATACAGTGTGTGCCTTTTGGCAAAAATTATACTATTGTATCTCTTTCCAAAAATAAAACAGTGAACCGCAGAGTTTCCCTGCCGCTATGCTGAGGACTGCCAGACCGATGCCATGGCGGAAAGAAATTCTTCTGGTAAATATGGGAATGCTGTCCAGCATTTCCGCTATGGCTAAGGCAAGACAGCCGATAAACATACCGCTGAAAATCCCAATCACAGCCTGCAGCATATTGCCCAATCCGAGCCATACATTCATGTACCCGGGATATCTGTTTTGAAAAAACGCCGCAACCTGACCGTATCTTTCAAAAATACTGAAATAACTGCCCGCCACAGTGCCAAAAATAACCATTTCTTCAAAGAGAATGACCTTTCCGGCAGTGTGGGTCTTTCCCGCAAAACGAGGTATCAGACCCACCGCCACCAAAACGGTAAATACGCCTGCTGCCGCCAGCATTCCATAGCTTGCGCCCATCACCGCCAATAAAACTTCTTTCCACATTTCCACATTCATCTGCCTTTTAAATATTTGTAACGATTCGGAATCATATACTTTTATTCTGCATCTTTTCCGGCAAACTATACCTGCAAAGTATCTTTTCTTTCGTTTGTTATTCAACAAAAATAAACAAGCTTACTGCTCTTAGGCGTGAGCCGCTTCCAGCTTTCTCGCCGCAATGTCTTTGCTGAATACCACTTTAAAAACGGTGCGCACAAAAGGCTGGATGAAAAATAATTGTGTAAAGAACGCAAACGGGAAATTCAGACATACTAATTTCAGCCAATTTGCCAGAAAAGTAAATACATTAAAATCCATTGAGCCATAAGGATAATACAAAATTGCCGCCAGAAAACTCATTGTCGGGCACATTAAACCCACCGTGGCGCAAATAATGGCAGATTCAAAGATGACAGGATGTGTCTTGTCCGGCTGAAAACATTTGCATGCCAATTTGAACGAACAGGGACTTCCCACGATGATTTCCAGCAAATATGCTAAACAGAATTCAATCGCTACAACTCCCCAAATCGGTATGCGGTGCCCCAGCACCTCAATGCCTCCTAAAATGCGGATTGCCTGCAGGACATAGGGAACCGGGGTTCCGGCTGCCAGACTGGCGTATGTTGTCAGTGTGTTTCCGTTAATTACATACAAACTGTAAAATACATACGCATGAACGGTTACCAGTACGGTTACAAGTGCAAAAAACATTCTCTGTGCTTGATTTCTAGGCATAATCATTTCCTCCCTTTGGACAGAACAAAAAACACAAGCGCACCATTGCACATTCTCTGATAACGCAAATGTAAAACATATGTCCCGTAATCAGATTTATGTGCAATGCACCACTTGTGTCGTTTATGTTCTTTGTATCTCTTATTTGTTTCTATTACCTTTGTCAGTTTAGCATAATTGTTCTCCAAAAGTCAAAGTATTTTTTTGCTTACCTTATCTAATTCATTTCAAAATCTTCTGACTTTCTTCTTGCCCGCTCCTTCTTCTCCGGCTCCCTTTTCTTTGGGTACTTTTCCTCATCTATAAATTCAAAATCCTCCTCATTTTTAACATGCTCCTTTTTTAATCCCATTTCCTCCATGTACTTTTCCAAATCCAGATTCCTGCCGTTTATGGGCGCCTGACCTCTGCGGAAAATCCAATTTTTCCCTACCGGCATATTCAGGATTTTCTCCAGTGGTAAATTACAGCGCTTTGCCACGGCGTCCGCCGTCTCGAGGTCATTGCCTCCCAGATAGATATAAGTATCGCAGTTTCCGATAATGGTTCTGCCGTCTTCCCTATATGCCTGCTTAAGCTGGGATTCCGCCTGAATCATCAGCATGGCAGAAATACCTCTGGAACGGATGGAAGCTATCATTCTGGGAAAATCGGCTATCCGGCAGTTGGTGGCAAAGTCATCCAGAATAAACTGTACCGGAACCGGAAGTTCACTGTTGGGACATTCATTGTCCGCATATAGGCATAATTCATTCATTGCCTGAGTGAAAAACAAATTTGCCAGATTATCCAGCGAACGGTCTGTGTCGCTCACTACTACAAATAATGCCGTTTTCCGCCTTCCGATAGATGCAATATCCACATCGTCACGGGAAAGCATTTCCCGTAATTCCGCCGTATCAAACGCCGCCAGCTTGGCTGTGACTGTAATGAGAATACTCTTTAAGGTTTTGGAAGCGGCAAGGCGGAACCTGTGATAATGCTTTACCCCAAAACTGTCCGGATGCTCCTTTGCGATATCCTTTACCAACAAATCCAAGGCGTTTTCCTCATCTCCGTCATCTTCCCTTACCTCACAGGAATCCAGAAACTGAAGCATCACTGACAGATTCTGTTCATTATAGGGGGCAAACTCCCACTGTAAGGCAATCAAAGATTCCAGCAGAAGCTGCGCCGCCTGATCCCAAAAGGGGTCCAGCCGTCTGTCTGCGCCCTGAGATTCCGCATCATAGATTATCATATGGGCAATCTTTACAATGTCCTGCTCGCATCTGACATAGTCAAAAAAGTTATAATGGCAGGAATTTCCCGGATGGGTAAAATCCAGAAGCTTCACCACATATCCCTTTTTCTTCAGATAATCTTTGTATTTTCCATACAGATTCCCCTTGGGGTCCGACACCACATAGCTTCCGTTTGCCGAAAGCAGATTGGGCGTGACAATGCTTCTGGTCTTGCCGGATCCGGAACTGCCTACCACCAGCACATTATTATTCAGCCTTGTCTCATAGCAGTCCATGCTATAAGAAACCCCTTCCGCCAAAACTATTTTCCCTTTATTTTTTTCTTGATTATTCTCTTGATTCATCTCATTCCTCTCTCAATTCTCTTCATTTATTCCGCATCGGAAATTTTCCTTCAAGCCCTTCGTTTCACAGGCTAACTGTCAAACAAAGTTCCTTCTTTCAGAAAAATTCTCTTTAGTCCTTATACAAGCTCGTCCTTAATGGCATCACACAGCCCGAACGCCACAGACTCATCCGCACTCATATAGCGGCCGCTCTTAGTGGCATGTTCTATTTCCTCCAAGGTCTTCCCGGTATGCTTCGCCAGAATTCCATTTACAATTCTTCTGGTTTCTTCAAGGGATTCCGAAGCATTCCGCTGCGCCGTATATCCTCCCACTGCGCCGGCAATTACCGGTTTTTGAAGCATGGTCTTTGCATGGGGCAGCATAAACCTCCTGCCTTTCTGACCGCCGGCCAGAATCACCGCCGCCATGGAGGCCGCTGTTCCCGTGCAGTAAATAGAAATCGGCGTTTTTACGGACTGTATGATATCATAAATCATCAAGCCGGAACTCACATCGCCGCCCTCGCTGTTGATAAAAATATCGATGGGGCTTTCTGTATCATCCGCCAAATACAGGATTTGGGAGAGTACGGCATTTGCCATATCCGCATCAATCTCACCCTGTAAAAAAATCCTTCGGCTCATTAAGTGCTTCGTATAAAGCGCTACCTCTCGTACACCGCTGTGCGATTCCTCTATGATGCAGGGCTGCCATGACATGTTGCTCATCTTTACCTCTCATTCCGCCGCGCCAGCGGCATTTTAATCAATTGGAACTTTGGGACGCGCAGCGTCACAAATTCCGAGATTGAAAATTTCTGATTTTCAATCTTCCTCCTCCCATTTTGCTGAGTTCTGTAATAAATTTTTCCGATTTTATTATACATCAGATAATATCTTTTGGAAACCGGAAAATCCCCTCTTCTCTCTTTTATCTCACATATTCCTTTTTTAATCAGGAGTTGCGCAACCCCCTATCCCTTTTAAACTTCTGTCTTGCCCCTTGTCTGCCCTTTCTTTTCCGGGGGCTTTTCCTCTTCTCCGGCTGTTTTCCCCTTTTTCCGCATTCCTCTCTCCCTTCCCTCATAACTTTCTCTCTTTTTAATCCTATCTTCTCTATGTACTTTTCCAAATCCAGATTCTTACCGTTTATGGGCATCTGCCCCCTGCGGAAAATCCAATTCTGCCCCACAGGCATATTCAGGATATTCTTCAGCGGCAAATCACAGCGCTTTGCCACGGCATCCGCCGTCTCGAGATCATTGCCGCCCAGATATATATAGGTATCGCAGTTCCCTATAATGGTTCTGCTGTCTTCCCTATATGCCTGCTCAAGCTGGGACTGTGCCTGAATCATCAGCATAACGGAAATTCCTCTGGAACGGATGGAAGCAATCATCCTCGGAAATTCATCTATCCGGCAGTTAGTGGCAAAATCATCCAGAATAAACTGCACCGGAATCGGAAGTTCGTTGTCCGGGCAAGCATTGTCCGCATAATAACAAAGTTCGTTCATCGCCTGCGTAAAAAAGAGGTTTGCCAGTGTATCCATGGAGCGGTCCGTGTCGCTCACCACTACAAACAAGACGGTTTTTCGCTTCCCAATGGATGCAATATCCAAATCATCATGGGAAAGCATTTCCCGCAGTTCTTTCGTATCAAATGCCGCCAGCTTGGCCGTCACATCGATGAGAATGCTCTTTGCGGTTTTGGAAGCAGCCTGACGGAACCGTTTATAATGCTTTGGTCCGAAGCTGTCCCCGAAGCCATGTTGTTCTATCTCTTCTATCTTATCATCCAAAACATTGTTCACCTTCTCAGAGTACTCCCCCTCAATCTCACACATATCCAACAGATCCAGCATCACTGACAAATTTCTCTCTTCAGGCGGCATAAACTCCCACTGAAAACCGATTATGCCTTCCACCAAAAGCTGGGCAGCCTGATCCCAGAAAGGATCTATGTCATGAAATTTTGCCGCATAGATGAGCATATGGGCAATCTTTACAATGTCCTGTTCACACCTTATATAGTGAAAAGGGTTGTAATGGGCGGATTTTTCCGGGTGGGTAAAATCCAGAAGCTTCACCACATATCCCTCTTTTTGCAGATAATTCCTGTATTTTTGATACAGGTTCCCCTTGGGGTCCGACACCACATAGCTTCCGTTTGCCGAAAGCAGATTGGGTGTGACAATGCTTCTGGTCTTGCCGGCACCGGAAGTACCTACCACCAGCACATTATTGTTCAGCTTTGTTTCATAACAGTCCATGTTATAAGAAACGCCTTCAGCCAACACCAACTTCCCTTTATTCCTGTTTTTTGTTTTCATCCTAATCTCCGTTTTTGTTTCCCGGTCTCTTTTGCCCCTTGCATGGGAAACATTAACTTGTCAGATTTTTAAAAAATCGGAGAAATATGGAAATGATAAAGACTGCCACAGATTAGCAGATGCTATAAAAGCTTGAAAATACCTCTTTTGATTCACTTACCTATTTCAGTATACTTCATATGTGTCAAAAAAGCAACAAGTTTTTCAACTTGCCGCTTTTACCGTCCTATTCTTCCCAAAACTTTGTGAAGCTGATATTCAAATCCACATTGCCCTTGATGCCGTCCACCCTTCCTTTGTTACTGTACTGCCATATGCCGTATGCATAAGGATAATAAAGAATATTGCTATAAGAGGCAAACCATTTAGGATAATTTTCCAGAGCGGAAATATCAAGCATCAATGCTCCCATTTCCGTGTTGTGGTAGATCATGGGCTTATATCCCGCATTTTCCACGGTCTGGCAGAATAAAAGCACCAGATTGGTCCGCTCTTCCATGGAGAGGGCATTCATGCGTCCGTCATCCCCATCCACCTTTTCCACATCGATGACAATGGGAATATCCGTCCCATAAGGAGCCGCCTTTTTCATAAGAAAATCCGCTTCCTCCAAAATTTCCTCCTCCGTGACCGCCTGAGAATATACATATACGCCCACATTCACACCGGCAGCAGTAGCATTTTTGATGTTTTCTTCAAATTTGGTATCCTCCACCAGCTTGCCGGTGCCGTATCCTCTGAATGCCGCCCTGATAAAAGCGAACTCCACGCCGTCATCCGATACCTTCTGCCAGTCAATCTTGCCCTGATGGGCGGATACATCGATTCCCTTGTGGGAAATAATCTCTCCATCCTGCAGATACTGATATTCTCCACTCTCTAAAATCTGCAGATTTTCCTGCATCCATGAATTTTGCTGAAGACTTTTGTTTATGGGCACAAAATGGTAACTGCCGTTACTTGCAAGCACGATTTCATCGGGATAGTAAGGGCGTAACGCATCTAACAAGCCTTCGCCTTCCAGCAGGCTTGTCTTGATTCCTCCGAGAATTTCCTCTTCCTTTGACAAAACCGCCTGCTCCACTCTTGCGCTTGCCGCCTGTTGTGCTTCCGCCAACGCGTTATTCAGCGCCGTGTCCAATTCCTCCTGAGAATAAACCGTCGGCACATCGTTTTGTACATTTGACATATTGGCCGCTTCCGCAGCATCTTCCTGTACTTTATTAATCCTTCCGTCCAGCCAGCTAGATGCTACACCCATGATATATAACACCACCACCAACGCTGCCAGATAGCCTCCTAATGTCAGAAAATATCTCGCCACACCGGATTTTTTCTTTGGTTTTCCCGTCATATTCTGCTGATTCATATTTTCAAACTTTCTCCTGTCCGTATCTTCTCACTGCCGTCCTATAATGTATATTGTCATTTTACTTGAAAAATCCCCATATGGAAACCCTTTTTACAAATTTTTATAAAAACTTAATCGATTGGAAATTAGTGGATTGCAGCCCTTTCACGAAGACACAGAAGTATCTTTTTTTCCAGACGGCTTACCTGAACCTGACTGATTCCCATGAGGGACGCAATCTCTACCTGAGTTTTGTTTTGAAAATAACGCATATAAATCAACTCCCTTTCGTCTTCCCCGAGGCTGTCCAAAAGCTGGGAAAGCAGCATATGGTCCAGAATCTTTTCCTTTTCTTTGTCCCCATAGTCATTTCCTATTCGGCTTCCGACGCCGTTTTCCCCCTGCACCACCTTGTCCACCAGATACACTTCGCTGCCGTCATCCTGATAGACCGCGCTGTATAGGGATTCTACCTCAGCAGTGGCTTCCAGCGCCATGACGATATCCTCCTCACTTAAACCGGTTTCTTTGGAAATCTCCGAAATAGTCGGGTCTCTTTTTAACTTCGTCTGCAAAAAACGGCTTGCGGTCTTTACCTTAAGCCCATTCTCTTTAATGGTGCGGGACACTTTTACCATTCCGTCATCCCGGAGAAACCTCTTGATTTCTCCGGTAATCATCGGAATGATAATAGGAAGTAGAAATAATAGTCAAAAATCAATAAAGTA
>JAMPEB010000042.1 GCA_023665475.1 Lachnoclostridium sp.
AGATAGTAAACGGTTTAGAATTTAATGGATTTATTATTTATGGAATTGACAAATACTTATTGGATAAGGAACCAAAGCAGGCAATTAATGGCTTTATTGATAATAATAAAGTATGGCATGAGAATGAGTGGCAACAAAAATATTTATTTATTGGAGACAGCAGTATAAGCTGGTATGTTTATGATATGGATACAAATAAATTTTGTGAACTGGATAAACCGGGAGGAAAAGTTATAAATGTATTTGACAATATTGAATTAATAATTATTAAGATATTAGAGGATGCTTTACAATAATCAAAGGGGTACCGCAGAATTATCTGCAGAGAAAAGAGATGGACAATTTTAAAACATTTTTATGTAAAAGCGAGGAATTACGGGAAGGATATATTAAAAGTCTGGAAACGGCAGACAAAGATTTTCAGAAAAAGTGGCTGGAACATTTTCCGGATATCCCTTCCTTTTTTGAGGAAATATATAATGCCTGCAATGGCACAAAACGAGAAATTTCAGAACAGATTTATTTTGATTTTTTGCCGGGATATCGGTTAATGCAGGTAGATGAAATCATTGACAGCTATGAGCAGGATTTTAAAGAATGCCCGGAATATAATCCGGTTATTCCGTTTTTGACGGATTATTCCGGCTGCTATTATGCATATGCGAAGGATGGCAATAGGGAATGCATCGTTTTAATCGAAGAGGGCGAGCTGGAAGAAATACATTTTAATGTGGATGATTTTTGGACTACAGTAATAGCTTTTTATGAGGAAGGCGTATATTTTCTGGATGAAGACGGTTATTTGTCCTATGATTTTGAAAGAGAGGGCGAGGTAGGGGAAAAATATAATGAAAAAATAAGTTATTGGAGAGAGTAAGGAGTCAAAGGCTATTTAAAAAGTTTTTTAAATAGCCTTTGACTTTCTTGTATATGTTTTGTATAATCTATTTAAAGATTTGTTGAAATAGGTGGTGGTATATTGGCGGTAAATGAGATACTTGCAGCGTTGGCAGATGAAAACCGAAGGAAAATCCTGCAGAAATTAAAGAAAGGGACAATAAGCTCCGGCGATTTGGCAAATGCTCTGAACATGACACCGCAGGCTTTGTCATATCACTTATCGAAATTAAAAAAGGCAGATTTGATTTATGAAACAAAATATAAGAATTTTATTTATTATGAATTGAATCTGTCCGTGCTTGATGAAACGATTATGTGGATTAACGAGCTGCGAGGAGGTAAAGTGTGAAAGCAAAGAAAACAATATATTATATTTTGATGTATCTTCCCTTAGTGGTTTCCTTGATTGCACTGCCATGCCTTCCCGAAAAAATCCCTGCACATTATGGATTTGACAATCAGGTTGACCGCTGGGGGAGCAAATATGAGGCGTTGCTGTATCCCATAGTAACTATCCTGATGGGATATTATTGGCTTGGAATGGCAAGGTTAGCGGCGAAAAAAGAGGAACATGGCGAGAATAATAAAAATGTTATCATCATTACGGGGCTTTTCGTGCTGATATTGTTTAACGCTTTGAATGTATATTTCCTATACACAAGCTTTAACAAGGTTGAAAATTTATCTTTGGTTTCATTGGATATTGGGCAGCTTGTTTTTGGCATTGTGGGTCTGTTAATGATTGTTACAGGAAATATCATGCCTAAGCTGCGAAGGAACTCCATGATAGGATTGAGGACACCTTGGAGCATGAAAAATGAAATAACATGGAAAAAATGCCAGCGCATAGGAGGAATTTCTTTTATCATAGGCGGAATTATTATAATAGGCATTTGTGTCGCTATGAAAGGTACTCCCTGTTTATTGTCTGTTTTAGGAGTATGGGCAGTGCTGATAGTTATTGATATTTTCTTTACCTATAAGGTTGCGAAACGACATGGAACAATTCAATAAATAGGGATTTGCTGAAAGGAAAATCGGTTATGGAAAGAGAAATATTACTGCTGGGAAATCCCCAATTATACGAAATCTCTGATGAAGTAAAGCACGAGGAGCTGGAAAATCTTCGTCCTGTCTTCGAGGATATGTTCGACTGTATCAAAGGCATACGCCGTAATTATGGCTTTGGGAGAGCGATTGCCGCCCCTCAGATAGGGGTACAAAAACGGGTGATTTGCATTTTAACGGACAAGCCGTATATTATTATCAATCCAACGCTTGAATTTATCGGGGATGAGATGATTGAGGTAATGGATGATTGTATGTCATTTCCTAATTTGCTTGTCCGTGTAAGAAGATATCGTCATTGCATTTTGCGTTATCTGGACGAAAATTGGGAACAGAAAGAAATGTATATGGATGATGATATGTCGGAACTGATTCAGCATGAGTATGACCACCTTGATGGCATATTGGCTACAATGAGAGCAATTGATAACAAGTCTTTCGCTGTAAAAAGCTGACTGCCGGCAAATCGGAACTTGGAGGTTTAACAATCATAGCTATGAATAAGATATTGCTTCTGGAAGATGACTTAAGTTTGATTACAGGATTATCATTTGCGTTTCAAAAGCAGGGGTTTGATGCGGACACAGCCCGAACCATGAAAGAGGCGGATGAGCTGTGGGAAGAGGGCAAATATGATTTGCTGGTTTTAGATGTATCCTTGCCGGATGGCTCCGGGTTTGAATTCTGTAAAAAAGTCCGGCTGGTTTCCAAGGTGCCCATTATTTTTCTCACCGCTTCTGACGAAGAGACGAGCATTATTATGGGTTTAGATATAGGCGGTGATGATTATATTACAAAACCGTTTAAGTTAGGGGTATTGGTGTCAAGGATGAATGCCTTGCTGCGCAGGGCGAATGCTTTTGCTGTGGCAGGCACAGAGCTTTCTTCCAATGGCATTAAAGCGCTGTTGTTACAGGGGCAGGCGTATAAGAAGGATGTACTGTTAGATTTGACTGCCGCAGAATATAAATTGTTATGCCTGTTTATGCAAAATCCCAATGCAGTGCTTACAAAAGAGCAGATTTTGGACAAGCTATGGGACTGTGACGGCAATTATGTTGATAATAATTCCGTGACCGTTTATATCCGCAGACTGCGGACAAAGATAGAAGATAACCCAAGCGAGCCGCAGATGATAGTAACCGTGCGGCGCATGGGATATAAATGGAATGTACTTTTCTGAGGTGGCATATGAAGATATTTACGGACAGTCATATAAAAAAATTTATTCTTGTAATCACTGTAATTCTGGCAGTTTTTTCTTTGTTTTCCCAAATTGTGGTATGGACATTTTTTCATACTTTTTCTTCGGGGTTATTCTTACTTTGTGCCGCAGAGATAATTTGTGTGGCAGCAGCTTGTTTCCGGTATTTCAGCGGACAAAATAAGATTATGGAAACCGCCGCGTCACAAATCAATGCGTATCTGGCAGGAGATAAAGATGCCCGGATTGACTGTGATGACGAGGGGGAAATGAATAAACTATTTCACTCTGTAAACACCATGGCTGCCATATTGAATGCCCATGCCGAAAGGGAACTGCAATCAAAAGAGTTTTTAAAGGATACCATCTCAGATATTTCCCATCAGCTAAAGACACCCCTTGCCGCATTGAATATTTACAACGGGCTGTTGTATGAAGAAACGGACAAGTTTCCTGCGGTCAGGGAGTTTGTGGCATTATCAGAGAAAGAATTGGACCGTATGGAAACCTTGGTGCAGAATCTGCTCAAAATTACGAAATTAGATGCCTGTTCTATTATTTTTGAAAAAAGCAAGGAAAATGTTGCGGATATGATGAAGGATATTGCCTTGCATTTTTCCCATAGGGCAAAGCAGGAACAAAAAGAGCTGGAATTATCCGGGGAAGAGGATATCACCCTGCTTTGCGACCGCGACTGGCTTATGGAAGCAGTTGATAATATCATCAAAAATGCCTTTGACCATACAGAGAAGGGCGGTGTGATTTCTGTCACATGGAAAGGCTTTGCGGCGGCAGTGCAGATTGTGATTAAAGATAATGGAAGCGGGATTCACCCCGAGGATTTGCATCACATTTTCAAACGCTTTTACCGCAGCCGTTTTTCAAAAGATGTCCAAGGAATCGGACTTGGGCTGTCTCTTTCAAAAGCGATAATCGAGGCGCACGGCGGCACGATTGAAGTTGACAGCCAATTAGGGATAGGCACTACCTTTGTGATATATTTTCAGACATCAATTCCTACAAAATTGTAGCTTTACAGTAATATTGCAGTAAGGTGCCGGTAGTATACTTCTTCAAAATTCAAAATATAGAAGGAGGAGTTTTTATTTTATGAATTTGTTAGAAGTAAAATCCGTTTCTAAAACCTATGGCAGCGGGGAGACGGCTGTCCATGCTTTGAAAAATGTCAGTTTTTCAGTGCCGATGGGAGAATTTGTGGCAATCGTAGGAGAATCCGGCTCCGGAAAGACAACGCTTCTCAATATGCTGGGGGCATTGGATAAGCCGACTTCCGGGAAAGTGCTGATTGACGGCAAAGATATTTTTGCCATGAAGGAAAGCTCGCTTACTGTTTTCAGGCGCCGGAACATCGGTTTTATTTTTCAGGCATTCAATTTGATACCGGAGTTAAATGTGGAGCAAAATATCACATTCCCTGTCCTGCTTGATTACAAAAAGCCGGACAGAAAGTATCTGGAAGAATTATTGACAGTGCTTAACTTAACAGAGCGGAGGCATCATTTACCAAGCCAGCTATCCGGCGGACAGCAGCAGCGTGTCGCCATAGGAAGGGCTTTGTTTACCCGGCCTTCCCTGCTTTTGGCGGACGAGCCTACGGGTAATCTGGATTCCCAGAACAGCAGTGAAGTGATTGCCTTGTTAAAGGAAGCATCGAAAAAATATGAGCAGACCATCATTATGATTACCCATAACCGCAGCATTGCAATGACGGCAGACAGGGTGTTTAATGTGTCAGATGGTGTTTTGACAGATTGCGGGAGGTGTGATGAATGAGAAGCTATCTTAGTCTTGTTCCAATCTCTGCACATGTGCACAGACGGCAGAGCCGTATGACCCGTGTCTGCATTATTCTTGCAGTGTTTCTTATCACATCCCTCTGTTCCATTGCGGATGCATGGATTGAATCGGAAAAAGCAGCTATGATAGATAAACATGGCAATTATCATATTTTGCTGCAAAATCTGCCGGAGGCGGAAGCGGAAGAGATTGGGGGGCGTTTGGATGTTGCCGCAGCAGCCTGGTGTAATGAGTTAAATCACGAAGCAGACAAGGACTATTATATGGATGGCAGGAAAATAGTCCTGTATGGCACATCAGAAGTCTACATTGCAGATATAAGAAATTATTCCATAGAAGGAGATTTTCCTCAAAGTGATAAGGAAATCCTGCTCAGTGAGGATGCGAAAGAGCTTTTCGCAGTCAAGGCAGGCGACAGCATTGTTTTAAATACGCCAGAGGGAGATTTTGACTATAAGGTGTCAGGGTTTTGTAAAGATGATACAGAGTTTAATCAAATTATTGAGGGCTGCTGTGTTTACCTGAATAGGATGGCATTTCAAAACATCTGTGAACAGAATGGAGAAAATGCAAATTCCCGGTATTATCTTCGATTTACGAAACGCGCCAAGCTACAGAAAGTAATCACTGACATAAGGGAACAGTATGGGCTTACAGATGAAAATATAGATGAAAACACCGCAGTCTTGGGACTTTTAGGCGCAAGCAGTAATAAAACTGCCCAAAATGTTTATCCGCTGGTTGCAATTTGTTTTTTGTTAATACTGATTTCCGGTGTCTTAATGATTTCGGGCTGTATTAACAGCAATGTTGCCCAGAGGACTCATTTTTTTGGAATGCTGCGCTGTATTGGCGCAAGCAAACGGCAGATTATGCGTTATGTGAGGCTGGAAGCGCTTACCTGGTGCATTACGGCAATTCCCATAGGCTGTCTGCTTGGCGTTATGGCAAATTGGATATTGTGTGCCGTATTGAGGCTTCTTGTGAAAGGTGAATGGCAGTATATGCCGCTTTTTCACATCAGCGTGCTTGGGGTTGCAAGCGGGGTGGCTATGGGTATTATTACGGTATTTATTGCAGCGCATTCCCCGGCAAAGCAGGCGGCGAAGGTTTCCCCCATATTGGCAGCATCCGGCAATGCAGGTATGGCAAATGTCAGCCGTGGGGTAAAGCCCGGACTTTTCAAGATGGAAACAGCCCTTGGATTTCATCATGCGGTATCGGCTAAGAAAAATTTGATTTTCATTACAGGCTCGTTTGCCCTTACCATTATACTGTTTTTGGTTTTTTGTGCCTGCTTTGATGTAGTGCGCTGCCTGCTTCCGTCGTTAAGCAATTTCTCGCCGGATATCACCATTGAGAGTGAAGAGACTGCCAATTCCATAGACAGAGAGCTTGCTGTCCGGATTTCGGAAATACCGGGAGTGGAGGCTGCTTTTGGCACAATGTATGCGATTGCGCTTCCGGTCAAAGTGAATGGGCACGAAACCAAAATTGATTTAATGTCCTATGAGGAATTTATGTTCAATAATACAAAAAAATCAGTTACAAGCGGTGATTTGTCAAAGGTTTATGGAGATACCGATTACGCACTGACCATTTTCAGCGAGGACGGCAGGCTTGAGGTGGGGGATAAAATACAAATCGGCGGAGGTGAGCTTGAAATTGCCTGTGTGGCATCGGAGGGCATTGGAAGCATCAGCGCTTCCCCGATGGTAGTTTGCTCGGAAGAAACCTTTACGCGCTTGATGGGCGAGCAAAAATACCTCATGGTTAATGTTATTTTAAAAAAGGATGCAGCGGAAACAGATGTCAATGAAATACGCAGTCTGGCAGGCGACAATCCGGTTACCGACCGCCGGGAGGAGGATTTGGAAATCCATAGCTCCTATTGGGTATTCCGGCTTGGGGCATATGGTTTTCTGGCGATTATTTCCCTGATAACGGTGTTAAACATTATGAACAGCATTTCCATGAGCGTATCTGCAAGAATAAAGCAATATGGGGCAATGCGCGCTGTGGGCATGGAAAGCAGGCAGATTACCAAAATGATAACGGCTGAGACGGCTGCCTATGCCATATGCGGCATGATTGTGGGAGATATCTTTGGGCTGCTGCTGCATTATTTGTTTTATGCCAGAATCATAATAACGCACTTTGGCGGAGTGTGGAAAATTCCTGCTGCTTCGCTTGGCATCATATCGTTTATGGTTTTCGCTTCATGCGCTGTGGCTGTTTATGCACCATCAAAGCGAATCCGGAGCATGGCAGTCACAGAAACAATAAATGAGCTGTAATCACAATTTTTCATTTGAGTTTCCCCATTTGTATATCTGATGAGGTGGCGGATTGAGGAATATTTCAAGTTCAAAACACAAAAGTTTGAAATGGAAGGCCTGCGGGTAATGTCCCTGCAGGTCTTCCGGAATTTAAATTTGTCTGCCACTCTTGCGGCAGGATATATCGGACTGACAACTTCGGCACGGAAGGAAGGCATTTTTCTTATGGAATTGAAGGATTGTTCCGGATGGATTTACGAGGTTTCCCAATTCCTATTTATGTTCTGATCTATGGGATAGAGCGCATCCTGTTCATGAGCCGGAAAGGAATGGACGGCTTTCTTCCGGAAAAAGGCAAATCGCAAATCAAAATTGATACCCTGTTGACAAAAACAAGTCGGAAGAGGTATACTGATTATGAAGTTAGCGGTTACTAACATGAGGTGACCGCATTTATTTAAACCATGAGTTAGTCTGCACTAACTCCTATAGGACGAAAAGGAGAATTTCATAGTCAGGCTTACATTAGATATAGGGATGGTCTGCGGGATATTGCGGAACAGGAAATTAAAAGGGTAGTGGTTGTGCTTAGAAAGGACTGCATTTGGGTATTGAGAGGAGGACTTAGCAGGATGAAAAGAAAGGATAAAGAATATTCCGGGATGATAAGACAGGTTCGTCCGGTGCTGGTGCGCCGGTACGGCGAGCGAGAAGCAGAAAGGCTTTTGCGGGATATGGAACCGATTTATGACCGTTTTCTGGCGGAAACGCCTTTTATCGGTGGAAAAGAAAATCTTATGAGTAAAAATCTGGATATGGCGATTCCTTTTTTTGCCCTGTACGAGGCGTCGGGGAAAACGCTCTCTGCCGATGTGGTCAACGAGATGCTGGATATGGTAATGGTGAGCCGTTATCGGAAAATCGGTCGCTTTATCAATTTCAACCATTTGGATAAGCCGTGGATTATAAAGCGCATCCATCGCCTGATGGAAAAGGTTGTCCGAAAGATAAACGACCACAAGGGGAAAGATTGGAACGATACATGGGGCATTCAGGTCAATCCGGAAGGGCACGACCACGGTCTTGCCATGACACTGGTGGGCTGTCCCATTGCGGACTTTGCCAAAAAACATGGCTATACGGACATTCTGCCGCTGCTCTGCGAAAGTGATATTAAGGCGGCAGAAGCGCTCCACGCCAGACTTATCCGCCACCACACCGTTGCGCAGGGAGCAGATAGCTGCGATTATTGGTTCGTAGGAGACAAGGAAATAGGTTGATGGGATGTGGTGTTAGGCTATGGGGCGTGTTATTAAAGATTCCCAATCTGCCGTTGACAAACGCCCTTGCGACGGGCTGGATCAGCATCGGGAATCTTTGGATGTTCGGCGGGCTGCTTCTGATAACCAAAGAGAAATAACAGGAGGCATCGGATGATGAATATGTTTTTTGGATTTTTAGGGCTTGCAGGGGGAATCCTCTGTGCGGTGGGAGACATACTTTTTGACTTGAAGGGAAAAGGAAATAAGAAGCTTGGCACATCGGGGAATATTGACAGCAACTGGCTTGCCATGTCCTATTGGAGATTTGGCGCATCCATACTTGTGGCTTTTTTTGGTGATGCTTTGATTGGGTTTGGTATCTATGCTCTGGTTGGGGAGTTGTATGGCAAGAGCGGCGTGCTGGCAGGAATTATTGCTGTATGCGGATATATGAGCGTCATTGGCGGATTTTTTGTGCATACGGTTCTCTGTATACAGCCAATCATATACAAAAAAATCATGGAGACGGATAATTTCAAGCTGGCTGACGATACATTGGAGGAATATTATAAAGCTGTTCTGCCGCCATTTTTTATTGGATATGGATGTATATTTGTTGTAACAATCTGTGTGATTGTGGCAATTTTAAGGGGATTTCTGGATGTACCGAAATGGTTTGTGCTTTTCAATCCGCTTGTATTTCTGATGCTCGGTATGGGACTTAGAAAATGGAAGCCCGATATATTTTACGATTTGCCGGGAATCGTTATGCCGTCTCTTGGTTTTGGTATGTTTGGCTTAATTGCCGTTGTCAGCATGATGTGAAAACAGAATGCGGAATCTCTGGTTGGTACATGCGTTAAAGCGTACGGATGGGAGCCGGACATTGGACTTCTGCAATATTATAAGTTCCGAAGGTATATACGAAAACTATTATTGGTATGCGGATAGCGAAGACAGGAAGGGGCAGGAGGAATTAACTATGATATTGTATAAGAAATATTGTATTTTCGGACTTATCGGCTGCCTGTGTTTTGGTATTGGCGATTGGCTGCTCGGATATGTCGACCCTGCGTTGGTAGAAGGGGCTGATTTATACTTTATCCGTGCGGGGCATGGCGTGGGTTATAACACATTAAGAGTCGATATCACTCTTATGTTGGCGGTGCTTGGGATATTTTTTCTATATCCGGGGTTTGTGCATATAGCGGATATTGTGAAAGGCGGGAAGATGAAACGCTTTCTGGAATATGCGTTTGGACTGTGTTCGACAGGTTGGATGATGCTGCATTTGCTGGTGTCCTTTATTGTGCTTGTGTTTTCGGAGGCAGAGAAAAATGGTGGGCATGAGCTTGCCGTGGCTCTTGCGGGCAGGCTTGGCAGCGCAGGGGTGGCAGTCGAGAAATGTACATCTCTATTTGCTGTGGGAGCAGGTATCGTACTGATTGTTGCAATCCTGCGAGGGAATACCTATCTGAAAAAAAGTGCCATAGTATTCAGTCCGATTGTACCAATGCTGATTGTCATTGTGATTGCCTATGTGCTTCCGCAATCGGCTTTTTCTTACGGACTTTATACATTTAACATGAATTCAGCAATGATGGTGTGGTTTGTGTATCTTCTGGCAGTGGGAAGGAAAGCCGCTGAAACAGTGTAGGAACGGGAACCATCATTCAGTGATTTCTCATCTGCGCTCAGGGCATATTGAGGTTCTGACTCAAATGATTGGTTGAAAATAAGTTATCAAACTTATTTTTCAACCTAAAACCACCTTCCGGAATACAAAGGGTATTCAGAGGTGGTTTTCTCATTTTTCAAGATTGCCAAAACAGCCAAGAACAATTATAATGGAACTTAGATAATAGAATCCGCCTTTGATTCTATTATAGAACTTAGATAATAGAGTCCGCCTTTGATTCTATTATAGAACTTAGATAATAAAAAATGCGAAGCAGTTTTTATTATAGAACTTAGATAATAGAATCGGTGAATACTACATTCAAAAAGGAGAAGCCCATGAAACAATTTCAAATCTGCTATAAAGATGACAAGGGATTTCTTGAAAAGCTGAAGGAAATTAAAGAGTGGCGCACTTCCCATTTGAGCTATGTTACCATATTCCGGATATACTCGGAGGATATGGAACTGACACATATCCGGCATATCTGCGATTGTCTGGACAATGAAATGCCGGATGCGCTGTATTTGGGATGCACAAGTAATGCCAATATCATGGAGGGGGCATTGTCGGATGCAAAGATTATTTTAACCTGTACTATTTTTGAATATGAAACGACGCAGGCAAAATTGCTCCAGCTTCCCTTTTCGGAAGAAAATGCGGTTCAGGATGTGGCAATGCTGAAAGCGTATTGTAATGCAAATCCATGGGTTCAGGCGGTGGAGATGCATGCCACTATCATGGATATGTCCATGATGGAGTTTTGCAGGGAAATGAGCGGCCTTCGGGAGGATATTCAGGTGTTCGGCGGAGGCGCTTTTAATCCTGATATGGATGACGATACAGCTATGGTGTTTTCCAAAGGCAACGGTTTTTTGGAGCATGGCATTATTTTTCTCTTGTTGGGCGGAAATGACTTCCATACATACAGTACCTTTATTTCAGGATGGAAACCTTTAAAAAGAAAATTCAGGGTTACCAAGGCGGACAGGGAGATTTTGTACGAGTTGGACGGCAAGCCTGCCTTGGACATCTATCGAAGATTTTTAAATATTAACAAAAATGAACGGTTTTTCTCCAATACGCTGGAATTCCCTCTTTTTTTGGAACATGGGGATATTGATATCCTGAGGTGTCCTCTTGCCGTCAATGACGACGATTCCCTTGTGATGTCCTCCGATGTACAGGAAGACGCCACTGTCAGGCTTGCCTACGGAGACCCGGAAACCATTCTTGCAAGCATCAGGGAGGATGGACAGAAGATAGCGGATTTCAGACCGGAAGTGATACAGACCTTTTCCTGCGCAGCCAGAAAGGCATTTTGGGGAGACGAAAATATCAGCGATGAAACGATTTTGTTTAACAGTGTTGCACCTACAACGGGATTTTACACCCATGGCGAGTTTATACGCATTAAAGGTGATATGCTTAACTTCAATGTAACGCTTGTGCTGGTTGCCATGAGGGAAGGTGATATACCGCAGACAGGCGAAAAAGTAAATATTGCCAAGGCGCAGATTGAAAATGAAGAAAAAATACCTATTATCAGGCGTTTTGTTTCCTTTATCGAGGCATCCACTGCAGAGTTGGAGGAAATGAATAAGAGGCTGGCTTTAAACTCTATCACGGATGGATTGACAAGGCTCTATAACCGCGCGGAGATTGAGAGAAGAATCCGCAATACCTTGGATAAGCGTAAAAATCAGGGGACACACAACAATATTTCCGTCATTATGCTGGATATTGATAATTTTAAAAGGGTAAATGATATCTATGGGCACAAAGAGGGAGATCATGTGATTCAGGCTCTGTCTGATGTCCTTATGAATGAAACCATAGGATTACGCTCCTGCTCTCTCGGGCGTTGGGGCGGCGAAGAATTTATGATACTTTTGTCTGATAGTAACGCGGATGAAGCGGTAGTTCTGGCAGAGAAAATCCGTCAAGCGTTTGCTTCGGTGTCTTATGAAACGGCGCCCTGCCAAACTGTCAGTATCGGAGTTTCGCAGGCAAAGGATGAAACCGCAGACACACTTTACAATAGGGTGGACAAGGCTCTTTATATGGCAAAAGCAGCCGGGAAAAATCAGGTTGTAAGGTTGGACTAGGTTGAGAGAAAGGTATGGTGACAGTATGAGTGATGTTTTTAATAATGAATTGTTTGAAGCGTTTGCGTCGGCATCCGACAATGTTTATATCTATGTATGCGATATGAAGACGGATGTTTCCCGCTGGTCCAAAGCCGCTGTGGATTATTTCGGATTGGAAGGGGAATATATGAAGGAGGCGGCAAATGTATGGGCACAGCATATACATCCGGACGATTTGAAGATTTATCTGGATGATATCAACGGTGTGTTTTCCGGCACAAAGAAATATCATGACTGCCAATACAGGGCGAGGAATGCATCGGGCGGATACATATGGGTGGAATGCAAGGGCAGCGTAATCAGGGATGCGGAAGGAAATCCCATTATTTTTGCGGGACTTATGACAAGAATAGACGGGCAGAGTAAATACGATTCTTTGACCGGGCTTTTGACAACACAGGAGATGCACCATTTCGATTTTGCATCACAGTCAGGAGTTGCCCTGTTAATCGGTATGGATGGCTTCAGGAAGATTATCAGCAATTACGGATATAATATCGGGGACGAAATTTTAATCAAATTTTCCCGGGAGATAAGCGATTTATGTAAGCCCGGATGGAAAGTGCTGCGGTTTAGCGGGGATGAGTTCCTGATTCTTGCCTTTTCGTCTAATTTACAGGAAGTGACGGAATTTTATAAGGAAATATGCCGGGAAACGGATATTATGATATTGGAAGACGGGCGGAAGGTCGGCATTTCCGTGTCGGCCGGCGGAGTCTTTTTCCCTAAGGATGCGGATACCAGAGAAGACCTTATCAATAAATTGGAGCATTCGTTGGAGTATGCAAAAAATACCAGACGGGGAAGCATGGCATTTTTCTCGGAGGAGATTGCCGTAAAGCATGAGAGAGGCTTGATTTTGCGGGAGGATTTGAAGCAGTGCATTAAAAATGATTTTAAAGGTTTTGAATTGTTTTTCCAACCCTTTATCAATCCGGATGCAGGCACCATCGCAGGCTGCGAATGTCTTCTGCGCTGGAAAGGGGAAAGAATTACAGATTCTTATCCCATGGAGTTTATTAAGGTTTTAGAGGATTACGGCGATATTCACGAAGTGGGCTTCTGGGTTATGGAACAGGCGATGAAACAGCAGGCGGCATGGCGCGATACATATGGGGAGCTGCAAGTCAGCTTTAATGTATCTTATCAGCAATTTCTGGATGATGCCTTTGTGGAACAGGCGATTGCCTGTGTGGAGAAGTATGGCGCAAATCCCAAATTTATTATTATAGAGCTGACGGAGAGTTGTCAGGTGGAAAATCCGGAGGAACTGGCAGCCATATTCGGCAGGCTGCGGGAGAAGGGTTTTAAGATAGCGTTGGATGATTTTGGAACGGCGTATGCTTCTATGGAAATGTTAAAGTGGCTTCCGGTGGATTATATTAAGGTGGAACATTCCTTTATCAGAGAACTTGCGCAGCCGGGACATGACATCGATTATGTGATCGTTGACAGTCTGTTGGAAATGTGCAGGCGATTAGGATATTATTCTATTATAGAAGGTGTGGAGAACGGTAAAGTGGCGGATATCGTAGGGGAGCTGAACGCAACACTTCTGCAGGGCTACCACTATTCCCGTCCAGTTTGCCGAAACGATTTTGAAAAATTGTTGGATGATGATAGGAAGCGGTAATTTCCAAAACAACATTCATATCCCCCAAAAGTCCCTCATACAATGTAAAAACGACTTTTGGGGGATTTCCTTTGAAAGATTATATCGAGGAGCGTGCCGTCAACATTGCAAACTATATCATCGAGAGTAATGCCACAGTGCGCCAGACCGCGAAGGCATTCGGGGTAAGTAAAAGCACGGTACATGCGGTTGTAACGAAATGGAACGGTTTAAAAATAAAGTAGTGTGGGTGATAAAATAGGGAAAACGCTGTTTGCGGACAAGTGCTGCAAGCAGCATTCTTTTGTATGCAGTGGCAAAATCTTGAGAAGCTTTGTAATGTTGAGGGATGATTTGAATTACAGTAGAATTTAAAAAGTGATTTTGTTATAATGGGAATTGGATAGACATATTCAATGAGATTATTATATCTGAAACAGCGGATAAAGTATAACATTGCCGTTTCGATAAAGAGTGACACGGTTTAGTGTTAATATGCAAATAACGAATATTAG
The DNA here is from genome assembly GCA_023665475.1 of Lachnoclostridium sp. GTDB lineage: Bacteria > Bacillota > Clostridia > Lachnospirales > Lachnospiraceae > Acetatifactor. The sequence goes on from JAMPEB010000042.1 coordinate 14,487, forward strand.
GAGAAACATGTATGTATACAGGAATACAATTTAGTGGATATAAATTGTTTTCTGAGGAAAACATTATAGAATTTGATAAAATAACTAACATAAATGTAATTATAGGAAAAAACAACAGTGGGAAATCAAGCTTGTTGGATGTTATTGAAATGGCATACGATGAAACTGCTTTTAGAAAACAAAACAAGCAGATTGGTTCAATATGCGTGAATACCCCAATAACAAAAGATATGGTTCAAAGTATTTTTTCGGGGTTCAGGGGTATTGGTGTATGGAATGAAACAAACTATTGGCAACAAGTAGAGGGGAAAAATATAATGTTTGAGTTGGGTGGAACAAAAAATTCAAAAAATTCGAGTGGTTATAGGGTAATAAACACAGATGACTTTCCTATGGCAAACCAAAGTTATTTTCAGAATGGACTATATGATTTTGAAAGAAAAAAGGAAAATTATATATTTAGACATTTATCTGCAGAGAGAAATATTATTCCCGAAAAAGAAATGGATTTGAAACTTTCTAGTACAGGAGAGGGTGCTAGTAATCTGGTTAGAGTATTCTTGAACGATAGTAGCTATGATGAAAGTGTAATAGAGGGATTGTTGCTTAGCGCATTAAATAAAATCATGCATCCCGAAGCAGAATTTGAGAGTATACGAATCCAACAAACCAAAATAGGTGGAGAATATGTTTGGGAAATATATCTTAAGGAAAAAGGAAGAGAACGAGTTCCCTTATCTAAGTCTGGAAGTGGAATTAAAACAATAATATTAGTTTTACTTAATCTTATTGTAGTTCCGTTGCAATCTCAAAATATTGGAAAGACGATAGTATATGGCTTTGAGGAATTAGAAAATAATCTGCATCCGGCAATGCAAAGAAAGCTATTTGATTATATTTATGAGTTTGCTGTTGAAAAGAATATATACATTTTTATAACGACACATTCCCATGTTGCTATTAATACATTTTTTGATAAAGAAAAGGCGTGTATATATCATGTGGTAAAAGAAAATCAAGGGGCTGTTTTAAAAAGAATTGAATCATATATTGATAAAACTGAAATTTTGGATGATTTGGATATAAAGGCGAGTGATATTTTACAGGCAAATGGGATAATTTGGGTGGAAGGACCTTCGGATAGAATATATATTAAGAGGTGGTTGAAAATATTCTGTAATAATCAATTCGAGGAAGGAAAGCATTATCAATTTTTATACTATGGCGGAAGATTACTGTCACAATACTCGGCAGAAGAAGAAACAGATTTGATTAGTATAATCACTACCAATAGAAATGCAGCAATTGTAATTGATAGTGATAAAAGAAATCAAGCCACGCCATTGAATGACACGAAGAAAAGGATAATTGAAGAATTTGATAAATTAGGTATGTTTTGTTGGGTTACAAAAGGAAAGGAGATAGAAAATTACATACCTAAAGAAGCTATTGAAAAGAAGTTTGATACACAGATTAGAAAGAAATGCGAAAAATATGAGTTGTTTCCAGATTATATAAAATCATATTATAAAAATTTTGCAAATAGGAAAGTGCCTTTTGCAAATGAAATAGAGGATTATATTACAAAAGAAAATTCATTATCGATGTTAGATTTAAAAAATCAAATTGAAAAACTTTATAAAAGTATTAAAAAATGGAATGAAGGATAGAAAAACAAAAGATAGTAGGTACTAATGGAGGAAGAATAGTTATGACCGAAGGCAAAGACTTATTGCAGGTACTATGGAGCGGTGCAGATGTACTCAGAGGAAAAATGGATGCAAATGAGTACAAAACATATCTTTTGGGATTGGTTTTTTACAAATATTTGTCGGATTCATATCTTGCGAAAGTATATGATCTTCTTGAGGATGGAACTCCAGATAGCCTTGAAGAAGCACAGCGCGTATATGAAGAAGCAATGGAATCAGAGGATGCCGAGGATTTACTGAGTGAAATAAAGGAATCAAAGCATTATACGCTTGATCCGGACATGACTTATATAAGCATGTTAAGGGCGGCTAAAAATAATTCTT
>JAMPEB010000043.1 GCA_023665475.1 Lachnoclostridium sp.
TGATATTATCACTTGCGTGATATTATCACTTGCGTGATAAGGCTATTTTTACGGATGCTTTTTCATCCGTTGTCAGATAAATGCCTGTCAATTGATATCCTGCATAAAGGGATGCATGGACACTATATTTGTCACAATAGGAAGCTTCAAATGCAAAGGAATGTGTTGTGCCGCCCAATGTCTGATAACCTGTATCCGTTGCCAGATAAGCATTCTGCTCCATACCAAACCGTATCCTGTCTGCCCAGATAAAAATGTCTGTTTTGCCATCCTGATTACCGTCAAAAAAGAGAATGGAAGGCTCGATAACCGCAGACACATAAAAATCTGATTTCTCCACAAAAAATACTACTGCCCTAAGGATAAATAGGGCAGTAGCATTAAAATCACGGTTATGCAGAATACGGCAATGCTTGCTTTTTTCACACTTTCAAACATGCCGCTTTAGCAACACAAACAACTAATGAAATCTTCATTTCGTTCACACCTTACACATCCATCATTTCCACGGTGCCGTCCCGGTACAGCAGCGCAATGGTCTGATATGCGCTGGCTATATGGGTGACATTCTTTTTATCCTGCAAAAGCTTGTTTATTTTGCTCTCATTCTCCTTATCGGCGGCGGCATACAAAACCCCGCCGTCCTGTGTCAAGCCTAAAACATAGTTAAAGCCCACAGATACCTCCGATATATTTTCCCATTGGGACAAATCAATTTCCCAATGATTATCTTGAGGCTTCCACAAATCCACGGTGCCGTCTTCGTTAATCCCTACGCCGATGCCACTGGTTCTGCTTGCATAGATATCAGTAACGCTTTTGTCAGAAACCAATATTTTCCACTCAAACGATTTTTCCGTCTCCGTTTCCATCACACCGTCTCCGTTTGTATCCGCCACTACATCTTTGGAATTTATGGTTCCCTTATATACCTTTCCACTGTCAGTCAAAGCATAATCTCCCGCCAATGCCGCTACCGTTTCACCTTCAATGGGAACTTCCTTGTATTCTGACTCTCCGTCCTGCATTGGCATAAAAACCATCACCCTGCCGTCTTCAAGAAGTGCGCGCCAATCTTCGCCGCTTCCGCCTGCGTTAAGAGCCGCTACGGCATACTCCCGATTCAGCTCCAGCAACTTATTCTTCATATACCTGGCATATCCCGCCGATAAGGGCAGATTTTCTTCTTCATCCGGATAGCCCTCACACAGAATGGTTCCTTCCGAATCCAGCGCAACAAAATATTCTTCCTCATACAGTCCGGTCAAATTCTCCCAATCGCCATAGCGTTCCCAATTATCATCTTCTGTCCGGCTATATGCCATCCCTTCCTGCAGAATAAAGGGTCTGCCTGCGATAATCTCAAAAGAATCAACCTCAAATGTCGAAACCTGATTCGTTTCATTTTCTGCATCGGATAAATAAGCATACTTATCCAACATGTATTTTTTCAAATCCAGCAATGCCTGTAGTGCATCTTCCGATGTTACAAAAAACTCGTTATCTTTTACCAAAGTATATGGTACATAGGTTGGTTTTCCGTCCTCTACGGGTATAATCGCATTATCACTATCCTTATAACAAAACATCGGTGCCACAACAGTATCTCCAAAAAACGGATACAATGTTTCACCATCCAGACCTCTATATGGATCTGCCAAAAATACAAGATAATCCTTGTCCTCTTTCATAATATTGACAAATCCGCACTGTACAATATTATATTTTTCTGTCAATACAACTGACCATGCTGAAAAACTCAAATAAATCTCCTGCCCTGTTTTAAGCTCCGTTCCATTGTATACCTCCTGAACCAGCACTTTCTGTCTTCCGGAAGCAAAAAAATATTCCCTGTCTCTCACAGGCGACACCTTTAAAATAATAGGCGCGTTTAAAAGTGTATCCTTCATGTTTGCACAGATATTTTGCGCCAGCTCCGCCGACAATTCCGCCACCGCCATCTGCTCCATAAAATCAGCTTTCCCAAGCAGATTTGTATAACTTTGACGATTTGACAATCCCCAAGCTGCTGCTATCCCTATCACCAGAATCGTTAATCCCGCCAAAACTCTGTATTTCATACTTCCTCTCATTCCGCCGCATAATCGACATTTTAATCAGTGGGAACTTTAATCCGCCCATTCTCTATATAATACTTTTCATCTGCCAATATTCGGATATCTTCGCTATTATGACTCGCTATCAATATGACCGCTCCTCTGGCTTTCTCCTCCAATACAATCTTTCTAATATCTGAAACTCCTTCTTCGTCCAAAGCATTCGTAGGTTCATCCAACATAATAACATCCGGACTCTCCATAATTGCCTGTGCTATTGCAAGACGCTGCTTCATTCCCAAAGAATACTTCTTATAAATCCTCTTATCGCCCGGGTCAAGACCCACCCGGAGAATAGCATGCTTGATTTCTTTGTTTCCTATCTTTCCCGTGAGACCGGCTAGATATTTCAAATTTTCAAATCCTGTTAAGTCGGGATACAAACCGGCATTTTCTATCACAATGCCCTGTGAAGGCAATACCGAAAAATCCCTGTGCAGGACTTTTCCGTCCCATATGATTTCCCCGCTGTCTATCGTCATCAATCCCGAGATCGCTCTAAATAACATAGTTTTACCGGAACCGTTTTTACCCACGAATCCATATATCTTACCACTGTGCAATGACAGGCTTATTTCCTTTAAAATATTCTTTCCCCGAATCGTTTTACTGATATTTTTTATCTCTAATTCCAACCTACACCGCTCCTTCCTCTGCAACGGAATACAATAAATCATGCCTTTTTATCAAAACAGCTCCTGTCATGACCATGACTATACAAAAAATCATAAACCAGAACAAAGAATCCTTCATTTCTAACCATGGGAAAGGTGGATTCAGCACTGTATGAAAGACCGGCGATTCGCTGCTCTGCCAACACAATACTAACCGAGCCATAGGATTTAATTGTAGCAGATAAGCGCCGGCTTCCTCCGCCACATTATCTGTTATCCCCAAAATCGTTATACAAAATGTCTGAAAACTCATCACGCACAAAAACGCAAAATCACTTCCCGATAAAACCGCCAGCAAGTTGATGCCTAATGCCATGCAGAAAACCCACATGCTTTTTATGGCAAGATGATATATCAATAGGAATGCTCCGGCTATGTCAAACTGAACCCGAACCCGCAAAGTGCTTACTACAACAACCACAAACAACAGAAAAAACTGATATATCAATATCTGCACGCCTAATAACCAGACTTCTTGAAAATACCATTTGAGGCGTCTCGGATATCTGGAAAACACATAGATGCTCGCAGTGCAAAAATGCTGATAGAGCAGTGTCCCCAAATACATCTCGACAATAAAATCCGGTGCCATCCGCATGGCGAAAGAAAGAAGTTCGTGCATGGCAAATCCCAGATTGAGATTACCCCTTGAACCACTCAGTTGCATCACTAACTCCGACAGTGAAAGCACACCGCTATACGGATTCACATAACTTATCGACAAAAAAAGACCGCCAAACACCGCTGTCATAACAACGGCTACCCTTCCATACTTCATCACAGAAGCTCCTTCTTGCTGCTATAAATTGTTCCGCCTATCACAAATAGGATACAGAAAAAGAGAGTTATCAAAAAATAGCTGTAATTTCTGTTCTCATCACAAAATAGCAGCATATAATTACACCATCCTGTATTTATCCCCGGAAACATGCTTTCGATGTATAATGTCGCATTCAGCAGCACATACATGGGTATAAACAGCAGGACTTTATATCTTACTCTTATCAGGAAAGTTAAAACTACTATGACAGTGCCCAACAGGCCCGTTACCGCGCCAAAAAGCAGAATGCATAAAAGGGTATATAAATAGGAAGATTTCATAAACAGTGTATGCCAAACATAATTATGTACACTTTCCATATATTCCGCACTATAAAATCCCATATTTAATAAATCTCCTGTAGCTTCTAACGGAAACGCTATACAATTTAATGCCATTTCAACCAAAAAAGGAACCGTAAAAATGATAAATGTAACTACAAAAGACGCTATTACCTTGCTCCATCGATATGTTGAAAGCCCTGTTCTTGCAGCCAGCAAAGATTCCTGCTTTGTTTGTTGTTCTTTTATGAAGGAAAAACCCGACGGGCAGATTACCAATAATGGATATAACTGCATAAAGAAGAGTGTGTTATCCGCGCTGTAATTGACTCTGTTATAGCTTAATAAAAGCAATTTCATGGGATGATACATCTCTATCAGATCATATCCCCGAAATGCCAGTACATTACCCGCATAATTAAATAAGCACATCGCCAGCAATATGCAAAAAGTGATTATGGCTTCCTTCTGCCTCATTAATAATTTAATCTGTGCTATGACCGCCTTACCAAACACAATTTCATCTCCTTCGTGTGCACCATCCTGATTATGGTAACACGCCAGCAGAATAAAAACAGCTCGTTATACTACCGGCGCATTATCATGGTTAATAAGTATTATTTATCAGTATACGATACTAAAGCATACGCTTCTTCACGCGAATTTCCTCTGAACTGATAGTAGATATCTTTTATACTCAGAGAACCCTCCCAGAGCGAAATCCTATTTACCTGACTCCCTTCTTTGATGGTATATGTGTCACTCAAAGCATTGCCATACATATCGGCAAGGCGAACCTGCATACGCGAATAGTTATCCGTTCCGCTTTCAGGATAAACCGAATGGCAGATAACTTCTACATAAGAGAAATTTCCGGTACGCGTACCCGGATTATCATATCTATCTGTCCATTCTTGATTTGGCCACAAATGAACGGTTATATAGCCTGCTGATGCCATAACCGAAATATTCATAGCCAATATTGAAACAATGGTTAATAATGTTGCCAATAATTTTTTATGCTTCATTTGTCCTTTCCTCCTAGACATATTATTTCGTAAGACCATGCGCATGTCTTGTCTTTATAATACATCATGTTAGTGTGTTATGCAAGAGGAATTTTAAATTTTTTGTATTTTTTAATATTCCAATCAATCCCCCGGATTTACTCATACAAGTTATATCATACACAACTATAGCACAGCATACAAGAAGCTTCGCAAAATTTATAAATTCTTAAACTTTGCGAAGCTTTTCACCATCGTTCCCACTATTCTATTCTTTCACCAAAGAGGAATCCCCAAAATTTTTCAATGAATCAGTGCGGGCACACCGGATAAAACTGCTCCGAAAAAACATCTCCTTGTTTCACATATCCACACTTTGTACAGCGCTGCGCTAAATAGAGAATATACTTACAACTGCCGTCTGCATATGGAGTATGGTTTATAGTCTTTCCGCTTACATACTGATGCACACAAGTAGCATATGTCTGTACCCCTTCTTCTATTTCATAAACATTTCCCTCTTCATCCGTAAACTGATTGTCGTATAAAACCGGGTATATATATGCGCCATCTTCCCATGCGTCATTGCCCTCTTCCCAAAATCCAAATTTTCTAGTATTCACAACAAACTCTGTGTTAAACCCCGAGTCATCTGTTTGTGTATATGCATATACCTTATCATACGCCAGAACCGTAAAGGAACTGCCAAAGAGCATTACCGCCATAAGTACCATGCACACAATTGATTTTCCCTTGTTTTTTTCTTTTCTGTCCATAATATTATTTATCCTCTCCTTTAATGGTATTTCACTACTTTTCCATGCAGCCACCAGCGGACTTCCGTTCTTCAGCGCATGCCTCACCAAAAATTCCGCATACTCCGCCCGTTCTTCCGCCGAAGCGTTTGTTAACACCCTGTCGTCACAGGACAGTTCGCATTCCCTCTCCATCTGCCTTTTTAACAGATAGATAAACGGATTAAACCAGTGGACGCAGACTGCCAGAAGCTGCAGCTCCTTAAACAAAATATCTCCCCGTTTAATATGCGTCAGCTCATGTCGGAAGATAAAGGTCTCCTCTTTTTCCTCCATACCCTTTTTCATGATGATGAAGGGAACGAAGAGCCCTCCGCTCCCGCAGTAGTCCCCCTCCACCAGATGCAGCTTTATCCTTTTGAAAAGCCGACTCTTCCTCTCTGCGGGCGAAAGCATTCCGCACATCCTGCCGCTGTCCGCCGCTTCGCCGTCCTGAGTCAGCCTTTTATAAGATCTGCGCATTTTTATCAGCATAACCGCCAGTATCACAATAGCAATGCCAAACCATAAAACCGCGACCCCTATTTCTTTATACAGCCCCCCACTGATCCAAAAACGCCCTTCTTCTGTTGTCATAACCATTTTGATGTACTTTGCGTCATAATAAGCAGGCAGCGCTGTCAACCGTATCTCAAAGTTATTCTGCAGGAAAAGAACATACTCTCTGCCCAGCCAATGCAGGGGCAGCAGATAGCCGATGAGGGCAAGTTTCAGCCACAGATACCGCATCCGGTGCGAGAAAGCTTCCCTCATCACAAATGAGAGCACATAATATGCAACCATCATACAGCTTCCTGTCAGCGATAATGTGAGTATAGTGTTCATCCGTATCCCTCATTTATCTTTTCTCTTTCGGAATTCTTATCCTATTGCAGCTCTTTTTTCTTCCGCTCAATCAAGGCAAGCATCTCCTCCGCCTCTTTTTCCGTAATGGGCTTTCCGTCATAAAATGCGCAGAAAAAGTTTGTAAACTTTCCGTCGAAATTCAGCTCCAGAATCTCCTGACAGCATCTGCTTTGATATACCTTCTTTGAAAAACATGCTTCTACTCTTCCCGGCTCTCTGGTAATCAGTTCCTTTTCTTCCAGACGCGCCAGAAAAGTATTCAGGGTCTGCCTCTTCCAATGCTTTCCCCTCTCGGTGAAGATATCCATGATATCCCTGACCATAGTTTTCTCCCCCTTTTCCCACAAAACTTCCATAATCTCTCTTTCTGTAGCTGACATATCATACTTCATTTTCTTTCCTCCTTGCTAATGTTGTTCTTTAATTATAAAAATATTGTAAGACATAATCGTCTCTTTGTCAACCCCCGTCTTACAAGATTTCTTCCTGTTTTTTACTTTCGCGCCGTGACATCCACGACACGCCAACAGTATTTTCTTGCATTATCAACAGCTATGCGATATCATGTGTATAAGCGGATTGTGAAAGGAAGCAGACAGATGAAATTAGATAAGGAAACCTTGAGAAGTATTCGACATATTATTTTATTTATTGCATTGGTGGTACTGTGTGTAATAAACATCAGGGACATATTCGGAATCTTTAAATTCCTCCTCGGCATTTCCCAGCCTTTTATATGGGGCAGCGCCATTGCCTTTGTAATGAATATTCCCCTGAACGGCATTGAAAAACATCTGTTAAAAAATTGGAAGGGCAAGCATGCCGAAAAGCTGAAGAGACCGCTCGGTATCACACTGTCACTGTTTTTTATCGTCTTTATTATTGTGTTTGTAGTTATGACCATTGTGCCCCAATTGGGCAAGACCATCGTAGATTTGGGAAATAAAGTGCCGGTATTTTTAAATAATCTGGCAGCCGAATTGGAAAAACTCTGCGCCTCCAATCCCCAGATTGTGGAATATCTGAAACAACTGCAAAATCCTTCTTTTGACTGGGATCAGATTTTGGACAACGCCATCCGCTTTTTACAAAACGGGGTTGGCAGCATGCTGACCTCCACCATATCCGTGGCAGGTACGATTATCAGCGGCGCAGTCAATGTTTCTGTTTCCGTGATTTTCGCTATTTATGTACTTTCCCAAAAAGAACGGCTTGGCAGCCAAGGCAGGCGCCTATTAAAGGCTTATCTTCCGGAGAAGGCAAATGCGCAATTACTTCGGGTGCTTGGGCTTTTAAACAATAATTTCAGTAACTTTATTTCGGGACAATGCGTGGAGGCAGTTATATTAGGGCTTATGTTTGTGGTTACCCTCACAATTTTCAGCATTCCTTATGCGCTTTTAATCGGCGTACTGATTGCCTTTACGGCGCTGATACCCATTGTTGGGGCTTTTATCGGCTGTGTGGTAGGCACATTTTTCATTCTGGTAGACAGTCCTTTGAAAGCCGTTGCTTTCGTAATTATTTTCTTTGTGCTGCAACAGATTGAAGGCAATCTGATTTATCCCCGCGTTGTGGGCAATTCCGTAGGACTTCCCTCGATGTGGGTATTGGTGGCGGTCACTTTGGGCGGCAGCCTGTTCGGCGTAGCCGGAATGCTATTGTTTATTCCCTTGGTTTCCACCGCATACGCTCTGTTAAGGGATGATGTAAACGCCCGCAACCGGGTTAAGGAGAGGGCTAGGAAGGGAAAATCATAGAATCCCCAGAATCTCGTTTACGCTTTCCGCCTGTTCTTTGCCCAGCCGGTTATAAGCAACCCCGGAAAACTCGTAAAACATACCCGAAACAGCCGTGTATTTCAACCCGTCAATCTCATTGCCGTTATCCATGGTAAGGGTCAGATAACGCCCCATCCTTACCGCGGCATGGTCCGGCAGACCGATATCCGCAGCCACTTCCGCATCGCCGTAATCAATCAAATCCCATCTGTTATTGCCATAACAGGTCATCGTGCAAAGCGTCTGGTAGAGCTGATTTATCTTGTCCCGATTGGTTATAAGTCTTGTTCCGATTTCCTCTTGTATCCGTTTTCCCTCGTCAGTATTGTCCATTTTGGCAGGCTCCACTTTAATGTCCGTAATTTTGTCCGCCGACATGATTTTGTACACCATCTGCAGCACATCGCTGTAAGGATATTCCTCACTGTCGAAATATCCGAATTTCCAAAGAGAATAGTCCCGGTCTTTCTCACAAATCAGATATTGCAAATCCTCATGCCCGGAAATATAATACCAATCCCCAGCGCCGTCCACTTTACTGCCGATGCTGTCAGCCAGAACAGCGCTGTCTATATCATAAACCTTTTCATAAATGCCTGTATATTGCCCAACAGGCACCTTTCCATATTCCGCCGCCATTTGCTTTATCATCCCGGAATTGGAAACGGACGATGCCAGCAAATCGGCAACCGCCACAAAGGGCTCCTGCGTATCCTGAGCATTCTCCGGGTTCTCCGCATTCCACCTATCCTCTATGGTTCCCTCAAGCCTCAGAGAATCCGCAAATCCCCCATGATAGGACAAATCTCCGGAAGGATTTCTCCATGACACAGTTACTATGGCTATTGCCGCCAGACATATAAGGCACAGTCCTGCCGCCATGGAGAGCCACTTCCTGCCGGATTCTGTTCTTATCTGCATTATCTGCTTCGTCTGTTGTCTTACCGAATCCGTATGAGCAAGCATCTCCTCATCCAGCATATTAAAAGCATCACTGATATCTTCACGCCTCATGGAAAAATCCCTCCTTCTTCAAATATTCCTTTAACTTTATCCGTGTGCGGTGCAGTATGCTTTTTGCTTTTGCTTCGCTCATATTATAATAAGACGCTACTTTACGGATGGAATCCGCGTAATAATATCTTCCGATAAATAAGTCCCGCGTTTCCACCGGCAGAGTTTTCAGATAATGATTAATTGCCTGCGCCAACAGACCCAAATCAACCTCTTGCTCCGTGGTATTTCCTCCGGAAACACACTCTTCCAATTCTCCCAGTGAAAGAGCATATTCCGACGGTTTCCGTTTGACGCTGTTGCGTCTGCGGTAAATATCAATGGCAGCCTGCCTGGTCAGTTTTCCCAAATAAGGAGAAAGCACGCTTGGCTTCAATGGCGGAATGGTATTCCATGCCTTTAAATAAGTGTCGTTTACACATTCTTTGCAATCTTCCCAATCTGCCAGCACATTATATGCAACCTTGGTCAGATAGCGTCCGTATTTTTTCTCCGTTTCATGAATGGCAGACTCTTCCCGGCGCCAATAAAGTTCTACAATTTTATCATCCTCCACGGTACAGACTCCCTTCCAAAGATTTACTGTTGCAACCGCTTCTTTCTATATACCGTAAAAAAGAGAAGACGGTTGCAATTATTTTGTCTGTTCACCATCTGCAAGGGGATTTACTGTTTCACCTTTTACCCATGCCGTAAACGCCAGATTGGGACCTGTCGCCATTCCGGTCTGCCCCAATGTTGCAATGACCTGTCCCTGCTCCACTTCGTCCCCGGTGTTTACTTTGCACTCCTCCAAATGCCCGTATTTTACTTTGATTTCATTCCCCAGATCCAGAATGATATAATTACCGTACGCCCCCGTATACCCGGTTTCCGATATTTTTCCGTCCGCTACCGCATAAATTTCATCCCCCTTACTTCCCGCAATATTTACATGGTCAGAGATTAGCCCATTATGCTCTTTTCCGTAAGGATTTGACACCGCATGGCTCACAGTGGGCCATACCCAGTCTGCAAAGGCAAGCTCATCGCTCTTTGGATAATCCGGCTTATATTCCTCGTAAGAATTGCCATACACAACCTTCTCTGACGGTTTGTTCTCATCAAATGAGATGTCGCACATCCAATTCTGTCCAAAGGCAAAATCGTTATTGGTCAAAACCAGATAATACCAATCTCCCTGAGGCAGCGCCTTTTCCAACCGTTCAATATCATAGCCCTCCGATAAATCTATCCGCACTGTTTCCTCGGAATGGGGCGGTATCACGCCGTTTTCCAATTTGATTTTTTCAGAATCTCCTACAACCCCCTGTGCCGTAGACCATTGCATCAGTTTCACCGTATCCTGCAATTTTAATTCCTTATCGGAGGGATTCGTCACCACAATTTCAAAGACGCCGTCTCCTTTATAGATGGAATAAAATGCCAAACCGCCTTCATCGAGACTGGAAAAACGACTATAGGCAAATGCGGACAATCCCAAAAAACACAGCATGATTGCCGCCGCCATAAATCCCCTTTTGTAGATAAATGTCGTCTGAAAACCGTTTTGGGGAAGAGATGTTCCTGTTTTTTCCTGAAAAATCTTTTGAATCCTATTTAAATTTTCTCTGCGATATTTTCTCATTTTCCTAACCTATCCTTTCTCATTCATAAACTTGCAAAGTTTCTGTTTGGCGTGATACAGCCTGTTCTCTACCTGCTTGACTGACAGATTGACCGCAACTGCGATTTCTTTGGGTTTTTGACCATAAAAATACCTTCTTTCGATGATTTCCCGCTCCGTTTCCTCCAAGCGCGCCAAACAGGAAAACAACAGCTTTCTATCGTCTCTTTTGACTAATTCCGCCAACATGTCAAAGCCTTGCGCAAGATTGTTATCTTCCATTGCCACTTCCCTTTTTGCAGTAATTTTACGGTATCTGTCAATCGCTTTTGTTCTTGCAATCACAGAAAGCCATGAGGACAGTTTTCCCTTTCCGGCATCATACTTGTCCGGATTCTGCCACAGATAAATAAAAACATCTGCAACGCATTCCTCAATCTCCTGCTCTGACGAAGCATTTATTAAAATCGCTCCGGCTATGGACCACAGGAGTCTTGAATACTTCTGTATCACCCCCGCAATAGCCGCCTCATCGCCATTTTTTATTGCCAGAACCGTTTCCTTATCATTCATATCTTCTCCAAACCTTTTCTGCAAGTTGTCATTTTCGTTCACTCTTGATGAACATTGATTTTACAAATATCCGGATATTTACTTATAATACGAATGCAACAGAAAAAACACTGATAATATTTTTCAAAAATAAAAACCCCGGGAAAACCGGGGCTTCTTTAGAGGCGCAGACCGGATTTGAACCGGTGCGTACTGGTGTTGCAGACCATTGCCTTACCACTTGGCTACTGCGCCATATTGAATTGTATGCAGAAATCCCTGCACAAATGACTCCAACGGGAATCGAACCCGTGTTACCGCCGTGAAAGGGCGATGTCTTAACCGCTTGACCATGGAGCCGTCTTTTTCGCCCATCCGGGAACTTTCTGGACACCCGCTTGGAACCACATTTAGGGAAACATAGAACTTCTTAAGCACTGCACTTCTAGTGCGGTTTCTCAGAAGTTCCGTTAACCTAAGCTCCCCGAGTAGGGCTCGAACCTACAACAACTCGGTTAACAGCCGAGTGCTCTACCATTGAGCTATCGAGGAATATTATACATCTTACCATCTAAAGAACCGCTTGCGGTTCTTTGGAGAATGACTTAGATTTTCTTAGCCGGCATACTTTGGCGGCTTAGAAAATCTTCATTCTTTGTACCCTGAAAACCGAACACCAAACCATCCAAACCATGACCAGCCAGC
>JAMPEB010000044.1 GCA_023665475.1 Lachnoclostridium sp.
CATTTTTATACTGGTCTGTGCCAGTTGTGAGTAAGTGTTTATACTGCACCCAGTAGCTGGCGTAGTGGGATTTGAACCCACGATACAGGAGTCAAAATCCTGCGCCTTAACCGCTTGGCGATACGCCATTAGTCGGAATGACGCGATTTGAACGCGCAACCCCTTGAACCCAAATCAAGTGCTCTACCAAATTGAGCCACATTCCGAGGAGTGCGCCCACCCATAAGGGCAGACGCTGGGAAATGGATTTATCAAAAATTAGATATTGCCAAAATAAAATGCCGGCAAGCACATTTCCGTATCTACTGGCACTGCAACTTGTGACTGGCACTAAACTATTTATAATTGCTTAAATGGATATGCGATTATATCCAGTATTTGCAAGACAATCAGAGGAAAGAAAGATATAAATACCAATACGGCATATTTCAAATCTTTCTTACTCCATTTTGAGCGGTGATGTATCAGACAGTGGAATATCCAAAGAACTTCTCCCCACCACTCTATCATCGCTTGATTGTACCAATGTCCTTTTACAACAAATTTCTTATTGCATTTAGCGCAATTAAAAGAACGCTTTGAAACGCTATAATACATTTTTTGCAACCTCCGCTTTACTGCCCTTAATATCCACCACACTTTCCCTCTTGCACTTCGGGCAGAACACAATGAGGTTTTTTGCCTCGGTGTCGGGGCGGAGTTTTGTTCGGGTTTTGTTTTGGCAGATGGGGCAGGGTAGCCATTTGTAGTCCATGTTATTCTCCTAACTGTGTATTATCGGGAGCAGATATATAGATAATTCTTGTGTTATCTTTTAACCAAACAACTACCGCTTGCGGTATATCTGGAACTCCATACAATTCCTTGCACGGTCTGTAATCATCAATTTTGTTTGGCTCAATTCCTGTTTTTTCCAAAAATTCTTTGTAAATCTCTGCATACTTCATTTCCCTATCTCTCCATTTCCTTAAAGCATTAGTACCGCAGGAGGCGCATTCGTTTTTGTTCCCGACTATGTTTACCATGCTCGTTGGTGTTTTTAACACCATTAGTCTTATAGGCTTTCGCGCCTAATTCCTAATGCTTTATCTCATATTATCATGTATTTCAGGGTTATTTGTACCAATTTTCACGCAAAAAGAGCGGCATTTCTGCCGCCCTCTCTGTTAAATCTCTGCGATTTTCCGACACCAATTCTGAATTACTTCCCTTTCCTCCCGGCAGTCAGCATCTTTCGTAAGCTGCTTCATCATGCCGCACACGCCAGACATAAAGTCATCAAGTGCCATAAGCATTTTCTCCTTGCTCTCTCCGTCTCTACTGTTGGAATACTCGCTTTTCCTGCGGCGGTACTCGTCCATGTCGGTATCGTCACTGGACAAGCGTGAGTAGTTCGGTCTGTGCATATATTCCCCTGTACGCTGATTGCGCCCTCTGCGGTATGAATTGCCGTTGTCGTAGTCGTTTGAGTAGCCGCCATCACGGGAATATCCGCCACGCCCTCCACGGTCACGGGAGTATCCATCATTGGAATACTCGCCGCTTTCCATCATTTCTATCTTATCCACGCCTTTCATGATTTCTACCAGTTTGTAGGCGTTGTCCAGATTGGAGGATGTCAAACCCTTTTCCTCAATCGCTTTTAACTCTTTTTCTGCGTTTTCTCTCAATTTATGCATGATTATCCCTCCCTGTTAATCGTGATGTTGGCATTCTGCATGTCAATTGTCTGCCCAGAGGTATTTCTCACGGACACTTCCATGCAGCACCCTTTCGGGATCCACACATCCGTACTCATAGACACATTGAAGTAATCGCCAACTGCCGCCGGAGTTACGATTGCATTTGTAGAAAGGTCAGATTCTCCATTGATTGCGATTGCAACGGAAATTGGGCCCGCCGTCCCGCCTGTCGCAACTGCGATATTTCCGGAAAATGTTACCCGGTATTTCGCCCGGCAATTCTGCGTATTCCCACGCAAGGTAAACTGTCCACTGCCCGTTCGGTGAAGGACGCAGCCACTATTGCAACGGCTTGTTTCGCTTGTGAAAATAGCGTTCTGGTTTTCCTGTATGGTCTGTACAGGAACATTTACAAATTCAGCCATATCAATTACCTCCTCCCAGATTTTCAAGCATACCAAACATATGCTCACGCCATGCCTTGTTGTTTGCTTCCTGTTCCGCTTTTATCTTTTCTTCATTCTCTTTGCTGATTTTCTGTGCTTCCTTGCACTCCAAACGGTTCAGCAGATACACAAGGAAATTTACATCGTCCATGGAAAGTTCCTCTTTTCCGAGAATCTTCTTTCCATGCTCTTCCAGTTTCATTTCTATTGATTCTTTCATGGTTTCCTCCAAATAAAAAAACTACCAACCTCCTATCGGTCAGTAGTTTCTAAGTTTCTATATTTTAGGTCTATCCCTTGTCGGATAAGTTCGGATTTTGAAATTCCCTCTTTGTTGCAGATTTCTTTTACCTTGCCGTCCGTTTCCTCGTCTACCCTTATCTGGTAGAGGATTGATTTTGGCGTTTCCGTCAATTTTGTGCCTTTTTTAATTCCCATTAAATTTCTACCCCCAACTTTGCGGCGGCTCTGTCTGCAACTTCTCCCCAATTATCGCCAGAATTTTCCCATTCCTCGGACATATCCGCTAATTCACAAAAGGTGGCGTATAAGTCCATATCGTCCTCAACCTCTCTGATAGCCTTTGCAATATCTTCCGGCTCTGCGTATATCACATCTTTTCTCCGGCTGTTTCCAAACTCCGGCATTGCTACTCTCCAAGCCGGAATTAAATCTTCGCCGTACTCTTCAAAAAGCGGTGTTCCTTTTTCAGCTTTATAAAATTTCATGCTCTTTCTCCTTCCGCAAGGTAATCTTCAAAATCTTTTAGTGCATCGCCCATTTTTACGGTGTTCCCTATTATGTTCGCCGCCCAGCTTTTATCGCTATGTACAAGCACATATTCCTCTGTGGCTAAATCATGCCTAATCGTCAGAGAGCCGCCGGATAACTGTCCTTTCATGTTCTTTTTATAATTCAAAAGTTCTTGAAAGTTTTCTTCCTTTGCCCTAAAAATTTCTCTTTCCATTTCCCTTACCCTTGCGGTAATACCGCCCTTTCTTTTTTTGTTTGTAATTACATTCTAACAGATATATTTTTCTTTGTCAATACAAACTTGAAAGAAATTTGAGAAAATTTGAAATTCACAAATTACTGACCGATATTCAGTTGTCAAAGTTCAGTAACCGCAAAAGGACAGAATCAATGTTCTGCCCTATCGTTGTAATAACGGCACAAGCCGAACATTTCCGATGTTCCACGGAAAAGATACTGATTATTCAGTTTTTAGCAACTGCAACCATTGCAGTTGCTCCCCCAGCCGCCGTTGAATGTTCCACAACTATTTGTGGGGAATGTAACAGGCGTGTTAGGCTGTACCACAACCGCATTTACAGGGTAATCCATACCGAGCCTGCGGATAAGTTCGGATGTCTGCTGCGCAATCGCTGTTGTAAGCAATGCACTCTGCCTATCCTGCGAAGCCGCTCTCTGCAACTCTGCAATCTGTGCATCCTTTTCATCCATCTTAGACTGCACAAGGAAGTCAAGGATTGCCCTTGTATTGCTGTTCTGGTTGTCCAACAAATCTCTTGTGGCGTTGTTCATGGCGTTTGTAATGTCGCAGGTGTTCTTTGCCATGTTGTAATTTACATCCTGTATGGATGCCCTGATATCGCAGCAGCATTGTGAAAGCTGCGCGCCAAGATTGCAAATCTGCGACTGCACGCCATTGAAGCCCTGCATCATGTTCATGTTTGTGGTGTTGAAGCCGCTCTGGATTGCGTTGTTAAGCGCATAAGTAGCATCGCAAATTCCCTGCTGTACTGCACGGATGCCGGCATCGAGATTATTCATTGCGAAGCTTTCCGTAATGTCAGAGCGTGTCGCATAGCCTTGGAATCCTGCCCCATTTGTACCTCCGCCATTGTTGCCGTAGCCGCCGAAGCCACCCCAGCCGAACATTGCGAAAATGAGGAAAAGGATAATCCACCAAGAACCATCACCGCCCCAGCCGTTATTTCCATTATTGGAACTTCCGGCAGGCTCTACATTCATAGTAATAGGTATTCCTGATTCCATCATGTTTTTCTCCTTATGATTTTATTTACAAACTTTGCGCAAAGTTATGTACTTATTTAGGAAATTGGCTCAATAAGCTTTGAAACTGTCCTGCCATCCCCTGAACCTGATTAAGCTGTTCCTGTGTGAGTTGCCCGTTTCGCAAGAGCTCCTGCACCTTTTGTTTGGGGTCGCCTTGGAAAGTTTTTTTGAATTGTATAAAATCCTCGACAATCTTGAATGGGTTATTGCCGCCCATTCCTCCCATTTTCCCACCCAACGCTTGAAATAAAGGGTTAGCCATTATCATTTCCTCCCCGATTTCTTGATTTATTTGTTGCCTGCGCTGACTTTCCTCCATCCTCGGCAACCACCATAGAAGTAGGAAAGCTGTTCAACTTATCCAAAATTTCTATGTATTTGTTGTTTAAGGCATCATATTCTGCCCTTGTGACATATTTATCATCTAAGTCAGTTTGTGAGGATTGTGCTGTGTTCTGTGTCACTTCTGTATACTCAAATATTTTAAGGCTTGGCATTCCTGCATTGTCCGTAGATTTAAGATAGAAACGACTCCCTTCACTGTCCATGAGTAGCACTGTTGTGTTCGGGGCGACAAGGTAGGATTTAGCTCCTGCTTCCCCTTGCACCCATAAAAGCCCTTGGTTAGTCTGTGGGGGCTGTTGTGATGTTCCCGACATTTGTGTCGGAATCATCTGCTGGGGCTGACTGTAGTAACTCTGCATTAGATTGGCTTTCTGCTGTTCATATTCCCTGTCTAACTGCATGAGTCTCTGATTGAGTGCCGGATTCGTTGTAAGGACTGCCATATTTTTCTTCCTCCATAGATGTAAGCAGCATATCAAGCATTATGCCGTCACTTGCGCTTTTATAGTTTGGGGAGTAGCCCCATAGATTGAATAATATTCCTGTTTCCATGGTTATATTTTAAAACATAAAAATAGCAGATACCATTTCAAGTATCTGCCAAAAAACTTTCACAAAACTATCAAAAACCTATCATTTAAAACACTGTCGATAATCCAATTCCCACGATTTTACCTACTAGATAACTCTTTTTATCTTCTTTTTCATGGATTTGTTTACACGATATATTGTAGAAATACTACAATTCATCATTTCGGCGCATTGTTCAAGAGAATACTCTTTGTTGCGGTAGGAAAATAATTCTTCCTCCCTTGGAGTCATGTTTGCATTTTCTTTTATATAATCAATTTCTGTTTTTACAAAATCTGGTATTCTCATAAACACCCCTACTTCTTTTTCTTCTTTCTTGCTACGCCTTTCGCTTTACCGTTCTTCTTGGATGCTCTGCGGTACCTCTGTCCCATTTATGACATCTCCCTGCTCACCGGTATTTATGTTATTATATCCATTGCCATCTTGAGTGTAACTTTCAAATTCGTATTGGTTTAAAAACCATACAAAACCACCAATAGTACACGCCCATAACGCTAATACAACAAAAAAGGCAATCATCCACCTTTTTGACTGTGCTTTTATTTCTGCCAGCATTTCCATAGCAAGCCCTTTTTCGTTCACATTATCTTTTATTTCCATTTTTAACCTCCGTTTTTCTTTGATTGTATCATTTTCACGGAGCAGTTGCAATTAGTTTTAATTTTATTGCAATCAGATTTTAATTATCTCCGTTCCCAATAATAAATCACATTCTTTTCCGATGAATCCCATGTATCATAGAACATGCCATCCTCTACTGCCACCACATGACCATCTAATCCAAGAACATAAGTACCATGGGAAAAATTCATGCAGAATTTATGTACATCCATGGGGTAATCCGGTTCTATCCTAACATATCCATTCTGCCTTAAGTAATCTCCCCACACTTTGTTTGCGGATGGCATATCTTTCTGGTAAAACGCTATTTCTGTCAATTCATCAAAAACCTTATCCCATGACTTCCCTGTAGCCTTGCAGCAGGCTCTAATAGCACAGTCGCCCACACGCTTATTGTGGGGATTGGGGTTATATTTAATCCATCTTTCCATTTTTATTCCTCATTTTACAATATGTATCTGCCTTTTCGGGCAGTTCTCACATTCAGTAATCGGATAGTTACACTTTCCTTTCGTATCGCGCAAGCACATTTCCGGCTGGTCAAAATTTTCATACATCATAGGTCTTGTTTTGTCCTGCGGAAGAAATGTATATCTACTACCTTTCCCATTCTCATATCCGTCGCCGCTGCATCCGTCACCATTCTGTAAATTATAATAGTGCAAAACGCCTTGACTATCCACATAGAAAGAATCATGTGGATTATCACCTATTTTGTGTATTTTTCCACTATGTTTGTCAATTACATATAAATCTGTCAGCATTTTAAACTCCATCTTAAGTATAACCCATATTTCATTCGTTTTGTACCATTTCTATATTTCCCCTTTCTATAATCATCGGAACGGCATAAGTAGAAAATTTCAGTCCCAATTCCAAATCAAATTTATCAATGGACTTCATCAGCCCTATGGTTCCGACCTGGAATAAATCCTCCAAATCATATCCTCTTCCGGCAAAACGCCTTACAATATGATGCACCAGACCCAGATTTTTCTCTATCAGTACCTCCCTTGCCATTTTATCTCCTGCCTGTGATTTTGCAATCAGTACTGACATTTCTTCCATGGGCTACTCCCCGTCACCTATCCATGAGCCGGCGCTTATTTTCTTGCACATACTCACCTTGGTTCCTTTCCCCGGAGCGCTGTCCACCTCCAGTTCGTCCATGAATGCCTCCATAAAAGCAAATCCCATCCCTGAACGCTCCAGCTCCGGCTTGGTGGTAAACAGCGGCTCCATTGCCTGCTCTATATTTTCAATTCCGCTGCCGTTATCTTCCACCTCAATATGTAATGTCCCGCCGTCCAACTGACAGTGAACCCTCACTTTTCCCATGTTAATTTTCCGCTGTGCCGGAAGGCAGTCCCCATGCCTGCCATATCCGTAACAATTCCCATATCCGTGGATAATGGCATTTGTCACCGCCTCGGACACTGCTGTTTTGATATCCGATATCTCCTCCAGCGTAGGGTTTAAATGGGAGACAAACGCCGCCACTGCCACCCGCGCAAAACCCTCATTGATGGACACCGCATCAAAGCTTATTTCCATTTCATTTTTTTCCCGTTCTGCAATCATTTTTACCTCTCATTCCGCCGCGCCAGCGGCATTTTAATCAATTGGCGTCAACTCAATATTTCAACTACTTTGGTAATTCCCGATAAGGTCAATATCCGCTGCATCTGTCTGTCCACATGTATGGCAAAAACCTTTCCGCCAAAACAGGCAATCTTCCGATAACGCCCCATGATAATGCCGATTCCCGAGGAATCCATAAATTGGGTATCTTCAAAATCAAATATCACATGCTCCACCTGATCTTCCAGAATATAATGGTCCGCATTCTCGCTGATGTATGCGGCGAGATGATGATCCACCTCCTTTGGCATCCTGACCATCAGGCAGTTATCAATAATTTTAAAATCTTCCATACTTCCTCCTACCTCTCTTTCTACACACAAAAACCTGTAGGAATTTCCTTCCTACAGGTTTCTCTTTTGTATGAATATGCATTTCTTTAATTTTGTTCCGTAATATATCTCTTTGCCCTGTTGGCGTTATTGGTGCCGGGGAACAGCTCAACCACCTTTTCATAGGTTGCATTGGCGTTCTCTACATCGCCGCTCTGATGGTACGCATTACCCAGATTATACAAGGCGTCCTCATTGGCCGCATCATAATACACCGCCTTGGAAAGCAAATCTATGGCTGTGGTATAATCGGCCTCGCGGTATGCTTTATACCCTTCCGAATAATATTCCTGAGAAAGGTCGGGACCAATGATCGTAATCAATGTTTGATACAACTGCTGAAACTGCTCCGAAGTCTCCTCCATATTTACATTCTGGGCAATATTTTCCAGCATTTCCCCCGTCCTTTTAATATCCTGATCTTTCAGGTAGGCAGAGGACGCTTCCAGCAGATTGTCTATAGTGCTGAGAGTACCGTCCGCTCCCACATAGCCGTCCAATTCCTGATGCAGGGCATTATTGTCGGCCTCAAGCTTTGTAATCTGCTTTTCCAACTCCTGAATCTGGACGGTCTTGGCATCGGCCTCCTCCCCGATTCTCTGTATGTTTCTCTGGGCTTCATTGTTGACCTCCAATATCTTGGCGGGCACCACCAGAAAATACATGGCGGCAAGACCGATGAGAATTCCGATACCGATATTGACAAGTGTAGATACTCCGCCTCCTCTGGTATCCTTTACATTCAAGGGCTGGATAATCACCTCGTTATCGCTCTGATACCTGACCACTTCATCTTTTTTGCTCCGTCTTGCAGACTGCTTGACCGACTCGTCCGGGGTAAGCATCAGCTTTACTTCCTTCTGATAGCGGAGAGTCAGCGTATTGTTGCGGTCGATATCCATGCATTTACGCAGTTCCCTGTCCGCCCGCTCCCACTCTTCACTGTCCATATAGAGCAGTGCAAGCAAAAGATGCGCCCGGATAAACCGGGGATTTAATGACAGCACCTTTTTCAACTGTATGATTGCCAAATCCTTACTGTCCTGCAAACAATAAGTGTATGCCTGATTGTACTTTTTAATCGTCTGATTAATGGCATCCAGTCTGGAACTGTTGGACTGCAGCCTTTCTATATAATCGTCTGCAATATTTTTATCCGGCCGCATATTCTTGCTGATGACCCACTCGCTTAAAGCAGCCACCACTTCACCCGTCTCAAAATACACCAATCCCAAGAGATTTCTGGCATCAATATTATCTTTATTTAATTTCAGGCTCTGCCGCAAACTGTTGATTGCACCCGTTAAGTCCCGCACCTCCGCTTTTTCCAGACCATCATTGTAAAAACGATTGGAGAGACCCATTATCTTCTTATAAAGAGAGACATCTGCTCCGCAGGCGGTGCAAAAATCATGTTCCGATAAGTGGCAGCCGCAATTATAACAAAACATGCCCTACCTCCTATTGTTGTCCTTCTTCCTCTACTGCCTCCGCGGATTCCCTTATCATCTTTACCAACAAATCTGCCATATCCGTCAAATCCTGATTGTAAATCGCATCCTCCGCATCCTCCACCTCAAGGCTGGGATGAAATTTCTTCAGTTCCTCTTCAAAATTAATCATATCTCAAAGACTCCTTTATTTCTCCAACCAGATACAGGCTGCCCGCAATATAAATACGCTCCCCCGGCATCTGTTCATCAAGCAGTTTCTGAAACGCTGTGGTAACATTCTCATACAGTATATATTTACAGAGAGGAAAACGGGCTGCCCAAACCGCCATAACTTCCAAAGACGCCGCCCTCTTGTTGTTTATGGGCGCCAGAGCGATTTTTTCAAACAATCCTGACCGTGCCATGCTTTCTATCATGCTTTCACAGGCTTTGTCGGAACATACACTGAACAGTAATGTTCTCCTGCCTGCGATGCCGTCCTCTCTCACCGTGTCCAAAAATGCCCGGACACCGTCCTCATTATGAGCTCCATCCACATATACCTCCGGCAGTATCTCTTCCATCCTGCCCTGCCAACGACATTTTTCCACGCCTCTTTCTATGGCATCTGCCGAGATTGTCCTGCCTTCGTCCAGCACTTCCACTGCCCTTACTGCCAGAGAAACATTCTCTGCTTGATAGCGCGCAACGGTATTCAGATGTAGCCTAATATAACCATAATACTTTGTATGCAACGAAAAATCAATGCTTTTATTTTTAAAATTCAAGAAAGTGTAGTCTTTTTTTGACACAGGATACATGGAAACCCCAATTTTCTCCCCTTTTCGTCTGAAAACTTCGGAGGCGTCTTCTTCCACATCCGCATAGACAAGCGGTGCATGTGCCTGCATAATGCCTGCCTTTTCCTCAGCAATCAAAGAAATGGTATCCCCAAGATACTGCACATGGTCAAGACTGATTCTGGTGATGACGGACAATTCCTTTTTCTCTATGGAATTGGTAGCGTCAAGCCTTCCCCCGAGCCCCGTTTCCAAAATACAGTAATCCGGTTTTTCGTCAGCAAAAAGAACCATTGCCATAAAAAACAAATATTCAAAAAATGTAGGATGGTACTCTTCTTTATCCTCCAGCTCTTCATAAATCCGGAGAAAAGCTTTCTTGAAATCCTCTTTCTCCACCATATGCCCTTTACTATAAAACCGCTCTCTGATATCCACCAGATGGGGCGAGGTAAACATACATACCTGATAGCCCGCCTCCTCCAAGATAGAGCACATATAGGCACAGACAGAGCCTTTTCCATTTGTGCCTGCCACATGAATTATCTTCATCTGTCTGTCAGGACACCCAAGTCTTTTTAAAAAGGCTTTAGTGTCTTCCATTGTGTTTTTGGAAGTGAAGTAGGGCACATCATTCAGATATGCCACTGCTTCCTCGAAAGTCCTGATTTCCTTATCTTTCACACAAATCATCCATTCTTGCCACAACCCCATTATCCTGCTATTGTAACTGAGAAAGTCTTTCTTCCACCTGATTCATCATCATGGTATATTTTTCCAGCTTCTCTTTTTCTTCCGCAATCTTTGCCTCCGGCGCCTTGGAGATAAACTTTTCGTTGGAAAGCATACCGTTTACTCTGGCAAGCTCTCCCTCCAGACGCTTTTTCTCCTTGTTCAGGCGCTCGATTTCCTGAGCGATATCCACCAATTCCGCAAAAGGGATATATAGGGTTGCTCCGGGAATCACCACGGAAACCGCATCCTGCGCGATGCCTGCCTTGTCCTTCTGCATGGTGACCTCATTGGCGTAAGCCAGAGAAGCAAAGAACAGCTTGCCCTCCGTAAAAGTATTTAAAATACCCTCATCCTCGCTCACCACATACACGGATGCCTTGCGGCCGGGAGCCACATTCATCTCCGTGCGGATATTGCGGATGCCCCTGACAGCCGTCTTGATGATTTCAAGAGCCTTTTCCTCCTTCGCAAAGCTCCTCTCCTGCAGATATACGGGCCATCTGCTGACCATAATGGATTCCTCTTCGCTCTGCAGGGTACAGAAAATTTCCTCCGTGATAAAAGGCATATAAGGATGCAGCAGCTTCAGCGCATCAATCA
>JAMPEB010000045.1:0-5226 GCA_023665475.1 Lachnoclostridium sp.
CGTGCATGAAATCTTGCTATTTTAGTGCGAAAAGTTTTTATTCTTCAGAGCTGTCTCGCTTAGATGTCCGTAACTTTGTGGTCCAATTGATAAAGAATCATCTGTGCATCATAAATAAGGCTTATACGCTCATATTCCAGCCTCTTAAGCTCTGTTTCCGACTCTCCAAGCTGTACCTTTGTGATTTTTCCGGCTTCATATAGCTGTGCGGCATTAGCCGCCTTTCCCTTCAGGACCGCTATTTGAATATCCGCTTCCATGACTTTTCTCCGTATATTTTCATACTGCAATATCAGATTCTTTACATAAATTTTTAAAGCAATTTCATACTGCTCCTTATTCTGCCCCGTATCATATGTTTTTTGTGCGCTGTCTTCCAAAAATGCAGCTATATAATCCTCCTGCAGTTCTCCCAACTTATCCGGTACTTGGATTTCCGCATATTCCCTGCCATACAATTCCAACACTTCTTTATAAAACTGTTGCTGTGCCTCCACACACTCGACTTCAAGAAGCACCGTCTTATATTGGCCTTCGGCTTCCATTTCATCAACAGGAACCGCATAGCCTAATTTCACCTTTTCCTGTTCTATCTCCCATTCTGCTTTCCGCTGTACGCCCAGCTTTTTCAAATATGCAATCTGCAAACTGCACAACTGGGCGTTTAACTGATTTTTATAAAGCATATATTCCTGTTCTCCGAGCCATTCATCTACGACCGGTAAAGCAGCATCGCCACCGGATACAACGACATCTCCTTCTGATGCCGGCGCATTTTCTTTCAATGCGGCATCCCCGTCAGACACAAACGCAGCATCCGCCCTTACATGATCCCCCATGGTATACATAGGCAGAAGCAGTATACATGCCAGCAATAGGATTGCCGCTTTCCTGCTCATCTTCTTACTCATATTTTTACTCATATATTTTCTCTCTTTCCGCATACCGCCGCATCTCTCATCATACTTATCTGATTTTCAAACTCCCGTCAAAATGCTCCATCAAAGGCTCTAAGAAGAAATCTATGATTCGCCTCTCTCCCACCTTCACTTCCGCGGTACACTCCATCCCGATTCCGATTTCGGCGTCTTGATTTGCCTGCCGGAATTTCTCTTCATCTATGGCAATCCTTGCCTTATAGACCCATCCGTAATAGTCGCTCCACACGGCGTCCGGGCTGATATAAACTATCACGCCCTCCAGCTTGCCATATTTCTGAAAATCAAAGGTATCCAATTTTACCGCAACCTCTTGTCCGTTTTGTATCAAACCGATATCACGGTTTTGAATATCTACCTCCAAAAGCATCTGGGAATCATTGGGAACCACCGTGGCAACCGTCTGCGCCGAAGTAACCACCCCGCCGACGGTATTCACTTCCAAAGTCCTGACTACCCCATCCACAGGCGATACCAGAGTCTGCTCCGCCACTCCGATTTTTTGAATCTCCTGATTCTCCCTCTGTGTGCTGATGGCATCCATATTTTGCACTATCAGGCCGCTGATATTTGATTGAAAATTCGTTTCCAGAGCATCCAGACCGTCCAGTGCCTGCTGATATCTTTCCTGCGCCAGCTCCACCGCGCTTTTCTGGCTGTTATAATCTTTCTGCGCCATAATCAGTTGATTGTCTATCTCATATTGGCGCAGACTGCTTTCATAATCTTCGGATGCAGCGCTGTTTTGTTGTATCTCATGCTCTTTCCGCAGCTTCTTTAACTCTGCCTCCAATTCCTCCACTTCCGCTTTTGCCACTGCCCCCGCCTCATACAATCTGGTGTAATCCGACAATACCTTTTCCTGATATTCTATCTCTAACGCCAATTCCTGTTCTCTTGTCTCCTCTGTATTCGCATGCTGCGCCATGGCATCCAGAACTTCTTTCTGCGCTTTCAGATACTCGTTATTTTTTTCTATTTTTTCCAGAGCTTCTTTTTCTATTTCCACCTGTGACAATGCCTGCTTTACAGTGCTTTCCAGCTCTTCCTTTTCGGCCGAGAAACTCTCCTGCATTGCATGGACATACGCAAAAATTTTTTCTTGTCCGTCATCCGTTTCGGAAACGCATTCCTCTGAAATATCCTTTCCCTGCGCTATTTCATTTAAGAGTTCATTTTCATATTCCAGCAGGGCAAGACTCTCCGTAGTGCCCTGCAGCGTAATTTCACTTATGGAAGCGTCAATTTTTACAATAGCGTCCCCCGCTTTTACAGGACTCCCTTCCCGCACACAGATTTCTTCCACGATTCCCCCGCCCGGCGCCTGAATCTCCTGTATCCCGCTCACCGTCAGAATAATTCCCCTTGCGGTGACTACCTCGTCCATCCTGCCGAAAACAGACCATACCAGAATGAACAGCACGAACGCCGCCACGATTCCCACCATGAGATGCCCTGTGGGAGACAAAGGTTTTTCCACAATTTCCAATGCTTCCGGCAGAAATTCCTGCCTTATTTTTATCTGACTTTCCGCCTGTTTTTTCTTAAAATAAAATTTTATCTTTTGTAATATATCCATTTTCCCGATTCCCCATTAAATCTGACTCTGCTGTTTTAACAGATGCCAGAACAACCCTTTTGCCTCCACAAGCTTGTCCTTCGGACCATACTCCGCAATGCGTCCTTTTTCCACTACCATAACGGCATCCGCATCCTTCAGCGTGGAAAGCCTGTGCGCTATGATCAATACCGTTCTTCCTTTGCATATTGCCTTTAGATTTTTCTGTATAATGCTCTCCGACTCGTAATCCAGAGCGGAAGTTGCCTCGTCAAAAATCAGTATCCGGGGATTTCCCAATAACGCCCTCGCTATGGCAATCCTCTGTCTCTGTCCTCCGGACAGCCCCGTGCCTTTCTCCCCCACCATGGTATTATAACCTTCCGGCAGTTCGGTAATAAAGTCGTGGGCCCCGGCTATTTTAGCGGCATTTATGATTTCATCCATTCCGACCGCCTGATTCTGCAGGGCAATATTTTCCCTGATTGTGGCATGAAACAGAAAATTTTCCTGCAAAACCACGCCTATCTGTCGTCTCAGCCAGACAGTATCCGCCATGGCGATATCAATTCCGTCAATCATTATCTTTCCCGATTCCGGCAGATAAAGACGCTGTATCAGTTTTGATATGGTGCTTTTTCCGGAACCGCTGCGCCCTACAATGCCTATGACGGTATTGGGCGGCATCCGAAAGCTCATGTCTTTGATGATTGGCGGTCCGTCCGCCGTATAACGGAAATTCACTTTATCAAAAATAATATTTCCCTGCACTCTGGGCAGGCGGGTCTGTGCGCTGTCCGGATTCTGCTCCGCCCTGCTGTTAAAAATATCTCCCAGACGCTGTACGGATATGGATGTCTGCTGGAAATCCTGCCATGTCTGCACCAGCCGCATGATAGGCTCGCTCACGCGCCCTGCCAGCATCCGAAACGCCACCAGTTGGCCTATGGACAAATCCCCTGCCATGACTAACTGCGCGCCATACCACAAAATTGCGATATCAAATATCCTCTGGACAAATTTTGCCAATGCCCCTGCGGTTCCTGACAGAATGGATGTACGAAATCCCGCCGTAGTGTAATCCGCAAGCAGTCCTTCCCATTTTTTCTGTATCGCAGGCTCAATGGCAAAAGATTTTATGGTCTGCACTCCCGTAACCGCCTCCACCAGATAGGACTGGGACTCCGCTCCACAGTTAAACTTCTGGTTTAACCTCTCCCGCAGCGCGGGAGTTAACGCCAGAGAAATAAAGGCAAGAAGCGGAATCACCGCTAATGTAATCCATGTCAGCTTTGCACTGTAGCCAAACAAAATAATAATGTATAGGATAAGGAAAATACTGTCCAGAAGGGTCGTCATGGGAACTCCGGTCAGAAAGCGCCTTATATTTTCAACTTCCCGCACCCTCGCCACCGTATCGCCGGTACGGCGACTTTCAAAATACCGCAGCGGCAGTTTAAATAAATGCTCAAAGAGCCTGCAGTTTAAAATCACATCAATCTTGCTTGTCGTATGTACCAGAATATAGTTACGCACAATGGAAAGAATCGTTTCAAACACCAGCATTACCACCAATGCCAAGGCAAGCACATCCAAAGTAGACAGGCTGTTATGCACCAGCACTTTATCTATGACGGACTGGGTTATCAAAGGGGAACAGATAGAAAGTATCTGCATGATAAACGCTGCCAGCAGCACTTCCAGCAGCGCTCTTTTATATTTTAAAATAGAAGGGATAAACCATTTAAATCCAAACTTCACATCCCTTTTTTGGAAAGAACGGGGAATTAACAGAATGATATCCCCATCCCATACACTCTCAAGCTCCCCGCATTCCATGACATGGGGAGCTTTCTCAAAAGGATGCAATATCAGCAGGCGCTCTCCTTCCTGCCTTGCTAAAATCATGAAATCGCCGTTTTTCATTATGAGAATGGCAGGAACCGTCATTTTGGACAATGCATATACATTAACATGAACCAGCCTGCTTTTTAATTTTATTTTCTTGGATGCCAGCAGAATATCCTGAGCCGTCATCTTTCTGCTCTCCAGGTTCAGGGAATGAATCATGCTGCCTGCATCCGCCGCAATACCGTAATAAGCCGCTATGGTTATCAGGCACTGCAGCCCTCCGTCCCTTGTATTCGTTTGTTCCGCCGTGCTACTGCTTCCAGCTTCATTCATTCCCCTTTTCTCCTTCGTAACAATACACAATTATATTTGTTTATACCCCATCCTTCACCCACATCTGGGACACGAGCCTGTTTACGGTATCCTCCTCCGCCTCCACGGCGTCCTGCCATGACATGCCCGATTCTGCCTCGAAGGATGCCATCGCCTGAATCAGGCGGTCTATCTGCTCATGCGCCAGCGCATAACCGTCCCCTGACCGGATGCCCTCTACATGATAGGTATCCCCATAATACCAGTTCCTGATTGTGACGGAATCATCCGTTCCCAGAACGGCAATTAAGAGGTCTGCTCCTGCCCTCGTGAACTGCAGGCGTTTCGCTTCCGCATCCATGCATAAGATATCCGTATTATCGGGTGATGTATCATATTCACTGATGGTATCCCTGCCATCTCCACGGCCAAAGAAGTAGGTGTCCGCACCGTTTCCTCCTTCCAGCCAATCGTCTCCCTTCCCTCCGCAGAGGTAGTCGTCTCCGTTCCCCCCGTAAAGGCGGTCGTCACCTTCCTCTCCGTAAAGGATGTCATCTCCTTCCTCTC
>JAMPEB010000045.1:5326-10903 GCA_023665475.1 Lachnoclostridium sp.
CGCACCGTTTCCTCCTTCCAGCCGGTCGTCTCCTTTCCCGCCATGGAGGAAGTCGCCTCCTTCCCCTCCGTAAAGGCGGTCGTCACCTTCCTCTCCGTAAAGGATGTCATCTCCTTCCTCTCCGTTTATGGTGTCGTTCCCGCTCCCTCCGTAAAATTCCTCGTTGATGTCATGGTTGTAACCTCCGTTGTAGCCGCTCAGGGCATCGTCCCCTTCCGTCCCGCGGAAGACCCTCAGCATCTCCCTTATGTCATCCGGCTCCCACACGGTCCCGTCCGCGAACTCTATCCTTCCCACGAACTGCCATCCGTCATTGTAGGCAAGGGCATCCTGCAGCGTCACACGGCCTCCGCCCTTTGTGTCCTCCAGCACCAGGCTCCAGTCCCGGCGGCTCACTTCCATGTCCTCCGGGGACACTCCTTCCCCGAACAGGATGCGGTCGCCCCTCCAGCCCGCCGGGTCATAGTTCCTGATGGTGTCGTTCCCGTCACCCGCCTCAAAGAAGTAGGTGTCCGCACCGTTTCCTCCTTCCAGCCGGTCGTCTCCTTTCCCGCCATGGAGGAAGTCGTCTCCTTCCCCTCCGTAAAGATGGTCATCACCTTCTAATCCCATCAGAAAAGAACCGCCCTCATTCGCACTTAATCTGTCATTTTCTCCTGTTCCCATAACGGTGAGCCGTCCGGTAACTTCTGCAATCGCTTTCAGATAATCACTCCTGCCCGAATAGGCGCTCAGATAATCCGCAAAATTTTCTCGGTTTTTTGCATTGACGAAAGCGATATATCTGCCCATATCGGCTACAACGCCCCTCATGTCCATTCCGTCCCGGATGCAGAAATCAACATAGGAATCAAATATGGATGTGTTGAGATACTTCCTGCCGTTTTCTCCCGTATGCCAGATGGTCATGCTTAAATAATCCTTTAGAGCAGTCTGTCCGTTCAAAAGATTATAATATAATTCAAATATGTCATTATAAACCCCGCTCAATATGCCTGCCGCCGTACTCACAGGGTTGCTCCCCGCGGTCCCGACATAATCTTTTCCTAAAAACCGTTCGATTACCACAAGCTTCTGCGCATCAAAATGACCGCCCCTGCTGCCTCCGGCAACATCCACGGCTCCTGTGATAAAATACAGCATCCGTGTGACGAGCTCTTCCTTTTCCCCGGCAGAACCGGCCCTGGCAAACTGCTCCACATATCCTTTCAATATCCCCGTATCGTCTTTCTGCATCAGGGTATGCAGTGACGCCACATTCCCCATGGCGCGGACATTGGGAAGTATTCTGATTTCCTCTGATATCTCCACTTCTTCCTTTTCCATGGAGTCGTACAGCCGGACATCGAAATCAAACTCCCCTATCCGGGTTGCAGCGCCGTCTGCAAAGGTTATGGCCGATGTGTTGATGCCATCCGTATTTCGGTAATCCAAAGAAATGGATTCTGCCCCAAGTTCTTCTAAGGTATGTAATTCGTCAGCCTGCGAAATTCCGTCACTGTTCACATCCTGCCATACAAGCAACCGGGAAAATGCCGAATCGGCCGCGTCAATGACCCCGTCACCATTTTCGTCATACTGCGCCAGCGCTTCAAATCCGGAACCGGCATGCCTTCCGTCACCGAACAGCGTGGAGTTCCCAAACAGCTCCGAACCGTCATTGATCATGCCGTCCCCGTTCAGGTCAATGGCCAACAGGGCGTCATCCGGCGCTGCCCACTGTGTCTTTTCCCTCAGCCCCGCATTGTTCCCGTCAAAGTATACGCCGTCTTCTGCTTCCAGCAGTTCAAAACCGTCCCTGTCAAAATCGATCACCAGAGGATCCACCGGGACAGGTGCGGCTTCTGCCATTGTATAATCGAAGTCTGCATATCCCAATGCATCACAAATCCAATCACCAAGCTGATTTCCTGCATCACTACCGACTTTTCCTCCTAAATAACCTACCGCAAAAACTGCCAATAAAGCTGCCACACTTGCCGGTCCTGATGCTGCGACTCCTAATATAGTAAACAATTCTATTGCAGCCTCTGTTGCCATCAATGTGCCAAGTAAAGATGTTCCAAAAGAAATGGATTCCTTGCTGCCCGTCCTATAATTGCCTTCTGAATATTCCTTGCATACTTTATAATATGTCTTGCATGCCCCAATAGTAACCAGAGCCACTGTTGCGGAGCTGCTGTGTGTTCCAAATACTGTTTCGGCATAACACATTTTTTCTACTAAATCAAAACCATAATTCCCGGTTTTTTCAAGCTCTTCAATATCGCCATCTTCAAAATTTTTGGCAAGCACAGCCATCCCATAAGTAAATCCCGCCAAATCCTGCACTGAGATAACCACATCGCCTGCTACTTCTTGTACCAATTGGTTATTGTCAATAAAATTTGTGATGGTGTGGATTGCATCCGCAACCTCATCATATTCATATGCAGGCTTTAAATTTCCGTATTTGTCAAATTCAAGGGATGCTGTAGAATGCTTGTATATCGGCGAATCAAACAACTGTGAATCCTTTTTTTCATAATTGCCCGATTCCTCGCAGAGAGACTTCAGAATTGAGCCTACACAACTCCATTGATAATGTTTCATCACTCCCTGCATCTCATGGATCTCTTCCTTATGCTCATCGATAAATTCCTGCGTATGTCCCGGACCGTCAAAGCTTACACTCTGTTTAATTCGGTCAGCAAGATTGCTGCTACTCGCATCACTGGCAGCTTCTACAGCAGTTGTCAATGCCAAATCTCCCCCTAAGGAATGTCCCGTCAATGCAATATTATTATATGTGAACTGGTTCGCAAATTGATCCGCATACTGAAATGCCGATTTTTCCTGAGAGGTCAATTCATTATTAATGATGCCCATATCAGCCACCAGCCAATCTTCTATTATCTGCTTTGCATCCACGCTTTCGCTTCCCCGGAATGCTATAATGGCATCATCGTCATCGGTTTCGATAGCTACGGCATACATACCGTCTGAGTTTTCCTTATTATCATAGGACACCAGTTTCCAACCTTTGCATATGTTCCCTTCCGCCACATCATTAATAAACTGCTTTGCGCTTTCCTGCATTTTAAGCTTGTCTCCGGAAAGGTTGCTGGACTTTAAAAATTGAGGGTCGTAATATATCTGTTTGTCCGATTCTATCAAGTCTTTAAATACCCATTCTAAGGTTGGGTATTCACCATTATTATCCTTTCTATATCCTTCCATATCAAAATTATGCACATCACAATACGCTATCTGTGTAGCCCAATACAGTTCCTGATCTGTGTACATTGTTGTCCCCTGCTTTTGTGTCTCACTCATTTCCCTTTTCTCCCATTCTCAATTCTTTATATTCTTCATAAGTTACATCTATTTTTCCGACAGGACGACCATACTCACAATAACTAATCCCCCAGTCATAACTCTTCGCACCTATAATATCTTTATATGTTGTGTGCCCAACTTGCCAATCACTTGTCCGAAAATACTGTTTGAGCCGGTTTTGCTGCCCTGCATCCACATAATAAACGAGTATAGTAAGTCTAGGCAGCAGTTCGTCTTCCATCTCCTCCCGCAGCGTTTCCGAAAAATATAAGTACTCTTCCCCTACTGTATCCTGCTGTAAATTCTCCGGCTCTACATAAACATATACCGCAAAACTTTCATCAGGATATCTTTCCGTATACATCTCCGGCGTGACTGACTGAATATCGCTAAAACTTAAATATCTGTTATCATCCGCATAGTCTCCAATGGAATGGACATAACATCCGGGGAAATATATCTGCAATTCCTTCTCCAATTTTCTGCTTATCTGGAGCGATACCACAGCATCCAGATATCTGTCACTCCATATTGTGTCGATATCTTCGGAAAAGCTTATTTCAAAAACCACATCCTTGTTGTTCTTAGGCGAGCACACCGCATAACTGCTCCCAGAGCTCCATGTCCGATGCACCACAAATTCCTCCCCATACCTTTGCTCAAGTAGTTTTTTTGCTGCTGTCTCTTTGGTAGTGCACCCCCCAAGCAGCAGGCAGGCACATAATAAAACTGCCGCAGCCTGCACTTGCCTTCCCATTCTGGCAGTTTTCTTCTCCTGCATCATCTCTCCCCCTTCCTTAAAGCTGCATATTCCTCATAAGTCTTAGAAAATTCATCGCCACAGTACAACTTCAGGCAGATTTTTTTACTTTCCTCCAGCTTATCATAGTAATCCTGCCGCCCTTGATAATTTTCCTGAAAATATTTCCGGCACCACTCCTTCGTCTCCTCATTCATAGAATAAATCCATATGGTTGCCGGCGGAAAGCTTTCTTCCGCCACCTCTTTCTGCATCCGTTCCGCAAAATATTGATATTCTGCTTCCAAAGCAGCCTCCTTGTTTTCTCCCGCCCTGATATGGATTTGTATCAAGACATGCATCCACTCCATCGGATCAAGCTCTTTATCCGTATAACTTTGCATATACTCCTCCAGCGTGCAGTCTGTGTGATCAAAACGGTCGCCGTTGCCTCCGAACACTACTGTATGCACATAACAGCCGGGAAAAATTTCCTGCAGTTCTTCCTCCATCTGCCGACTTATCTGCGCTGCCACTGCCCCATTTCCACAAGTGTTACTATCTATTCTTCCCTTTTCCTCTCCATCCTTCTGCC
The DNA here is from genome assembly GCA_023665475.1 of Lachnoclostridium sp. Taxonomy (GTDB): domain Bacteria; phylum Bacillota; class Clostridia; order Lachnospirales; family Lachnospiraceae; genus Acetatifactor. Next base: position 9,979 of record JAMPEB010000045.1, read on the forward strand.
ATCTAGTTATCTTTGTCTCAAAAACAATATCACTTCTATTTTGGGGCGAGCATACTGTCCGGTATGTGTCCTTGGTAACCTCATACACCTTGTGTACCACAAAATCCTCCCCGTATTTTTCCTCCAGCGCCTTGGCTGTAATCTCCTTGACGATGTCATCGTCTGTCTGACCGGACTTGCTGCCACTGCAGCCTGTCACACATGCCATACACAAAACTGCCACAGCCAGTACCAACCATGCCTTTGCTTTCATCTTAGTTTCCTCCCCTTCTCATCTCTTCATATTCTTCATAGGTTTTATTGATTTTTTCATAACGGTTAGAAAACCAAAACTCATAAACCTCTTCCACCGCATCACTATATGCATCACAATTTTTCTTATAATACTCCTTACAATTTTGCAGTTGATCTGCATCAACATAATGTATCCTAACAGGAGTTATACACGGAAGCTCTCCTGTCTTAATCTCTCCCAGCAGTGTTTCGGAAAAATACCGGTATTCATCTGCTATACTGTCAGTCTTCAGTAATTCCCTGTCGGCATATACATGCACACTAAACTTTTCCCGGGGATATCTCTTCGCATATTCTTCTAAAGTAATATCCTTCACATTGTCAGCGTTCAGATATCCTATTTGTATATCAACTGATGTATGTACATAACACTTTGGAAAATATTCCTGTAGCTCTTTCTCCAGCTTTTGGCTGATTTGGGCTGCCACTACGCTTTTTCCATAATTTTCACTGTAAATTCCTGTCCCGTCCTTGTATGCTCCGATTTCAAAGACCACCCTGCCGTCCGCTTTCGGGGAACAGGTTGCCGCATAGGTATGCCATGACGAACTCCAAACTTCATGCACCACAAACTCTTCCCCATACCGTTCCTTCAAATCCTCCTTTGCCATCCTTTTCATGCTGGCATCGG
>JAMPEB010000046.1 GCA_023665475.1 Lachnoclostridium sp.
CATATGGCACCTCCTTATAATACTTCAGGAGCCAAGGAAACAATCTTCATAAACTGTTTCTCACGAAGCTCTCTTGCTACCGGTCCAAAGATACGGGTTCCTCTGGGGGTCTTATCTTCCTTGATGATTACGGCAGCGTTCTCATCAAACCGAATATAAGAACCATCCTTGCGGCGTGTTTCCTTAACCGTACGAACCACCACTGCCTTAACAACATCACCCTTCTTTACAACTCCTCCGGGTGTTGCATCTTTAACGGAAGCAACAATCACATCTCCAATATGTGCATATCTTCTGGTAGAGCCGCCCATAACCCTGATGCAGAGCAGTTCTTTCGCACCGGTATTATCAGCAACTTTTAATCTACTTTCCTGCTGAATCATGATTTTCCTCCTTTGCCGTCAAACGACACATTAACTTATTTCGCTCTCTCTAAGATTTCTACAAGTCTCCATCTCTTCTCTTTGGAAAGGGGTCTTGTCTCCATAACCTTAACGGTATCTCCGATGTTGCACTCATTGTTCTCGTCATGCGCTTTCAGCTTGTATGTGCGCTTTACGACTTTTCCGTAGAGAGGATGCTTTACATGTTCTTCAATTGCAACAACGACTGTTTTATCCATCTTATTACTGGTAACTTTACCGGTACGGGTTTTTCTTAAATTTCTTTCCACGGTTTGATCTCCTTTCTATGCTCTAGCCTTCTCGGTGATAACTGTCTGGATACGCGCAATGTTCTTTCTTACTTCTTTGATCCTTGCCGTGTTATCCAACTGATTAGTCGCATTCTGGAATCTCAAATTGAAAAGTTCTTTCTTTGCAGCTACCAGATCCGTATTTAATTCTTCCGGTGACTTATTTCTTAACTCTTCTACAAATTTGCTTGATTTCATTATGATACACCGCCTTCCAAATCTGCCTTAGACACGATTTTACATTTGCAGGGAAGCTTGTGCATAGCCAGACGCAGAGCCTCGCGTGCCTGTTCTTCGGCAACACCGGCAATTTCAAACATAACGCGTCCGGGTTTTACCACTGCTACCCAATATTCCACGCTTCCTTTACCGGAACCCATACGGGTCTCAGCGGGTTTTGCCGTTACGGGCTTATCCGGGAAAACTTTAATCCAGACTTTACCGGTACGCTTTGTGTAACGGGTAAGCGCAATACGGGCTGCTTCAATCTGGTTTGACTTGAGCCAGCAGGGCTCTGTAGCAACCAGTCCGAATTCACCATAAGTGATTGTATTACCTCTTGTAGCCTTGCCGGCCATAGAGCCGCGGAACTGCTTGCGGCGTTTCACTCTCTTCGGCATTAACATTATTTATCGCTCCCTTCCATCTGATTTCCTTTTGTAGGAAGTATCTCGCCTTTATAAATCCAAACTTTGACTCCCACTTTTCCATAGGTGGTATCTGCCTCTGCAAAACCATAGTCGATATCTGCTCTCAAGGTCTGCAGGGGAATTGTTCCTTCGCTGTAAAACTCAGTACGGGCAATATCTGCGCCGCCCAGACGACCTGCGCATGCTGCCTTGATACCAAGAGCGCCCGCCTTCATGGTTCTGCCCATGCAGGACTTCATAGCGCGTCTGAAAGATACACGGTTCTCCAACTGTAATGCGATATTCTCGGCAACCAGTTGTGCATCCTTATCGGGCTTCTTAATTTCCTTTGCGTCAATCAGCACTTTCTTGCCTGTCAGCTTGCAGAGCTCCTTCTTGGTCTCCTCAATTTCCGTGCCGCCCTTACCGATGATCAATCCGGGCTTCGCGGTGTAAATCATAACCTTTACCCTGTCCGATGCTCTCTCGATTTCTATCTTGGAAATGCCTGCGCTGTACAATTTCTTCTTCAGATATTTTCTGATTTCGTAGTCTTCTTTCAGATACTCGGAAAACTCGCCCTCAGCATACCATTTGGAATCCCAATCTTTAATAATTCCGACTCTAAGGCCGTGAGGATTAACTTTCTGTCCCATTTATTCTAAGCTCCTTTCCCTACTTCTTCTCATCAAGCACAACTGTGATATGGCTCGTTCTCTTCTCAATCCTGTAAGCCCTGCCCTGAGCCCTGGGTCTGACCCTCTTCATGGTAGGTCCCTTATTTGCATAACATTCCGCAATATAAAGGTTTTCTGTATTCATACCGTTATTTGTCTCGGCATTAGCGATGGCTGACTCAAGCAGCTTCTTGATAATGCTTGATGCATATCTGGGATTGTAACTCAGGATTGCCAATGCAGTCTCAACATCTTTTCCCCTGATGGCATCCAAAACGAAACAGGCTTTCTGAACCGACACTCTTGCATAAGACAACTTAGCTGAAGGTCTTGTATCTTTCTGCGCGTTTCTTTCTCTCTTTATTTGGGATCTATGTCCTTTAGCCATAGATATATCCTCCTTTCAAACTGAATATCGGCTTATCTGACCTTCGACTTCTTCTCGTCCTTGCCGTGTCCTCTATAAGTTCTGGTTGCAACAAACTCGCCGAGCTTGTGTCCAACCATGTCTTCGGTTACATATACGGGTACATGCTTTCTGCCGTCGTGAACCGCAATTGTATGTCCTACAAAAGAAGGGAAAATTGTAGAACGGCGTGACCAGGTCTTAATAACCTGCTTTTGTCCCGAAGCGTTTAAAGCATCTACTTTTTTTAACAGACTTGCATCTGCAAATGGTCCTTTTTTCAGTGATCTAGCCATTGTCTTTCCTCCTTATTTGATTGCTCTTCCGTCGCGTCTTCTTACAATCATCTTGTTGGAAGCCTTCTTTTTCTTACGGGTCTTAAGACCGAGAGCAGGCTTGCCCCAAGGAGTGCAGGGACCGGGACGGCCGATACCGGTTTTACCTTCACCACCGCCGTGAGGATGGTCGTTAGGGTTCATAACAGAGCCGCGAACCGTGGGACGGAATCCCATGTGGCGCTTACGCCCTGCTTTTCCGATATTAATCAGATTGTGGTCCACATTGCCTACAACGCCGATTGTTGCCCGGCATACCAGCGGAACCATTCTCATCTCGCCGGAAGGAAGACGAAGTGTTGCATACTTTCCTTCTTTTGCCATAAGCTGTGCGGAATTGCCGGCGGAGCGAACCATCTGTCCGCCCTTGCCCGGATGCAGCTCAATATTGTGTACCAGAGTACCTACCGGAACTTCTGACAGCGGCAGGCAGTTTCCAACGGAAATTTCCGCCTGAGGTCCATTCATAACCTTCATGCCATCCTTCAGTCCGTCAGGAGCAAGGATGTATGCCTTCTCGCCGTCCGCATAACAAATCAATGCAATATTTGCCGTTCTGTTGGGGTCATATTCAATACCGATAACTTTTGCAGGAATTCCGTCTTTCTTTCTCTTGAAATCGATAATCCTGTATTTTCTTGCAGCGCCGCCGCCGCGATGTCTAACCGTGATTTTTCCCTGATTGTTACGACCGGCATTCTTCTTTAAGGAACTGCAAAGGCTCTTCTCGGGAGTAGTTTTGGTAATCTCCGCAAAGTCCGAACCGGTCATATTTCTTCTGGAAGGTGTATAGGGATTATATGTCTTGATTCCCATTGTCTTATCTCCTTTTCATCTTTTTTGCGCAGTCAATTCAGACCGCATACTTAAATACGCGCGAGGAAACCTTTCATCCGATGAAATCATCGTTTAGAGTCCCGCAAAGATTTCAATATCCTTGCTGTCCTCGGTCAGCCACACCATAGCCTTTTTGGTCTTGGCAGTTCTGCCTACAACCGCTCCGCGTCTTTTCTTTTTACCCATGATATTCATGGTATTTACTTTCTTTACCTTGGTGCCCTCAAACATCTTCTCAACAGCTTCCTTAATCTGAGTTTTGTTTGCTTCTGTGTGGACGAAGAAAGTATATTTCTTATCGCTCATGCCGGCCATGCTCTTCTCAGTGATAACCGGTTTGAGAATTACATCATAATACTTAAGGTCTGCCATTATGCATACACCTCCTCAATCTTCACAACAGCATCCTTCGTCAGGACAACTGTCTTGGCTTTCATAATATCATACACATTGATGGTGTTTACCAAAGCGGTATTTACCTTCTCAACATTTCTTGCAGACATTACTACATTTTTATCATTGTCGGCAATTACAACCAATCCGTTGTTCACATTTAGGTTGTTCATCACCTTCACAAAATTCTTGGTCTTGATCTCGTCAAACTTTAACTCGTCAAGTACAATCAGATTGCTGTTCTGCACCTTGTCTGTAAGAACGGACTTAAGAGCCGCACGCTTCTCTTTCTTGTTCATCTTGAAAGAATAATCTCTGGGAACCGGCGCGAATACCATTCCGCCGCCTTTCCACTGAGGAGCTCTGATGGAACCCTGTCTTGCATGACCGGTTCCCTTCTGTCTCCAAGGTTTTCTGCCTCCGCCGGACACCTCTGAACGGGTCTTTGCTTTCTGGGTACCCTGACGCTTATTTGCCAGATGCTGTACGACTGCCATATGCACCAGATGTTCGTTTATCTTTGCGCCGAACACTGCATCGCTTAACTCAATCGTACCGACTTCTTTGCCTTCCATATTAAAAACAGATACGCTTGCCATCTGCTTGGTCCTCCTTTCGCTTTGCGCTATACGCAATTTTATGCCTCCACCTTAACGGTTTCTTTGATGGTTACTAAAGATTTCTTGGGGCCGGGTACGGAACCTTTGATAAGAAGCAGATTCTTCTCTGCATCCACTCTCACCACTTCCAGATTCTGAACCGTTACCTTTACGCTTCCCATGTGACCGGGCATTCCTTTACCCTTAAACACACGGCTGGGTGAAGAGCACGCACCGTTGGAACCCTGATGGCGGTGGAACTTAGAGCCGTGCTTCATGGGTCCTCTGTGCTGTCCCAATCTCTTAATAGCGCCTTGGAAACCTTTACCTTTGGAAATTGCGGTAGCATCTATCTTGTCGCCTTCCGCAAAGATATCAGCTTTAATTTCTGCTCCCAAAGTATATTCATCCGCATTTTCAAACTTAAACTCCCTCACATACCGCTTGGAGCTTACACCGGCTTTCTTGAAATGTCCCTGCTCCGCCTTGGTTGCGCCGTGGCTGTGAACGATTTCCTTTTTGCCGCTCGCGTCCTTATTGATGATTTTGTCCTTCTTGTCTACAAAGCCGACCTGTACTGCGCTGTAGCCGTCATTTTCCACAGTCTTTAACTGGGTGACCACGCAGGGTCCTGCCTGAAGAACCGTTACGGGAATGAGTACGCCGTCTTCATTGAAGATCTGAGTCATTCCAACTTTTGTTGCCAAAATTGCTTTCTTCATTTTTACCTCCTGTTGTCTACATAGAGGACCGGAACAACGCCCGTTCTTGTCTAGTAGAGGTTTTATTTTGTTTATGTTACTTATGATTCATTAAAATGAAGCAGACCGTTTATCACTTATTCTTCATTTTGATGTCAATATATACGCCTGCGGGCATTTCCAATCTCTGCAGCGCATCCACCGTCTTCTGGGTCGGTGCAATGATATCGATCAGTCTCTTGTGAGTTCTCTGTTCAAACTGTTCTCTGGAATCCTTGTACTTGTGAACAGCTCTCAAAATTGTGATTACTTCCTTTTTGGTGGGAAGGGGAACGGGACCGCTCACCTGTGAACCGTTCTTCTTGACTGTTTCGATAATCTTCCGGGCAGATGCATCCACAAGCTGATGCTCATATGCCTTCAGGGTGATTCTCATTACTTGATTTGCCATAAAAATAGCCGCCTCCTTTTCGCACTTTTACAAGCGATTTTTTCGCTTTGAGCTTTTTATCGCTCTCGTACGACAAGTGGTGACTGTACACTCTCCCGTGTGTGTCCTAAGCTTTTTACAACGCTCTTTCGTTCGATGCCGAACGCTCACACACCGCTTCTACCGATAAGTAGACCTTGTTTTGGTACAGTGACTTGTCGTCAGTTTCCTAACTTGACATTCGCTCCACGGAAAACCTGCTTCCGATTGCCCGAAAGCAGCAACCTCACGCTTCACAGCTATCATGCCACAGCAAGTAGTAGTATACAGGATAAGGAAAATTTTTGCAAGCAGAAAATTGTATTTTTTTTAGTACAATTTACTTCATAGCCTTCACGGCATCAAATTCCTTTTCGATTTCCTCGGAAGGCGCCGGTGTTAAAAGCGACACTACCCAGATTACCAGGCTTCCTATGATAAAGGCGGGAAGCAGCTCATAGATATCCCATATACCGCCCAGAGGAGCAACCAGATAATGCCACACAAATACCATCACGCCTCCGGATACCATTCCCGCAAGCACCCCCGGAAAATTGGTGCGCCTCCAGAAAAGGGAAAACAGCATGGCAGGACCAAAAGCTGCTCCAAAGCCCGCCCATGCAAAGGACACAATCTCAAACACGGAACTGTCAGGAGCCCATGCAAGAAATACGCCGATTACGGCTATCAGCATAATAGTGCCGCGGGCTGTCAGCATGGAAATCTTTTCACTCATCTTAATCTTTAAAAAGTCCTGCAGCAGATTTTGGGACACGCTGGATGCCGCCGTAAGGAGCTGGGAATCCGCCGTTGACATAGTACACGCCAGAATACCCGCAAGCACTACACCCGCAACAACCGCTGCCAGAAAACTATGCTTCGAGAGCAAATTTGCAAACTGTATAATAACCGTTTCTGCATCAGCCTTATTATTAAGGGAAGGAATCGCACCTGCAGCAGAGGCAGCGCAGCCAATCAGTCCAATCAAAATAGCAACCGTCATGGAAATCACCACCCAGACAGATGCAATCCTGCGGGCAAGCTTAATTTCCTTTTCATCCCTCACAGCCATAAAGCGCAGCAGAATGTGGGGCATTCCGAAATACCCAAGCCCCCAAGCCGCTGTAGATAAAATGGTAAGCATTGTATATGGTTTTGCCATACCGGTCTCAAAATCATAGGTCTGATTCATCTTCAAGTATCCGGGAATCGCATGAGCATTCTCCATAACAGCCCCCCAGCCTCCTGCCGTGTTAATGCCAAAAAATACAATGACAATCAGCGCAATAGTCATAACAATGCTCTGAATCAAATCCGTGGTGGACACTGCCAGAAATCCGCCCAGTGCAGTATATCCTACAATAATCAGCGCGCCAATCAGCATAGCCATATGATAATCCACCCCGAATAAAGTGGAAAACAGAGTTCCCACTGCCTTAAATCCGGATGCCGTATAAGGAATAAAGAAAATCAGGATAAAGATGGCCGCAATGCAGGCAAGTATATTTTTATTATCCCTGTATCTCTTGGAAAAGAAATCCGGAATGGTAATGGCGCCGCAGGAAGCGGAATATCTGCGCAGCTTCTTTGCCACAAGCAGCCAATTCAAATAAGTTCCCACGCCAAGTCCTATCACCGTCCAGCCTACATCCGCAATACCCGACAGGTATGCAAGCCCCGGAAGCCCCATCAACAGATAACTGCTCATATCCGATGCCTCCGCGCTCATAGCCGCCACCAAAGGCCCTAACTTTCTTCCTCCCAGATAAAACCCTTCTGCGGATGACTCACTCTTTCTGCTGAAATAAACACCCACGGCTATCATAACCGCCAGATAAACTATAATTGCCAAAATAATACCAGCCTGTGCACTCATAAGCTCTTCTCTCCTTTTTATGTACCCTTATTTACCATTTATTTATGCGCATTTACTCATTAGTCTACTAATAATTTTCCGATAAGTCAAGTCTTATGCACTCAATTCAGCACCAAAGAATAAAATTACAAAATTAACCCTATCTCATCCTGATTTTACT
>JAMPEB010000047.1 GCA_023665475.1 Lachnoclostridium sp.
TCACACCGTTCTGGTCGGTATAGCTTAAGAAGTAACCGGTGTTGTTCCTCTGGAGTGTCATGTGGAAGGTAGTCTGCGTCCCGCTGTTCGTGTTGGAGTATGCCTCTGCCGCAGTGATTGAGTCCTCAGAACTCTTCTTACTTTCATATTCTACATCGAAGTTGCCCACGATGTTATAAGTCCCTGCCGGCAGATACTCGTTCCTTGCTTCATCAAAGAATGTGGTTGCCGCTGCAGTCTCCAGAGTATGCATCTGTGTATTGAATTGGGAAACCGCGGAACCGTCCTCCATGCCGGAGAGGTTCTCGGGAGTAACGCCTGTCTTCTCCTGTGCGCCGATTCCCAGCTTCATGGTATACTTCGTGCCGCTGTCAGCTACCATCTGCTCCTTAGAATTCCAGCAATACTCTACCTTTGTGCCGGAGAGCATGTAGGAGTTGTTCCAGAATACGGAACCGTCCCCATGGGTTCCCACACGGTCCGCAGCCATCAGGCCGAAGCCTTCCTGACCGTTATTGATGACCCACGCATCCACCGTGATGTCTGCTTCCAGAGTGAAGTTCTCCGTCTCGGGGTCAATGGTAGTATAGTAGAAGGACAGTCCGTCTGTGGAAGCGGGTACTATCTTACCCTTTCCGTTCCAGCCCCAGACAGACAGATTGTCTTCGTCATAGGAACCTGAGTAACCGCACTCGCTGCTCTTCGAGCTTACGCCGGAGCCGAATGCACGGAACTGCCATGTCTTCTTTGCTTCGTTTGTAACTTCCTGATTCTTCAGTTCAGCTTTTTCCGAAGCGTCGCCGTTGCCTTTTGCCACTACGGCAAAGTCATGCTTGCCTGCAACCAGATTCAGGAAACGCCAGAACAAGTCGCCGGTGGTTCCTGCCAGAGCGCCGTCTAAATAAACATCATATTCAGTTGCCTCAGGCACTTGCAGCCAGCTGAACTTCACATTGCCGCCGCCCTGATTCTCAATACCTACGATTTCGGGCGTTGCCATAGGAAGCACAAAACCTGTTACTGCAACTTCATTACTTTCTTTAGCTTTCTCACCGCTTCTCTTTAAATATGCCACAAATGTGTAATCGCCGCTCTTTGCGGGAGTATAGGTTGCGGTTCCCTCATACTCGTTCATAGGACTGGTTTCCGTATTAATCGCAATGGTGTCAATTAATTCACCATTCTGATATACCCAGATATCCATGGAATCGGAATACTTGTCGCCAATCTGCGCCACATAAGGAATGGTAACCTTTCCCTCATTTGCGCTGCCTACCTCAGCCGCCACAGGCGTGCCGAGAACAGGCGCCGGTACCGTACTCCAATCAACGGGAAGTCTGTAATCTACGGTAATTCCGTAATAAGTCAGCTTTGTTCCGTCTCCATAGAGATAATAGGTCTCTCCTGCCTCTACTTCAAATACCTTCTGCGTATCCACAGCGGTAGTGAAGCCTTCCACTTCTCCGCCTGATGCGCTTACAAAATGCATATTCTTGTCTGCGGCGCCCTTAATGACAACCTTCAGACGACCGTCCTGCTCCGCATTCAAGATCAGAACCGCACCCGAGGTAGGAATCTCGCCTGCATTGGGCTTGGGATTATTTGTACCCTGTACGCCCACCTTTGTGCCAGTGATAGACTTCATATCTTCCATAACGGAAATGCCGCCGTCATAGGCAACGCCTGCTTTCAGACCCTTGGACAGGTCGATGACATACAATCCGCCTTCAGGCTCTGCCTCTTTGTACTTCTCAAGTAATTCTTCCTCAGACTTAATTCTCCATCCGTCAGCAAGTGTGATGGGGAAGGTAGCGTCTGCTGCGGTTGCCCATGAAGCGCGGCTTTCGGAGTTATCCACGCTGGATGCTTCAACGGTGCCAAACTCCATCATGCCTGCGGACTCACCGCTCAGAGTGTTAAGCCAGCCCTCTGCAAAAATCAAAGAGCCTGTGCCCGTCCCAACCACATTTTCACCATTCATGCTCTTCCAATCATTCCAATAAGCATCTGTCGCATCAATGGTAGTCTTGTAGAACACTACCTCGGAAGTTCCTGCCGTCCAAGGTCTGCCCAGATAACCGGGCTTGGATGTATTGTGGGTATAATATGCACTGTCTACATCCTTATCAGCCACTACAGAGGTAATATGGCACTTGTACATAAGATAACCTCTGCCCTGTGTCTTCTGCTGTGCCGCGGTAATATAACCTACATCATTCTTGTCATCGGTGGTGTTGAACACCAGATCGCACTGATTAAAGATAGCAATCATGCCACCCATGATATAGTCCGTGCCACCGTAAATGGAACACTGGTTAAATTCCGCATAAGTATCGGTTCCGCCATATAAAGTATCCTGACGGCCGACAAACTTACAGTTATCAAACACTGCATCCTTCACTTCATTAACCATTGCCAGCGCTGCCGCACGCTCCACATAGGCTTTCTGCTGTACAGCCGTATCGCCCACTGTCATACTGGCTCTGGTCTTATTGCCCTCTTTTGCACCATTCTGTTTTTCAATCACATCTTCTGCAGCTTTTGCGGAGATGTACTGGTTAAAGGAGTTCTCAAAAATAATTCCGTCCGCCTGGAATCCATTGGCGGAAATCACCACCGTTGCGTTCCAATAGCTTCCGTTTGTTGTGCCGCTTCCGGGATTTGTAAAGCTTGCATAACCGTTTGCCTTGTTTGCGGCAAGCAGATTTGCATCATACTTACAATCGGAACCCATACTGTAATAAGTATAGCCATGTCCATAATACCATGTTATCCTTACTGCGTTATCGTCAATGTCCACGCCCTTATTCTTCAGTTCAATGCTGGGGCTTGCGGAAGCATTCTTCAATGTCACATTGGGAACATCCACTACCAGCATCTCTTCATAGTTGCCGGGCTGGATGGAGATGGTTACCCTCTGGTCATCTTCGCGGGTCATTCCGCGCACTGCTTCCAGCGCATCGTTGATATTAGTATAATCACAGCCATCCGCACCGACTGTAATGGTTTCCTTATAAGCAACCGACTGTGCCATATTGGACTTCATGGGAATGGTCACTGTCACTGCAGCGCCGTTCACCTTCACATCAGCGGTAGGCTGCTGCGTATAGCCCTCCAATTCCGCCTTCACCTTGTACTGACCATTTCTCAAAGAAACGCCGGTGGTTCCGGTGAAGTCATATACATAACCTTCGTCCAGCTTGCCCGCAACACTGTCTGATAATCTGGAGAAAGTCAGTTTTACATCTGCTGCCTCTGCCGCTGTGGGACCTTCCAGATTCACAGTTATGTCATACACAGGTTTTCTGGTAAATGCAATATCCTGTGTACCGTCTGCATCTGCTTTCACAGTGGTTGTCTCTAAGCTATAATCGTCAACACCTTCCGCCGTCAGGGTATACTCCACACCCTTTTCCAGTTTCAGGGTAAAGGTATTTTGGTTCTCATTCAGTGCAAATTCAGGAACAAATACCATATCTGACTGGAATTTCAGTTTCAGCTTTGCCGCATCCGCAGGCGTTAAAACAGCCAGAGAGCCGCTCACCGTCACTACATCCACTTTGAGGATGTCCACATCTGCAGTCTTTGCGGTCTCGCCGCCGGCAATGGAAATCACCCCATCAATACCCACCTTGGTGGTGTCAACAATATAACCGTTGGCGTCCTTCAGACTTACCTTATAGTCATACAACTGCTGCAGTTTTACACTATATGTGCCATTTGTGATAGGAGCTTCAATTTCACGCAATTCCTTTCCGTCCGGGTCAATCTGCGTGAAGAGCACCTTTGCATCCGGCAGGCTTGCCCTCTCTGCAGGGAAAGTCACCGTACCGCTCACTGTCGTCTCTGCAGGACGCTCGCGGTAGATACGCGCTACCACAAGCTTGTCTGTTTCGGGCCAAAGTCTGTAGGTGCCATCCTGCTTCGCATAGAATGTTAACTCCTGTACAACACCTGTTCCGTTTAACGACTCAAAACGCTTTCTTGCTTCTTCTGTCACTACAATATCGTCACCAACAACATCTTCATGCGCCCAGATATAATCGCATGCGCCGTTGTTGGCTGACACCAGAAACTTAACAACATCTCCGGCTTTTACCTTTAAAGAAAGATAAACCTTATTCGTAGCACTGGAATTGGAATAAATAAATCCATAGATATTTCCGTCTTCATCTTTTTTGGTATTATTATCGTATCTGGTCAATGCCGTATTGTTTGAACGCCAGCGGTGAGTCTTGGCATTTCCGCCATCCGCAAATCCCAGATCTCCCAAAGTAAAGCTTGCGATATTAACTTTGTCCGTACCGGGCTCTACACCGGGATACAGAGCGTTAATGTTGGTCGCATTCAGCATATTATTATAAGTAATCGTTGATGTGTCCGCAAGCTGCTCTGCGCCGAAATCCCACACATCATAAGTGTGAGGAGTCTTGTCCGTACCCGCAATCGTCACTGTCAGTGCACTCAGACCGGCTTCCGGTTTGATGCTCTTTCCGCCGTTTACGGTTGCAACCAGCTCTGTATTGGAGCATTTCACACTGTATGAAGTTCCGATACTCAATTTTACGGTCTGCCCCGATTTTTCTTTCAGGTCAATAACCGTCTCTCCTGCCTCTAATGTCAGGGTATCGTCAGCTTCCAACAGGTCTGCGCCTGTAATGGTCACTGTCGGGTTCACCACGGTAGACTCAACCTTCACTTCTACGGAAAGATCTGCTTCCGCAGTCACAAAGTTGTCCTTTCCGCCAACCGTAGCCTTAATATCAGCATTTGCGGTGGAAAGCTTATAAGTCGCATTGGGCTTCAATGTCAGCTCGCCGCCCGCTGCTGCAACCTCATGAGTGTCTTCCGCATCGCTTCCGTTGGTCACGATAATTTTCTCACTGCCAAGCACATTATCTGTATCGGTTACAGTCACGGTTGCCTTTACGCTCTCAACCGCAGGCTTCGGCTCTTTGCCGGATACGATAATGTAAGGTATGTAAGTTTCAGCATTGGCAAATTCTAATACCAACTTGCCTGCTTCTCCTGTGTAATTGAAGGTAATGGAATTTAAGTCAGTCAACTCTGCCTTAAAATCCGCCGGAGTTTTTGCTGAACCGTCCGCCTTTGTGGTATTATACTTAGGCGCACATCCCTCAGCTTCCGTAGAACCGGTTTTGGTACCGGTCTTGGTTTCAATTACTTCATCTCCCTTTTTGAGCGTAATCGTAGCTGTATCTTTGCTATAGTAACATCCTCCTAATTGGATGGTCACATCGCCTGCCACCTCAAGAGAAATATAGTTCTTGTCCTTAAATATAGAACCATGCTTGTCACCGTTATATCCATATGCATTCTGGCAACCGGTAAGCAAACCTACTTCCAATTTTCCATCAGCGGATGTAACAGTTGTGTTACCCGCTGTGCCGCTTGGAATAATGCTGGTTCCGTCAGCAAAGTTATACATTCTGACAAAGTCCACAAGGTCACCGTCTTCGGTATTGCCACCACCTTCGGTGCTGCCGCCCTCAACAATGTACTCCGACACTGTGAGTTCGCCAATCTTGGTCTCGCCTCCTTTAGCGGTAATAATCAGCTTTCCGTTGGAAACTGCCGTCAGATACTCGCCCTCAGGGGTGGTATAGGGCTGGAGAACTCCGTCAACTTTCGTAAGATAAGCAGATTCACCATCCCACGCGCCAGTGCTATTATTGGAATGGTATACCTTAACCATGCCCGCACCAGTTCCAAGTTCAATCCATCGTTGACTATTATTGCTGGTCAATGTAATAGATACTCGAACAGCAGTCGTGCCTTCGTTCAAAGGCACTGCTATAGATGCATCCGCACTCAGGGACAATGCTTGGTCACTTGAAGTATTCTTGACACTCACAGTGCCGCTTTCCGTCTTGATTCCACCGATGCCGCTTGACCCAAGCGTAACGCCGCTGTCCGCAACAGCATAGCCCTGCGCTGTCATATACTCGCTGGTGAATGTCCATGTCGTTGAACCATTAGCCGTATATGTCGGTTCGTCAGGAGCGGCCTTAACGCTCGCTACCCCCCCGAACATATTCGTGGGCATCAGACCAAGCAACATGCACACTGACATAAGAACTGCCAATATGCGTTCTTTCTTTCTTGTCTTTCCCATTACTTCTTCATTTTCCTCCGTTCTTTTTTATTGTTGCCACAGTTCTGCCGTAGCCCAGCGGCTTTGCAGGGTGAAAACTCCCCCGGAGCCTTATCATGTTTCTGCACCGGATATCTCAAAATTCCTGTCGGAAGCTTGCCGAAAGCAATGAGGCGTTTCCTGCTTTCCGCCGGTTCTACAGGCATTCCGGGCTATCCATACAGAACGGAGTCTCCTAAAAAATCGGAAACTCACCCACTATCCCAACTATAGCATTTTCTTGTCCAAAAAGCAATTCTACCCCCCCGAGTTTATTTCCATTTATGACAATTTTGTATGTTTTTGATAGTTTTCGGTTTCTGTTTTTGGTTATTTTGCTAAATTCCGCAGAGGATCCGCGCCCCTGCCGTTTTATTTTCCGTCCTTCAAGTGAGATCACTGCGGCAGAAACGCCTGAAAATACCTGAATCAAGACATTTGGAATTTGATATGATTTGATTATAAGATAGCGTTTGGCTTTTGCCAAGGTATATTTTGCAAACTGACAGCCAAACTAACAGCTTTGTGCCGGCTTTCCGTCTCAGACCTATCCCATCTGACCGTCTTTCCTTTTGAAAAACAGAAAAAGCAGCGAACCGTTTTTCTGCAAAACTCAGTTCACTGCTTTACTACTTCTGTTATTAAGTTACTTGGGTTATGCCAATACGGGCTCTCTTTTCTGAATAACAGCTTCTACTTCCCTAACACTCTTTTCAACAATTTCTGCTATCTGTTCAGAGGTATAACCTTTCTTGTGCATATTCAATATAATTTTTTCTTCTCTTTCTGTCCCGCCTTTTTCTCTGATTCCCTGCGACAAATTACACATTTCGCTCACATCCTCTCTTATTTTATCGTCTAACGGAATACTATACTCATTTTCTATAATCCCTAATTTTTCGCTGGCAGTCAATTCCATTGAAAAAAGTGTACTCAGCAGACGATGCAGCTCATATTTATCATCATGCTCATACTCATTAGAATGAGCTGGAAGTTCATTTGCTATACCTATCAAAACAATGTTCAACAGGTCAAGCCCGCCTTTCCACGGATAAGAGCCTATCAGCTTATCATCCGTCAGA
>JAMPEB010000048.1 GCA_023665475.1 Lachnoclostridium sp.
CCGTCGGCGGCGGCAGCGCCATGGATGTGGCGAAGTGCATCAAACTTTTTTCCAATATGAAACAGGAACAGAATTATCTGGAGCAGCCGGTCATTCCCAATGGCATAGAGTTTCTGGCAGTCCCGACCACTGCGGGGACGGGATCGGAAGCAACAAGGTTTGCGGTCATCTATTACAACGGGGAGAAACAATCGGTAGCGGATGACAGCTGCATGCCTTCTGCGGTCCTGATGGATCCTGCTGCTCTGGAAACGCTTCCGGAATACCAGAAAAAAGCTACAATGATGGATGCCCTCTGCCATGCGACGGAATCATTCTGGTCCATTCATGCAAACGGGGAGAGCCGCAGGTATTCAGCGGAGGCAATAAAGCTTGTTTTTGAGAATTACAAAGGATATTTGTCCAATGTGAAAACCGGGAATGCCGGTATGCTGAAAGCAGCGAACATGGCGGGCAAAGCCATCAATATCACCCAGACGACAGCAGGACATGCAATGTGTTATAAGATTACAAGCCTTTTTGGGGTTTCCCATGGACATGCCGCAGCCCTGTGCGTGTCAAAACTGTTTCCTTTCATGGTCAGGAACACTGATAAGTGCGTTGACCCAAGGGGCAGGGGGCATCTGGAGGACACATTTGCGGAATTAGCAGAAGCCTACGGGTGCAGTGATGCGCTGTCGGCATCGGAGAAGTTTAACGGACTGCTGGATGAGCTGCATCTGGAAACGCCAACGGCCAGTGAAAAGGACTATGAAGTGCTGAAAAATTCAGTAAACCCAGAAAGATTAAAGAATAATCCGGTAGGGCTGGATGTCCGGACAATGGATGTGCTTTATCATGAGATCCTGCAGAAGAGGGATCGGGAAATGGAGAATGGATAAATGAGGGTGGAAAGATTATTGGAAATCATAGGTTCAGACTTTTATACCGGTGTTCCGGACTCACAGCTGAAAGCGCTCTGCAACTACCTGATGGTTAAATATGGCATTGACCGGAAACACCATATCATTGCCGCCAATGAAGGCAACTGTACGGCCCTTGCTGCGGGATACCACCTCGCCACGGGAAAAATCCCTGTGGTCTACATGCAGAACAGCGGTGAGGGAAACATGATCAATCCGGCTGCATCCCTCCTGAATGATAAAGTGTATGCCATTCCGGTTGTGTTCCTTGTAGGCTGGAGGGGCGAGCCGGGAACCCATGACGAACCCCAGCACATTTACCAGGGTGAAGTAACGGTCAGGCTCCTTGAGGACATGGACATTAAGCCATCTGTGATTACGAAGGATACTACGGATGATGAAGTGGTTTCCGTAATGAAAGAATTTAAGGGTATCCTTGCAACCGGAAAGAGCGTGGCGTTTGTTATCGGAAAGGGTGCGCTTTCCACAGATGCAAAAGTGGAATATAAGAATGGTAACAGTATGGTACGGGAAGAGATCATCCGGCATATCGTAAAGGTTTCCGGGGATGATCCGGTCATATCGACAACCGGCAAGGCAAGCCGCGAACTTTTTGAGATCAGGGAAGCCAACGGCCAGAGCCATAAAGCCGATTTCCTTACGGTCGGTTCCATGGGGCACAGTTCCTCGGTTGCGCTGGGGGTGGCGGTCAATAAACCGGATGCAAAGATATGGTGCATAGACGGGGACGGGGCAGTCCTCATGCACATGGGCTCCATGGCGGTCCTCGGTGCAAATGCCCCCGGGAATCTGGTCCATGTAATCATCAATAATGAAGCGCATGAAACCGTCGGCGGCATGCCCACGGTGGCTTCCACGGTTGATTTTGTCGGGGTTGCAAAAGCCTGCGGCTATCCATATGCCGTATGTGTTGATACATTTGAAGATTTGGACAGGGAAGCAGAAGCGGCAAAAGTCAGGAACGGATTAAGCTTAATAGAAGTCAAATGCTGCATCGGCGCCAGGGATGATCTTGGGCGACCGACGACACCGGCGGTTGAGAATAAGGAGAATTTTATGGGGTACTTGCAGACGCTGTAGGGTAAGTGGGAGATAAATACAAAGGTTGTGTAGAGGTATATTAATATTATTGGATGGTGACGCTTTCCGATATATAGTTTGATTTGCATTGTTGTGTTAATGATTATCCTCTTTTATAACAAGGGATAACAGGATAGTAACGATTATTATGACTAAATTAGGATTCCTCTGAAAGATGCTGCGCGGGTCGTCCGGCATGTCGGTTTTCTTGCCGGTTCGACCCGACAATAGTTTAAGGGTAATGTTTTGATAAAAAAGAAAAATAGTAACTTCAGAACAGAAATTTAGAAATAAAAATCTGGCGGTGGGTCATTCTTACGCTTTGCTTTCTAATGCAGACAAAATCTGTAAGCGGATTTCTTCGGGAAAATCTTCGCAGACTTGCTCTACTTGCGAGAGTATTTCCAGTCTGCCTTTTGCCTCACCTCTCGCCTCTCGCCTCTCCTTCGGCAAGACCTTCGGCAAATCCGTCCTTGTGTTCATTCTGCAGCAGTTCTTCAAACAGCATATAACGGCCTCCTATCTCCCTGTCGGCTTTGATCGCCTTTACCGATTGTTGCAGTTTCGCCACGAATGCATCCCCAAAATCTGCCGTGCTCTCATTCAGTCCCGCGGCGGCGTATTTTAAGAAGTTGACTAATTGAACCGGTACTTCCTCGGCGTTGCGTCCTTTTGTGCTGAGGAACACTGTGTGGCTGCCGTCGGAATAGCAGAGCTTATTATCCTCTGCAAAGACATGCTTCAGCGTGTAGCGGTATTTTCCCGCCCCGAAGGGGTCAAAGTCGCAGATGAACAGTACATAGCAGTCAGGTAAACTTTCATAAAGGGTGCCGGACAGCAGAAGTTCCATGTCCATCTGGGAATGGTAGTAGCGGACGCGTTTCGCCAGTGCCTGATTCGCTATCTGCATCTCCACATTGAAGCGGGTGTGGTGTTCGTCCCTTGCGTATACATCGAGGCGCACGCCCCTGCATTCGGGGTGGTAGATGATGTTTTTCTCCGTGTCGATTTCCACCCGCTCGATTTCCAGACCGAGTGCCAGTTCCAGAAGCTGCCTGCAGTTCTCCGGGTCAGACATGACGGCGGCGAAGAGAAAGTTGTCCTTCAGGGTAAGCTCCTGCAGGGTTTTGCGGCGTATGGGATTTTTCTGCACGGTTTTTCCATCTAAAACCGTTTCCTGCACTGTTTTCTTTTGTGTATTTGGTTGCATAAGTTCCTCCAATCCCAGAGGAATCCTAAGAAGATAGTAACACAGATGCGGAAGGTGAGTCAAGAGGAACAAACACAAAAGAAAAGATTCTTGTAATTTCCGGCATAAGCTGTTAAACTATGTTTGAAATCATGGGAGATGAGGAAAAGCAGTGAGAGGCGAGATGTAATGCATAGCATTGCAAACGGAAAGTTGACTTTGGAATATATGGAAAAAGCAGCAGGATAAGGAAGGGAGACAAGTTATTGTGAATGTGAAACAGGAGAAAAATGTTGAAAAAATCTATTGGATGATTACTGCGGGGATTGTGGCGCTTATCTCTGTGCTTTCTATAACGGATGGCAGTATGTGGGGAGATGAGATTTGCAGGGTAATAGATCCGATTAGCGGAAATTTTGCAAATACATGGAAAACCGCTATGGGATACGGACAGCCCGGATATCTGTCATTTATGTTTATCTGGGTCAATTTGGTGGGAAAGACCGAATTTTTGATGAGAACGAGCAATCTGATTTTTGCGGCGATTGCATTCTATTATGTGTGCAGGATAATACAGTGCAAAAAGTACCCTGTTTTTTATGCCTTGTTATTTTTTATCCATCCGATGTTTGTTTATTATATGGATGAAGTTACACCATATATTATGGTATATGCGCTGTCTATGGCATTTATTTATCAGGTGTTTTTTGTTGAGGAATTTGATACCCCCAGAAATATTATTAAGATAAATCTTATATTTTTTCTGGGGGTGTTTATACACTTTATTTTTGGATTTATTTATGTCTTATACCTATTTAAAATACTTATAAACAGACCGATGAAACTAAAAAGGCATATATTAATTTTTTTATGTTTTTGTGTGCTCTATGTTCCATTATTGGTAATGGACTGTTATGGATTATTTTATCTTGGACCAAGCACGAAAACAGGATTTGGAATTAAAAATATTATGTATATTGTTTATGCATTTTTAGGATTTGTAGGCTTGGGGATATCCAGGAATGATTTGCGCGCCGGAAATTTTGATATAATAAGTATTGATCAAATTATCTATATGGGGATTTTGGTGCTTGTTGTAATGGCAATAGCTATCATATGGCTGTTTAACATAAAAAAGATAAAAATTGATAGAAAAGAAATGCTTGGAGGGGCAATCGCTTATTTTATCGTATTCTTTCTGTTTTCGATGCCAATTGGATTCGGGTTATGGGAGAGGCATTGTATTGGGGTGCTGCCGATTTATGTTCTGATGGTAACGGATTTGTTCTATTATATGATTAAAAACGGAAAAGCAAAGTATTTTCTTGCAGTGTTATATACTATTTGTCTTGTATTTTCGGCAGCAAATGTACGCTTTAATTACTACTATGCATGCGATGATTACAAGGGGGTTCAAGGATATTTAACGGAGAAGCTAAAGCAGGAGGAAAATCTTACCATATTATTTAGTACGGATAATTTTGATGTGGGGGGGTACTACGATGTTACTCGGAGCAAAGGAAGCGATTCCCAAAAGATAATATGTGAGAAGCGTATTGACGAGGAAGTATTGGACAGGGTACTGGCAGAAAATAAGGATTCCGATAAGATTATTGTGGTTTTATTTGAAAAGGCGGTCTCCTCAAAATTCTGGCATACATATGATGCAAACTCTGATTTGAATATATGCGATGACTATAATTCGTTTAGGATTATCGAATATTAGAACATCGGAAAGGGTGATTGGAGGAGCATCATGAGAAAATTGAAGAGTATACTATATTTAATAAGATGTAAGCACTATCTGAAAAATATGCTGATTTTTGTGCCATTGTTTTTTGGAGAAAAATTTTTGGATGCATCCCGTATGTATAGTGCGGCTATAGGGTTTTTGGCTTTTTGCATGGCATCTTCCTTTATTTATATTGTGAATGATATCAGTGATGTGGAAAGGGACCGAAAACATCCGGTAAAATGCAAACGCCCTATTGCAAGTGGTGAGATTAGTGTCCGAATGGCATGGACTGTTGCGGTTCTTTGCTTGTTATTGTCAGTTGTTTTCAGTTTACCGAAAGAGACATTTCAACATTATTGGATAGTGGCGCTTTACATCATTTTGAATGTTTTATATAGCAGAAAACTGAAAAATATTCCCTTAGTGGATGTTGCAATTCTGGTATCCGGATTTGTGATTCGGATTGCATACGGTGGATTGCTTTCCGATATTCCTATTTCCAATTGGCTGTATCTGACAATTATTGCAGGCGCGTTTTACCTTGGATTAGGAAAGAGAAGAAATGAACTGCAAAAATACGCAGAAGATGATACCAGAGTAGTTTTATCCCATTATAATTACAATTTTTTGGATAAAAATATGTATATGTGTATGGGGCTGGCTAACGCATTTTATGCTTTGTGGGCGATAGAAAATGCGCATTCTATGATGATTTGGACAGTGCCTCTAGTTCTACTGATTACCATGAAATATAGTTTGGCAGTTGAAGGAACTGCAGATGCAGACCCTATAGAGGTTATACTAAAGGACAAGTTTATTCTGGCATGTGGAGGTATTTATGCTATTGTATTAATGATTATTCTTTATCTGTAATAGGGTAAGAGAGGTCGCATTGGCTTTAATTACAGAGATGTATGGTGATTTCTTTAAAGACGGGATGGTGATATTTTGTTGCCGGATGGCGGAAATTTGCAAGTTCAGTTTCGTATTTTGTTAAATCAGGATTCCTCTGAAAGATGCTACGGGTCACCCGGCATGTCGGTTTTCTTGTCAGGCAGACCCGACAATAATTTTAGGGTAATGTTTTGATAAAAAAGAAAAGTAGTAACTTTAGAACAGAAATTTAGAAATAAAAATCCGGTGGGGTCATTCCTTGGCTTTGTTCTCTAGCGCAGACAAAATCTGTCAGCGGATTTCTTCGGGGAAATCTTCGCAGATCTGCTCTACTTGCGAGAGCATTTCCTGCCGACCTTTGGCAAGCCCCTTTGCTTCACCTTCGGCAAGCCCTTCTGTTTTTCCTTCGGCAAACCCGTCCTTATGTTCATTCTGCAGCAGTTCTTCAAACAGCATATAACGACCTCCTATCTCCCTGTCGGCTTTGATCGCCTTTACCGATTGTTGCAGTTTCGCCACGAATGCATCCCCAAAATCTGCCGTGCTCTCATTCAGTCCCGCGGCGAAGAGAAAGTTGTCCTTCAGGGTAAGCTCCAGCAGGGTCTTACAGCGAATGGGATTCTTTTGTACGGTTTTTCCCTGCACAGGCATTTCCTGCGTGGCTTTCTTTTGTGTCTTTAGTTGCATAAGTTCCGCCAATCCCAGAGGAATCCTAAGAAGATAGTAACACGGGCGGGGGGAGTCAAGAGAAACAAACACATTACTAGCAGCTCTGAAGAATAAAAACTTTTCGCACTAAAATAGCAAGATTTCATGCACGA
>JAMPEB010000004.1:0-90873 GCA_023665475.1 Lachnoclostridium sp.
AAGTTCAAATGTGTAAAGGCTTTGAAAAAGCAATCAATGGATTACATGCAACGGAAAAATATGATATATATATCACCGGTTCAAACGCATTTTTACTTAGTTCCGACCTTGCTACATTTTTTACGGGAAGGACTTTTGAAATAAAAGTATACCCTTTTTCCTTTCAAGAATATATGCAGTACTTTAACTATGAAGATGTACAGGTATCTTTTGACAAATATGTATTTGAGGGCGGAATGTCCGGTTCCTATTTATATAAGGATCAGGAAGCGAAATATGATTACATTTCAGATGTTTTTAACACACTGATCGTAAGGGATATTCGGCAAAAATATAAAATCCGCAATACGCAGCTTATGGATAGGATCTCGGATTTCTTAATGGATAATATATCAAATCTGTCTTCTGCCAGGAATATTACAAACGCAGTATGTGGAGCAGGCGAAAAAATACATCATACAACTGTCAGTTCTTATATACAATATTTATGCAATGCTTTTGCCTTTTATAAAATTCGCCGATATGACATAAAAGGGAAAAAATATCTTTCGAGCAATGACAAATATTACCTGTGCGACCATTCGTTCCGTTATGCGAAGCTTGGCACAAAAAACATGGACTACGGAAGAATGCTTGAAAATATAGTTGCGATCGAACTTTTACGCAGGGGCTATGAAGTTTATGCTGGTGTATTGTATAAAACAGAAATAGATTTTGTTGCCATGAAACGCAGCGAAAAAATATATATACAGGTTTCGGACAATATAGGTGATGAAAAAACATTTGAACGCGAAATTTCATCATTAATGAAAATTAAGGATGCATATCCTAAAGTCCTTATCGCAAGAACACACCATGATGAATACCAGCATGATGGAATCAAGATTATAGATATAGTTGATTGGCTGTTGCAAAAGCAGAAGGCTTGAACTTTCCCCTTGGTAAGGAATACTGTCTGAACATAGGATATAAGTCACAGGCGGTTATAAGGCTGGTGTCATTTGCGGTTGGTATTATTCTGGTTCTTATAGCAGTCTGTTTTGCTAAGATTAATAGGGAAATAAATTCTCCATTTGCGATATGTCTGCTTGTGGGATTGTGCATTGCATTATTCCTTGTAGCCGGAACTTTTTGAGACAGAGATTGCAATGCTCTTTCATTAAAGGGGATTACCTCATCCGCCTCACCTCACTAGGACTGCACCCAAGCAATTTTTTCATTACATTACAAAAATAATTGCTGTTGCTAAATCCTGACAGCTGCGCAATTTCTCCAACGGATAAGCTGGTAGTTAATAATAAGTTACGCCCGGTTTCGACCCGGATATAATTCAGGTATTCGGAATAGGGAACGCCGATTACCCTTTTAAATAACCTTGAAAAATGGGCAGGCGAGAAATTTACATAAGAAGCAGTTTCTACTAACGAAGGAGAGTCCAAAAAGTTAGTTTCCATATACCGGATTGCCTTTAAGATAGAAGTGTCTGCTTTGGACAATTCTACATCCATAGGATTCTGCGGCTGGTAAAAACGAATTACCGTCATAATCAAGTTATGCAGCATGCCTCTTAAAATCAAATCGGATTCCTTTCGGTAATGTTCATATTCATAAAGCATATCGCAGAATATACCATAAATTTTTTCTTGCATATCAGGCGTAAAATTGTAAACCGGATAGCGGTACAATTCTTCAAAGGGTTCGGTTCCAATAATATCTAACAGCGGTTTGATTGCATCGTCAGTGAATTTCAGAACAAATCGCTCATAAGGCGTATTGTCTACAAAAGAAGTTCTGTGGTATATATTTTTAGGAGTCACACCGACACTTCCATTGTTCAGAAAACCTATCATATGCGGCATGATAAATTTGCGGTGCCCGCTCACCGTATAGCTGATGCCATAATAATCCCTATAAACTTCTAATTGCTTCATTTCATAGTCAGAAGGTTTCTTTTGGCGGTCAATATAAAAATTATATCCGGGCTTTAAAGGAAGCGGCATGTTTACACCTCTTATACTTGATTAAGTATAGGAAATTGCGAAACTCAGACTTTCGTAAACCGAGTTGCGTAGATTGCATGTTCCACAAACAGACCCTTGAAAAACGCTGGTACTTAGATGCTGTCCTTTAGCATCTTATGTACCACTGCGTTTTTCACGGAGCGAGAGCGTGTCTGTTGTGGAATGTGCAAGCTACACAACGACACTTTGCCAAAACCAGAGTTTCGCAAACTCCTATTATTTAAGCATATTTTTATAGATATTATAGCATTTCATCAAATAATTACAAGAATAACCATAAAAAATATGATAATTTGTCTATAAAAATAGATATAAAAATGAAAGGGAAGGCGGGAGCAGAAATGAAGGTAAATGATATTTTAAAAAGAAATTCTTTCTGGCTGATTGCAAGCAGCCTGTGTTCGGTAATGATATCCTGCAGTGTGGTTTCCGGCACGAATGTCATAGCAGAGCAGATAGATATTTTGACCATATTCGGCATCGTGGATATGGAAAAAACAATTTATATTGTGGCGCCGGCCATCCTGATTGCTACAGCAGCAGCTTTCATAAAAAGCAAATGTATCGGCAGATACAGCATAAATGTAATAAGGGAATTACAGGATGCGATGGTGCAGCATATTCTTAAGGTGAAAAATGATTTCTGGATGAAGGAAAGCACGGGGAAATTGCTTACGAAAATAACTTCCGATATTTCCGAAATAGAAAAATTTACATCCGCCACCATACCCGATTTTCTGGGCGCGGTCATTTCGATTCTTTTTGTTGCAGTTTATGTAGGAACCAAAAACAGATACATGCTATTTGTAACAGCAGCTTTATATCCTGTGATTATCCTGATTATGACATTTTGGGGAAATGTTTTAAAGCGGCTGGCGCAAAAAAGGCGGGGAAATATTGACAATATGACTGCGCAGGTTGTGGACTGCGTGAATGGAATAGAGATTGTAAAAAGTTATAATTTATCCCCGGTTTTCATAACGAAAATCGAAAATCGGATTCGTGAAATTTTGAATAATGAATATAAAAGAGCATGGATTATGCATTTTTCACAGACCATGCAGAGATTCCTTTTCTGCATCCCCAACATGATTTGTCCGCTTATTGCGCTTTTATTGGTTTTCAAAGGAGAAATGACTATCGGTGAGATGACGGCGTATATCGTTCTCATTCATAAAATCATATCCCATATGAAGCAGCTTCCTTTTGTGATTACAGATGCAAAAGAAAAACAAGTGTCCATTGACAGGATAAATCAGATATTGGGCGCGCCGCTTAGAAAAGGCAGTGCTTTTGAATTCTTGTCCGAAGATAAGATTTATTTGGAAAATGTCAGTTTTTGTTACACGGAGGGGAAAGAAGTATTAAAAAATATAAGCTTTCAGTTGGAGCGCAATAAAACATACGCGTTTGTCGGCATGTCGGGACAGGGGAAGTCTACCATATTTAAATTGCTGAGCGGACTGGAAGAGGATTATGAGGGGAAATGCAGCATAAATAAAAACTGTGCTATCGTGCCCCAGCTTCCTTTTATCTTTGCAGGAACCATTGCAGAAAATATCGGCATCGGATGCAGGGAAGCTGCCATGGAGGATATCGTGAATGCAGCAAAGGCAGCAGGCATCCATGAGAAAATACAAGGTCTGGAAAAGCAATATCATACGGTTATTGGAGAAAACGGCACAGGGCTGTCCGGCGGTGAAAAGCAGCGAATCTGTATAGCCAGAGCTTTGCTGTCAAAGGCGGATGTGCTGCTGCTTGATGAGCCCACCGCATCCATAGATGCAGAGACAGAAAAAATAATTTTAAATACTTTAAAAGCATTAAGGGGAAAGAAAACCATTATATGGATATCTCACAAGCTTTTATTGGTTCAGGATGCGGATACCATTTTCGTAGTAGATAATGGAGAAATCGCAGAGCGCGAAAAGCACGAAGAGCTTGTCAGGCTGAACGGCGCATATAACAAATTATGGAAAATGGAAGCATAAACGAATTTATTCGTTTTGCAAATGTTGTGCCTGCGCAATGCGTAAAAACATGCATGAAAATTCGCAGGTTGTGGAAAATGGAGGTATGCAATGAGATACAGCAAAATATTTTTCCGTTTCTTAAAATTAATGGGTCAGGCACTGCCGCTTTTCCTGTTTGCAATGATAATACATATGGTCGGCGATAATTTTTTATATTTGACCTTATCTTATTTTGTAAACAAGCTTATCGACATGGCGCAGGCGGGGAGTATGGAAGGTTTAAGAGAATTATTAATTATCTGTATTGCTGCCAATATAGCAGCGCTGGCGGCATTTTTTGTATTCGGCGCGCTGTATGATATTTATGCCAAAAGGGGAAATGCCATAGTGCAGAGGATGATGATTGAAAAACTATTACGGCTGCCTATGGAGTATTTTGATAAGCACCATACCGGGGAAATCGTATCCAAGCTTATGAACGATGCGGACACGGCAAGCCAGATATTTACTTCCCGATTGAGGCGGGTAACGACACCGCTAATGTCAGTGATTGTCTACATAATACCCATAATAATTATGTGCCCTGCGCTGGCGGCCTGCATGGTATTCATCAATATTTTATCACTGTTTGTTAATAACAGATATATTCCGAAAATGAAGAAAATTGCAAAGGAAACATCCACGGTTAAAAGTCGGCTGGTACAAAGCTTTATGGACATCGTCAATGGGCGTGATGATATCAGAATTTATTCCGGAGCCGGGCTTTTGACAGAGCGGTATCAGGAAGAGAATCATAAAAATGCGGAGGCAGCGAAGCATTATTGGGATAGTACCGCAAAATTAAATACTTGGAATACTTTCTTTGACATGGTGCTTGCATTGGGATTTTTACTGATTGCAGTTTTGTTTGTGGAAAGGGGATGGTGCAGCGTTGGTGAAGTAGCAGGCATATATACTTTGTATGGAACCTTCAGCTATAATTTTTTGGAGCTTGGAAGATATCTGCCGGAATTAATCAATTGTATTGCCAGAGCGCAGATTGTGTTTGAGTATATGGAAGAAAGCGAAGAGCAGGCGCAAGGAGATGCTGAATTTTCGCCGGGAAAAATAGAGTGGAAGGAGGTTTCTTTTGGTTATCATGATAAAGAAGTGCTACATAATCTCAGCGCCGAATTTGAGGAAAATAAGAGCACTGCCGTTATCGGACAGACGGGATGCGGCAAAAGCACTCTGATGAAATTATTGCTGCGGCTTTATCCTGTGAAGGACAAAAAGATATATATCGGTGGGAAAGATATCAATTCCATAAATGTGATGTCATTGAGAAAAAATATTGCTTATGTTCCCCAGAACACTTATCTTTTTCAAGATACTATAAGAGAAAATATCCGCTTTGGCAATTTGGATGCAAGTAATGCGGATGTGGAAGAGGCGGCAAAATTGGCAAATGCCCATGAGTTTATCTGCGGGCTGCCGGACGGGTATGATACCATTCTGCAGGATGGCGGAAAAAATTTATCCGGCGGGGAAAGGCAGCGGCTTGCGCTTGCCAGAGCGTTTATAAAAAATGCGCCCATTCTCCTAATGGATGAAGCAACATCCGCATTAGATAATCATAACGAAACAGAAATTCAGGCGGCGATGAAAGAATTGATTCGCGGAAAAACAGCGCTGATAGTTGCGCATCGCGATATTACTATTGGGTTTTGCGAGGAGAGGATTATTTTATCCTAAAATAGCAAATATTTTTTCCGGAACCTTCACGTTTTAATTCGCCTGCTGCAACTAATTTACGAAGGGCGCCTTCAATAGAGCTTATGCTGAGGGATGGACAAAGCTCTCGAATGTCCTGCTTTGTAAAACGCCCTATTTTATTCAAGGTTGCACATCTTACCATTTCCAGAGCAGGAAGTTTTGTTTCTACAAGTGCAAAGCGTTCTTCAAAGTCCTTGTATGCAGCAAGAACAGTACCTAGTAGATATTTAATGAAGGGTACAGCATCCTCTGTTCCTTCATGCCAGCCAATCTGTGCTTGGGAAAGGGTATTATAATACAGGTCCTTATTTTTGGCGATTTTTGCTTCAAGTGAAATATATCTGCCAACATAAAAACCACTTCTGTACAGCAAAAGTGTTGTGAGCAAACGGCTCATTCGCCCATTGCCGTCATTGAACGGATGAATGCAAAGGAAATCATGAATAAAAGTAGGGATTGCAATGAGAGGTTCGATTTCCATATTTCCGATTACGAGGTTATATTCTTCACAAATTCTGTCCAATGCCGCCGGAGTGTCAAAGGGTGCAGGCGGAGTGAATAATGTTTCCACATGACCGTCCGGGTATGTGGCGCTGATATAGTTCTGCACATTTTTTGTTTTGCCGGCCATTGGATTATTCATATGGCTGTATAAAATTTTATGAAGCTGTAGGATATAGTTTTGTGTAATGGGAATGGCATCGAAGCTTTCGTGAATGATACCCAGTACATCACGATAGCCTGCGATTTCCTGTTCATTACGATTCCTAGGTGTTGTTTTTTCTGCCACAAGCTGCCGGATACGAGTGCTTGTTGTTACAATTCCCTCAATTGCATTGGAAGCCTCTGTACTTTGCACCTTTGCAATTTCAACTAGTTTTTCTAACTCTTCAGGACGCTGCTTAAGATATAATTCTTGTTTTCCGGCTTCCTTATAAATGGCAGCAATCAGACTAAGAATGTCAGAATCCCATTTTTGATTCTTGATTGTGGAGTAATTAAAACTTCTCATTATCTTACCTCCCAACGATTTCCCTTAAATTATAGCGATATTTAAGGGAAAGGTCAATATATTAAGGGAAAATTACCTTAATAGTATACATATATTAAGGGAAAATATACTGTAAGCAATTGTATACTACAAACCGCTTGACATGAAATGCAAAGTCAAGTAAGATATATGAGCATTTGCGAAACACCAAATTTGCCCAATTTGGTTTACGGGAAATGGTGAAGGATATTGAGGAGACAGCAGCTTTATTGGAGTCCGATTATATCAATCCGAATGATACTTCTGTTCAGAGGCATATTTCTGTGGTAATTGATTTTTACCATCGTTTCGCAAAGCGGATTACTGCGATGATGGAGAACAATAAGGACACAAATGTAATATCCATTATGGGACCATAGTAAAAAATAAGGCAGTTTCCGCACTCTATGCAGCATGGGGTGACAAAATGACAGGTGAGAAGTTGTGACGCTGCGCGTTCCAAATTCCCACTGATTAAAATGCCGCTTACGCGGCGGAAGGAGAGGAAAAATGAGTAACATATGGGTAACCAGCGATTTACATATCGGGCATGATAAAGCTTTTCTTTATGAACCCCGGGGCTTTGGAAGTATTGAAGAGCACGACAAAGCGCTTGTGGATAATTGGAATGAATCGGTGAGCCCCGATGACACGGTTTATGTTTTAGGTGATGTCATGCTACGGCACAATTCGGAAGATACCGATTTTTCATACGGGCTGTCCGTATTGCAGAAACTAAGCGGCCGTCTTATTATTATCAGGGGAAATCATGATAGTGAAAATAGAATTGAAAAATACAAAGGATGCAATAATGTAGTAAGCGCGGGCGATGCCGCTTTATATTTGAATTATCCGAAGGAAGGCAGTTATCACTTTTACCTGTCCCATTACCCGACTTTGATTTCCCATACGAAACCAAAGCCTTTAAAAGAGGCGCTGATTAATCTTTACGGACATACCCACCAGAAAGAGAAATTTTATCAAGGGTATCCGCATATGTACTGTGTCTGTTTGGACGCTCATGATATGAGACCTGTTTTATTGGACTCCGTTATTGAAGAAATCAGGCTAAAGAGGTCCGCATATTGTGAGGAAAGGGACAGTCTTAAAATAGGAATACACCTCCAAGTGGATTAAAAAATCAGAGCGCCTAGGTTTTTATGCGCTCTGATACTGTGTTATTTGCATTTTGGGCTTTGTAAAGCCCGGTCAATTCTCGAAAATATCGGGGTCCACCATCGGTACGACTAATTCGCAGATTTCGTCGCTCTCGTCATAGCCCCAGAAACACTGATAAAAGCCGTCGCCAAGTCCCGAAGCAATCTGCACCATGCGCTCTTTGTTGTCGGGATTGGTCCATTCGATAAAATCTCCGCCTTCGCGCTGATACTGCGGCAATTTCTCTGCGCTTTGTGCAAAAAGTTCCGCAAAATAATCATCATAATGGTTCTTTCCGGGATTTTCCTTATGCCAGTTGAGGATGAACTGTTCGTAATCTTTTGCTCCCTTTGCATCGATAAAGCACATCATTCCTGCCTCTACCGGGAAGCCGCATTTAACCCCGTCCTCCGATTGAAATGCTGCCGTCCCGGGAACCGGTTCGGCAAGCTCATATCTTACGGCGGGTGCTTCCTTGATTTTAAGGCGTGCCGTACACATTCTTATGCCGACATATTCATTGCGGCAGATGGATACCTCCACGGGATAGCTGCCCGCGGGAATTTCCTCTTCCAATATCGGGGCAATGACATAGCTTCCCGACATATAGGTCAGCGGGTCAGCGACTACTACCCTGCCGCTGGGGATATCCGCTGTGCCGACGGTGAGGAAAAATCTGGTATTTGTTTTCACGAACTGCCCTTCAATCTTTTCCACATCCAATTCGGGACTGCTGACATACATAAGATTTAATTGGAACGGCGAAGGAGTGTTCTGCTGTGAGCCGATAAACAGGATATAACTTGCCATTTGAAATGCCAGCTCTACCGCGTCGTCCTCTTCTTTGGGAAATTCGTCAAAACCACTGAAAACTCCTGTGCAATCATCGCTTTCCTCGTCCGGGAAACCGCCTGCTATGCCGATGAACCATTTTCCCCGGGCGGTTTTTTTGAATTTGAAAACAAAGAAAATGCGGTTTTCAATCTCCGCATGCCGTATCGCGAAAGCGAATTCCAGCTTTGCGGGGGGATTTCCTTCCATTTCCTCGCGTTCCGCGAGCCATTCGCACAGCGCTTCCTGTGCCATTTCAATCTGATTGTTGTTCATAATATATTGTCTCCTTGTATTATAGTATAGTAGCTTGTTTAGGCTTTATTTTTTCTGATAAGCGTCGACAGCTCTTTCTGCATTGCAATCGGATATTCCTCGCCCCTGTAAACGATGACTAGTTCCGGGCAATTCTTAAAAGCCTGTCTGTGCAGGGTCTTAATCCCATCGGGCAGAGTGACTCTTTTCAGATTTTTGCACCCATAAAAAGCGCCTTCCTCGATTGCGGTAACGCTGTCCGGCATCGTAACGGTTACCAGATTTTTGCTGCAGGAAAAGGCATCCTTCCCAATCTTGGTTATGCCCTCCGGGACAACAAAGGACTCTTCCAAGTCCTGCACGGAAACCAGCAGCTTCTTCTTTTTGTTCCAAAAAGCGCCGCCACCCGATTGATAGACACGATTTTTTTCATCAATGTTTACCTGAATACGGTTGGGGCTGGGATAAGTTGAGAAAGCACAGGTTTCTATCTCGGTAACGCTTGCCGGAATCTCTATGGTTTTTAAGGAATAGCACATGTCAAACGCATGATCCTTGATGGTAACCACACCTTGGGAAATCTTAACCCTTTCCAGATTGGGACAGTCACAGACAGACATCATTCCTATGGTTTTTATGCCCTCAGGAATGACAATCTCTGCATCGTTTCCGGTATAATTGCACAGTACATCATCCTGAATCTCGAATATGCCTTTTTCGGTTTTCACCCGTTTCCTGCTGTCAACCCCGCCTCCGGGAACCGGAATCTCATCAAGACTCATGCAGCCCCTGAAAGAAGTCTTATCAATCTTTTCCACACTCTCAGGAATATGGATGGTTTTCAGGCTCACACAGCGATAAAAAGCATGGCTCTCAATAGAGGTCAAACCGTCAGGGATATGAACCGCTTCCAAGCTTATACAGTCATTGAAAGCACTGGACGGTATCACAGTTATGCCCTCCGGAATGGTTATGCTTTTGAGAGATGTACAGCCTTTAAAGGCATCTTGGCATATCACTGTCACGCTGTCAGGAATCTCAACCGTTTCAAGGAGCGTACAGTCGTGGAAGGCATAGTTTCCGATTGCGGTCACACCATCGGGAATGCGAAAGCTTTTTCCGGCTTTATTCTCGGGATAGGCTAAGAGTCTGGTGCGTTCTTTATTGTACAAAACACCGTCTATGGAAGAATAAGTCTCGTTCTGCTCATCCACCACAATCTCGGTAAGACCCGGCAGACTGAATAACCTCCCAAGCTTGGTCACGCTTTCGGGAATCGTAATGGATTTTAAGTTATCACAGTACCAAAAAGCATCCTCAATCACGGTCACGCCGTTAGGGACATGGATTGCTTCAAGGCTGTTACAGCCTGAGAAAGTGCCATTTTCAAGCTTGGTCACACCGTTTGGAATTTCGATGGATTTCAGGCTTTCACAGCCATGAAAAGCATCGTAGTCAATTTCCTTCACACTATCGGGAATATGGATTGTTTCAAGGCTTTTGCAGTTATGAAAAGCCCGGAAACCAATCTGGGTCACGCTTTCGGGGATAACAACACTTTTAAGAGAAGTACAATCCTCAAACGCCTCATGGGCGATTACCCTCACACCGTCGGGGATGATAACCTCCTCTGCAGCTTTGTCACATTCCATCACCATTTCATATTTAATGGTCAGATAATTCTTGTTGTTCATATAGTATTTGCCTCCTTGTTTTCATTAAGCTTTTCTTAATCTAATCGAAGTTTCTCATTTCCTCCCTTCCTGACTGCTTAACCAAAGTCCATGCAACAAACCGGGGTTGTTAAACTATATTTGTAGTTTAATAAAACAAAAATATATAGCCTACAACACAGGGGCATTCGGTCATTCGGAATAATACCCTGACAAAAACCCATTCAATGCATGATCCTGTATATTCTCGATATAAACGGCATAAGTTCCGGCTGCGGGAACCGTATAACTATATCCTCCATATCCGGCTTCCTCGTATGCCACTTCACCCGTGGAAAGGTTTTTAAGTCCCGCGCGAACCATTTCGCGTTCCTCGCTCTTATACATAAGACCGATTCCCGCTCCTTCCGGCATCTGAGCGATAAACACAAGATATCTGGTCTTTGCCTCCAGCACGCCGTCATACTTAAAAGGATCCTCTGTATATTCCGCACTCAAATCCTTCTCTGTGACAGACGCGTCCGCAATGCCATAAATCATTTCGGCTTCCGCCGATTCTTTCGTACCGCCCTCGGAAATTCCGCCGGAAGTGCCATACATGGATATATTGCTCCATTCCGCCGCATATACGGCGGCAGTATGGGATAAAAACATGGTACAAGACAGCAGTAGAGCAAGGCAGGCAGGGAAAACAAATCTCCCAGGCAGCAGTTTCCTGTTTTCATTCGCCAAAAGACGGATTCTGCGCACCACGATATTCCGGGATTCGCACAGCGCCGCTACCGCGCTTTCCCCGATTTGGTTATCTTCCATATCTGCCAGAAATCTTCCATAGTCTTTTACAGAAAATGCAGAAGTATTCTCCACGGACTGCCTATCACAGATCACTTCTTCCAGATAGATCACCTTTCCGGTCAGCAGACGAACCAGAGGGTTAAACCAATGCAGCCCCTCTGCGGCAAGACAAATCCTTTTCCAGAGCAAATCTCTATTTTGAATATGGTTTATCTCATGCTCTAAGATCATGTGCATCTGTGCCATTGTATAGTTCTGAACCGGAAGAATGATTTCCGGGCGAAAGATTCCCACCGTAATCGGTGAGCGCAGCCTGTAACTCTGACTTAAAGCAATCTTGCGGAGCCTGTGAGTGCCAAGGCGCAGCCTGTATTCCTCCAAAAGCGCCTGCCAAGACTCATTCGTTACCGGAATACAGGACTTGCGCAGACAGTGCAGGCGATATCGGGGAATTAGTGTAACGACTGCATGACAGACCACGCCCGCAAGCCACACAACCGCCAAAACACTATAAACCCTTGCCGCCTGAGGCTTCGTGGCAACCAAAAATGCAGAATGATAGATAATAAAAGGGGAGTTCAAGTCCATCTGTTCCACAACCAGAACAAGAAATGCCACCGGCAGCAGCAATGCTACAGTGCTCCATTTTAATAAAAGAAGCTGCATTTTGTGGTATTGTTCCCCGCACAGCTTTATGATGCCAAAGGACTGAATGCATAGAATGCTTCCCTGCAGGCTTGTCAACAGGATAGCAAATATAATCAGCCTAATTATCGTCCTGTCCATCCTCCAATATACTCCTTATGTATTCTCTTTCTTCTTCCGTCAAGCCTTTTGTCTGTGTAAATGCCGACAAAAGCGCTCCTATTTTGGCGTTTCCCCACAT
Organism: Lachnoclostridium sp.; assembly: GCA_023665475.1. Lineage (GTDB taxonomy): Bacteria > Bacillota > Clostridia > Lachnospirales > Lachnospiraceae > Acetatifactor. Next base: position 12,378 of record JAMPEB010000004.1, read on the forward strand.
ATCCACGCATTTGCTGATTTCCCCTTGGGCATAGTCCTCTTCCGCAATCAAAGGGTGATAATAAAATAGGCGTCCCTGTCTTTCCATGGACAAATATTCCTTTTTGACGAGCCGCGCCAGATAAGTGGATACGGTCTGGGTCTTCCATGTTTTATGGAACAGAGTGTTCACTTTCACGGTAATCTCCTGCATTGTCAGAATATCTTCGCTGCTCCATATTGCTTTCATAACCATACCTTCGCATTTGGATAATTCCTGCCTGCCCATAATAATAACCATGCCTTTCTACGCTAACCTTCGCAATACTTGGCGAAACTAATCTTGTAGTTTAACTTATTATACCATTGCTGCGGGAAATGTCAATATTTCTATCTGTGCTTAACAAAAAGTGGAAATTATGGTCAATTATGGAAGCGTAACGGAAAACGCTTCCACATTTCGCTTGAATAATTTTGGCGGACGATAACCGGCGCCATCTACGATTTGAACGGTTTCCACCACATAGTCCGCAATTTTTCTGCGGAAATTTGCCGTCAGAAGTTCCCTGTCCAGCACAATTTCAAACACATTCTGCAATTGTGTCAGGGTGAACATTTCCGGCATGAGATCAAAAGCCTGCCTTAAATCATGCTCTATGTTGTTGCGCAGAGAAAGCATTGCGGACAAAATAATTTCCGCATGGTCAAAGGCAAGACCTTTGCTTTGCAGAATTTCATATCGGACGGTTTCATGATAATTTTGAAAACTCCTATATTGTTTTAATCCTGCGTTTAAGGAAAGCCCCTTTTCTTTGTTAGTGAGGTAAAGCCGGTATTCGGTTTCCACATAGCTTACATCTTCCTGTAAATCTTTTTTTATTTCCTGCGCCCTTATTTTGACATTGAACCATTCGGCTTCCCAAGCGTCCGCGCCTGCCTTTAAGCGGCATTTTTCGCCATCCATAAGCGCCATAAAGGCATTGGAAATAATCCAGCCTCTGGGGTCCCTGTCTTTTTTCCCATAAGTTCCCACAAGCTGTAAGTAGGCGTTTTTCACATTGGTTTCTTCATACAATTTGCGTCTCGCGGTCTCCGCCACATCCTCGCCGGGTTTTACAAAGCCTCCGGGAAGCGCCCAACAGTCTTTATAGGGATAATTTGCCCTTTTGATAAGCAGGACTTTCAAAGCCTTTTTGGGCAGCTTTCGGATATTGGTGCTGATTCCGTCGTTCAGGATGGAAAAAATCACAATATCCGCCGCAACGGAAGGTCTTTCATATTTACTCATATCATAGTGGGACAAATATTCTTTTTCCGCCTCATTCATCTTATAAAAACTCATTTTGTTTCTTCCTCTTTGTATTTATACTACCAATCGTCCCTTTTCGGGGGCTATTTCTATGGTAATCTCCGTCCCCGAATTAAAGGAAATGGCGTCGCTTTCGATGCCGTCCGAAAAGACCACGCCGTTTTCGGGCATTTGGGATAAAATCCGAAAGTTGTCTCCCTGCGTCAATTTTCCATAGACAATCTCTGTCCGGGTGGAGCGGCTGGGAAAAGGCTCCCTCACTACAAATATCAGCTTGTCCGCCTCCCAGCTTAAGGGTTCGCCCGAAAAAGTTTCCCCGCCGAACTCTCCGGCAATGTACGCCGCCTGAGTCATAACGGATTTGTACCAGCCGGTGGAGCCTAAACCCGTGGAAATAATGATTCCGCTGGAAGATTGGTACTCGCTTTTTTGATTCCATGTAATGTCATACCGTGCGGAAGTATGGGTTTTCTGCCCCACAAACAAGTCGTTGACCGCAAGCATTTTCTGTCCGTCCTGTGTGCTCGCCTGTGCCATGGTCACTTCCTTAGACCCGTAATGTCCCGAAATGACATTTTGGAGAACTTGTTCTAACTGCCCCGCTTCAAAAGGAAGCAGCACGCCGTCCCATCTGGAAATATCGGGATTGACACCTATAAGGGGCTGTCCGTTCAGATATTTCATCACATTGGCTACCAGACCGTCCTGTCCGAGGGCAATCACGATATCTTCCTTTCCGAAAATCATATTGGGAAGAAAGTCCCGGTCGATTCTCTGGAGGCGTGCATATTTTTCCGCTGTGCCAACCACTTTTTCCACCGCTTGTTGATATTTTTGGTCCTCGTTAATGTAATCGGAAAAATCCGCCCCCAGATGTTCGATATAGAATTTGGCCTGTTCCATGGTATTGTATTTTGCAATCAATTCCTGCAGCCGGGTCCGTCTTGTGACGAGAACGGCTTTATTCATTCCTCGTTCCATTTAATAACCGTGCCTTTCCGCCGCCGGCGTCCCGGGTTATGATTGTTGTGTTAAGGTTTCCAACAAATCGGGGGATACATTCAGCACTCCGATTTTGTCCGCCTTGTCGCCGATTTCCATAAATGCCTTGGCAATCAATGCCTTGCTGTCCATTCCGCTGGTGACTAAAGCTTTCACTACTTCCTTGTCTATGCCGGTAAAGGTTTTGAGCAGCACTTCCGAATCGTATGCTTTGGCGTCGGATTTTTTCTTCTCGTTTTCCGTCTGCAAGTCTACCAGCCTGCAGTTTTCCTCCTCCAGCCGGATATCGTTGGCAAGCTTTTGCGCATCCAGTTCCGCCTGCTTTTCCTGCACAAGGCGTTTGACTTCCATTTCCTTTTCCCGCTTTTCCTTTTGCTTTTCCGCAACTTTGATTTCGGTATTCAACTCGTTTTCCTTTACGATACGCTCCTGCTCAATCGCAGCGTTTCTGCGCTTGTAAATGGCGTCGTCCTGCTGCTTCAAAATTTCTTCTCTTGTGGCGGCTTCCAAAGCCTTTCTGGTATCACTCTGGGGTATGATTCCAAGAATGGAAACGGAAATCAACGCCAGCCCGAATTCATTGAGAGTTTCATCTTCTTTCATATCCGCCTTTAAGACCGCCGCAAGTTCATCCGCCGCCATGATGGCGTCTCTCACATTTTTCTCCCTTGCAAATTTGGTGACATAAACCTTTGCAAGATTGATAATGCGCTTTGCCATTTTTTGTTTTGCATCAGTTAAAACGGCAGGATATTCCTTTTTGTCTTTATAGGAAAAATCTACCATTTTGGAAGCTTTTTCATAGTCTGTAATCACATAGGAGATATCTCCCTGTACACTGATATTCTGGAAATCCGAAGTCAGAATGTCACTGAAAGCAAAGCTTGTGTCAAATGCCGTGGCGGGAATGACCATCATGCTGGTGTTCATGGTATTATAGAAAAAGGACAATCCCAGCCCTTTTTGCACCACCTTTCCCTTTTTTACTTTCATAACATATTCTGTGGGTTCAAATTTTTTGTAAGTGATAGCCATAACGATTCCTCCTCCGTTATTTTATGTTCAGGTGCATCATACACGGTAATAGCCGCATCTTTCCGCAATCTGTAGATATCCTTGTTGCTCCTATCATATTATCATTTTAATAATATGTCAAGTTATTTTTCCCCTCTTTTTAGAAAATCTTCCGAGTTAAAAAAGATATTCATATTCAGAAAGGTATGCTATAATAATATCATACTCATGACAGAAGGGGAGCAGTTTATGGAAGGAAGTGAGTAAATGCGCATTACCATGACAGTTTTTTTGGTTCTTTTGCTGGCGATTAACAGCATTATGATTTTTCGGCTCGGTGATATGAAGAGGACGGATGTCATAGTACATCTTAGGAGTATGGCTCTGGGAGTGGCGGGAATCATTGTTCCGGAGATTATTATATTGCTTACAAAGGACAGGCAGATTGCGTATTATGCATTTACCTTTTACTATATTGCCTTTGCGTGGTATGCAATGATGATTTTCAGGTTTTCTGTCAATTATTCCGGGTATCGCTTGTTCAAAATTTATAAATCACCTCTGTTCTGGATTACGGTGATTGAGTCGGCTGCCTTAATCTGGGGAATGTTTTCGGAGAGATTTTTTACCATTGCCCATGCCAAATGGTACAATCATATATTCTGGATTGCCAGAGGATTTTCCATGCTTTATGTATATGCGGTAGTGAGCGGCATTACTCTGGTCGGAGCGGTGGTGGTGCTTATGATTGCCGCATCCCAAAGCGCAAGGCTTTATCGTCTCAGGTATTCGGGCGTTGCGATTGTTTTTGCGGTGATGGCGGTTTCCTGTGTGACTTCCCATATCGGGCATCAGCCGATTCTGGTGCATGTAATCTGTTTTGCGCTTTGCGAAATAGTGATTGTGTATATGGCAGTGCACTATGCACCCAGAAAGCTGAATCAGAGGGTGATGCGGTTTGTTGCCGATAAATTAAATGATGGCGTTGTATTATATGATGATGAACACCAGCTTCAATTTGTAACCGCGGGATACAGCGATGCAGTCGGACTTAAAGGGATGCAGGGAATAGATAACGAAGAGATGTACTGGAGCAAGGTAATCTCCGAAGCCAATGTGGAGAATGCGTGGAATGGACGGGTGATGTCGGTTGCCCGCGAGGACGGCACATACTATTACGAGATTCAGCATATGGCGTTGGATGAAGAGGGCAAGCTTATCGGAATCGTTTATTGGATCAGAAATGTCACAGAATCCATCAAGAATTATAGGGAAATGGTTCATCGCGCTAATTTTGACGAGCTTACCGGGATTTATAATGAAGCACATTTTCATGAAAAGGCAAGAAGACTTCTCGAGGAACATCCGGACACGGATTTTGTCATGATTTGCTCGAGCGTTGAGAAGTTCAGGGTTTTCAAAGAACTGTTCGGCGAGGAAAAATATGACGACTATCTGATTCGGACGGCGCAGGCTTTGAGGACGGGGCTGGTGGAAATTCCGAATTGTGTTTATGGCAGAATCGGGGAATCGGATTTTTATATAATGATGCCGAAGGAAGTTTTTGATCCGCAGCAGTTTCTGGATGCCATAGACAGGGTGGCGAAGTCTTATAGCACCAATAATTTTAATCTGATTGTAAAGGCGGGTGTATACGAGATTACGGAGCCGTCGCAGGAGATGCTGGCAATCTGTAATAAGGCTTCCATGGCGTGTGACACAATAAAAGGCGATTATGGGACGCGAATTATGTGGTTTGACGAGAGCGTCCGCAGGGAATCCATGCTGCGGGAACGCTATAACGCTGAACTGAGCAAGGCGATTGAACATGGAGAGATACAGATTTATCTGCAGCCGCAGGTAGACAAAGAGGGCAAGGTAATCGGCGCGGAGGCTTTGGCGAGATGGATACATAGGGAGGATGGCCTGATTCCTCCGGCACATTTCATACCTTTTTTTGAAATGAACGGCAGAATTACGGAGCTGGATATCTGTATTTGGAGACAGGCTTGTGAGAAGCTGAAGGAATGGAAGGAAAAGGGCAGGGATGACCTTCATATATCCGTCAATATCTCTGCGAGAGATCTTTATGCCCTTGATATTTATGAACATTATGTATCTCTTGTGAAGGAGTATGGCATTGCGCCCAAGAACTTAAAGCTGGAGATTACGGAGTCGGCGATTATCAATGATCTGAAGCAGCATGTACATCTTGTGGAAAGGCTGCAGGAAGCGGGTTTTGAGGTCGAGATGGATGATTTCGGGAGCGCATATTCCTCCTTTAACATGCTGAAAGATATCTGTGTGGATGTGCTGAAGATTGATATGAAGTTTTTGGGGGACACGCAAAACGAGGAGCGAAGCCATGCGATTCTTAGAAGCATTGTGGATTTGTCGGGAGAGCTTCACATGAAGACCATTGCGGAGGGCGTGGAGACGGAAGAACAGTTGGCATTCCTTAAAGGAGTGGGCTGTGATATCTATCAGGGATACTATTTTTCCAGACCCATGTCCGTGGCGGATTTTGAGGCGAGGTATTTATGAGGATGTGAGCCTTAGATTTTATTAGGTAGCGTAAACCATTTTTAAGAAGAATGCCTTCTTTTCAAGGCATTCTTCGATGTGAGATTTAGAATTTCTTAGGCACTGTTCTTAAGTGCCTTAGAAATTCTTCTCACATTTCCATGCCGGGTCCTCTGCCGCTTGCGCAAGAGAAGCCCGCCTTGCATCAATCCGAATTAGAACATCCTCAGGAGACATTGCTCCCTCGCACATTTTGAGAATATCCTCGGAGATTTCTCCCCACTGTTCATTGAAATAGGTAACCTCATCCTGAAGGACCAGACCGGAAGTTTCATCGTCAAATCGGTCGAGGAATTCTCTTGTCACTTCATCATGACCGGTGACTTGCCCCAAATTAAAGGGAAGATTGTTCACGCTGTTGGCATTGTCAATCACATATTGTATGCTGTCCTTTGTGGCGATGTATTGTAAATATAATTTGGCGGCATCGATATTTTGGGATGCGCTGCTTATGAATTTTGACGGTCCGGTAGGGTGGACATTGAGTATCCGGTTATCACAGACGGGCAGCAGCATAATGCCAAAATCCTCCTTATGGAAACCTTTGTTCATTTCGCTGGATATGATGGAATCAATCATTCCGGGTCTCAACATACACATCGCATATTCGCCGTTTGCCAGATATCCTTCCGCGTTGTCGTAGGTGTCCGTTGCAAAGCTTTTTCCCATGTATCCGCTAAGCGCCAGATTTTGTAGCTGTTCCAAGGCAAGCTTCATGGATTCCAATTCCGCAAATGTGATAGTGTTGCCGTTTAATTTTTCAATGGTTCCCGGCTCACTTTTGTCAAGGAACTGCCCCGTTTCGGCAAATAACATTGTCTGGTGCCATCCGTCCGCCATCGGCTCATAAATAGGAATCACACCGGTGGCTGCAACACTTTGACACATGGAGAGAAAGGCATCATATGTGGTGGGAACCTCTGTAATCCCTGCGTTGCTTAACAGCTTCTTGTTGTAGATCATATAGTAATCCGTCGTATTGTCAAAGTAGGACATTCCGTAATTGCGTCCGTCAATCGATGTTTCTGCGGCGGAAAAAGCATCATAGACCGCCATCCAAGGTTCGTCCGAAAGGTCAACGGAATATTGGTCAAGCCGATAAGTGTTTTTGATGGCAAAGCCGGATTGCGTCATAAAGATGTCCGGCGGATTGTCGCTGTCCAATCTGGCAAAAAGCGTGTCCAAATAGACATCATCGGCGTACAAATCGTAGACTACCTGAATACCCGTTGCGGCTTCAAAATTTGTCCCGAGACGCATCTCCGCGTCCGTCACCCAATCTGCTGATGCCATCAGAGTAATGGTGGAGCCGCTCAGTTTGGATTTGCGGGCAAGGTCTTGAAATGCAAGATCATTTTCCGAAAATTCGGAGCCGCAGCCGGTGAGCAGGATAATGCATGAAAGGATACATAGTAATTTTATAAGTTTGGTTTTCTTCAGATGATTCAATGGTATCGCTCCTTCCCGTTTAAAGCCCCATATTTTTATTATGCGTTTAATCGTTATACAATCTATGTTATGAAAAACATTTTTGTTAACAAGTATAAATTGATTCTAACATATAAGCGGGGCTGTGTCAAAGACAAGCCATGATATGGTCGGTGTATCATTGTTTATCGGCAGAAAGATATTTTCAATAGAAAGAAGCGGTGGTATAATAAAGGGACATTGACTGGTTTGGTGTGTATCAAATCAGGCAGAAAGACCGCAAAACATGAGAAATTGAGAAAGGAATCGGAATTGTTGTGAAAAAGATTTTTTCATCCGAAGACAGTAAGGTACAACAGAACTGGTGTATTTATTTAATGATGAATTGCGCCTTTTTGCTTCCGCTTTTGCTGTTTACACAATTTCCCGAAATTGCTGCTCCTATCGTAAACTTTTTGGGTATCCTCTTTATAGGTTATTGGATGCCGGTGATATTCTATTATCTTTTTAGGCTGCCATACTTACATTGTGCGCTATCCCTTGGTTTTCTGATTTTTTCCCTTTGTAAACAGGATACAAAAAATAAGAAATTGTTTTTTCTCATTCTTATTTTGACAATCGTATCTATTGCGCTTAATATTTACTGGATTACTCAGGGAGGGTCTTATACTGTCGTATAAACTTACGCTGCGCACAAGGGTTAATTCTTGCAAATAACCGTGTATCGTGTTATAATGGCATGAAAATGCAAATGAGGAGGAGTATATTATGAAGAAAAAAATATGTCTGTTGGGGATGGCGTTTTTCCTGTGCGCGGGATTAACGGCATGCGGCAGCCCGTTAAAAAAACTGCCGCAGGCAACCGGCGAGAACATCTATGATGAAGACGAAGAGACTACGGGCAATGATTTTGCGGACGAGATTCTTGACGATTTGTCGGATGAAGGCGGGATTGCCGGAGAAGTGGTATCGTTTATTGTCAATGAAAGGAACGATAAAGGCGATTCTAAGGAACGCTCGGAACTGAAGGTTGAGATTACAACCAATACAAAGACTTTGGAATATAAGTATTATTATGTTGTGGACTGCAGATACAGGGATGGCGAATGGGTGATGAAGACTTTTTCCCAAGACGAGGATGAAGATTCCCTGATTACCCCTTTGAAGGAAATGTCGCAGGAGGAGATAAAGGATATTCTGGTGAACAAAGTGTCTTCTTATGATTACACTCCGGACAATTGGTCTGACAGACCGGTTACCTTCTCTCAGGACGGCATTACGGGAATCACAGTCAATAGCCAAAAGCTGGTTCCGGCTGCGGTCGGAGCGGGTAACGATCCCTCTGCCGACTTGGATATCACCGTTACATGGACAAACGGATTCTGTAACTATACGGGAGATTTTGAACTTTCCTGCCTCTATGTTGTGAACAGCAATACAGCAGAAGCACAGTGGGCTTATAAGTCCATCGTGCATTCCGGGGAATATGCGATGGAACTGACAAAGGAAACGGAAACCGCGTTGTCGGATGAAAAGATGACGGCAGATCTTGCGGGTTATCCCCTGTTGACGGATAGTTACAATTTCCGTACCGGACTGGTACTGAGCGGGGACACTATAGACTCTATTACATTTGACGATATTGTGTGGAATGACAAAATCTGTACCAGAAGGGCGAATATCATTCTGGCGGACCAGAGTATTTTCAAGGTTCATGTGATTGCGGATTTTACCTATTCCTATAACGGCTCCGAATGGAATCTGAACAGTATCAAATACTCTGCGGGATATAATGACGGTATGAACAACTGCTGGGCTTCCGATAATGACCTTGTGGGCAATTATACCGGCGACATGAAGAATAATTCCGGGACACAGTATGCTACGATATACATTAGCATCACAACCGTCAACGAGGACGGCTCCTTGGGCGGCGCATTAAAGATAGTGCCCAGCGGGTCATATGCCGATACGGTGGAATCCATTGCGTTCACCGGTTCTTATAACGAGAGAAATATGCTTGTCGACCTTACTTTTGACCAGCAGCGTGTCAAATACGGTGCGGGTTCTTGGGATTATACCTATGTCAACCGCATAAGTCTCAGATATAATGTGGAATCAAGCGCACTGGTATCCACCAGTTATAATCAAAATTTTATCTTAACAAAGGATGAGGACTAAAAAGAAATAAAAAGGGACAAATCAACCTATGGGGAAGCATCCGCTTTGGAGTGGGTGCTTTTCCTATGTCTCATTCTTGCTTCCAAAGCGCCCGGTTAAGAAACGGTAATGCCCGCCTCTGTAAATGCTTCCATCAATGACTCATCACACATAGCGATATATTCCACTTCCTTCAGGTTGGGAAGCAGCTCAAAGCCTTTCACGCTCTTTATGTCAAACTCATCGGACTCGCCATCCCAATCCGTCATCATCAGAAAATAAATGTCCTCGCCGCCGTCAAAAACAAGCTTATCTACTAATGCCAAATCTTCTTCCGTAAGCTTGAGATTCTCAAAATAGGCAACCATTTCGGGAATGCATTTGTAGCCGTCCCCCTCATAATTCTCAACATACTTTTCTTTCATTTCCGCTAACTCATCGGAAAAGCTGGTATTCTTCCCCAAAAGGCTGTCTATGACCACTAATTTAAATCCAAAATCTTCAAAAGTGCCGCTCTTGTCCTGAAACATAAAATTTCCTCCTAAGTTTAAAAATTTTGTTTTATTATAAATTGTTCTATATATTTCTGTCAATGGCAGGCGCATACCGCTTATGACATCCTGAGAACCACTCGTGCTTTTTCACATTGACTTTCGGTAAGCGAGTCCCATAAGATAGATGATGTAGCCGCGTAGTACCCGCAGACTGCGGGCAGCCGCCTCAAAGGAACCGGGGCTGGGACGAAAGCGGTCTCACTTACATGAAATGCTTGGAAGTAAGGGGACTTTTCGGTATAGCCGGAATGAAAGCGGCGCAGAAATGGAGAAAATATGATACGAAAGAAATTATGTTTTATGGGCATGGTGATGTTTATGACGGCATCCCTCTTAACCGCCTGCGGCGGTGATAAGAAAAAAGATAATGCGGCATCAAATAACGCAGCATCCCCCGATAACACTATGGAAGCTGCGGGCAACCGCACAGAGTACATGGAAAAGGAAACGGATGCATCTGAGTTTGAGTATAAGGAAGAGGACGGAAGGATTGTGCTTACCGTTCATACGGGTTCCTCTACCGATGTGGTGATTCCGGCGCAGATTGACGGCAAGGATGTTGTGGCAATCGGCAGGCAGTGTTTTAAAAATGAGAGTAACCTTACAAGGGTGGTCTGTCCCCAGACTTTAATAACCATCGGAGATGAAGCATTTATAAATTGTACCTCCCTGTCGGAAATTTCTTTCAACGAAGGGCTTCAGGAGATAGGAGAATTGGCTTTTACTCCCTGTTACAGCTTAGAAAAGGTTGATTTTCCCAGCACACTGACAGCTTTGGGTTACGACTCATTTGGATTGAGCGGCCTCAAGGAAGTTACGATACCGGATACCTTAAGCGAAATTCCGGGAGGATGCTTCTGCTCTACAGATATCACCACGATAACGATACCATCAAATATAAAAACGGTGGGAGAAGGTGCATTTCAATGCTGTTCAAGCTTGGAAAAGGTGGTTATGGAAGAGGGAGTGGAGCAGATAGATGCGAAGGCGTTTGCTCAATGCGAATCCTTAAAAGAGATTAATATACCACAGTCGGTTACGGAAATGGGAGAATCTATATTCTGGGCGACGGGAAATGTGGTTCTTACGGTAGAGCCGGGAAGCTATGCGGAAGCCTATGCCAAAGAAAATAAATTGGCATATGTGAATCCATGATAGAGAAGTGAAAAGAAAAAGGAGAAGTTATGAAAAAAACAAACAAAACGAAAATGGCGCTTGTATTGTGTATGGCAGTATTAGCTTTGGGAGCCTGTGGAAAAACCGGGGACAAGGGCGTAAATGCAAGCGCACATGATACACAAGGCGTATCAGGCACGCAGGGAGCAGCAAGTACACAGGACGAATCAGGTACGAAAACAGAGCAGAGCTCCGGCACAGGAACAGCACAGAATGCCGGCCAAGCGCAGAGTGCTGACTCATGGCAGAAGGCGAACGCAGAGCTCTTTGCCTCCCTCCCCGAAAACCCTGCATCGGATTTTGAATACGAAGAAATTGACGGAAAAATCAAAATTACACATTACATAGGGGAGAGCATGGAGATTTCCATACCGGCGCAGATTGACGGCAAAGATGTCACTGCCATAGGAGATTACTGCTGTAGAAACAGCGACCTTACCATGGTGGTATGCCCAAATACTTTGGAAACCATAGGCGCCCATGCGTTTTCTAATTGTGGGAAGCTTACAAGCATTGAGCTGAACGACGGCCTGCAGTCCATAGGTGAGAGCGCGTTTTTCTACTGTGAGTCATTGGGCTTTATCCGCATTCCCGATTCGGTAACTTTATTTGGAGAAGAGAGTTTTTCGAGAGCCGGATTGACAAGCATGGAATATCTGGCAAGTGCGGAAGAATTGCCAAGGAGTTGTTTTGCGGGAACGCAGATGAAAGAAATCACTATTTCCGGAAAGGTTAAAAAAATTGAACTCTCCGCTCTTGCAAACAGTAAGGAATTAGAAAAGGTCGTGATTGAGGACGGCGTGGAAAGCATCGGAAAAATAGCAATCGCAGGCTGTCCGAAACTCACCAGCATCACAATACCTGCATCGGTTACGGAAATAGCAGAAAAGGCATTTTCGGACAACAGCGCAGAGCTTGTCCTGACGGTAGAGCCGGGAAGCTATGCGGAAACTTATGCGAAAGAAAATAATCTGGCGTATGTGAATCCATGATAGAGAAGTGAATAGGTAATTGCGAAATATGCAATCTACCCAACTCGTTTTACGAAAGTCTGAGTTTCGCAAATGCCTATAGAGAAGTGAAAAGAAAAAGGAGAAACTATGAAAAAAACAACTAAAACAAAAATCGTACTTGTATTATGTATGGCAGCATTAACCTTGGGAGCCTGTGGAAACACCAATGACAAGGGCGCAAATAGAACACAGGGAGCATCAGGAACACAAGGCGCATCCGGAACGAAAACAGAGCAGAACTCCGGCGCAGGCACAGCACAGGATTCCAATCAGGCGCAGGGGGCGGACTCATGGCAGAAGGCGAACGCAGAGTTCTTTTCCTCTATCCCCGAAAACCCTGCATCGGATTTTGACTATGATAATGTCGATGGGGAAGTTATAATTTACCAATATTTAGGAGAGAGCAAGGAGGTTTCCATACCGGCACAGATTGACGGTATGGATGTACGCGCTATTGATGAGAACTGTTTTGCAAATAAAAAGATTACGGCAGTAGCATGTCCCGATACCTTGGAAACCATTGGAACAAATGCATTTATCAACTGCGAGGAGCTTGTCCGGGTGCATTTGAACGAAGGCTTACAGACTATAGCAGATTATGCTTTTTTACATTGCTTATTGCTGGAATATGTCAGCATACCAAGCACAGTGACTATTATAGGTGAAAGTGCGTTTTCAAGCACAGGCATCAAGGAATTGGAGCTTTTGTGCAGCGCTCCGGAATTGGGACAGGGAGTTTTTCTCAGCATCGATGTAGCAGAGCTTACGATTCCGGCAAACATAAAAACGGTGGGATGGATGATGTTTGCAAACAGTCAAGAATTAGAAACCGTAATCATTGAAGATGGCATAGAAAAAATTGACAAACAGGCTTTTGACTATTGTGATAAGTTAAGCAGCGTGACCATTCCGGCATCCGTAACGGAGATTGGGGAAAAGGCTTTTGCAAAATCGGCATTTGCGGATAAAAACTTAGAGCTGGTTCTTACGGTAGAGCCGGGAAGCTATGCGGAAACCTATGCCAAAGAAAATAATATAACCTATGTAAATCCGTAATGCCGAGGAGAGAAGATTGTTTGTGCCGCTGAGGCGGCGGAATGAGAGGGAAAGATGAAAAAAGTAGATGCGCTCAAAGGAATTTTCGTATTGGGAATGTCGGTCTGCCTGTTGTCAGCATGCAGCAGCACGCCTGCCGGCCAGAGCAATAACAGCAAGGTATCCCAGACATCGGAAGGAGAAAAAGCTGGCGAACAGGAAAATGGCACAGGGGAGTTGATGTGGCAGGATAAAGAGGGGAATTGGCAGTTTGATACCAGTAAGTTTGATGCTTCCAAATTTAGCGGGAAATTGTATATTGACGGCAAGGAAATTTCGCTGCCTATGACGGTGGACAGCCTGCTGGAGCAGGAAATTTATGTGCACAGAGCGACAGACGAAACTTTGGAGAGCACTTTGACCGAGATGCAGGAAAGAGAAATAAAATCGGGAGATTTTGAGAATAGTGGGTGGGTTTGGCATAATGAGGACGGAACCATAGAAAGCATATCCGGCATAAAGCAGAGAACCATTTGGAATCCCCTGCAGGAAAATATTCCCATCAAGGAATGTGCCGTGGGAACTATGATGTTTAAGCCGGATAAGGACGGTGTCCCTATCATGGGCTTTGAAGTGCCGGAAGTAAGTCCATACAGGCTTTCGCTGGAAGAGGTGGTGGATATGCTGGGAGTTCCCTGTTATTCCACGGGTTCTACTATATATTATTACTATGGGGATTATAGTCTATCTTTTTACTGCCATTCCAGCGGGGAGATTTCTTCCTGTACTTACATAACCACTGCATATGGGGAAAGCCCGCTGTACAAAAACGGCGGAGGCTGGGCGGAATATAAGGCAGTGTATGATAAACTAAATCCGTAACAAATGAAGTGCCTTGTTTCGTGCTCATCGTGCCTGCGCCAAAATTTCCGGGCTGTGGCAAGAAGGAATAATTCGTGTGAAAAATGAAAGTTCGCAGATTATAGAAAGGTATGGGTCATTACGAATGAAAGCAAACGAAGTTTTTAAACAGACAATCAAATTTGTGTGGATGAAGCTTGCCCTAGGCGGGTGCGCCATAGCTTTTTCCCTTGTGCTGGGGCTGATATTAATGGGCGTCTCCGCTTTGGATGACAATGGCGTGGTGGCAGTATATGCCTTGGTAATATGGTTTTGCCTGTCCGTGGCGGCAGTGGGAATTTCCCAATATTATCTGGGGTATCTCTTAAAGGCAGGGCATATAGCGGTGGTTACTGCGCTGGTGACAACGGGCAGCCTGCCGGAAAATGCTTTTGCGTACGGCATCGAAACGGTAAAGAAAAAATTTGCCACAGCAGCCGCTTATTTTGCGGTGGACCGTCTGGTGTCCGGCGCCGTGAATCAGATTAACAGCGGGCTTGATGTGGTGGGAAATATTTTGGGCAAAATCCCCGGAATGGAGTCCGTGGTTTCCTTTGCCAAGTCCTTTGTGAATATCGCCCTCGGCAATGTGGATGAATGCTGTCTGGCATACACCTTTTATCATGCGGAGCAGTCTGCCTTCAAAAGCGCGGCGGACGGCGTGGTGATTTATTTCCAAAATTGGAAGACGGTTTAAAAGGATGCTTTAAAAACGGCATTTGTTTCTTTTATCGTTTCTGTTGCAGCAGGGCTTTTGCTGTTCCTTGTGACCATAGGGGCTTTAGGGCTTCTGGGAATGCCGGGGCTTGGTGTGTTTTTCGTGTCGCTTATGCTGACCATGATGATTGTGCTTATCGTGAAATCCGCTGTAATGGACAGCTACACCATGGTATGCATGATATGCTCTTATATGCAGGTGGCGCCCACCACGGAAATTACATTTGATTTGTATGATAAGCTGTGCGGGCTGTCTTCCAAATTTAAGAGCTTGTTCCAGAAGGCGGGACAAGTGTGAACGGAATGAAGATTTTCTAAGGTCAGAAAGAACCTGACCTAATAAAATCTAAGTCATTCCGCGAAGAATCCGCAAGCGGATTCTTCCGAATTTGTGCAGATTCATGGATTGTTTGTGCCGCCAGAGGCGGCATGGCGGGAAGTGTGAGAAGAATTTCTAAGGTGCTAAGAGGGTGTGTAAGTACCCCTCTTTAGTACAGCACCTAAGAACTTCTAAATCTCACACGGAAGAACGCAAAACCTGCGTTCTTCATAGATTGTTGGTGCCTGATGCATAGGCATGATGGGAAGGGAATAAGGAGGGTATACATGAAACATATAAACAAGAAGTGGATGACAGCAATGGCTATGTCAGTTTTAGCAATGACAGAGCTGGCATTGGGTGGCTGCGGCAAGGAGGAGAGTGAAAATTCAAGCGCGCAGAGTGCACCAAACATTACCATGAATGAAAATTCCGGTACGCAGGGCAGCAGTTCTGCTATGGCAGCGCAGGGCAGTGATGCCGAAATCCATGTTAAAATTGATACCGAAACGGATGTCAAAGCGGATGCCAAAATTAATGTTGAAACCACTGCTGAGACCTATGATAAAGGAAATGACATTGCTTATGAAAACAGTGACAGCGAAAGCGGGGAGGATTCTGCCATGAACGACGGACTGAAAGAAAGAATTAAAAAAGTGGAAGAGTATTGCAATGTGAAATTCCCGGAGGATTATATCCTTTTTATTGAGGAATATAATGCAGGGCAGCCGGCAGCCAACACCTTCAGGGCAAACAAAACGGATTACACCATTGACAGATTTTTAGGATTTATAAGCGATTATCAAAATTCACCTCTGGGGGAATATGATATTGCAGTAGTAATGGCTCCGATAGAAACTTACCTTACGGACAACCCGGATTTGGTAGGAGCGGAGTTAGTACCTATAGCGGTCTTGTCCACCGGGGATTATGTGTGCCTGGATTTTAAGGACAATAAGGAGGAACCCAGCGTATGTGTCTGGGACAGCACAAAATCCGAAGAATTTCATCCGGTCACTTATAAGGCTGCGGATTTCTTTTTACAGTTTGCGGAGAACTTGGAGTAAGGAAATGATTCCCTCTGTTAATGCGGGTAAAAGCATGGTATAATGATTCTGCTATCGCAGAATCCAAGTCAGCTTGCGCTGCCTTGTCTTCACAAAGCAAAGGAACGCTTTGTGAGGCATTATACAGGAATCCATGGCTTGAAAATCAAATGTCTGTTGCGCAGCCGCTTGATTTTCTGCGCTCATGGTATAATGATTCATATTATTTTTACCGAGAGGGATAAATCATGAAAATCGCAATATGTGAAGATGAAACAGAAATAGGTTTGCAGATGAAAGCTATGATGGAGGCATCGGGGCGGGAGATTACTCTTTACTCCGATGCCGAATCACTTTTAGCGGATTGGGATAAGGGGAACCGCTTTGATGCGGTTTTTACGGATATTGTTATGGAGGATAAGCCTGCGGGCATGGACTTGTGCAGGCGGCTAAATGCAGAGGGAAAAGTCTTTTTAATTATCATCACAAATTATATTGAGTATGCCCCTGAGGGCTACCGAAACGGTGTGTTTCGTTATCTGATGAAGCCGCTTCAGCAGGATATGTTAGACGAGGTTTTTCGTGAGATTGAGAAGGAAACCCGGAAAAGCGGAAAATTTGTGGTGGATGCCTTTGATGGCGAACGGGTGATTTCGGGCGGAGATATTCTGTATGTGGAGGTACAGGGAAGATATCTGGATATTCATCTTAAGGATGCTCAGGAAGCGGAAACGGTTGTCATGCTGATGCAGAGCTTGAAGGAGTTTGCCTCTGTGCTGCCACCGGGCAGATTTTCTCGCATAAACAGGAATCAACTGGTAAATTTGGAGAGAATTACAGTAGTGAAGCAGGGAAGTTTAACCTTGGAAAACGGAAAGATATTATCGGTAAGCCGCAGACAGCAGAGGGAATTGCAGGAGGCATTGGCGCGGTGTCTTGCCTGAAAGAGGAGGACTTTTGAGCATGACTTTAGTGGCATTTGTGGTTTTGGGCAGTTTGCTGGATATGCTTGCCTTTTATCAAATTTTTATGATATATCGGCTCTTTTTTGCGGAGAGCTTTAAGCTTTCGGCAGTTAAAATTGCAGCGATTGCGGGAATTGCATTTGCTGTCAGCGCTATTTCCATGTTTCTCGGGACATGGAGCATTGTCTGCTCAATGCTCATCATCGTGCTTATATTCGGGAAGAGGAAAATTTGGGAAAGCATTTTGATTGTGCCTGCTATTATGGTGTATACGGTGTTGGGGATTATTCCCTTGATAATGCTGCGTGAGATTATCACGCTGCCAAAAGCTCCGCTTATGCTCACCCTGATAGGGGCGGATTATCTGGGTATCATCATGGATGTATTAGGATGTATCGCCTTGACCGTACTTTATGGAATCATAAAGCGACATAAGGTTTCTTTGATTCTTCGACCCTTGGAAATTTTGGGATTCGGAATGTTCTTTTTATTTGAATTGTTTTTGCTGATGGGCATTGCCGTGATACGGGTGCATTATGAAGGAACCATGAAACTGCTGCTAAATGCAAGCTGTCTGTTTTTCTTTTGTGTTGCCATGGGAGCCTATCTGTGGCAGATGATTACGCTGCGGAGGGTGCGGCGGTTGAATGTATTAGTGAAACAGGAAGAAGATTACATAGAGTGCCAGCTTTCTTATCTGGAACAGTACCGAAGCGAGAATCAAAGCATTCGCGCCCTGCGCCATGATTTGCGGGGGCATCTGCAGATGCTGCAAAGTTTACAGGATAGCAATCAGAAAAGAAAGATGGAGTTGTATCTGGATTCGCTGCAGGCGCAGACCAACCGCATAACGGAGCTGGAATTTACAGGAAATCAGGCGGCGGATATCGTGCTGGCAAATCAAAAAGCGAAAGCACAGAAAATGGGGATTCCCTTTGTGTGCGAAGGGGCATTTCCATGGTTTGACTGCCTGACTCCCATGGAGGTTTGTTCTCTTTTGTCCAATTTATTGGATAACGCGCTGGACGCTTCCATGAAAGAGGACGAGCCGGATATCCATATAAAGGGCGGTATGCAGGAACATTTTTGGACGCTGGCGGTCAGCAACCGTGCCAAGAAAGAGTGTAAGATTCATAATAACCGCGCGGCTTCCACCAAAGGGGGAAACCACGGGATGGGGCTGGGGATTGTGGAGCAGATTATGGAAAAATATGGCGGAATCTGTACTTTTACCTGGGAGGAAGAGAGGTTTTACTGTAGGATATTATTTCCCCGGAGCGAGTGAAAGAAGTCTTTAATAAAGCTCTTTTCCTACCACTACAAAGCGACCGTTTTCCGTGTGGTAGGAACAGGTGGAGAGGGTTATGAAATGATCCCCGTATACCGCATTGACTCCGGTGTCATAGAGAGAGAGCTTTTTGATATTGCTGTAAAAACTGTCAAATTCTTCCCAGCTTTCTATATTACAGCAGTTATAATATTTAAATACAAAATCGTTCTCATAATAGACTTGTGACTCAAATACAGCGACAACCTCATAAGTCCGTCTTCCATCCAAGGTATCCAGAAAAATCAGATTGTGCTTTTCCATATAGCTCTTTTTCCGATAATTTAAAAGACCGCCAAACATTGCGCCGGATTTCATGTTATGCCCGTGGATAATCCAGTTTACATTTTCGCTCTCAAGATCACATCTGGCAGATACCAGCAGGCTTCCGTTCCGGTTTTCGTTTCCGTAAAAGTCCCGGTACAGGTAATAATCCTCCTCTTGCGGAGTCTGCATGACCGGATAATCGATATTTGTATCGGGAATCGTCAGCCAGCCGGCTATGTCGGGATTTTCCTCCTTAAGCGACCGTATAAAATTTTTTTCCTCTTCTCCCGACTGTGACACGCCATAAATCTCATTCCGCTGCTCCTTCAGCCGCTTTTGCTGTTGCTGCAGCATTTGATAATCCCCATCAAAAATTTCTGTCTCCTCCTGCACCATCAATGTGACACCGGCGATAACCACAAGCAGGACCGTACATAGGACGGTAGCTATCACAATGGCATGTTTTTTGCAGAATGCCAACAGATAAAACCATAGTAATACTACAATAAGCAGAAATACATAAAGTTTTCTGTGGTTCGGGTGATTTTTTCCCGCAGCGGACACTTTTTGAATGGTCTGTAGCTGCTTTTCACTGAATTTGCCGGAATATTTAGTGCTCTGTACTTTGCTCATCCTCTTTCTTCCTTGTTTTGATATAGAGTTCTATACGCTCTGCTTCCAATAGGTCAGTCCGGACGGTTTCTCCGTGGTTCGTTCTTCCGCGCCCTGTTTTTGGCACTTGGTCTAAATTGCCCCTTGCTTCAGGCTCCGGTTCATCTTCGGTGATTGACCATTTCGCCACAGCCTGCATATTTTTGGCGGGCATCAGAACTTTCTGCCCCGGATTGTAGAGATGATCCTCATATAACCATCCCTGAAAATCGTAACCCTTGCGGATGAAGGTGATTGGCTTTAATTCATCCTCTGTATTTGCTTCGATATAATGAAGTCCCGGGTTCTCTCCCGTACTGTCCTCGCTCAAGTATGTCAACAGATACATCATCCGGGCATCTTCCATGACTTCTACGCTTCCGCTCCCCACATAGCCGCAGTAAATCGTTCCGTCCGTCAAATAGAGCGTGCCCTCTTCCAGCGTAAAGGCAGGGTCACCCGGAATGCCTCCGAATACTTCTCCTTCCGATTTCGAGTTTGCGGACAACATACTCATGGAACCGTTGGAATCCTTTATGGTCAGGATACCCAGAGAACCGACTGTGACAGCGCTTCCCGAAACATCCGCCTGTAGCTTTTGTCCGTTTAAGTCCAATGTAACTTCCATATTCACATAGGCAGTACCTGTATAATCCTCCAGCAGAACAATCATTCCGCCCGGAGCAACCCGCTCCAGAGCCGCTTTCAATGTTTGCAGCGGATGTACGATACACCCGTCCCCTGTCTCGTCGCTTCCCGTAAAGGCGGCAACATAGATGATTTCCCTTTGATAGCGGGTCACCGAAAGTTCCGTACTCCGGCCGACATAGTCTCTTGCCGTCACCAGATAGGCGTCTTCATTGCGCGAGCGGTTCAGCTCGGTTATGGGAAAAGTCAGCTTATAACCGTCTTCGCAGGGTGTAATCAGGGGTTCTGTTTCCTCCCCCATCCAAAGGACTTGAATACTGTCAGGATCGACACCGCTTCCTGTATCTTTGATTAACACGGTGGCAGTGGGAGCATCGTTGGTCAAACTCTTTTCTTCCAGCACAATAATCGGCGCTGTCCTGTCTATGCCCAAAGCGGTTCTTGTATCGGAAGTATTTGCGGCGTTGTCCTTCGCCTCCGTCCGCAGAATGTTAGCGCCCTCTGTTTCTATTGTAGCGGTAAAGTCAAAAGCAGTCAACTTTTCATCATCGGCTGATTTCTGTGTCTGCGTGGCGCCCTCATTGATGGAATAGGAAATAAGCGAAAGACCGCTGTCCTCATCCGTCACCCTTGCGGAAACAGTCACTGCCTCGGTAAACCAGATGCCGCCGTCCGCTCCTCTGACGCCGGAATTACCGTTTATGTCCGTCAATACAAAATTTTCCCATACAGGGCTTTCGTCTTCTATTACCCACCAGTCGGAACCATCCGCCTTTTGCAAGGTCATTTCCTCACTTGTATTCCCTGCCTTATCTTCTACATGGTATGTAATTCTTCCCGTTGTATGCATGGGTATGTCGAACCGGAAAAAGCCGTCTTCCTCCGGCGTTACAGACCGCACCTCTTCCCCGTCTCCGGGCAATGTATAGTACAGCCTGCCAAGACCGCTTCCCGCATCTTCCGCAATAACAGTAATCTGCAGGGGCCTGCCGAAGAAATTTCCAAAGGGTAAGAAACTGCCGCAGGCGCTTGGGGCGGTTCCGTCGGCTGTGGAATAAGTAAGGTCTTTCACAATGGGTTTATCCACATCCACCTTCAGGTTCAATGCGGCGGTATCCGATGTGACGGTATCCGGTCTGTTTTCCCAGATTATCTCATTATAGGCGCTAAAGGAGAAATTTCCTGACCCCTCCACAGACGGCTGCACCTCCGCCGTCAGCTTTTGCGCTGTTTCATTGTCATGCCAAAACATCGTGTTGACATAGGGAGAAGACATCATCGGCCGGAGACTGATCTGCGGCAGGGTAACATACCAGCCGTCTTTCCCGTCCGGTTCATCGGGATATACCGAAAAATCCGGCTTTATAATGGAGCTTGGCACAAGGATTCCCATATTCAGTCCCTTTGTTGCCGGGGGGGTAGTGTCATTCAGGCTAAAAGTATAGTTTCCGTTTTCGTCAAAATATTCGCTTGCGCCATAAAATTCATCTTCGCCTTTTTCTACATGCAGGGTATAGGTTCCCGGCAGCAGGATACCAAAGCTATAGCTGCCGCTGTCGGAATCTGTGTCAATCTCTTGAATCAGAGCCTCATTATCGGTCGACTCCCCGGAGTAAAGCTTCAAAGTGTATGCCTTATCATTGGGAATTTCGTCGGCATCTTGTTTGCCATTGCAGTTTCTGTCCTGAAAAATCGTGCCGCTAAAATCTACGAGCTTTGCTGACAGTTCACTCATCCTGCGGTCTTGTGTCGGAGTCTTGTCTTCGCCGAGATTATATTCCGTCAGTACCTCAATATATGTTTTATATTGCTCCCAATTTATCTCTGTTCCGTCATAGGCGGAGAAGGAGACGCTAAAAGGAAACTTAAGATACGCACTTTTTGCGGACTCCAAAATTCGGTTCTGCCCGGTCTGGATTTTGACATGGGAAATTTGGGTATAGTCCTCCACCTGTTCTGCGTCCAGCCAGTCTTCTCCGGTGACGCTGTATTGTACGGTGCATCCTTCCAGAAAACTTCCTTCCGGCGTAACGGGACCCGTTAACTGCACATCGTATTGCGAAGTATATTCCTCATTTTTATAGTCAAATACCTCTCCCTTTTTGTGTAAAGTAATCCTGATGGCGGCGTTGGTTACGGAAGCTCCGGAACCGATACCGTTGTAGAGATAATAGCTGTAGTTCCCCGCAGAGTTATAATAATATTCATTATTCAGATTTTCCCCTACCTGTCCCGTGGAGGAGAGATATCCCGCAATCGCAATGAGACCGAGAGGATTGATAGTAATATATGTGTTGAGGGACTTTAACGGAATTTTAAAAAAGCTGTCTTCCATGTCGCCGTCCCCATTGATATCCCACCACTCATCTTCTTCGGTAGAATTTGCCTGAAACTGGAACAGCGCTCCATCCCCTGCCGCGGCATAAACTTCTTCCGGCAAATAAAGTTTATGGGATGTAGAAGTATTCGCCTCAGGACCCACCCGGAAAGAAAAGGTATGTATGCCGTCGCCATACAGTACATTGTCCGTATATTCCAGACAGTACAGAACATCCCCGTTGCTGAATAGTGTGCGGTTTGTCACATTATAGCTGCCATCCTTCCATTCCGAAGGAGGTTCATAACCCGTCATGATATATCCCTTCGGCATCCGGAAATAAAGCTTCAGGTTTTGGTATTTTCCGACTGTAGTGGAAGATGTGCGGCCGGTAGTGATATTGACCTGAAACTCATCTCCCTTGGTCAATGCTTTCGGTTGGGAAGTTACGCTGGCCGAAAGGGTGTAATAGGTGTTCGCTAAATAGAAGTTATTAGAACTTGGCTGACGAGAGGCAAAGGATTTCTCATCACTGCTGTCCAACTCGCTGCTGGCGGACACAGGAATTGCTTCTATGTACTGTGTACCTCGTTTCCATTCATAATTATGCAGGCTTGCGGTCAATAGCTGTTTGGAGTCGGCGGAGCTTTCCAATGAGTCATAAGTGATGACCGCTGTCCGCAAAGTATCCCCTGCCGCCAAGACAAGCTTATTGTCGGATGTGTTCAGGCTGACGGTCTTTTCCGTTTCGTCCTTTTGGGTGGTGTAAGTAATCGTGGCATTTGCCGGATAACCGGCGGCGCCCAGATTCAGTTCCAGCTTATCCACGCCCAAATAACTGCCGAAGGTATAAGAAATTTTGACATCCTGCAGGGTGTAGCCGGTATTATTTTTCACATGCCCATAATATGCTTTGTCATTCTGATACTCCTTTGGAAGTACGACGATATTGGTAAAACCGTAGGGAGTCTCATTGGTGCTTCCGGAAACCGTGAGCTGGCTCCAATCGGTTTTAGGCCCCTCAAAGGTTACAAAAGTGTCAAGGTTGGTCTGCGAGAAATATCCCGCCGATACATACAGTTTTCCGTCCATCACACATTCTATCTTGGGTGAAGCCGCGCTGCTGTAAGTCTTAAACTCCGGATTCGTAAAACGCAGATACAGATTTCCCGAGGCATCATTTCCCGAAAAGGTAAAAAATGTTTTGCTTGAGGAACTTTTCAGGAAGCTCGCCGATGAGTAAGAGGAAGCAAGCTCATAGACCAAAGCCTGTGCCGTTCCGCTTACGGTGCCTTCCTTATTGGAATAAGGGTATTCTCGATAATAGGTTACTTTCCAGTTGCCATAGCGTGACGCTCTGGTGTAAGTTTCTCCGTTTGTTAAAGGTTGAAAAGAGTCATCACATCCAAAACCGGGCGTGGCGTCATCGGGAAGCAGTACCGTCATCCGTACCAGGTCGTAGGGATAGTGGGGGGGTAAGGAAGCCGGGGAATAAACCGTTCTGTCATAAAGTTTTGTATCATATACCGTTTTTCCCTCCTCTATGGTGATGGTATCGCCCCAGCCCTTGCTGTCGTTTTCCACAAAGTCAGGATACACACCGCTTTCCTCCGGAGGTTCTACGAATGTCACCATAGTGAAATAGTTTGTTTTGTTAAAGTCATATTTCGTGGTAGTCTGACCGTCCCGCGTTATTTCTATTTTGGGCGAAACCGCTGATTTGCATTCTCCGGCTTTCGGGTTGGTAAAGCGCAAACGCAGCGTTTTAGACCCCGAAAAGGTAAAATAATTGGAACCGGAATTCAGAAAACTTCCCGAAGATATTTCGTATACCAGCAGATTTGCAGTGCCGCTTACGGAGGAGCCGGAGTAACTTCCGTTTGCATAATAGGTTACCCGGAAGTTGCCGTTTTCATAAGGAGTCCCGCTGCTGAGAGGAACAAAAGAATCCCCGCTTCCAAAGCCGGGCACCGCTCCTTCGGGAAGAGGCACCGTCATTTTCAGCGAATCATATCGCACATGGGTGGAAGGAGAGGCATAAATTTCTCTGGTGTATGCGTTGGTATCGTAAACGGATACACCCTCCTTTAGGTATATAATATCGCTCCATGAATCGTACGGACGCACTGTCTGCCATGGTTGCAGTTCTTCAAAAGTCACTGTGGCGAGATAGGAGGATGTGGAATGGTCCCGCATGACAATGGTCTGACCGTCCACCACACATTCTATTCTGGGCGACATTGCCGCCTTGTAGGTTCCGGCTGCCGGGTTCGCAAAGCGCAGATAAAGTCTGTTGTAAGGCGAATCAAATGTAAACGAAGTGCCGGAGGACAGAAATGCTGCCCCTGCGGATATTTCATATATTAAATTCCCACCGGAGTAAGTCAGCGTATAGGATTGTCCGTCTGAGGACGACAAAGTATGCGTTACACCGTTTTGCAGGGCGGAGAAAGAAGTTCCCGACCCAAAGCCCGGTACGGCTCCGGCAGGAAGCGGCGTAATCATTTTCAGCGATGTATAGGGATAGTGCCCCGAGCTGGCTCCGATAGTCCAAGAATAGGAAATATCATAGTCAGCCGGGGTTTCCTGCAAAGTCTGGCGGGCATTGAGAGCGCTTCCCAAAGTGATGCCGCCCGTTTCCAGAGTGGGATTCTTTGTGGTAAAGGTCTTCTCCGCAGATTTCAGCAAACTTGAGCCGTTATAGTAATCCAGACGGATACTGTAAGTTTCTCCGCTTTTAATCTGGTATCCGGACTGTATTTCCGCATCAACGGAAAAATTCACCCAGGCAGTATTGGGAATAAATCTGTAGGTTAAAATCGTGTTCCCGCTGCCGTCCGTCGTCTTGGAAACCGGATTTTCGGCTGCCAGATAAGGCTTTAGATACTCATTTGTGGTATCAGGATAATAGGTTACACTCATACAGGAAGGAATCTGTATCTTCAGTATAGGCGCATTGACCGTGCTTCCGCTCAGTCCGGGGAAAATACTGAAAGACATCCGCCCGTTGCTTAAGGTCAGCGTCTTGCTGCTGTCATTGTAGCCGCTGGGCCATGTCATATTAAACTCTAACCTTTCCTCCGCCGCATATAATGCAGCTTTCTTTTTATTTGGCATGATTACGGCATCGGACATACTCACGCTCCCCTGAGGCAGTTCCACCGTTGCCTGCTCGCCGGAGATATTCTCAAAAGTTTCCTGCTTTGAGGGTTCCACCGCCGCCTGTTCGCCGGAGATATTTTCAAGAGTTTCCTGCTTTGCCGGCTCCTTCGCTGCCTGTTCACCGGAGATATTTTCGGAAGTTCCCTGCTTCGAGGGTTCCATCGCTGCCTGTTCGCCGGAGACGCTCTCAAAAGTCCCCTGCTCCGCGGGTTCCATCGCTGCATCTCCTCCGGAGAGGCTCTCCCAAGCCGGTGCGTCCAAGTCGCTCCCGTCATCTGTTATACTTTCTGCATCCGGCAGTTCTTCTTCCGATGACAGCATGGCGCCGGAAGCGGCGAAAGCGTCTATGGAAAAGGTATTTATCATAAGCGCTATGCAAAGGATAAAAGCAACGGATTGCTTTACCCGGAATTTTTTCATATTCTTTATCAAAATATTATGCACATCACTCATAACTCGGATTTCCTTTCCATAAAGATATTTTAATATATTACAACAGACCGATTATGTATGAATTATACCAAAAATGGCAATAAAATGAAATAGAGAAATGATAGGTTTGGACAATTTCCAAATTATGTGTTAAAATAGTAAACAAATAAAATATCCGACCGAAATGGAACGGGAAAGGAGCGCATTATGGAATTACCATTTCAAATCGATTTATCCGGAGAGGTAGCGGTAGTGACGGGAGGCAGCGGCATTATCGGCGGCATGTTCTGCAGGGCGTTGGGCAAATGCGGCGCCAAGGTTGCGATTTTAGGAAGAAAAGCGGAGAACGGCGAAGCCGTGAAGAAAGACATTGAGGATGCAGGCGGCGAGGCAATTACCGTGGCTGCGGATGTACTGAATAAGGAAAGTCTGGAAAAGGCGAAGAAAGAAATTCTGGACAAGTGGGGCAAAATTAATATTTTGGTCAACTGTGCGGGCGGCGCGGTAAAGAGCGCGGCAATTCCTCAGGACCAGTTCGCTGATTTTGAAGGAGATATGCTGAACTTCTTTACCACGGATATGGAAAATGTCCGTCAGGAGCTGGATTTAAATTTGTACGGAACCATGCTTCCCACACAGATTTTCGGCGCATGCATGGTAGGTCAGGACAATGCGAATATTATCAATATTTCCAGCATGGGCGCATATGGTCCTCTGACCAGAATTCCCGGCTATTCCAGCGCTAAGGCTGCGATTTCCAACTTTACCGAGTGGGCGGCAAACTATTTCGCAAAGAGCGGCATCCGTGTAAAT
Source organism: Lachnoclostridium sp. (assembly GCA_023665475.1). GTDB lineage: Bacteria > Bacillota > Clostridia > Lachnospirales > Lachnospiraceae > Acetatifactor. The sequence goes on from JAMPEB010000004.1 coordinate 39,194, forward strand.
GCGCTTGCACCGGGATTTTTCCAGACCACGCAGAATCATGCGCTGCATTTTAATCCCGACGGCACGCCGACCCCCAGAAGCCAGAAGATTATCGACAGCACTCCCATGGGCAAATACGGCGACCCGGAGGATTTAATCGGTGCGCTGCTTTTCTTGGTAAGCCCTAAGGGCAGCAGTTTCGTAACAGGCGTTATTCTTCCGGTAGACGGCGGTTTCCACTGCTATCTGGGCGTATAAGCAAAAGTTTAGGACGGACATTTTGAATGCTTTCCATCAACGGTATAGTCATTTGCGGCTATACCGTTTTTCTTGTTGCATACTTTTTATTCAGGAATGCACCTTCCCGCGGTTCCACACATTGCAGGGCTGCGCCTTAAAGGTAGGGTAGCGGAAAAGCAGGGTGCAGAGCGCTTTTTTGTTAAAGGGAAACAGCGGCCAGAAATAACTCATTCCTCCAAAAGTGGGGGTCGCCAAAATAGAAATCAGTACAAGCGCCAGCGATGCGAGGAATCCCCACAGTCCGAAAAAGCTGGTGCCCAGAATTAAAAAAATACGATAAACGCGCAAAGCATCCGCAAATTCTATACTGGACAGGGACAGGGAAGTCAGCAGGGTAATGGCGGCATAAAATAAAACTTCCGTGGATGCCCAATTCAAACTGACAGCAATGTCACCTATCAGCAGGCCGCCCACGATGGACAGAGAGCCGGAAAAGCGGCTGGAGCTTACGGAAGCGGAATATTTAAATAAATCCAGCAAAAACTCCACCGCCAGAACATAGAAGATAAGCTGCAGGGAAGTCAGATTTTCGGTGGATAATATCTGCCATCGGTCCGCCACCTGTGGATAATATGCGGTAAGCAGTAGGAACAGTGGCATTAAAAGCAGGCTTACCGGGATGCAGGCAAACCGTACCAGACGAAAATAGCTTCCAATCAGGGGACTTTTGTAATAATCCTCGGGACTTTGTGTGAATTGAAAAATCGTGCAGGGAAGAATCAGTACCTCGGGAGAATTATCCACAATCAGTAAAATATGACCTTCCAGCAGATAACTGCAGGCCACATCTGGGCGCTCCGTAGTACGGATGCTGGGCAGGGGCGTCCACCATCTTTTTTTGACTAATAACTCTTCCAAACTTTTGGTTCCCATAGTGAGGGAAGAAACCTGCAGCGTATCCAAGGTATGGAACAGGGTTTCCAACAGGCTTTGATTGACCTGATTTCCGATATATGCCACAGCCACATCGGTTCGGCTTTCCGTGCCCACATTATGCATGGAAAAAGTAAGGTGGGGAGAGCGGATTCTCCGGCGTATCAGATTGGCATTGGAAAGCAGGGTTTCCACAAAACCGTCCCGGGAGCCTTTGGTAATCCGCTCATTGTCCGGTTCGGAAATCCCTCTGGCGGGATAAGAGCGCACATCAAGGAGAATCGCCTGTGAAAATCCGTCGATAAAAAGCGCGGAAGGACCGCACAGTACATTATGCAGGATATCTTCCCAATTATCGCAGAGGGATGCCTGAGCATAGCCGATTTTTGCATTTACATAACGGGTGATATCTTTCACGGTGTTGTCCTGCATATAGAAGGGGTTCTGCAAGTCAGAAAAAATCTGCTGCAGAACCTCCGTTTTGCAAAAACCATTGATGCAGAGAAAATAGGCAGGCGTTTTTCCCAGATAAAGTTCTCTGGTCACCAAGTCAAAGCTTTCCCCGATGGGCAGGAGTTCTTTCAGAGTTGCGATATTTTCGGAAAGATTTTCTTTCAGCGGCTGTTTTTTGACTATTTGACCATTTTCTAAGTTGTTTTTCTGACTTTTCATGGCGGTTGCTTCCTTTCCCTTGTGCGATTTTGGGACATTTGACGGATTTAGTCTGTCCGCAGGCAAAGGAAATTATGCGTATTAAAAAAACCATTCAAAAAGCCCAAGTCCCAGAAGCAAAAGTCCGGATATGGGTGTAGCCGCCTGCCCCAGAAAGTCCGAGAGCCGGCTTTTGCCCAGACAATTTCCCAGCCCCAGAAATACGGCGGAAAAGAGAAAGGTACTGACGGCGGCGGGCAGCAGGGAAAGCCCTGCAATACTGGCGCCCAATCCAATACCCATATTATTTACTGAGAGAGCAAGACCCATAAGCAGGGAAGCCTTCAAAGATAAATAATGAGGATATACCCCCTCTTGGGAATCGGAGCCTGCATCTACAGCGGATTCTTTTGAAGTTGATATTTTTGGGTATTTCTTTTGCAGGGAGAGCATAAATTTAAATAAATAATAGAGTCCGAAGAGCATCAAAACCATACTGCCGATGCAGCGTTCCAAAGGAATGCTGCCGCTTAAGCCGGGCAACAGATTTTGAAGCAGGACGCCCTGCCATCTGCCGAATCCGATGGCAAGACAGGTGCCGGACAAGGTAATCAGGCTGATGAAAAGATTCTGCCAGAGCTTTATGTGAACTTTGCGGATTCCATAAGAAATGCCCAAAATCAAGGCATCCAAGCTGGCAGAGACTCCAAACAGCAGGGAGGAAAAAATCTGCATGGAGTTCTCCTATCAAGACACTTTTCTTTACTATATTCTTTTTTATGCAAAAAGTGATAAAAAATCCCTTATTTTGATGCAAAAATGATGCAAAGCAGGAGTATACTGTCTTTATGATACGAGGAGGGACAAGATGGATACGAAAGAAAGTATAGAAGAGAAAAAGTACATGCAGGAGAAAAAGATCTGGATCGGGTTGATTTCGGCGGCGATTGTGTTGGCAGGCATCCTTGCGTTGTTTTTGTATGTTGCTTTCAGTTCAAAGGAAGAGCAGGGATATCAGGATTATCGCATACAAAAAGAGCAATATTTTATGGAATACTCGGAGCATTTTGACTATTGGGATGTGGTGACGGTGGAATACCCGAGGCTCGAGGGCATTGACGAAGAGCTGCAGGAGCAGATTAACACGGCAATGTATGATATGGCAATGGACAGAACCCGTTTTTGGCATCTCAGACCCAGTAAAGAAATCGCTGCTTATCAAAAAGAAAGTTATTGGTCGCTATTCTGCAGTGATGTAAACTGCGATATCGATTATCACAGCCAATATCTGGCAAGCGTTCATTATTGTGAATATTATGCCCCCAAGGAGCCGGTATATCATACCAAATACACGGAGCGCGCTATAAATGTTGATTTGATGACAGGGGAAATCTATGAGCTTTCCGATGTATTTCGGATAGATGAAGGATTTATCAAATTATGGATGCAGAGCATGAATGCGGAATATGAAGGGGCGTTTACCGAGGACGAAGCAACCGTGGAAATTCTTTTGGATTGGTTTCATAAGGAAGATGAGGAACTGAATGAGCTTTACGAATTTCGTCCTTATTTTTATCTGACCGAGGAAAAGGATTTTGTAATCGGCATTTCCCTTGACCCGCTGCTTGCGGGCTTGACACAGGCGCCGCCGGAGAACAGCACTTACAACATCAAAATAGAGGCGGACAAGCTTAAACCCTATCGGACGGATAGCGGATTTTGGGAGAAATATGAGAAATCAGAGATGGCAGGAGAAGTGCTTCCCTGTAAGAATAAACAGTCCAACCTGTGGCTGGGAGAGGAGGCAAGTGTATGGGGTTATTGGGACGAGAGATAAAGGCAGGAAGGTTTTTGCGGCTGTCGGCAGGCGGTATCCTATGGGGAATCTGCCAAGGTTTGCTGCCGATATGCGCTTTTGTATTTTTTTTGTCCGGCTTCTGCCTGACTGTGCAGGCGGCGAGTGAAACCTACCCTATTGTCCATGATATTCCTATATCTGATGCAAATGCTTATATAACTTTGGAAGAGGATTCCGCTTCCTATGAGGTGGTTCCCGGCGATTGTCTGTGGGCGATTGCGGAGAGCTTCTGGGGAGATGGCAGCAGATATGTGGAGATTGTGAATGCCAATCAGGAGCTTATAACGGACCCCAATCTTATTTATCCCGGAACGCTTCTGCGGATAGGGCAGACCGGATATATCAAAAAGGACAGAAACAGCGGTGTTGAATGGTCGCAGTATAGTTTCAAAACGCCGGATACATGGACACTGGGATATTTGGAGGAGGGCGAACAGTCCGCCAATTTTGTGTTGTCGGGGGACGGGTTATGTCATATGGCCTGCCTGATACAGGACAAGGAGGAGGAAACGGAGCAGATCGTGCAGGATTGGGAAGCCTGCTGTAAATTGATTGAGGAGTATGTAAATGCACAGTATGCGGATGCCGTGTCGGATCTTGCTTTTGAGCATTACCGTACCGGTTCGGACGGGCTGTATCTGTATTCCTATGTCTATGAAGCGGATTTGACGGAGTTTGGTATTGGCGAAAGAGCGAAAATAAATGTCTGTGCCGGGTTAAAACTGACGGAAAATATTCAGGCGCAGTTTATCGGTTTTGCTTATGACTATGATATCCATGGAGCGGTCCGCTATGCGGCTGCTGATTTTCACGAGCCTGCCGGGAATACAAAATATTCTTCCGTAAACAGCAGCAATATGTCTATTGATCCGGTTTACGAGTGGGAGATTGAGGGTATGTTTAATCCTTTCCCGTGGGTGGAAGGGTTTGTGGATGATGTGTTTCGGAGACTGACGGATACTCCGCCGAAGGATTGGGATGCAAAAGATGAAGTGTTGGACGGGCTGCATGGCTTTAAAGGGAGGAAGTTTTGAAAATAGCATTACAGCCGACAATTAATTGCCGGCTGCTTCGTTAATCAGTTTCATAATCTTGGGAATGGCATCTGTCTGCCTGCTCTTGCTCATAATGTCGATATAGTAATTTTTGTTGGCATATAACTCATGCACCTCATCTACCAACAAAGAAGTGGTCAAGTCATCTTCATTAATCACAATAGAATAGCCTTGAGACTCGAAGGATTTCGCGTTTAACAACTGGTCTCCGCGGCTCTGGCGGCTGGGCAGGGGAATCAGGATGTTGGGCTTTTTGAGGGCTAACAGCTCGCAAATCGCGTTGGCACCGGCACGGGAAATCACTAAATCTGCCATGGCAAACAAATCCTTCAATTCCGCTTTGACATACTCAAACTGCTTATAGCCGGGAGTATTTAAGAGCAGATTATCCATTTTATCCTTGCCGCATAGATGCACCACCTGAAAATCTTCCAGCAGTTTAGGGAGGGCATCCCGCACGGCTTTATTTACATTAGCGGCGCCCTGGCTGCCGCCGATAACCATAATAATGGGAGTGTTAGCGGAAAATCCGCACATATTTAATCCGGCAATCCGGTTGCCCTGAGTGAGTTCCTTGCGGATGGGGGAACCGGTCAGCACTGCTTTTTCTTTAGACAGGTTTTCCATGGTTTCGGGAAAGTTGCAGCAAACCTTTGTGGCAACGGGAATACAGAGTTTATTGGCAAGTCCCGGCGTCATGTCGGATTCATGTATAATGCAGGGAATCTTTAAGGAAGCCGCCGCCCGAACCACGGGAACGCTGACAAATCCGCCCTTGGAAAAGACCACATCCGGTTTAAATTCCTTTAAATATTTTCTTGCTTCCCCAAAACCCTTGAGTACCCGAAACGGGTCGGAGAGATTTTTGGGGTCCAGATAGCGGCGCAGTTTACCGGTGGATATGCCGGTATAAGGGATATCAAAATCCGTAATCAGGCGTTTTTCAATGCCGTCATAAGAACCCATGTATGCAATTTCATAGCCTGCTTCCCGAAGAGAAGGCAGTAAAGCGATATTCGGCGTCACATGACCTGCGGTGCCGCCGCCTGTCAACACAATTTTTTTCATAAAAACCATCCTTTTAAGCTTCTATCATACTTTCCAATGCGCGGGCAAGCTGGTCGGGGCAGGAGGTGGACTTGAAACCACAGCGGATACCTTTTAATCTTGAGATTGCCTCTGCGGGAGCCATACCTTTTACCAGAGCGCATATGCCCTGCAAATTGCCGTTGCAGCCTCCTGAAAAACTCACGGAATCAATAACCCCGTCCTTTAGTTCTATTTGGATTTCGGTGGAACAGGTGCCTTGCGTCTTATATACCATAGTATGCAGCCTCCATTCTCTTTGGAAAAGGATTTTAAAAATTAAAAAATACTCTCATAAAATGGTATTATAGCAGATTCGGGGAAAATATGCAACGAGGGGAGAAACTTTTTAAAATTAGTGTTTTCATAAATAGTAAAAGATGATATACTTTCCTTGATAAAGATACGGAAAACAATCAGATAAACAGCCTTTTGCGGGCAAGGAGACAGGAACCGAAAAAGAACAGGCACAGCGCCAGTCTGGAGATAGTCCGATGGCTGTAACAGTCCGCTATTTGGCGGGTCAGACCCGGAGCGAGCAGGATATATGGGTCATCAGAGCCCGTTGACAGATAGGCGCGGTTTCGCGGATGCACAAGAGTAACGGAAGTCTCCTGAGCGGAAGCAATGTTCTCTGCCGCAAAAAAGCTGCAGGAAGTATATTCCCTGCGAATTACGCCGGCGCTGCTTAAGGTAATGTTTTTGACGCAAATCAGTTGTTCGGTGTGAGGAGGGAAATCCAGTCTGAGGTTGTCAAGGTGCCCTTCAAGATTGCCGTTAAGCCGAAATTCCACCTTTTTTTGTGCATAGTCAATGTCGGAAGAAATACTTTGCTCTTCACAAAAAGAAGGGTTTTCCTTTGTTGTATAGTATAAAACGCAGGAATCGCCGGCTATTTCATCAAAGTAAATACGGATGATTAAATCGGATGCGGGAAACGGCAGAAAAATAAATACCAGCGACAGGAGTATGGCAAAGCCCCATATTACGAATTTTTTCAAGTTATACCCTCCTTACGCATCATACTAACCTTTTTTATCATAATGGAAAAGGAAATAATAAGCAAGTCTTTTAAAGTACAGAGAGAGGAAAAATGATGGAGCGGAAAAAGAGAGAAGATTTAGCCGTCATTGCTATGGGAATCGCAATATGCTATTTTATTTATCTGGCAGTGATGAGTGAACTGCCGGATACTTATGCGGATTATAACGGACATACCTATGTTTATCTGCCGGTTTTTACGGGCGAGTCCTTTCTGAAGGGCTGGAGAACCGTACCATACTGTATGTGGCATGTATGTGTTCTGGCGTTGAATCTTCTGTTACATATTCCTTTAGAAGTATCCGTCGCTTATGTGAGCTGCTTTTTTCAACTGTTTACTTACCTTGTTATTTATTGGATGATACAGAAATATACCTGGGCGAAGGGGAATGGGATAGGTTCGGTGACCGCGGCGGTTTTGGCAGCCGGATTATCCATCATACAGGGATTATCTTTTTCCTGGCTGGATGCGGGGGGACGCTTTTTGGGAATTTTCTCCGCAAATCCCATTCACAATCCCACGCAGATGGCAGTCCGGCCCTTTGTCCTTCTCTGTTTTGCTCTGGTCATTGATATTTGGGGAGCCCAAAAAGATAAAGGATATCAAGGTATTTTTTTTAAGGTAGAAAACGGGTTAAGAAGATATTATGGTTATCTGGCTGTTATCTTATTGCTGTCCGCTATGGCAAAGCCGGTTTTTGCGGCAATGTTTATTCCCGCTGTGGGACTGCTGATGCTGTGGGATTGGATTCGCTGTATTCTGCAAAAGGACGGAAGCGCGGCGGCATATTTTAAGCAGTGTCTGGCAGTGTTTTTCTGCGCAGTGCCGACTGTGCTGTATGTTTTGCTGTCAGCGGCATCTTATTATATCTGGGGAGAAATTTATCAGGGGGACAGTTCTCTTATCCTGACGAAGTGGATGGAGGTATGGAAACTGTATTCAGAGAATGTGATTCTCTCCATCGGGCTGGGTATGGCGTTTCCGTTGTTTATGATATTGATTGACGGGCGTTTTTTTATAAAGGAGGCTATGGGAAGGCTGGCGTTGACAGGATATCTGACAGGTGTGCTGGAATCGGCTGTGATGGGTGAAGCGAACAAGCTGGAACACGCAAATTATATCTGGCCCATGATGTGCGGCATGCTTCTTCTGTGGATAACGGCGCTGCTGCGTCTTGTGGAATTGGAAAGAACACAGACGGACACAAAAGTAAGAAGAATTCTGGTGGATTTCGGATGGTTTTTGTTCTGTGCCCATGTTTTGTGTGGAATTTTGTATATCAGGGAAATGATTGGCGGGTGAAGGAATCCTACATGGAAAATTGTCGAAATATCTCAAAATATCACGATGAAAAATCGTTCAAAAAGCATGACAAATAAGATATACTTATAGATACAGGAAAAATAATTCTGGAAAAGGGGTTTTGTCATGTTTGAAATTTTTCGGGAAGAAAAAATCATTACGGTTTGTATTGTGTCATTTTTTCTGCTGGGCATCGGTATGCAGTTTTTGTTGGGAATCCTTTATCAGAAGATGATACAGGAAGTAGAAAATATGGCGACTACAAACCACAAGCTTTTAAAGCAGTGTAAGTTAAAATTTGCCAACTGTTATCAACTGAATAACGGGGTGCCGAACATTTCGGTTTTTGTGGACAAGTTTTTGAGCAGGCTGGCGTTAGGACCTATTTCCTTTGAAGGCATCTATCATCTGGCGGGTCAGACCATGCTTTTGTCCGTGGTAAGCGCCGGAGCCGGTGTCTGCAAAAGCATTATGAACGGGCGCAGGCTGGGAGAAATCCTGCCTTTTTACATAGTGAGTTTCTTAGGACTGTATCTGTATTTTTCCGTCAGCACGATGCTGGATGTAAAGGGGAGAAAGCGCAATCTGAAGGTGAGTCTGGTGGATTATCTGGAAAATCATCTGTCTTCCAGAATCAATGTCACGGAAAAGGATATGGAGATGTTATACGGGAGAAGGGTTTATGAGTCCGGCAGGGGACGCCGGAGCATGAATATCAAAAACGGCATGAAGCGAACCGTGGAATTTACCCCTATCAGCAATAAAGCCATGTTGATGCAGGAACAGGCGTCCCTCATGGAAGATTCGGAGAATGAGAGAATGGCAATGGAGAGGGAATTGGAAGAACTGTTGCAGGAATTTCTGGCGACTTGAGAAGAGGGTGCCACTTAGAAAAAGGGGCTGCCATTTGACGGTGAATTTATCTCGAATTTACCTTGAATTTACCATACAATTTTGCTACACTATAAGAAAGGTGCCAAGGCACCGGAAAAGTGGAAAAGGAGCAAAAGGTATGAGTAAACAGGTTACATTTGATTATTCCAAAACAGGTTCTTTTATTTCCAATGAAGAAATCGGTTACATGAAAAAGCTGACCTTGGACGCCAAGGAGGTATTGGTATCCAAGAATGGCGCAGGAAATGATTTTTTGGGCTGGATTGACCTTCCTGTGGATTATGACAAAGAAGAGTTTGCCAGAATCAAAGAAGCGGCAAAGAAAATCCAGAGTGATTCCGAAGTGCTTTTGGTAATCGGCATCGGCGGTTCTTATCTGGGAGCGAGAGCGGCAATCGAGTTTTTGAGCCACAGCTTTTACAATGTGGTGGACAAGAGTGTGCGCAAGGCTCCGGAGATTTATTTCTGCGGCAATTCCATCAGCTCTACCTATTTAAAACATCTTATGGATGTGGTGGGAGACAGGGACTTTTCCATCAATATGATTTCCAAGTCCGGTACAACCACGGAGCCTGCTATTGCGTTCCGTGTATTTAAAGAGAAATTGGAGAAAAAATACGGCAAGGAAGGCGCGGCAAAGAGAATTTATGCAACTACCGACAAGGCGCGGGGAAGTTTAAAGAATCTGGCGGATGAAGAAGGATATGAGACTTTTGTGGTTCCCGATGATGTAGGAGGGCGTTTTTCCGTACTTACTGCCGTAGGTCTTCTGCCCATTGCAGTCAGCGGCGCTGATATCGATAAGTTAATGGAGGGTGCGGCAAGCGGCAGAAAGCGCGCTCTGGAGAATGATTTTGAGAGTAATGATGCTCTGCAGTATGCAGCACTGCGTAATATTTTACTGCGCAAGGGCAAGAAAGTAGAGATTCTGGCAAACTATGAGCCTGCTGTACATTATGTGAGCGAGTGGTGGAAGCAGCTTTACGGCGAGAGCGAAGGCAAGGACCAGAAGGGACTGTTCCCCGCAAGTGTGGATTTGACCACAGATTTGCACTCCATGGGTCAGTTTATTCAGGACGGCGCAAGAATCATGTTTGAGACGGTTCTCAATGTGGAGCAGTCCAGAGAAGAAATTATCATCGGTGAGGAGCCTGTGGATTTGGACGGCTTGAATTATCTGGCAGGAAAGACAGTTGATTTTGTAAATAAGAGCGCTATGAACGGTACGCTTTTGGCACATACGGACGGTCAGGTGCCTAACTTTGTGGTAAATATACCGGAGGTAAACGAGTTTTATCTGGGCGAGTTGTTCTATTTCTTTGAGTTCGCCTGCGGCGTAAGCGGTTATCTGCTTGGGGTGAATCCTTTCAATCAGCCCGGCGTGGAGAGCTACAAGAAAAATATGTTTGCCCTGCTCGGCAAGCCCGGCTATGAAGCACAGAGAGAAGAGCTGTTAAAGAGATTGTAAGGATTCCCGATTTTTAAAAAGAAGTTTGATGGGACTGCGGCATAGGGCGTTTTACCTCGTGCGGCAGTCCTGTTTCTGTATCATTGGAAAATGTGAGAAAGGCATGATTATGATGAACATTGTGGTGTTGGAGCGTAACAGCGTGGGACCGGATATTTCCGTGGATTGTTTTCAGGAATTGGGAAATGTGACTTATTACAGAAATACCGTGACCATAGAGGAAGTGAAGGAACGGGTGAAGAATGCGGATATCATCGTGGCAAATAAATCTCCTATGAATGAGGAGAGCCTTAAGGACGCCCCCAATGTGAAGCTGATATGTGAGTTTGCCACGGGCTATGATAACTGTGATTTGGCATATTGCAGCGCAAGAGGAATCCGTGTGACGAATGTAGTGAATTATTCTACGGATATGGTGGCGCAGCATACTTTTACGCTGGCGCTTGCACTGAGTCAGAAACTGGCACATTATGACACTTATGTCAAGTCTGGCGCATACAGCGCGCAGGACAGATTTTCCAATTTTGATGTGCCTTTCTATGAATTGTGCGGAAAAACCTGGGGTATTGTGGGCATGGGCAACATCGGCAGAAAAGTGGCGCAGATAGCCGAAGCTTTCGGATGCAAGGTGATTTTCTGCTCCGTCACGGGAAAAAGCGCCTGCACGGAGTATCGGCGGGTGGACAAGGAGACTTTGCTTGCGGAGAGCGATTTTCTTTCCCTGCATTGTCCGTTGAGCGATTTATCCCGCAATTTTATTGACAGGGAGGCTCTGCGGAAAATGAAAAAATCCGCCATTTTGATTAATGTGGCACGGGGAGCCGTGGTAAACAATACGGATTTGTATGATGCGCTGGTCGCGGGAGAGATTACGGCAGCAGGGCTGGATGTATTGGAGAAGGAGCCCTTGGAGCTGTCCAATCCTTTGAGTAAGTTAAAAGACAGCAATCAGATTATTATCACGCCCCACTTGGCATGGGGCAGCGTGGAAGCCCGCATGAGATGTGTGGAGGGTGTATATGAGAATATTAAAGCATTCCAGAGAGGCGAGGAACGCAACATAGTGAAGTGACCTGTAAAAAATAGGAATACATTAGGAACGGGAGATTTTGCCGTCTTCCATTCTTAATATACAGTCGGCGCCTTCTGCCACAGTTTTGTCATGTGTAACGACAAGGCATGTTTTATGGTAGGTTTTATGTATTTTATGTAAAAGCTCCATGACTTCCGCACTGGTTTTCCGGTCCAGATTTCCCGTAGGCTCATCACACAAAATAATGGAGGGATCATTGGCAATCGCAGCCCTTTGCTGCTGTCCGCCGCTTAACTGTGTGGGCGTATGCTTTGCTCTGTCAGCGATTCCCAATTGTTCCATCAGCTCATGGATATAGTTTTCATCGACCCGGCCGGAGGCAAGCAGCGTGGGAAGGACAATATTTTCTTTTACGCTCAACTCGTCCAAGAGGGAAAAATTTTGGAATACAAACCCGATTTCGTCCCGTCTTGCTGCCGCAAGCTGTCTTTCTTTGCAGTCCGACAAACATATATCATGGATATAGACCTTGCCGGATGTGGGTATGTCCAATCCGCCTAAAAGGTGCATAAGCGTAGATTTTCCGCTTCCGCTGGTACCGATCAGTGCGACAAAACTTCCTTTTTCTATGGAAAGAGAAACATCCTTAAGCGCCTCCACTTTCTGTTTTCCTACCTCATATGTTTTGCACAAATGTTCTGTTCTAAGCGCTGCTTCTTTCATAATCCGCCGTATCCTCCTTTAGAAAGAGTCAATATCAATCATTTCCGCAAGCCTCTGTTTTCTCATATATAATATCTGTGGTATTGTTGCCAAAAGCATCAAAATTTCAAAAATAAGCACGATTGCCAGCAATACAAATATCGGATGATATCCAAAAAGGTTGTAGCGGAACGGTACATTATGATACCAAGGAATTCCGCTGCTTCCATTGGTGATGACGGTGATACCGCTCCATATACCGGAATCAATCTGCCTTTTGATATAATCAAAAAGCATTTGGCACAAAAAGGTCGGAATCAGGGACAGGACTCCGCCAATAAGCGGATAAAGGATGTTCTGTCTCAAAATCAGGCTTTCTATCTGCGGAAGTGACATTCCGATTGCCCGAAGCCTTGCAATCGTCTGTGAGTTAAGCTTTATTCGGCTGTAAAATTTAATCCCGACAGCAATCATTCCCAAAAATATCAATGTGAGAATCATAATATAGTAAATGGTCATGGTGTTTCCGGCATTTGTTTTCATTTTTTCTTTAATCTCAAAAGAGGAAGCAAAGGTAAGACCGTTGCAGCCGCCGATGGTTTCATAAAACAATGCATTTGCCGTTGATAACTTTTCGCTGTCCGTCACCCGAAACTTTACTTCTGTAAAGAGTCTGTCCGGCAGTCCCCAGCCTGCAAAGGTATCCGGCAGGCATAGTATGCAGGGGGCATAAACGGTATCGCTGTCTTTGCCCAATCCGCTCAATTCGCTGCAAGGCAGCAGATATTTTTGATAATGTTCTTCCTCATCCAAAACAACCACCGCCCCAATTTTTGTGTTAAAATCCTTTCTTGTTCCGAATGCAAAAGATGCATAGCGCACAGTGACCCCGGAAGAGGGGTCTTCCACATAGTTGAGATAGGCAGGCTCGGTGCAGTCAAAAGGAGATATTGAGGAAAAAGAATAATTTTCTTCCTCTGCGGAAAGCACAATATCGCTAAGGGGAATTTCATAATCATGATGATTTTCAATCAGGAATGTATAAGGATAGGACATATTGTTCTTTTCTGCCGTAAAATCCCAATCTTTCAACCCGTTTGCCGTCAATTCATTGTTGTATTCCCTGTTTTCTTTGTCCGTGAATGCCCTAAAATAATTATAGCCGAAAAAGGCGGCGCACATGATGATACACATGATGATACACATGATGATGAGAGCAGGTCGCTCATGGAATTTGATATGCCTGCTTATCAGTGTCTTCCATGTGCATTGTGAAAAATCGGAAAATGCCGTTCCGACAGATTTTTCTTTTCGTGGTATTTCATTCTGAAAACGGAGATGGGAGCGCTTTGTGACATTTTCCAAAGCGGTACGAGAATGGCGGCCACACTGCTTGCGCCATCTGTGTCTCAAGCGGATAGATTTCCGAGTCCGCCTGAATAAATGCGGTGATAAGGGTGCTGTCAAATAAACTCCTTCCCCTGTCAGAAATAAAAATTGCAGGCACATCATATTCTATAGCCGCGTGGGGATACCGATAAAATCCGCCATAGACATCGGCGGAGGATGCTTCAAAAATGCCTGAAACCGTATATTCCCGTTCTTCTAATTTCTGCTGCGCCAAATCATACAAGGTCAATGTTATGTTCTGTCCCGCCATGGGAACGATTCCCAATTTTTTGGCAGTGTCCGCATCCATGGCAACTTCTTTTTCATTTTGTGGGTAGTTTCCCTGTACACAGGTCATATGATACATTTGTGCGGACTTTTCGTCCGGAAAAGATGCCACCTTGTATTGAGGGGTTCCTTCCATGCCGACATATCCCAATTCCCGGTAAAAACCATAGGATGTGACGGCATCATTCTCCGAAACCAAAGGGATATCCGCTTCCTCAATGCCATAAAGAACCGCATCGTAATCTCCGTGCAGAGTAAGTATGTGTTCCATCACAAAAGCTTTTTCACTTCGGATATAAAGGCATGAAAAACAAAGGGCTGCCGCCCCCAAAATGCAGACGGCAGCCAATGCCATAATTCTCTTTATATGTGTTTTCCAGTAGAGGAAGGATAATTTGGTAAGAGTAATCGTTTTTTTCATATCTGCCTCTGGTTAATTAATAAAGAGATGAATACATAAAATTATTGGCTACAAGAATATAATATCTTACTTCGTGAAATTTGTCAATACCTCTTTGGAGTTTCCACAGCTACGGAAACGCAAGGAGATATGGACTTGACAAACCTTCTTGGGGCGGTATAATGAAATAAGCTTGTGCCATGGCGGATTGGAGGATAAAATGATAGAAAAAGGAAAAGAACTCTGGCGCAAATATGAGGAAATCATTGTCTATCTGATTGTGGGCGGTTTGACAACCGTGGTGGCATTTGCCGCAAAATTCGGCGCAAATGCCATATTGTATGACAATACCATGAACCCTACTCCCATACAGAATGCTGTGTTAAGCGCTATCAATTGGGGGGCAGGGGTTCTTTTTGCTTATCCTACCAATCGAAAGTTTGTGTTTAAAAGCAAGGATCCCATAAGGACGGAATTTCCGAAGTTTGTGTTTTCCCGAGTGTCCACCTTCGTGCTTGATGAAGTGATTATGCAGATATTCGGACACTTTAGGGTGCATCTGGTCGTTGCAACCGTGATATCGTCGGTGCTGGTAGTGATTGGAAATTATGTGTTCAGTAAGCTTTTTGTGTTTAAAGACAAAAAGAAATCCGATAGTCCATCCGAGTGACTATTTCCCATAAACATTTTCCCGGATAAACTTTTTGTTGGCGTCAAAATCCACCTCAAGCACTGCCATGCCCCTGATGTTGGCATTTTTGTAGGTTCCGTCCATAGGAATGCTGTTTTGTACAAGCTCATAAGTCAGAAGCTTGGGCGCATAGAAGCTTAACAGGTAACATTCGTTCTGAGTGAGATTAGTGGTTAAGTTAGGTAAAAGACCGTCCATCAGTTCTTTGGAATTGGTGACGGCGGCCTTGGGAAGTTTTTTGATGACGGCGGACAGCACTTTCCGCTGGCGCTCCGTCCTGCCAAAATCCGTTCCCAGATATCGGTTTCTGGTGTAAGCAAGGGCTTGGGGACCGTTTAAATGAAGCATTCCGCTTAAAGAGGTATCCATATAATCGGTGCCCTCCGGGCGCTTAGTCAAAATGTTGTATTCTTCCAGATAGCCGTTGACATAAGCCACTTCTTCACTGCTCAGTTCCAATTCTATGCCCTCCACTGCATCCACCAGATTGGCAAAGGCTTCAAAATTCACCAGCATATAACGGTTTACGGAAATATCCAGATTTTGTTCAATGGTTTGCATAAGAAGCCCGGCTCCGCCATAAGCATACGCCGCGTTTAGGCGGTTGCCGTCATGCCCCGGAATCTCCACATACATATCCCGGAGCAGGGAAGTCATGTAAATTTTTTTGGTTTTGGTACTGATAGATAATAAAATCATGGCATCAGAACGCCCGTCTTCTCCGTTTTGGCGGGAATCGTTGCCGATTAACAGGATATTGATTACACCGTCTTCTTTAAGGGGCGCATCGGTAATGGATTTGTTTTCGATTGCCTTATAATTCATCTTGGCATAAACGGACGCCACCAGACAATAGTGTACAAGTCCCAGTAATGCGATAAGCAGGACAATGGTAATCAGAAAGCGTTTCCACCGCATGTTTTTCTGTTTTTTTGCAGAGATTTTCTTATGACCGGAAGAGGGAGCCTTATCCCAATCATCTCTATAATCATCCGGCAATGCTTTCGATGGTTTGCGGCGTTTTGTATTTTTGGTATTTGCCATAGTTACTTCCTCTGCGTTGTTTGTCGTTTTTGCCGCTGTCCGGCAGCCGGCAGCGGATACTGTGTCGGGAATGGTCTGCGCGCTCCTCATATCCTGCAGCTCCTGCTCCAGAAACTGTTCCAGACCTTCTTCAATCTGTATCATTTCCTGATATTCTTTAGAATAATTTCTTTTTTCTTCCTCACCCATGATGTGAATTCCTCTCCGAATATGTTCTATTGTACCATAGATTTCTGCTTGTGTGACATTATTTTGGAGAGCAAATCATTCCAGCCTATACATGCAAGGGGAATCATAATAATATAATAGGGAATGACACAGTGGGAATTGGCTTCCCAGATAATACTGAACAAAAATTCACCGAGAATGCATACTTCAGGCAAGAGCATGTAGGTACTTGCCTTTGTGGCATCGCTACGCAGGATAATATAGATGAATACTCCCCAGTATGTGATATTTTGGAGCAGTGACAGAAATGTTAAAATACCTCTGTGATGATCCATGATAAATTTGGTAATCCCCTGCGATGGCTCTTCATCCATAAGCATAACACCGTATGAATTGAAAAAAGGGTCGTTCCACTGGGTGCATATTTTGCGCTTTCAGAAGCTTAAAGCATAGACAGGTTCTTCTTTGAAGTAAGCGAATCGCTCACTGAGTTTTTCCAATGCTTTTTCGGCAGCGAGCTGTCGGTCAAAGCCTGCTTCATAATATGCGGGTACGGGATAATTGTTGAACCATCCGGGGCAGCCTCCTTCTTCCAAAGTTCCCATTGCAATCCATGATATGGCAGGAATCCCGCCTGCGATTTCATAACCGCTGACATGGCGGTAATGGGCTTCCAGAAGTTTTGGCAGACCAACAGGAAATATGCATAAAGTCAAGAGCGGCAGGATAAACAAAGGGCGTTTTACAATAATCAAATGAATTGTCAGGATGATAACTGCTGCTAACAGCATTATAATAGCATTCTTTTTTAAAAGTACGGCAAGAGTTATTTCAAGCACACATAGTATGAAATATGTACAGCGTGGGTTTTGCAGAGCTTTGATAAAATGATGCAGGAATAAAAGCGAAAAGAAGAGAGAGGGTGTATCTCCGTAAAGCATGTTTGCAAAACAGTACAGAGGCAGCAATAGAAGCGCCGAGAGTGTCCCTATCATTTGTAAATAAACTTTATCCGTGAGATCATCCAGAAGCAGACATGCACCGAATACGATTCCGGCAGTAAACAGACAGTTGATTACCTGAATCATAAAAAAGGAATTGCTGCCGGTAAGTTTGAACAACAACTGAAGGAAGGCGACATATCCGAGCTGATGAGGGTACATATCAAGATAACCGCCGGGTGAAAGATTGATATAATTGCCGGAATTAAAATACATAGCCGCGCCGTAAACCTGAGCCTGATCTCCGTATGGAATGCGGGTTCCGTCCATAAGCATCGAAAAGGCCACAAAAAAAGCGCAGGCAGCGGCAATAAACTGAAACAGAAATTTATGCTTCTGCCAGAGGACCGCAAGGAACGGCTTTTGCTTAACCAAAAGATTGAGCAGATATATCGTCACGCAGAAAATAAGTATAAATATAACATGAAGAAATATATTATCAGGAATTTTATATATCGGGGCGTTGGGAGATTCCTCAGTGCCGGGCGGAAAACATGACTGAGTTACCAGCAGTGAAGATACGGCCAGAAAAGAAAATAGAACGATATGAGCATATTTTAAAAAACGGCTGCAGAATTTTATCATTAGTTATACCTCCGCATACAACGGAAACTGCTTTGCAAAGCACAAATTCTATTGTCAAGCATACATTCCCCTGTGCGTTTTGTGTATATTGTACTTTCTCATGTAATTTCACTGTTTAATATAACATAAGGATGCAGGGATTTCTATAGCCATTTTCATTTATTGTTCCAAAACAGCGAAGAATACAATAAATCGACGGAACGGAAGCAATGTTTTTGACAGGACAAGGCGTTTGTATTAGAATAAGTTGTGGGAATGATAATAAAGCGGACAAGGGAGGGTATCGGGCATCCATGCAGACAGGAAAGAAATACAATCAGGAACAGATATTGAGCGGAAGTCTTTGGCGTGCGGTTTTGGCATTGGCGATTCCGGTGGTTTTAAACAGTTTTTTGCAGACCATGTACAATTTAACAGATACTTTCTGGCTGGGGAAGTTGGGAACAAACCAGCTTGCAGCAATTAATCTGGTGACTCCCGTACAGAATATCATACTGAATTTCGGCAACGGAATTACGGTGGCAGGCTCTGTTTTGATTGCCCAATACATTGGCGCAGGAGAAAAAGAAAACGCCAAGGGAATGGCGAACCAGATTTTTATGTGCGCCATGTGCTTTGCGGTGGGATGCTCCTTAATCTGCTTTCTGGCGACGCCGGGGATTGTAAAGTGGCTGGGGGCGGACAGTGATATTTATAATCATGCGGTGACTTATCTTTGTATCGTGATATGGGATATGCTCTTTTTGTTTATGGTCAATTTGTTTTCTGCCGTTCATCAGGCGCAGGGAGATACGGTGAGCCCACTGTTTTTAAATCTGGGCGGCATTGCGCTCAATATGATTCTGGACCCGCTTCTGATGGTATGGCTGAATCTGGGGGTGGCGGGAGCCGCTCTGGCTACGGTATTGGCAAAAGCGGTTCCGGCAATTATTGCCTTTGTCCTGCTCCTGAACCGAAAGGATGAAATTTTTCTGGATTTTCATGGTATGCGCTTTCAGGCGGAGAAACTCAAACTGATTTTGAAAATCGGTCTGCCCACCGCTTTGGGAGGAAGCACTATGCAGTTGGGATTTTTGCTGATGAGCAGAAATGTGTTTGCCTATGGCAGCGCAGCCATGGCAGCTTATGGCATCGGCAACAAAGTAAACAGCCTGATTTCATTGCCCTCTAATGCCATAGGTTCCGCCACGGCGACCATTGTGGGACAAAATGTGGGGGCTGAGCAAATGGAACGGGCAGAGAAAGGCTACCTCATTTCCATGTGGATTTCCGTAGTGTTTTTGTTTGTCGGAGGCATGATTTTAAGCCGGGATATGATTTCCGGAGCCATTGTCAGCATTTTTTCCGATGACGCACAGACGATTGCCATGGCGGCGGACTTTTTAAGCATTATGGCATTCTGGTGTTTTACCAACGGTGTTTATAACGCTACCTCGGGTCTGTTTCAGGGAACGGGGCACACAGAGGTGAATATGATAGTGGATGTGACCAGACTGTGGGGTTTCCGCTTTTTGACGCTGTGGTTCTGTGAGAGCATTTTACATATGGGCGTACGCAGCGTCTGGTATTCCGTAGTGGTCAGCAACGGGATTTCCTCCCTTATTCTGTATATCCTCTATCGGAGCGGAATTTGGAAAAAGCCCAAAATGAAAAAGGAAACCGATTTTGCCTGATAAAAAAGTAATTCAGACAGCCGGGGAAACGGAAAATTTATTTGCTGAAAAGCAGGGAATATGCTATACTAATAAATAGAGCTTTCCAATCATTGAAAGAGAGAAGGCGCAAGGAGGGAATAGCAATGAGATTAATTACACGCTCTGATTTTGACGGTCTGGCTTGCGGGGCGCTGCTTTTGGAAGCGGGCATCATAGATAGCTGGAAGTTTGCACATCCCAAGGATTTGCAGGACGGATTGGTGGAAGTGAACGAAAATGATTGTCTGGCGAATGTGCCTTATGTGGAGGGCTGCGGTTTGTGGTTTGACCATCATTCCAGCGAGCACGAAAGGCTGGCGCTGGAGGGCAAATATAAGGGGGAGAGCCGTATTACCCCTTCCTGTGCAAGGATTATTTATGAATATTACGGTGGGAAAGAAAGATTTCCGCAGTTTGATGATATGATGATAGCAGTGGACAAGGTGGATTCCGGCAATCTGACCATTGATGAAGTCATGAATCCTCAGGGCTGGATTCTGGTGGGATTTTTGATGGATCCCAGAACGGGTTTGGGCAGATGGAGACAGTTTTCCATTCCCAATTACAAATTGATGGAGGAGCTGATGCATGCATGCCGCACCATGAGTACGGAAGAGATTCTGGCGTTACCCGATGTGCAGGAGCGTATCGAAGTATATAAGGAACAGACAGAAAAGTTCAAAGAAATGGTAACGGAGCACACCCGGGTGGAAGGAAATGTGATTATCAGTGATTTACGGGGTGTGGATCCTATTTACACAGGCAATCGCTTTATGATTTACAGCATGTATCCGGAGCAGAATATTTCCGCATGGATTGTCAGCGGCAAGGGCGGCTTGGGCTGTTCTGCGGCAGTAGGGTACAGTATTTTAAACAAAACCTCCGATGTCAATGTGGGAAGTCTGATGTTAAAGTACAACGGCGGCGGACACAAAAAAGTGGGTACCTGCCAGTTTACGGACGAAAATATGGAAACGGATTTGCCCAAGATGCTGGAGGAACTCTGCCAAATGGCAAATCAATAAGGTGATTTACAGATATGGTTTTTAGCAGTATTATATTTTTATTTCGGTTTCTGCCAATATTTATCCTTTGTTATTTTTTGGCTCCCAAGAGGATGAAAAATGTCATCCTCTTTTTGGGTAGCCTTATTTTTTATGCATGGGGGGAACCGGTGTATGTATTCCTTATGCTGTTTTCCACTATAGTGGATTACACCCTGGGAAGACT
This sequence comes from Lachnoclostridium sp., assembly GCA_023665475.1. Classification (GTDB taxonomy): domain Bacteria; phylum Bacillota; class Clostridia; order Lachnospirales; family Lachnospiraceae; genus Acetatifactor. The sequence goes on from JAMPEB010000004.1 coordinate 59,927, forward strand.
GATCGATGCTAACAGGGGAAAGCCTGCGGCAAGAGTATTTCTGGCTACTTCCGTTGCCGTCAGTCTGTTGCTCTTGGGAACTTTTAAGCGGCACATAGGAATCTCTTTCTATACTTTTCAGACCATGTCCTATATCATAGATGTGTATCGGGGAGAGGTAAAGGTGCAGAAAAATCTTTTGGATTTTGGAATGTTTGTATCCCTGTTTCCCCAACTCATAGCGGGACCTATTGTAAAATATAAAACGGTGGAGGATTCTCTTCATGACCGCCCCGTAGATATCAACAAAATCAGCGGTGGCGTAAAGCGGTTTGTGACCGGTCTTGCCAAAAAGGTATTGATTGCCGATCATGCGGGGGAGCTGTGGGAAATCATTTCTGTTATGGATTATGGCAGTATGAGCGTACTGAGCGCGTGGCTGGGGGTGTTGGCATTTGCGTTTCGAATTTATTTTAACCTGTCGGGATATTCCGATATGGCAATCGGTTTAGGGGAAATCTTAGGCTTTCATTATCCGGAAAACTTTCATTATCCGTATCTTTCCGCGTCCGTCACGGAATTTTGGGACAGATGGTTTATTTCCCTTGGGAGCTGGTTTCGGGAGTATGTTTATAATCCTCTGGGCGGGAACCGGAAAGACCGGAAGCGGCAGGTGATGGCTATTTTGGTTGCGTGGGCGCTGATAGGGCTTTGGCACGGCGCCGCCGTCAACTATTTTATTTGGGGAGTGTGGTTTGCGGTATTTTTGATTTTAGAGAAATTGTTTTTGGGGAAAGCGCTGAACGGACTGCCTAAACTGTTTAGGTGGGTTTATACAGGTTTGGTGGTTTTGTTTGGCTGGGTGATTTTTTCCTCGGAAACCATGGCGGGCGCATGGGGTTATGTAAAGGCTATGTTTAACCTGAATCGGGGAAGTGTTCTGGATGCAAGGGGACTGTATCTGGGCGGAGAGTACCTGATTGTGTTGGTGATAGCGGCGGTGGCGTCCACTCCCGTGATAAGCGGCTGGGTACAGAAATTAAAGAGTTCTCATACAGGATATGCCATGGCAGTCTACCGATTGGGCGAAAAGGTAATTCCGCCGGTTTTGCTGCTGCTGTCTATTGCGTATATTATTTAGCGTGAGAAGTACTTCTAAAGCTCATGCCAATGGGCAGTTTCGCAAAGGCGGCGTAGCCGCCTAAGAAGTACTAAATCTCACGCCGAAAAACGCCAAAAACACGGCGTTTTTCATCGCAATTTGAGATTCCGCGGAGCGGAATCATAGGAGTTAGAATGAAAAGGAGAAGCGTATGGACGAGAAGAAAAACTCAATATTTACCATAGGGATTGTGGCGGCCATCCTTCTTGCTTTTACCGCGGCGGATTTTTTTCATGGGGACAGGGTTTTTTCGGAGACGGAGAACCGGCTTTTGGCAAAGAAACCGAAGTTTGCAAGAGAAGCCTTTTTAAGGGGAGATTTCGGGAAAGAGTATGAAAATTATTTAACAGACCAATTTGTGAGCCGCGATAAGTGGGTGAATATCAAAACGCGGACAGACATTTTCTTCCGGAAAAAGGATATCAATGAAGTTTATCTGGGAAAAGACGATTATCTGATAGAGCGGCATCTGCCGGAGAATTACAGCGGGGAGCTGGAAGAGGAAAAGATAGCCCTGCTGGGAAAATTGACGGATGAGTGGGGCGCAAGGGTGATGCTTGTACCGACGGCGGATAATATTTTGCAGGAAAAACTCCCTGCCTATGCGGATTACTATGATGAGAGCAGATTTTTGGAAAAAGTGCGGGAGCGGGTGGGAGAACGCAGCTATATTGATGTATATGGCATGTTGGAAGCCCACAACGAGGAAGAAATTTATTATCACACAGACCGCCATTGGACCAGTCTGGGCGCCTATTACGGATATCTGGTGTGGACCAGGGAGACTTTGAGTTTTCTGTATCCGTACAACCCACAAAACATGACAACTGTGTCGGATAATTTCCGGGGAGATCTTATCTCCCGTATTCCGGGCTTAGAAGGCGCGGATAAAATTCAGATTTTTCCGGAGACAAAAGAAAGACCCATATCCATTACCTATGACTTTAAGAAAACGGCAGATTCTTTTTACGAAGAGAGCTATCTGACAGGGGAGAATCCCTATGGATATTTTCTGGATGATGCACATGGAGTTTTGGAGATTCATACGGATTATCAAACTGGCAGAACGCTGTTTTTGATCAAGGATTCCTGTGCCAACTGTATGATACCTCTTTTACAGCCTCACTACAGCCGTATTTATGTGGTGGACTTGCAGTATTACAGCGGCTCCCTGTCCCGGCTTATGGAAAGCTGTAAGCCGGAGAATGGCATGGATGTGCTGGTACTCTATGACTGCATTCACTTTTTGGAGGATTTTCAATATTTAGAATAATGATATAACCGTCACTGCGGACAATGGCGGATGAAAGGTTGCATATATGACGGATTTGGGAATACCACAGAACACCATTGCGGTGTTGCAAAAATATCAGTTTACTTTTCAAAAAAAGTACGGGCAGAATTTCCTGATTGACGCCGGAGTGCGGGAACGCATCATAAGCGCAGCGGATATTACAAAAGAAGACTGTGTGCTGGAAATCGGTCCGGGCATCGGTACGATGACGCAGTGTCTGGCGCAAAAGGCAGGAGAAGTCATTGCCGTGGAAATTGACAGGGCATTAATCCCTATTTTGGAAGATACCCTGTCGGATTACGGAAATATAACCATTATAAATGATGATATCCTGAAAGTGGATATTGCTAAAATTGTGGAAGAAAAAAACGGGGGCAGACCGATTAAAGTGGTGGCAAATCTGCCCTATTATATCACGACGCCCATTATTATGGGGCTGTTTGAGGGAGGCGTACCTTTAAAAAGCATTACCGTGATGGTGCAGAAGGAAGTGGCGCAGCGCATGCAGGTGGGGCCGGGGACGAAGGATTACGGCGCGCTGTCTCTTGCGGTACAATATTATGCCCGGCCGGAAATCGTGGCTAATGTGCCGCCCAACTGTTTTATCCCGCGTCCCAATGTGGGCAGCGCCGTAATCCGGCTGACCCGTTATGAGAAGCCGCCGGTGGAGGTGGCGGATGAAAAAAGGATGTTTGTGCTGATTAAGGCGGTCTTTATGCATAGAAGGAAAACGCTGATAAATGCGCTGACAAATGCGCCGGAGCTTCAAATTTCCAAAGAAGATGTGCTGCGGGTATTGGCGGAAATGGAACTTCCCGCCACCGTAAGAGGGGAAACATTTACTCTGGAGCAGTTTGCAAAATTGAGTAACCGGCTGGAGTGACAGAGGGGCTCGCATACTTTTTTACACAAGATGTAGTTTGTTTTTGACAGACGCATACATGGTATGGTATAATAAGACCAAAAGAGCAAATATAATACCATATCGATAAGTAAAGGATGCGAATACCTTGGATAAATATGAATACAAAATAAAAGCAGATGAAATCAAAGACCTGATAGCACAAGGCAATTATACCCAGGCGGCAGAGCTTGCCGATTCCATAGACTGGCGCAGGGTAAAAAGTGTGATGATGCTTTGTACAATCAGCGATTTGTACAAAATCAACCGAAGATATGAGGATGCCAAAGACTTGCTTTTGCTGGCATATGAACGCAGACCCGGAGGACGGACAATCTGCTATTCTTTGTGCGAGCTTTCCCTGAAAACGGAAGATTTTGTTCAGGCAGTGGAATATTATAAAGAGTTTATATCGGTGGCGCCAAAGGATCCGGGGCGTTATATCCTGCAGTACAAAATTTTCGAGGCGCAGAATGTGAGTCTGGAGGAGCGCATAGAAGTTTTGGAAGAACTGAAGAAACGGGATTATCGGGAAAAGTGGGCTTATGAACTGGCATATTTGTACCATAGAATAGGATTGGCAACCCGCTGCGTGGAAGAATGTGACGAGATGGTGCTTTGGTTCGGCGAGGGAAGATATGTGGTGAAGGCATTGGAGCTTAAGCAGCTCCACCAGCCGCTCACACCGGAGCAGCAGGAAATTTATGATCATCGTTTTCATGAAGGGCAGCCTTCCCGGTCTTCCGCAGAGGAGCAGGAGGATGTGGAATTTTCTGAGGGTATGTATGTGCCGAACGGAGATACCCGGATTTATGAGGCAGTTCGGTTCCCTGAAGAGGAGATGTCCGGAGAGATATTTGCCGCAGAGGATTTTGAAGAGAACGGGGAACAGGATTCCGATTTAGATATCCAGGTCAAAATTATGGATATGGGAAGGTACAACACCATCAATCTGCAGGAAGAATTGGCGGCAAGTCTGCGGGAAGTGTCCGAAGAGGAGGAATCCTCAATAAGCGACCCGTTTGCGCAGTCCCTGATGCGGTCCATGCTGGAATCCGATACCGAATCCTTGGATATGCCTGAAATTGATGAAGTGGATGAAGAAGATTTGGAGCCGGAAACCGCACACAAGAATATTATAAAATCGGAAGTATTTTTCGGCGAAACCATAGAAATGAGCGAGGTACAGGCTGCCCTCAGAGCGGAAACGCAAGTCCCGGATACCATGAGCGGTGTATCGGACAAAGAAGTTTCACAGACTTCTCCTGCGGTCGAAGAAAAAGTCGATGTCACTGCAGAAACGGTTATGCAGCAGATGCAGTGGGAAAATACGAGACAGGTTATGGCGGCGCAGCCGCCCAGAGAGATGGCGGAAGTGCTGGCGCAGGAGTCCGACGGACAACTGAGTCTGGTTATGCCGGAAAAACCCAATATTGAGAAGCAGATTACCGGACAATTGCGCATAGAAGATATTCTTACCGAATGGGAGCGCTTGAAAAAGGAGAATGAGGAGAAAGGCAGAGAGGAAGTCCGCAAGCATGTGTTGGCGCAGACCGGAGATATGTTTACAGAGTTTGAAGCTTCCATCAGGGACGGCCTTCTGGAAAAATTGGAAAAAGACGAAGGCATTGAGCGGGATACGAATCTGAATATAGATGAAGAAGTCTTTAAACTGGAAGAGTTGAGCAAGACGGATGGGATTGAGGAAGATGCAGGGCAATTTGATGAGATTGAGGAAAGCGAAACCTTTGAAGAAGAACCGGAAGAGAGTCTTAAGCCAGAGGAAGAAGAAACCTTTGACTTTGAGGAGCAGAAGGAGCAGGAAGCTTATGAAACTCTTGAAACAGAGGAGACAGTCGTTGCAGAGAAAGAGGAACCCGAAGAGAAAGAAATTATTGCGGAGAACCCTGAGCCTGAAGAAAGCGAAAACATGGAAGAAGCTTATGACGATTCGGAACCAAGGGAAAGCGAAGAGCCGGAAAGCGCAGCCTTTGCAGAAAGCCTTGAACCTGAGGAAGAAGCGGAAATCCCCGAAGCGCAGCCTGTTTCTGAAAGCGCTGAGGAACCGCAAGTATATCAGGATTCGGTAGAGGAAGAACCTGTGCAGGAAGCCGTGGAGAGGGACAAAGTAAAAGTCCGCAGCCTCACGGAGGAAGAAAAGGAACTGTTCGCTCCTTATATACAGGGAAAGCAGGCAAAAGAGCAGTTGATCAATGTATTGGATAATATCAGCATGGCTGCATATACCGGAAATGTGATTATTACAGGCGGCGAGGGTACGGATACCCTGACGCTTGCCAAAAATATTGTGAAGGAAATTAAGCAGACGGACAGCAATTTCTCCGGAAGAATGGCTAAGATTAGCGGAAAAGCCTTAAACAGCAAGGATGTGGAGGAATTGATCACCCAGCTTGCAAACGGCGCCCTGATTATCCAGCATGCCTTTGATATGTCTGCCAATACCGCGAGAGAACTGTATCAATCCCTGCAGCAGGAACAGCATGGTATCGTAATTATCTTAGAAGATACAAAGCATAATATGGAAAAGCTTCTTGAGCGGAACGAAGAGCTTTTGAACAGCTTTACCAATCGCATGGATGTGGAGGCGTTAAGCAATGATGCATTGGTAGCTTATGGAAAGCAATATGCAAAAGAAAAAGAATTTTCCATTGACGCGGTAGGGGTTCTTTCACTGCACACCCGGATTGAGGAATTGCAGACCATAAACCATGCAGCCACGGTGATTGATGTGCAGAACATTGTGGAGGAAGCCATTCATCATTCTAAGAGAAAGAATGTAGGTCACTTCTTTGATGTGCTTCTTGGAAAGCGATATGATGATGAAGATATGATTATTTTAGGAGAGAAGGATTTTAGTCAGAAAGAGAGGTAAGCAATTATGAAGCAGGCATCTCCGAAGAGGGAAACGGTATTTATTTCCGATGCGGATCAATATGTATTTGGACAGGGCACGCATTATGATATTTACAAGAAGCTGGGAGCGCACCTGTCGGAAGAAGACGGGGAGGAAGGAACCTATTTCGCAGTATGGGCGCCCAATGCCCAGACGGTACATATTATCGGTTCTTTTAACGGATGGAATGAAGAATCCCATCCCATGGAGCGTTTGCAGGGAGTAGGCATCTGGAAACTGTTTGTTCCGGGTGTGGGAGAAGGAGAAATGTACAAATTCCTCATTACCGCGGAGGATGGCAGCAAGCTTTATAAGGCGGATCCTTTTGCGAACTATGCGGAATACCGCCCCGGCACCGCGTCAATTGTGACAGACTTGTCAGGATTTGAGTGGAGGGATGACAAGTGGATTGCAGAGCGTGATAAAAAGAATATCTCGGATTTAAAGAAGGAGCCCATGGCAATTTACGAATGTCATATCGGTTCTTTTATGAAGCATCCCAATAACGGTACGCCGGAAGGGTTTTATAATTACCGCGAATTTGCCGCTAAGATTGTGGAATATATGAAAGAAATGAAGTATACCCATATAGAGCTGATGGGAATTGCGGAACATCCCTTTGACGGCTCCTGGGGATATCAGGTCACGGGTTATTATGCTCCCACTTCCCGTTACGGCACCCCCAAGGACTTTATGTATCTGGTAAATGAGCTGCATAAGGCGGGAATCGGAGTGATTCTGGATTGGGTTCCCGCGCATTTTGCCACGGACGCCCACGGATTGGCAAAATTTGACGGACAATGTATTTTTGAGCATCCCGACCCCAGAAAGGGCGAGCATCCCGATTGGGGCACCAAGATATTTAATTTTGAAAAGCCCGAGGTGAAAAATTTCCTGATTGCCAATGTGCTGTATTGGCTGCGGGAATTCCATGTGGACGGTATCCGTGTGGACGCAGTGGCATCCATGCTGTATCTGGATTACGGAAAGAGGGACGGACAGTGGGTGCCCAACAAATTCGGCGGCAATCAGAATCTGGACGCCATTGAATTTTTCAAACATATGAATTCCGTGGTGCGGGGCACTTATCCCGGATTTTTGACCATTGCGGAAGAATCCACCGCATGGCCCAATGTGACAAGCGATATCGGTACGGACGGATTGGGATTTTCTTTCAAGTGGAATATGGGTTGGATGCATGATTTCTGCGAGTATATGAAGTTAGATCCCATATACCGTAAGGGCAACCATTATGCCATGACTTTTGCCATGACCTATAACGAGAGTGAAAATTATATTCTGCCGCTGTCCCATGACGAGGTGGTGCATCTGAAATGTTCCATGGTGAATAAAATGCCCGGTTATACCGTGGACAAATATGCAAATCTGCGCACGGGATATACCTATATGTTTGGACACTGCGGCAAGAAGCTTTTGTTTATGGGACAGGACTTCGGGCAGGAGCGTGAGTGGAGCGAGGAAAGAGAGCTGGACTGGTTCTTGCTGGGGGAGAAAAATAATCTCGGCATGCATGATTATATGAAGGAACTGCTGGCGCTCTACCGTAAGTATCCGGCTATGTATGAGATTGATGACAGTTGGAACGGCTTTGAGTGGATGAACGCCGATGATAAGGACAGAAGCGTGTATTCCTTTGTCCGCAAAGCGCAAAACGGCAAGAACAACCTTTTATTCGTATTAAATATGACTCCCATTAAATGGGAAAACTATAAGGTTCCCGTGCCCAAGAAGAAAAAGTATAAGCTCTTGTTAAACAGCGACGAGGAGAGATTCGGCGGTTTTGGCACCCCGATTCCCCAAGAGCTGACGGCAAAGAAGGAGCCTTGCTGTAATCAGGAATATTCCCTTACCTTTGATCTGCCCCCTTACAGCGCTGCGGTATTTGTTTTCTAAAAACCGCAGAAAATATGTAAAATGTGCGGCTGCACAAACTGCAATGTCGGTTTGGGCAGCCGCTTTTGGGGTAAAGAAAAAGAAAGAGTAAACCGAAATAAAAAATAGGTATCAAAACAAGGTCAAGCGAAAGCTGCGCAGAAACGGAAAACTTTGTAATGCTGTGCGCCCCAGAGTTTCTATGGATAAAAATGCCGTCTGCGCGGTGGAATGAGAGGAAATATGCAGATTAATTTTCAGGCAGGCGATGTTTCAGAGACAGGAAAACAATATACGGAAAAGCCGCAGGCGGGGCAGCATGTGAGGAAAAGTCATGCGGAAAAAGCAGGACAAAGCGGGAAGGCACGCCGGACCGACGCATATCAGGTGGATTTTTCGTCGGGAGCAGGACAAAACTTGAATGTCCCCGGTAAAGAAAAAGGCAAATCCTTCAGTGCTTTGCAGCAGGAAGCGGGAAATATCGATGTAGATGTAATGCAGAATTATATGACACTTATGTCAAATATTCTGTCCGAGGAAGATTATAAGGAGCTTTCGGAAGAAGGTTTCCATTTTCAAAATATAGATCCGGAACAGGCAGTGACCATTGTGGATAAGATAAAGGCTGAGTTGGCGCGTTCCGGACAGGTGATCGTGGGTTATACGGATGATCTGGATATGGAAACTCTGGCGGCGGCGATGGGAAGCGAGGCATTGGCGCGTTCCGTTGCCGATGAGTTTGCACAGTCCGATCTGCCTTTGACACAGGAGAATGTGGAGAAGATAGGGCAGGCATGGGATATGGTATCGGAACTGGACACTCCCACACAGGGTACTTATCAGTATATGGTGGACAATGGGATGGAGCCGGAAATTTATGATTTTTATCTGGCGGAAAGCAGCGGAGCACAGACCATAGAGCAGGGAACGGCGCAGAATGCCGGAGGGTATTATGCGGAGGAAATACAGGGTTATTACACGCGAACCGCATCGCAGAATGCGGCACAAAGCGCATCATATTCTGGAGGAACAGAAGTAAGAAGCGGGCAGCAGAAACCGGATGCAGAGGAACGGGGTCTGCAGAAACAGATTGATCAGGTGATTGACAAGGCAGGGCTTGAAGGGAACAAGGAGAACAGAGAGAGGGCGTATTGGCTGTTGGAGAAGGGGCTTCCCCTCACCGCAGAAAATTTGAAACGCCTGGATGAACTGCATCAGGTAACATTCCCGGTGACAGAGGAGGTTTTTGCCAAGGCAGCAGCAGCCGCCATTGCCGAAGGGAAAAATCCCATTCATGCCAATCTGGCACACCCCCGCAATATTTATGAGCAGGCGGCGGAGGTGGATGTTTATTACCATTCGGAAGAGCTTTGGAACGAATTGGGAGGAGATATCACTGCGAGAAGGCAGTTGGAGGAGGTTCGCCTGCGGATGACCGCAGAGGTGAACATGAAGCTGTTAAAGAGTGGATTTTCTATCGATACGGCGCCTATGGAGCAGTTGATAGAAGCATTAAAACAGGCGGAAAAACAGGTGGCGGAGAGCTATTTCCCCGAAGATGCACAGGCGGTGGAAAAGTATCAGCTTTACCAAAATACCAATCAGACAGTAAGGGAACTGCCCGATATGCCGGCTCAGATTTTGGGCGTCTACAGTCAGAGAGAAGAAGCATTTACCCTTGCGGAGCTTCATGCGGAGGGCAGGACGCTTCAGGAGACTTATCAAAAGGCAAGTGAGAGTTACGAAGCGTTGATGACGGCGCCCAGAAAAGATTTGGGCGACAATATCCGCAAGGCATTTTCTAATGTGGATGCCATTATGGAAGAGCTGGGCGTTCGTCCTGTGGAGGAAAGCAGGCGCGCCGTGCGTATTTTGGGTTACAACAGCATGGAGATTACACCGGAAAATATAGAACGGGTAATGGCTGCGGACAGACAGGTCCGGGATGTGGTAAACAAAATGACACCCGCGTCAGTTCTCAAGATGATCCGCGATGGAGTGAACCCTTTGGAACAGAGCTTTGACGAGCTTCAGGAATATTTTGACAGCAATGAGGAAAGCTATGAGGAAGAGGCAGAAAGCTACAGCCGTTTTCTGTATGGATTGGAACGCCAAAAGGAGATTACCGCACAGGAGAGGGATGCCTACATCGGTGTGTACAGGATGATTCATCAGATTGAAAAATCGGACGGTGCTGCCATCGGAGCGGTGATAAACAGTCAGGCCGAGCTTCAGTTTGCCAATCTGCTTTCCGCAGTGCGGAGCAGTAAATTTAAACATATGGATGTAAAGGTGGAGGATGCCTTTGGTCTCAGTCTGGAGGTTGTGAGAAAGGGAGAAACCATTGACAGCCAGATATCCAAGGCATTTGTAAGGGATGTAAAAGAAATATTGACAGAAGTGTCATATAGCAAAGAGGCGCAAGAGCGGTATCTGGCACAGGAGTTGGAACAGGTCAGGGAAGCTGCGCTTACGGATACGGAGGCGGCTGCATTGCTGCAAAGAGGCGAGGTGACGCCCGACGCAGGCAGTCTTCTGGCGGCGCAGGCTCTTTTACAGCCGGACAACAATCTTTTTGCAGCCGGTCCGTTTAAGAAGGTCCCTGATATTGCGTCGGAGGAAGGAAATGCGGAATTGGCGCAGACGGCGGAAGAACTGCTGGACGGTTTGTCGGATAAAGAGGCATTCAGGGAGAATTATCAGGAGTTTGTGGATGACCTGAGGGGGCAGTTGGAGGAGGCAAGCGTGAATCAGGCGGATACTTCTCTTGATGTCCGCAGCTTTCAAATGGTGCACAAGCAGCTTTCCATAGCGGGAAAGCTTTCGGCATCGGAGGAGTATGTCATCCCCATGTATATCGGCGAGAGACTTGCAAAGGTCAGACTCACCATGGAGCGCGGGAGCGGCGAAAAGGGAGGCGTCCACATCAGCGTGGCGCTTTCCGGGGAAGAACAGATAGAAGCACATTTTACCGTGAAAGCAGCAAGGGGTGAATCCGGAGGAAAACGAACGCTGCAGGGATTTTTGGCAGGAAATACGGAATCAGAGGTTACGAAATTGAAACGGACTGCCGATATATTCAGTGATTACATCTCGGAGGGAAGAGAAAATCTGCAAAATGTTGAGGTGGAGACGCTGCCCATTATCAGAAGGGAAGTCAATGCCGCCAATGCTTTGCCCAAATCGCCCAAGGGGAATATCATAGGAACGGAAGCCGATGATACAATGACAGACGGATCTGATAATTTAGAACTTTATCGTATTGCAAAAGTATTTTTGCAGGCAGTTCGGGAAGAAGAGGTAGTATATGAGAATCAATTATAATGTATCAGCTATGTTGTCCAACAATTCATTGGCAAATAATGACAGTCGTCTGGCGGCTTCTTTGGAAAGGCTGTCCTCCGGCTTAAAAATCAATCATGCCAAGGATAATCCGGCGGGTCTTGCCATGGCAAAGCGCATGAACGCTCAGATTGTCGGTCTTTCTACCGCAAGCGAGAACGCAAACGACGGCATTTCCGTAATTGAGATTGCGGACGGAGCGCTTACGGAAGTTGCAGATATGCTTCAGAGAATGAATGAGCTTTGTGTGAAAGCTTCTACCGGAACTCTGGGGGAGGATGACAGGAAGACTATTCAGGATGAAATCACCCAATTAAAGGAAGAGATTGACAGGGTTGCCGATACTACGGAGTTTAACGGACAGAAGCTGTTAAACGGTGAGTTTGAGCGCAAGGGATACTGTAACGAAGCGGATATCCGTGTGAGCTATTGCAGCGTTGAGCTGCCGGCAGGAAAGTATAAGATAGGAACCTTACAGAAAGATCCCCTGAGGTTTTTCCCTGCTGTGCCCACTCCTGACGGATACAATGATTTTCCCGTTAGTGATCTGGGTGATCCGGATGATCCGGATAATCCGGGTTATCCTGCCCAAATCAAGGATGACCTTTTAACTATTACGGGTGATAACGGATTTGAAATGCAGTTGGATATGACAGATGCAGGAACCGGTGAATATACCGATGTAGAGATAGAAATTATGGATATCGGTTCCCTGCGTTTGCAGGTCGGCGCCAATGAAGGACAGGTGCTGGAGGTGTCCATACCGGCAATGACTGCCCGCAATATGGGAATCGAAAAATTGGATGTGTCTACGGCGGAAAGCGCAAAATATGGCATCGAGCAGGTGAAGGGAGCCATTCAATTTGTTTCCAGAGTGCGCGGTCGTCTGGGTGCATACCAGAACCGTCTGGAATCTACCGTAAACAGTCTGGACATTACAAACGAAAACATGACTGCCGCATATTCCCGCATTATGGATGTGGATATGGCGGACGAGATGATACAATATACCACAAATCAGGTATTGACGCAGGCGGGAACTTCCATGCTGGCGCAGGCCAACGAAAGACCGTCTCAGGTATTGCAGCTTTTGCAGTAAATAAGGGGATATGAGGTATCGGTATGACCAAGGAATGCAAACAGCAGTTTACACTTCGTATCAGTCAGGCAAATTCCACAGAGTTGGTGGTTATTTTATATGAGATGCTCTTGGTTTATCTGGAAGAAGGCAAAGAGGCTTACGGGCAGGATAATAAGCTTGCTTTTCGGGAAGCTATACGGAAAGCAAGAGGCTGCATCAATGAATTAATGAATTCGCTGCATACGGAATATGAACCGGCTCCGGCGCTGTTGCAGTTATATCTTTTTTGCATCAATAGACTGGCGGTTTGCGGAATCCGTAGAGAAGTGAAATGTCTTGATGAAATTAAGCATGTTATACAGCCCCTCCATGATGCTTATGCAGAAATTGCAAAGCTTAATACGGAAGGCTCCGTTATGGGAAATTCCCAGACGGTTTATGTCGGTCTGACTTATGGAAGGAATACCCTAACCGAAAACATGACTGACCAAGGCTCGAATCGCGGAATGCTGGCATAAGGGCTGCGCTTCCTCAGGGGCTTCCGCCGCTGCCAGGTCCGTCAGATGCTTGTATCGTTTTTGCAGAGAATTAATCTCATAAATATAACTGTCAATTAAATCGACTTCTAAGGCATTATCAAAGCCCGCATAGGCAATTTCCAAATTCCTGCGGGTTTTTTCTATGGAATTTTGTAGATTCACAGGAGTATAATCTTCTTCCAGATATTCGGGTGTCTCGTAATTATGATGAAAAATCAGTTTCATAATACCCTCCGTTTCTTTGTTGTTATAGTTAAGTATAATCAGCAAAAAGACAAAATATACCAATTACGGTAAAAAATGGGTTAGTCTGTTAAGAACATTATTTTTATACTGTCTGCACCCGGTACAGGGCATGGACCTCCTTCTGCAGAGGAGCCGCGCCCCTGCCTGTTCTATTCACATTGGATGAAATTTAAAAAAGAAATTGTCAGAAAACAAAGAATATGCTAGAATACTAGTGAGGAACAATCGTGTTGCTTAATTCTTTTTGGAACATTTCTTATTGCGCTGCTTGCCTACATAGATAGGAACAACAAGCGAAAATAAATAAGCCTACCTTGTTACTTGCCCGTACAGGTAGGCTTATTTAGCCATTTGGAGGTCAACCACTTTGTGGGCGGTTGTTTCCTCTTTGTATACACTATATCATGTTTCGGTTTTTATTTCAAGGATAAATTACTTTTTTGAGTTTCCTGCTGGACGGTTTGGCAATGTCAGAATTATAACATGTTGGAGCTGTTTTTGCATTTTTATTATCATAGAAAAATGGGAAACTCAATAAGCTGAAATAACAAACATAGGAAAATGATATGATAGAAACATGACAAGGCAATAAGAAATTACTTATGAATATCTTCAAAAACCGGGACATAGGATAGTGTAAAGAGTAATGAAGATTTTTGACCTGACGGACCGGAAGGAGAAGGAGCATGAGAGGTGGAGAATGGCTTTTAAATCTGGCAATGAGAAGCATCCTTGGAACGATTGCCATGTATTTTGTCAATGGAGCGCTGGCATCCGTGGGTCTTGCCTTACAGGTAGGCATTAATGTATATACTGTTTTGACAACGGGAATCCTCGGAATTCCGGGACTTTTGGCACTTTATGGAATCGGATTCTACAGGCTTTTGTAGATTTTTACCGAAAATAAAAAATTTGAAAAATAACACTTGCCAAATGGCAGGCTGACATTTATAATGCAATTTACAACCTATTCATTCTTGAAAGGTTTTGCATGTTTCATGAAGCGGTTCTGCTTCGTATTTCTCACAAGATATTTTTAGTTGACAGAAGGAAAAGGAGATGATGGATTGACGGCACTATGCTTATTTTTGACGGTTGCTGCGATTTTTGATTACGGGAAAGGGAAAATACCAAACCTATTGTTGATAATCATGTTTTTAACGGGAGCGTGGCAAAGTTTTGGGATGGGGGGAGCCGCCGGAGGAGGCGTTTTTCTGGCGGAGGTTGTGATGATAACGGCACTATTGTATCCGTTTTTTATGATTGGAACGGTAGGCGCCGGAGATATAAAGCTTCTGGGTATCTGCGCGGGATACTTTTCCCGGGATAAAATCTTATATTTCTTATTTTTTTCTATGCTGTGCGCAGCAATATTTTCCCTGATTAAGTTATGGAGAATGAAAAATCTAAAGGAAAGATTGCTCTATCTGGGGGAGTATCTTATGGAGGTAGCGCAGACGGGGAAATGGCGGCTGTATATAGAAAATGAGCGGGAGCGAAGGACAGCAGGCATTTGTATGTCAGGACCCGTTTTGATCAGTGCATTATTATATATGGGAGGTGTCTATTGAATAACAGACTTTTTGTATTATGTGACAGAGAAGAGGAATATGCATGTCTGATGACGGAATTTTTGAAAGGGCATAAGGAATTACCTTGGGAGATTCATACTTACACCGACAGAGAGCGGATGATGAAAGAGGAAAAAGAAGAGATTGCCCTGTTAGTGGTTGCGGAATCTGCTTATGCAGAGGAAGTACAGCATTTGCGTCCTCTTAGAATGGTTATTTTAAACGAGAGCGGGCTGAAGGGTAAAGATGATGTGAGAAATATCAATAAATATCAGCAGGCGGAAAATGTATTGCGTGAGCTTTTGGAAGTATATACGGAGATTGTAGGAGAGCAGCCCCCATGGCTGACTACCCGTTATAAAACTAAATTTGTGGGAATTTATTCTCCGGTGCGCAGATGCCTGCAAACCTCTTTCGCACTGACCTTAAGCCAGATGCTGGCGCAGGAGCATCGCACTTTGTATTTGAATTTTGAGCATTATGCGGGGATTACGGAGCTGCTTCCGAATATGCAGACAAGAGATTTGGCGGATATGCTGTATTTTTTAACGGCGGAAAGACAGAAATTTAAGCTGAGATTCCAGACCATGGTACAACAGAAGGGAAAACTGGACTATATACCGCCCATGAAGTCGGGACAAAATCTGCTGTCTGTCATGCCCGCAGAGTGGATGAGCCTGTTTCAGAAGATTGAGGAGATAGGAGAGTATGAATATGTGGTATTGGATTTGTCCGAAAGCATGCAGGGATTGTTTGATATATTGCGGATGTGTGTCCGAATATATACGCTGACAAAGGAGGACAGGATCGCGCAGAGCAAGTTGATGCAGTATGAGCAGATATTGGCGCTTTATGAGTATGGGGATGTGTTGGAAAAGACCTGTAAATGCAGTCCGCCGACGATTAAAAGGCTGCCTGCGGAATTGGAGCAGTACACGAAGGGGGAGTTGGCGGATTATGTGCGGACTCAGTGTGAGGAGATATAGAAAGATAGGGAGAGGAGAGGGAGTATGGAATATGCGCGGTTAAAAAACGAGCTTCGCCGGAAGGTTCAGGAGAGGATGAATTACGGAAGGGATTTTTCGGATGAAGAGGTGGAAGAAACCATTGACGAAGTGCTGATGGAGCAGGAGAATCTGGAGGTTTGTCCGGTTCATGTAAGGCGGAGACTCAGAAAAGAATTATTTGATTCTCTTCGGAGACTGGATATGCTGCAAAAGTTTGTGGATGACAGTTCGGTAACGGAGATTATGATAAACGGTCCCCAGCACATTTTTATCGAGCAGAAAGGGCAGCTCAAGAAACTGGATGTAGGATTTGACTCCATGGAAAAGCTGCAGAATGTGATTCAGCAGATTGTAGCAGGCTGTAACCGGGTGGTCAACGAAGCTTCGCCTATTGTGGACGCCAGACTGCAAAACGGCGCCAGGGTCAATATTGTCATGAACCCCATAGCGTTAAACGGTCCCATTATTACGATACGAAGGTTTCCGGATAAGCCTATCACCATGGAGCAGTTAATCGCAGGCAAATCCTTGTCTGCGGAAGCCGCACAATTTCTGGAAAAGCTGGTGCTGGCAAAATATAATATTTTTATCAGCGGCGGAACGGGCAGCGGCAAAACCACATTTCTTAATGTTTTATCGGGATTTATTCCCCATGATGAACGGGTCATTACCATAGAAGACAGCGCGGAATTGCAGATTCAGGGCATTGAGAATCTGGTGAGACTGGAGACCCGAAACAGTAATGTAGAAGGCTGCACGGAGATTACCATACGGGATTTGATCCGTTCTTCCCTGCGTATGCGTCCTGACAGGATTATTGTAGGCGAGGTCAGGGGAGCGGAAGCAATTGACATGATGCAATGCTTAAATACGGGTCATGACGGAAGTATGTCCACCGGTCATGCCAACAGTGCAAAGGATATTCTTTCCCGTTTGGAAAATATGGTATTGATGGGAGTGGAGCTGCCCCTTGCAGCCATCAGACAGCAGATTGCGTCAGGCATAGACATTATCGTGCATTTGGGCAGATTACGGGACAAATCCAGACGCGTGCTGGAAATTTCAGAGATTGCGGGATATCAAGACGGCAAAATCATGATAAATCCCTTGTATCAATTTGAGGAAGGAGGGCAGGACAGTGAAGGAAAAATTGAAGGAACGCTTCAAAATAAGGGACGGCTTCTTAGAACAGAAAAGCTTGCAGCGGCGGGATTATGAACGCTATCTCTGGAAAAGGGGAGAATTGGCCGTAACCGTTATAGAGTCGGCGGCAATCGTATGTTTTCTGTCATATTTCTTTTATCGGACTGTCTGGGCGGCGCTGCCGTTAAGTATAGTCGGAATCTTATTTTTCCGTAATATCACAAACCAAAAAAGAGATAAATGCAAGGATAACCTGAATATGCAGTTTAAAGAGTGCATTCTTTCGGTGGCGGCTTCCTTAAAAGCGGGATACGCGGTGGAAAATGCTTTTTTGGAAAGTAAAAACGATATGTGCCTGCTCTATGGGGAGGATTCCCTGATAGTTTGCGAGCTGGAAATCATGCGCAGAGGTATCGTACTGAATGCGACATTGGAAGAGCAGCTCGCGGATTTGGCAGATCGCAGCAAAAGCAATGAAATCAGGCAGTTTGCCCAAGTATTTTCCATTGCGAAACGAAACGGGGGAAGTATGCCGGAAATCATTAAATCTTCGGCGGAACTGATTGGACAGAGGATAGACGCCATGCAGGAAATGAAGATACTTCTCAGCGGAAGGCAGATGGAACAAAACATCATGAAGATAATGCCTTTTGCAATTCTGGCATATATCGGAATTACCTATCCCGGATATTTTGACAATCTTTATCATAACCTGACAGGCATGGCGGTGATGACCGGGTGTCTGGCAATCTATCTGACGGCATATGCGCTGGGAGAATTTATTTTTAAAGGAATCAAAGAGGAAATGCTGTAATATTTTGTGATTATCCGGGAATCCATATTGCGGAAAGGAGGTGGTGAAATGTATATAGCGGCAGGGGCAGTAATGGCTCTTTACCTGTTTTTGCTCATAGTATCCCGCAAAGAAAAAACCGGACAGAAAGGTGTCCTGAAAATTTTTTACCGCATGGCGCAGTGGATATATCGGCATGTCAATGTCAGAAAATTTTCTGTTTTTGCGGACAAGCAGGTAGCAAAAGATTTAATCAGACTGCATCCTCAGGGAAACAGGGAAGAACTCTGCGCGGAATATTATGTGAAAAAAATAGCGATGTTCCTTAGTATCTGTGTGGCAGGAACCTTCTTGGGAGTGATACTCAGCATCAATGCAAAAAAGACACAGATGTTAAAAGAGGAAAAAGGTATTTTACGAAATTCTTATATGGAAGCGTCACAAGAAATCCGGGTGCGCACAGCGTCGGAAAGGCAGCCTTTTTTGGTAACGGTGGAAGCGGAAAAACTGACTGAGGAGGAAGCCGAGATTTTGTATCGAAGTTTTTGGCAGGAAGTGCAGCAGGAGATTTTGGGAAATAATGCCTCCCTGCAAGAAGTAAGGGAAAGTCTGCATCTTGTAGATACATTAAACGGATATCCTTTTTTCATAAAATGGGAAAGTGATATGCCGGATGTTATCAACAGTCTTGGAGAGCTTCAGGAAATAGAGGAAGAAATCAGTGTTTTACTCCGGGCGGATGTCAGTTACGAGGATATGGAATGGAGGGAAGAAATAGAAGTCCGTTTGATGCCAGAGATACTTTCCGAAGAGCATCTGCACCGTAAAAAACTGCAGGAACTGTTGGAGCAATCGGAGCAGGAGAGCAGGACGGAATCGGTATGGAAGCTGCCCGACACTTATCAGGGTGAGAAACTCGTCTGGGAACAGGTAATGAAGGATGACAGTCTCTTGTTATGGGGTGGTATGCTGATTGTAGCCGTAGCCATATATTTCTTATCGGACAAGGATTTACATGATACGCTGGAAAAACAAAAGGAACAGATGAAGCGGGAGTATCCGGATATTGTGCAGAAATTTGTTTTATATATGGGCGCCGGTATGACTATTCGGGGAGCTTTTCAGAAAATTGCAACGGATTATGAACATGACAGCGCGCAGGGAGAGAGAAGGCGGCCTGCCTATGAGGAAATGTTGTATGCCTGTCGGGAATTGCAGGCAGGAATTTCGGAAACGGCAGTCTATGAACATTTTGGAAGGCGTACGGGATTGCAGGAGTATATCAGATTATGTACTTTGCTGCAGCAGAATCTTAAAAAAGGCAGCAGTACCCTTTTGACAAGACTTAGGGAAGAAGCGGACAGGGCGGTATTGGAAAAAGTACAAGCCGGTAGAAGACGGGGAGAAGAGGCGTCTACAAAGCTTTTGCTGCCCATGGTGATGATGCTGCTAGTGGTTATGGTAATCATAATGGTTCCTGCATTTTCTTCTACGGTGATGTAGAAGAAAATGCGATACATGACAAGCACAAAAAGAGTAAAAGAAAGGAGAAATTATGAGTAATTTAAAAAGTTTGAAACAATTTTTTATTGAGGAAGACGGAATGGGCACGGTAGAGATTATTCTGATTATTGTAGTCTTGGTAGGTTTGGTTCTGGTATTCAGGGAACAGATTACCAAAATCGTAAATTCCATCTTTACGAAAATTACAAATCAGACCAACAAATTCTAAGAAAGCATCAGGCAGAGAGGTGGCAAAATGGCTGCATGGCAGAAGAAACAAAAGAAAAAGAGTCAGGCTTATCTGACAGTATATTTAGCGCTTACAATGACCGTATTGCTGTCTCTTTGCCTGATTCTGATAGAAGGGGCACGGAAAAATGCCATTCGGCTGGGAGCGGAATGTGCCGTGGACGCAGGAATAAACAGTATTATGGCAGAGTACCATAGGGAGTTGTTAGAACAGTATAATCTGTTTGCCATTGATGCTTCCTATGGCACGGAATATGGCTCAAAGGTCAATACGGAACAGCATTTGAAACAGTATGTGGAGAGAAATTTATCATCCGAAAATATCTTTTTGTCAAAATTTCTCTATAAAGATTTTCTGGCGGTGTCTTTAAACAAACAGGAACTAACAAAAGTGTCAATATATACCGACGGAGAAGGTGCGGTATTTCGCAAATGTGCCGCAGAAGCCATAAAAAGCGATGTGGGGTTGACTCTTTTGGGAGAATTGATGCAGTGGATGGAAACAGTGGAAGGAAGCGCATTGTATTCTCAGGACAAAGCGGCGGAGAAACAGCAGGCGGATGCCCGGATTGAGGAGATGATTGACGATGCCGAGGAAGAACGGTCGGAAGTGGATGAAGAGACCGGGGAAATCATAGAGGTGCATATTGATTTTGAAAATCCTACCGTCGGATTGGACATGAGGAGAAACGAGGGAATTTTACAATGGACGGTAAGCGATCCGGAAAGTCTGTCCGTCAAAAAGCTTGCGACGCAGGAACTTATTATGGAGCGCATGAAAAAGGATATGGTAAATCAAGGGAACATCAAGGAAGAGCCATTATCCGCAGGGGAGGAGCTTTTGGAAAGATTCTTTTTTCAGGAATATCTTTTGCGGTATATGGGGCATTATCATGACGAGGATGAGTCCAATGCTTTGTTATATCAAATAGAATATCTGGTAGCGGGAAAAGACTGCGATATAGATAATCTGCGCAGCGTGGCAAATATGCTGTGTCTGATGCGGGAGGCGGCAAATGCGATTTATCTTTTTTCGGATGCGGAAAAATGCAGTGAGGCGGAAGCTCTGGCAGCATCCATAGCTGCGCTGATTTTGCTGCCGGAGATAGAACCGCTGCTAAAGACATCCCTACTATTGGCATGGTCATATGCAGAAAGTCTGTATGATGTAAAGACCCTTTTGGAAGGAGGCAGAGTACCACTTATTAAGACTTCGGAAACTTGGCATTACAGTCTGATGGGAGCTTTGGAGGGAGCCTTGCCGGAAGACGCGGAAACTTCCATGGGTTTATCTTATGAAGATTATTTGAGAATATTTATGATGCTGACAGATCTGAATACCTTGACGGGGCGTGCCATGAATCTGGTGGAAGCGGATATTCGGAACACCCCCGGCAACAGTCATTTTCGTTTGGATAACTGTTATGCCAGAGTGGAAGCTGTTTTTCATATGAAGAGCGCATATGGGTATGAGTGCGAGATTACGAGAAAGGCAAGTTATTAAGCGGTTAAGCATCTGTAAGGAAGGTGAATAGCGATGTCCCCTTTGCGGAAAACAAAAAACCAAGAAAAAAGAAAAATATTATCACAGAATAACTCAAATCCTTCTCCGATAATGAGTGATTGCATAAAGAGCGGTCTTGCCCGAGACGCCACAGTAAATCAAAACAACTGCATTTCTTTGAAGTTCAGTTATCATATGGATTCCGGAAAGGGGACTTCGCTGTTTACCTTTTTAAGACGAAAATTATCTGCGGGCATGACGGTGGAAGCTGCTCTTGTCCTGCCGCTGTTTCTTTTTTTCTTTCTCAATCTTTCCTGTGCATTGGAGATGATTCGTCTTCAGGGAAATTTAGAGCTGGCGCTTTGGGAGACCGGCAGTAAATTAAGCGTGTATGGGCATATTTTGTCTGCAAATCTGTCTGAAAAGGAACAGGGAAGCCACGGGGAAAGCGGCACGGATAAGGACCATCAGAATGAAATTTTGGCGGAATTAGGAGATGTTGCTTTTTCCTATCTCTATGTCAAGAATGCCGTGACACAATATGCGGGAAAGGAATATTTGGAGCAGTCGCCTCTTACCCATGGTGTAAACGGGTTGCAATTTCTGGAGAGTGAAATCTTTACCGAAGGAGATTGTTTTGAAATTGTGATGACCTATGAGGTATCCACATGGATGGATATTCCGGGAATCCGCCCTTTCCGTATGTGGAACAGGTATTACGGACATATTTGGAATGGCTATGAGATATCGGGAACAGGCGAAGTGGGACGGCCTGCCGGTGAAACGGTATATGTGGCGGAGAACGGAGTCGTTTATCACAAAACCCCCGATTGTACTCATTTACAGCTTACCATTCAGGAAGTGGATAAAGAGCAAGTGGGAAATAAGAGAAACGCCAGCGGAGGAAAATATACAATTTGCGAAAAGTGCGGAAAGGGAGCTTCGCCGGAAACGGTATTTATCGGAAAGGAGGGAGACCGTTTCCATTATGACAGGGGATGTTCCGGACTTAAGAGAACCTATTTTTCCATTTTACTGTCGGATGCGGGAAAATATCGTCCATGCAGCCGCTGCAGCAAACAATGATTGAGCGAGCTGTCTTGCGAGCGATGCTTCTTGACCGCAGGTCAAGAAGAGAGAACTTGAAGCAGTTCAATAAATGATGATTGAGCGAGCTGTCTTGCGAGCGATGCTTCTTGGCCGCAGGTCAAGAAGAGAGAACTTGAAGTATTTTTATCATAGAGGAAAGGAAACAGGGAGAATGTGGAAGTTTGTGATGGTACTCACTTATTTAGTAATACTCAGCATAATGGATATACGGGAGAAGCAAGTGCCTGTGTACCTGTTGGGGGCGGGGCTGCTGTTAGCGATATTTATCGGGGCAGGGGAGAGAGTTCGGGAAGAAGAATTGGCAGGAGCATTGCACTTGATAAGAGTAATATGGAAGATTTTGCCCGGCTTGCTGTTCGGTTTGTTACCCGGAATATTTCTTTTGGGAATGGCGTGGATGAGTCAAAAGGCAGGAACAGGGGACGGCGTTGTGTTAATGATCTTAGGACTTTTCACAGACTATCACATCTGCATAATCGTTTTTTCCGCCAGTTTGTTTTTGGTGTCGCTTTTTTCCATATGTATGATGGCACTGCGCAGAGCACACGGAAAGACACGACTTCCTTATATTCCTTTTCTGACGGCAGCGTATATCGGATATCAAATATGTAAAACGGAAGTATGGAGGTTAGTGTGAAAAATACGAAAAAAGTAAAGGCTTATTTTACGGTAGAAGCGGCGCTGATATTGCCGATGGCGTTGGGTGCGATTGTGCTGATTATGTATCTGTGGTTTTTTCAATATAACAGATGTTTACTGGAACAGGACGCAGGGATTTTGGCATTGCGCGGAGCGGTTACGGAAGCTGCGGATAATCAAAAGAGAATTACCCTGCTTACAGAGCAGGCAGAGCAAATGGACAAGGACAAGTATGTTGCATGGGAGGATGCAAAAACGAGTATTACAATAAAACAGGGCAAGATACAGGTAAAAAAGGAGGGACTGCTGAGATTTCCGTTTCAGGGCTTAATTCCCGGAAAAAGTAAATGCGTCTGGGAAGCAGGGGCAATCTATGAAAACCGGATTTTGATACCGACATCCGTGATACGCTATTATCGAAAATTAACAGGAGGAAAATAAATGTTACAAACAGAATTTGTGAAAAATTTACATAGTAATTACACAAGGATACAACTGGAAGACAAGCCGGAAGAGCAGAGATACCAATATTGTATTTTAAGCAGAGGCGGAATTAAAGGATTGCTGGACGGCAGTTTGCGCTATTTAAATGGAAATGCGTATCTTTACTACGATATTACATCAAAACAAAATGTGATGCAGTTATTTCAAAAGCGCAGTATTACAAGAGAATGGGTAAAAGATTTTTTGTGGAGTTTCCGGCAGATTCAAATGGAATTAGATAGGTTTTTGCTGAATGAAAAGAATGTGCTGTGGTATCCCGATCAAATTTATCAGGATTTGGCGGATAATATTTTCTCATTTCTTTATATTCCGTATTATGATGGAAATAATGGGTTTAAAGCATTTTTAGAATTTTTGGTAGAGCATATTAATTATGAAGATGAGATTTTAGTGGAGTGTGTTTATAAAATATATGACGGATTTGAACAAAACGGAGAAGTTTATCTGCAAAGCCGTATCTTTGAAGATGCTAAGATGCTGGAAGGGGAAAGTATGCAGCGGGGAAACCCGCAGGGGAAGGTGGAAACAGCTTTGCCTGCCGGTATGCAGACGGGGATGTCGGACAGCACGGATGATGGAACAGATCAAGTCTGCCACTCGGAAGATTTCAGGGAGAAAGAAGCAAACGAGAAAGAAGTAAAAGACAAAAGAGGAATCTTTTCATTCTTTGAAAATAAGAGAAATAAGCATAGGGCTTTGAAAAATAATTATAGGCGGAATCTGACCATTTCTATGGAAGGGGCAGCCGTAGCAGAGGAATTTGATTATGGAAAAGAGGATTATGAGAAGGAGGATTACGGAAGAACTATCTATATAGAAGAACCTTCTAAAAGAGAAAAAATTTACAGACTTTACTCCCGGGAGGGAAAGATTCTGGTGCAGTTAGGAGAGGAATCTCTTACGATTGGCAAACAAAAGGACGAGGTAGATTTGGTTTTAGATGATTTTTCCATCAGCAGAATTCACGCCCGGATTACGAAAGAAGAAGATGGATATTATCTGGAAGACATGAATTCCACCAACGGAACTTTTAAGAACGGCTTGTATTTGCAGCCTTATGAAAAAAGAAAACTGCAGGAGGATGACGAGATAAGGCTGGGAGCAGTGGTTTTGATTTTTCGGTGATCTTCGTATGAAACGGGAGACAGTGATTGCAGGTTGACGAACTTTGGTGAAAAGTGGTACATTGTTTTTAGGAGATTTGTTAAATTATGCCAAGAGAATACCTTCGCCGTTTGAACAACTTAAAATATCTGCCTATAGTCAGCATTTTGTTAGTAGGCGCCAATGTAATTGTATTTGTACTATGTACATTTACAGGGGATTTGTTGTATAATAAGGGAGAATTGAGCCTATGGGGAGTTATTGGGCAGAAACAATATCTGCGAATCCTGTGGTCCATGTTTTTGCATGGAGATATCAATCATATCTTTAATAATATGCTGATTCTGTTCTTTTTGGGAGCGATGATTGAGAAGGAAGTAGGTCATTTTTGTTATGCTGCTATTTATTTTGTGTCCGGTATCGGAGGGAATCTGGTGTCGCTATGGTACAAAAGGATGACCGGCGAATTGGTTGGCTCCATAGGCGCCAGCGGAGCTTTGTTTGGGCTGGACGGACTATTGCTTGCCATGGTGCTATTTTCCAGACGGAGAATGGAAAATGTGACGCCTGTCAGAGTCATTTTAATGATTGTATATTCTCTTTATGGAGGTTTTACCGGAAAAAACATAGATAATGCCGCACATGTCGGGGGATTGCTTATTGGCTTTATGGCAGGGACACTTATGTGTCTGGCTCAAAAAAATACAGATAAAGAGGTGCAGATTTGAATATCAATATTTATTATGGAGGCAGGGGGATTATCGATGACCCTACCTTGTATGTCATTAACAAAATGCAGGAGATTTTGGAGGAACTGAGAGTTAAAGTTACCCGGTATAATTTGTATGAGTACAAAAATACCATTCCTACATTGCCCCAGACACTAAAGGAAGCGGACGGCATTGTTCTTGCCACTACGGTAGAGTGGTATGGAATAGGCGGTTATATGCAGCAGTTTCTGGATGCCTGCTGGCTGTTTGGCGACAAAGAGAAAATTGCTCAAATCTATATGATGCCCATTGTGATGTCTACCACTTACGGAGAACAGGAAGCCAAACTCAATCTTACTACGGCATGGGAGATTCTTGGCGGGAAACCTTGCAGCGGTCTCTGCGGTTATATTGAAAATACGGTTACTTTGGAAATGAATGAACAGTATGCCAATATTATTGCCAAGAGGGCGGAAAATTTGTACAGAACCATTAATCAGCGTATGGCAAGTTTTCCTGCAAGCAATCAGGCTGTAAAACAGAAGTTGGCATTGCAGCCGGCCACTAATTTGACGCCGCAGGAGACGGAACAGTTATCGAAATATGTAGCTGATGATAATTATGTGCAGAGACAAAAAGAAGATATTCAGGAGCTGACCAGTATTTTCCGTGATATGTTAAACAGCGGGGATATGGACAGCGAAGAGGAGTATCTGGATATTTTAAAGAAGACTTATAAACCGCAGGCAGGGCTGGAGGCAAAATATTCCGTCAATATAGAAGGGAAGAAAAAGAGTCTTATCATTTTGGCAAAGGGACCTTCTTTGGAATGTTATTACGGACAGGTGGAACAGCCGGATGTGGAAATGCAGACAAGTAGAGCAACCATGGAAGAAATTGTAAACGGAAGAATGACTTTTCAAAGGGCTTTTATGTCCGGTGCCATGACCATGAAGGGAGATTTCCGGGTTTTGCGCATATTAGACCAGATTTTTCCGTTTGCGAATTGATGTATTTGGACGGTAGGAAAAATGATAAGTAGAAAAGAGGAATAGCATATGAAGAATGAAGATTGTATTTTTTGCAAGATTGCCAAGGGGGAAATCCCTTCCAAAACTTTATACGAGGACGAGCAGTTTCGTGTGATTCTGGATTTAGGACCGGCAACAAAGGGACATGCGCTTATCCTGCCCAAATCCCATGCCGCGAATCTCTATGAGCTTTCGGATGAAGATGCATCCAAGGTCTTGGTATTGGCAAAAAAGATGGCGATTTTAATGAGGGATAAATTATCTTGTGACGGGTTTAATCTTGTCCAGAATAACGGGGAAGTTGCAGGTCAGACAGTGATGCATTTTCATTTACATCTTATTCCCAGATATAAAGACGACAAGCAAAAGATATTGTGGAAGCCGGGAGAGTCAACGCCGGAGGAACTGGAAGCGGTCAGAAAACAAATTACGGAGTAGAAACGATTCATGAGAACAATAGATGTGAAATTGGTGACGCAGAATATCAAAGAAATGTGTATTGAGGCGAATCATTTTTTGTCAGAGGATATGAAAGCCGCCTTATGGGATGCAAAAGAGAAAGAGGAGGCGCCTTTGGGCAGGCAAGTATTGGAGCAACTGCAGGAAAACATGCGGATAGCGGGGGAAGATATGATTCCCATATGTCAGGATACGGGTATGGCAGTTGTTTTTATGGAGATTGGTCAGGATGTGCATTTTGAGGGTGGTTTGTTGGAGGATTCCATCAACGAAGGCGTGCGTCAGGGATATGTGGAGGGATTTTTAAGAAAATCGGTAGTGAGAGATCCTTTAGAGAGGGAAAACACAAAAGATAATACGCCGGCAGTGATTCATTACACCATAATTTCGGGAGAACAGGTGCGTATAACCGTAGCGCCCAAAGGCTTTGGCAGTGAAAATATGAGCAGAGTGTTTATGTTAAAACCGGCGGACGGTATTGAGGGAGTAAAGAATGCCGTATTGTCGGCAGTGAAAGATGCCGGTCCCAATGCCTGTCCACCCATGGTGATAGGCGTTGGTATCGGAGGGACTTTTGAAAAATGCGCATGGATGGCAAAAAAAGCATTAACAAGATCTGTCAATGAGCGTTCAACTATTCCTTATATAAGGGAGATGGAGGAAGAACTTTTACATAGAATCAACAACTCCGGAATCGGGCCGGGAGGTCTGGGCGGTCGTATGACTGCGTTGGCAGTCAATATAAACACTTATCCTACCCATATTGCAGGACTGCCTGTGGCAGTCAATATTTGCTGCCATGTCAACAGGCATGCCGTGCGTATCTTGTAAATGACGATAATGTCATTATTTAAGACCGTTATTTAGGTGTTGCACATAACGGATGGGACTTTATCGGCAGCAGCGCAGCAGGCAAGAGCCTGTGCTGTGCATCCAAAAGTTCCCGCTGATTAAAATGTCGCTTGCGCGGCGGAGTGAGAGGAAAAATGGGATTCAAAACTAAGTTTACAAAGAGCACATATGTTTTTCTGGCAGTTCAGCTCTTAATTATAGCGGCAGCTTTTTTAAACTGGGGTATACACCGCGGAAAGCTTTTTTCCAGAGACATATCACTGGATGAATATATTGTTGCCGAAAATACAGTGGTGGTGAATGAAGTTACTACGGACGCGCTTATGAACGAAGAGGGCGGTGTTTTTGTGCAAACGCCGGCGCTGTCCTTAAAAAAAGGGACCTACAATATTTGCATGAATTATAATGCAGACCGTCCCGAGAGCATGGTCTATGTGGAGAGTTCGCAGCTTGACTTTCGGGAACTGCACTATGTGGAGACGGAGTTAAATCCGGCGTATCATTCGACGGTGATGAGACTGGATTTGTCCCGTGATGTGACGGATTTGGTCATCAGCCTTTCCTTTTCGGGGAAGGGTTATCTAACCCTTATCAACACAAGCATTGCGGAAACAACCGACCGATATCAAAGAAATATAGTGAATGCATTTGCGCTTTGTTTATTGTTAAATCTATGCTGGTGGTTTAAAAAGAGCACACAGTCTTCCCGCAAAGTGATGGTTGCATTGACGGCTATTTTTCTGGCAACCTGTTATCCTCTGTATACGGATTATATTATTTCAGGTTTTGATACACCATTTCATCTTCTGAGAATTGAAGGAATAGCAAAAGGACTTGCAAGTCATACATTTCCGGTTAAGATTCATCCCGTATGGGCAAAAGATTACGGGTATGCGGCAGGCGTTATGTACGGAGATGCTTTTTTATATTTTCCGGCGTTGTTAAGATGCTTCGGTTATTCTGTTCAGACGGCATATAAATTATACTGTGCGGCAATCAACCTTGGCACGGTAGTCATCAGCTATTTCGCGTTTAAGGCGATGTTTCGGAGTAAAAAGATGGGATTGTTGGGGTGTTTGATTTATTCCCTGTCTATCTACCGACTCATTGATGCTTATACCAGAGGAGCATTGGGGGAATGTACAGCAATGATGTTCTTTCCGCTGGTATTGTGTGGTTTTTATCTTATTTTTACGGAAGCGTCTAAAGAAAATTGGTATAAATACGCCATATTGACGGCAGCAGGGCTTACGGGTCTGATCCAATCCCATGCATTAAGCTGCGAGATGACTGCTTTTGTGATTATTCCCATATGCATTATATTGATAAAACGCGTTTTCCGGCGTTATACCTTTACTGCTCTGGCTTCAGCAGCGGTATTAACATTGCTTTTGTGCTTAGGATTTTTGGTTCCGTTTTTGGATTATCTGAATAGGGATCTCATTATTTCTTCTGACTCATGGATGGAAACCAGTGTGGAGCTGATACGGACAACAGGAATGTTTCCGAGTCAGTTGTTTATGTTGTTTGGACATGCAACAGGAGCCACAATACAGGCATCAGCGGGCGTGGCTTATGAATTTACGGTATCTACAGGGATTTTCACTCTGTTTGGTTTGCTGCTGTTTTTGTATTTACTTTTGTGTCATTATAAGGAATGCCGCACTTACAGCGCTTTTATCCCGGCCTGTATTTGTACTGCCGCAGGATGTCTGCTTTTATATATGAGCACTTGCTATTTCCCGTGGAATGCCATTGTTTCCAAAGAAAGCATTATTAAAACCTTAAGTACCCTGTTGGAATTTCCTTGGAGATTGCTGGCGCCTGCCACAGTGCTTTTGACATTTACCGGTTGTTTTTCGGTTAAGGTATTCTATGACCTTTATGCGAAGTCCATTGTATGGTCCGTGGTGTTGGCGGCAATGACATTGTTGGCGGTAAATTGCGGCTGGTACTTTTATGATTTTGTTTTTTCCGGGGTTCCTTACCGGGTGTACGATACGAAAGATTTAAATTCTATGTGTCTGTATTCCTGTGATTTTTTACCGGAAGGGACTTCGTTGGATGATTTTGAGGACAATAAGGTTTCCGCTGCAGAGGGAATCCTAGTCAGTGAATACCAAAAGAACGGAACAACCATCCGTTGTAAGGTAAATGCGGGTGGTGTCGACGGTTTTATTGATTTTCCCCTGACATGCTATAAATATTATGTCTGCAGGGACAATGCTACAGGCGAGCCGTTGGATATTTCATATGGCTATAATAATAGGATGCGTGTGACGATTCCGGCCGGTTTTAACAGTGATATCACAATCTGCTTCAAGGAGCCTGTTCATTGGAGGCTGGCAGAGGTGGTGTCCTTGTTGACGCTTCTTGGAATATGCGGGTTTGCCTGTTACAAAATATATCGCAATAAGTATAAGGTAAAGTAGTCGGTATAATTATGGAGGATGCGATGGATAAATATATTAGCGTACCATTAAATGAAGAAGATGCCCGCGCGCTGAGAGCGGGAGATTATGTATACCTGACAGGAACGCTGTATACTGCCAGAGATGCAGCGCATAAAAGGATGTATGAAGCTTTGCTGAAAGAAGAGGATGCAAAGGACGCGGCGCTTCCGTTAGAATTGAAGGATAATGTGATTTATTATATGGGGCCGTCGCCGGCAAGGGAAGGTTGTGTGATTGGTTCTGCAGGACCCACAACCGCAAGCAGAATGGATAAATACGCTCCCTTGCTGTTGGATTTGGGTTTGAAGGGAATGATAGGAAAAGGAAAGAGGAATCAGGAGGTCAAAGACGCCATTGTGCGAAACGGGGCAGTGTATTTTGCCGCTGTTGGCGGAGCAGGAGCGCTATTATCAAAATCCATTACTGCTTCCGAGGTAATCGCGTATGATGATTTAGGAACAGAGGCCATTCGTAAACTGACAGTAGAAAAGTTTCCGGTCATTGTAGTAGTTGACTCGGAGGGGAATGATTTGTATGAAACAGCTATCAGTGTATATTGTCAGGCGGAGTAGATGAAAGCTGCATAATGTATAGATGAAACAGGAATGAAAATTAGCTAAATTAAATTAAAAAAGCAATTGACAAACGCATTTGCTTTAGGTATAATAACATTTGCTCCCTCAGTGAGGGACTACAATTTTACATTGGTAGAGAGGCAATTCAGAATTAAGGAGAAATACTCAAGAGGCTGAAGAGGCGCCCCTGCTAAGGGTGTAGGTCGTTTACGCGGCGCGAGGGTTCAAATCCCTCTTTCTCCGTTTCTTTGTTTATGAAGTTTAAGCAAAGAAAAATTAAAAAAGTTGTTGACAAAGGCAGACGGGTATGGTATTCTGTTATAGCTGTCGCCGATGGAGACAGGAAGGACCTTGACAAGTAAACAGCAGTGCGACCCTGAAAACCCGAG
>JAMPEB010000004.1:90973-162409 GCA_023665475.1 Lachnoclostridium sp.
ACTGTAAATCTGCTGCAAATTGCTTCGGTGGTTCGAATCCACCTCCATCCATTTTCTTTTTTGGATAATTTTGGAATCATTTTCAAGAAAGAGGATATAATATAATAATTAAATATCGCGGGGTGGAGCAGTCTGGAAGCTCGTCGGGCTCATAACCCGAAGGTCATAGGTTCAAATCCTGTCCCCGCTACTCAAGGTTTTAAAATCTGAATACTAAAGATGGATAAACCTTAATGCCCAGATAGCTCAGTTGGTAGAGCAGAGGACTGAAAATCCTCGTGTCGCTGGTTCGATTCCGGCTCTGGGCATTTTTAATAGGGAGTCGTTCATACGATTTTTGAAGTAAAGAGCGAGATTTTGCTACATTGTGCAGCAAAATTCTGGCTTTTTTGTTTTTAAGCCATGAATATAAGATATAAAATTCTTATTTGCATGATTTCCTTCCGCGTCTGTTGTTAAACAGAAATGTGGATATTGCCGAGTTATGCAATTATGCTTATAATAATAAAGGTTTTCTTTTGATGAAAATATGCTATGTTTTTGTGCTTGATAGTGATATAATGAAATAAATAGTGTTCACAAAAATCTGCCTTGAACAGAATTTATGCTTAGGGAGGCAGTATAAAGTGGTGTATCGGGTACAGAAACGGAGCAGAATGGGTTATGACGGCAAAGCAATCAGTAAGATGGAGGAAAAAATTTGAGGAGCGCAAAGCGCTTCGCAGCCAGATAAGGCAGGATGCCATAGACATTTTGACATCGCCTACTTTTTGCTCTACCAGAGAGCATATTCAGCATGGAAATGTGACGGTGAAGGAACATTGCATGAATGTAGCAATTGTCAGCTTGATGATAAGCAAAAAACTTCCTATTTCCTGTAGCCGCAGAGAGTTGATTCGGGGAGCGTTGCTTCATGACTATTTTTTATATGACTGGCATGACAAGGATCATATCAGTCCCCACAAGCTCCATGGTTTTTATCATCCGGGAAGGGCTTTACGGAATGCATCCAAAGAATATGAACTGACACCCAGAGAAAAGGAAATTATAAAAAAGCACATGTGGCCGTTAACCGTGATACCTCCTACCTGTAGGGAAGCGTGGATTGTGACTACGGCGGATAAATGGTGCTCTATTATGGAAACTTTTCATTTATATAAGGGACATGGCAAAATTTTGGAGAGACTGAGGCAGCCTGCGTGGCAAGAGGACGGAGAATAGTTTGGAATCATTATTTGAACAACTGAAAGATTACGGCGAAAATGATTATTATCCCTATCATATGCCGGGACATAAGAGAAATGCCTTGGGAAGTCTGCCGGAGGAAATAGCGCAGGCGGATATTACGGAGATAGAAGGATTTGACAATCTTCACCAACCGGAAGGAATTTTGCTAAAGCTTCAAGAGAAAGCAGCCGAATTATATCATGCGGAGCAAAGCTTCTATCTGATAAACGGAAGCACGGGAGGAATCTTGAGCGCTATCAGTGCGGCAACTCCCATAAAAGGGCATATTCTGATGGCGAGAAACAGTCATAAAGCGGCATATCATGCAGCATACTTAAGGAATTTGAACATATCTTATTTATATCCGCCATTGTTGCAGGATTATGATATTTGTGATGTGGTTACACCCTCACAGATAGAGGAAGCGATAAAGATAGAACCGGATATTCAAGCGGTTTTTGTGACATCTCCCACCTATGAAGGCAGGATTGCCGATGTGGCCGGGATTGCCGAAGTAGTGCATAAAGCGGGGCTGCCCCTAATTGTAGACGAGGCCCACGGAGCGCATCTGGGGCTTGCAGAAAATTTTGCCCCAAACAGTTGTCAGGCAGGAGCGGATATTGTCATTCACAGTGTACATAAAACGCTGCCGGCAATGACACAGGCGGCGCTTCTTCATGTGAACGGAAACAGGGTTTCCGGAGAAAAATTGCGGAGATTTTTACATATTTATCAGACCAGCAGTCCATCCTATCTATTGATGGCAAGTATTGACAATGCCCTGCGGGTTGTGGAGAAGCAGGGTACAAGACTGTTTGCGGAATTTAAGTCCAACTTTGAAAATATGCTGGGAGAGTTAGCCCAATGCGAAAATCTTCGGTTTCTGCCCGTAGGCAATGCATCAGAGTTCAAAAAGGATTTGGTTACAGCTACAGACAGTGGTGAGGATACAGAAAGTAATAAAAAGAGTCCGAAAGCTGCCGTGCAAGATATCGGAAAATTAGTTATTTCCACAAAAAAAGCCGGAATTTCCGGTCAGGCGCTTTATAATATTTTATTGGAAAAATATCACTTGCAGTTGGAGATGGCATCCGCAAGCTATTGCCTTGCCATGTTTACGATAGGTGACAGCAAAGAGGCATATCTGCGCATGACAAAAGCGCTTCTTGAGATAGACGCAAAGATGGTAAACAAGAAGAAAAATAGGGATTCTGACGGCAAGATTCAGCAGAAAGCGCAGGGCAAAGCCGAAAATCAAACTACGAATAAAGTTCGGTGGGAAAGTCCCGTCACAGACCTTCTCGAACCGAACAAAAACCCCGCGATGCCTCTCGCTAGGGCTTGGGATGGGGAAAAGGTATCGGTACCGCTGGAGCAGGCGGCAGGATGCTATGCGGGAGAATTTATTAATCTGTATCCGCCGGGAGTCCCCCTGTTAGTACCGGGAGAACAATTTACCGAAAAACATTGCACATATCTTGCGGAATATTTGAGGCAGGGGTTAAATGTACAGGGAATAGAACAAAAGCAGGCACAGTATTATGTGAGAGTTGTACACAGCGGACATTAAAGCCGGATGTTGATTCTGAAGATAAGAAGATATGGAAATAAAGGAAATTGTTATAACCTTTGATTTGTAAAACGCCTAATAAGAGCGTTTCTATGAAAGGAAAAATAAAAGTAATATAGAAATGGGGATTTTTATGAGAAAAACAAAGATTATCTGTACCATTGGTCCTGCATGCGAAAGTGAGGAAAAATTAAAAGAGTTGATGCGGGCAGGCATGGATGTGGCGAGATTTAATTTTTCCCACGGCACCCACG
The DNA here is from genome assembly GCA_023665475.1 of Lachnoclostridium sp. Lineage (GTDB taxonomy): Bacteria > Bacillota > Clostridia > Lachnospirales > Lachnospiraceae > Acetatifactor. The sequence goes on from JAMPEB010000004.1 coordinate 94,025, forward strand.
AAGAGCAGAAAGTAAAATTTGACAGGGTAAGAAAGGCAAGCCGGGAATTGGGACTGCCGGTGGCTGCCATGTTGGACACCAAGGGACCGGAAATCCGTCTGCGGGATTTTGAAGGCGGTAAAGCCGAATTGAAAACAGGTCAGATTTTTACCCTTACTACAGAGGAGATTATGGGCACTGCCGAGAGAGCTGCCATTTCTTATAAAAATTTGAAAAATGACATATCTGTCGGAACAACAATTCTGATTGATGACGGTCTGATAGAGATGCGGGTTGAGGAAATCAAAGGGGAAGAGATTGCCTGCCGCGTGGTTAACGGAGGTTTTGTCTCCAATCACAAGGGTGTAAATGTGCCGGGCGCCATTCTTTCCATGCCTTATATCAGTGAAGCGGACCGCGGGGATATTTTGTTCGGCATTGAGATGGGCTTTGATTTTCTGGCGGCGTCTTTTGCGAGATGTAAGGAAGATATTCTTGAGGTAAAGCAGATTTTGAAGGAACATGGCAGTTCCATGAAAATCATTGCCAAAATTGAAAATATGCAGGGCATTCAGAATTTAAAAGAAATATTAAGTGTGTCTGACGGCATTATGGTAGCCAGAGGCGATATGGGTGTGGAGATTCCGCTGGAAGAAGTTCCGATATTGCAAAAGCAAATGATCGGGCTTGCCAATGAACAGGGAAAATCTGTGATTACGGCAACCCAGATGCTGGAATCCATGATAAAGAATCCGAGACCTACCAGAGCGGAAACCACGGATATCGCCAATGCCATTTATGACGGAACCACGGCGATCATGCTTTCCGGAGAGAGCGCTGCCGGGCAGTATCCGGTGGAAGCGGTTGCTACCATGGCAAGGATTGCGGAATGTGCGGAAAAGAGCATTGATTATCGCCGCAGGATGACCAATCTGACGCCCTGTGACAAGAGTGATATTACCATTGCCATAGCTTATGCTACCTGCTCTACCGCCATGGATTTAGGTGCGGCAGCCATTATTACCGTAACTTTGTCGGGATATACCGCAGAGTCCATTTCCCGATTTAAACCGGGTTGTCCCATTATCGGCTGTACCATGGATGAGAAGGTTTCCAGACAGCTTAATCTTTTATGGGGTATGAATCCTTTGGTTATCCCGAAAGAGGACACCACAGAGGAGCTGTTTGCCGATGCAATCAAAGAAGCGAAAGAAGCAGGATATGTAAAACAAGGGGATATCGTGGTTATCACTGCGGGAGTGCCTCTTGGCGTTGCCGGCAAAACCAATATGATACGAGTAGTCGAGGTAGAATAGTTTCATGGGCAAGATAGTATACCTTATGGGAAAAAGTTCCAGTGGCAAAGATACTCTTTATAAGGAATTGTTAAAAGAGCAAAGGGTATGCCTGCAGACCATTATTCCTTATACCACCCGCCCCATCAGAGAAGGGGAAACGGAGGGCGTAGAATATTTTTTTACGGATGAGGAAGGCTACAGGCGCATGGCTGAACAGGGCAAAATCGTAGAAGAGAGAGCTTATCATACATTTCATGGATTGTGGCGGTATTTTACGGTGGATGACGGTCAGGTGCAGCTTGCGGACAACAATTATATTACCATCGGCACTTTAGAATCCTATCAAAAAATGAAGGAATATTTTGGGACGGAAAAAATGCTGCCGGTTATGGTAGAATTAGATGACGGAGTCCGCTTACAGCGGGCTCTTGACAGGGAAAAACTTCAGGAACAGCCCAGATATGAGGAATTATGCCGGAGATTTTTGGCGGATAGTGAGGACTTTAGTTCGGAGAAATTGAAGGAAGCCGGTATTTCCAGAACTTTCTGTAACGACGACTTGCAAAAATGTCTGGAAGAGATTGTGGAGTACATAAAGACAGGCAAAGATGCCCAAGGAGCGGAGCAATGGATATCAAAGTAAATCAGGTGACCCAGAGCGCACCGGTAGAACAGACAAAACAGGTGCAGCCTTCTGACGGCACTTTCAAATTTATGCTGGCAAGCAATATCGGGGAAGCGGAGCTACAGGAAAGATTGAGCACACTGATGGAAGAAATCACCCACGAGGGAGAGAAGCTTGCCAAGCGCCGGGATGTAAAAGACATGAAACATTACCGGGGCCTAGTGAAAACTTTCCTGAATGAGGTGGTCACCCACTCCCATGCTTTTTCCAGAGAAAATTTTTTGGACAGGCGGGGAAGACACAGAGTGTATGGCATTATTCGTTTAGTGGATGAAAATTTAGACCAGCTTGCGCAGGAATTAATGAAGGATGAGAAAGATAATCTGGCGATTCTGAGCAAAATAGGGGAAATCAGGGGATTACTTTTGGATATCTTTACCTAACATACAAAGGAGGTGGGCGGATGGCTGATTTTAAGGATATTATCGGACAGGAGCAGATTAAGGAGCATTTGCAGAATGCCATACATACCAAGAAAATTTCTCATGCATATATTATAAACGGAGAAAAATCTTCCGGTAAGGAGTTTATTGCGAAGGTATTTTCCATGGCGCTGCAATGTGAAAACGGCGGGGACAATCCCTGTCAGCAGTGTCATTCCTGCAAGCAGGCATTGTCTGCCAATCATCCGGATATTATCAGGGTTGTCCATGAGAAACCCGGAACCATCAGCGTGGAGGATATTCGGGCGCAGGTGAATAATAATGTGGTCATCAAGCCCTACAGCAGCCCCTACAAAATTTATCTGATAAACGAGGCCGAAAAAATGACGGTTCAGGCTCAGAATGCCATTTTAAAGACTTTGGAGGAACCGCCGGAGTATGTTGTGATATTGCTGCTTACTACGAATGTGGATGTTCTTCTGCCCACCATTTTAAGCCGTTGTGTCGTGTTGAACATGAAGCCGGTGGCGGACGACCTGATTAAAGCATATCTGATGGAGCATATGCAGGTGCCGGATTATAAGGCGGAAGTCTGCGTGGCGTTTGCCAGAGGAAATCTGGGAAAGGCAAAGCTTTTGGCGGCCAGTGAGGATTTTGATAATGTGAAAACGGAAGCTATTTCCCTGTTGAAATATATTCAGGACATGGAATTACATGAAATCGTGGGAGCTATCAAGAAAATTACCGAATATAAGCTGGAGGTAGGGGACTATCTGGATATCATTGCGATCTGGTATCGTGATGTGTTGTTGTTTAAAGCAACCAGAGATGTGAATCACATGATTTTCAGGGAGGAGATTACAACCATCCGGAAAGTGGCACACCGCAGCAGCTATGAGGGAATCGAGGAGATTATTGAGGCTTTGGACAAGGCAAAGCGCAGATTGGATGCCAATGTAAGCTTTGAGCTGACCATGGAGCTGCTTCTGCTCACCATCAAGGAAAACGGCTAAAGTGCAGTGCGCTTGAACCGTATTGCAGTTGAACCGCATGGAAAAACTTTCCTTTGCAGATGGGCGGATATATGTTACAATGATAAATGTGTGTTATATACTGCGAAATTTATGCTGTGTTTGAGAAGATAAGTGAGGTAGATAGATGATAAAGGTAATAGGAGTAAGATTTCGGACTGCGGGCAAAATTTATTTTTTTGACCCGAAGAATTATGAGATAAAGCGGGGAGACAATGTAATTGTGGAAACCGCAAGAGGCATCGAATTCGGTACGGTGGTGTCGGGGGCTAAGGAAGTGGAAGATGAAAAGGTAGTGCAGCCCTTGAAGCCGGTTATCCGTGTGGCGAATGACCGGGACAGGGAGCAGGCTGCCCATAATCGGGAGAAGGAGAAGGAAGCGTATCAAATCTGTCTGGAAAAGATTAAGAAGCACGGTTTGGACATGAAGCTGATTGATGCGGAATACACATTTGACAACAATAAAGTATTGTTTTATTTTACTGCTGACGGCAGAATAGACTTTCGTGAGCTGGTGAAAGATCTGGCAAGCGTTTTCAAGACTCGAATTGAGCTGCGCCAGATAGGCGTCAGGGATGAGACGAAGATTATGGGAGGCATCGGTATCTGCGGACGCCCGCTGTGCTGCCACAGTTATCTGTCGGACTTTATTCCCGTATCTATCAAGATGGCGAAGGAGCAGAACCTTTCTCTGAATCCCACGAAGATTTCCGGCGTATGCGGCAGATTGATGTGCTGTCTGAAAAACGAAGAGGAAACCTATGAGGAATTAAATCGGAGGCTGCCCAATATCGGTGATTATGTGACTACGGACGACGGCTTTAAGGGAGAGGTGCAAAGTGTTAATGTGCTGCGCCAATTGGTAAAGGTTGTGATTGAAGTCAATGATGAAAGGGAAATCAAGGAGTACGAGGTAGGCAGACTGAGCTTTAAGAGAAAGCACGGCAGAAAGAATAAGATGGACCTTTCCAAAGAGGAAATGAAAGAATTGGAGCGTCTGGAAAAGGACGAAAAGAACGAAAGGAAATCGAAGCTGGATGACAATTAATCTGAAAGAAAACGAGCGTTTGGATGAATTGCAGAGAAACGGCTATCGAATCATACAAAACCCCGATAAATTTTGTTTTGGCATGGACGCGGTGCTGTTGTCAGGTTTTGCTGCGTCCCATGTTAAGAAGGGGGATATCCTTTTGGACCTAGGTACAGGCACCGGAATTATCCCCCTTCTGTTGGAAGCCAAGACTGAGTGCGTACGATTGACCGGTCTGGAAATTCAGGAAGAAAGCGCAGATATGGCAAAGAGAAGCGTAGCGCTTAACGGATTGTCAGATAAAATCCAAATTTTTACCGGGGACATCAAGGAAGCAGGCAGTCTTTTTAAGGCTGCTTCTTTTGACTGCATTACTTGTAATCCGCCTTATATGATTGACAGGCATGGACTGACCAATCCGAAGGAACCCAAGGCAATTGCCCGGCATGAGATTCTCTGTACCTTGGAAGATGTGGTCAGGGAGACGGCAAAACTTTTAAAGCCGGGAGGCCGCTTTTTCTTGGTGCATAGACCTTTTCGTCTGGCGGAAATTATGACAACTATGTCACAATACAAACTGGAACCTAAAAGAATGCAGTTGGTATATCCTTATGTAAATCAGGAGCCTAATATGGTGCTTTTGGAGGCAATAAGAGGCGGAAAACCACGAATGACGGTGGAAAAGCCCCTTATTGTCTATCAGTCGCCGGGAGTCTATATGCAGGAGATTTATGAGATATACGGTTATTAAGAGCTCACGGATTGTTTGTGCCGCTAAAGCGGCATGTTTGAAAGCTTGAAGGAGGTTATATGTCGGGAACTTTATTTTTATGCGCAACTCCCATCGGAAATCTGGGCGATATGACTCCCAGAGTGATTGAGACTTTGCGGGCTGTGGACTTGATTGCAGCGGAAGACACCAGAAACAGCATCAAGCTTTTGAATCATTTTGATATCCATACGCCCATGACCAGTTATCACGAATATAATAAAGTAGATAAGGCAAAGCAGTTGACGGCGCAGCTTCTTGCCGGGCAGAATATCGCGCTGGTTACGGATGCCGGAACGCCTGCCATTTCGGATCCCGGTGAAGTATTGGTTGCCATGTGCCATGAAAATGACATTCCTGTCACATCCTTGCCCGGAGCGGCTGCCTGCATTACGGCGTTAACGCTGTCGGGTCTCAGTACCAGACGGTTTTGTTTTGAAGGTTTTCTTCCCGGCGATAAGAAGGAAAAAGTGGAGGTACTGAGGGAACTGGCAGAAGAAAGCCGTACTATTATTCTCTATGAAGCGCCTCACCGTCTGGCAAGAACTTTGCGGGAATTGTATGAAGTGTTGGGGGAGCGGCGGATAACCTTGTGCAGGGAGCTGACTAAAAAATTTGAAACCGTGACGCCGACAACACTGGAAGAGGCTCTGCGCTATTATGAGAGCGAAGAACCTAAGGGAGAATATGTGTTGGTGTTGGAAGGAAAGAGCCTGCTTGCAAAGAGAAAAGAGGAAATCGCTTCTTGGGAAAGCATGAGCATAGAGGAACATATGGAATATTATGAGAGCAGAGGGTTTGAACATAAAGAGGCAATGAAACGGGTAGCGAAGGACAGGGGAGTAGGAAAGAGGGAGATCTACCAAAAGCTGGAGGAGACAAAATGAAAAAGCCAATAGCGATAAGTAATTGTGACATGTGTGTCAATTATGTATACGATGAAGAGGATGAATGTTATATTTGTATGGTCAATCTGGATGAGGATGAGATGTACCGTTTTCTCACGGGCAGACAGAAGGAATGTCCTTATTTTCGGCTGGATGATGAATATGGAGTAGTCCGCCACCAGAACTAGAGAGGAAAGACCGAAGATTTTCATTTAGAAAAAATGATGCATATAATGCCGGCTGTAAGTCAATAATAACCTCGTAAAACATTTTAGGAGGTAACAATATGAGTAATATTTCTGAACTTGACTTACAGAATCTGCGCCACTTAATCGGAGGATTCGACACCACGCACTGTAAGATGCAGGAGTATGCCCAAGAGGCGAATGACCCCCAAATCAAGCAGTTTTTTGAGAAGGGCGCCAAATCCGCAATGGACAACAAGCAACAGTTGATGCAGTTTTTAAACTAGATTCCGAAATGAGAGGTAAATGAAATGCAGGAAAAAACAATGGTAGCAGATACACTGGCGAGCATTAACAGCGAGCTGACCCGTTATGCGGGCATGATTGCCCAATCAGAAAATAAGGAGTTAAAGCAGACATTAAAGCAGTTTCGCAATGCCTGTGAACAGTCACAGGAAGAGCTGTACCAGATTGCCCGGTCAAAATCCTATTATGTGCCTGCAAGCAAGGCGACAGAGGAAGAGGTAAATCATGTAAAAAGTTTGTTCACTCAGGGAACTCTGTAGGAGTATGGAGCGCCTTTCCGAAACGGAGAGGCGCTTTTTTGTGGGCAGTAATCGTACTGAAAAAATCGGCATATATTGATAGAAAGAAAAATGGTATCTGCGTTTTGGGTAAATTCGGGACAGCATGGAGAAACCGCGCAGACATAGGAGCAGGACTTGTTAAATTACATATGGGCGTTTATGATATTGTTGGGAGTTATTTATGCGGCGTATACCGGCAATATGAGTGCGGTGACCAATGCGGCGCTTGACAGTGCAGGCGAGGCAATTTCTCTGTGTATTACCATGGCGGGGGTAGTGGCTCTGTGGATGGGACTCATGGAAATCGCAAAGGAAGCAGGACTGATTTTTAAGATGACGGGGGCAATCAATCCGTTTTTAAAATTTATGTTTCCACGGATTCCCGATGGACATCCGGCGAAAGAATATATTGCCACAAACATCATTGCCAATGTGCTGGGACTTGGCTGGGCATGCACTCCGGCTGGGTTAAAAGCTATGGAGGAGCTGGCGAAGCTGGAGGTGGAAAGAGGAAATCCGGAGTATGCTTCCAAGGACGGTATTGTGCGGCGCGCCAGCAATGAAATGTGTACCTTTCTGATACTGAATATTTCTTCCCTGCAGTTAATTCCCGTCAATATGATTGCATACCGCAGCCAATACGGCAGTGTAAATCCGGCGGTGATCATTGCCCCGGCGATTCTGGCAACCTTCATCAGCACCGTGGCTGCAATAGTGTTTTGCAAAATAAAAGGCTTGAGTAACTCAAATATTTAGGACTTGAGATATGGAAGCAGGCATGATATAATTATTATATTCAGAGCAATTAATCCCTATTTACCAAGTAAGGAAGGACATGTTCATGAATACGGAAACCAAAACATCAGGAGAATTAAAACTTCAGGATTTTACACCTGATCAAATACAGGAAATCAAAGAGGGTCTTACATCAAAGGTAAATGTGACGGTTTATGCCAGATTAGACTTCTCTTCTATTCAGATGCGCCAAATACGGATTGGAATGGAGAACGGAGTGGATGTATCCGTTTATGCCACACCGGAGTATGACTGGCTTCAGATGATGGAAATTCGTAAGGGTCTGGAGAGAGAGGTGGATGTAAGTTCCTATGCGTCTGTGGATATTCCTTATGACAAAATGCGTCAATTGCGCAAAGGTCTGGAACAAAAGATAGATCTTTTGCCCTATTTGGATATGGATGCGGGTATTATCAGAGAAATCCTCAAGGCAAAACTTGCGGGTTTTGAGATTATGCCTTATATAGAGCAGGGCTATGATTTTGCGCAGTTAGAGCAGATTCGCATAGCGTACCAGCATGGACAGGATATGGAGCCTTTCCTGCAGGTAGAGTATAGAGCGGCGGCGTTAGAGGAAATCCGCATTGGAATGGAGAGCGGAGTGGATGTTCCCGCCTATGCCAAAACCTGTTATACATGGCGGCAGATGAGAGAAATCCGTCTTGGTCTGGAAAAGCGGCTAAATACGACACTGTATCACAATCCTCTTTATACATGGCGACAGATGAGAGAAATCCGTCTTGGTCTGGAAAATCGCATTCCCGTGGAGAGCTATCTTCCATTGCGTTATTCCGTTACGGACATGAGGGAAAAACGCCTTGCGCTGCAGAAGGAATTGAATGATATAGAGCGCAATCTGCAGGTGGCGAACACCAATATTAAGGCGATGCTGGAAGAGGTTGCCAAGGAAGAAGATGCATTCCGCATTGTGATTACGCCCGATGAGATGGAAGTTTATCTTATGATTCGGGATAAGAGCAGAGATTTTACGGAGGAGGATGTCTTGAGCGCCTTGTGGAGCAACAAGGTAAGAAAGGGCATTCTTCGCAGAGAGATTACCAAAGCGGTGAAAGGGATCTATAAAGAGCGCAGTGTTCTGGTGGCCTGCGGTCAGGCGCCCCGTTCCGGTAAGGACGGATATTATGAGTTTTTCTTTAAAACCGATGTAAGCAGAAAGCCTAAGGTTTTGGAAGACGGCTCTGTGGATTATCAGGATATCGAATGGTTTGAAACCGTCAAGCAGGGTGATAAATTGGCTTATTACCATCCTGCGGAGGAGGGAAGCAACGGCTACAATGTGAAAGGCGATGTTCTTCCCGCCATGAAAGGAAACGAACAGGGCGTCTTAATAGGTTCCGGTTTTCAACTGCAGCCGGATAAGCGTACCTATATTGCTTCTGTGGACGGATATGTAGAGCAGAAGGAAAATAAATTACAGGTTTCTAATATTCTGGTGGTGGATGAAGTCAGTATGGCTACCGGAAATGTTGTGTTCAACGGCAGTGTCTATGTAAAAGGGAATGTCAGCAGCCGTGCCAAAATTCAGGCGGTGGGCGATGTGATGATTGACGGATTTGTGGAATCTGCCATTATTGAGAGCGGCGGCAATGTCGTTCTGAGACAGGGCATGAATGCCTCCGGCTATGGAAGCATTAAGGCCGGAAAAGATGTAAAAGGCAAGTTTTTGGAAGGCGTCAGCGTAGATGCGAAGGGTAATATAGAAGTTAACTATTGCTTAAACTGTAATCTGAATGCGGGAGAAACGATTGAAATTTCCGGTTATAACGGTTCTGTGGTGGGCGGAACGGCATGTTCCACGAAAGGCATTACCGTTCAAAATGCCGGTAACCGCGCGGGAGTGAAGACTCTGTTAAAGGCGGGAATCAACGAAGAACTTCTGCGGCAGTACAAGAATATCAAAGACAGACTCCGGAAAAACGGCGAAGAGCTTAATGTTTTAGAGAACGCCAAGGCGGAGCTTGAAAAGAAATATCCGCCGGAGCTGTGCAGCACGCTGGAAATTTACGGCAAGCTGGAGAGTGCTATTTTTACCGAGAACAAACAGCGGGAAGACCTTTTCGAGGAAAAGGCGGCGATGGAAGAGGAACTGAAACTGATTGATACTGCTAAAATCGTAATCAGGGGAAGATTGTACGAGGGAGTTGAAGTAGAGCTTAACGGCAAACGCTGGAGCTCGGGATATATGATGAACGTCACTATTCGCAAGTCACCTAACGAGATGGTTGCGGTTTATAGAAACTGATAGGATGAGGGCAGTATCCGGAAAGGACATTCAATTATGCGGGATAAGGTATTGATTGTAGACGGAGTGGAAGCAGAGCGCCTGTCTTTTATGCAGATGCTGATGGAAGATTATCAGACTTTGGAAGCAAATAACGGAGAGCTGGCAGTGCAGATGATAGAGGAACATCTGGATGAGCTGGCGGTCATCCTCTTGAAGCTCATGATACCCAAAATGGACGGATTTAAGGTTTTGGAAATCATGAACGAAAAGAAATGGATTGAGAAGGTGCCCGTGCTGATTATTGATGGAGCGGGTTCTGCGGCAATGCAGAATAAATGCTTTGAATTGGGCGCCGTGGATTTTCTCAATAAGCCTTTCGAGGAAGGGTTGGTCAGACACAGGGTAAGTAATTCCGCCAATGCGTTTATTCATCAGGAGCAGCTTGAGGAAAGCATGCGGCAGAAGAATAAGACTATGGAACGGCAGTATAAACTGTTAAAGCAGCAGGCGGAGGAACTGAAACAAAGTAAGCAGGCGGTCATCGAGATTCTGGGTTCCGTGGTGGAGTACCGCAATTTGAATAATGTCAGTCATACAAAACGGGTCAAAGAAATTACCCGTATCTTGGCGGAAGAAACCAGAACATCCTATCCGGAGTATGAGCTGACACCTCAGAGGGTTGAGGAGATTACGCTGGCGAGTATCTTACATGATATTGGAAAGATAACGATTCCCGATACGATTTTGCGTAAGCCTACTAAAAAGACAGACGAAGAGCTGGAATTGGAAAAATCCCATACCACCAAAGGCTGTGAGATTATAAAAAGTATTCAGGGAGCTTGGGATCAGGCGTATGCAGAAACTTGTATGGAAATTTGCAGATATCACCATGAGCGTTATGACGGAAACGGATATCCGGACGGGTTGGTGGGGGATGCGATTCCTTTGTCTGCGCAATTGGTGTCCTTGGCGGATCTTTATGATACTTTGGTGAGTGAGAATATTAATAAGAAAGCTTATTCCAAGGAACAGGCATATCAGATGATTACAACGGGGGAATGCGGAGTTTTTAACCCCAAGCTGATTAGCGTTTTCAGAAATGCCAAAGACAAGATAGAGGCATTGGTAGAGAAGGAAACTCCGGCGGCGGAATAGCGTTTTTTATTACTATTTGCGGGGAAGGCTGCATAAATTATAAGGACAGATAGGCGGCGGAGTATCCATTTATGCAGGTATTGACACATGTGTCAGATATTATTATCCCATCGGTGATTTTCTTTGTGGTGGGTTATGGTCTGGTTTCCAAAATTAAAGTTTATGAAGTGTTTTTAAAGGGAGCAAAGGATGGTCTGCGGATTGTCGTGGATATTATTCCCACTCTGGTAGGTCTGATGATGGCGGTAGGCGTTTTGAGGGCGTCCGGCTTCTTTGAGTTATTGGGCACAGTGTTGTCTCCTTTGGCGGAGGCGGTCAAGCTGCCTGCCCAACTGATTCCTTTATTAATCGTAAAAATGTTTTCGTCTTCGGCGGCGACAGGATTGGTGCTTGATATTTTCAAGAATAATGGTCCGGATTCCTATGCGGGCATGATTACTTCTATCCTGATGAGCTGCACGGAGACGATTTTTTATACCATGAGCGTGTATTTTCTGGCGGCAAAAGTGACAAAGACCCGCTACACCCTGACCGGAGCGCTGCTTGCCACTCTGGCGGGAACTATTGCGAGTGTGGCGCTGGCGGCGGGGATGATGTTCTAATCCGTTTCGATATATCGGATGATATCTCCCGGAATACATTCCAAGACAAAGCAGATGCGAGCGAGTACATCTGCATCAATTTTTCTACATGCCCATTATACCATTGATCGATCACCTCAAAGCGGGCGTGAATGGCTCTTGCCAACATATGCTTGCTAATTCCTTTTTTATTCATGATAACTGGGAAAATTGGTAAAAATTATTAAGTATAATATTGACTTAATGTAATATCCATGTTAAATTGATTTAAATGCAGGAAAGGTTCCGAAATGAAAAAATTTATAGAAATTGATAATATTGCAGAAAAACAGCAAAAATAAAAATCAGTTGATAAAAATGTGTATGGAACATAGAAAAAGAAGAAACTTTACACAAGAAGAATGAATATATATGACAGGATTGTAAGTTTGTTTGTAAGTCATTTTGGAGCAGATTAGTTTAGTTTAATCTTGAATTTGTTAGTGAAAGAGGAGGCTGGAAGTCAGAATTGACTTTTGAAATGAAAGAGGAGGATATTGATGAATAAAGATAATAGTTTATTTTATACTAATGTGGAGGATAAAGAAAATATAGAAAAGTTATTTTTGGAATTGGAGAAATATGCGGAAGAAGGAATTAATCCTGTATATATAATTAATAAACCCTTAGAAGAGAAGAAAGCTTCTTATGGCTATGAAAAAGTAATAGTTATATTGATACCGAAGCATAAGATTATGTTTATAAATTACGGGAATAGTGAGGATAAGTTTGAAGATTTTTATGAGGATTTTGTTGAAGATTTAGGGCAGCTTTCAAAAAAGTATGACTACATGAAAATTTTGGGAAGACCAAGACAATGGAAAGAAAAGTTTACTGCAAAACATACTTATCAGAATATAAAGGAGCTTGAACTAGATACATTTTTAGAAAAGAACAGGTTGTCTACAAAAGAGGATGAGAGAAAGGGAGAATTTTTAATTTCATTATTAACTGGTAGCATTAATGATGTGGAAAGAACAGGGATAGATTATCCTGAAACTGTGCTGGAAAAAATAAGGAGAAAAATAATTTTGTTTGATGGAGATCAAACCAGATTTATTTTTGATGAACCTCAAAAGGATAAAATTGTGATTCAAGGATTGGCGGGCACAGGAAAAACAGAACTATTATTGAACAAGATAAAAGAATTATATCTTAATAAAGAAGATTTAAAAATAGTGTTTACATGTCATAATAAAATATTGGCGGATAATTTAAAGGGTAGAATACCAGAATTTTTTGATTTTATGAAAGTAGACGAGCAGATTAAGTGGAATGAAAAGTTGTGGGTTATGAGTAGCTGGGGGTCACAAAGTGATGCTAATTCTGGTGTATATAGTTATATATGCAATTATTATAATATTCCGTTCGAAAGGTTTTCTTATAGTACAACCTTCGATGTTGTGTGTGAAAGGGCATTACAGAAGTTAAATGAGGTAAATTATTTTGAGCCTTGCTTTGATTACATTTTAATAGACGAGAGTCAGGATTTTACAGATAATTTTTTTGATTTATGTAAAAAAGTTACTAGAAATTGCTTGTATATAGCTGGAGATATTTTTCAAAATGTTTTTGAAAAAGAAGCTATCAGTGAAGTCGCTCCAGACTTTTTGCTGAATAAATGTTATAGAACTGATCCTAAGACGCTAATGTGTGCACACGCTATAGGTATGGGCTTGTTTGCTGATACTCCTGACCAATATATGAGATGGTTGGATGATCAGGCGTGGACAGCATGCGGATATGATATTGAAAGAGTAGGAGACTATTGCGATTTGCATAGAAAGCCATTAAGAAGATTTGAAGATTTAGGGAGTACAGGCATAAAAAATATAGAGATTATTTCTATTGAAAGAGAAAAGTATTGTACACAAATTGTAAATATTATAGAGAATTTGCGGAATGAAAATCCGACATTGCGTCCCGACGATATAGGGATAATGTTTTTGGAAAATATCAATATTAATTATCAATTAGCAAACAGACTTCAAGGGGAAATAGAAGAAAGATTTAATTGGGATGTTAATATAGGATATGAATCCAAAGAAAAAAGAAAAGATGCAGTTTTTGTGAGCAACAGAAATAATGTGAAAGGATTAGAATTTCCATTTGTCATTTGTCTAATGCAGACTAATCTGGACGAGGATTTACAAAACAGGAATTCCGTTTATATGATGTTAACCCGTTCATTTATTACCTCATATTTTATTATCCCTAATGAACAAAGCAATGTTGTTGATGAAATAAAGAGGGGGGTAGATTTTGTAAATAAGAACGGCTATCTTCATATAAAGGAGCCAAACAAAGAACAGCGTACAAAGCTCAATAATGCGATAATTAACAGAAATAACATTTTTAAATCCCAACATGATATTGTTGAAGAAATCATGGAGAAATTAGGTATTGAAAAAACCTATAGAAGTAATATGCATAATCTCATTAAAACAGCATATAAAGATGAACTCGATCGAGACAAACTATATGAAATTGTAAGGACGAACTATAATTTGATGAATTAAAGGATAACTCATTATGAAAAATATAGAAAGAAAAATAGGCGAGTTCTTTTGTGAACGAATGTTAAAGCCAATCAGAAGCAAACAGGATATAATATTATTGTTATTGGAAACCTTGAAATTGGTGAGTGGCACGGAAGAAAGTGTTTCAAATGAAAGCGGTAGGGTTATTATACATGTAGATAAGATGAGTAGAATTTTTTACATCACAAAGGAAAAATATTTTTCACTCTGCTTCCCTTTTACATTGGAGAAGAGAGAAAATAATTCTTACAGGATTTATGATAATGTGACAGATTTAGAAATAACGGATCAGATGATATCATTGCTTATTAGTATATTGAAAAAGAGCAGGCAATTGGGAGAGTCCCTTGAAAACATGATGGATTTGATTATTGAAAGTGCACAGGACTGTGGGTATTTGAATATTGATGATATATGGAAAGTGTTATTCAAGCTTTGGTATATGGAAGATGGTTATATACGATACGATTATGATCTTAAACATGAAAATTTGAAACAGCATCCATTATATCATTTGGATGTTAATTATTCATCAGGGGTTACATATAAGTTGGGTCTGAAGAATTCTCTTCACATGAATGAGTTTAAAGATTTATTGGATGTGACAACAGAGTGCATGTATTTATAAATGATTTTTAGATATGGAATTTGGGGCTGTTGTTTAGAACTGTATTGGGATAGTGGTATATGTTGCTAAAGGGAGAAAAGGACGATTGCCTGTGATTTATATTAGTGGTGTGGGTTATATGCAACTAAACTTATAATCAAATTGTTTCACATTACGCATTGAGTAAGAGTTTTTGATACATATAGATGGCAAATACTCTGAAATCAACTACTTAGTTGCTTGTAAGAGTCTTTGATTTTGGTGTGACACTAGCATGATAGTGTGAGTGATTTTGCATGAAAAGAATAACAAAGACTATAATTCAAAAAAGGTGATATGGGATAAAAGGGCATAGGAATATGTCTTTTTTGTTATATAGAAAATAAGTAAAAAATAAAAAGCTTTTTATTGACATGGTAGAGGAGACGATTTTTTATACCATGAGAGTTTACTTCCTAGCGGCAAAAGTCACCAAGACCAGGCACACTCTGGCAGGGGCGCTGCTTGCTACTCTCGCGGGGACGATTGCGAGCGTGGCACTGGCGGCGGGGATGATGTTCTAATCCGTTTCACTATATCGAATGATATCCCCTGGAGTACATTCTAAGACAAAGCAGATGCGAGCGAGTACATCTGCATCAATTTTTTCTACATGCCCATTATACCATTTATCGATCACCTCAAAGCGGGCGTGAATGGCTCTTGCCAACATATTTCTACTAATTCCTTTTTTATCCATGATGGTTTTAATATCAATTAAAATTTTCCCATATTGATTAATCGTATATAATGTATTTTTCATTCTAATCACCTCATCTTACATACTATCTGAAAAGTAACTTCTTGACGAATCCCATAAATATAGTTACTATATATAAGGTAATTCAAAAACAGGATGATAAAGTCTACTTTGTGAAACAAACAGGCAGCATGAGAAAGAAGAAATGACCATAGAAGAGAAAGGGGAACAAGATGGATGCTTCAATATTAATAGATATACTGTTCAGGGGAAACATAAAAGATGCAATTTTGACTTTGGCGGGAGAAGCAGTACAGAACGGTTTGGACTATATGCATGTAAAGGGGATATTGAATCAAGCTATTAAGAAGTATCTGAGCATACAAAATGCTGATATAAGGAAACAATTGGAAGCGGTAATTGAAGAATCTAAAGAAGAATTGTTAGAACAAATTCAAAATAAAAATATATATTTACTTACCGAATTAAACAATCAATTGGAAGATAACTTTCAAAGGTACGAGATTCCTATAGATAGTCGAGAGAATTTAAAGAATAACCTACTGCTTTTTATTTTGGACAGCATTCAAGATATAGATCCTAATTTTGTCCGTGATTTAAAACTTATGCAGAAGATTATTGAGGAACAACAACAGCGTGCCTTACAGGATGGAGAAATACAAGCTCTTAAAGAGCAAATTCGATTAATACAATATATTTTGCAAAATATTCTGCAGGAAAGACTTTCTCCCATCGAAGTAGCTCCAAGTCAGCCACAAATTGATGATCCTTCTAAGATTGTAGGACATGAAAATATATTAAAAAACATACAGGCTATGTATGATGGTGGAAGCAATGTTGTGTTTTTATATGGTCGTCCGGGTATGGGAAAGACAACTTTGGCGAAACGCTATGCGAGGATGGTATGCAATGAAAGAGATGTATTTTTTGTGGAATATGAAGAAAGTATTGAACATACAGTTGCGAAGCTGGCAAAAGGTGATTTAAAGGAGGGTGGAAAGAAAGTTCTAAGCTATTGGGAAAAAGGGGGACAGGAAAGACCTGTTTTGCTTGTCATTGATAATTTTGATGGCAATACTTTGCAGAGAGCAAGCGGACAAAATACAGAGGAAGAATTGCAGGGGAAATACTATAAGGCATTGGTGAACACGGGCGTTCATGTTCTGTTTACGACACGAACACGAAGAGAACAAAATGCAGTAGAAGTGACACCAATAGAGGAAGCTTTTCAATTGTTTGAAAAACCTTGTGGTAGCACAATTGTTAAAAAATCTGAAAAGGAAATTATCGAAGAAATTCTTCAGGTCATACAAAATAATACATTATTGATTATTTTGGTTGCTAACATTTTAAAACGGTTTGACATAGCTAAAAAGGCAAGAGAAATATTGGACAGGTTAAAAAATTGCAATATGCAGGAAGAGAGCACAAAAATAGGGGTATATGCTGATATTCAAGACAGGGAGGCCCAAACGATTTATGAGCAGACATATGCATTGTTGGATATGAGTGGTATTCGAGAGAATAGTGCTGAAAATATTATATTTGCAAATGCGATTTTATTGCCGTTGGATGGAATGAAAAAGCAGGACTTCTTGACATTGATAGAGAACGAAAATGACAATGCCATGATGAATTTGATTGGCAACAGTTGGATTTTGACAGATTCCGAGGCGATATATCTTCACCCTATGGTAAAAGAAATTGCTTTGCGGAGCGGCTTTGTGTCTGCACAATTCTGTGAGAACTATTGCAAAAATATTAAAAAGAAAATTGCAATCGGAGCTAAGTTTGACGAGAGGATAAAATATAAAAAATATGCGCAGGAAATCTTTAAGATTTTTAATTCATCCAATCTTTTGAATTTGGATTTACTTAGGCTGTTTTACGATTTAAGTGATATTTATGATGAACTAGGGGAACGGGGACATTCGCTGGAGATCGCAAAGGTCATTGAAAGCAATATACACCTATATGATGGTAATCCCATAGAAAAAGTTAGAGTAATGAGTGGGGTTGCATATAGTTTCAATAATTGTTATGACAGCATGGAAACTTTGGATAAGGCTCATAGCCTTTTGGATCAAGCACTACAAACATTGGAAACTATAATGGATTTGAAGCAAACGGATAGAAGAGAGTATGCTCAAATGCGGTCAAGAATAATAAGCAATTTTGGTTCTAATTATTTGGCAAAAAGCAAATGTAATCAGGAAAGAAGGATATTCAATTTAAATCAAGCGTTGGAAGTGCATAGACAGGCTTTGGAGATACGCCAAATGGAATATGAGCGTTTATTAACTGAGCCTCAAAAAGCAGCAGAGGCAAAAGCAGCTATTGCAATTTCACATACGACAATTGCAACAGATTGTTTTTATTTGCAAAACTATGAGGAAGCGATTGCACAACACGAAAAGGCGTTAGAAATACGAGATGCGCTAAACAATAGCAAAGGGGTAAGCATTAGCCAGCAGAGGATTACAGGCTGCATCATAGAGATGTATAAGCAAAATTTGTTTATTGATGAGAAATATATTGTTCAGGCACTTAGCTATTTTCCAGAGCTGTTCAAGCTGAATTATGAGCATCAGAATATGAGTGCGCTAAAAGACAATGTGCGTTATTGGGAAAAGTTGAGAAACATTGTTTTAAATGATCGGAGATTAGAAAGGTATGTAAAGGAGACAAGAAAAAAGCATGAGGATTTTGTGGGCTGGGTTAATGCTGATGAAAAACTGAAAAAAGTAATTGGAAATGATGTTCTAAAATAATCTTTTTGCAATGTAAAGAAAGTAAAAAATAAGGGGGACAATTTTATGAGTTTATCAATGGAATTTTTAGGAAGTGAAATACAGCAAGGTATCGTGTTTAGAGATACATCTAATATTACAGCAGATTTTATTATTGCATCTATGGAGAGCATTTGTTGTAAAGCAGACATTCCGGCTAAATTTCGTAAGGACACTATTACATCAGGGAAATTATTTAAGAAAAAAACTTATGAATGTGTCATTATAAATCATCCCAATCCGCCACAGGATTATGCGGCACAAGTTTATGTTCTGGCAGGAAATACAATACTATTTCATTATGCAGGAAATAGCAAAGCATTTCGTGAAAAAAATGAGTATGAAGCAGTTCAAAAAGGGACAAGCACAACAATGCAGTCTATGAAATATATGTTTAAACAGCCGAATAAGATGGCTTTAGAGATAGAGCTTGCATGGCATACACAAATAATCGAGGCATTCAATAGTTTGATTGGTTGATGAAAAGATATACAAAAGAGGCAAAAGGGTAAGATGAAATCCAAGGAAGAAAAAATAGATGCTATTTTGAATAAGTATGGCACGATGGTAACAGGCTTAAGCGATTTGACGGCAGATATCCCGCCTTCTGCATTGTTTTATTTGCTTGCGGATAAACTCAGTTATTTATTGGATGAATCTCCTGAGGCTGTGGTAACGGAAAAGGGTGTTCAATGCCGCAGACGGCTGCACTTTTTGATAAAAACATTAGGTCCTCACTTTTTAAAGAATCCACAAGTATTTGAAAATCGGAATTTTCTGCGCAACCCAGATATAAAAGACAAGATTGAGCCGGATGATGAAATTTTTTTACCTAAAGAGCCTGTGATGTGGACAGCAAACCATGCCTTTAAAGATGACACGCTGGCAACAATTCTGGCGGCAAAACGACATGCATACATACTATTTGGAAGCTTACCGCAGTTTTACAATACTTTTGATGGTATTACTGCATATTTAAACGGTGTTATTATGACAAATCGAAAAGTTGCAGCAAGTAAGAAATCTTCTATTGCTAAAGCAGTTCGGGCAGTTGGTTATGGCGCGGATTTGATGGTATTTCCGGAAGGAGTCTGGAACAAAACACCAAATCGGCTGCTTTTAGATTTGTGGCCAGGGATTTATCGCATAGCTTGTGAAACTGGGGCAAAAGTGATACCGGTTGTCCATTATATGAGGGATTGTACAGGCAGAGAGAAAAATAATCCTATTCATACAGTGATAGAGGATCCTATTCGGAACGATGATTTGAGTGAGCAGGCAGCACTGCGCTATGTTAGAGATGTGCTTGCTACATGGTTTTATTTGATGATGGAAGTCTATGGAAAATCAACTCGTGAGAAAGAAGTAGGCGCAGGAATTTCGTCAACAATTGCATGGGAGCAGGAATTAATGGCACGGGTTAAAACGGCAGACCGATATGACCAAGAAATTGAATTATGTGCAGATTATCGACCAAAAGACATTGTAAGTCCGGAACAGGTCTGGCAGGTGTTTGCAGAGATAGAAGAAGTGACACCACAGAATGCCGAATATGTGGCATATGCGAGAAGACTTTTGGAGGAACTGAGGCAGCAGGATTTTCAGAGAAGATTTTAGATGACAGTAGAAATCGTAAAGCAAAAGAAACGGAAAATTAATGCAAGGCAAAGCATAACGAAAGAGGATTGTGTTAGCAATAAAAAATTATGAAAAAGCAAAAGACAAAAAAGCAAAAGGCAGAGGAAGCATTTACTGCATATCAACATTGGAAAAGGGAACAGGTGCAGCATTGTCAAAAAATAAAATATAGTACATTCCGAAAATGCATCCGACCTTTTTTGCGTATTCTGTTGTTTGGACAGCGAAAAATATGTGGTTTTGAGGTAGAAGTACTGAACCGTGCCTGCATTAAGGGAAAAGAACCTGTTATTTTTGCGGTTACACATATCGGTAAATGGGATTTTGAAATTGTAAATGAGCAGATTACAAAACCTTTTTATGTCATAGCTTCTGATTTTCTCAATACATATGGGGCGGTTGGAGGCTATTTTTTCCGTGCAAACGGCGTGGTTTGGGTGAATGAAACTAGTAGGGAAGATAAGGCAAATACCAAGGAAATGATGAAGCAAATATTGAAGCAAGGCGAAAATATTATGATTTTCCCAGAGGGAACATGGAATCTTTCGGAAAATGAGCCAATCTGTGATATTGCTTACGGAACAGCAGATGTAGCAATTGAAACAGGGGCTAAAATTATTCCAATTGCGGTGGAGCAATATACAAAGCGTTTTGTCATAAATATGGGACAGCCGATTTTTCATGTCGAGGTTAATGATAAAAAACATTTAACAGCAATTTTGAGAGATACGCTGGCGACTCTGAAGTGGGAAATCTGGGAGAGGGAGGGCATTTCAAGTCGTGCAGAACTGCCAGCCGATTATTGGGAAAAATTTATTGATGCAAGGCTCAAGGAATGGCCGGGATATTCTATGAAAGAGCAAATTGTTAATAGATTTCTTCCAAAAGAAAAGCTGGAATATTGGCAAATACAGAGGGATTTAAAAACGGGATTATTACCAAGATGGTATGAAATGGTTATGCAGGATGAAGGGAAAATTCGTATTGAAAACGAAATTGCATTGTAGCATTTTTAGATTATGATAAAATGAAAGCAGGCAAATGTTGCTAAAAATGTCTGTGCGATGTCTGCAATATATCCTGTGGAAAAGAGAATATTCATTAAATATACCCCCTACTACGCAAAAGGAACAAATAAGCCGTCAAAGTAACAGAGCTTAAGAAAGTGGTAGCCACCACTACACTGGAAGTTAAAGTGCCCTCATGTCCCATGTTTTTTGCCATGATATAACAGCTCACGGTAGTGGGGGAACCTAACATAATCAAAATCGCCACTAATTTTTCCGCGGTAAAGCCCATATGAACCGCCAGAGGAAGAAATATGGCAGGCAGCATGACGAGTTTTAAAACTGTGGCGGCAATCGTAGGTTTTATCTGCTTTAATGCCTTTCTGCCTTCAAATCCGGCCCCCAGACCAAGGAGCGCTAAGGGGGTGGCAAGGCTTGAGATGCTACCCACCGTCTTTTGGATAATCACGGGGAAAGTGATGTGGCAGGCGGAAACTGCCATGCCGAGGGCAATGCCCAGAATAATCGGATTCTTCAAAATATTTAGGATGGACTTTTTTAAAGCATCCTTGTTAAAGCCTGTTGCATTCGGTCCGGTAAAGGACAGAACAAGCACGGCGGCTACATTGTACAAAGGCACGGTGCCGATAATCATTAAGGGCGCCATGCCGGAAGTGCCGTAAATATTTTGGATAAACGCAATGCCCAGCACGGCGGCGCTGCTTCGGTAAGAGGCTTGAATAAACTCGCCCAGGTGTGCTTTGTCACGATAGACAAGCCCCGCTGTTACCCAGATAAGGACAATGGTGGTGAGAGTTACCAGAAAACAATAAAGTACATATCGGGTGTCCCATACGCTGTAAAAGTCCGATTCGGCAATGTCTCGAAAGAGCAGTACCGGAAGAGTTACTTTATAATTAAAGGCATTAAGCGTTTTGACAAAGGACTCATCCATCATATGTATTTCTTTTAAGATATAACCGATAACCATTACCAGAAAAACCGGAATGGTGGCGTTTAAACTGAAAAGCAGTTGTTCCATTGTAATACCTGTGCCTTTCTGTAACCTACGAACCTGTGTGTGTTTCTATGCATTACGCAGACACAAATCGAAGTGTAAAAATACCATGCTTTTAGGCATTTCCTGTCAGGCGGCAGTCAGCAGTCTGTTTAACCCATAAAAAGTATAGAACCGGGAATATCTTTTGTCAACCAAATTTGCGGTTTCCGAAAGCTGTTCCTGCAATGAAGTAAAATCCGAGGGACCGCACTCCAGATAAAAGGTGTGAAAACGATAATCGCTGTAATCTTCTCCCCAAAGACTCTTGGCGGACTCTTTTAACTCTAAAAGTTCCAGATATCCCAGATAATATTTTAAATAATTGCAGGGCTCCTCTGTAATATAAGAATAGATCGCTTTTACGGAGGCGGAATTGGAAATGCCGAATTTGCCCAATACTTCAGCCACTTGATTATAAGAAGCATTTTCATAATGGATCATAATGTCCAGCAGGGAATACAGGCATAATTGCAGGCTGCGGCTGTGGGATTCCAGACTTGCCAGAACGGCTTCTTTTGTCAGCCCTTGCTCTCTATAGATATCAGCGGCATAATCATAGGCAATAAATTCTACATACAGCGCCCAGCCTTCCAGATAACCTCCATAAGAAAGAAGCTGCCTGACAATATTGTCATTTCCGGACATAAGACTTTTATTGTGATATACCGTTTGATACAGATGTCCCGGATAACCTTCGTGGGCAAGCGTAGTATATAGCTCAAGCTCATCGGGAGAATTGCGCCGGTTAATGTAGATGGTATTCCTATTCGTATCGTCAATGGGTGTAGTCAGATAAAAAGCGGGAGCACAATACTCTTCCAGATTTGGCGACACTGTCTTCAAAGTTACCTCTACTTTGTCCGTCCCCGGAAAATCTTTTGACATTCTGTTTTGCAGATCCGCTAACATCACATCTGCGCTTTGATAAGGGAAAATGGAAACGATGGACGGAGACTGCTCTTTTTCCATAGCGGACTGCTCTGAAACCAGCTTGCGGATAGCTTCATATTCTCTGGAAAATTGTCGTAATAACAATTCTTTTATTTGTGAGATATCCCGATAGGAGCCGGTCTCGGAAGCAAGCAGCAGGCAGTAATAGTCTGCGCCGTGAGGCTTGGCGGCAAGTCCTCTTAAGGGAATGTTTTCGTCCATGAGCACATAGAGTCCATCCGCCAGATTTTCATAAGCGGGCAGTAGAACAGTCCGAAGAAGTCTGTTATTTTGCGCCCGATAAGCTGCGGCGTCCGACTCGGTAAGCTTGCCGCTGTCCACAAGGAGCTGCAGGCGTTCCAGAAAGGTAGTCTGTAGAAAATGTGTTTCCTGCTCCAATTCTTCGGATGTGACAATGGTGTCACATTGATTGATTACTTTTTTCAGAGAGGACGGAGCCATCAATAATCCTGCGGCGGCTTTTTCCTGTTCATAAACCAAAAGAGAGGCAAAATATTCATCGCTTTGGTCTAAAAGCGCCAGATAGTCTTCCACATCTTGTTTGCCCCGAAAGGTATACTCCGCAAGCAGAATGGGCAGATGGGACTGCATGCCGGAGGAAGGAGAAAGGGGTTCGTCGTAATAAGCATAATAACTCATCTGTAAAGAATGTTCCAAGGAACGCTTTAACAACTGATAGGCATATTTGTCTTTGGAAGGCAGTTTAGCGGCGTCGATATGTTCTAAAGAAGCCAATATGTTTTCTGTGGCGGCTTGGGCGGATAAGGTACTTTCCGAACTATAGCAGGGAAGCTGCGGCTCATAAGAATAAATTCCGAAATTTTCGGGACAGGCGAGAGTATAGTGCATATTTAAGGTGTTTCCCTTCATCTCGTCCAAAAAGAGCTGTGTGCTGATATGGGAAAATCTCTTTTCATCGCTTCTGTACTCAAATAAAAAGAGGGTAGAACAGGAAAAAACCAGAAATAAGATGCAGGCTGCCGCAAGCTGCCTGACATTTAATACATTCCTACGCTTCAAGGCAATAACCACCGTTCTGCTGCATTAGTACAGAATATGCTGCAAAACGGGGAAAAATTCTGGTTATTGCTGATTGCGTTTAATGCATTCTGCCATAATTACCATAATTGCCATAAATCAGACTGTCCATTTTGACGGTCTGACTCTGACTGCCTGCCGTCAGTGTATAGGTTTCTCCCTGTACGATTTCGGGGCAGCTTAGAACTACGCAGCCATAAGTTTTTTCGGGAGTATAGGAAAGAAGTTCCTTCCCTGAGGAATCCTTGAGGATAACGGTATCTCCCGGAGCTGCTGCGGAGGAAAGTCTTACCAGCATGGAACCCTGTGTAGAATCTTCACCGAAATTTTGCGCCATGCCCGCAGAGCCGGCAGCCACAACCACGCCGCCGGTAATTAACAAATTTCCATCGGAATCCAAAGCGCTGTTAGCGTTATCCGAAGGTCCGGAGACATAGACTTCGCCGCCTGTTACTGCCAGATTGCCATTGGAATCAATGCCGTCGCCGCCTGCAGTAATGTGAAGAATACCGCCGTTTATCAAGATGAGGCAGCTATTATCCGCCATAAAGGGACTGCCGCCCGGTCCCATGCCGCCGCCATGTCCTCTTTCAAAACGGTCAAATCCCTCGGGAGCGGAAGGCATTTCGCCGGAGTCAAAATCTCCGGGGTTAAATCCGTCTTTTTTCTCAAACCCGTCAAATCCCTCGGGAGCGGAAGGCATCTCGCCGGTGCCAAAATCTCCGGGGTTAAATCCGTCTTTTTTCTCAAACCCGTCAAATCCCTCGGGAGCGGAAGGCATCTCGCCGGAGTCAAAATCTCCGGGGTTAAATCCGTATTTCTTCTCGAACCCGCCAAATCCCTCGGGAGCGGAAGGCATTTCGCCGGAGTCAAAATCTCCGGGTGTAGTCGTCCCCGTTTTCTGAAAACCGCCCAAGTTCTGGGAAGCGGAGTCTCCTGCAGCATTGATGCCATCATCTTGGGCATTCAGAGTAATGTTTCCGCCGTTTACCGTGACCGTCAACCCTTCCAAACCTTCATAGCAGTTTTCAATTATGACATTTCCGTCATTTACTATCAAATCACCTTCCGCATGAAAGGCATCATCTTCTACAACAAGAGAAAAATTACCGCCGTCAATTTGAAGAGTAGAGGAAGCATCAAAACCGTCAGAGTTGCATTCCATGGTGAAATTACCGCCTTCGATATAAATAAATCCCTTATCCGTAGTATCGTTATTTTCGCTGTGAATCCCGTCTTTTCCGGCATAAAGGGAGAAAACACCGTCGGCAATACGAACGCTGTCCTTGCCTGAAAGCGCGCTGGAGGAGGCTGTAATATGGTAAGTGCCTCCGGTAATTTTCAAATCATCCTTGGAGACAATACCGTGACCGTTGGGTGATTGAACGGTCAAGGAACCGCTGCCGTTTATGGTCAGGTCGGATTTTGTAAAAATGGCCCCGTCAATATTATTGTCATCGATGGAGAGAAACTGTTTGCTGCTCAGGTTGTTTACAGAGCCGGAAGCTAATGTTATAAAGACCTTATCGGCATTTTTTACATAAATAGCGGCGCTGGAATTGCAGTTAATATCCACGCTGTCAAGCACCAATTGGATTTTATCCGTATCCGCGGCGTCCACGATAATCATTCCGTCGCTTAAAGAGCCGGACAACAGATAAGTGTCTTCCGCTGATATTATGACAATATTGTCATTTATCGACACATTTTTGTCGCTGCAGGAGATTGCATTGTCGGCAAGGGTAATCAGAGTTGCCGAACTTTCATCATATCCGATTTCTTTATCTCGGTTTGTAAACATTTCCGCCGCATTTAAATAAGCAACGGAAATATCAAAAAATCCGGTATCCACCACAGTAAAATTTGAGGAAGAAGCGGCAGCAGAAACCGCGGCGGAAGAATTTGCAAGGCTTTTCTTTAGTGTATCCGCATCTTGGGAAGGAAGCGTATTGGCACAGCCCGTGAGGCATAAAGATGACAGCATGACCGCGCAAAGAACTTTATAATTCATATACCATATCCTCCTGTCTTGTAAGGCTGATTTCCAGATTAGCGTTTCTGCATCGGAGAGCGTCCAGAAATTCTTTTTCTCTGGAATTATTTTTCAAAGTGACATGATAATGCAGTTTGAAGAGACTGCCCATATTGGTGGTTTTGACGGACACCATCTCATGCTTAGAAGTGTACTCTTCCAGTAAATCCTGAAATACATCTTCATAATTTAAATCTTCCGGAATAGTGATATGAAGAGATTTTTCAAGGCAGATACTCTTTCTGCGTCCAAAATTCATGCAGTTCAATAACACCATCAAGCCACCGAGAATCAGGGAAAACAAGAATGCATAACCCAAGTAACCCATGCCGGTCATTAAACCGGCGCCCATGGCAAGAAAGATAGCGCCGATTTCTCTGGCAGTGCCGGGAGCGGAGCGGAAACGCACCAGACTGAATGCGCCGGCGACAGCGACGCCCGTCCCTACATTGCCGTTTACCATCATGATAATCACGCATACGATGGCGGGCAGAAGGGCGAGAGTTGCCAGAAAGCTCTGCGTGGAACGGGCTTTAAACCGATACGCCAATGCCAGAAAAATACCGATGAGAATGGACGAGCCCATGCAGAGCAAAAATTGTGAAATATGAATGGTGTTTATTGTGTTAGTGTCAAAAATTCCTCGAAACAGTGTATTAAGCATAACGGAAGACGCCTCCTTTTTGTTGGTTTTGATAAATGGCAGTATAAGCAGCGCCATATTTGGAAAAGTGAGTTTTATAAATATGATTTTCGCTGAGCAGCCGTACAAACCATAAAGGAAATGCCTCAGCCACTTTTACTTCCATCAAAATATAGTTTGGGTTCAAGAGGGGTTCTCCATAAATACCGCTCTCCAAATTTAAATCATAATCCCGCCACAGAAGGTGGTCATCAAAGGTAATACGAAACTCGTGGTCGTCCTTTCCATAATAAGCATCTCTTTTATAAGTAAGGAGCACGGCAGGGCGAATCCCTTGATATATCTGCAGGAAATAATCAATTTCCCGGATAATCTGGCTGTCCATGGCGGGCTTTCCTTTTAAGAGATAGTCATATGCCTGAGCGGCGCTCATGGCGGCACGGCGTTTGTATACCACAGAATGATACTTCTTTTTTAACTCTACAAATACGGTATGTTTGTTATCGGCAATTCCATAACTGCGCAGGCGCAGCTTTTCTTTATAAACGGGATGCTCCAGAGAACGCCGTACCAAAAGATAATCCGGAGTGTCAAAATAGAGACTGCATAGAGTATTTTGACCGTGGGAATCTGCAATCATATGTTCTGATATGGCGTTTTGAATGACTGCCATTTGCGGCTTGGTTATTAAATATTTGATTTCATAGCGTTTAAAGGTCATTTGTTCGCTCATATGTATCCTCCTGCTTTTTATTTTTTATAAGAATAGCAGGAAAACCTTAAAAGAACTTTAAAGAATCACGGTAAACAAAATTGTCTCTTCATCTTCGCTTTTTGCAAAAATTTTTCCCTTATGGGCGGTAACGATGGCTTTTGCCACAGACAGTCCGATTCCGAAGCCGCCGGTGGAAGAATTGCGGGAAATATCCGTGCGGTAAAATCTGTCAAACAAAATCTCCAGATTACCGGCAGGAATTCCTTCCGCCTTATTTTGAACCGTCAAAATTTTATTTTTGCCGGATTCCTTTAAGGTAAGGAGGATGTCGCTGTTTTCGGAAGCATACTTCAAGGCGTTGTCAAGAAGCAGGGAAGTAAGCTGGCGCAGCGCCGCCTCATCCCCACAATAAGAAATTCCCGGAGCAATCTTCAATGTAAGCTGTTTGCCGGCGGTTTCGGCAAGAGCCAAAAAGGGTTCTGCGGTTTCCGATACGGCATCGGACAGGGAAAAATCCAACATGGTAAAAAGGGAGGAATTTTCTTCATTCATGCGGGACAAAAATACCAGCTTTTGGGTTAAGGAGGAAAGCCTTTTTACTTGATTGTGTATGCTGACAGTCCATTGGTTTTCACCCTGTTCCATTTCCAAAACTTCCACATTGGCATCAATAATGGTAAGAGGAGTTTTTAATTCATGACTTGCATCCGTGATGAAGCGTTTTTGCTTCTCATAGCTTTCAGCCACAGGTTTCACCAGAATTTTAGAGAAAAAGACCACCAGCACAAATACGGATAAAATTCCCAAAAGGCTTGCGGCAGTGCTGGCAGCCAGAAAAGCCCTAAATGAATTTAATTCGCGTTCACAGTCCAGAAAAATATACAGTGTGTTGTTCTCCCCGCCTGTACCGGAGACAGAAACAGCGCGATATTTATAGTGCCCGTAATACCCCTGCCTGCTTTGCTTTTGCCACAGAAAAGAAGCATAATCACAGGCGTCCTGCGTGGACACGGCGGCTATTTTGCCGGTGTCTACGGATGCCACAGAGCCGTTGCTGCGTAAAACTACCGTAAAAAAGCGCGTATCAAAGGGCGCCTCTTTGGACATTTGATGAAAAGCTTCCGGTGTTCGGGGAGGTTTTTTGGGAAAATACCCGCCGTTTTCCGTAAGAATATCCAGACGGGCATCGGCGGTACGGTTGACATTATGATAATTTACCAGATTGATGCCTCCGATTAACAAGAAAAGCACGGCAGCCATGGAGCACATAGAAATAGCGATAAATTTGCGACGAAGAGTTTTAATCATGTTAACCTTCGGACTCCTTTTCTAAAGAATATCCTACTCCGCGGATAGCTTTAATAACCACATCCGCACGAAGAGAGGAGAGCTTTTTGCGCAGATAGGACAAATATACCCATACGACATTGTTTTCGGCATCACTGTCAAAACCCCAGATTTTATCCATGAATTGCTCTGCGGAAATTACTTGTCCGGGATTGACCATAAGCATTTCCAGCATTTGAAATTCTTTTCCTCCCAAGCGCAGGGAGGAGTCCGGACCGCTTAACTGATAGGTGGAGCGGCTTAAGGAAATATTGCCGAATTGCAGGACACAGTCAGAGGCGTCGGACTGCCTTCGTGTCATGGAACGGATTCTTGCCAGCAGCTCTTTCATGGAAAAGGGCTTGGTCAGATAATCATCGGCGCCGCTGTCGAGTCCCAGCACTTTATCATCTATTTCCGCCTTGGCAGTCAGCATCAGAATGGGAATATGGCTGCCGGAAGAACGCACTTTTTTTAACACAGTGATGCCATCCATTTTGGGCATCATAATATCCAGAATGGCTCCGTCATAGATGCCCGTTTCCAGATAGTCAAGGGCGTCCTGTCCGTTAAATACCGCATCTACGGAATAATGATTATGTTTTAAAACCGTGACCAGAGCCCGGGAAAGTTCCGGCTCGTCTTCTGCCAAAAGTAAACGCATAAGGAATCCTTTCTTTAAACTTGTTGTTATTATAATTCATTTTAATCAGAAACACAATTCGGAAAAAGCAGCTACTCTTCTTTTCTTTTTACTTTAACAGAGAAACCTTAAAATAATCTTAATAAGGAATCAAAACTCATTACATTGCAATTCGTTCCCAAAAATGTTATATTTTTGGTGATGCCAGGAAATTGGCAGCATGTTCCGGTTATCAGAGAAAATGATGGGAGATTATGATGCAGAAACAAATCGATATCATTTTGGATTTTACTCATACTTATACAAAGGAATGGATGGAGAAATTTCCCGGGCTTCATCATCTGGACTGTTCGGATATCGGAGGTACGGATATGTACTGCACAAAGGAAGCGCAGACAGAGCTGGAGAGGCGCTTACAGGCATATCCCATAAACGGGATTCACTTTTTGGACTCAGGTAATTATCATTATCTGACAAGATTGTTTACGAAACGGATAGAGGAGCCTTATCAGTTGGTGTTTTTTGATAATCATAATGATATGCAGCCTTCCATGATACCGGATTTGTTAAGCTGCGGTGCATGGGCGAAGCAAGTAATGGAAGAGGACTCCCATTTGGAGAGGATGTTTCTGATAGGACCGAGTAGGAGCGCTATCCATGAGATACCGTCAGAACTACAGCTAAGTAAGAAACCCGAATTGGTCTGCGTCAGCCGGGAGGAGCTGCGGGAAAGAGAGGGCCGGGAGCCGCAAAATGAGACGGGATGGCAGGATATGCTTTCCGGGCGTCAGCCGGTTTATCTTTCCATTGATAAAGATGTGTTGTCACAGGAATATGCCCGGACCAATTGGGATCAGGGAGAGCTGGAGCTTGGTGAATTAGAGGAGATTTTACAGTGGATAAAAAGCAGAAATCGGATCATCGGTGTGGATATCTGCGGAGAATTTCCGGACGCGCCGACTTTTCAGGCATCTGAAGCGCAGCGTGTTAATGAGAGGACGAATGCTACGCTGTATGAGATGTTTGCCGGTGCGGTAACGGCATTCACAATGCTATAGGGAGAGGTGGAATATGCTGCCGGAACTTTTTTTAAAAAGAATGGAAGAAACTCTGGGAGAGGAATACGGGGATTTTTTGGAGAGCTTAAAGCAGGAGCCGTTTCAGGCGCTTCGCTGGAATCCCTTAAAATTGACAGCAGGGAATTTGAGCAATGGGGATATGAGGGAACTGATAGAGATTCCGGGACAGAAGGCTTCCTTTCATCTGACCAAAGTCCCGTGGGAAGAAAACGGTTTTTACTATGAGAATATTGACCAGCCGGGCAAGCATCCCTATCATGATGCCGGGCTGTACTATATACAGGAACCCAGCGCCATGGCGCCTGCGCCGCTGTTAGAAGCGAATCCGGGGGAACGGATTCTTGATTTGTGCGCAGCTCCCGGAGGGAAAAGTACACAGATTGCAGCGGCAATGAAAGGCCAAGGGCTTCTTGTGTGCAATGAAATTCATCCCGCAAGAGTGAAAATCCTGTCGGAAAATATCGAGCGCATGGGCGTTTGCAATGCCTGCGTCACCAACGAAAAACCGGAGCGTCTGGCGGAATTTTTTCCCGAATATTTTGACAAAATCCTAGTGGATGCGCCCTGCTCCGGGGAAGGAATGTTCCGGAAAAATAAAGAAGCCTGTGAGGAGTGGAGTCCGGAAAATGTGATATTATGCGCAGTCAGGCAGGATGAAATCTTGGACTGCGCAGCAGGAATGCTTGGTCCGGGGGGAAGGCTGGTGTATTCTACCTGTACTTTTGCCAGGGAAGAGGACGAAGGGAGTGCGGAGCGATTTTTGAGCAGGCATCCGGAATTTACATGTTTGGAAGAAAAGCGATTGTGGCCCCATAAGATAAAAGGGGAGGGGCATTTTGCCGCAGTATTGAGGAAGGAAGGAGCGGTGCTCCATAGGAGCGTCGCTGCCTCCTTGGAGGGCGGGCAATCGGATACGGCAGAGGGAAGAAAACATGCATACCCAAAAGAATTAGAGGAGTTTGCCGCCTTTGTAAAAGGTAATTTAAAAGACGGGGTGAAGGGCGGTGTGTCGGAAATTTTGCGGGAGGGTTTTTGCCGGCATCAAACATTCGGTTCGGGTCTGCATGGAACGAGATATCTGCAATTTGGCGACAACCTGTATCTGACGCCGGAGGGGCTGCCTTCTCTAAAAGGGCTTAAGGTGCTCCGCCCCGGTCTGCATCTGGGAACCTTGAAGAAGGACCGCTTTGAACCTTCCCATGCACTGGCGCTGGCACTGGCGCAAAGCGAAGTGCAGAGGGTATGGAATCTGGATTCCTCCGGCACAGAGGTTTTGGCATATTTAAACGGACAGACTTTTCCGGCAGAGGGAGAGAAGGGCTGGTATTTAATCTGCGTGGACGGATATAGTCTGGGCTGGGGAAAATTAACGGGCGGCATGATGAAGAACCATTACCCGAAAGGGTTGAGGAGGTAAGGGTTTCTCATTTCCGCATGATGCGGCAATGCAACTCTATGATGTTCTTATTTTTCCGGTCTGCTGGATACTGATTAATTTTTAGTAGGAACAAATCACGGTAATGGAACAACTTTGTGTTAATGCTTGCTTTTTGACTGATGGAGTGTTAGAATCTCTTTAGTATGAAGCTGTTTTAGAGTTTTCAGAGCATTGTCATGAAAAAGTGAATCATTGCCTTGACGGTACTGAAAAGAACGACGAAATCATAAAAGAAAGAATCAAATAGATGAATCTTACTGTAATCCGAAATAAACTATTAAATAGTAAAGAAATTAAAAATGCAGGATGGCTTATAGGCGGGAGAGTCGCACAAATGTTACTCTCTCTCTTAGTAGGTATTTGGACTGCCCGGTATTTAGGTCCGGAAAATCAAGGAATTATATCTTATGCGGCTGCTTATGTGGCATTTTTTACGGCGCTTAGTTCTTTGGGAATTAATAATATTATCATCAAGGAGTTTATCGATCATCCCGATGAACAAGGAACAGCAATAGGAACCACTTTTTTTTTGAGGCTGATTTCCGGTATATTGTCTGAGTTGATGATTTTGGCAATTGTAGGTTTTGCAAATAGAAAGGAACCCATTATCATTGCAGCAACAATGCTGTATAGTATGTCGATTTTTTTTCAGGTGGCGGATACGCTCAATTATTGGTTTCAAGCAAGATATCAGTCTAAAGTGGTTTCTCTGGCGACTTTGCTTGCGTATGTAGTGACCTCAGCATATCGAGTCGTGCTGATACTTTTAAACAAAGATGTCCGCTGGTTCGCATTTGCGGCATCTGTGGATACCATATGCATAGCGGCGATTATGCTGGCCGCATATCATAAAAATAATGGACCAAAGCTTAAACTATCCCAAACTAAAGCGAAAGAATTGCTTAAAAAGAGTTATAATTTTATATTGGTTTATATGATGGTTTCCGTTTATGAACAGACAGATAAGATTATGCTGAAGCAAATGATGGATGCAACGGAAGTGGGCTATTATTCCACAGCTATTACAGTAAATAGCATATGGGGGTTTGTTCTGGTAGCGATAATAGATTCCGTTGCACCTACTATTATCCGCTGTGTAAAAACCAGCACAGAACTCTTTGAACGGAAAAACAGGCAATTATATGCAACTATTATATATGCCTCAATCTTTATGGGTATAGTATTTTCTTTGTTTGGAGAAAGAATTATTGTCATTTTATATACGGAGGCATATTTGGGGGCGGCAGCACCTTTAAAGATTCTTTGTTGGCATACAGGCTTTTTCTATTTGGTTTCGGCAAGAAACACTTGGTTTATTGCAAAAGATTATCATAAATATCTAAAATATATTTATGGAGGAGCCGCTATAGCCAATGTTGGACTAAATTTCGTGTTAATTCCTGTTTTGGGAGCATCAGGGGCCGCATTGGCATCGCTTATGACACATGCATTGTCGGTAATTGTTATTCCTTACTTTATTAAGGATACCAGACCAACGATTAAGCTGGTGTTTGATGCGTTGCTTTTGCGAGGTATAAAATAATCAGGGCATTTATGTTACAATAATGAAAAGTAATAGAAATGGAAAAAGGAGTGGAAGATATTGGCACAGAAAAAGAAAATCGATTTAAACGGCAAAAATATTCTTATCACGGGTGCAGCGGGATTTATAGGAGCAAATTTAATTCTTTGTTTATTGAGGAATTTACAAAACGCCCATATTATAGGCATTGATAATCTGAATGATTATTATGATGTCAGGCTGAAGGAATACCGTTTGCATAAAATTGAAGAGGAAGAAAAATATCAAAAAAAGGAAAAAGGAAATACCTTCTTATTTAAGGCAACGGATATATCACATCAGCAGGATGTAAAAGAAATCTTTGAGGAGTGCAAACCATCCATTGTGGTCAATCTTGCCGCGCAGGCAGGGGTGAGGTATAGCATTGAAAACCCTGATGCATATATCAATTCTAACATGATTGGATTTTACAACATCTTAGAGAATTGTCGTCATAGCTATGATGATGGATTTTCGGGGGTACAGCATTTAGTCTACGCAAGTTCATCTTCCGTCTATGGCGGTAATGTGAAAGTCCCTTTCAGTGAAGAAGATTTTGTGGATTGTCCGGTATCACTTTATGCGGCAACCAAAAAATCCAACGAACTTTTAGCGCACAGCTATGCAAAACTTTATAATATTCCTTGTACGGGACTTCGGTTTTTTACTGTATATGGTTCTGCAGGCAGACCGGATATGGCTTATTTTTCTTTTACCCAGAAACTATTGTCAGGTGAAAAAATTAAGATTTTCAATTATGGGAATTGTAAGCGTGATTTCACTTATATAGACGATATTGTGGAAGGCGTTATCCGTGTCATGCAAGGCGCGCCGGAAAAGATTAGCGGAGAGGATGGGCTGCCGATACCGCCGTATAGTATCTACAATATAGGAAATTCAAATCCGGAGAATCTGATGGATTTTGTCCATATATTATCCGAGGAACTTATCAAGGCT
The DNA here is from genome assembly GCA_023665475.1 of Lachnoclostridium sp. Classification (GTDB taxonomy): domain Bacteria; phylum Bacillota; class Clostridia; order Lachnospirales; family Lachnospiraceae; genus Acetatifactor. The sequence goes on from JAMPEB010000004.1 coordinate 128,458, forward strand.
GAGGTGCTTTCGCCTAATTTTAATATAGAGGAATATATGGAGCTTGTGCCGATGCAGCCGGGGGATGTACCTGTTACTTATGCGGACACAAGCCGATTGGAAGAGGATTTTGGATACAAGCCGACTACGGATTTACGGACAGGACTTCGGGCTTTTGCAAATTGGTACAAGGAATATTATAAAATTTAGAATAGAAGAGCCGAATGATAAGAAAATGAAAGTGCTTGTCTTTCTATTTACAGAGTGTTAGAATTACTTTAGTCGAAAATGTAATTTAGGGGATTTTTGATGCAAGGCATTAGAGCTTTTGATAGAAAAGATGATTCGGAGCAAAAATTGGTGAATAATAAACGCGTAAAAGGAAAATGGAAAAAAGCAATATTGGCAGCAGGATTGATTGCTTGCGGTTATGCTGTCTGGAATTATATTGCAAAGAGAAAGAAAGAATCTATAGAGTTTGCGGGAAACGAAAAAATTCAAAAGCAGATGGGAAAAGACAAGACCAACAGGGCACAGCTCAACGGGCAGGATGCAGGATTTGAGGACTATGGTTATCTGAAGCATTTTGATATAGATACCGGTGAAGCGAATCAAAAACGCGTGTTAATTACCGGAGCGGGCTCTTATATCGGAACCTCTTTTGAAAGCTGGGCAAAAGAACATTATCCTGTCAATTTTTCGGTGGACACGGTGGACATGCGGGATGCAGATTGGCGCAAGAAAGATTTTTCTTCTTATGATGTTGTCTTTCATGTGGCCGGGATAGCGCATGCGGATGTCGGAAAAGTTTCGGAGGAAGAAAAGAAGAATTATTACGCGGTGAATACGGATTTGGCGATTGAGGCAGCACAAAAAGCAAAAGCAGAGGGCGTAAAGCAGTTTATCTTTATGTCATCCATGATTGTTTATGGCGACTCTGCGCCTTATGGGAAAGAAAAAGTCATAAATGAGAATACAGCACCTACACCCGCCAATTTTTATGGGGACAGCAAATGGCAGGCAGATAAAGGAGTGCGGGCTCTGGCATCGGAGGATTTTCGGGTGGCGGTGCTCAGACCGCCGATGATTTATGGAGAAGGTAGCAAGGGCAATTACCCTGTTCTCGTAAAGCTGGCAAAAACCCTACCGATTTTTCCGAATGTGAAAAACTGCCGCTCCATGTTGTATATTGACAACTTATGTGAATTTTTGTGTAAACTGATGCTTTCCGGACAGGGAGGAGTCTACTTCCCACAGAACAAAGAGTACACCGAGACCAGTGAGATGGTAAAGCAAATCGCAGAGGCGGCAGATAAGAAGTTGTGGGTTACCGGATGGCTGAATCCGGCAGTTATTGTTGGAAGCTATATGCCGGGGAAAATATCGGGGCTTGTGAATAAGGCGTTCGGAAATGCGTCGTATACCCAGAAGCTATCTACTTATGAAGGATTGGATTATCAGAAAACTTCACTGAAAGAAAGCATTAAACAGACAGACGGCAGAAAGCAGCTTGTCTCAAAAGGCTCCGTTCTTATCCTTGTAAATCATGATGTGGTAATTTATAATTTTCGTTTGGAATTGGTGGAACGATTGCTGGCGGAGGGTTATGAGGTTCATATTTCGTCACCCTATGGTGAGCGAATTGATGACCTGATAAAGTTAGGAGCAATCTATCACGAGATTGATATCGACCGGCATGGAATGAATCCGCTGAAAGAAATTTCTCTTCTTTGGGAATATAAAAAACTTATGCGGATGGTTCGACCGTTTGTTGTTTTAGGATATACAATCAAACCTAATATTTATGGAGCATTGGCGGCAAAAGCGGCAGGGGTTCCTTTTATTGCCAATATTACAGGACTTGGGAGTGCTGTGGAGAATCCCGGATGGAAACAAAAAGCCATGATTGCTTTATATAAGATATCCTTTACGAAAGTACAGCGGGTTTTCTTTCAAAATGAGGAAAATAAAAGGTTTTTTGAGAAATATCATATTGCTGTGGACAAGCATGCCTTACTGCCGGGGTCAGGGGTGAACTTAACCAGATATCCGGTGATGCCGCTGGCGGAATGCGGGAATGGAAAAGAAGGCATACCGATTAAATTTGCCTTTATATCCCGCATTATGAAAGAAAAAGGGATTGATCAGTATCTTGAGGCGGCTGAAAGGGTGAAACAACAATATCCGGCAACGGAATTTCATGTCTGTGGGTTCTGCGAAGAGGAATATGAGGGCAAGCTTAAAAAAATGGAAAAGCTTGGAGTCATTAAGTATCATGGCATGATACGAGATGTGGCGGGCATGATGAGTTCAGTACATTGTATTGTGCATCCCACATATTATCCGGAAGGGCTTAGTAACATATTGTTGGAGGCCTGCAGCTGCGCGCGAGCCATTATTACCACCGACAGGGCAGGATGCAGGGAAGTCGTGGAAAATGGCAGGAATGGGTATATGGTAGCAGAAAAGAATGTAAGTGATTTAATCGGTGCTATTAAACAATTTATTGAGTTGTCGCAGAAAGAAAAAACAGAGATGGGGCTAGCAGGGAGGAAGTTAGTTGAAGAACATTATGATCGACAGATAGTGGTAGATAGGTATATGGAAGAAATAGAAAAAATTTGAGATAAGCAAGATTAATTAGAACTGCAATGATTTATGCGGAAAAATAGAGAAAGAAGAAATAAATGTGCGGAATTAACGGTTTTATAAAATTTGAAAACGGACAAAGTACCTATGCGGATTCCTATATGAAATCTGTGGTTCATGACATGAATGAAAAAATTATCCATCGAGGACCCAATTCAGAGGGATTGTATGTTGATGAATCTTGTTCTTTAGGAATGCGCAGGCTTGCCATTATAGATCTTGATACCGGAGCACAGCCGATTTATAACCAAACTCACGACAAATTGATTGTTTTTAATGGAGAGATTTATAATTATAAGGAATTGAGAGCGGAACTTATTGCAGAAGGATGTGTGTTTCAAACAAAATCTGACACAGAAGTAGTGCTGGTTGGAGTGGAGCGGTATGGAAAAGATTTTATAAAGCGGCTGGAAGGGATGTTTGCATTTTGTATTTATGATAAGAATGCACAGACATGGTTGTTGGCGCGCGATAAAGCAGGAGAAAAACCTTTTTATTATTATAAGGGGACAGATTTTATGCTCTTTGCTTCCGAGTTGAAGAGCCTTTTATGTACCAATCTCGTACCTAGGGAAATAGATGAAAAATCCCTGACAACATATTTTCAGCTTGCTTATGTTCCGGCACCGAAAAGTATTATAAAAGGTGTCTATAAATTAATGCCGGGCACAATCATGCAGATAAATAAAAGCGGATATGTAGCTTCTGAGGTATATTGGAGTTTAAAGGAAGAACTTTCAACTTTCGATGAAAAATATAACAATTATGACAATTGCAAGAAGTGGTTAAGGGATGCGCTTTTTGAGTCTGTTGAACACAGAATGATATCGGATGTGCCGTTAGGGGCGTTTTTGTCAGGCGGAATTGACAGTTCTATTATTGTTGGTATTATGTCGGAATTGTCTAGTCATCCGATTAATACATTTACAATTGGATTTCAGGAAAAGACCTATGATGAAAGTGAATTGGCGGCGATTACGGCAAAGAAAAACGGAGCAAAGCACCATATACTGAGGTTGGATTGGGATGCCGCAGTTGGCAGTATAGATACCATTCTTGATAATATGGATGAACCCTTCGCGGATCCGTCTCTGGTGGCATCGTATGTTGTTTCAAAAATGACGAAAGAATATGTTACTGTGGCGTTAACAGGGGACGGAAGCGACGAGCTTTTTGGCGGATATAATAAATATTTAATGCCTTATTATGGACGGATGTACAAAAAAGTTCCACCAATCCTGCGAAAAAGGGTTATTGAGCCCACAATGACAAAAATATCTTCCGCTAATCCTTTGTTCAGGAAAGTAAATAAAGTAGTTGCAAATGCAGAAGTTCCGGTGGAATTGCAAACCAAGCGTTTAATGAGTCGGGCGTTTAGCTATGAAGAAGCTGGAAAGCTATTACTAAAAACAGATATCAGTAAAATGAATTTTATCAAAAAATGCTTTTATGATCTGGATATGCCGTATGTAGATGAGCAGCTGCGTATTCAGTATGTAGATTTTCATACGGTTTTAGAAGGGCAGATGCTTCCCAAAGTGGACAGAGCAGGAATGCTGGCGTCACTTGAGACCAGAGTTCCCATGTTGGACAGTAAAGTAATCAGTTTGGCATTTCATATGCCGGGAAAATTTAAAATTGCAGGGAAACACAGAAAAATTATTCTCAAAGACACATTTAAAGATATGCTGCCGGCAGAATTGTTTAAGGCACAAAAACACGGTTTTGATGTTCCTGTGGGAGTGTGGCTGAGAGGAGAATTAAAAAGTCGGCTGGATAAGTATAGCAGTAAGGAGTTTATAGAAAAACAAGGTTTATTCAATAAGGAATTTGTGGATGCGATTATAAAGGAACACAAGAGCTTAGATGTAGAAGGGAGCACGAAGCTTTGGTCATTTTTTGTGTTTCAGAGTTGGTATGAAAGATATATGAAGGAAGAGTGAATAGGATGAAACAGAATAAAATTGCTTTTTTTCTGGGCGGAATGACGCGTGGTGGGGCAGAACGGGTTATCAGCATCCTTTCCAAGAAGTATGCCTCGCAAGGATGGCAGACAGATATTTGTGTATTATTGTTTTATCGTTTAGATTATGAAATAGATAAAACCACCAGGTTTATTGACCTCACAGGGGGGGATGGCCAACGATGGAAAAGGGTTCCTTATTGGATTAACGCTATTAGAAAATATGTCAAAAATGAAAAACCGGATGTTATAGTATCTTTTGTTGCCAGAATCAATGCATTGGTTCAACTTGCCTGTGTAGGTTTGGATGTGCCAATTGTTGTATCGGAAAGGATTGATCCGAGATATGATGGGAGAGAATTGCCAATAAGGATATTAAATAATCTTTTTTATCCAAAAGCCAAAAAGGTGGTATTCCAGACAAAGCGTATACAGTCTTATTTTAACAAAAAGATTCAGGATAATGGGTGTATTATTTTAAATCCGGTGACTGTTACGACTTATGCGAGTCAGAAAAAGAAAAAGAAGATTGTGGCTGTGGGGCGAATTATGGCACAAAAGAATCACAAGCTGCTGATTGAGAGTTTTAGTGATGTAGTGAAACTCTATCCGGAGTATGAACTTTATATTTATGGTGACGGAGATTTGATTCCACAATTAACAGAACTGAGCAGGAACTTGGAAATTGAAAATCAAGTTCATTTCCCGGGAAATAAACCTGATATACACCGGGAAATAGCAGATGCTGAGATTTTTGTTTTAAGTTCAGACTATGAGGGATTATCAAATGCATTAATGGAGGCAATGATGATGGGGCTGCCCTGTATCAGTACGGATTGTTCCGGTTCGGATGAAATTATTGCGAATGGAATCAACGGATTATTGGTACCGATAGGTAATAGGGAGTCTTTAAAGAATGCGATGATTAGGCTTATTCAAGATAATACATTGAAAAATAGCTTGGGAGAAGCAGCAAAGAAAACAGCGGAGAATTTTACGGTTGAATTGGTTATGGAACAATGGATGAAGGTAATAGGATAAGGTAAAATATAAGATTGTTCTAACAGATAAGTCGGCATTAAAAGAAAAATGGAGAGTATAATGAAAATCGCGTTTTTAACAGGAGATTTGAGTGACGGCGGAGCGCAAAGGGTATTATCTGTTATTGCTAATGGACTTGCACAGAAAGGAAACGATGTTTTAGTCATTGTGTTTGCACAGGCAGAGAAAGAGTATTCTTTATGTGAAAAAATTGAGAGGATAACTCTCTATCCTTCGTATGAAGAGTATGCAAGCGTTTCGTTATTAAAGAGACTAAGTATAATGAGAAAAGTTTTGAAGCGATTTGAGCCGGATGCAGCTGTTGGTTTTATGGAGGCAGGATATGCATTATTTATATCCTCTATTGGATTGCCGTTTAAAAAAATTGGTTCTTTAAGAATATCTCCTTATTATCAGGAAGCAAACAAGTCACTCAGAGGCAGGCTGGAACGATATTGGTTTCGAAAGGCTTCTGCAGTTGTGCTACAGACAGAGAGCCAGAAAGAGTATGCAGTCTGTCACAAGTGGGCAAATCCTACAGTAATACCGAATCCAATAAATTCGTCAGTATTTGATATAGGTGAACATAGTTATCGGGATTCATGCAGTAAGTTAATTATGGTTGGCAGACTGCATGAGCAGAAGAATTATCCGTTGGCGCTTCATGCGGTGCAAAGAGCTGTCGAAGTCATACCACATTTGAGATTGGAAATATATGGTGATGGAGAGGAACGAAATGAATTGGTGGAATTGACAGTAAAGTTGGGTTTGCAAAATAATGTCAGTTTTATGGGATGGCATAGTGATATTGTAGCGCGTTATAAGGAAAGTGATTTATTTCTTATGACATCTCACTTTGAAGGTTTACCTAATGCGCTTATGGAGGCTATGGGCTGTGGATTGCCCTGTATTTCAACGGACTGTCCAACAGGTCCTGCAGATTTAATTAAAAATGGAGTTACTGGGATGCTTGTACCCATTACTGATGTGGATGCATTAACAAATGCGATTATAAAAATCTGTAATATGTCGGGAAAAGAGCGGGGAGACATGGGCAGACGAGCCAAAGAATATATACGACAGAATTATAATGTAGAGTGTATTACAGAAAAATGGGAAGCCCTTTTTTGCCAATTAGAGAAGAGAAGATAAGTGTAAGATATGTTGTTTGGACGGCTTATGTGTTATATGTGAAAAGATTAAAGAAGGAGGCGGCGGGAGAAATGGGATAAGGTTCTATATCTGTTGATGTTTTAAGCGTGACTGAAATATAACAAATTTAGGAGGAAAAGAGAGTTATGAAAGCAGAAAAATTATTAAAAGCGGTTACAGATAAGGATTTTCGTCAAGAGGTTTTAGAAAGTAGAGGTTTTTGGAATCATCTCTCAGATGAAGAATATTTAAGGTTAAAATTCAAAAATTTTTTTGGATATGAATTAGATTTGGATAATCCTAAAACATATTGTGAAAAAATACAGTGGCTGAAATTATATAATAGAAACCCGAAGTATACCATGATGGTGGACAAGTATGAGGTAAAAAAGTATGTATCAGATTTAATTGGTGCGGAACATGTTATCCCGTTGGTAGGAGCCGGAATATACAATAGTTATGATGAGATTGATTTTGCGCAACTTCCAGATCAATTTGTATTGAAATGCACGCATAACAGCGGTGGATTTGCAGTATGCAAGAATAAGGCTGACTTTAATATTAAAGCAGAAAAAAAGAATTTTGATAAAATGCTTAAAACAAATTATTTCTTGAATGGGCGGGAATGGCCTTATAAAAATGTGAAGCCGAGAATTTTGGCAGAAAAATACATTGATACTTTGGGAAATCCGGACAGTGTGGAATATAAGGTAACCTGTTTTGATGGTAAAGTAGGATTTATTACAATATGTCAGGGACCGGCACATGTAGAATTTTGGAAAAGATCTAATGATCATTTTACGCCGGATTTTGAATGGCTGCCTTGGTGGGTAAATTATGAACATGCTAAAGTAAGACCCGAAAAGCCGGAGCAGTGGGATGAGATGGTTAAATTGGCAGAAAAGCTGTCAAAAGATATACCGGTAGTCAGAGTTGATTTTTATGTGATTGATGGAAAGATTTACTTTGGAGAATTTACATTCTTTACTTGGAGTGGATTTATGCATTTCCAGCCGGAAGAATGGGATAGAAAATTGGGAGATATGATTAAACTTCCGGCAGAAAAATTGGAAGAGTAAAAGACAATATTATTTTTGCTAAATAAACAAGAAAGCAGAGAGACCAAGTATGGAAAAAGAAAATAATGCAAAATATAACATAGCAGTAGCGGGAACTGGCTATGTGGGCTTGAGTCTTGCAGTACTGCTAGCTCAACATAATACCGTGAAAGCAGTAGATATCATGCCGGATAAGGTGGAGAAGATTAATAAGAAAATCTCGCCAATTCAAGATGAATATATTGAAAAATATTTGGCGGAGAAAAATCTGGATCTTACTGCTACACTAGAGGGAGAGAAAGCTTATCGGGAAGCCGATTTTGTGATTATTGCTGCGCCCACCAATTATGATCCCAAAGAGAATTTCTTTGACTGTTCCGCTGTAGAAACAGTGATAGAGACAGTCATCAAAGCCACTGCCGGCAAAGAAGAGAAACCGATAATGGTCATTAAATCTACGATTCCGGTGGGATATACGGAGAGCGTCCGCAAGAAATATGGGATTGATAATATTATCTTTAGTCCGGAATTCTTGCGGGAATCAAAAGCGCTGTATGATAATCTTTATCCGTCCCGAATCATTGTGGGCTGCGATGAAAAAACGAAGAAAGCGGCATCTGTTTTCGCATCTTTGCTGGCAGAAGGCGCTGAGAAGGATCCTATTGATAGTTTGTTTATGGGGCTGACGGAAGCGGAAAGCGTTAAACTTTTTTCCAATACTTACCTAGCTCTGCGAGTGGCATATTTCAATGAATTGGATACTTACTGTGAGGCAAAAGGACTAAATACGGCGGATGTAATAAGCGGTGTATCTCTGGATCCTCGTATTGGCAATTTTTACAACAATCCCTCTTTTGGATATGGCGGCTATTGTCTGCCGAAAGACTCCAAGCAGCTTTTGGCTAACTATGCAGATGTACCGGAGGAGTTAATTCGGGCTGTGGTGGAGAGCAATCGTACACGGAAAGATTTTATAGCCGACAAAGTACTGCAGATGGCAGGGCTTTATGGCTGTAATGAAAGTTATGATCCAACCAGAGAAGGGGAAAACCGTAATATTATAGTGGGTGTGTTCCGTTTGACCATGAAGACAAACAGTGATAATTTTCGACAGAGTTCCATTCAGGGAATCATGAAAAGAATCAAGGCAAAAGGTGCAACTGTTATTATCTATGAACCTACGCTTAAAAACGGAACTACCTTTTTTGGCAGTGAAGTTGTAAATGATTTGAGTAAATTTAAACACTTAAGTCAATGTATTATTGCCAACAGGTATGATAGCTGCTTAGATGATGTGCAAAATAAAGTATATACAAGAGATTTATATGGCAGAGACTGAGAAAATTGACTGTTGGGATTAAAAATGTGTCGCTAATAGATAGCAAAGGAGACAGCATAAATGAAAGAGACAGAAATTAATGTGATGGACTTGCTTGTAGAAATTTTGTTGCATTGGCGGGTCATTGTGGTATGGATGCTCGTGGGAGGAATCTTGATGGGAACTTTCAGTTATGTGAACTCTTATCGCACTGCAGAAGCGCAAAAAAGCAGGAAGGCTGTATTAGAGCAGGAACTGAAAGAACAAGAAATACGGATGGAAGAAGATTGGAGAAAAGAAATTACAGAACAGGAGAAAAATAATGTATCCATTGTGTTAAATTATGAAAAATACATTGCAGAAATGCAGATGTATCTGGATAATTCTGTATTAATGCAGATAGACGCTCAGAAGGTTCCAAGGATAGAGATGACTTTTTGGGTGAAGGCATCAGATGAAGAGGAGAGCACCAGCATAGCAAAAGTGTATGAAGACAGTATTGCTACAGGTTTTTTGCAATGGCTTGCGGAAGGCGGACAGGGGGGCGTGGATGATGTCATGGTAAGCGAGCTGGTATCTGTAAATAGAAGTTCCCGTGGCTTGTATAGAGGGGACGATTCTTTCTGTGTGAATATCATGCATGTGGATGAAGAACATTGTGCGCAGTTGTCGGAGCAGCTCATTGCGTATATGAACGCTCAACAAAAGAATTTACAGGAATTAATGGGAACACACACTATAGAGGTGGCGAATCAGTCTTTTGCCTATGTGGCAAATAATAATTTGGGACAGACTCAGAAAAATATGAGAAGTGAAATCACAAATCATATAGGAAGCGTGGTGCAGTATAAGACACAATTTTCCGAGGAAGCATGGCGGTACTATAATTTTCTGACAACAGGTATAGCATCGGGGATTCCGGATGAGTACAAACAGGATACAAAAAAGGAAGATACAAATAAGACGGATATGGAGACGGATTTAAAAAGGGATCCGGAAGAAGAATTAAAAGCATTGGTTATAACATCGCCGGCAGTCAGTATAAAATATATTATTGTTGGCATGCTGTTGTTTGCAATCATAGTGGTATTTTATGGTGTTATCAAATATGTGTTGAACAGTCGTCTGCGGGCAAGCGATGATATGAATGAAAAGTTTGGTATTTCGCAATTAGCGCTTATTTCAGCAGATCAAAATACGAAAAAGCTCTTTAGTTTTGTGGATAATCAGATATTGAAACTACGCAATTATAATAAGAGAGTTTTTTCAGAAAGCGAGGCAACAGGATTTGCCGCTGTGGCAGTTAAGCTGGCAGTTAAAAAGGAGAATGTAAACGAAGTCTTTTGTATCGGTTGTGACATGAAAGGAAGAACGCAGAGGATTGCCGGACAACTGCAGGATATATTAAGAAAGGATAATATCACCTTAAATATATTAAATAATATTTTGTATGATCAGGAAGTGTTGAAACAATTATCGGAGGCAAAATGCGTATTTCTTTTGGAAACCGCAGGCAGCACTCTTTATGATGAAATTGCAAGGGAATTGGAACTGTTAAATAGGCAGGAAATTAAAGTGATTGGCGGTATTGTGGTTGAGTAGCACGAGGGTAAGACAAGTTAATTTTTAATGGGAGGGAAAATTGAAAGAAGATAAAAGCATTGCAAGAAAAAATGTTGTTATAGCATTGGCGTGTTTCTTGCCTTTTTGCGGTCTCTCATATATATTATCTAAGATACTTACCGATCCGGTAGAATATTTTCTTCTAGGGTTTTGCTGGATATTGGTAATGAGTTCCTATGTCACTATAAAAACGCATATCTTAAGATGCGCAAATACCTTTAAGGCAATCATTATAATGGGATACTTTATAAGACTTTTGATTGCTTTTTGGGGTACATATGGGAAAGGTGCCGTTATAAATTTTTTAAATACAGGAGATCAAATTGGTTTTTTAAACACAGCAAAGCAGTATTATTATGGGGATTTTAGCCAATATTATACGAGATATCCTTATGTCTTGTTAGGGATATTTAAAATCACCGGATGTAATAGAATGATGCCACAGCTTTTCAACATTTTATGTTGGTATCTGGGAATATTGGTTTTGGAGAAAATAGGGGATGGATTTCGTGGGAAAAGGGAATTGCTGTTATTATTTTTCTATGTTTTTATGCCATGGCCGTTGCTTATTTCAACACAATTGTATCGGGAATCATTGATGAGTCTGCTTATGATGCTGAGTTATTATTATTTGTGGAAGTGGATGGCTAGGGGGGGCAGCGCATCAATCTGCTCTATTCAATGCTGATGGTAGTCCCGTTGTTTTTATTGCATAGCGGGAGCATTATAATGTTGCCGGTTATAGCTATTGTATATGTTCAGTGGGATTGCAAAAAAATGAAATGGCTAAGAGTAACAAAAAAATGGGGGGTACTTTTTCTGTTGTTGGTTTTGGCACCGATATTTATATATGTGGTTATTCCCAGATATGGAGGAGGTTATTTGCCTAAGGAAATCTCGCTGCAATCGTTAACCGGTTATCAACATGAGATAGGGCGTACCGATTATATTCCGGAGGGGATAAAGGTGGATAATTGGCTCCAATTTGCTTATTGGACAATATACCGGATGTTCAGTTTCTGGTGTTCGCCATTGCCGGCTTTTTGGAGTTCTGTGCTGGATGTATTCTGCTTTGCAGTGGATGTGATGCCATGGCTTATTTTAAATATGTGGATGCTACATGAAAAGCATGGTCGAAAATGTCATCAGGCGACGGCGGGCATATTAGTTACATTGCTTTATACATTTGTGTATGGGTGGGCAACCAATAATGCGGGAACAGCTATGCGGCATAGAGGGCAATTGATAGGAGTTGTGGTGATGACGATACTGATTGGGATGCAGGAAGTAAAACATAGGCAGAAAGAATCATAGGTGGAAGAGTTATTTTTATGAGGAAGGTTATATATGTTATTGTATATATGTGTGTTACTGTCTGTAGTAGTTGCTGCTTTTTTATTGAATAAAACGCAAAGAGTAAAGTATATTATTCCGTTTATTTGTTTGCTGGCTGTTTCGGCATTAAGAAGCGAAAATATGGGCATAGATAATAATAATTACATTGAGTATTATTGGAATAATTGTCAAACATTATCATGGATAACAGCACTTCAGCAGAAAGATGGGTTTTTCTATATACTAAATAAGGTGGTACACTTATTTACAAATGATTTTCATATGTTTATGGCAATTACTTCGTTTATATTTTTGTTGGGCGTTTTTGTCTTTATAAAGCAAAATTGCAGAGAATGCTGGCTTAGTGTATGGCTATTTATAACCATGGGATTTTTTCAGACAAATTTTACAACTATACGAATGTCGGTAGCGCTTGGCATATCGTTAATTGCCATAAGTTTTGCTTTGAAGAAAAAGCTGATTCCATTTTTGATAGCCGTATTTGCAGCATTTATGTTTCATGCCTCAGCAGCGGTTGTTATCATTATATATCCATTGCTACAGTGGAAAATTCGAAAATGGCATATATATATCCTGATTTCTTTGTTAGCAAGTGTATTTTTACTTCGTCAGCAACTATTTAATCTTTTGTGGAAATTGAGTAAAGACAGATATGAGTACCATATGGATGACATAGGAACGGAAGCAGGGGGAGAAAAACTTCTGGCAGTATATATAATGATAATGTTGTTTGTTGTTATATGTACTTTTCAGGTAAAAAGCCATGTATATGAGACAAATGAACAGTTGTCAAGGCTGATTCTGTGGTGTTCGGGTATAGTGGTTGCGATACAGTCCTTTGTAACGATTTTGCCAATTATGTATCGGTTAGGCAATTATTTTTCGTTACCGCTGTTTCTTTTGTTGCCTAATTTAATTGATGATAAGTTTAGGGAAAGAGATAGGCGGCTTGTAATATTGGGAATTATGGCACTGTCATTTATGTTTTATATCAGATATCTGATAGTAGAAGCCGGTGTGCTGCATTCATCTGTGCCCTATGAGATTTATCCTTTTTGGGAGAAGCTTTAATTAGGAAGAATCTGTAATTATGCAAGTATACTTCCGGGAAAGAAGGACATAACATATGAAAAATTTATACGAAGTGATACTAAAAACATTTACAAACATATGTTCGCGTGATATAATAAAATTACTTTATAGATTAAAATAACTATATACAAAAGGGGAATGTATGAAAACAGATAAGTTTAGAGATCCAATCCATGCTTTTATTGAAGTACGGCAGCATGAACTGGAGATTATTAACACAAAAGCCTTTCAGAGATTGCGTAACATTAAGCAGTTGGCACTGACCTATCTTGTGTATCCGGGCGCCGAACATACTCGTTTCGGTCATTCGTTGGGGGTCATGCATTTGGTAACACGGGCTTTTCGTTCTGCTATTGAAGGGTATGAATCAGAATTTCCGGAGCCTAAAAGGGAACAATATGAACAAATTTTAAGATTAATCGCATTGACGCATGATATCGGGCACGCTCCTTTTTCTCATGCATCCGAATCGGTATTTCCATCAGGAGTACAGCATGAAGATTTTACGGTGAAGATTGTGAAAGAAACAGAAATTGCGGATATCATTAATAAGATTGGGGCTGAATTTGTGGAGAAATACGGATCCGATTACAATATTACTCCGGAATTGATTTGTAATATTTACACAGGCACAGAGTCGGGACCCGATTCCGAATATACCTTTTTGAAAAGTTTTATGGACAGTGAGTTGGATTGTGATAAAATGGATTATTTGCTTCGGGATTCTTATTATTGCGGAGTAAAGTATGGCATGTATGATGTGGAACGATTAATTTCTTCTTTTACAATCTGTTATGCCAGCAACATACCGAGATTAGCAATTGAAGATGGCGGTATACAGGTTTTTGAGGAATTTGTTCTTGCACGGTATTTTATGTTTATTCAAGTGTATTTTCATAGGACCAGAAGATATTTTGACATAATGCTTGGCAAAGCTTTAGAGGCTGTTTTGCCAAACGGCACTTATCCGGATAGCACGGCAGAATATTTAGAGTGGGATGATTGCAGGGTTATACAATTGTTAAAAGAAAATACTGCTAAAAATGTCGCGTGTAAGAATATTATAGAAAGGTATGTATATCCCCGGGTATTTCGCACGAAAGTCCATCCCCTGGAATCGGATATCAGGGAATTTCGCAGAAATGTAAGAGAGTTGAACAGAGAGGTTGGAGAGGATAATTTATTGATTGACAAATCCGCAGAGAAAATGCCCCATAAAATTCCTAAGCGAATTGAGCCGGACAATGAAAAAGCAATCATCATATATGATAAGGATACTGAGCGGAAGACAACCATTTCCGAAGAGTCAGAAATTATCAGGAACCTTACGGAAAAAATGGATATTATGAGAATATATTGTCATCCGGATAAGGCAGCGGAGGCAAGAGAGTTAATGAAATCGGTTAATCAATAATGGAGGTGCAAATATGGAGAACACAAAGAAAATTGCCGTATTGTTTAAAATGGTGTGTGAAGGCTATAAGGGAGCTGATGCTTTAGGAAAGAAAGCGGCACAAAAGATATTTTACTTTTTTGAAAGAGCAGGATTAAACCTAAATCTGCGGTATGGGATACACTATTATGGACCCTATAGTGCTAAGTTGGACGATATCATGTATGAATTGGAAAGCGAAGGATATCTCACAATAGATATCAGCCAAAGGACTCATGTTATACATTATGGTTCGGAAAATATGTCGGAAGATGTTTTAAATGCTGAAGAGAGAAAGATTGCCGAACATATTCTCAACATTTTTGGCGGTAAACAACCTATGGAATTAGAAGCGCTTTCCACTATGGATTATATTATGCATTCTTTGTTGCCCGCAACAGCAACAGATCAGGATATTATTTCTAAATTTAAGCAGATTAAGGCAACAAAGTTTGAACAAAATGTGATAGACCATACTTTACTTGAATTAAAGGAATTAAAGTTGACTGCATAGCTGCCGATTTGGGAGAAACTTTAAGCAGAAAACATAGTTATAAAGAAAAGAGCTGCCAATGTAAGAACATTCCGGCAGCTCTTAAGTTTTAATTTTTTGAAATATCTTTTATGGGATGGTAGGTAAGACCGTTTGCAGCTTCAAGGCAGCATAGAAACCATGCAAGGAAGTCTTTCTCCCGGTCGGATAAATAGTTTAGGAGCTGAAAAACCGCGCTATGGAGTAAGAAGCGGTAATGTGCCATGACAAAGCCTGAGGACGCTCGGGATAGCTGGTAAATGTCGCGTTCGTTGCGATAAAAACAGTTTTGCGTTACAGAAATATTATATCTAAGGAGGCTGAAAGTTCAATGCAATTTATTGCATATTTTGGTATTGTAATCTATAATAATCTTGTTATAATCATAAAAAGGTGATATCGACCGTCAAGAGATGAGTCCATAAGGCGGCTGAGAAAAGAAGGATAAGCTAAATGAATGACAGTTTAAAAAAGAAAACTATAATAACCGGGAAGTATTCCCGTAGAAGGCTGTTCTATACCTTCTGTTTTCTAATGTTTTGTATTATTGATCAGAGAACGAAAACCGGTTCAGGCAGGGATGGCATTATTGAAACATTCCGGGAAGCCACAGGTATTGTTTTGGCGTGTATTATTTTTTCCCACTATAAGTGGGCGGATTTTGTAAAGTATAAGTGGGTTTATACGATATGGGGAGTTGTGAGTGTAATAGGCTCGGCAGTGGTCTTTTTCCGGGGAATGTCCAGCAATCCTTTTCTCAATGACAGGATTGCGATTTTGGCTAATGTAGTAATATGGGGCCCGATTCTGATACATACATTTATACAAGTGGTATTGGAAAAGCAATATCCTAAGCTGAATAAAAGGATGTTGATTGTCTGGACTATCATGATGGTGTTAATGATGGTGTCCAGAAGTCATTATATCTGGCCGTTTTGCTATATGGTCATGTTTGGGTGCTTTTATTTTACCGGGTTTACACAGGAAGAGCAGAGTGATTTATGGCAGGGTTGTCTGGATGGCATTATTTTATCGTTTCTTTTATTTCAGGGGTTTTGTTGTATGTTCCGCCCATATGATGTGGTAAGATATCAAGGAATTCATAATAACTGTAATTTAAATGCAGTTTACTATATGGCTGTATTAGTGGCAGCCTTTACAAAGATTCTTTATGTGACAAGGTGCCATGCTGCCAAGTGGGTAAAAGTGATTTATTGGCTGTTGGCAGGAGTTGTATTATCTTTTCTTTTTATGACGATTGGAAGAATCGCGTGGATTACGGCGTTTGTTTTGGGACTTGTGTTTCTGGGACTTTTGAATTTAGTTTTACAGAAAAAGCGGTTTATAAAAAACGGTATGGTTCTGGTACTGTGTGCTGTTTTAATGTTTCCCATAGCCTTTGGAGCAACCAGATATCTTCCCCCGGTATTTCACCATCCTATCTGGTTCTGGGGAGAGTGGAGTGAAGATAAGGTGCATTCATGGGATGCATGGAATTCAGAAAAATATATTGATTTAGACGAGTTTTTGGAGGTGGCTTTGGGACGGGTTGCAGACAGTGTGTATAACCTGTTAGAGCATTCGCCGTTTGCTATCAAGGCGGATGCTGCGGAGCTGCTTCCGGAGGAAGGCGACCCCAGGGTGGAAGCCGCTATACTGCGGCCGGAGCAGTCACAGGATGATTTTCTGATCAGAGCCACGATTTATCAACATTATTTCAAGCATTTGAATTGGCGGGGACATCCCTATGAAGAGCAGGGATTCCAATTATTCTGGTATTATTGGATAGGCCATGCCCACAATATTTTCCTGCAGTATGGTACGGATTTCGGAATTCCGGTTATGATATTGTTTGCCACTTTAGTTGTGTGGGGAATTGTTGTTTGTTGGAAACGGAGTAAAAAGCAGGCTTGCACAGAGGATATGGCGGCATTGTTTTACATTTTGATTCCGGTTGTATTTGGATTGTTTGAATATTCCTGGGGTGTGGGCAGTTTAAGTATTACCATGCTGTTTATTGCATGGGGACGGGCAATGCAGAAAGAAACATAGGGATTTTCGTATTATTTTGGGATAATCAACCATACTAATCTGGAAGGGCTCTCAAATGCCCAAGCGGTAAGGCGTGTCTGGGATATGCGGGCATACTGCGGCGTTAGGCGTGAAAGGCGGGTTGGTATGGTTGAAAAAATAAAGAATAATAAACCGATATTGCTGCTTCTGATTACAGGGGCAGTTTATCTTTTCCTGCAGTTTATTGCTCCGCTCCTGACTCCGGTATTAGTGGCAATGTTGTTTGTGACTATCTTTGGCCCTACACTGCAGAAATTAAAGAATAAACTGCATATACACAGGCAGGTGGGGGCTGTCATTTTGATGTTGATTGCGGGAACCGTTGTTATTTTGCTGATGTGGATATTGTTTTCATGGCTGGTGGGCAGTCTGCCGGAATGGACGGAACAATTGGATATATTAGAGGAGGAAATAGAGTATATTCTTTATGAAATCTGCGAGTCCGTGGGAAATTTTTTGAACATGGACAGCGTATTTTTGAAAGATACCATTCTTTTGCAGTTCCAAAAAGGAATGGATTATTTTCAGACACAGATGCTTCCGGGTATGCTGTCCCAATCTTTGGAATATGTCAAAACAGTAGGGGCAACGGCAGCTTTTCTGGTAACTTTCATTATAGCGGTGGTGCTTTTGGCAAAGGATTATGACAGTATTATGAATCAATTATTGGACAGGGAAGAATATCATGTACTGTTGGAGATTATCTGCGGTATGATTCGCTATATTGCCACCTATGTAAAGGCACAGTTGATTATTATGAGCGCTATCGGAAGTATTGCTGCCCTGACTTTGGGAATCGCCGGAATCCGCCACGGAGCTATTTGGGGAGTTGTGGCGGGGATTCTGGATGCGCTGCCCTTTGTAGGTACGGGAATCGTGCTGGTGCCTCTTTGCGTGACACAGCTTTTTAGGGGGCGTTATACCTTGGCGGTGGTGTGCATCATTCTTTATGTGGCATGTATTTTTTTAAGGGAACTTTTAGAACCCAGGCTGATTGGCAAAAAAATCGGAGTACCGCCTATCGCTGTTTTGATTTCGTTATATGCGGGAATCCGGCTTTTTGGAATTTGGGGAATCATAAAGGGTCCTTTGGGATTTATTATTATTTATCAGGCATACAAAAGTATTTTGCGGCGAAAGGAACAGAAATGGATTGAAACAGAAAAATAAAAATTGCGATTGACGAAAGGATGTCTACAGATTATCATAAAGATATCAGTTTCACCGGAGAGGAAGTTGCTATGAATAACCGCAAAGCAAAACGGAAGAAAGAATCCATTCCTAAAATGCTGCAAGGTTTATTGGCGGAGATTTTGGATTGGATTATCTGTATTTATATGTTTCTTATTTTGGCAGTAATGCCTTTTTATCATCAGGAGGGATACACTCATATAGGGACGGACAAGTCTTATTTTTTCCGTCAATGCGCCCAGAAAGCTGCCTTTTTGATACTGCCGCTTCTTGCGCTGTATCTGGTGGCAACAGGAGTTGTATTTATACAGGAAAAACGAGGAAGTTCTTTTCAAGTTACAACATGGCTGAAAACACATTTTTCCGTTACGGATTGGTTTGCATTGGCATACGGACTAAGTGTGTTGCTGTCCTATGCCTGCTCCGCCTACAAAAAAGAAGCTCTGATAGGAACCCGGGGCTGGTATATGGGATTGTATCCTCAACTGGCATTCATGGCCGGTTATTTTGTGATATCGAGGATGTGGAAAAAGGAGTACGCGATTCCGCTGTCAGCGATTCTGGCGTCGGCAGTTGTATTTTTGCTCGGTATTATAAACTGTTTCGGTATTTATCCTATAGACATGAAGGTAAAAAACAATGCTTTTATTTCCACTATCGGAAATGTAAACTGGTACTGCGGATATTTAACGGCGGTGTTTTTCGGAGGTCTTGCGCTTTTTTGGCAAATGAGCAGAAAACAATGGAAATACAGGGTGCTTCTGGCTGTTTATGTGTTCGTCGGTTTTACCAGTCTGGTGACGCAGGGCAGCAGCAGCGGCATTGTGGCTTTAGTGGCAGTTTTGTTTGTACTGTTTTGTCTGTCGGCGGAAGATGGCAGATTGATGCGGGCATTTTGGGAAGCGATGCTGCTCTTGTCCGCCGGTGGCCTGATGTGCTGGCTGATTCAAATGTTTGGATGGGGAAAGCTCAGTGTATGGGCAGGAGGAGAAGGACTGCTTGGACTCTTAAATAACAGCAGTCTTTCCCTAATTATGACGATTATGTCATTATCGCTGCTTCTGTGTGTTGTTTCCGCCAACCGCAGCAAAAGTTATCCGGCAGCCATATTTGGAAAATGGGCCAAAATTCTGGGCTGTGCAGGCGCAGGACTCTTGGCGTTGTTTGTAGCGATATTGGTGGTCAATACCTTGACGGAGGGAAAAATTTCCAATGTGCTGGGACTGCCGCCGGATAATCCGCTGACATTTACTCCTGCATGGGGAAGCAATAGGGGCGCTACATGGCGGGTAGGGATAAGGTGTTTTTTGCAGCAGGATTTTTTACATAAATTAGTGGGAGCAGGACCGGATTGTATGTCGGCATTTTTGTATAACGGTGCAAGTAAAGAGCTGACTGGGTGGGTGGAAAACTGGTTTGTGGGCAGCAGGCTTACCAATGCGCATAATGAGTGGCTGACGATTCTGATAAATGAGGGAGTCTTGGGATGTATCTGTTATGTGGGTATGATGTGCAGCGCCATTTGGCGCTTTCTGAAAGACAGGAAAAGAAGTATAGTGGCAGGAGCCTGCGGTTTTTGCGTACTGGCGTATACGGTGAACAATCTGTTCAGTTTCCAACAGTCCATGAATGCCGCAACGATATTTATCATTATGGGGATGGGAGAGAATTTCTTACGGGAAAACAGAAAAAGATAAAATCGGCGCGACGTGATTCGAACACGCGACCTCTACGTCCCGAACGTAGCGCTCTACCAAGCTGAGCCACGCGCCGCTTTCCACTATAAAATAATAAATAAAAAAGGCGAGATTGTCAAGTAAAAACCGCAAAATTACCTAACTATTTGAAAGCCGGTGAAATTTCATCTAAACGGACCGTATCCTTTTGAATCTGCCGGATGAAAAGATAAGTGTATGTAAGATAAGCAGCAGTATATAGCACGGACAATGCTACGAGATTATAATCCGTATGGAACAGGTAACAGGAATAAGTGATGATTCCCGATACAAATGCAGGAAGAATCGCCACGGTATATCTGTGCTCAAAAAACAGCACAAGAAGCAGAAGGATATCCAGCAGATATCCATACCTTTCGTGCATTTCCGGCAGGAACAGTACACAGGTCCAAACACTCCATGCCGCCATTAAAATAAAATATTTAGTGCGATACAGGGGAATTTTCTTTTGCATAAAATATAATAAAGAGATGCCAAAAAGGGCTATGATCATCAAAAATATCACGCTGGAAACCGCTTCATAGGTTTCCCACTCATTTCCGAAGAACACCAGAAAGCTGGGAAAGTTTTTGTATAATTCTGTCCAGCTTCCTTTCTGGTCGGCATAAATCCGAAACGGCGCCAGAAGAGAATGTCTGCCCAACACACCGGGCAGGGACATCATGTAGAATGCGGCAACGGAAATCAGGTAGTGCAAGATACTATAACGCTTTTCCAGAACATAATAAATTAAGAGAAAGGGAAGGATAAACATTGCCTGTAATTTAAACGCAACAGCGATTCCCAACATTGCAAAGGCGGTTTTCATTCTATTCCGCAATAATAGATAGAGCGTGAGCATAACAAAAAAAGTATAAATAGCATCACATTGTCCCCAAAAAGAAGAATTCAACAATACAGTCGGCAAAAAGAGAACCGTTCCGTAAGCAATCGCTGAAAGCGCAGGGTTCTTTTTCCCGTTCAGCTCATAAACCACCAGCCCTGTCACGGCAGCCAATAAAAAATCAAACAGCATGGACAAACCTTTATAGAGAAAAATAGGATTCACATTCTTCACATAAGTCATAAGGGCAATACAGAACTGATAGGTAATATTGTAGTTCCCCACTTGCTGTTTTAACATACTCAGACCGCCGCCCTCTTTGATTTCCTGATACCAGGGCAGCAAATAGAATTCCATATCTGCAGAAAGAAACCCTCTGACCTGAAATCGCACCAACGCAGCCAGAAAGGTGATAATGACCAAGAAAAAGAGCGTCTTATGTTTCATGATAAAATCTAAAATCTTTTGTTCCACACGGCTCATAGCCTTCCTCCGAACGGTTAAACCAAATCAATAAATAAAGTTTACAATAAAAAGATAGGGAAAGCAAGTCCGCTTTCCGCAAAACAGCTTGACTATTCAAAAATTATGCATTATATTTACAATAATTCTATCTTTATAATATATTACAGAGGAAAAGGAGAACGAGAAAATGAACAAGTATGCAGGAACACAGACCGAGAAAAATCTGGAGGCGGCATTCGCGGGAGAATCACAGGCCAGAAATAAGTACACTTATTTTTCTTCCGTTGCGAAAAAAGAAGGGTATGAACAGATTGCCGCTATCTTTTTAAAGACGGCGGACAATGAAAAAGAGCATGCGAAAATGTGGTTCAAGGAGTTGAACGGAATAGGAGATACCAAAGCAAATCTGGCGGCGGCAGCAGACGGCGAAAATTATGAGTGGACGGATATGTATGAGGATTTCGCAAAGACCGCAGAAGCGGAAGGATTTCCGGAGCTGGCTGAAAAGTTCCGTCTGGTTGGGGCGATTGAAAAGCATCACGAGGAAAGATACCGCGCGCTTTTGAAGAATGTGGAAATGGCGGAAGTGTTTAGTAAGAGCGAAGTAAAGGTATGGGAATGCCGCAACTGCGGACATATTGTAGTGGGCACTAAGGCGCCGGAGGTATGTCCTACATGCAACCATCCCCAGAGCTATTTTGAGGTAACAGCAGACAATTATTAATCATAGATTTTTGAGTTGCACGGAGATGGACGATGGCTGTGGAGAGGAATACTGACGGGCGGACCGCTGCCGTAATCCTGAAAAAAGGCGGCGGGCGCACGGTAAAAGCAGGCGGAATGTGGATTTATGACAATGAAATAGAGCGCACGGAAGGAAGCTTTGAGGGTGGCGATATTGTGGAGGTTCATGATTTTGACGGATATTTCATGGGCTATGGATACTGTAACCCGAAATCCAAGATTACCGTGAGAATGCTCTCCCGGAAAAAGGATACCGTTATTAATGAGGCATTTTTTGAAAAACGGGTACGGGATGCATGGAATTACCGAAAGGAAACCATTGATACCTCCAGCTGCAGGCTGATTTTCGGAGAGGCGGATTTTCTGCCGGGTATTGTCATTGATAAATTTTCCGATGTGTTGGTGGTGGAGTCTCTTGCCCTCGGAATTGACAGATGGAAGACCGTCATTGTGGAAGCGGCGAAAAAAGTTCTGGCAAAGGACGGTATTGTGATTCGGGGCGTGTATGAAAGAAGTGACGCCAAGGTCAGAGAGCAGGAAGGCATGGAGCGTTATAAGGGCTTTCTTGGCGAAGCGTTTGACACAAAGGTTGAGATTCTGGAAAACGGCGTAAAATATATTGTTGATGTGGAGGATGGGCAGAAAACGGGATTTTTTCTGGATCAGAAGAATAACCGTGCCGCCATCCACCCTTTCTGTAAAGGAAAAAAGGTGTTGGACTGCTTTACCCATACCGGATCTTTTGCGTTAAACGCAGGAATTGCAGGGGCAAAGAGCGTGCTTGGGGTGGACGCTTCCGAGCTTGCCGTGGGTCAGGCAAGGGAAAACGCGAAACGAAATCACTTGGAGGACAGAGTCCGTTTTGAGTGCGCGGATGTGTTTGAACTGTTGCCCCGGCTGGAGCGGGAAGGGGAAAGCTTTGATGTGGTGATTCTGGACCCGCCCGCTTTCACCAAATCCAAAAACTCCGTAAAAAATGCGGTGAAGGGCTACCGTGAAATCAATGTGAGGGGACTTAAGCTGGTGAGGGACGGCGGTTATCTGGTGACTTGTTCCTGCTCCCACTTTATGGAGCCGGAGCTTTTTGCCAAGACGATTCGGGAAGCGGCAGCCGGCGTTCATAAAAGGCTGCGACAGGTGGAATTCCGCACGCAGGCATGTGACCACCCGATTCTCTGGGCTGCGGACCAGAGCTATTATTTGAAGTTTTATATTTTTCAGGTGTGCAGCGAACACTGAGGCGTTCGCCGGAACGGTAGGTCTGAAAAGTGTTAGAAATGCCGGATTTATGGGGAACAGAGGGATTTTTTATTGTTTGGAGTTTTCTTCATGAGTATCCATATTTTCAAGAGCATATTCACAAGCTTGTAAGACAAAACTCGAAAATGTTACCTCTTGATTTTTTATGGCTTCTTCGATTTTATCAATCAAAAATACAGGGAAACGGATGGTCTTATTTTCTGTTTCCTTTTTGTTTGGTTTTAACTGGAAAGACATTTCGGATACCTCCTTATAAACTTATAATAGTGCAAAATAAACCCAAAATAAGCATTGCAAAATGCAATGCAAAAAATATTGCACAAAGAAAGAATCTGAGATATAATATCTTTGTAGTTAAAAGATAACAACGCAAACAAGGCGGAACGATATGCCCCACATGTAGAAAATATGTGCCGGAGGGATTGAAGTTTTGTGCGAATTGCGGAATGATGACACTATCAATAATATGAGGGAGGGATAAGAAATGTTTTGTGGAAATTGCGGAGCAAAGTTAGAGGAGAATGCAACATTTTGTCCTCAGTGTGGACGAGCTGTTGTGGAAAAGAGTGAAAGTCCCAATAATACGGGAGCAAGCAATCAATTGTTTGTTTCCCCGGATGAGACATTGATCGCGACACTGGGAAATGGCTTTGCGGAAAACATTTTATATAAAAAAATTAAAAGCTGCAAGGCATTATTAACAGATAAACGGGTTTATTTTCAGGGGATTTTTTATAGTGGGGCTGGAAAGGCTCTTTCAACCCAAAAAGAGGAAATGATTGTGGATTTAGAGGATATTACTGGCACAAAATTCCGTTATAGTGCTTTCTTTTGGAAGAAAATCATTATTAGCATATTAATACCAATTATTTTAGCAGTTTTGTATTTTGTCATGGGTTTAGAATGGTTTTTTCCCACCGACAATGCACCTAAGTTGTTGTTTTTAGAAATATTTTCTGTTATTTATGCGGTTTTAACATACCTGAAAGGGCGTATTACATATTTTGCAATAGAATACGCTGGGGGAAGCATCTGTTTTAATGCAACTATAGTTGGTCTTGCTGATGTAAGGGATTTTCAGAAGCAGATGCGGCGTGCGAAAGATGCATTAAGGGGAAAATAGGATGACAGGTGGCAGTGAAAATAACCCGCTGTATCAATTAACGGCAAATAATAATCGGAAGTATTGTATTACAGTAAGCAGAAAAGACATTTGGTTTGAGGGAGATTTCTGGTATTTAAAAGAAAAAGAATTTGTGAAATGTTCCACGAAAAAAGAGGTGGCGCTACCTCAGAACTTTTTGGGAATGGGTTATCTGACGAAACGCTCCTATAAGAAGACTCTGTTTTTGGTCTTTGCCGGGACGGTATTGGAAGCCATAAAGCTGATAATAGATAAGCTGACGGAGTGGATAGATAAAGCTAATGATTATCTGCAATGGATTGACAGTTCAATCAATCTGCCGGAGTGGATGAATATTGCCATGAATATTATAGCGGTTATCTGTATTTTGACAGGAGTTGCCCTGTTCTTTTCCAAGAAAAAAATGATTGAGATTTCTTTCATTGATAAGCGGCTTTGTGTCCCCAAAAAAAGCATGACAAAACAGGAATACAATGCCCTGTATCAAAGTATTGCAGGCATTAAACAAAGCGGTTTCGGAAGGTAACTTCCGGAGCCGCTTTTTAATGTTGACAACATGATAAAAACAAAAAGAAGTATTTTCATGTATTTATATGGTGTGGTATAATAAAACTATATTGTAAGAAATGTCCGGATGGACAGAAAGACCGCAGAATGAAACATATAATGTGATATTGCTGTACAAAGGAGTCATTTATGGTAGCAAAAATATTAGATAATATCAGTAAGGTTATGGTGGGAAAAGATGATGTGTCGAAACTGCTTTTGACGGCAATGCTGGCAGGCGGGCATGTGTTGATTGAGGATGTGCCGGGAGTGGGCAAGACCACCGTTGCAAATGCGCTGGCGCGGACGGTGGACTGCAAGTTTACCAGAATTCAATTTACCCCGGATACCATGCCCAGCGACATCACGGGTTCATCCATCTATAATTATGAAAAGCATCTGTTTGAGTATGTGGAAGGCGCCATCATGAGCAATATCATCCTTGCGGATGAAATTAACAGGACATCGCCAAAGACTCAGGCAAGCCTTCTGGAAGCCATGGAAGAAGGCAGGGTTACGGCGTGGTTTTGCTACTATAGGGAAGGGCAGCGCCACGACCATACTGCGCTGGCGATTGTATCGCTGGGCATTGCGTTTTTATTGTGGAAATTATTAAAATATAAGTGGATAAGAATGTGCATAGGTTATGCCTCCCTGTTAGCATTGATAGGTTTTGAATTTGCCGATGTTCATTTTTCCAAAGTAATGATTGCTCTGGCAATTTTTCTTTTTTTGTATTCTGTATCAGAGACTCTTTCTAACAGGAATTCCTTTATCGGTATTTATTTGGCTGCTGCATTGGCCGTGGCGGTGATTCCCGCGCCGGAAGACCCCTATGATTGGAATTTTGTAGTTAGTGCGGCAAAGACATTAGGCAGAATGGCGGAGACCATTTCCGTTGAAATAGAGTATCAGATGAGGAAATGGGGATGGGACGGAATTTTCCATTTTGGATTTTCCGGTTATTCGGATTCTTCCATGTCCCTTTCCATGGGACTGGATACCCGGGATATTGAACAGTTGAGGCTGTGGGGCGGAAAAACTACGAGAAATTTGTACCTAAGAGGGAATATCTGTGACAGTTATATGGGAGACCGCTGGGAAACACAGATTACGGAAGAAACACTGGATTATCGGATGGATACGCTGATGATGCTCTATGCCATCTTTGACTATACACAGGAAGCGCGGCAGCTTCGGCAGTTTGTGAAGGTACACAGGCAGGAACTGACAATACAGAATATAAAGACACAATCGGTTTTCAGCCCCCTTAAAACTTTTGAAATCACGGCAGACAATATCAAGGCGGAAGGGGATAACCTGAGGGGAAACAAGGTATTTTCAAGAGGTCCTGCCTACACATACGGTTTTATAGATGTCGATTATGCCAGTGAAGAGATGAATGACATTTTAAACCGCAGTTCCGGCATGGTTTACAAGGAAGATGTCTATGATGCGATGTTTGAGAAAATGCCGCAGTATTATGGCGTCATGTTGGAGAAGCCGCCTTATCAGGATTTTTTGAAAGAGGTCGCAGAGGGAGAGCAAGCAATAAAAGAACAGTATCTGGATTTGGGGGATGCGGTGTCGGGTGAAGTGAAAAATCTGGCGGATTCCCTTACAGAGGATTGTAGGAATGACTATGAGAAATGCAGGGCGTTGGAAGAATATCTGCATCAGTATAGCTATAATCAAGGTGTTGTGGTACCGGAAGGGGTAAATATTCTTGATTGGTTTTTATTTGAGGGAAAAGAGGGATATTGTGTCCATTATGCCACGGCGCTGGCAACAATGCTTCGCTGTGAGGGTATACCTTCTCGGATAGCCGAAGGCTTTTTGGTAGATTATAGTAACACGGTAGGGCTAAATCGTTATTCCGTATCCGGCAGCTCCGCCCATGCGTGGGTGGAGGCATATTTGGACGGAGTCGGATGGATTCGGCTGGAGCCGACGCCTGTTTTTGCCGGAAATGCCTATGAGATATGGTATTCAAGAGATGCAGCGGAAGATCCGGAAGAGGAAGAGGAGGAAGAAGAGTATGGGGGAGAAGTAGAAGAGGAAGAAGAGGAAGAAGAGGAAGAGGAAACAACAGGGGATGTAGGACAGATTTCCAAGCAGGAATCCTCCGATTTTCTTCCGGCAATTTTGCTCGGCATAGCGGTGCTGGCAGCGGGAGGCATTTTTGTCATTGTTTTGGTATATCAAAGAGCCCGATTGCGGAAAAGTAACGACCCGGATGTGATTTTTTCTCAGTTACTGTCAGCTCTCAGGAAAAAATATGTGTCAAGGACGGAAGAAGAGACGGTGCGGGAGTATTTTGCAAGACTGTCGGAAACGGAACAGGTGGAGGCACAGATAAAGGAGCGTCTTGAAGCGGCGGCGGATTTGATGGAGGCATATTGGTATGGTTCCCGCGGGGTGGACGGACAGGAACTGGAAATGATAAAGGAAATCAGAAATACAGTTCTTCAAAATAAGATTTCTTCATTGTAATTTAGGCGGAGCTTTTGTATAATATTTTAGGCGGAGGTAGGTAAAATGGCGGATTATGAGCGGGAAATACAGGAAATATTACGGCAGATGACTTTGGAAGAAAAGGTTTCTATGCTGCATGGAAGAGGATTTTTCCGCACGGCGGCAGTTGAGCGGCTGGGGATTCCGGAGCTGGTGATGTCTGACGGACCTATGGGAGTGCGGCAGCAGTTTCCCGATGATAATTGGATTGCTGTGGGAAATTCTGACGATTATGTCACATATTTACCCAGCAATAGCGCTCTGGCAGCCACATGGAATCCGGTTCTTGCTTATGAGGGAGGACAAATATTGGGAGAGGAAGCCAGAGGAAGGGGAAAAGATGTGATTCTGGCGCCGGGTATCAATATTAAGCGCGACCCTTTATGCGGCAGAAATTTTGAGTATATGAGCGAGGATCCTTATTTGATAGAGACGCTGACGGTGCCTTTTATAAAAGGGGTACAGGAAAGCGATGTGGCGGCGTGTGTTAAGCATTTTGCGGTGAATAATCAGGAGACAGACCGTATGGCGGTGGATACCATCGTGGATGAGAGAACCCTGCGGGAAATCTATTTTCCGGGCTTTCGGGCAGCCGTGCAGGAGGGAGGCAGTTATTCCCTGATGAATGCCTACAACAGGTTCCGGGGAATTTATTGCAGTGAAAATAAAGAACTGTTGGACGGCGTGCTGCGTGATGAGTGGAAATATGACGGTACTGTCATAAGTGATTGGGGCTCTGTGCATACCACTAAGGAGGCTGCGGAGGCTTCTATTGACATAGAAATGAGCGTTACCCCCAATTTTGATGAATATTATTTCGCGAATCCGCTGATTGAGGCGGTGAAAAAGAGAGAAGTGAAGGAAGAGGATGTTGATAAAAAAGTGCGGAATATTCTGCGGATGATGTTTCGCTTAAAGATGCTGGGACCGGAGGTTCTTGACAGAAAGGCAGGCGCCTATAATACCCTTGAGCATCGGCAGGGAACCCGCAAAATTGCGGAGGAGGCAATTCTTTTGTTAAAGAATGAAGAGCAGATGCTCCCTATTACAAAGGAACGCCTGAACATGACTGTGGAAGCAGCGCCCCGCAAGAAAAAGATTGCCGTAATCGGCAAGAATGCGGAGTACAACCATGCCGGAGGCGGAGGAAGTGCGGAAATCAAAGCGTTATATGAAGTTTCCCCCCTTTTGGGATTGAAGGAAGCATTGGGGGGCAATGTGGATATTGTCTATGCTCCCGGATATTTTATCCCCGGCAAAAAAGATGTGAATGAGGTAAATTGGCAGGAGGCAAGCTTGGAACGCCAAGTTATGGGGACTTCGGAATCTGAGGAAGAGGAGTCGGAAGAGCGGCGTGCGCTTCGTGCAGAAATTGAGGAAAACAGGAAACGCTTAAAGGAGGAAGCCTGTTCCCTGGCAAAAGAGGCGGACGAAGTGATTTTTGTGGGAGGATTAAACCACGATTATGATGTGGAAGGCAGAGACCGTACGGATATGAAGCTTCCTTACGGGCAGGATGAATTGATAGAAGCCCTGTTGCAGATTGCGCCGAATCTGATTATAGTGATGGTGGCAGGCTCGCCGGTGGAAATGCCGTGGCTTGCCAAGGCAAAGGCACTGGTATGGTGCTATTATTCCGGTATGGAGACCGGCAGGGCGCTGGCGGACATTCTTCTCGGAAAAATCAATCCTTCCGCAAAGCTGCCGGAGACTTTTCCTGCGGTTTATGCAGATACCCCTACTGCCCGGAACGGACAGTTCGGTCTGGAGGAAAAGGTGGAATATAAAGAAGGAATTTTTGTGGGATACCGCTATTATGAGAAAGAAAATGTCAAGCCGGCATTTCCTTTTGGATATGGATTGTCCTATACGGATTTTTCGCTGGAACATTTAGAGATATTGCAGAATGAGAATCGCAAGGGTGATGCCGAAGAAAATGACATTAGCGTCACTTTTTGCGTAGATGTCACCAACACTGGCGATATGGCGGGCGCAGAGATAGTGCAGTGTTATGTGACGGACTGTGAATGCAGCGTGGAGCGTCCGGTGAAAGAATTGAAAGCATACAAGAAGGTATTTTTGAAACCGGGAGAGACACAGAAAGTGACCATGGAGCTGCCAAAGAGGGCCTTTGCCTTTTATGATGTCGGGCAAAAGGCATTTAAGGTGGAACCCGGAAAATTCCGGATTCAGGTGGGCAATGCGTCCGACCATTGTACTTTGCAGGCGGAAGTGGAGATTGGCGGCTGACCGGCTATGGAGATTCCTTGAGTGCCGGAGATGATGGGAAGTATCTTACTTTGGGAAAGGCAGATTAGAATTTTTTATGATGGAAGCTTTGTTGAAGATTTGCTTGGATGCGTGCACGGATACAATAAAATTAATCCCTTTTTTGTTCTTGGCTTATCTTGCCATGGAGTATCTGGAACACAAGATGGGCGAGCGGACACAGAACTTTGTGGAGCGAGCGGGAAAATGGGGCCCCCTTGTGGGGGGCTTGGCAGGAGTGGTGCCCCAATGCGGGTTTTCGGCGGCGGCTTCCAATCTTTATGCGGGGAAACTGATTACACTGGGAACCCTGCTTGCCATTTATCTGTCAACTTCGGATGAAATGCTGCCTATTTTGATTTCTTCGTCTGATGCGGACAGAGCTTCCACAGGGATTATTTTGAAAATTCTTCTAATGAAAGCCGTGATAGGCATAGTGGCGGGATTTATCGTGGATATGCTTTTTAAAAAGAAGGAGGAGCATTTCCATATTCATGATATTTGCGAGCAGGAACACTGCCATTGTGAGGAAGGAGTTTGGCGCTCGGCAATTCGTCATACCTTAAAAATAGCTTCTTTTCTTTTGGTGATTACTTTTTTACTGAATCTGGCAATTCATTTTATTGGGGAAGATACTTTGGGGAATCTGTTGACAAACCGACCGTTTTTGGGACCGATACTGGCGGGAATGGTAGGGTTGATTCCCAATTGCGGGGCTTCTGTAGTGATTACGCAGCTTTATTTGAAAGGCGCTCTGGAGGCAGGCGCCATGATGTCCGGGCTGTTGGTGGGGGCAGGCGTGGGTCTGCTTGTGTTGTTTCGGGTGAATCATAACCGGAAGGAAAATTTGAAGGTTGTGGGGCTTCTGTACCTGATTGGCGTAACCGCAGGAATTTTCATCGGATTTCTGCCGTGGAAAATCTGAAAGGGCTAACACATATGGGCGTTGGGAGGGAAAACCGTGTCTGAAACAAAGAAATTGGTATTGGGAATTCTGGCACATGTGGACGCAGGAAAGACCACACTGGCGGAGGCGATGCTTTATTTGGGCGGACAGCTCAAGAGACTCGGCAGGGTGGATCATGCAGATGCTTTTCTGGATAATTTTGCATTAGAGCGGGAGAGAGGAATTACGATTTTTTCCAAACAGGCGCGTTTGCAATGGAGCGATACAGAGATAATCCTTTTAGATACGCCGGGGCATGTTGATTTTGCAGCGGAGATGGAACGGACCCTTCAGGTTTTGGATTATGCGGTGTTAGTAATAAACGGCGCGGACGGCGTGCAGGGGCATACCCGTACATTATGGAAGCTTTTGGAGCGGTATGACATACCGACTTTTTTGTTTGTCAATAAAATGGACCAGCCGGGTAGGGACGGGGCGGCGCTTATGGAGAGTTTAAAGTGTCAGCTTGACGGCAACTGTGTGGCTTTTTCCGAGACGGATTATGAAAGCATACAGGGAAGGTACAGCGAGAACGGGGCGGCGGGAAGCGATAAGGCGGAGCCGTCCGCAGCGGAACAAAACGGTATAATAGGACAGATTATGACAGAGCAAACCTTGGCGGCACAGACCATGGAGGAAATTGCCACCTGTGGGGAGGAATTGATGGATAGTTATCTGGAGCGGGGAAATCTGACACAGGAGCAAATTGCGCAGGCAATAGCGACGCGCAGACTCTTTCCCTGCTATTTTGGTTCGGCTCTTAGAGTGGAAGGAGTGGCAGAGCTTTTAAACGGGATTGTGCAGTATGGAATACAGCCTTGTTATCCGGAAGAATTTGGAGCCAAGGTTTTTAAAATTTCCCGTGACATCAACGGCGCAAGACTTACCCATTTGAAGGTCACCGGAGGAGAACTGAGGGTAAGGATGCAGATGGATTATCATGGGGGCGCATCTTCGGAAGAGGAATTTTTTCAGGAAAAGATAGATCAACTGCGTATTTACAGCGGAAGCGGATATGAGGCGGTTGGAAGCGTAAAGGCAGGCGGCGTCTGTGCAGTAACGGGACTTACAAAAACCTTTGCGGGACAGGGGCTGGGTGCGGAAGAAGATAATGAACTGCCGGTGTTGGAGCCGGTTTTAACTTATCGGATAGCTTTGCCGGAAGGGGAAGATGCGGTGCGCGTATTGGGACAGCTTAAACAGTTGGAAGAAGAGGAACCGCTTTTGCATATTGTATGGCAGGAAAAAAGCAGGGAAATCCATGCTCAGGTAATGGGTGATGTGCAGATAGAGGTGTTGCGCAAGCTAATTGCGGAGAGGTTTCACATAGAAGTGGATTTTTGTTCCGGCAGTATTATGTATAAGGAGACCATAGCGGGGAATGCAGTGGGCATCGGGCATTTTGAGCCCCTTCGGCATTATGCGGAGGTGCAACTGTTTTTGGAACCGGGAGAGCGGGGAAGCGGACTGCAATTTGCCAGCTTGTGCAGTGAGGATGTGCTGGACAGGAATTGGCAGAGACTGATACTGACACATCTGGAGGAAAAGGTTCATGTGGGGGTTCTTACGGGTTCTCCGATTACGGATATGAGGATTCTTTTGCTAGCCGGCAAAGCGCATACAAAACATACGGAGGGCGGAGATTTCAGGCAGGCTACTTATCGGGCGCTCAGACAGGGATTGATGAGCAGTGAGAGTGTGCTTTTGGAGCCTGTGTTTGCCTTTGTATTGGAACTGCCCTCGGAGCATCTGGGGCGCGCCATGTCGGACATACAGCGTATGAAGGGTTGTATTCATTCTTCCGAAAGTTGTGATGCGCCTATGACAGAGGGTGGGCGCAGCATACTTACGGGCAGGGCGCCGGTGGCCTCTATGAGAGATTATCAAAAAGAAGTAAATGCCTATACTCATGGGGAAGGACATCTTTCCTGTGTTTTGGACGGTTATGAGCCTTGTCATAACGGGGAGGAAGTGATTGACGGATGCGGTTATGACCCGGAAGTGGATTTGGAGAATCCTGCCGGTTCCGTGTTTTGCGCCCATGGAGCAGGATTTATTGTTCCGTGGCATCAAGTGC
Source organism: Lachnoclostridium sp. (assembly GCA_023665475.1). Taxonomy (GTDB): domain Bacteria; phylum Bacillota; class Clostridia; order Lachnospirales; family Lachnospiraceae; genus Acetatifactor. The sequence goes on from JAMPEB010000004.1 coordinate 161,440, forward strand.
CGGAATATGCCCATTCGGAAATTCCCGAAGGAATTTTGAAGCTGCTGAAGAAGGAGGAAGCGCCGGACCATATGACAACACAAGAATCTGATATGCGGAGAACCGGGCAGCATGTGGAATATGGCGCATCGGAGCAGTATATCACGCAGGAGGAGATAGACGCTATTTTCAGGCAGACCTACGGAAAAAGGGAGAAAGATGCCAATGCAAGAAGGCGTTATCATGTAAGGCGGCGAGAGGTTTATGACGGCGGAAAAAAGACTTCCGGATTTCAGGGATTGAAAGAAGTGAAGGAGCGCTGTCTTTTGGTGGACGGCTATAATATTATCTTTGCATGGGAAGAGCTTCGTAATTTGGCGCAGATAAATCTGGACAGTGCAAGGGATCGTCTTATGGATATTATGAGCAATTATCAAGGTATGCAGGGAGGCATTTTGATTTTGGTTTTTGACGCTTATAAAGTGAAGGGAAATTCCGGCAGCGCCATGCGCTATCACAATATCCATGTGATTTATACAAAGGAGGCGGAGACTGCGGACCAATATATCGAAAAAGCCGTTCATGAAATGGCGGACAAATATCAGGTCACGGTAGCTACATCCGATGCCTTGGAGCAGATGATCATCTGGGGCGCCGGAGCGCTTCGCATGTCTGCGGGAGAGTTGTATGAAGCAGTGGAAATCGCTTTAAAAAAGCTTCGGGAAGAATACACAGATAAGGATACCAAATTTACATTTCGCCCTTTTGCATGATATGCAGACAATGTTTTTGCGGATAAAAGAACAAAAATAGCTGCTTTTGTCGCAATTATTAAAAAATTCAGAAGAAAATTAAAAAAATTAGAAAAAAGTTGTTGCAATCTTTGAAAGGTTGTGCTAGTATATTTTTTGTGTTGTAGCAGACAATATAGAAAGCGCACCGCTAGCTCAGTTGGTAGAGCACCTGACTCTTAATCAGGGTGTCCAGGGTT
>JAMPEB010000004.1:162509-177157 GCA_023665475.1 Lachnoclostridium sp.
GGTTTCGGCTGGTAACTGATTTGTGATATTTTTGTATGCAATATTCGTGTTTAGTTCAAAACGAATGCATATAAGCATCAGATGTCTGGTGTTCATATGCATTTATTTATCAGAAAGGGGTGAAAAAATGAAGGAAAAAATCAGGGCAGAGCCCGTAATGGGCTGTGTGGAAAATTACAGATCAGTCATGGGCTTCCTTCAAGGGAGCTTTTTTAAAGGAGAAAGGAGGCAGCGCTATGGGGCTGAATGAAATAATTACAGGTGGGGGCGGCGCACTGTTGGCCATGCTGACACTTATACAGCTTGCTCCCATAAAAGTAAATCCATGGTCCCGGATAGCCAGAACCATAGGCAGGGCGATGAATGTGGAGATCATGGATAAGCTGAACGAAAGTGAAGCCAATGATGCCAGGTACCGCATCATTCGGTTTGACGATGAAATCCGGCACCATGTAAGGCACACGGAAGAGCATTTCAACCAGATTCTGGATGACATAGACGAGTATGACCGATACTGCCGCAGCCATCTGGACTACAAGAACAGCAAGGCAGTGCTTGCCATTGAGAACATCTGGCACACATATGAGAAGTGCCGCCGTGACAATTCGTTTCTGGTTTAAGAGAGAAGAGAGGAGTGGGCATGTGAAGGAAAGGAAAAAGGGGTTCCACCCCCTGAAAAAAATAAAGGAGGCGGCCGGGAGGATAGGCACCCTGAATCTGATACTGATTCTGGTGGGTGCCTTTTTTCTTTGGTTCAACTGGCAGATGCTCGAAATCTTCCGGACATACGCAGCGATTCCAGAAAGCTACGCCTGCGCGGTCATAGCGGCAACCATAGGCGAGTGCGGCATCTGCGGATGGATCAGGACGACCAAAGACCGCCGGCAGGAACGCCGATGGGAGAAAGAGGATAAGCAGGATAAGCAGGAAGAAAAAACGGCAGAGATGAGGGAAAGAGAGGGAATGAGAGATGAATGAGATTATTTTTGAAAGCATTAAGCTGATTGTGATGGTGGCAGCGCTGTTTGTTGCAAGGTATCTGGTGCCGTACATAAAAGCGATGATTGGGGCAGACAAGCTGGCAGTGGCAGAAAAGTGGGCAAAGTATGCAGTCCTGTCTGCCCAGCAGGTACTGTGGCAGGAAGACGGAAAGGACAGAAAAGCCTATGTGACACAGTTTTTGAAGGAAATCCTGATGGATAAAAAGATAGCGCTGTCCGACGAGCAGATAGATGTGCTCATTGAGGCGGCTGTCAAACAGATGAAAATGGAGGGAAATGCCAGTGCCGTTATTGAGACAGTGTACAAGACCACGGGTTCTGTAGATTAGGGAGGTGGTAACATGTCACTTATTGGGAAAACCGCAGAAGAGCAGATATGGAATTTTTCAATGGCAAGGATAGGCAATGGTTACGGTGTTGCTGCCCTTATGGGAAATCTGGATGCCGAAAGCGGACTAAATCCAAAAAATCTTGAAAATCTGTGCGAAAGGTTGCTGAGAGATGCCGGGAAACCTTGCTGCACAGATGAAACATATACGGCCGCTGTTGATGGCGGGGAAATCAGCCGTGAGGAATTTCTGCATCCTCTTCCGGGCAAACAATATGGTTATGGTCTGGCACAGTGGACATCTGCGGGCAGGAAAGGCGGACTATATGATTATGTGAAGTCCAAAGGCGCATCCATCGGGGATTTGGAGGCACAGCTTGAATATCTTTTCGTAGAACTCAGCAGCAGCTACAAAACAGTCCTGTCTGCGCTGGAAACGGCATCCTCAGTCCGGGCAGCATCGGACATTGTCCTGAAAAAATTTGAGTGCCCGAAGGACCAGAGCGAGGCAGTTCAGGTAAAGCGAGCCGGTTACGGCGAGGAATTCTACAGAAAATATGCAGGGGCAGGAACTACGCCCCAGAATGGAGGCAATCATATGGGCAGCAGTACATTGGTTGATTGCACGGTTTTAAGCCCGAACCATAGCGGGAAAAGGACAAAGGCACTCTGCAGGATTACCCCGCATTGTGTCGTAGGGCAGTTGACGGCAGAAGGAATCGGAGGCTGCTTTACCAGTCCCTCCAGACAGGCAAGCTGCAATTATGGTATCGGTACAGAGGGCAGGGTAGTTCTGGTTGTTGACGAGGCAAATAGAAGTTGGTGCAGTAGCAGCAGTGAAAACGACCAGCAGGCAGTAACAATCGAGTGTGCATCCGATAAAACGGAACCGTATGCTTTTAACAGTAAGGTCTATAATAAGTTGATTGACTTATGCGTAGACATCTGCAGGAGGAACGGCAAGAAAAAGCTGCTTTGGCTGGGGAGCAGGGAAAAGACCCTTGTATATACGCCCAAGAGCGATGAAATGGTACTGACTGCCCACAGGTGGTTTTCTGCAAAAGCCTGCCCGGGGGACTGGCTGTATTCCCGGTACGGAAACCTCGCGGACCGGGTCAATGCGTTGCTTGGAAGCAGTGATACGGTCAGTAAGCCGGTGCAGGCGGAGACCCCGCCAACGAAAAGCCTTAAAGTCGGCGATATCGTGGATTTTATCGGAAACAGGCATTATACCAATGCAAACGCCTCTGGTGGCTCAAGCGTAAAACCCGGGCAGGCAAAAATAACTGCCGTCTCCGCCGGGGCAAAGCACCCGTACCACATCATCCACACGGACGGAAAAAGCACGGTCTATGGCTGGGTGGATGAAGGAGATATCAGGGCAGCAGGCAGTTCTTCCGGCGCAGTTACACATACAGTGGTTAAGGGGGATACTTTGTCTGCTCTGGCAAAAAGATACGGAACCACAGTAGCCAGAATCGTAGCAGCAAATAAAAGTAAGTACCCTAAGATCACAGCAAGCTATATTGTAGTTGGCTGGATGCTTACTATTAATTAGGAATCTGAAAAGGCGGTAGGGATTAGCCTATCGCCTTTCGATTTTACTCGTTCCAACCTAAAATGGTGTTTAGTATGAAATCTGCAAAACAAACGAAAATGGCTCTGGAATATAAGTTCCAGAGCCGTGTTGTCTACAGTCTAAGACATTTAGTTACCTAAATACCTAAAAAAGAAATATCAATACAATTAAAATACAGTTCCGCTTCCTACACCCATGTGGTTTCCCTCCTTATACTATGTACTTATATATTATATGATTTGCAACTATATGTCAATAAAATTATTTGTTTATGGTATAATATGCTGATTTTAGCAAATAGTACCAGATCTTGGTAAGGCAGTATCACTCAATATGTGATTTTTATTTTGTTTTTCTTTTTCTTTCATCCATTCATTATAAAGCCATATTACATTTGTATACAACTTGTTAGATGGGTCAGTATTGCTATTTGCAATGTAATAATAGAGATAAGTAATCATTTGCAAATAAGTTTGATGGAGAGATTGGTACACTACAGACTCGTCGGCAGTATGGTGTTTGAAATGTAGAGCAAAATATTCTAAATTATTTAATGTCTTATTAATGAGATTAGACATAAATTCAGTACAAATAGACTTACTTGATATCTGGATAGTAGCCTGTGAATTACCATCTTGCTTTACAAAAACAGGTTTTATGTTAAAGTGAAGATTGAGATTAAATATTTCATTTGCTTCTAGTATATGTTGCAAAAAAGCTTCCGAATCTTGTATATTTTTTAATTCTTTAATTTGAGCAAGTGTAAATAAAGAATCTAATTCTTTTTTGTCAAAGTTTTGATATTGAGATGGTTTTACACTTTCCAATATGCTGGTTGCACCGGATTGATTAAATATATAGTATATTGCAGGAAGATTATTAAGAATATTATCTTTGTAATATTCAGATAAATCAATTGCTTTCTGGACTCGCTCTATTTCCATACTTTTCTTATTTGCCTGTGAGGCTAGATAATATTGCCAAACAGCAATGATAACACCGCCTGTTACAAATATACTACAAAAGATTTGTGTTGAATAGTACCAAATTTCAAAAAATGATTGAGTCGCATCTTTCTTTATAAAAAAATATAAGATAGTTGCGGTGGTAGATACCAGAACATATAAAATAATAAGGATAATAGCAATAACCTTTTTTGAAAAAAATAGCTTTTTCATGAAAAATCCCCCTTTTTAATCACATTTAAATAATTATATCATTATGGATTTTATTTTGCAATAAAAAGGAAGTTAGTGGAGAAAATTGTTTAAATAATGAGAAATTTGTATAATATAAAAGAAGCATTAGTCGCTGACTTTAAAATGACCTTTGTTAATAGAAAGAGTAAGAAAGCTATTATTTGATTTCCCATGAAAAAAGGTACTGGTAGTAAGTTGGTATATTAGCAGATTGTGCAGTATGGTTTCTTGATTTACGGGGATATATATAATTTGTCCTAAAATTTGTCCTAAAAAATCAAAAACGCCATATTTACTGTATTGGTGACAGTTAAAATATCAGGTTCGAATCCTGTCACCCCGATTTATTTTGTAATTTGTATTAGCAAAAATATATTGTAACAAACTTGCCAATATCTGCATGATGTGCTAATATAGAGAATAGAAAAGGGAAAGCCATAGAAGCGGCTCTACCCTCAACAGTGTAGCAAAAACCTCTTAACGAGGTCAGCCGTTGCTATTTCCGGTAGCAGCGGCTATTTCTTTTTTCCTTGAAAGATTGTGTAACACAAGCTCACAAGGGCAACAATGAAGATACCAGTCTGTATAAGCTCTGAATATGTAATCATTGTACCGCCCTCCTTTCTTTCGTTTGGAGGGTAAAGCCGCCTTTTGCTCTATGGTTTTCCCATGTCTATCACTATATCATATCCATACTTTATGTACAACAGGATTTTGATTTTAAGCAGTAGCAATCACAGTGCATCAAATAAAAATCAATTTCCACCGTCATGGAGCGGGGAGCGTATTTGATTAAATAGGCGATGTCACGCTCATAATGGTAGTTGAAAGATAACGGCACATAGTTTTACCATGAAAAAGGTTCAGTATTTATCTTACATATGTTTTTTGGTAAAGGAAAATTTCTTGACAAGAGGTTTCGGGGAAAATAAATACAACATTGGAGAACTGGATCTGCAGGAAAGAATTAGGCGTGCTAAGCAGTATAATATAAATTTTTGATGAAAATCGGAAACTACACTAGTGCAACTGATTGTTGTGCTGATATAAGTTTTTGCTGTTTGTATAAATCGTACAATTGTTATATATGTTTTTGGAAGTTGCAACATTGAATGTTACAAAATGTTGCGATATAATAAATATACATTAAAGACATGCTTGTTATACAAACATATTCCATACGGAGGAATTATCGATGAGTACAGGAGATAAGCAGCAGTATTATGTAGGAGTCTTTTTTAACATGGCAAGCCTTATAGTTCAAATTATAGCATTATGTTTTAAACCAGACATGTTCTTAATTGGCATAATGATTTTAACTGTTGCTTTGATGGTCTTTTTATTTTATCAGTTCAATAAATATAAGATATTGAATGAAGAGTATGTAGAAAAGTGCAAAAAATATGATGAATTGGAAGATTTGTATAAGAACTTAAAAAATCAATATGATGAATGGAACAATGAAAGCCACGAAAGATATGAGCAATATGTAAAGGCGAGGGATTCTTATGAATTTGTAAAATTTTTGTTCTTCGGCAGTAAGTATAACAGATTTAATTTTTTCCCAAAATTGAAATTATATATGGATTATTTACAAAAGAAAAATCAGGTTGAAATCGACACATTAGGATTTGAGTATATATGATGATAATGATTTTATAAATGTAACATGGACTATGCAGAATGTAGTAAACAAAACCAATAAGGACATTCAATCTTATTATATTTACACAACCAATGATTATGATGAATTTGACACAACAGAAATTGAAATAAGGAGTGAAGGGAGGCGCCTTCCGATATATACTGAAGGTATTGTGAAAAGAGATGGGGTACAGGAGACACCGTTTACATTTTATAATCCGATCAGGACGAATGATAGTCTGCCGGAACTTAGAATTTTCAGAAAAATGAAGAAATCGCCCTATCAAGCGGAACAAGATATTGTTTTATTATATCCCAGAAATTACGGAACAAGCATAAAGAACATATATATTTTATTTAAAGCGAAGGTGGAAATACCTTTATTGGTTCAATTACACGAGATAAAAAGAGAAGGGGAACGGTTTATTGATGAACCAATAAGAAATCTTCGGAAAAAAGAGCAAATCGATGGATTTGTGACCTATACTTGCTCTTTCACCATTCAGGACAATTACATTGACGAAAATCAACTATACTATTTATTGATTAAAACACCTTGATAAGTGAGGCATAATTGTTTATAATCAAGAAAAGGTCCTATATTGGGAGGTTCGAGCCAATGTGTAGAGCAATCTACAGTTGGCTCTTTTCATTTTAGGGGAAGCAGATAGGTGGTAATAGGAAAATATCGGAAGTGGAGAACGCTCTGCTAAAAGGGTGTTGGGCTATGAATATGAGGAAATTTCCGAAAAATACGAACTCGGAATCTTGGCGGAACACAAGGTGTCCCCAAATATATGGTTTTCACCAACAGAGTGAGAGCAAAGGTGGAAGAAGTGCCGGAACCGTGGGATTTTTCAACGGGAATCAAGGGTTTGCGAATTTTACTTTAAAATTTTCATTTATTGTAGTGGTGTAGTAAATACCGTCTTTAATAAAATCTTGAAGCAGAGAAATACCTATGGTATAATGATTCTGCTAACGCAGAATTCAAGTCAGTATCGGGAGGAATATGCGATGGAGATTGAAAGAAAAGAAAACGGCAAAGAAATCACGATTTTACCCATAGGGCGTCTTGATTCCAATACGGCGCCGCAGCTTGAAGAGGAAATAAATGCAAACATTGATAACGCGGAAAAGCTGATACTTGATTTTGAGAGTCTGGAGTATCTTTCCTCTGCCGGACTGCGGGTGCTTTTGTCCGCCCATAAGGCATTTATGAAAAAGGGAAGCGGGGAACTGTTGATATGTCATGTCAATGATATTATTCATGAGGTCTTTGAGGTCACGGGCTTTTTGGATATTCTCAATATTGCGGAATAAATACGGAGGCGGACTATGAAAGAATTGACAGTTGATGCAACATTGGAGAGTATTCCTGTCATCACTGCATTTGTAGATGAGCAGTTAGAGCAGCTTGACTGCCCGGTGAAGGCGCAGGCGCAGATTGATATTGCCATAGACGAACTGTTCAGCAATATTGTCCATTATGCTTATCATCCCGAGGTGGGTCCTGCCACGGTGCGGGTGGAGGTATTAGAGGAGCCGCTGTCGGTGGTGATTACCTTTATTGATCAGGGTGTGCCCTATGACCCGCTTGCAAAGTCGGATCCCGATGTGACATTGTCTGCTGAGGATAGGGACCCGGGCGGCTTGGGAATTTATATCGTGAAGAAAAATATGAATGAAATTACCTACGAATATAAAGATGGCAAGAACATTTTACGGATACGCAAGGATTTGTAAAACAGTGAACTGTAGAAGTCGGTAAACTACAAGTGAGAGAAGAGCCTGTCTGTATAAGGATAACGGGGAAAAGGATATGTCAAATCAAAACGACCATGGAGATTTATACCGGGAAATAGTCACCAATATGCTGGAAGGTGTGATGGTAATCAGCATGAACGGCAGAATTACCATGCTCAATCAGGCGGCGGAGCGGATGCTTGGTCTTACCCAGCAGGATATCGGCAATTCCTTTGCCAATGTGTTCCTCACCAGAGAGGGCACGGATTCCTTTACCGAGGTAATTTTGGACACCATTTATGAAAAAGAAAAAGTAAGCAATATGCCTGTGGATTATGCCCTTGAAGGAGAGAACAGAAATCTTTCCCTGACCACCAGCTATATCCATAATGATGGCGAAAAATCGGTGGTTGTGGTGATTGATGATGTAACGGAATTAAATGAACTCAGGGATGCGCGGACGGCTCTTGACAAAATCCGCAAGCTGAATCAGGAATATGAGAAGGCAAAGGATGAAGCGGTCAGGGCAAATGAGGCAAAAAGCCTTTTTCTATCCAATATGTCCCATGAAATCCGAACGCCGATTAATGCTGTGCTTGGCATGAATGAAATGATACTTCGCGAGTGTACCGATGAGCAGTTGCTTTCTTATGCGGCGAATATTCAAAGCTCCGGGAAAACGCTTTTATTTTTGATTAATGATATATTGGATATGTCAAAGATTGAATCCGGTAAGATGGAGATTGTCAAGGTGGATTATGTCTTTGGCGATTTGCTGATGGATTTGTGGAATGTGATTTTTCTGCGGGCGCAGGAAAAGGGGCTGACCCTTTCTTTTTCGCTGGATGAAACCATGCCCAAGACTTTGTATGGGGATGATGTCCGCATCAAGCAGATTGTGACGAATTTATTGACCAATGCGGTCAAATACACGCCCCAGGGTGGCATAGAGGTGTGTGCGGCATACGAGAGAACGGAAGAGGAGCAGATTAACCTTATCTTGTCCGTCAAGGATACCGGGATGGGCATTAAAGAGGAGGATATGGGAAAGCTCTTTGAAAGCTTCCAGAGGCTTGACGAGGAAAAAAACCGCAATATCGAGGGCACAGGTTTGGGAATGAATATTACCATGTCGCTGTTAAAGCTGATGGACGGCGATATGAAGGTGGAGAGCGAGTATGGGAAAGGCTCCACTTTTACGGTTACGATTCCCCAGAGAATTGTGTGCGCTGACCCTACAGGAAGCTTTGAAACAATTAAGGGCAGGCAGGAGCAGAATTATCGAGGAAAGCAGCAGATTTTTGAAGCGCCGGAGGCATGCGTGCTGGTGGTGGATGATAATGACATGAACCGAAAGGTGTTCCAATCTTTGTTAAAACGCACGAAGATGAAAATTACCACGGCGGATTCCGGCAGACAATGTCTGGAACTTGTGAAAAAAGAACCTTTCCATATTATTTTTATGGACCATATGATGCCGGAGATGGATGGAATCGAAACCCTCCATGAGATTCGCAAGCTTTCCGATTTCCCCAATGAAGATACGCCGGTTATCGTACTGACGGCAAATGCCTTGTCCGGTGCGAGGGAAGTCTATTTGCAGGAAGGATTTGTTGATTTTTTGACAAAGCCCATTGACGGGGATTTATTGGAGCAGACCATAGCAAAATACCTTCCTCCCGAACTGATACAGAGGAAGGAAGCGGCTGCGCCAAAGGAGAAGACGGGTGATGCGGGGGCGGCAAAACAGGATTTACAGGCATATGGGATTTCGACCGAAAAGGGTCTGTCTCTGGCAAAAGGCGATGAAGAATTGTATTTGGATTTGGCAGGGATGTTCGTAAAAGATAAAGAAAAGCAGGAAATCATGTGGCAGTATATATCGGCACAGAATATGGCGGACTATGCGATTCTGGTGCACGGCTTAAAGGGAAATGCAAGGACTCTCGGTGCGGATGCCCTTGCGGCTCTGGCATATGAGCATGAAATGCGCAGCAAGGCAGGGGATTGTGGCTATGTGGCAGCCCATTGGGACGAACTGCTTAAAGTATGGGATAAGACGCTGGAAGGGTTTCAGATTTATTGCGAAAGCTGCGTGGGAGAGGGCGGCAAATATGAGGCAGTGAGCAGTGAGGGAAAAGAACTGCTGCGGTTATCCCAAGATGATTTGGAAAGAGTTGCCGCGCTTTTGGATGATTTTGAGACACAGGAGGCAATCGGGCAGTTAAAGGAGTGGATCGGACAAGCTCTGGAGCAGGAAATGTATGAGCGCATAAAGGAAGCTTTGACTGCCTTGGAGGATGAATTTGACGAGGAAAAAGCGATACAGTTGTTAAGGGAATAATCAGGAAAGTTTTAGTTTCAAACGGCAGGCTTTGTGCCAGCGCTGCGGCAGAAGTCTGGAGCTTATAAAAAGGACGGCGCAGAAATGAGGATAAAATGGCATTCGGAGAAAAGAAAAAAATTGTGGCAGTGGATGACAGCGGCATTGTATTAAAAATGCTGCAGAAAGTATTGGGCGAGGATTATGATTTGCACGCGTTTTCCACCGGCATGAGGGCACTCAAATTTTTAAAGGAAAAAAGCCCCGACTTGATCATTCTGGATATTGATATGCCGGAAATCAACGGTTATGAAATGCTAAAACTGATTAAGGAAAAAGACCACTTAATGAATGTGCCGGTTATTTTCCTTACTTCAAACAATGATAAAAATCATGTAGTCAAGGCTGTGGCAGGCGGCGCAAAGGATTATGTGATAAAACCCATTGATGCGGATATCCTGTTAGAGAAGGTTCGGGCGCAGTTAGATGACGGGCTTACCTCCGCAAGCGATATAGGCTGGAATAATATTTAGTGATACTTAATAAATTAAGTGGCGGGCATTGCCTTTATATATTCCACACAAAGCATGGTGATGTCATCAAACTGCGGCGCATCGCCCGTAAACAAATCAATATCTGCCTTTACGGCGGGAAGAAGCTTGGCAGGCGGCTTGTCGGTATTCTGTACAAGAATATCGGTGAGCCGCTTCATGCCGTACAACTCATGGGATGAGTTGGTGGCTTCCGTCACGCCGTCGGTATATTGGAAAATCTTGTCGCCGGGTGAAAGCTGTATCCGTCCGCTCTGATATTTCATATCTTCCATGCCTGCAAGCACAAATCCGGCGCGCAGCTTGTGGGGCTCATAGGCGCTGCCTGCCTTGGCGATAAAGGGCATTTCATGCCCTGCATTGACAAAGCAAAATTCCCCCGTCACCAAATCAAGCACTCCTTCAAAAGCAGTGATAAACAGTCCCTCGCTGTTGGATTCGCACAGCAGATTGTTTACCTCCGAAAATACATCGCCCAAATCGATGCCGGGCTTTGTATGGTCTTTAATCAATGTTTTCCCGATTACCATAAAAAGTGCCGCAGGAACGCCCTTTCCCGACACATCCGCAATCACAATGGCAAGATGGGTTTTATCCACCATAAAGAAATCGTAGAAATCGCCGCCCACTTCCTTGGCAGGATTCATGGTGGCATAGATATCAAATTCCGGGCGCTCCGGGAAAGCAGGGAAAATACGGGGCAGCATATCCGCCTGAATATGGGTGGCAACATCCAGCTCCGTGGAAATGCGCTGGCGTTCTTCGCTGTCCTTAATCTGCTTTTCCAAAAGGCGGCGGGTCCGTCCGGCTATGGTGGTGCATATGGAAGAGAGTCCCAGCAGAATAAGTGCCCGGGGCACCACAAAGAAAAGGGTGGAATTGTAGAATAATGTTGCGGTAGGAACGCTGGCATTATAATCATAGGGGTCAAGGAGCATATTCAAATCACCCTCGCCAAAATAAAGACTGATATAAACGGAGGCGGAAAAAAGAATCCATGATGCAGCCAATGTCATGTTTGTCAGCTTTTTGGAATAATAGTGACAGCTTAATAAAATCGGCAGAGACCATGCTAAAACTCCGTGCTTGGGCATGGCGCCGGATAAAATAAAAATGCCCAGCGTGCCGCAAAGTAAAGTGGCGTATTTCACCCATGCCGGCTTGCCCTCTGTAAGCCGGCAGAGCAAAGTCGGCAGAAGAAAGCATAGGATTAAAAGGGGCATGGCGGTATTCATGATGGCTTTGGGAACGATAAAAATGCCCACTATATTAAAAATCCATGCGAGAGCCCCTACGCCTGCGCATGCTGCGAGACATTTCGCTGCGTATTTGTTGGCTTCCGTTTCGTTTTCCAGAAAAATCTGTAACTCCAGCTCTGTATTCATATTATGCTTTTTGTTTTTTCTCTTTTGCTTTGGTTCTTTCATTCCGGCACCTCTCATCTGTTTTGTATCAAGGCTCATTATAACATATAGGAATGAGGGTTTCCAGTAGTTTTGCTGCCAAAAATGATGATTGAGAATTCCGGGCTTTTGGGGTATAATAAAATTGTTTTTATTTATCATATGGTGAGTTCGGGTAACAAAAATCAATTTACAGGAGGTTGTGGTATGGCGGCAAAAGTATTTTTTTCCAGAGACATTACGCCGGAGAAAGTAGTGGAACTGTACAAGATGACAGGGAAGGAACTGCCCGGTAAGGTGGCTGTAAAGCTGCATTCCGGCGAGGTGGGCAATCAGAATTTCCTGCGCCCCGAGTTTTGGAAACCCATGGTGGAGTATGTGAAAGGTACGGTGGTGGAGTGCAACACCGCATATGAAGGAGGCAGAAACACCACGCCGAAACATATGGAAACTATGGCGAAACATGGTTGGAGCAAGCATTTTACCGTAGATTTGCTGGACGGCGAAGGACCGGATTTAGAGTTATCCATGCCTAAGGGAAAGGTGATTCAAAAGAATTTTGTGGGCAAAAATATAAAAAATTATGATTCCATGCTGGTGCTTTCCCATTTTAAAGGACATCCCATGGGCGGTTACGGCGGAGCCTTGAAACAGTTATCCATCGGTGTTGCATCTTCCCAAGGGAAAGTGTATATTCACGGCGCGGGCGATATGAATAAATTCTGGGATTCCGACCATGATTCTTTTTTGGAGTCCATGGCGGACGCGGCAATGTCCGTAGTGGAATATTTTAAGGGAAACACGGTTTATATCAATGTGATGAAAAATATGTCCGTGGACTGTGACTGCTGTGCGGTAGCGGAGGATCCCTGCATGAAGGATATCGGTATTCTGGTATCCTTGGATCCCGTTGCCATTGATCAGGCGTGTCTTGACTTGGTGTATGCTTCGGATGACCCCGGCAGGAATCACTTATTGGAGCGCATCGAGTCGAAGAACGGCGTGCATACTATAGAGGCAGCGGCTGCGCTGGGGTATGGTTCCAGAGAATATGAGTTAGTAGAAGTGTAAAATTTTTTTGAATTTGTTTTAAAATATTGTGCAAACTGCCCTAATATGTTATACTGAATTTGTCCTGCAAAATTTAATCATTGGGAGGTATATATGGCTAAAAATGTTATCGTTGGACAGTCTGGCGGACCTACTGCCGTCATCAATTCCAGTCTTGCGGGGGTATTTAAGACCGCAAAGGATCTCGGTGCCGATAAAGTATACGGCATGAGACATGGTATTAAGGGATTTCTGGAAGAGAACATTGTTGATATGAGCGAACAGATTCGCACGGATTTGGATCTGGAGCTGCTTAAGAGGACTCCTTCCGCATTTTTGGGTTCCTGCAGATATAAGCTGCCGGAAGCTGACGACAATAAGGAACTATACGACAAGATTTTTGAGATTCTGAAGAAATATGATATTACTGCTTTCTTCTATATTGGCGGTAATGATTCCATGGACACCATTAAGAAGCTTGCCGATTACGCAGCGGTTATCGGAAGCTCCATCCGCTTTATGGGAGTTCCCAAGACAATTGACAACGATCTGGCAGTGACGGACCATACTCCCGGATATGGCAGCGCGGCAAAGTATATCGCTTCCGCTACCAAGGAGATTATCAGGGACGGTCTGGTATATGACATCAAACAGGTGACTGTCATTGAGGTTATGGGTCGTAACGCAGGATGGCTTACCGGTGCGGCAGCATTGGCTAAGAGTGAGGACTGCGAAGGCGTGGATATGATTTATCTGCCGGAGCTTCCTTTCAATGTAGACGACTTTGTCAGAAGAGTCGGAGATTTGCTGGAGAAAAAGAACTCCATCGTGGTAGCCGTTTCCGAAGGTATCATTACCGCGGAAGGGAAATATGTATTCGAGCTTACCGACCACACAGAGTATGTTGACTCCTTTGGACATAAGCAGTTGAGCGGTACGGCAAGATATCTGGCAACCCTCTGCAGTGAGAAATACGGCTGCAAGTCCAGAGCGATTGAGCTTTCCACCCTGCAAAGATGCGCAGGTCATCTGACTTCCCGTGTGGATATCACGGAGGCATATCAGGTTGGCGGTTCTGCGGTGAAGGCTGCCTTTGAGGGCGAAACCGGAATGATGGTTATTTTGAAGAGAGTGTCTTCCGATCCTTATATCTGCACCACGGATCTTTACGATGTACATAAAATTGCGAATATTGAGAAGAAGGTTCCGTTAGAGTGGATTACCGATAACGGCACGAATGTAAGCAAGCAGCTTGTGGATTACATCAGGCCTTTGATTCAGGCGGAACTTACGCCTATTATGATTACAGGTCAGCCGCGCCATATCGTAGTTGACATGGAGCACTAATCGGACTGGTGAAGCAATTCCTGCCGTATGCAGGGGTATGAGCATGGAAATCGGGACTTCTTAAGGTTTCTTGGGAAGTCCCGATTTTTCAATTGACTTTTTATGCTAAAAGTGTTGACAAAGGACAAAGAATAAGTTAAAATAGCATTCGTTGGTTATGTATCCTTGGGTGTCCGTAGCTCAGCAGGATAGAGCAACGGCCTTCTAAGCCGTGGGTCGGGGGTTCGAATCCCTTCGGGCACGTTGAGAATGTGTATTGGGACTTAGAAGTACATTTTCTTGATATGGTGGGTATAGCGCAGTTGGTTAGCGCGCCAGATTGTGGCTCTGGAGGCCAAGGGTTCGAATCCCTTTATCCACCCTGTATACCTTGTATGCAAATGAGTCTTGGTGTCATACTTTAGGGCTATCGCCAAGCGGTAAGGCACAGCACTTTGACTGCTGCATACGCTGGTTCGAATCCAGCTAGCCCTGTTT
>JAMPEB010000005.1 GCA_023665475.1 Lachnoclostridium sp.
AGGCACAGCACTTTGACTGCTGCATACGCTGGTTCGAATCCAGCTAGCCCTGTTTGCAGCCTGCAAAAGACTGCATATGGAGAATACCAGCAAACAGGGCTTGCCCTGATTTGCAGCCTGCAAAAGACTGCATATGGAGAATACCAGCAAACAGGGCTTGCCCTGATTTGTAACTTAATTTTTACTATGGAGCACTAGCTCAGTCGGTAGAGCACCTGACTTTTAATCAGGTTGTCGGGGGTTCGAATCCCCCGTGCTTCATTTTTGATGTGAAGCGGCTGTTGTCTGCAATTGAAGTATTTGCAGGCTCGGCTTTTTTTATCATTAAAAGTTTTGAGCGGAATTGATGGAATTGGCAGACATGCAAGATTTAGGTTCTTGTGGGTAACACCGTGTGGGTTCGAGTCCCACATTCCGCAGGTCACCAGTGTACGGATTGAGGAAAAGGATAAGTAAGGATTGAAAATTTCCGCTGATTGAATGCCGCTTGCGCGGCGGAATGAGAGGTAATGATGGAAATCGTAATACAGTTGCTGCTTCTGGTAGTAGGCTTCGTTATGCTGATAAAAGGCGCGGACTGGTTTGTGGAGGGCGCATCCAAATTGGCGGACAAGTTCGGGATTCCGCAGTTAGTCATAGGACTCACCATTGTGGCTCTGGGAACTTCCCTGCCGGAAGCGGCGGTCAGTATTTCGGCAGCCCTTAAGGGAAGCGCGGAAATCACCATCGGCAATGTGGTGGGAAGCAACATTATGAATGTGCTTATTATTTTGGGGCTGACCGCCGTAGTCTGTGTGATACCGGTGCAGAAATCCACCGTGATTTTTGAGATACCTTTTATGATAGGTATAACCGTGCTGCTTGCGGTGCAGGGACTTACCGATAATGTGGTGAACCGCATGGAAGGCGGCATTTTGTGGATGTTTATGATTGTGTACCTCTTATATCTGCTTAAGATGGCAAAACAGGGAAACGATACACAGGAGGAAGCCGGTCAGGAAGAAAAGCCGGACTCCGTGTTGAAAATGCTGGTTATGATTATAGTGGGCGCCGGAATTATTGTCTGGGGCAGCGATATTACGGTGGACGCGGCGACTGTTATGGCAAAGATGTTTGGCATGAGCGAGCGTTTTATCGGTCTTACCATTGTGGCTTTGGGGACTTCCCTTCCGGAGTTAGTGACAAGCGTTACGGCAGGCATTAAGGGCAAACCGGATATTGCGGTGGGCAATATTGTAGGCAGCAATATTTTCAATATTTTATTTGTAGTAGGCACTACGGCATTGATTACGCCTGTGCTTTATAAAGCGGATTTTCTGGTGGACAGCATAACGGCGGTGGCGGCGGCGGTACTGTTGTTTGTGTGTGTGGCGCCCGGTAAAAAACTTGGCAGGGTTGGCGGCGCTCTTATGCTGGCAGGCTATGCGGCTTATTTTGTATATCTGATACAGTGAGGAGAACCCTACGCAATGTGTAAAAGCACACATGAAGGTCCGCAGGTTACGGAAAGGCATGGTTATTATTGTGAAAAAGACTGTACAGAAGATATATTGGTTTTTTGCGGCACTGTTTTGTGTTTTATTTTTATTTGTCATGCAGAGCTTTCATGTGGTTGAGGAGAGTGACAAAACCAATGAAGGTTATCAGATTCTGACGAATTATCAGCACACCGTTTTAGAAGATGAAAGTGCGCCTGTAAAAGTCAGGAAGGAGTATGTCTGGCAGATTGAGGGCGTAGAGGGCGCTTATAAAGATTTCCTTTTCTATAGTTATCATCAAAATGTGGAAGTCTATCTGGATGATGACTGTATTTATGAAATGTATCCGGATAAACACAATGCTTTTGGCAAAACCCCCGGATGTTTGTGGAATGACATCGCTTTGGATTCCCGGGATAACGGAAAGGTATTGCGAGTGGTATTGACTCCCGTGTACACAAGCGCTGTGGATGCCGTGCCTACCTTTTACTTCGGGGCAAAATATGATATTGCAATGGATATTCTGGCGAAAAGTCTGCCGTCCTTGGTTTTGGGCATTATAGCGATTCTGGCGGGGCTTATCTTTGTGGTATTTACTTTGTATAATTACCGAAACCCGGAGGTAGATAAAAGCCTTCTGATGCTTGGAACCTTTTCCATATGGGTGGGTGTTTGGAAAATAATGGATGCAGAGGTATGGGAATTATTGTTCCATAAGCCTATTGCCTGGACACTGCTTACTTACTTTGCGCTGCTTTTGATGAGCACTCCTTTTGTTCTGTTTATGAAAGAGCTGCACAGTTCCAAGGAGAGCATCCTTTGGTATATTCCTTGTTTCTTTAATTTTTTGATAATGATTGTCATGCTTGCGCTACAGTTTACGGGAATTGCCGATTTCAGGGAGGCATTGACTTTCATTCATATCGGACTGTTTTTCATGATATTCATTTGCATTCTTATGGCGGTCCGGGAGGTTCGCAGCGCGGGCTGGAATCCCAAGCTTAAACTGAATGTGACCTGTATCGGAATCTGCTTTGCCGGTTTTGCGCTGGATATGGTGTTTTATTATCTGAGACATGGGCATAGTATGGTTATATTGGGAATGCTTGGATTCATCATCTATATTATTGCTTTGGGTCAGGCATCCATGAAAGAAGCCAAGCAGCTTATGGCAATCGGCATGAGCGCCAAGCGGTTTGAGCACATGGCATATCATGACCAATTGACAAGTCTTTACAACCGTACGGCTTATGCCGCCCATGTAGGGGCGGAGGATTTTGCTCCCGAGAAATATATTGTAGTGGTATTTGACTTAAATGATTTGAAAAAATGCAATGATACTTTGGGGCACGAAAAAGGTGATGTTTATATTCGGGAAAGTGCGCAGATAATAAAGAGTACCTTCGGAGAGACAGGAAACTGTTACCGCATGGGCGGGGATGAGTTCTGCGTTTTGATACCAAACGGCAGTAAGAACCAATGTAAGAAACTTTTGGAGAAGCTTCGGGAAAAAGTGGAGCGCTTCAATCAGAAGAGTACGGATGTGTTTATGCAGATTGCCTGCGGATATGAGGAGTACGATAAGAGAATTGATTATGATATCGGAGATACCTTTAGACGTGCGGATAAGATGATGTATCATGAGAAATTTTCCATGAAGCATCAGGCAGGAAAAGATGCAGAAGTGAGATAAGTTTGAAAGTAAACTTTCGAACTCTTTATTAGTAGCAGTATTGCAGGCAGAAGCCTGCAATATGCGGGGGTATAGTTATGAGAAAAGCAGGAATTTTGATGCCTATTTCCGGTATTCCTTCCCCTTATGGAATCGGTACTTTCGGAAAGGCAAGTTATGAATTTGTAGATTTTTTGGAGAAAGCAGGACAGAAGCTGTGGCAGATACTGCCCCTTGGTCCCACCGGTTACGGGGATTCGCCATACCAGTCTTTTTCTACTTTTGCGGGAAACCCTTATTATATTGATTTGGAATTATTGATTGGAAAGGGATATCTGACCAGAGAAGAATGCGATTCCTATGATTTTGGCGCGGATGAACACGATATAGATTATGAAAAAATATATCTTTCCAGATTCCCGGTGCTGAAGCGGGCATTTCAGAGAGCAGGCGAGAAGGGGCTGTTTACAAAACCGGACTATCGGGCATTTATAGAAGAGAACAGCTTCTGGCTGGAGGATTATGCCCTTTATATGGCAGTGAAGAATGCTTTTGGCGGCGTATGTTTTTTAGAATGGGACGAAGATATCAGACTTCGTAAAAAGAAGGCTCTGGCAAGATATCGGGAGGAGCTTGCGGAGGAGATTGCATTTTATAAGTTCCAGCAATATCTTTTCAGCACACAGTGGCAGGCGCTAAAGAAATATGCCAACAAAAAAGGCATAGAAATTGTAGGGGACATTCCCATTTATGTGGCGTTTGACAGCGCGGATACATGGGCGAATCCGAAGCTTTTCCAATTGGACGAAGAGGGAAAACCCATTGCTGTGGCGGGCTGTCCGCCGGATGTGTTTGCCACAACGGGGCAGCTTTGGGGGAATCCTTTGTATCAGTGGAAATATCATAAAAAGACGGATTATGAGTGGTGGATTCGGCGTATCGCATATTGTTACGAACTGTACGATATCGTGAGAATCGACCATTTCAGAGGGTTTGATGCCTATTGGTCCGTGCCTTACGGCGACCCTACCGCTGAGAAGGGGCATTGGGAAAAGGGTCCCGGCTATGATTTGTTTGAAGCTATTAAGAAGAGTCTGGGCAAGAAAAAGGTCATTGCGGAAGATTTAGGATTTTTGACAGACAGTGTCATTAAACTGGTGAAAAAGACAGGTTATCCCGGTATGAAGATTTTACAGTTTGCGTTTGGGGAAGGAGCGGAGAGTGATTATCTGCCGCATAATTATCCCCAAAACTGTGTGGCATATACCGGAACCCATGATAATGATACAACAGTAAGCTGGGTTCGCCAGATGCCGCCTAAGGAAGCGCGTTTTGCCATGGAATATCTGAGTGTGCAGAGCAAAAAGGAACTGCCGTGGGCATGCATCCGCGCGGCTATTGCAAGCACGGCGGACACTGCGATTATCCCCATGCAGGACTATCTGCATTTGGGCAGGGAAGCGAGAATCAATGTTCCCTCCACCATTGGAACGAATTGGAGATGGCGCATGGATAAAGCGGCTTTGAATAAGGAATTAGCGAGAAAAATACGAAAATTGGCAAAGACTTACGGAAGAATCGGTCAGAAAGGATAGGTCTCCCACTATCCTTCCAGGCCGTGCCGGATTAGGCGTATAGTGAGCCGGATGATGTCTTCCATAGGTTCTTTCCGGCCGTTTTTGACCCATGCACGGTAAATTTCGGTCATACAGCCGTTGATGTATGCGGTTAAAAAAGGAGTTTCACCTGAACGGTAACTGAGGCGTTCCTCGTTGAAACAAATCACGGTAGAGTTTTCGGTATAAGGATTTTCAACGGGGAGGCATCCCTTACTGTTTAAAATTTTTTCATCCAGAGCATCGGCGGACTCCGCAAATTCATAGCAGATACGGACTACCTTTTCTAAATCATCGGGAAGTTTAGTGTCCTTAATAGGAGTCAGAAAACGGTTTAGTACATCAAACTGCATTTTTAACAATAATTCATCCATAGAAGAATAATGAAGATAAAAGGTTTTTCGGTTGATTTCCGCCTGTCGGGCAAGCTCCTGAACGGAAATTTGGGAATACTCTTTTTCTTTTAATAATTCGCGGAAGGTCTGTTGTATCAGGCGTTCCGTTTTTTTGTATCGTAGATCATCCTGTGGTTTTTTGTTCATTTTAATCCCCGTTTCGCTAATTAATACACATCTGTTCTAAAAGTGATGATTAAGGCACATATTAATAAAAATGACCATTGCTGAATTGTGCTTTTCTTATTATTATAATTATAATTCAAAAATGTGTAATAAGCAATAGTAAGAAAATAGACAGATACAAAAGGATTGTAAGAAAACATTACAAGAGAAAGGAAGGACTGCAATGAAGTATAATGTATTTGCTTTGGGAATTATGGCGGCCATCGTTTCCTTTTTGGGATTTGTTGTAGAAAACTTATGGTTGGCAGTTACAAAAGGTTATATGAATAACCGGAATATGAATGCGCCGTTTTTGCTGGGGTATGGCTTGTTTATTCTTATTTTGTTTATTGTGTTGGGAACACCGGAAGGGTTGGTGGAAAGAAGAATATTTAAGAAAATACAATCAAAGGAAATGCGGTATGCCGTTTATTTTGTCTGCTCTTTTGTGGCTGTCAGCGTGGGAGAAATACTGCTTGGAACGACTGTGGAACGATTATGCCACATTGAATATTGGAATTATTCCAATCTTCCCATGCATATAACAAAATATACATCCGTTCCCACAAGTCTGGGCTTTGCTACCGGGATTACAATTTTTATGGGAAAGTTCTTTTCTCCCCTGATGGAGTGGATTAACCGGTTTGATGTATCCCAGATTAAGACGGTCAGCATTACTGTTACATTAATTATGGTGTTGGATTTTTTCTATAGTTTTTATCATATCATGGTGCATCAGGATTTTTACTTGAAATGGCGGATAGAAATCACGGATCTTCGGGTTTGCCTTTGTGTTGCCATGATAGCAGGTTTCCTATTGTTACAGGGGAGACGCAATCCAAAGATTTTGATGGGGGAACACAGAGAGCAGATAGTGTAGAATTAAAACCGCAGACTGCGGTTTTAATTCTGCGCGGCGTTTTAAAGTTCCGGGTCCGGGAGCTCTACATTGCTCATTGCCAGATAAGAATTGTGGTATTCCTGACAGTAAGTTACTTCTTCTCCAAACCAATCCGGCGGTAGGAAAGCCTCCGCTTCTTCCGTACTGAAAAATTCTACCTCCGCTACAACAAGAGGTTTAAAGGGTTCGGAAAAAACATCCACTTCAATTGTCAGCATATAATCCTCGGGAGGTTCGGGAAAGCCTTCCTTTACCGAGGGATGTTCTAAAGGAATTAAATATCGCTTTTTGGAAATCACATTTCCGTCTGCCTTTAAAAGCAAATGATAATAAGCCTCCTTGTTCAACGGGAGGTTGCTTTCTTCTCTGGCCATAAGACCTGCGCCTTTGTAAGTCAGATAATATTCGTCATCCTGTCTGCGAACGCGGACTACGGGTTCTGTGCACAAATAAGCCTGTTCAATCCAATGAAAAGGGTAGGATTCCAGATTTTCCGGTAATGTTTTGATGATAAATTTGCGCTCGATTTCCATTGTGTCTTAACAGTCCTTTTCTTCTTATGCGATATTATAGTAGTTTTATTATACCACATATAGAGAGAAATCCAAGTATTAATCATTGAAAAAACTGTAGAAAAAAACATATAAATTGTGTATACTAGTAACAAGTTGTTTTGCAGAAAGGAGCAGAAATGAGTAAAATTGCAATTTTTTTCGCGGAAGGTTATGAAGAGGTCGAGGCGCTTGCCGTGGTGGACATCTGCCGCAGAGCCGGAATCGAGACGGATATGGTGTCTGTGACGGAGGAGAGTATGGTAACAAGTTCCCATGGCATATCCGTAAAAACGGACAAGACTTTTGGAGAAGTGAACTTTGAGGAATATGACATGCTGGTGCTGCCCGGAGGAGGAAAGGGAACGCAGGGGCTGGAAGCCCATGAAGGATTAATGGCACAAATTGATGCCTTCTATGAAAAAGGAAAATACATTGCTGCCATCTGTGCGGCTCCCAGCATTTTCGGGCACAGAGGCATTTTGAAGGGCAGAAATGCCTGCAGCTATCCTTCTTTTGAGAGCCATCTGGAGGGTGCGCGGGTAACGAAAGGACCGGTGGAGATTTCAGACCATGTGATTACTTCCAGAGGAATGGGGACTGCCATTGACTTCGGACTTGCCATAGCAGGGGCTCTTTGCGGAAAGGAAGAGGCAGAGAAGCTGGCGCGGCAGATTGTATATAGGGAAGCGTGAGAAGAATTTCTGATTGCTCACAGCATAGGCTGTTTCGCAAAGAAATTCTAATCTCACACTGTGCCGCAGTTTCTGTTGTACATGCAGGGGTATAAGTTTGAAAGTAAACATTCAAACTCTTTATTGGTAGCAGTATCGCAGGCAGAAGCCTGCGATATGCAGGGGTATAAGAATAGAAATGAAGGACAGAATAATATGATGGAAAAAGACGCAAAAATCTATGTGGCGGGGCACAGGGGAATGGTGGGAAGCGCTATTTGCCGCAGCCTTGAAAAGAACGGTTATCACAATATTGTCACCCGCAATCATCAGGAGTTAGACCTTTGCCGGCAGGAGGAAGTGGAATGTTTCTTTAGGGAGGAGCATCCCGATTATGTGTTTCTGGCGGCAGCCAAAGTGGGAGGTATTTTGGCAAACAGCGAGGCTCCGGCGGATTTTATGTATGACAATATGATTTTGGAGATGAATGTGATTCATTCGGCTTGGCAGAACGGATGTAAAAAACTGCTGTTTCTCGGCAGCAGTTGTATCTATCCCCGTATGGCGCCCCAGCCTATGAAGGAGAGCTGTCTGTTGACTTCGGAATTGGAACAGACCAATGAGGCATATGCCCTTGCCAAGATATCCGGTTTAAAATATTGTGAATATTTAAACCGCCAATATGGAACGGATTATGTCAGCGTGATGCCGACCAATCTGTACGGTCCCAATGACAATTATCATCCCACCCACAGTCATGTGCTTCCGGCGTTGATTCGCCGTTTTCATGAGGCAAAAGAAGCCGGGGCAAAAGAAGTGGTGTGCTGGGGAACAGGTACGCCGCTTAGGGAATTTTTGTATGTGGATGATCTGGCAGATGCCTGTGTTTATCTGATGAACACCTATAGCGGGAACGAGACGGTGAATCTTGGCACGGGAAAAGAACTCAGCATCAAAGAATTGACTCATCTGGTCGCTCGGATAGTAGGCTATCAGGGTGAAATCAAATGGGATACATCCAAACCGGACGGAACCCCCAGAAAGCTGCTGGATGTGAGCAAACTGGAAAGTCTGGGATATCATTACACCACAGAGCTGGAGGAAGGAATCCGCCTTACTTATGAGGATTTTTTGAAGAATCCCATGCGGGCGGAACGGTAAGAAATCAATGATTAAGGAGCCGTGCGGAAAGGAGTGGTTCGCAGGCTGTGGAAAGGCATGGTTTTAAAATGAAAGAATATCAAAGATATGCCAAAGATATGCTGAAATTCATAGAAAATAGTCCCAGCTGCTTTCATGTTATCCACAATATCGGTGGGGATTTAAAACAGGATGGCTATGTGGAGCTGAAAGAAACGGAAGAATGGCAGCTTGCTCCCGGCGGCAAATATTTTGTGGTTCGGGGAGATTCTTCCGTCATTGCTTTCAGACTGCCGGAGAAAAGGGCGGTTACAGGTTTTCATATAATAGCCTCCCATAGCGATTCTCCCACTTTTAAAATAAAAGAAGATCCGGAAATGACAGTGGAGGGCAGATATGTCAAGTTAAATACGGAACTATACGGCGGCATGATTTTGTCTACATGGATGGATAGGGCATTGTCCGTGGCAGGGCGAATCGCCATTGCAAAGCGAATCGCAGTAGAACAGCGAATCGCAGTAGAACAGAAAACCGCCAAAATACAAGATGTTGTAGTTAAAAAGACTGACTCAGTCAAAAATGCACAAATAATGGAAGAAACGGAAATAATGACCAAGTTGGTCAATGTCAATAAAGATTTGTTGGTAATTCCCAATCTGGCGATTCATATGAACAGGGATGTGAATAAAGGGATGGAGTATAATCCGCAGACGGATACGCTTCCTTTGTTTGCAGATTGTTCGGAGGAAAAAGACGGCAAAACATTTCTGGAAAGCGTGGCAAAAGCGGCAGGAGTTGAACCGGAGGATATTCTGGGACATGACCTTTTTCTTTATGTGAGAGAAACGGGACGGATGCTGGGAGAAAGAGGAGAGTTTATTTTGTCCCCACGGCTGGATGATTTGCAGTGCGTGTATACATCCGTAAAGGCATTCAGGGAAAGCTGTCCTGTAGACTATATTAATGTATGCGCGGTATTTGACAATGAGGAGGTGGGCAGCTGCACCAGACAAGGGGCAAATTCTACTTTTTTGGAAGATGCCCTGATGCGGATAGGAGCCGGACTGCATACGGACAAGAGCGAATATCTGAGGTGGATAGCAGGAAGCTTTTTGATTTCCGCCGACAATGCCCACGCGGTACATCCCAACCATCCGGAGAAGGCAGATCCCACCAATCGTCCTTATTTGAACGGCGGACTGGTCATTAAGTACCACGGAAGTCAGAAATATACCACAGACGGGGTTTCGGCGGCAAAGATGAAAAGTATCTGTATGCAGGCGGGGGTTCCGTTTCAGACCTATGCAAACCGCTCCGATATAGCCGGCGGTTCCACTCTGGGAAATATTTCCAATTCCCATGTGTCTGTCTCTTCGGTAGATGTAGGGCTGCCCCAACTGGCAATGCATTCCGCGCTGGAAACGGCAGGGACGAAGGATGTGGCATATGCGGTGAGGGCATTTCAGGTGTTTTTTGGAGAATAAACAGAAGATAAACGGTACATAAATAAAGAAATTCCCATATATATGTTAGGAAAGCATATATGGGGATTTTTTTATGAGTCAGAAATTTGAAGACATCTTAAATTTGGCATTGGAGACGCCGGAGGCGGTGAGGGAACAGACCGATACCCTGAATATAGGCTTTGACGGAGAGATGCGGACATGGGAACTGATAGTGAAATATCATGGCAGTCTGGATGAATTGAGGACTTTGAATATTATCGTGGAATATCTCATAGCGGGTTATGCTATTTTGACCGTGCCGGAAAATCTGGTAGAGCGAATGGCACAGGTGGAGCAGATTGAATATGTGGAAAAGCCCAAACGCTATTATTATCAGGCAGTGCGCCCCGCGCAGGAATCCTGTATTCCGCAGGTGACTTTGCAGGAGCCCTATTTAAGCGGGGAAAATGTGTTGATTGCTGTTCTTGATTCCGGCATTGAATACAGGCTTCCTGTTTTCCAAAAGGCAGACGGAAGCACCCGGATTCGCTTTTTATGGGATCAGACATTGCAAAGAGAGTTTACGGAGGAGGAGATTAATCAGGCATTACAGAGTCCGGACAGCAGGGAACAGTATGAACTTGTGCCCAGCCGCGATGTGACCGGACATGGTACGGCAGTGGCGGGAATTGCCGCGGGAAGCGTTGTGGCAGGAGGAATCGGCGGGTATTCCGGTGTGGCTCCCGAAGCGGATTTGCTGGTGGTAAAGCTGGGAACCCCTAATGCTTTGGGCTTTCCCCGGACCACGGAAATTATGCGGGGAGTGGTTTATGCCCTACAAAGGGCGGATGAACTGCAAATGCCGTTAGTGATTAATCTAAGTTTCGGAAACTGCTATGGTTCCCATGACGGAAGTTCTCTGCTGGAGCGTTTTTTGGATAATGCGGCGGAAATCGGGCGCACGGTAATCTGCGTGGGAAGCGGCAATGAGGGCAGCTCGGGAGGGCATACATCCGGCAATGTGGCGGAGAATACCTCGGTTGAGGTGGCGGTGGCAAGATATGAACCCTCCCTCAATATCCAATTGTGGAAAAATTATAGCGATGTTTACCGCATCTATCTGCGTTCTCCGGGAGGGCAGACGGAAGAAATTTCTCCGGCAGTCCGGAGCGGCATCGGAGACAGGCAGGGAGGAAAATATGTTCTCAGAATGGAGCAGACAGATATTTTGGTGTATTGGGGAGCGCCTGCGCCCTATTCCGTGGCGCAGGAAGTTTATCTGGAAATGATACCCGCAGGGCAGCCTTATGTGAACAGCGGAGTATGGACTATTTTTATAGAACCGGTAAAAATAGTGACAGGACAATATTATCTTTATCTGCCGAGCAGCGCGGTGCGAAACGAGCAGACTCAATTTTATAGACCGACACCACAAGTGACACTGACGATACCGTCAACTGCGGCGAAAGTGCTGACTATTGGCGCATATGACAGTGTTTATGACACATATGCCGATTTTTCGGGCAGAGGGTATGCGGATGAAAACCGTACCATCGGAGTGGTAACGGCGGGATTGACCAAACCGGACATTGTGGCTCCGGGGGTGGGGGTTCTGGCGCCGGATGTCTATGGGAACTATATGCCCCTGAACGGAACATCTTTTGCCACGCCCATTGTAAGCGGCAGTGCAGCCTTGTTGATGGAGTGGGGAATCGCAAGGGGCAATGATCCGTTTCTGTATGGGGAGAAGATGAAAGCATACTTACGGGCAGGAGCGAGACCATTGAGAGGAGAGCAGGAGCTGCCCAATGACAGGGTGGGCTTCGGGGCGTTGTGCGTGGCGGAAAGCCTGCCGGGGTAAAGTGTGAGAAGAATTTCTAAGCCATGATTATTATGTGTTGATTAAAATGATGAAAAAGATATACTATATATTAAGAAAACTTACAGACAGCGGAGAAACGGAATATGCAAAGGAAAACGGTAAAAACGGCGTGCACCATAGTGCTGGCCGGCTTATTACTCCTGATTACCGGCGTTATGGCATTATGCGTCCGGGGAGAGTGGAGTATATCGGGATATCAATACAGTGATGCGGTGAGGGATGTGATAAGGGTTTTCAGTCTGTTTGAGATTGCGGTCAGTATCGGCTTGGGATTTTTAAACAGAAAGAAATTCACCATAGCGGTTATTATTGTGACCAATTTATTTATGTTATATAAATTGACAGGTACATTTTGAGGGTACTTCATGCCGATATCGACCGTGCCCTAAGGGAAATTGATTTTGTGGGCAAAAGACCGAAAATCAGACGGGAAAGTCTGTTAAGTAATGCAGTGCAGCTCCACAGAAAAAGTGTTGACTCCGGGATTACTTTCTGCCCATATTTTCCCGTTATGCTGTGTGATGATGGTTTCCGCAATGGAAAGTCCCAATCCGAAACTGCCGTCTCGTGTGCGGGCTTTGTCTGCACGGTAGAAGCGTTTGAATAGATTTTTCAGATCTTCTGCCGCAATAGGCTCTCCCTCGTTTGCCACACTGAGGACAGCATGATGCTTCCCGCGCCGTTTCAATGTTACCTTAGTAGTTCCGTTGACTCTGGAATATTTCCGGGCGTTATCCAGCAGAATGTCAACGACCTGACGGAGCTGTGCGGCATCTCCGTTTACCAGAATATTTTCTGTGATTTCACTTTCCAGCACCAGATTTTTTTCAAAGAATACAGGTTCAAAAGGAAGTATGGCCTCTGAGATTAAAACGCTTAGATTAATCTGAGAAAACAGGGTTTGGGTCTGGACATTATCCGCTCTGGCCAGTTCCAGCATTTGTTCCACCAGTCTGCGCATCTGTTCTGTCATTACAAGAATGCTGGAGCAGAATTTTGTACGGCTTTCATTGTCATATTCCGGGTTTTGTATCAGTTCCGCATTTGTCATAATGACAGTCAGAGGTGTTTTAAGTTCATGGGATGCATCTGCCACGAATTGGCGTTGCTGTTTCCATGCCGTGTCAATCGGTTTGACCATCCAATGGGCTAACAGAAAGCTTAACCCTAAAAAAGTACCGAAACTGATAAAGCCGATAAATATACAGGTTTTGATGAGACTGTCCAATGTTGCCAATTCGCTGGAAATATCGGAATATATGATTGTCTGGGCAGCAGGTGAAAAAACTTTGCAGAAACGCAGATTATACTCTTTTATGATGCCGATGCGTTCAGGGTTTTCGAGGGTTTGGTTGAAAAGATCCATTAAAAAGGTTTCGTCGGACAGATCATAGTAACCGTCGCCGACAACAGTCAGTATCCCGTTAGGATTAAGTTCTAAAGTAAAAAAAGGCAGACGAATATCTTCGGAGGTTTCCTTCAATATTCTGAACCGACGGGGATCACTTGCCAGATTTTGCATCATGGAGATATTGGTAGCTTCAAGGCTGCCTTTTGTAAAATAATAGATCAATCCCAAAATGATGCAGAGCATGACAGTGACAATGCTCATGGTAATCAGAATAAATTTAGTCCGTAATTTTTTGATCATGTCCGAACCTCCAAATGGTATCCCATTTTCCGGATTGCTTCAATGTGTATATTGGAACCGATGCTTTTCAGTTTTTTCCTTAAGAATCCCACATATACTTCCACATGATTTTCAACTGCGTCCGAATCATATCCCCAGACTCTGGCAAGGATAACTTCTTTGGCAAGGTTGCGTTCACCGGACTGCAGCAGGAAACGCATGATGTTAAATTCCTTTGCTGACAGGCGGACGCTCTTTTCCCCACATATCAGGAGCCCGGAAGACAAATCCAGAGAAGTATTCCCGTAGGTGACCTCATCCACCTGTGCGCCCTGTCTGCGGAGCAGTGCGTTGATGCATGCAAGCAGTTCTCTGGTATCAAAAGGCTTTGTCAGGTAATAGTCGGCTCCGGCATTCAGTCCGGTGATACGGTCTTCCAATCCGGCTCTTGCCGTAAGCATCAGAATGGGAGTTCCGCAATGCTTGGAACGGACTGTTTTCGCAACTTCATAGCCGTTCATTCCGGGCATTACCACATCAAGGATTAAAAGATCATAAATGCCAAGTTCCGCATATTCTTCGCCTGTTTCCCCGTCATATGCCACTTCAACCTCAAATCCCTTATTCTCAAGCAGATCCCTGATGGAATCCGCCAGCAGTTTTTCATCCTCGATAACCAGTATTTTCATGAGGCTGCCATACCTTTCCGTAATTCTTCCAATACCATTATAATACATCTCTTTGCTAAAATAAAACTGAAAAACGCTGTTCACAGAATTTTCAGAAATTTTGTCCGATTTTTCAGTTTGGATTCAGCGTTGGATGATACCATGATTACAGACCAAGCATGGTATGGATTTGCACAGTAATATAGCTTTGCGGAAAAGGAGGCAGACTATGAGACTATTACTAGCAGAAGATGAAAAAGAACTTTCTTATGCCCTGACTGTTTATTTGGAAAAAAACAATTATGAGATTGATCCCGTATATGATGGAGCCGCCGCATTAGAGCACATTGAGAATGAAGTATATGATGGCGCTATATTAGATATTATGATGCCCAAGGCAGACGGGCTTACCGTACTGAAGACCATACGGGAAAAAGGAAATAATCTGCCGGTGCTGATATTAACGGCGAGGTCAGAGATTGAAGATAAAGTGAGGGGGCTTGACAGTGGCGCAAATGATTATCTGTCAAAGCCCTTTGATACAAGGGAACTGTTGGCACGGATACGCGCTATGCTGCGAATAGAGGAAGCTTTCCATACGGAGATGCTGAAAGCGGGAAATATTCAGTTGGACTGTCAGACATTGGAAATAAGTTCGGGAACAGGCGGATTCCGGCTTTCAGGCAAGGAATTTCAAATGATGAAAATATTGATGGCAAATCAGGGAAACCCGGTTCCGCAGCAGCTCA
Source organism: Lachnoclostridium sp. (assembly GCA_023665475.1). GTDB lineage: Bacteria > Bacillota > Clostridia > Lachnospirales > Lachnospiraceae > Acetatifactor. The sequence continues at coordinate 14,967 of JAMPEB010000005.1, forward strand.
TTTTGGAAAAAATATGGGGGACAGAGGGTAGTGCGGGAGCAGAAACGGTATGGATTTATGTTTCCTTTCTGAGAAAGAAATTGGAGGCGCTTCACGCCAATGTACGGATCAGCATTGCGGAGAATGCAGGATGTCGTCTGGAGGTATTGGACACATGACAAATCAGGAATTTTATGGTGATGCTTTGCCGGTGTTGGAGATGGCGGAGCAGTTTCTGCTGGAATTAGTCACGGCGTATCCGGGCTATGGGGATGGCCTTTCGGAAAGCAGGCAGATTGCAGCCTGTAGGTCACGCATTAAATCGGCGGACAGTATGATGCGCAAGCTGGAAAACCGAGGATTTAAAGTAAGCAGGACAGCGGCGCTCAAGGATGTCTATGATGCTGTGGGAATCCGTATTATCTGCAATTTTTTTGATGATGTGTACAAGGTGGCAGAATGGCTGGAAACAAACGAGGCGATACAGATACTCCAAAAAAAGGATTATATTGCCTTTCCGAAACCAAACGGATACCGCAGCCTTCATTTGTGCCTTAAAATCCGTCAGGGAAGCGCCGCAGGTGTACAGGCCGAAATACAGATACGGACAATGGCGATAGATTTCTGGGCAACTCTGGAGCATCAACTGAAATATAAGAAAGAAATAGCCCATGAAGATCTGATTAGGAAAGAGCTGAAACGCTGTGCTGACGAGATTGCTGCAACGGATATATCTATGCAGACAATCCGGGACATGTTGGAAACGGAACAGGAGTGGTCCACGGACAGATAGTCAGGGGTATGAAAAGGTTTCACAGATTATTCACAGAATAGCGTTCCTTTTTTCAGCATTGTTTCAGCTTTCGGTATTATATTACTTCTTAGAAAAAAGTCTATTGCGAAGTAATTTATGATAAGTTTCAGGAGGTGCTATTATGGTGAACAACACAACGAAAAACGGACTTAAGGTATTTGCCCTGATATTAAGCTGTGCGCTGATGGGCGGAGGAATGGGTATTTGCGGGAGCTTTTTCGGAAACTATCTGTTATCGGAAAAAATGGCGGAAAAAGCGGAGGAGAAATCGGAAGAATCCCGGATGTCTACTATGATGCAGGGGGTCAGAGAAACTTCCGTGCTGGAGGTCAGGCATATTGACACAAGCAGTTTAATGACGCCTGCAGAGGTGTATGCGGCAAATGTGAATTCCACGGTAGGCATTACGACATCCGTAACGACTAATTTCTGGGGATTTACATCTTCATCCCCATCGTCCGGCTCGGGTTTCATCATCACTGATGACGGATATATCATTACAAATTATCATGTAATTGAGGACTCGGATTCCATCACGGTTTCCATGTATGACGGGACTACTTATGACGCGAAGCCGGTGGGATATGATGAGAGCAATGACATTGCCGTTTTGAAAGTGGAGGCTGAAAACCTGACTCCGGTTGTGATAGGGGACTCAGATGCTTTGAATGTAGGAGACAGTGTGATTGCCATCGGCAATCCTTTGGGAGAACTTACCTTTTCCCTGACTTCCGGTGCAGTGAGTGCGCTGGACAGGGAAGTTACTCTGTCAAACAGTCTGACAATGGATTTGATTCAGACAGACTGCGCGATTAATTCCGGTAATTCGGGAGGTGCATTGTTTAATCTTTATGGAGAAGTGGTTGGCATCACCAATGCAAAATATTCAAGCTCCAGTTCGGGTGCATCCATAGACAACATCGGGTTTGCGATTCCCATTAACCATATTATGGGAATTGTCAGAAGCATTATTGAAGACGGCTATATTACGAAGCCCTATATCGGTGTGTCAGTGGCAGATGTGAGTGCGGAAATGCAGCGTTACGGGCTGCCGAAGGGTGCGGCGGTTCAGGGTATTACAGAAGATAGTCCGGCAGATGAGGCCGGTCTTATGATAAATGACATTATCACGGCAGTAAATGGGGATGAGGCAGGCAGCAGCAGTCTGGTAGATGCGGTAGGAGAAGCTTCTCCCGGGGATGTATTGATACTTTCCGTATACCGGCAGGGTGAAAACATTGAGATAGAAGTAACGGTAGGAGAGCAGGTGCAGTCAGCTCTTGCCAATGAAGAAACCGAAGAAATGCGGCAGATACCGGGTCAGGGAAACGGAATCGGACAGATACCGGGTCAGAACCGTCAGGAAGGCGGAAACTTCCCGTGGGGCAGCTTTGGACGGTAGGAGAAGTGTTTCAGCATATGGAAAGGAGTCTATCCCATGAAATTTTTTAAGCAAGGGACAGGGAAAAAGTGGTTATGGATCATGATTGCCATAGCGCTTGTCATTATACTGGCAGGAATCGGAGGAACATGGTTTTTCTTAAAAAAGAGAACTGGGCAGGCACCGGGACAGGGATTTGGCGGAAACAGGGGAAGCTTTTCCATGGAAGGAATCACGGAGGATATGGTGACCGCAAGCGGTGTCGTCAACATGGGTATGACGGTGGAAGAATTTTCTGTGGAAAATCTGGAAACGACGCTGGAAATAGAGGAAGTTTATGTGGCATCAGGGGATGTGGTGGAAGAGGGAACCAAGATACTGAAACTTTCAGAAGAGGATGTGGTCGAGGCAAGAGTAGAACTTGAAAAAGCATTGAGGGAGGCGGAACTAGCATATAGAGCCGGCGCCATAGAGTATGAGCAGAATAAGATTACGGCAGTTTATGACAGGGATAGTGCACTGTTGGAGGGGCAACAGGCCAAGGAAGTTTACAACGAAACCGTTGCGAACTTAGACAACGCTGTGGAAAGGGCGCAGGAATCGTTGGATGAGGCTAATGAAAAGATAGAGGAGTATTCGTCCTATGTGAATGACGGTACATACAGAGATTATTTTAAAGTAGATGAATATCAGGCAATCTATGATGAAAATCTGCGGGTCATCACTGATCGGATGGATGAATATGGAATCGGTTGGGGCGAGATAACCGGAACCGGCGGGCAAATGAATTCCGGGGAACAGAGCAATCCGGCGGGCAGCAGTGTCTTTTCCGTATCCGGCGGAGATGCTGATGCCGGCGGCAGTGCCGATAGGCAGGAGTACAATCAGGAGGTACAGATGCTTTCCTCTCTATACAAAATTCTGGAGCAGAATCTGAAGGATTTAGAGCAGGCGCAGGATGATTATGACGAGGCGGTTGTCAATGCGGCATTTGAGCTTCAGACTCTACAACTGAAGCTGCCCTCGCTGAAACTGGCGCTGACGGAGGCCAAGGAAAATTATTCCATTTCCATACAGCAGGCGAAATTGACATATGAAACTTCCCTTGCCAATGCGGAACACGCAAAGAGCAATTATGAAACGGCAGTCCAGAAGGCAGAGAGTGATTATGACACGCTGTTAAATGCTTACGAGGATGCAAATGAGAATCTGGAATTATTTGAAAGTCTGGTAGGCGACGGGTATTTTTACGCATCCGGTAATGGAACGATCCTGCGTACTATGGTGCGGGCGGGACAGTCATTGGCTGCGGAGAGTATAGTATTTATGTATACGGATACAGAGGAAATGACGGTAACGGTATCGGTGGATCAGGCGGATATAGCTAAAGTCAATCTGGGAGATACGGCTGTGGTGGCTTCTTCCTCAGGATACTTTGCGGCTTCTGTTTCGGAAATTAATCCGATATCATCCTCCACAAGCAGATCCAGCGTAAGTTATAATGTGATATTGACTTTGAACGGCGATACATCAGGGCTTGCGGCTAATGAATCCGTAACGGTTGTGATAGGCATGGATGTGTCTCTGATGGAAAAGGAAAATATGGGAGGGCAAAATCCCGGTGGTGAAGAGATGCCGGAGAGAGGACAGAAGCCTGAAGGATTTGAGATGCCGGAGGGAGGACAGAAGCCCGAAGGATTTGAGATGCCGGAGAGAGGACAGAAGCCCGAAGGATTTGAAATGCCGGGCGGGAGTCAAGGATCATTTGGCGGACCTGTGGGGCAGTCGGGAAAATCGGAAGAGGTGGGAAAATGAGCAAAAAAAAGAAAAAACTGATTGCAATCATATCTGCATTTGCCCTTCTGATTCTGGCTGCCGGTTACACCGTATTTATTGCGCCCCTGTTTGAGAAAGAGGAATGGATATATAAGGAAGCCGTAGTTGAAAGAGGAACCCTTACAGTAGGCGTAACGGAGAGCGGGTCGCTGGAATACGGTATCAGTAATGTTACCTATGAACTGGATCTGGATGTAGGAGATGCAGAGGATGATGAGGAGGATGAAGACGACAAGACTACACAGAAATATTTAAAGATTTCCGATGTTTATGTTACGGCAGGACAGCGTGTGGAGGCAGGGGATGAGCTGCTTAAGTTTGAAGAGGACAGCGTTTCGGATGTCCGCAGATTATTGGACAGCGCCCGGGTGGATGCCGTGTCCGAGTATGGGGAAGCAGAAAACGAATATAATCTGTCCGTTTTAGAAGCAGAAACAACACTACAGGCAGATACCGTCACCGGGAATTATGCTTCATCCATTTATGACAGTGCAGCAGCGGATGCAAAGAATCAGGTTGCCATTATCCAGACGGAGATAAGTAAGCGCAGTGCAAATACGGCTTCGTTGGAGGAAAAAGTTACGGAGGCACAGGAGAATTATGATGAAGCATTGGAAGAGTATCTATCGGCTAAAAAGGGAATAGACGGCGTAGAGGCGGATAACACAGTAGAGTTTATGAGCATCCAGAAAAATTATCTCAGTGCCCAGAGCAAATATCAAAATGCGCTGAACGCATTGAATCAGGCGACACAAAATCTGGAAGATAATGCAAGAATCATTACCACTCTCGGGAATGAACTGACCGCAGCAAAGGCAGCCAGTGCCATCAATCAACTGGATGTGAAGGAAAATTGGCAGGAGTCCGTGATCGGCGGAAAAAATGCACAGGTCACTTATCAGGCAAAGCTGGAAAGTCTGAAAGAAACGCTGGCGGAGGCGGAAGAGGAAAAAGAGCTGGCGGACAGCCGACTGCAGGAATTTGAGGATTTTGTAGGGACGGATGGTATTTTGTATGCGCCTGAGTCTGGCATTATCACCAGTGTTTCCTATGAGGCGGGGGACCGCCTTGTAACCAATGGGCGCATTCTTTCCTATGCTACGGCAGATAACATGAGTATTTCAGTGGATGTCACACAGGAGGATGTGGTAGACCTGACGGTGGGGGACAGCGTGGACATTTACTTTTCCGCTTACCCGGATGTGCTGTATCAGGGGCGGATTCAGTCTATTGATACTACCGCGACTGCCAGAAACAGCAACACCATCAGCTATGTGGTAGTGATATCTGTATTGGGCGATACGTCAGCGCTGTACGGCGGCATGACAGCAGATGTCATTTTTGTGACGGAAAGGCGGGAGGATGTGCTTTATGTTTCGCGTAAAGCAATCATAGAGAAGAATGGGAAAACTTATGTGTACAGAAAGAACGCTCTGGGCGGCAGGGAACTAGCAGAGGTGGAAATCGGAGTCAGCAATGGTGTCAATGTGGAAATTCTGTCAGGGTTGGAAGAAGGGGATACCATCTATTTAGCCAGCAAAGTAAGTTCTGCGGAAGATATTCAAAAGTCCGGCGGAGAAGAGTCACAGGGTCAGACTGGGGGCGGAATGCCGGATGGAGATTTCCAAATGCCAGAGAGCGGGCAGATGCCCGGGGGATTTGAAATGCCGGGCGGAGGGCAGATGCCGGGAGGTGGTCAGGTACCCTCAAACTTTGATAACAGGAGGCAGCAGCGATGAAAAAATCAGGAGGTTTAGACAGAAAGACACAGATATTCCTTGCGGCAGGAATCGGTGTGGGCATCTTTTTGTTCGCAGTTGTCTTCTTACTTATAAAAAGCAGTCGGAAAGAAACACCCGTATATAAGCAGACACAGGTTCAGTATGGCAGACTGATAGTGGGAGTGACAGAGGATGGGGCTGTGGATATAGGAACGGTGGAACAGACTTTTGATTTGGATATGAGTGCGCTGCAGCGGGTAAGTACAACAAGTTCTTCCGGCAGTACGGGTAATGCGTCTGCTAACGCCGGCGGTATGGGCGGATTTGGGGGAGTAGGCGGCATGGAAGCTTTGGGTGGCAATGCAGGCGCTGCCGGAGGAGTCCCCGGCAATATGTTCGGAGGGATTTTTGACATGGCAGGCGGAAACTCCTTTTCTGCTGCAGGGAGTGAGTCCAGCCTAACGGTGGCAAAAGTTCATGTTACGGTAGGGCAGAGTGTTTCCGAGGGTGATGTTCTTTATGAATTGGAAGAAGAGAGTGTTGCAAAACTAAAAGAGCAGCTTCAATCTAATGTGGAGAAGGCGAAAGCAGACCTTGACGCCGTGTATGCGGATCAGACCCTTTCCAGACAACAGGCGCAGTATACTTATGAAAGCAGTACGACTTACGGAGATTATGCGGATACAGAATATGCCACTACCATTCAGAGCTTGGCGGATGCAGTGACAGATGCCAAAACCAGCTTGCAGAGGGCGCAGGAGAGTTTGGCAGGATATGAGGCGCAGTTGGCTGAAATTACAGATGCCTACAATGATGCGGTCATTGCTTTGAATAATTGCATATGGAGCAGGGACAATACGGATGTATCTGATGACCCCTACGGTTATGTTTATTATTATCAGCTGGCGCAGGACGCACAGTCCAGCGCAGATTCCCTAAAGCAGAAAAAGGAGCAGATGGAGCGGAATGTGGAGCAGGCATCCGCAAATGTTACCGTGGCAGAAAATGCATATCATTCTGTGGTGAGGAAACAGGCAAGTCAGAGGCTGAGCGCCATACAGACCCTTGAACTGCGAAAACTTGCTTATTCCACGGCTCAGGAAACCTACGACATTGCCATTGCTTATCTGGATGATGCCGCAGCGCAGCAGGAGAGTATTTATGCAGATGCGCAGGATGCATGGGAAGAGTACAGCAGCCATGTATCGGAGAATAATATATGCGCGGCTTACAGTGGAGTCATTACCGGTGTAGAGCTGGCGGAGGGTGATAGTATCAGAACGGGAACGGTGCTTGTTACCCTTTACAATCTGGAAGATGTCACAATGACTGTGACGGTGAGTGAAGCCGATATGGAAGGCATTCATTTGGGCAGCGTCGCAAAGGTAAACTTTACGGCATATCCGGAAGAGCTGTTTGATGCCGGAGTTACTTATATCAGTGATGCGTCTTCCGATTCCCGGGGCAATGTCACTTACGAAGTGACGATTACATTAAAAGGGGATGTATCCGGGCTGTTTCAGGGGATGACGGGAGATGTCACCTTTGTGACGGAGGAAACGGAAGAAGTGCTTTATGTTTCCCGTAGGGCGGTCATTACAGAGGGTGAGGACAGTTATGTGAAAGTACAGGATGAACATGGGAACATTGAGCGGAGGAAAGTGATAACCGGGTTTACGGATGGCACATATGTGGAAATCAAGGATGGTCTTTCTGAAGGGGAAACGGTTCTGATTGAGAGCAAAACGGGAGGAACGACGCAATGAAATTATCCGAAATTTTTCGCCTGGTATGGCTGAACCTGTCCCAGAACAAATTCAAGGTCATCCTGACATCCATCGGTATTGTGGTGGGGTCCGCAACCATTATGATGGTAATCGCCATTGGTACCGGCGGCAAGGAGGAAGTGGCGGAGCAGTTTAAAAATCTGAATGCAGGGGCGATTGATATTTCTTACAGCGGAGGAACCAGCAGCGCAGGGTTTGCCATGGGCGGCGGAACGCCGACCGTGGGTGGCGGGCCTTCTTTCGGCGGCTCTGGCGGCGGGAGAGAGCGTTCCGGCGGTGGTTTCGGAGGCGGAATGCCGGGCGGAATGCCGGGCGGAATGGATTTCGGCGGATTTGGTGATTTCTTCGGTTTCGGAGGAGAAAACCAGATTAATGAGGAAGTGATTTTGACAGCGGAGGACTGTGAGGAACTGGAACTGATGGTGCCGGGTCTTACTGCTACAACAATTTCTTATTCCACCAATGCTGCGGTGGAGGGCGGAGACATGGATTCCTCGGCCTATTATACCGTTGCCGGAGTAAAGGAAAATTATGCGCAGATCAGCAACATTGAAATGGCAATAGGGGAGTTTTTGACGGCGGAAAATGATGAGAACAAAGAGAAAACATGCATTCTGGGTTCCACGGTGGCAAAGGATATTTTTGGAAGCGCCTATGACGCTTATGATGGGATTGTATATATAGATGACAGACCCTATACCGTGGCGGGGGTCATGTCGGAAATGGGTACGGTGGCATCCGGCATCAGTCCTGACACGGCTATTTTTATTCCCTATGAAACAGGAATAAAGTACCTGACAGGAAATCATATCAATCCTACTCTTACCGTAATTGCAGAGGATGTGAACAAGGTGGAAGCCGTGATGGCGGATTTGGAAGTGAGTCTGAAAGACAGCTATCCCAACACCACATTTACCATTTCTGATGCGGGAAGCAAAATGGAGGCTGCATCCGCATCCAACGATACCATGAGTCTGCTGTTGATTGCCATGGCGGTAATTGTATTTATCGTGGGAGGTATCGGAATCATGAATGTGCTGTTTGTGTCAGTGAAAGAGCGTACAAATGAAATCGGCATCTTAAAGGCGCTGGGATGTTCCAGAAGAGATATTCTGCTGGAGTTTCTTTTGGAGGCGAGCTGTACCAGTCTGGTGGGTGCGGTGATCGGTGTGTTGTTGTCACTGGGGATTACCCCATTGGTTGAGCTTTTGTCCGTGCGGGTAGAGCTTTCTGTCTCAGGGGCGCTTCTCTCTCTGTTCTTTGGCGTGGTGACAGGCAGTATTTTTGGATTTTATCCGGCATATAAAGCATCCAGGCTGATCCCTGTGGTGGCGCTGAATCAGGAATAGTGCGAAGAGAAGTTCTAATGCTCGCAGCAAGGGCTGCTTCGCAAAGAACTTCTAAGCTTCACACCGAAAAACGCCCAAAACACGGCGTTTTTCATTCGGATTTGAGTCGCTGCGGAGCAGCGATATGGAAGTTAGCATAGAGGAGGTACAGAGTAATGATTACCATGACAAATATCAATAAGGGATATATGCTGGGAGAGGAAAGGCTTCCCATTCTAAAAAATGTGAATTTTCATGTATCTGCAGGGGAGTATGTGGCTATTCTGGGTCCTTCCGGTTCGGGAAAGACCACTTTTATGAACATGCTGGGATGTATGGATATTATGGACAGCGGGGAGTATTTTCTGGAAGGGATGGCTATTCATGAAACAAAGGAGAATGATCTGACACAGGTGAGGAACGAGAAAATAGGTTTTATTTTTCAGAATTATCAATTGATTCCCACCTATAATGTCATGCAGAATATTATTATGCCGCTTTTGATGAGGGGAATGACTCACACGGAGGCGGAGGAACAATGTATGGAAACGGTAAAGCTGCTGGGGCTGGAACACAGGATTGACCATAAACCCAATGAACTTTCGGGAGGTCAAAAACAGAGGGTTTCCATTGCCAGAGCATTGGTAGGACGGCCTGCCATCCTTTTGGCGGACGAACCCACGGGAGCCTTGGATCAGCAGAGTGGGAAAGAGGTTCTGAAACTGTTCCGGCAGCTAAATGAGATGGGAAATACTATTGTGATGATTACCCATGATCTGGGGGTGGCACAGTCGGCAAGACGGATTGTGAAGATTATAGACGGGGAATTGTATGAAGAGTGAATAACCTCAACAAATTTGATTGACAGACACATTACGCTATGCCTATAATAAATAATATGATAAACAGTACAGAGTTAGGCACAAAAGGTGGTGTGATGTTGAAAGAAAATTATTCAGGGACGGATGATTATGATATAGGTTATGCCAAAGCGGATGATTACGACATAGACGGTTTTGCGTCAGATGATTTTATGGAAGACGATTCCCAAACAGATTCTCCGAAGACGGATTATCCCCGTAAAAAGGGTGCTCCTGTCACAAAAATCATAAGGAACGCTACAGTTACCTCTGTTTTTCTTATATCAGGCTTTCTTATCATTCTTTTAGCATATTCCCATTTTTTTATTGCAGGCGGAAGAAATTTTTCGGGAGAGTGGACGGCAAATCTGGATATGACACAACAGGCAGCAGTCAATGCCATTGACTGGTTGCAGGATATAGAGGGCGTTTCCGTCTCTTTGGAAGATTTGGCGCTTTCCACGCAGGAACTGACTATACAAGTCGAATTAGATATGGAGCAGACAGCCCGTTTCAAGGGAACCTTTCATTGTCATATTCTGCCGGAGAGTTATGAGGCTTGCAATCAGGCGGCATATGAGGCACTTGCCATGAGTTTTCGGGAGCTTTTGGGAGAGCGGCTTCGTATGTCGGGATATGAAGGGGATATCGGTCAGGAGGCAGTGGAAGCTCTTGTGGAGGAAACCTTCGGTATGTCCACCGTATCTTATTTGATGGCTTACGGTCCGGCGCTGCTGCCTTCGCTGGAAGAATTGCAGGACAGATATGACGGCAGCGGCACTTATGAAGTTACGGAAGATGTTTTCATCAGGCAGTTTGACGCCGACGAAGAAACGGTATCCAGAGAGGAAGCTTATCTTCGGAAAGATGGTAATTTAGTGCTGACGAAAAAAGCGGATTCAGCAGCCTCCGGTTCTTTTTTTGCGCAATATCCTGTGATATACACTTTAAACAGATGATAAATTTACGGTTGAAAGCAAGAGGGAAATGAAATGCAGACCAATATACAAAAAATCAGTTCTTTCATCCTATCCATTATGTTAATATGCCTGATTCCGTCGACGACGGCATCGGCGGATTTTGAGATTCCCGGAACCTGTCAGGTATGGGCGGATGACGGCGCGGCAGATACCGTTAAAATTCTGGATTATGATTATGTCAACAATACATATCTTTCCCTGCGGGATGTGGCTATGGTGCTTAGGGATACGGATAAATCTTTTTCTCTGAGCATTACCCAAAATTCCGTTGCGCTTACGCCGGGAGGCGGCTATGTCCCTGTGGGAGGGGAAAATGTGCCTTGGGAAAACGATAAAAATAAGGCTGCTGTTCTGAAAAGGAACGCTTTTACGGTAAATGACCAAAAAGTAGTTTACTATACTATGATTACGCGGCTGCCTTCGGGCGCTTATGATTGTTTTATGCTGACGGTAGATCTGGCAATGCTTCTGGATGTGAATATGACCGTTTCCGACTCCGGCTCGCTGCAGATTCATACCGATGAGCCTTTTTGTGTATCCCCTGAAGAGTTGGAAGAGGCTAATTATTTTTGGGGAGTCAACAGTGTGTACATAGGAGACGCTACCACAGGAGAGCTTTATTATCAATATCAGTCGGATACGGCTTATCCCATTGCCAGCACTTCCAAGCTTATGACCTGTCTACTGACCATGGAGGCTGTCTCGGAAGGGAGACTTGACCTTGAGGATACTGTTACGGTTTCCAAAGAGGCTGCGCTGCTTGCGGCTTCGGACGACGGGGTGATTCCTCTGGAAGAGGGAATGCGGATTACCGTACAGGATTTGCTGCTGGGGCTTCTTTTGCCTTCCAGCAACGAATGCGCTTTTTGTCTGGCGGAAACCATTGCCGGGTCGGAGGAAGCCTTTGTGGGGATGATGAATCAGAAAGCAACAGAGATAGGACTTTCCCGGGCGGTCTTTTTTAACAGCAACGGTCTGCCCGTCTATACAAGAGACGCGGTTCCTTCCAAACAGCAGAACCGCATGAGTACGGAGGACATGTTTCGGCTGGCATCCTATCTTTTGAAAGTCTATCCTCAGGTGAAAGAGATAACTTCCCTGAAAGAGGCGGAGCTGCCGTCGCTCAATATCAAAGTGAACAACAGCAATCCGCTTCTGCACAATCTGTCTCAGGCAACAGGCTTAAAAACCGGAACCACGAACAGAGCGGGAGCATGTCTGGTTACCTCTCTGGCGGTGGACGACGGGACACAGGAACATGACCTGGTAGTGGTGGTTTTTGGCACGGAAGATTCCATAGAGAGGGGCCGGGTATCGGGAGTCTTGGCAAGATATGCGCTGCACGCTTTTTATGAGGGCAGGGAAGAGCCGGAAGACGAAAAAGCGGCTCAGACTGTGAAAAATCTGCCCACACATGCCGAAGCGGCGGTGGAGCGGGTGATTCGGACTGCTAAGAACCATTAGAAAATCGGACCGGACGGGAGAGATTTAGAAATGAAGATACTTAAGAAGAAAAAAGTACAATATATGCTGATGCTATTGCAAATGCTGATGTTTACGGCACTGCTCATGCCGCTTACGGTTTGCGGAAAAGAAGTCCGTACCGTGCGGGTAGCTCTTTTTCCTATGGAAGGATTTCACATCTATACGGAGGAAGAAGGATATACCGGCATGGATGTGGATTATCTGGAAGCGCTTGGCCGTTATACCGGATGGAATTTTGAATATGTGAAGTGTGAAAACTGGGATGAAGCGCTTGAGATGCTTGCCACAAAGGAAGTGGATCTTGTGGGTTCCGCACAGTATTCGGAAGAACGGGCACAGCGCTATGATTATGCCGCATTGTCCAGCGGATATACTTTTGGATGTCTGTTTGTGGAGGAGGACAGCGACATTGCCTTTGAAGATTTTGAACGCATGAAGGATATGAGGTTCGGTATGGTGGAAACTTATATCAGAAGAGCGGATTTTCTGGAATATCTGAGCAGAAACGGAGTGGACAGTCCAAAGATTCGGGAATATGGTACAACACAGGAGCTCAAGGAGGCGCTTAAGCAGGGTCAGATCGATATTGCCGTCCATACCCTGACTGAAGTCACACAGGGTCAGTATCTGGTAGGAAAGTTTTCCTATGCTCCTTTTTATTATATAACATGGAAGGGGAATGCCGAGCTGTTGGCGGAGCTGAATCTGGGCATCGAAGAGCTCAAGATGGGCATGCCCTCTTTGGAGCAGGAGCTGATTACCAAATATTATGGGGAACTGCGGGAAAAGTTTGCGGCACAGGAACTGCAGTTTATCAATCAGAACCGAAAGGTAAAAGTAGGGTTTTATGTGGATACAAGACCGTTGGCTTATATCAATGCCAAGGGGGAATATGATGGGATTTATATTCAGATTTTGAAGGAAGTTGCAGACCGAAGTAAGCTGAACATAGAATTCTGTCCCATGGACCGAAGTGAATATTGGCAGGATGTATTAAAAAGAGGTGACATCGATTTCTATGTGGGCGCCAATAATATGAAGGCGGTACAGGCGGATACGGTTATGCTAACGGATGCCTTTATGCCTTATAATGCGGTTATTGTGTCGAAAAACGACTATATGATCTCCAAGGAAGAAATTACCATGGTGCTGACGAAGGGGCGCACCTATTGGGGAGATATCGCAGCCGCCAAGGTTAATGTAATTTACCGTGACAGTGCAAAAGAATGCATTCAGGCATTGGAAGACGGAAGCGCCGATATCACATTGCTCAACACCATCGAATACAATTATCATTCCAAGAACGAAAGATTTGCCAATCTGATAGAATGGGAAAATTACAGGTATCAGGCAGGAACCACGCTGGCGGCATTAAAGGGAACGGACCCGGTGATGTTCAGCGTTATGGACAAGGCTATGAAACTTGTGACGGAGGCGGAGAAAGAAGATATTATCAATCAATATATGAATATTTCTTATGAAAGTTACGGAATAAAAGATTATCTGTACCGGACAAAGGATATTCTGATTGTCTTTGGCACAGTGCTGGCGCTGCTTGTGACATTTGTGCTTGTGATTTCCCATATGCGCAGGAAAGCCTATCAACTGCTTGAAAAAAAGAACGGGGAACTGCAAAATGCCATACAGGAGGCGGAAAAGGCAAATAAGGCAAAGACGGAATTTTTGTCCCATATGTCCCATGACATACGCACGCCCATCAACGGAATCATGGGGATGCTCAATATTGCGGAAAATAATACACAGGACTTGGAGAAGCAGGCGGAGTGCAGGGGGAAGATCAAGACATCGGCAGAGCATCTTTTATCCCTTATCAATGATGTGCTGGATATCAGTAAGCTGGAAAGCGGGAATGTGGAGTTTTTAAGCGAGAGCTTCTCGTTAAAAGAGCTGCTTGACAATTGCATGGTGATTGTGGGCGGGCAGGCGCAGAACCGGAATGTTGAGCTGGTGACGGATATGGACGGGCTGCCCCATGAGTATTTTGTGGGAAGTCCTTTGCACATCAAACAGATTTTAATTAATATTGTGGGAAATTCCGTGAAGTACAATAAACCCGGCGGAAGCATTCATTTCCGGTGCCGCGAGATGTCCGCCGAAAACGGAATCGCACGGATCTGCTTTCAAATATCCGATACGGGAATCGGTATGAGCAAAGAGTACCTCAAGCATATTTTTGAACCCTTTACGCAAGAAGAGGGAGGCGCCCGGACCAACTATCAGGGAAGCGGACTGGGAATGACCATTACCAAAAGACTGGTGGATAAAATGGGCGGAAGCATTGAAGTGGAAAGCGAAGCAAACAGGGGAAGCAAATTTACCGTGGTGCTGCCTTTGGAGATTTCCGCTCCGCCTAAGGAAGAGACGCATGATGCAGAAGCAGGACTTGCGGATATTGAGGGAAAGCATATCCTGCTGGTGGAGGATAATGAGTTAAATCAGGAGATTGCAAAATATCTTCTGACGGAAATGGGATTAAGAGTGACTGTTGCAGTCAATGGACAGGAAGCGGTAAAAGCATTCGAGGAATCGGCTCCCGGTACCTATGACCTTATTTTTATGGATGTGATGATGCCTGTTATGAACGGGTATGAGGCTACAAAATGCATCAGGAGCCTTGAGAGGCCGGATGCGGCGGGGATACCCATAGTGGCAATGACGGCAAACGCCTTTGCGGAAGATGTGCAGGCGGCTAAGGATGCCGGCATGAACGAGCATACCGCAAAGCCCCTTGAGCCGAAGGTGATAGAGAGCGTACTGATAGAATGGCTGGGCAAAAAGCATAGTTAAAAATGATAGATAAAAATAAAAAACGGAGAGAACTTTTTGTTAAAAATCCCGTCTTATCTTATGAGATACAGAAAAAACAGGCGAATTGCCTATCGGAAACAGACAGGGAGGAGAGATTTATGAGGAACAAGAGGTTCTTGGCGTTGATTTTGAGTATGGCTATGACAATGTCGCTTTTTGGCTGCGGGGGAGAAGCGTCCCAAAGCGGCGGTTCCCAAAAGGACGGTGTCCGGCAGGAGCAGAGGGAAGCGGTGGGTGGCGCAGAGGGGAAAACCGCAATTATGCCCCATGAGGGAGTCATGCGGGAGGAAGAAGCCGCCGTGTCGGCGGATAGGAATGTGCCGCAGATGTCCCAGTCAACGGCAGGCATGAAGAACGATCTTATGGCGTTTGCGGCTATGGAAGACGGGACTTATCTGTCGGAGGAGCTGCCGGAAAATTGGAATACGGAGGAGTACAGCGGGTTGGAGGAGCCGGGTTTTGCTTCCGTGGCAAGTACGCCGCTTTCGACTTTTTCCGCGGATGTGGATACGGCTTCTTACAGCAATATCCGCCGTATGATTGAGGACGGTTATGGGCTTGACGAGATTCCTGCGGGCGCCGTCCGCATAGAGGAAATGCTGAATTATTTTTCCTATGATTATAAGCTTCCCGGGAAGGATGAACCTTTTGGGGTCACCACAGTGATAGGGGACTGCCCGTGGAATGAGGATGCAAAGCTTCTGCAGATCGGGCTGAAAACGCAGAAGATTGATTTCAGCGAGGCTCCTGCCTCCAATCTGGTATTCTTGCTGGATGTTTCGGGTTCCATGTACAGCAATGACAAGCTGCCTCTTTTGCAGAAGTCTTTTTCCCTGCTGGCGGAGGAGCTTACGGAAAAGGACACGGTTTCCATCGTCACTTACGCAGGCTCGGACCGGGTGGTGCTCAAGGGAGAAAGCGGAGACCATAAAGAAAAAATTATAGAGGCAATCAACGGTCTGGAAGCCGGGGGCTCTACCAACGGAGCAGACGGCATAGAGACAGCCTATGCGCTGGCGGAGGAATATTTTATCGAGGGCGGAAATAACCGCGTGATACTTGCCACGGACGGAGATTTGAATGTGGGGGTAAGTTCCGAGAGCGACCTGAAAGATTTAGTGACCGAAAAGAGGAAATCCGGCGTATTTTTGTCCGTGTTGGGCTTTGGAACCGGAAATATCAAAGATAACAAGATGGAAGCGCTGGCGGATAACGGAAACGGCAATTATGCCTATATCGATTCCATAAGCGAGGCAAAGAAAGTGCTTGTGGATGAGATGGGAGCAACCCTTGTGACGGTGGCAAAGGATGTAAAGCTTCAGGTGGAATTCAATCCGGCATATATTAAGGGATATCGGCTGTTGGGATATGAGAACCGCGCACTTGCCGCCGAAGATTTTGAGGATGATAAAAAGGATGCGGGAGAAATCGGCGCAGGGCACACAGTGACGGCGCTCTATGAGATTGTGCCGGTTGATTCCAAACAGGAGATAGAGGCTCCTTCCTTAAAATATCGGGACGAGGGCACGGGCGTTGAAAACGGAGAATGGCTGAATGTAAAGATACGCTATAAGGAGCCGGAGGGAGAGGAAAGCCTCTTAAAGGAATATCCCGTGACGGAGAAAGCCTATAGGAAAGAACCTTCACAGGACTTTTACTTTGCGGCGGCAGTGGCGGAGTTCGGATTGCTTTTACGGGACAGCGAGTATAAAGGAAGTGCATCCTTTGACAATGTGAAGAAGCTTTTAAAGCATGTGGATACGGATAATGATGATTATAAGGATGAATTTTCCTATCTCGTAAAAAAGCTGGAAAAAACACAATGACATATAAATGTTCACGGCGTAAAAATTTATTCGGATTTTTATTGACGGAAGCCTCAATTTTCATTTATACTAGAGATAGTGAAAATGAAGATTGAGGCTTTGAAAATTTCAGCAGTACGGAGATGAAAAAGCATGACACATAAAGAAAAAGCAACCCGGCTTTTGCAGCAGCAGTATCATTGTTCTCAGGCGTTATTTGGGGCTTTTGCCGACGATATGGGTCTGGATTTAAAGACGGCATTTAAAATCAGTACCTGCTTTGGCGGCGGAATGCGTCAGGGCGGATTATGCGGCTGTATCAGCGCGTCCCTGCTGGTACTTGGGATGGCGCTGGGGTTTTATGACGCGCAGGACAGGGAGCAGGAAGTATACGGCAATAAAAAAACGGATGAATTTATCAAGCGCTTTACGGAGGAGATGGGCGGCTGCATCAATTGCAGGGAGATTCTGGGAAAAGATATCTCAAAGCCGGAAGATATGGCGGTTATTCGTAAAGATGGGCTGATTTTGAAATGCTGTCCCCGGGTCATCGACTTAAGCATCGATATTTTGGAAGATATCTTAAGCGACTATCTGAAGGATACCGCAGAAAGCACCATCAATCCCGAAAATATTCCGGAAGACGATGAGATGCAGGGCATGTTAAAGCGCATGGGAAAGTTGAAGCGCTTTAGGAGGAATGTCAATAATCTGCTGCGTTCTTCTCAAAAAGAGATTGCTTTTATCCAGTTTGACATCAGCCGTTTTAAAATTATCAATGATTTATACGGTGAGAAATTTGGCGATGAAGTCCTTGATTTTATTGTGAATCAACTGGCACAGGTCTGCACTCCGGAGCAGTTTTTCGTAAATTTGCGCAGTGATGTGTTTATGATAGTGATGGAATATGAAAGTCAGGAGCAGTTGGAAAAGTTTGTCCGTGAACTGGACAGGAGGATTTCTTATTACAAAGAGGTAAAGCTTCATGTTTTGTACGGTATTTATACCGTGGAAGATAGGGAAATGGAACTCAGGCAGATGCAGGATAGGGCGTCCATGGCGCGAAAGGCGGCCAAGAACAGCGCGCTGACCAATATTGTATTCTATAAAGAGCAGTTCAAGGTGTCTTTGTACAATCGGAAATTTATCGAGGAAAATGTGGAAACTGCCATTGCGGAAAGACAGTTTATGATGTATCTGCAGCCCAAATACAGCATTACCCAAAATAAAATCATAGGAGCCGAGGCTTTGGTGAGATGGAAGAATCCGGAGAGGGGGATGATTTATCCGGATCAGTTCATTCCCATTATCGAGGAGAACGGTTTTATTCGGAAAGTGGATTATTACATATGGGAGGAGGCATGCCGCTTTATCAAAAAATGTCTGGAAGCGGATTTAAAGGCATGTCCTATTTCCGTCAATGTGTCGAGAGTCCATCTGAGGGATGACGAGTGTATCGGAATACTTTCGGATATGATAGAAAGAAACACAATTCCCAAACATCTGCTGGAATTGGAAATTACGGAATCTGCGGATGATCAGCAGATCAGCAGGAAAGCGCTTCAGCTCAAGGAAGAGGGATTTATCCTCCTGATGGATGATTTCGGCAGCGGTTATTCTTCCCTGAATATTTTGTTGGAAACACCTTTTGATGTAATAAAACTGGATAGGAAATTCATGGAAAACATGATGATATCCGGGAAAGGAAGGCTGATACTGGAGCAGGTGGTGACCATGGTCAAAAAGCTGGATATCGGACTTTTGGCGGAGGGCGTAGAGACAAAAGAGCAGATAGAAATGCTGCGCAACATAGGATGCGATCAGGTTCAGGGCTATTATTATGCGAAGCCGATGCCTGCAGAGGAATTTTTCGTTCTGTTTAGAGAACAGCAGATGCAGGAGCAGTAAAATGATAAGATGTAGGGAATCGGAAGCCGTATCATACAAAAAGCGAATCGGGGTGACTTTCATATGGGCTCAATAAATATTACAGAGTATGCAAGTGAAGACGGTGAATACCAAATGTATTACGGCAAGGCATCCTTAAAGGAAGGATATTACCTTGCGAATTGCGATGAGCGCTGTTATCATTTAATCGGAAAAAAGAACGGACATTTTTCCATGCCTGAGCTGATTCATCCGGAGGATGCCGAAGCCTTTCTGGATGCGGTGCAGAAATTGGATGAGGGTCCCCAGCATTTGTTTGTCAGATTCTTATGCTATACCAATCAGTACAGATGCATATATATGGTATTGTATTATAACGGCAGGGATTTGGATGGATTCCGCTCCATTGATGTGGAACTCAGTGAAATCATGGCTATTTCCCGGCAGTATAGCAAGTATCAGAATCTGGTGGTGAAATACAGAGAATTTATGACCATGTGTGAAGGGTTGTTTCTGGAATATGACTATGCGACGGATATGCTGATAGTCTATCAGTATGTAAACAGCCGGAGCCAGAATTTATTAAAAGAGAAGATGGAACAGGTCTATATCCGGGTTTTGCAGGATGAGAGACTGAAACTGGAGCAGAAGGCGGAGTTTCAGACTTTATACGAGGCTGTTAAAAACGGCAGGGAGCATATCAAAACAGGAATTGACAGCATGACGCTCTGGGGGGACGAGGAGTCTGCAAATTGTCATTATGAAATAAAATTGGGGGCGCTCTATGCGGGAACCGGTCTCCAAAGCATGGTCGGAATGATGGAGCCTGCAAAGGGAGAGCAGGAGCAAAAGAAGAGTTATTATTTGACGGACAGTGCTTTTGACCCGGGTACGGGACTGTTAAATAAGAGAGCCATCAAAGAGTATGCTGTCGAGAGAATACAAAGTAAGGCAAAAGGCGTCTGGCTTGCCATTATAGATATTGATGATTTTAAACAGGTCAATGACAATTTCGGACATATGTATGGAGATGAAGTATTGTCCAGACTGGCGGAAATCATCCGAAGCGTGATAAAGACCCGGGGTGTGGTAGGAAGATTCGGCGGCGATGAATTTATGGTGGTTTTTGAAGGCGTTGAGACGGAAGAATCCTTACGCGTGATGTTAGGCACCATGGGCAGGAATATTGCATGGGAGTTTTCCAATGTAGAGGGACTCAAGGTTTCCACCACCACCGGAGTGGCAAAATATCCTGAAGACGGAACGGATTATGACAAGCTGTTCAGAACTGCGGACAAGTGCGTATATATAGGCAAATCAAAAGGGAAAAACCGCTATATTATTTATGACATCGAAAAGCACGGACCGGTTGAGGAGACGGAGGAAGGTTCCGGGCGCATTGATGTCAGCCAGAGTAAATTCCTGAGCGAGGAGAGAAAGTGCGAGATTGTCTCGGATTTGATGATTTCTCTTCACAAGGGCGGTAAAAAGGCGCTTCTTCCCGTGCTGGAACAACTGCTGGAATGCTTCGGTACAGACGGAATTGCCCTGTATGCGGGAGAAAGTATGGAGCGCATATGTTCCGTGGGTAAGTACGAAAATCCTATCCAGAGTCTTGCCTGTGTGCGGGAGAATGCTTCTTATTGGCAATTTCTGGATAAGCAGGGTTTTGCCCAGCTCAATATCACCATGTTGGAAAATAAGGTTCCGGAGCTTTTTGAACTGTACAGCAGGCAGGAGACGGAGAAAGCGCTGCAGTGCGTGGCAATAAGGGACGGACTCCCCGCAGCCGTGGTATCCTTTGATGTTTTTCACCGTATTATAAAATTCGGGGAGACGGACCTCGGACTGATTAAAATTGCAGGCCGGATGCTTGCGGATATTATTGCGGAATAATAGGAAGGCTGTAACAGAATTGGAAACTACATACGCAGAGGATGTAGAGAAGAGCATCCGCAAAAAATTTCATAAACAGCTTTTTTCAAAGTTTGCCAGAGCCATCAACGAGTATGATTTACTGAAGGAGAATGACTGCGTTGCAGTCTGCATTTCCGGAGGCAAGGATTCTATGCTGATGGCAAAACTGTTTCAGGAATTAAAGCGCCACGACAAATTTCCCTTTGAACTTAAGTTTCTGGTGATGGACCCGGGCTACAGTAAAGCGGGCAGGGAGGCGATTGAGCAGAACGCAGAGCGGTTAAATGTACCCATTACCGTCTTTGAATCGGATATTTTTGATGCGGTATACGACATAGAAAAATCCCCCTGCTATCTCTGCGCCAGAATGCGAAGGGGATATTTGTACAGCCATGCGAAGGAGCTTGGCTGCAATAAGATTGCGCTGGGACATCATTATGATGATGTGATAGAAACCATTCTGATGGGGATGCTTTACGGCGGGCAGATTCAGACTATGATGCCCAAGCTTCACAGTACGAATTTTGAAGGTATGGAATTAATCCGTCCCATGTATCTGATACGGGAGGACGATATCAAGCATTGGCGGGATTATAACCGTCTTACCTTTTTGCAGTGCGCCTGCCGTTTTACGGAACAGTGTGCAGCATTAAACCCCGATGGCACATCCGGGGGCGATGTCAGCAGCGATTCCAAGCGGCTGGAGGTCAAACGCCTGATTGCGCGGTTAAAGGAAAGCAATCCTTTTGTGGAAGGAAATATCTTTAAGAGCGTGGAAAATGTGAATCTGCGCACGATTATTGCCTATAAGGAAGACGGCGTAAAACATCATTTTCTGGATGACTACTGAGAACGGGCGGCATGTACGGAGATACCGTTGACCGTGATATTGTCCCCCAGAGGGATGACAAGGCATTCCCTGCCCTCCACAGTCCGGGTTTCTATCAAGTCCGTGCGCTCGGGATTCACCTTGATGACCACATCGGGGGTTTTCACTTCAAAGGTGCGGGTGTTTATGACATTGCTGGCAAGCAGGGAGGTATCCTCGCCGGCGGTCTCGTCATAATGGCGCTCAAATTCCAGCATTTTATCATTGGCGACGCCGCTGTTTGCCAGCAGGGTCTTGACTTCATTTTTGTCAAGGGTTAACGGCTGGGGCTCTTCTTTGTGTTCCTCCACCAATTCGGTCAACTTTTCATGGATATTTTTGACAGTCTCAATATCGCAGGTTTCTCCCAGAGTCTCTTCAATCAGGACCTGAAAGGTTTCTTTTTGACCTCCTGCGGACAAGGGAAGGGGACATCCCAGAAGCTGTTCCACGAAGGTTTCCTTCAATTCTTCCGGATTTTTGGAATAATACAAAGCGCTGTGAAGGTCGCTTCCCCTGTCGTTGAAAGCGGGGAAGAGAAAGCCTGTTTCCGGCAGCTCCACTACCCAGTCCCTGATGCGGTTTTGGAAGATGTTTTCCATGGCGTTATAACTGAGACCGGGTTTGGACAAATTAACCGGACAGATACAGGTCAGCAGATATTCATATACTTCGTCGGAGGCGTCTTCCATTTCCATACCGTCCGACGCCCTGCCCGGCACATCATAGGCGTCATGGATTACCAGAATAAGATAATTTCCCACATATTCATAGGCATCGATAATTTTGTCATAGAATGCTTCCAGAAGGTCATCGTCCTTGAGCCTGCTGTCTCTCAGGCGCAGAAGGAATTCCTGAGTACCGCCCGCCGATTCGCTCTCCAAAGGAAAATCCAGATTCAGCATATTTTTGCCGAGACTGCCGGAAAGGCTTTTCTTAAAAATCTCAAAGTATTTGAACATTTCTTCCTCGGGCAGCGCCAGAAAAGCTTGACTAAACAATGTTTTTTTGTTTTTTTCTCCGTCTACATAGCATCCGCAGATGCGGGTAATAGAGCATTTTTTGGGTGTAAAAAGTTTTTTCAGTTCGCTGATTTCCTGCTTTATCATAAGATATCCTCAACTTTTCTCGATATAGGTCGGCAGTCCTGCCGCTGTATTTTAATATAACATGTATTTGCATCCTTTGCCCATGTAAAAAATAAATAAAAATTTTGGCGGAAAATTATGGAAAATATGGAAGAAAAACGGAAATCTGCACTGTTTTTTGGCAGAGAAGGGCGAAAAGTGCGATGAGTTAGTGTTGAAGTGAAAAACAATATCACATTATAATGAGTTAGTACGAAATTTCTGATTTTTTAGATATTGGAGGTAGTTTGATGGAACGATTAAACATTACAACTACAAAGGATAACGATAAGGTATATAAGATTCTGGGAGATTTGATGAGCGCGGGAAAGGAATTTCAGATTATGATTACGGTGCCTTCCGGCAAGAACACCGCAGGCGCTCCCACGGGCACGGCGCTAAAGGAAAAGAAGCCTGCGGTGGTGAGAAATCTGGAGCAGGATGTCACGGATATGATACATGAAATCGGAGTGCCCGCACATATCAAAGGCTATCAATACTTAAGAGAAGCGATTATGATGTCGGTGGACGACCCCGTTATGATAAGTTCCATCACAAAGATTCTTTATCCTACCATAGCAAAGCGTTTCCAGACAACTCCCAGCCGTGTGGAGCGTGCAATCAGACATGCCATTGAGGTGGCGTGGAGCCGGGGAAAGATGGAAACCTTGGATTCTTTATTCGGCTATACCATCGATACCGGAAAAGGCAAGCCTACCAACTCGGAATTCATTGCCCTGATTGCGGACAAAATCAGACTGTCTTATCGGGAATGAGCCTGTCAAAAAGAAAAATATTGAAGAAACTCTTTCCTCGTTATGAATAATAGTGTATAATAGAATAAAAGAGATATTTATGCGGAGGGTTTCAAATGAAGAAGATTCTTTTTGTAGCATCAGAGGGAGTACCTTTTATCAAAACCGGCGGTCTTGCGGATGTGGTAGGCTCTCTGCCCAAGTATATTGATAAGAAATATTTTGATGTGAGGGTAATTATTCCCAAGTATGCCTGCATGAAGCAGGAGTTTAAGGACGAGTTAAAGAATGTGACCCATTTCTACATGGATTATAACTGGCAGAATATGTATGTGGGCATTCAGGAGACGGTTAAGGACGGCATACATTATTACTTCATTGACAATGAAGCTTATTTCAACGGCTCAAAAGTCTATAACGACAGTCCCATATATGAGATTGAGCGTTATGGATACTTCTGCAAAGCGGTGTTGTCTTCCCTGCCCTTAATTGATTTCAGACCGGATTTAATCCACTGTCATGATTGGCAGACAGGCTTGATACCGGTGTATCTGAAGGAGCGTTTTCAGGGAAATGATTTTTACCGCGGCATAAAATCGGTGATTACGATTCACAATTTGAAATTTCAGGGAAAATGGGATGTGAAATCTGTCAGGAGTATTACCGGACTTCCGGATTATTATTTCACTCCCGATAAATTGGAAGCATACAAGGACGCTAACCTGTTAAAAGGCGGTATTGTATTTGCGGACGCGGTTACTACGGTGAGCGATACTTATGCGGAGGAAATCAAAACCCCGTTTTACGGGGAAGGTCTGGACGGTCTGTTGCGTGCCCGCAGCCGCGATTTGCGTGGCATCGTCAACGGGATTGACTATGACGAATTTAATCCCGCAACAGACAAACATATTGTAAAAAATTATGACGCCGTTAATTTCCGAAAGGAAAAAGCAAAGAATAAGAGAGCCTTACAGGAAGAATTAGGGCTTCAGGTGGATGACAAAAAAATGATGCTGGGATTGGTTTCCCGACTCACCGATCAGAAGGGTCTGGATTTGGTGGCATATATTATGGATGAATTATGCCGGGACGACATTCAACTGGTAATTCTTGGCACAGGTGAGGAGCGTTATGAAAATATGTTCCGTCATTTTGATTGGAAGTATGGGGATAAAGTGTCTGCCAATATCTTTTATTCGGATGGACTGTCCCACAAAATTTATGCGGCATGTGACGCGTTCCTTATGCCGTCCCTTTTTGAGCCCTGCGGTTTGAGCCAACTGATAGCCCTGCGCTATGGCACCCTGCCCATTGTCAGGGAGACCGGCGGCTTGAAAGATACGGTGCAGCCCTTCAATGAGTACGAAGGTACCGGAACAGGCTTTAGCTTCAGCAATTACAATGCTCATGAGATGCTTGGCGCTATCCGCTATGCGGAACAGATTTATTATGACAGGAAGCGGGAGTGGAACAAGATTGTGGATCATGCAATGGCGGCAGATTTTTCATGGAAGGTGTCTGCCGGGAAGTATCAGGAAATGTATGACTGGCTGATCGGATAAACATGCATTGGCATAGGAGCGGCTTGTATGGCTAGCAGTAACAGCAGCAAGAATAATTTCATTATGCAGGCGGGGATTCTGGCAATGGCCGGAATCATCACCAGAATCATAGGGCTCCTTTACAGGAGCCCTTTACATAGTGTAATCGGGGATCTGGGCATGGGGTATTATCAGTCCGCATATACTTATTACACTATGGTGCTGCTGATTTCTTCCTATAGTATCCCTTCGGCAATATCCAAGGTGATTGCCCAGAAGCTGGGGGTGAAGGAATATAAAAATGCCCATCGGATTTTCAAATGCTCGCTTGCCTATGTGCTGGTGGTGGGCGGCGTCGCAAGCTTATTTCTGTTTTTCGGCGCGGGGCTTTTTGTGGAGGAGACGGCGGTTCCCGTGCTTCGGACTTTGGCGCCCACTATTTTTCTTTACGGTATTTTAGGAGTGCTCAGGGGATATTTTCAGGCGCACAAAAGTATGGTGCAGACATCCATGTCCCAGATTCTGGAACAGATTGCCAATGCGGTAGTCAGCGTGGCGGGAGCCTATGTTTTGATTCATAGCGCAGTCGGTGCAGCCCAGAACGCCCAGAATGTTGTCCAGACAACACAGAACGTTGTCCAGAATTCTGCCTGGGATGTGACAAGAGCGGTGAACGGCGCTGTGGGAAGCGCTCTGGGAACAGGGGCGGGCGTGCTGATTGCGCTTTTGTTTATGCTAGGCATCTATCGGTTAAACAGTAATTTGATTCACGGTCGGATTAAGCGTGACCAGCACAGAAATGTGGACAGTTACAAAACCATTATCCGAATGATTACCTCTGTGGTAACTCCCTTTATTTTAAGCACTGCCATCTATAATTTGAGCAGTTCGGTCAATACCAAGATTTATACGGATTTTTATCCCCGGTTAAAGGAGCTTGACATGGTGGAAATTACCGCAAGATGGGGCGTGTTTTCCGCGCAGGCATTGACCATATCCAATATTCCCATCGCTTTTGCCTCCGCTATGGCTTCCGCTATGATACCTTCCGTGGGACAGTTGATTGCAGCCGGTGATGTGGACGGAACCAGACAGAAAATCGGGGTGGGGGTAAAGACAACCATGCTGATTTCCATTCCCTGCGGAGTGGGACTGTTTGTGTTGGGCAAACCCGTGACGGGGCTTATTTTCCCCAGCGCGGGAGGCGAATCTCTGGAGTTGGCGGGTAAAGCATTGATGGCATTGGCTCTCAGCGTGGCTTTCTACGCCCTGTCCACATTGAACAGCTCTATTTTGCAGGGTTTGGGCAAGGTCAATACTCCCATTGTAAATGCGGGAATTGCGCTGGCAATTCAGACCGCAGTGGGATGGGGACTGTTAGTTTACACGAATCTGGATGTATATGCCATAGCCATAGCCAATACGCTTTACTCCGGCATTATGTGCATCCTGAATCAGGCAGCGGTGCGGCGGGCGGTAGGTTACAGGCAGGAGCTCAAAAAGACCTTTCTCATTCCTGCGCTGGCTTCTTTGTTTATGGGGGTGGCCGCGTGGGCCGCTTATGAGGGATTGTATCTGCTGACACAGTCGATGAAGATTTCCGTGATACCGGCAGTTTTGATTGCCGTAGTCGTGTATTTTGTCATGCTGATTGCCATGAGGGGCGTGACCGAGGAAGAACTGCTGGAGATGCCGAAGGGGTATTTGCTGGTAAAAATTGCAGTGAAGTGCAGGCTGATGCGCAGATAGATTAAGATTGAAAATTAAAAATTTTCAATCTCGGAATTTGTGACGCTGCGCGTCCCAAAGTTCCCACTGATTAAAATGCCGCTTGCGCGGCGGAATGAGAGGAAAAATAAAAAACCGGGCAGGGGAGTTATTCCTCTGCCTGTTTTATGCCGTCAATATTGCTGTCGATCACCATGGAAAAATTGGTATAGTACACCACAAATCCCGGTTTGGCGCCGTTTGGCTTTTTCACCTGTTTTTTCTGCACATAGTCGATTTCTACTTTTTCCTGATTTCTTCCTTTGGAATAATAGGCTGCCAGTCTGCCCGCTTCTTCAAAAGTGCTGTCGGGAAGCTCCTGTGCGCCGTTCATCTTTACGATGACATGGGAGCCGGGCAGTTTTTTGGCGTGGAACCACCAATCATTACCGGAAGCAAACTGAAAAGTCAGTTCATCGTTCTGATAATTATTTTTGCCTACATACATATGAAAACCGTCGCTGCTGATATAGTGAAAAGGTCTGCTGGTGACTTTGGCCTTTTTGCCGCCGCCCCTTTTGCGGATATAGCCGCTCTCGGTCAATTCTTCCTTAATCTGCACCAGATCTTCCTCCCAAAGCGCAATGTCGAGGGATGTCATAATGGATTCCAGATGCTCGATTTCACTTTTGACTTCCTTGGTCAATACAGACAGCGCTTCATAGGTACGCTTTAATTTTCCGTATTTATCAAAATATTTTTTGGCATTTTCCGTGGCGGAGAGAGTGGGGTCCAAGGGAATCGTGATCGTCTCATCGGTATAATAGTTCAGCGCCTCCAAGGACTTGTCTCCGGGCCTGGCCTCATAGCCGTAAGTGTTGAGAAGTTCTCCGTAGATACGGTAGGTTTCCCTTTTTTCCGTGTCCTGCATCTGGCGGAGCTGCAAGTCGTATTTTTTGACATTGCGCTCCAGCGCTGTCTGTACAATCCGGCGTAAATCCGAAGATTTCTGGCGGATGCGGGACAGAGTGTTCTTTTCCGCGTAGAAATGCTCCAACAGCTCGGAAACGGAAACATAGGGCACAAGGCGGTCCGCTCCCGATTCGTACATGTGGAGGGGAAATGCGGCAAACTCTACGGGCTGCGTGCCACTGTAGGCAATATGGGGGGCAAATTCTTCTCTTTCGATAAGCTCCGTCATTTTGCGGGTTTCCTCATAGAGCATATGATAGTCGGATTCGCCGAAAGCCGCCGTGGGAAGTTCTCCGTCCAGACAGGCCCTGTAGCACAGTTCCTGGGCAAGGATGGGGGAAATACCCACAAAGCTGCCATAAAGCGCTTTGAAAAGGGGCTGGGGCTTTTGGGATAAAGTATCCCGAAAAGCAGCATAGGATACGGATAAAATATCTGTTTTATCCTGAGTCTGTACCATGAAATAAGGCTTTCCGGGAAGCACCTCCCTGACGCTGCTGACTGCGGCGGACACATGCTTGATGCTGTCAATGATTTTATTGTCCTCGTCGCAGAAGATAATGTTGCTGTGTTTGCCCATGATTTCCATAATAAGGGTTTTTTGGCGCAAATCCCCCATCTCATCCAGATGCTCCACCGTAATATGGACAATGCGTTCCAGACCGGGCTGGCGGATTTCGATGATGCGCCCGTTTTGCAGATGCTTGCGGAGCAGCATACAGAAATTGGGGGCTGTCATGGGGCTTGGTTTATTGCTTTCGGTCAGATATATCAGGGGGAGAGAGGCATCCGCAGAAAGAAAGAGCCTCTTGGTCCCGGAGGGCTGTTTAATGGTCAGAAGAAGTTCATCTCCCTCCGGCTGCGCGATTTTGTACAGCCGTCCGCCGACTAATTCTTTTTTTAGCTCTGAAACAATGCAGGAAATGGTAACGCCGTCAAAAGCCATTTTGTACCTCCTTGTCAATCGGATATTTTCAGGCAATGCTGATAGCTGCTTTCTATCATATCAGAAATTTCGTGAAAAATAAACCCCTCGCCCTTGACTGTCCTTGGAAATTATTTTATAATAAAAAGGAGTATGCAGACGAAAGAGGATACCTATGATAAAGAGCATGACAGGTTTCGGCAGATGTGAAATTGCCGGGGAAAACAGAACCTTTGCGGTAGAAATCAAATCCGTAAATCACCGCTATCTGGATGTGAATATCAAGATGCCGAAAAAGCTTAACTATTTTGAGGCATCCGTGCGTACCGGTCTCAAAAATTATATTTCCCGGGGCAAGGTGGATGTATTTATTACCTGCGAAGATTTTGGCGAGAATGCGTCAAATGTGCATTACAATCGCGAGTTGGCGAAAGAATATCTGGCATATCTGCGTCAGATGGCGGAGGAATTCGGTCTGGAGGATGACATACGGGTTTCCACGCTCTCCAGATATCCGGATGTGTTTCAGATGGAAGAGCAGCCCGAGGACGAGGAAGAACTTTGGAAAGATCTTAAACAGGCAATAGACGGGGCGGCAGAGAAATTTATGCAGACCCGTATTGCGGAGGGAGAGCATCTGAAAGAAGATTTGACGGAAAAGCTGGATGCCATGCTGAAGCTGGTGGATTTTATAGAGGAGCGTTCCCCGCAGATTATTGCGGAATATAAACAGCGGCTTACGGAGAGGGTGAAGGAGCTTTTGGAGGGCAAAAATTTCGACGAAAGCAGAATTCTCATGGAAGTAACCGTTTTTGCGGACAAAATTTGTGTGGATGAGGAGCTTGTCCGTCTGCGCAGCCATATCGAATCTACTAAAAAGACATTGGAAGAAGGCGGAAGCATTGGACGCAAATTGGATTTTCTGGCGCAGGAAATGAACAGAGAAGCCAATACCATTCTTTCAAAATCTAATGATTTAGAGGTTTCCAACTGTGGAGTAGAGCTGAAAACCGAGATTGAGAAGGTCAGGGAACAGATTCAGAATATAGAGTAGGGATTTATGAATATATGAATACATTGATTCATATCGGTTTTGGCAACATTGTAAATACAGAAAAAATTATTGCCATTGTCAGTCCGGATTCTGCCCCCATAAAGCGCATGGTGCAGAGCGCCAAGGAGTCCGGAATGGCGATTGACGCCACTCAGGGGCGCAAGACAAAGTCTGTGTTAGTGATGGAGAACAGTCAGGTGGTACTGTCGGCATTACTGCCGGAGACCATTGCGGGCAGAGCCAAAAGCGGCGCTTTGGACAGCGTTGCTTTTCCGCAGGAGGAAGAGGAAAAGCTTTGAAAGGGGTGTTTGAAGATATGGCAGAGCGGGGAATACTTATAGTAGTTTCCGGTTTTTCCGGCGCAGGAAAAGGGACTTTGATGAAAAGACTTTTAGATACCTATGACAATTATGCATTGTCCGTTTCCATGACAACCAGAGCCCCCAGAGCAGGGGAAACAGACGGCGTGGAATATTTTTTTACGGACAAGGAGCATTTTGAAGAGGTGATTGCCGGGAACGGGCTGATAGAATATGCATCCTATTGCGGTAATTATTATGGAACTCCCAAGGCTTATGTGGAGGAAATGTTAAACGCCGGCAGGGATGTTGTTTTGGAAATAGAGATTCAGGGTGCATTAAAGGTCAGGGAACGGTTTCCGGAGAGCCTGCTTTTGTTTGTGACGCCTCCTAGTGTGGAAGAATTGGAGCGAAGGCTCAGAGCGCGGCAGACGGAGGATGAGGATGCGATTCAAAGGCGTCTTGCCCGTGCATATGAAGAATCACAAGGCATGGACGCCTATGATTATATAGTAGTAAATGATGATTTAGATGCCTGTGTGGGAGAGATTCACAACATTGTCAATGCGGCGCGGAAGACTCCTGCCCGCAAAGGCGTATTTATTAAGAAAATCAAAGAGGAGCTGGAAGCTTTCTCGAAAGGAGCAGAATAAAATGTTACATCCGTCTTATAGTGATTTAATGAGTGTGGTAAATAACGAATTGGAAGAGGGAGAACGGCCTTTGGTGACCAGCCGATATTCCATTGTGATGGCAACCGCAAAGAGAGCCAGACAGATTATCGCAAGGGAGGAAGATTTGACGGCAAAGCCGGGAGATAAACCTTTGTCAATGGCAGTGGATGAATTGTATGAGGGCAAGGTTAAAATTATAAGCGGCGAGACGGAAGAGTAGACGCTTGACATTAAGAAAGGCTGCCTATGAAGATATTATTTGTATCTTTGGGTTGTGATAAGAATCTGGTGGATTCCGAGATGATGCTCGGAATGCTGCAGGAGCGGGGATTTACCTTCACGGACGACGAGAATGACGCCGATGTGATTGTGGTAAATACCTGCTGTTTTATTCAGGATGCCAAAGAAGAAAGTATTAATACCCTGTTGGAGCTGGGAGAACTGCGCCGCAGCGGAAAGATAAAGGCTTTGATTGCGGCAGGATGTCTTGCACAGCGTTACCGGGAGGAGCTACGGCGGGAAATGCCGGAGGTGGACGCCATTGTGGGCACCAATGCCATTGACAGCATTGTTACGGCAGTGGAGGAAGTGCTGGCGGGCCGGGGACGGAATTATTGCCGGGACATTCATGCAAATCCTGTGACGGCGGAGAAAAGGATTCTTACCACAGGAGGGCATTACGCTTATCTAAAGATTGCCGAGGGCTGTGACAAACACTGTACCTATTGTATTATTCCCAAGGTGCGGGGCAGCTACAGGAGCATTCCCATGGAGACGCTTTTGAGGGAGGCGGAGAAGCTTGCCGCAGACGGTGTAAAGGAGCTGATTCTGGTAGCGCAGGAGACAACTCTTTACGGCATTGACCTCTACGGTCAGAAAAGACTGCCGGAGCTTTTACATAAATTGGCTCAGATAGCCGGTATTTATTGGATTCGCATTTTATATTGTTACCCGGAGGAGATTACGGACGAACTGATTGAGTCAATCGCCTCTGAACCCAAGGTATGTCATTATCTGGATATTCCCATTCAGCATGCGTCCGATGCGGTTTTGAAGAGGATGGGAAGGCGCACCGGTGAAAAAGAACTGCGGTGCATGATTAAAAAGCTGAGGGAGAGGATTCCGGATATTTGTCTGCGGACTACTCTGATCAGCGGTTTTCCCGGCGAGACGCAGGAGGACTTTGAGGAGTTGTATCGTTTTGTAAATGAGATGGAATTTGACAGGCTGGGTGTGTTTACCTATTCCAAGGAGGAGGATACCCCCGCTGCGGATATGCCCGACCAGATAGAAGAGGCGGTGAAGGAAAGCCGCAGGGACGAACTGATGGAGCTGCAGCAGGCAATCGCCTTTGAAAAGGCGGAGGATATGATAGGAAAAGTATTGACTGTAATGGTCGAGGGAAAAGCCGCGGACGAGGACATCTATGTGACCAGAACTTATCGGGATGCGCCTAATGTGGACGGCTATTTGTTTTTAAACACTTCGGCAAATCTGATGACGGGGGATTTGGTAACGGTACAGGTCACGGATTCCAATGAATATGATTTGATCGGGGAAATCTATCGGGGTTGATGATTTTGAAGGAAAACCTCTTTCAAATATGGATTAATGCGCGCCCCAAGGTTCCCGCTGATTAAAATGCCGCTTGCGCGGCGGAATGAGAGGAAAAATGAATCTGCCAAATAAACTTACTATTTTCAGGGTTATTTTGATTGTGCCCTTTGTGATTCTTTTGCTGGGGGGCAATGTGGGATGGTTCGGAGAGAATGTGTTCGTCACTGATATGACTGCTTTAGTCATTTTTATTGTGGCCAGTCTGACGGACCTGTTGGACGGAAAGATTGCCAGAAAATATAATCTTGTGACCAATTTCGGAAAATTCATGGACCCTCTTGCGGATAAGCTGTTAGTATGTTCCGCGCTGATAGCTTTGATAGAGCTTGGGAGAATTCCGGCATGGGCGGTGATTGTAATTATCAGCCGCGAATTTATCATCAGCGGGTTTCGCTTGATTGCGTCGGATAATCATGTGGTCATTGCCGCAAGCTATTGGGGGAAATTCAAGACTACCTTCCAGATGGTTATGGTATGCATGATGCTTACGGGATTGCAAACAAAATATCCCGCGTTTCAAACGCTAACGGATATTGTGATGTGGATTGCCCTTCTGCTTACGGTAATTTCGCTGGCGGATTATCTGATAAAAAATAAGGATGTTATGAAGGAAACCAAATAGGCGCTTTTGTAAAAAGCATGGGCTACCATTGCGAGAAAAGAGGAAGAAGACGGATGACGGTAGAAATTATTTGTGTAGGAACGGAAATTCTGCTTGGAAACATTGTCAATACCAATGCGGCATATCTGGCGGAAAAGTGTGCGGCAGCAGGGCTTTCCTGCTATTATCAGTCGGTGGTGGGAGACAATGAAGAGCGGCTGAGTCAGACGCTTTGCTGTGCTGCGGAGCGTTCCGATATTGTGATTTTGTCAGGAGGCTTAGGTCCTACACAGGATGATTTGACCAAGGAAGTGGCGGCAAAGGTCTGTGGGAAACAGATGTTTTTGGATGACAGATGTAAGAAAAACATTGAGAAATACTTTGCGGGCAAGGATAAAAAGCCCACGGAAAATAATTGGAAGCAGGCAATGATTCCGGAGGGCGCCATCGTGATGGAAAATCATAACGGAACGGCGCCGGGTGTGATTATAGAAACAAAAAAAGCGAAAGTGATTTTGCTGCCGGGACCGCCTAATGAGCTGATTCCCATGTTTGAGGAAAGTGTGGTTCCCTATCTGGAGAAACTGACGAAGGGGGTCATTGAGTCCCAAACCGTGAAAATCTGCGGTGTTGCAGAGAGTCAGGTGGAAACCATGGTGAAGGATTTGATAGATAGCCAGACCAATCCCACCATTGCCACATATGCAAAGACGGGGGAGGTGCATATCAGGGTTACGGCGGCATCGGAGGGACATAAGGAAGCCCGCAAGCTGTTGAAGCCCGTGGTAAAAGAATTGAAATCCCGTTTTGGCTATGACATTTACAGCACGGAGGAGGAAACTACCTTAGAAAAAGCGGTAGTGGATCTGTTGCTTGCCAACAATCTCACCGTGTCCTGTGCGGAATCCTGCACCGGAGGAATGGTTTCCGCCAGATTGATCAATGTGCAGGGAGTGTCGGAGGTATTTAAAAACGGCTTTGTAACCTATTCTAACAAGGCAAAGAGAAAGACTTTAGGGGTAAAAAAGGGAACCCTTCAAAAATATGGGGCTGTCAGCGCCCAGACAGCGGAAGAAATGGCGAAAGGCGCAGCCTATATCTCCAAGGCGGATGTAACCGTGTCCGTGACGGGCATTGCGGGCCCCGACAGTTCCGAGGACAAGCCCGTGGGGCTGGTTTACATCGGCTGCAATGTCAAAGGGAAAGTGACCGTAAAGGAATTTCATTTTAAGGGAAACCGTGCCAAAATAAGGGAAGCAGCCACTTCGGCGGCGCTGATGTTAATGCGCAGATGTATATTGGAGTATTACAGTCAGGTAACTTTTGGCAAGAAATAGGTTTTACAGGCTTTATAAACTGAAAAAAGGCCGCTATGGAAAAATATGGAAAAAATATATCATAAATGCTTGCCCTGCGGTTAGCTTTATGGTATATTTTTATTTATGACAATGGAATTCTCGCAAAGCACGGATTTTATTGTCGGACGGGAAAGCCGTCCGTTTTGTGAATTTTCGGATTCTTCTTATATTCCGGCATTTCGCCACAAGTTTCAGAGAAAAAATAATTTTTAGGAGGGATGCCTTTGAGGGAGTTTTAATGGACTCGAGATGTAGTAAAGTAAAAATACAAAAATAACATTGACAAAAACGAACAAATGTTTTATTCTAGATACATCAGAACATTTGTTCCTGCAAAAAGGAGATATCACATGGAAAAAGATGAAAAGTTAAAAGCATTGGATGCGGCGTTAAGCCAGATTGAGAAGCAGTACGGAAAGGGTACGGTCATGAGGCTCGGAGACCCTTCCGCACAGATGAATGTAGAGACGATTCCCACAGGTTCCTTAAGCCTTGATATTGCACTGGGGCTGGGCGGCATTCCTAAGGGAAGGATTGTTGAGATATACGGACCGGAGTCCAGCGGTAAGACCACCGTCACCCTGCATATGATTGCAGAAGTACAAAAAAGAGGCGGCATTGCGGGATTTATTGATGCGGAGCATGCGTTGGACCCTGTCTATGCGAAAAATATCGGCGTTGACATTGATAATCTGTATATTTCCCAGCCGGATAACGGCGAGCAGGCGTTGGAAATCACGGAAACCATGGTGCGTTCCGGTGCGGTGGATATCATCGTGGTGGACTCTGTGGCAGCGCTGGTTCCCAAGGCGGAGATTGACGGCGACATGGGAGATGCTCATGTAGGCTTGCAGGCGAGGCTGATGTCTCAGGCTCTTCGTAAGCTGACAGCCGTTATCAGTAAATCCAACTGTACCGTGGTATTTATCAACCAGCTTCGCGAAAAAGTGGGTATTATGTTCGGAAATCCGGAGACCACCACAGGCGGCCGTGCACTGAAATTCTATTCTTCCGTCCGTCTGGATGTCAGAAGGATTGAATCCTTAAAGCAGGGCGGCGAAGTAATCGGCAACCGTACCCGTGTCAAGGTAGTGAAAAATAAAGTAGCTCCGCCCTTTAAAGAGGCGGAATTTGATATTATGTTCGGCGAGGGTATTTCCATGGTAGGCGATATTCTGGATTTGGCAGCCGAGAACGATATCATTGTAAAATCCGGGGCGTGGTATGCCTATGAGGGCAACAAGATCGGACAGGGTCGTGAGAATGCGAAGCAGTATTTAAAGGATAATCCGGCGGTTTGCGCGGAAGTGGAAAAGAAAGTAAGGGACCATTTTGGGCTGGACGGCGCAGCAAAGAAAGATGATGCGGCCGCAGCGGGAGAAAATGGAAAGGAAGATGCTGCGGGGGCGGAAGTCTCCAAGAAATCAGGGAAAAAGGCGGCAGCAGAATAAGTGATAAGACCGGAAATGGGGACTTTTTATGATAGTCACACAGATTGTAGAACTTTCCAAAACCCGAAGCAAGGTATATATTGAGCAGGAACCCGCCTTTGTTTTATACAAAGGCGAGCTTCGGCTTTATCATGTATGCGAGGGGGAAGAACTGTCAGAAGAAGATTATAACAGGATTCTTTCGGAGGTATTGCCCAAAAGGGCAAAACTCCGTGCCATGAATCTGTTAAAGAGCAGGGAATACACAAGAGAAGAACTGCGCCGGAAATTGGAGCAGGGGCATTATCCAAGGCAGATTATAGAGATAGCTCTTGCTTATGTGGAATCTTATGGATATATAGACGACTTGCGCTATGCGGTAAGTTATATCACTTACCATGAAACGGATAAAAGCCGCAGACAGATAGAGCAACATTTGATGCAGAAGGGCATTTCTAAAGGCACTTTGGAAAAGGCATGGCAGGAATGGGAAGAAAAAGGCGGTAGATTGGATGAACGGGCAATGATAGAAAAACTTTTGCAAAAAAGGCATTACACGGGGGAGACAGCCGATAGAAAAGAACAGCAGAGGATCTATGCATTTTTGGCCAGAAAGGGATTTTCGGGAGAAGCAATTCTCAGCGCAATGAATTGTACGCAATAATTATTGCAGAGATGAACTGTGTGCAACTTGGTACTTGACAGATGGGAAAAATAAGTTTAAAATTGTAGTGTTGTAAGTTGCTTGTTAGAATATTACTATTCTTCTACAGTGAAAATTTAATAAGGAGGTGCTCCTGTAATGGTGTCCATTGTATTGACGGTCATCATTGCATTGGGCTGTGCCCTTGTGACTGCTGTAGTTACCGCAGTGGTTGCTTCAAATTACCAGAAAAAAGCTATGGAAAGTACCATTGGTAATGCGGAGGATAAGGCAAGGGAAATTATTGATGAAGCTCTGAAGACTGCAGAAACCAAGAAGCGAGAATCTTTACTTGAGGTCAAGGAAGAATCCATTCGTACCAAGAATGAATTGGACAAGGAAATCAAGGAGCGCAGAGCCGAGGCGCAACGCTATGAGCGCAGAGTTCAGCAGAAGGAAGAGAACATCGATAAAAAAGCCGATGCAATTGAAAAGCGTGAAGCAAGTCTGGCGGCCAGAGAAGAATCCCTCAACAAAATGAAGGATGAGGTCTCCAAGCTGAATGAACAACGGGTACAGGAACTGGAACGGATTTCCGGATTAACCTCTGAACAGGCAAAAGACTACTTATTGAAAATTGTTGAAGACGAAGTTAAGCATGAAACGGCAGTGCTGGTCAAAGAAATGACAAGCCGTGCCAAAGAAGAGGCAGACAAGAAAGCGAAGGAATATGTGGTGTCAGCGATTCAAAGATGTGCAGCAGACCATGTTTCTGAGACCACTATTTCCGTAGTACAGCTTCCCAGCGATGAGATGAAAGGAAGAATCATAGGCCGTGAGGGCAGGAATATCAGAACCCTTGAGACTATGACCGGTGTTGACCTGATTATAGATGATACGCCGGAGGCGGTAATTCTGTCAGGCTTTGATCCCATCCGGCGTGAGGTTGCAAGAATTGCTCTTGAAAAATTAATTATTGACGGGCGTATTCATCCTGCCAGAATTGAAGAGATGGTGGAGAAGGCCCAAAAAGAAGTCGAAGTGATGATCAAGGAGGAAGGTGAAGCCGCAACTCTGGAAGTCGGTGTACATGGCATTCATTCAGAGCTTGTTAAATTGCTTGGACGAATGAAGTTTAGAACCAGTTATGGTCAGAATGCATTAAAGCATTCTATTGAAGTAGCGCAGCTCTCAGGCCTGCTTGCGGCTGAAGTGGGGTTGGATGTGAGACTTGCCAAGCGAGCAGGTTTACTGCATGATATCGGCAAGGCTGTAGATCATGAAATGGAAGGCTCCCATATTCAGTTAGGCGCTGAGCTTTGCAGAAAGTATAAGGAGAACGCTACCGTGATTAATGCGGTGGAATCTCATCACGGTGATGTAGAGCCTACCACCCTGATTGCATGTATTGTACAAGCTGCTGATACAATTTCTGCTGCAAGACCGGGTGCAAGAAGGGAAACCTTAGAAACCTATACCAGTAGGTTAAAGCAATTAGAAGACATAACAAACAATTTCAAAGGTGTAGATAAATCTTTTGCTATTCAGGCAGGTCGGGAAGTTCGTGTTATGGTTGTGCCGGAACAGATTACAGATGCCGATATGGTATTGCTGGCAAGAGATATTTCCAAACAGATTGAAGCTGAGATGGAATATCCCGGACAGATTAAGGTAAATGTAATTCGCGAGAGCCGTGTAATTGATTACGCAAAGTAAACCATATGCAGTTTCAGACTCGAAAGTAAATAGAAGCCGCTGTGTTTATGACACGGCGGTTTTTATTATGCTTCTGCGGGATAAATGAAAAATAATGTAGAAAAACTTAAAAATACCTCTTGTATAATGCATCATCTTATAGTATGATATTCGAGGTGTGTGATTGTATACGATTATGCAATGCCACAAACTGTTGGCATTTGTCCGGTCTTGCACCGGTTTATTAAATGTTTGTGCTTGCTGCGCAGGCATGGTATTAGCGGAAGTACCGCAGGCAGAAGCCTACGGTATGCGGGAGGTATAGGTATGAAAGCATATCAGGAGTTGAGCAAAGAAGAACTTTTGTCATTAAAAAGCGAATTGGAAGCGGCTTATGAAAAAGCCAAGGGCAGAGGCCTGAAGCTGGATATGTCCAGAGGCAAGCCTGCGGCGTCTCAGTTGGATATGGGCATGGATTTTATGGATATATTAACTTCTAAGAGCGACATGAAGACGGAGGCCGGGCTGGATGTCCGCAATTATGGAGCCATGGACGGCATACCGGAGGCCAAGCGGCTGATGGCAGATATTATGGGCGTCAGTGAAGAGAATGTGATTGTTTTTGGCAATTCCAGTCTGGCAATCATGTACGATATGGTGTCCCGGGCAATGACTCATGGGATTTTAGGCAATACGCCATGGTGTAAATTAGATAAGGTTAGATTTTTATGTCCGGCTCCCGGATATGACAGGCATTTTGCGGTTACCGCCCATTTTGGCATTGAGATGATAACCGTGCCCATGTCATCGGACGGACCCGATATGGATATAATAGAAAAGATGGTTGCGGAAGATGATTCCATAAAGGGGATTTGGTGTGTGCCAAAGTATTCCAATCCTCAGGGCTATACCTATTCTGAGGATACGGTGCGCCGCTTTGCAGAGCTAAAGCCTGCGGCAAAAGATTTCCGCATTTTCTGGGATAATGCCTATGCCATTCATCATCTCTACGAGGATGAGCAGGATGAGCTTTTGGAGCTGCTGGGCGAATGCGAGAAAGCGGGAAACCCGGATATGGTGTACGAATTCAGTTCTACATCAAAGGTGACTTTTGCCGGCGGCGGTATTGCGGCTTTGGCTTCTTCCAAGGCAAACTTGGAAGAAATCAAAAAATCCATGACAATTCGGACCATAGGTTATGATAAAATCAATCAATTGCGTCATGTGCGTTATTTTAAGGATATCAACGGTATAAAGGCTCATATGAAGAAGCATGCGGATTTGATGCGGCCCAAATTTCAGGCGGTATTAAAGGTGCTGGAAGAGGAGCTTGCGGGCTTGGGAATCGGTGCTTGGACCAATCCGAGAGGCGGCTATTTTATTTCCTTTGACGCCATGGAGGGCTGCGCCAAAAGAATTGTGGCAAAGTGTAAGGAGGCGGGGGTAACCCTCACCGGCGCCGGCGCTACCTATCCTTACGGCAAAGATCCAAAGGACAGTAATATCCGTATCGCGCCCTCCTTCCCTACGCCGGAAGAAATGGAAATGGCTACGGATTTGTTTGTACTTTGTGTGAAACTGGTCAGCGTGGAGAAGCTGTTGGAAAAGGCGGAGGAATGAGAGGAAGTATGGAAGAAATCAAGCGATTGAGCAGAGATTTGGTGGCAAAGGGCGCTATTATCGACTATTATCAGGATACCATGCAGATTCCTAACGGGAATGTGGTGAAATGGGATTTGATTGACCATAAGGGAGCGGCTGCGGTGGTGGCTGTCCGGGAAGACGGAAAGCTTCTTATGGTACGCCAATATAGGAATGCATTAGAGCGGGAAACTCTGGAAATTCCTGCGGGAGGCTTAAACGGCAGGGAGGAACCCACCAGAGATGCCGCAATAAGGGAATTGGCGGAGGAGACCGGTTATGTCTGCGATGAGGTGGAGTTACTGACCTCTATTTATACTACGGTGGCTTTCTGTAATGAAAAGATCGATATTTATCTGGCAAGGGGTCTAAAACAGCATGGCAGCCAGCATCTGGATGAGGATGAATATATCAATGTGGAAGCTTATACCGTGGAGGAGTTAAAGCAGATGATTTTTGACTGCAAAATTCAGGACTCCAAGACAATCTGCGGAATCCTGTCTTATGCAGCAAAGTATTTGTAAAGGAAAGGTAAAAGTAAAACTGCTGCATAATAGGCAGCAAAGTATTTGTAAAGGAAAGGTAAAAGTAAAACTGCTGCATAATAGGCAGCAAAGTATTCCTACGGGGCATGAAAGATAATCTGCCTGCATATATTTGGAAGAGCGGTAAGATGCTTTTTGAGAGAAAGCAGGTGGATTATGAAGCGGATGCGGTTTGGCACTTTATTTTTGGCGGGCTTGCTTGCCGGAATCTTTATTATGAATATCGGAAAGAGCATTTTGCTGGAAGATACGGGATTATTGGACGAGTATACTCTGTATCAGATGAAGTATATGACCGTGGACAGCAATGCTCTTTTTTGTTATGTGCTGAGACAGCGGATAGGCAGTGCGTTGTTCATGGCAATTCTTGCCACCACTTATCTGGGGATGATAGTATGTGCGGGAGCCGCATTTTGGTATGGACTGTCTGCAGGCGCTTTTTTGTCTGCTCTTATTCTGCGCTATGGATTAAAGGGAATTGTGTTTGCCGTGGTGGGAATTTTCCCGCAATATCTTTTGTATGTGCCGGCCTTGGCAGCGCTGCTTGTCTGGGGAAGCAAGCTGAACCGCAGCATTTATTTCAGGGAATATGAAGGAAGCGCCGGGGGAAAATATTTTTGGATGGGAAAAGCTCTCCGTTTTTTGGGCATCCTGTTTGTGATGGGATTGGGATGCGTTTTGGAGAGCTTTTGGAATCCCCAGCTCATGCTGGCGTTACTCAAAGTTTTTTAAGCGGCGGTTTTGGAAACTTATCCTATTCGTACTCGGCGATGTCGTAAATCAGCTTTTCGGTATCCTCCCAGCCAAGGCAGGGGTCCGTAATGGATTTGCCGTACACGCCGCCGCCTACTTTCTGACAACCTTCCACTATGTAGCTTTCAATCATAAGACCTTTTACCAGATTGTGCATTTCCGGATTTAATTTCCGGTTATGCATAATTTCTTTGGTAATGCGAATCTGCTGGGCAAACTGTTTATTGGAATTGGAATGATTGGTGTCAATGATGCAGGCAGGATTCTTCAAATCCATTTTATTGTACATATCCAGCAGGCGGACTAAATCTTCATAGTGGTAATTGGAAGTATTATTGCCGTGCTTGCTGGTGGCGCCCCTCAATACCGTGTGAGCCAGCTCGTTTCCGGTGGTGCTTACCTCCCAGCCCCTGTAAATAAAGGAATGGGGGTGCTGTGCCGCATAGACGGAGTTGAGCATTACGGAAAAGTCCCCGCTGGTGGGATTTTTCATGCCCGTAGCCACATCAAAACCGCTGACGGTGATTCTGTGCTGCTGGTCTTCTACGGAACGGGCGCCCACTGCCACATAGGAGAGAATATCCGAGAGATAGCCCCAGTTTTCGGGATATAGCATCTCGTCTGCGGCGGTAAGACCGCTTTCTTCCACGGCGCGGATGTGCATTTTGCGCATTGCAATCAGTCCCGCAAGAAAATCCGGTTTCTTCTCGGGGTCAGGCTGGCTGACAATTCCCTTGTAACCTTCGCCTGTGGTACGGGGTTTATTGGTATAGATTCTGGGAATCAGAATCAGTTTGTCCTTTACTTTTTCGTTCACTTTGGCGAGGCGGCTGATATAATCGCATACGGCATCCTCGTTATCGGCGGAACAGGGTCCGATGATGACAAGGAACTTATTGCTTGCCCCGGTAATGACATCCCTGATTTGGGCGTCCCGCGCTTCCTTTATCTTTATCAGGGAATCGGGAAGCGGATATTGATTTCGGATTTCGTCCGGAGTGGGAAGTTTCTTAATAAATTCAAAGCTCATTCTATTTTACCATACCCATAGGGATGCCCATAGGGGATGCCCGGATGGGCCCTTTCTTTATGTTGGCGGCAAGATGCCGAATGCCTAACTCATTATAGTATAAGAACGGGAATTCTGCAAGAGGTTTGAAGATTCTTTGTGAAAGCCCCTGCGCATTATTTTGACGACAGCAGAATAGAGGAAAAAAGGAGAGAAAAATCGATGATTGGCGAAATATAGAACAGAATGCTTTGCAGGGATGGAAAAGTATGCTACATTAAATATAATGTCAATTGACATGATGGTCAGCCAAATTTGCCTATATAGACAAGTAAAGCAGACCATCATAGGCATTGCCACAGGCAAATACAAATACAAAGGGGAAACTTTATTGGTGGCAATATCGTAGGCAAAAGCCGCGATATGCAGGGGGTATGAAGATGGACACAAAAAAATTAGAGGAAAGCGAAAAGGAAAGAAAACTGTTAATTGAGGAACTGCGGGAACGGCTGAATTTTTATACCTTTCAGGCATCGGATGAACAGTTTGATGCACAGAGGGTGGAAATGCTGACGAAAAAGATTCGGGAGCTGGAACTGCAGGGTATTGGGACGGGGCAGGAAAAGTCGGAAGCAGAAGTTTCCGATCAGGTTTCTTTTAAGGCGGCGGAAGCGGATTTTGAGGCATTTCAGAAATACCGGGCTGAGAAAGAGGCGGACGCCCTGCACCTTGCTGCGTTGGGCGGTGTAAGTGCGGATGAAGCGGACCAAAAGCGTTCTGCGCTAAATGGAAAATGGGCGGGAAGCAGGCGTTTGGCCAGAGCTGCCGTTATCGGAGCCGCTGTTCTCCTCGCTGTGGGAGGAGGCATCGGGGTAGTCAATGCCCAAAAGGATGGGGGACTGCTCCGGTGGCTGAAGAAGGATGCAGAGGGAGAAGTGATATTGGTGGAGCCTGATAGGGAAAGCCCAAATCAGGCAGGTTTTGCAAAAGACCGCACCACGGCTTATGACAGCGCCGAGGAACTGCCGGAGGAATACAGGAAATATTTTGTGGATGTGACGGGCATAAAGGGGCTGGAAGGATATGAGCAGGGACAGGTATTGCTGAGGGAGAATCAGGAGAGCTGGGATATTGATTCTTCTTGGGTGAATCCATCACAAGAACCTCTCCTGTTTGAAGTTGGAGGCATCAAAGATTCCGTGGTTATCTGGGATAAGAGATTTGATGAGTTTGAGGAGCTTTTTACCAAAGAGGTGGGTGGTATAGAACTTTCCGTGTGCAGAAAACAGAATGATGCTGGGGAACCGGATGTGGTAGTACGGTTTTTCTATGAAAATAGAAGCTATACGGTATATGGGAATGGAGAGCTTTCCACGGAGGAAATGGAACTGCTTGCCACAGGGTATCTGGAAAGAGTTTTGGAAAAAAATAAAGATTTTTAAAAAATTTTAAAATTTTTTGTAAGTTTTGGCTGATTTTTGTCATATATAAGTAGAAGGATAATTAAGAAGTAACATGTGGGAAAAATTTTGAGGAAAGGAGAAGATCCTTCTAAAGCAGCAAAAGTAAAGAAAAGGAAGTGAAAGGTTATGACTTACAAAAGAGAAAGAGCTTTGCAGAGAGCCTTTGCCACGGTACTGACAGCGGTGCTCCTTTTGGGAATTCCCTGTTTTTCCGTGGAAGCGGCGGAGGCCGGAGCCGGTGAGAGCGCGCCGGTGTGGCTGGAATTCATGGCGGATGAGGGGCTTGAGGAGGATGGTCCTGTCTGTTATACGCTGTTAACGGGATGTGATGTATTGTTTGCCAGCCATTCCGACGGACTTTATATCCATATATCAACCGGTGCCTCCCGAAAGGCTTCCGTGGTCGGGATTAAGGATATCGTGGTGGAGGAAAAGCAGTTAATCGGCTGGAAAGAGGTTGCCGTGTCGGATGGGGGAGAGGACTATAATGTCTACAGTTTTGGCGGTTCCTTTACCTATGAAGGGGCAGTGTATAACAAGAAGTACCGTGTCACATGCACCCATTACGCCACCGTGGACAGTCCCGCCGAGTTGTACCATGAGACGGATCCTTATACCTACAATTACAAGAAGTAAAGGGGAAATGCTTTGCAGGCTGTATGCAGGCTCAAACGCAGATGAAAAAAGGGGAACCGGAATCCGACTGAAGTGAATCGGTAAAAAGGGATATTTTGGGGAAGAAATATCCCGATAGATGAAAACTGCCATAGTTGCGGTGTCTTACAATTGTCAGGGTCGGGAGGGGATGTTTTACAAATTGTATTTTGATATTGGAATGTGAAAAAAGGGGATTTTTCCGTGAAGATATGAGAAGGCAAAGAGTCTTCCCGCAAAAACGGGCGGTTTTTTGCGCGGCGGCGCCGTATGCCGCGGGACAATTGTAAGAAAGGGAAAGTACATAAAGGTGTTATGCCGATGGCCTGTGCTGTACGGAGACATGATAAGACACAGGCTGTGAGGCGGTTGAAATAAGCAGAGAAAAGGCAGCGGGCACTGAAGCGTCTTTCCCTGCTTATTTCTTATTTCCAATTCTTTACCGGCTGTATACATAGTTGTTTTAAAATATATTTTTGAACATTTTTTGATTTTACCGTTGATTTATACGAAGAAGCGTGTTATCATAATTACTATAAAATCTTTTATTCAAGGCATTTCGCCTGACAATCACCAATTATCACACATAACGAGCAGGCGGATGCGGGAGTGTTATGATATCGAAGTATTCCGTATGCTTCCGGCCGATAAGGTTGATACTATATTGCAGGATTCCCCCGGACATCTGGTAGATATTATAGCGGATATACTGTTGGCATTTTTGCTGAAAGAAAATGTGCCGGTTTCGGAGGCGGAGGAGCTGGCAGGCAAGGTAAAGGAGAAGAAAATGGCGCAGTTGTTTGAA
Source organism: Lachnoclostridium sp. (assembly GCA_023665475.1). Lineage (GTDB taxonomy): Bacteria > Bacillota > Clostridia > Lachnospirales > Lachnospiraceae > Acetatifactor. Next base: position 59,712 of record JAMPEB010000005.1, read on the forward strand.
AATATGGAAAAGATGGATATTCAGGCAGAGAGAAGGAACACGGCGCGGGAAGCCAAAAGGGCGGACAAAGCGGAGCGTAAAGCAGAGGAGGCAGAGCGTAAAACTGAAGAGGCAGAGCGTAAAGCAGAGGAGGCAGAGCGTAAAGCAGAAAAGGCGGAGCAGGAAGTAAAGGAGTTGGAGAAGAAAATGGCGCAGTTATTTGAAAATATGGAAAAGATGGATATTCAGGCAGAGAGAAGGAACACAGCGCGGGAAGCCGAAAGGGCGGACAAGGCAGAGCGGAAAGCAGAAGAGGCAGAACAGAGAGCTGCGGAACTGGAGAAGCAGATAGCGAAATTGGAAAAGCATATGGCTCAATTTTTAGGGGAGGAGAAAAATAACGGACAAATTTGGGCTAAATAGAAAGGATGCGGCTGCAAAAATAAAAATTTATTGGAAAAAATAAATGAAAATGAGGAAATTTTTAAAAGGGTCTTTTCCAAAAATCGGTAATATGCTATACTAATACGGAAGTGTGTTGAATATAGAGTGTGAGAGCGTATGTCAACGAATAATTATCAGGAGAACAATTATAGGCGAAAACGGGTACAAAGACTGAAAAAGTTAATTATCAGACTGCTTGTGATATTTATTCTGATACCTTATGTGTGCTGCATTATATTATTCTTTAAAATGGACTCCTTGGACAGACAGGTTGATGATTTAAGCAGACAGATGGAGAATTTAAGCAGATATCTGGAGCAGTTGGGGTCGTCCGTAGAAACAAAACGGGGAGAACCCGAAGCGTCAGGCAAAGACGATACAGTAAAGCAAGCTGATGAAGAGGAAAGTGATGGCCGCTTTTCGGGAGGGGCTTCTTCGGAGACGGAGGAAGACCGTCCGGCGCATATGGTGTATCTTACCTTTGATGACGGCCCGAGCATTTACACCAATGACATTTTGGATATTTTGGACAGTTACGGCGTAAAGGCAACTTTTTTTGTGGTGGGTAAGGAGGATGATGCTTCTAAGGAAGCCTTGAAAAGAATTGTAGAAGAAGGGCATACTCTGGGCATGCATTCATACAGCCATCAGTATAAACAGATATATGAATCGGTGGATGCTTTTGCGGAGGACTTTAACCGGATACAGACCTTATTATATGATATAACAGGCGTAGAAAGCGTATATTATCGTTTTCCCGGGGGAAGCTCTAATACAGCCAGCTCAGTGAATATGCAGGAATTTGCGGATTATCTCAAGACTCAGGGCGTCACATTTTATGATTGGAACAGCTCTGCCGGAGATGCTACCAGCCAGCCTGTTTCCAAGGAGGCTTTGGTGGCGAACAGTATAAAAGGGGTGGAACTGCGGGGAACATCCATTATCTTAATGCATGATTCCGCAGATAAATATACTACCGTGAATGCACTGCCGGAGATTATAGAGAACATTTTGGCAATGGAAGATACCGTGATTTTACCGATTACGGAGGACACCAAGCCGGTTCAACATATACACGCAGAAACAGAATAACGAATGGAGGTTATATTTTGCAATGGGATTTTTTGGAGAATTAAAAGAGGATTTGTCACAGGCAGTCAGCGAATTGATGCCGGAGGAAGAACAGGGAGCAGTTTCTTTGAACGATGGGACCGAGAATGCAAACGAGGTCAAAACGCCGGAGGAGACTGCGAAAAATGCAGAAAAGGAAACAACAGAGAACGGTTTAACGCCAGAGGATACTCTTGATTTGGACAGTATGTTGGAGGATGTGCTGAAAGAAGAGAGTGCGATGCCGGAGGATCAGACCGCAGCGTCCGTTTCCGAAGCAGAAAAGCCTGCGGAGGAAAAGACCGCAGAAAAGGAAGTGACGGCGGAACAGCCCAAATCAGAAGAAAAGGAAGAGAGAAAAGGAGAAAAGAAGTTTATGGAAGCACATGTTGGCAAAATGGTTTCAGAGGAGACATCTGTTATTACGGCAGGAACCAATATCACAGGAGATCTTACCTCAGAAGGTTCCATTGATATCATGGGCAGTGTGAACGGCAATATTGAAGCATGGGGCAAATTAAATATAACCGGTCATGTGAACGGTAACTCAAAAGCGGCTGAGATTTATGCGGAGAGTGCTAAGATAAACGGCGAGATTGTAAGTGACGGAGCTGTAAAGATTGGCGCAAGTACGGTCATTATCGGAAATATTACTGCAGCCAGCGCAGCGATAGCGGGAGCAGTAAAGGGCGATATCGATGTAAGGGGACCTGTAGTTTTGGATACTTCTGCTATTGTTATGGGTAATATCAAGTCTAAATCGGTACAGATTAACAATGGTGCGGTAATTGAAGGTATGTGTTCACAGTGTTATGCGGATGTCAGCCCCACAACATTCTTTGATGAGTATAAACCGGAGACGACAGGTAAGAAAAAGTCTTCATCAAAATAGGGAGAATAATATATGCGCAGGATTTTGCTGAAATTGAGCGGAGAAGCTCTTGCCGGCGATAAAAAGACGGGTTTTGACGAAGCTACAGTGAGAAGAGTAGGAATTCAGGTAAAGGAGCTTGTAGATACCGGGATTCAGGTAGGAATCGTTATCGGCGGAGGTAATTTCTGGAGGGGGCGTTCCAGCGAAAATATTGACAGGACAAAGGCGGACCAGATCGGAATGCTTGCGACTGTCATGAACTGCATCTATGTATCAGAGATACTCCGTTCCATGGGAATGATGACGAATATACTGACTCCTTTTGAGTGCGGCTCTTTTACGAAATTATTTTCAAAGGACAGGGCAAACAAGTATTTCTCTAAGGGAATGGTGGTATTTTTTGCGGGCGGCACCGGACACCCGTACTTTTCCACGGATACCGGAGTGGTGCTGAGAGCGGTTGAGGTGGATGCGGATGTTATTTTGCTGGCAAAGTCCATTGACGGCGTATATGATGATGATCCGGCGACAAATCCTGCTGCCAAAAAGTTTGACAAGATTTCCATTGGGGAAGTGATTGCCAGAAATCTTCAGGTAGTGGATATGACGGCGTCTATTCTGGCCAGAGACAATAAAATGCCCATGCGGGTGTTCAGTCTGAATGAAGAGGGCAGCATTGTGAATGCGCTGAAAGACAATTTCAACGGAACAACGGTGACGGTTTGAGGTCGAAGACCGGAATGTTGTAGATTATGGAAAGGCATGGTTATCAGTATGGATGCGAGATTACAGCAGTATGAAGATAAAATGAAAAAGGCGTTGGAGTTTTTGGAGAGTGACTATGCGGCAATCAGGGCAGGGCGTGCAAATCCCCATGTTCTTGACAAGCTGCGAATCGATTATTACGGAACGCCTACTCCGATTCAGCAAGTAGGCAATATAACCGTGCCGGAGGCGAGAATCATCCAAATTGCGCCATGGGAGAAATCCATGATAAAGGAAATTGAAAAGGCAATCCAAATTTCCGATATCGGTATAAACCCTTCCAATGACGGTAATGTGATTCGTCTGGTGTTCCCGGAGCTTACGGAGGAACGCAGAAAGGATCTGGTAAAAGAAGTCAAGAAAAAGGCGGAGGAGGGAAAGGTTGCCATCCGCAATATCAGAAGAGACGGTAATGATGCTTTAAAAAAGCAAGCGAAGGAAATCTCTGAGGACGAGGTGAAGCAGATGGAAGATCAATTGCAAAAGCTTACGGATAAATATGTCAAGGAAGTGGATGCTTTGATGGAAAGTAAGTCCAAGGAAATTATGACCGTTTAAAAGTTACTCTAAAGCAAACTGCGGGGGTGGAGATGCGAGAGCTTATCCGCCCTTTGTAATTTTATGGGCAGCCTGTAATATAACCGTCGGCAGAGATGTTGGCAGAAAGGCCATGCAATATGGAAAAACAGTTAAATATACCTAATCATGTAGCTATTATTTTAGACGGTAACGGGAGATGGGCAAAAGCAAAGGGAATGCCCCGCAACTATGGGCATGTGCAGGGAGCAAAGACAGTAGAGACCATCTGTGAGGAAGCTTACAAAATGGGAATCCGGTATTTGACGGTATATGCATTCTCCACAGAAAATTGGAGCCGGCCTCAGGATGAAGTGGATGCACTGATGAAACTGCTCCGCAGCTATATGAAAAACTGTCTGAAAACGGCAGAAAAAAATCGGATGTGTGTACGCGTTTTGGGAGAAAAATCAAGGCTGGATGAAGATATACGACTGCGGATTGCCGAATTGGAAGAAGCTACGAAAAATAATGACGGACTGCATTTTCAGATTGCCATTAATTATGGCAGCAGGGATGAACTGCTCCGCTCCATGAGAAGTATTGCGGGGAAGGTACAAAAAGGGGAACTTGCTCCGGAGGACATTGGGGAGGATTCCATAGAAAAGGAATTGGACACGGCAGGTATACCGGATCCGGACCTTTTAATCAGAACTTGTAATGAACAGAGGATTTCCAATTTTTTGCTGTGGCAGCTTGCCTACACGGAATTGTATTTTACACCGGTGGCATGGCCCGATTTTACGAAAGAAGAATTGATAAAAGCAGTAGAGGCATATAATGAGAGAGAGAGAAGATACGGCGGTTTGAAGGAGGGATAACTATGTTTTTGACCAGATTACTAAGCGGCATAGTGCTCCTTGCCGTAGCGATTCTGTCCATGAGTCTTGGAGGAATTTACTTAGCGCTCATTTTATGGTTTATTTCTTTGATTGCTTACAGAGAGCTGACGAATGCATTGTCATGCGCAACAGACAATAAAAAATGGAACGGTCTGGAAATCATAGGTCTGATAGGAGTGACCGCTTATTACGGGATGCTGTATTTTTGGCAGGATCCGCAGATGCTGCTATTGGGAATTGTGGGAGTATTTCTGGCAGAGATGTTCCTTTATGTAATTTCTTTTCCTAAATTTCAGGCAAATCAAGTGGTGGCGGCAATATTTGCCTTTCTTTACGCGCCGGTGATGTTGTCTTTCGTTTATTTGATCAGAAGCGCTGACCGCGGTATTTACATGGTCTGGATGATTCTTATCAGTTCATGGGGCTGCGATACCTGCGCCTACGCCGTAGGTAAGCTGATAGGGAAGAAGAAAATTTTTCCGAAGCTGAGTCCTCATAAATCGTTGGAGGGCTGTATCGGCGGTGTTGCAGGGACAGCGGCTCTCGGTGCGTTGTACGGACATTTTCTGGTGCAGACGGCATTTCCGGATCGGACGGTAACATGGGTGATTGCATTGATTTGCGGAGTCGGCGCGGTAATCAGTATGGTGGGGGATCTTGCGGCGTCCGCCATTAAGCGCAATTATAATATTAAGGATTACGGTAAGCTGATTCCCGGACATGGGGGAATTATGGATCGTTTTGATTCCATGATAGTAACGGCGCCCATGACATACTTTTTAATGGTATTTCTGCTAAAGATCAGCAGTGTCTGATGCAGTATGCAGAGCGCCAAAGTCAAGCATTTTTCATAAGCCGGTATTGGCTTTGGGTTTGAGATTCCGCACAGCGGAATGGAGGATATGATGAAAAATATTGCAATATTGGGTTCTACGGGTTCCATCGGAACGCAAACCCTTGAGATTGTCCGTGCCAATCCCGATTTAAAGGTAGTGGCGCTGGCGGCGGGAAATAATGTAACAATGATGGAGGAACAGATCAGGGAATTTAAACCTCTGCTGGCAGGCATGTGGAGTGAAGAAGCAGCATCCGACTTGAGGAGCCGCATAGCGGATCTCCCCGTAAAGGTGGTGTCCGGCATGGATGGGTTGATAGAGCTGGCGGTCCTTCCGGAAGCAAGTGTATTAGTCACGGCTATTGTGGGAATGATCGGTATCAGACCTACGATAGCGGCTATTGAGGCAGGCAAGGATATTGCCCTTGCCAACAAGGAGACTCTGGTGACGGCGGGACATATTATTATGCCGTTGGCACAAAAATGCGGAGTATCCATTCTGCCTGTGGACAGTGAACATAGTGCAATTTTTCAATCTTTAAACGGAGAGCCTGCAAATAGGATTTCTAAAATTCTGCTTACGGCGTCGGGAGGTCCGTTCCGGGGTAAAACCCGGGAAGAGCTTGCGGGAATGCAGGTGGAGGATGCCTTAAAACATCCTAATTGGTCCATGGGGCGCAAGATCACCATAGATTCTTCCACATTGGTAAATAAGGGATTGGAAGTCATGGAAGCCAAATGGCTTTTTGGCGTGGGGCTTGACCAAATACAGGTGGTGGTGCATCCCCAGAGTATTATTCATTCCGCAGTGGAGTATGTGGACGGAGCCATCATCGCCCAGATGGGGACTCCCGATATGAAACTTCCCATTCAATATGCCTTATTTTATCCTGACAGAAGACCCATGGAAGGCAAGAGAGTGGATTTTTTTGAATTGGGACAGATTACCTTTGAAAAGCCGGATATGGAGACTTTTGCGGGGCTACGGCTTGCTTATCAGGCTGCAAAGGCAGGGGGAAGCATGCCTACTGTATTCAACGCTGCCAACGAGAAAGCGGTAGAGCTTTTTTTGGACCGCCGAATCAAATATCCGGAGATAACGGAACTCATAGAGGAAGCCATGGAAAGACATAAAGTGTTGATAAATCCTGATGTAGAGCAGATTTTAGAGACCGAGAAGGAAGCTTGGGAATATATTTTAGGAAAGGTAAAGTAATTAACGGTTATGGCTACATTAATTTTCACGGTTGTTATTTTAGGGGTAGTGATAGTATCTCATGAATTTGGGCATTTTCTGCTGGCAAAAATGAACGGAATCCATGTGGTGGAATTTGCGGTGGGAATGGGTCCTATTCTCTTTTCTTTTCAGAAGGGGGATACCCGATATGCATTGAAACTGCTTCCTATTGGCGGCTCCTGCATGTTTGAAGGTGAGGACGGTCTGGAAATGAAAGAGGGGACGGGGAGCGAGGGGGCGTTTCCCAATGCCAATGTGTGGAGCAGGATTTCCACGGTAGTGGCGGGTCCGTTTTTTAATTTCATTTTAGCCTTCATTATTGCACTTATCATGGTTAACATGATTATTATTAGGGAACCCGTTGCCACGGAAGTAATGGAAAACGGTGCAGCCGAGGAGGCAGGACTAAAGGATGGGGACAGAATTATTTCCCTGAATGGGGAAAGAGTGTACCTGTATGAAGAAATTACTTTGTTTACCCAGCTTTATGACGGCGGTGAGGTTAAAGTAGGTTATGAGCGTAACGGAGAAAAAGGCGAGATGGTGCTGACTCCTAAATATGACGAGGAAGCCGGCAGATATATGCTGGGAATCTCCAATGCCGATTTTGTGAAACTAAATGGTCTGGACGGTTTAAAATATGCATGGTATGAGATGCGTTACAGCATGAAGATGACATACAAGAGTCTGGGAATGCTGCTGCAGGGGAAAGTAACCAGAAAAGATGTGGCGGGTCCCGTGGGTATTGCGGTCAATATGGTGGGAAAGACCTATGAGAGTACCAAGGAGTATGGATGGGAAAATGTTTTGGTGAATATGCTCAATATTACATTGATGCTCTCCGTGAATTTGGGAATTTTGAATCTGCTGCCCATTCCGGCGCTGGATGGAGGGCGGCTGGTATTTTTGCTTTTGGAGGTTATCAGAGGAAAACCGGTTCCTCCCGAGAAAGAAGGTATGGTACATTTTATCGGACTGATGTTCTTTATGGGCTTGATGGTATTTTTACTCTTCAATGATATTTCTAATATTTTTGCGGGCTGACTTTGGGGGGCGGATATATGATATATCTGCCCTTTAGGGTAAACATTTCTTTTGCTGCGGGTCGAAATCGTCGCAAATTTCATGTATTTGCTTACGCATTGCGCAAGTACAAATTTCTGATCGAAAAATCTTTGATTTTTGAATCTATGATTACCAAGACATCATTAAAAAAGGAGATAAAGAAGCTCATGAGATTTTTGACGGGCTATTATTGGCAGGAGCAGGAGCGGAACAGGACATCCCTGACCCTGCAGCAAATTCGCATGAAAAAGAATGAGGATAGCATTCTGCTTGCCTGTGTATGCGAAAGCAGGGATTTTTGCGCTTGGTTGACAGACTGGCTGCATGAGGATATTTTAGCGGTTTACAAAAGAAAAAATTGTGTGGACTGGGACAAGGTATCCGAAGATCTGCAAAGGATGAAAGCAGGCTTTTCCTGTGCCGGAATTTTGTGCATGGGGGAGGAATTCTTGCTGTTTGGACAGGGAAAACAGAGAATCTATCTGTTAAACAGGGGATTTCAAAAGGCACATATCAGAAAATTGACGGGAACGGGCGCTTTTACGAATCAAAAACAAATGCCAAAGATGCACCGCGGCATGATGGAGCCGGGAGTGAGTCTTTTGCTGGCAACGGAGCCGTTTTATACAGCGCTTACGGAACAGATGCTGGGAGACTGTCTTGGAGGCGATATCCGGGAGGAAAGACAGGGCGCTGCCTGTTTGCGGGAATTAGGGCAATATGGAGAGGAGAGGGGAGGCAGGAATCTTGGGGCAATATGGGTACATTCCTATGAAAATACAAACCATGCAGATAGCAGAAGAAAAAAGCCTTGAGAAGCGGGGTTATCAAAACCCGCTTTTTATCGGCAGGGGAACTTATGCTGCGGTATATCGGGTGAAACATGCCGTTTCCGGAATGTTTTACGCCTGCAAAATAAGCAGCGCGGAAGGACTTTGGAAGAGGGAACAGGAAATTTTGAAACAGCTTCGACATTCCTTGTTTCCTGCCTATAAGGGGAGCTGGCAGGAAAACGGAAGATATTTTTTGATTATGGAATATGTGCCGGGGCAGACTTTGGCGAGGCTGTTGCAAAGGAGAGGATGTCTGACGCAGCGGCAGGCGGTAAAACTGGGCGTGTCTTTAGCGGAGGGTCTTGTTTATCTGGAGGAGCTTCCGGATACGATACTGTTTCGCGATTTAAAGGCGGAAAATGTGAGAATCCGAGAGGACGGACGGGTAAAGCTCTTAGATTTAGCCTGTGCCTGCCCGGCGAAAGTAAGCGGCCGCACTTTTGCGGGAACCAAAGGGTATGCCGCACCGGAACAGCTTATGCTTTCGGGAGAAATCGGAGTATACAGTGATGTATATGCTTTTGGGAAGCTGTTGCATTATATGCTGACAGGGGATAATCCGTGTCTTCCGCCAATGCAGAAGCCCAAGATTCGCGCATACAATAAAAATCTCAGTGTCAGATTGGAAAAGTTAGTGGAGCAGTGCATACAAAGGGAGCCGAAGGAGAGACTGCCCGATATGAGATGCGTGCTGCACAGACTATATGACGCTGCTTCCGAAAGACAAAATGCGGGCGGTGTTTTTGATTTCTTTGTCCAAAGAGCACAGGGAGAAGAATTTCTTTATGAAAAGAATGTGTTTAAAAGCGGTTCGGAAAATGAAAAGGAAGAATCTTGAAGAAAAGAGGAGCGACATGGTATAATGAAATAAATACTTAAGGAGGAAAGTGTAGGATGCGGTTTTTTATTGATACGGCAAAGGTAGAGGACATCAAAAAAGCCAATGATATGGGAGTAATCTGCGGAGTTACCACAAATCCTTCCCTGATTGCGAAGGAAGGCAGAAAGTTTGAGGAAGTGATTGCGGAGATTGCTTCCATTGTGGACGGTCCTATCAGCGGTGAAGTCAGGGCAACTACCGTGGATGCGGAAGGAATGATTGCGGAGGGGCGTGCCATTGCTGCCATTCATCCCAATATGGTAGTGAAAATTCCCATGACCGTGGAGGGACTGAAAGCATGTAAAGCGCTTACCGGGGAAGGAATCAGGACCAATGTGACTTTGGTGTTTACTGCCAATCAGGCGCTTCTGGCGGCAAGGGCGGGCGCAGCCTATGTTTCACCTTTTTTGGGCAGATTGGATGACATCAGTCAGCGGGGTGTGGATTTAATCCGTGAAATAGCGGAAATTTTTTCCGTAACGGATTTGGATACCCGGATTATTGCAGCAAGCGTCAGAAACCCTGTCCATGTGACGGACTGTGCGCTGGCGGGCGCAGATATCGCCACGGTTCCCTATAGCGTGATTGAACAGATGGTAAAGCATCCTCTGACAGATGCGGGAATCGCAAAATTTCAGGCGGATTACAGAGCTGTATTCGGGGAATAGTGAGCAGTGGGAAAAACGGGTCCGGCGCAAGATTTGCGCCGAACCCGCCTTTTTATTAAATAACTGCAAATATTTTTATTTCATGGATTCTTCCTGCTTCTTGATCATACGGCGAACCATCTCACCGCCGATGCTTCCTGCTTCCTTAGAAGTAAGGTCACCATTGTAACCCTCCTTCAAGTTTACACCCAGCTCGGATGCAACCTCAGTCTTAAAACGGTCCATTGCAGCCTTAGCTTCGGGAACCTCAACTCTGTTAGACTTGTTTGCCATGTTTTTCACCTCCATATCTTTTCATATTCTCTATCTTCAAGATAAGTGCAACAATCACTTATCCTGAAGATTCCGGCGGAAGATTCCGGCGGAAGATTCCGTATGAAACAGGATGCGTGTTTGCTACAACTTATCTTGGTAATAGTATGAGCGCCATGAAAAAAATTATAATGGAAAGTTTTTCATGTTTCCGGCTTGTTTGGTTTTTATATTTATGATAAAATCTAAATAGTAGAATATATGATTGAGACCAAAAAGCGGCGGAGCTGATTGGAATCATACACAGGTGACTGACTTACGAAGATTCGTTCTGAGTAATAAGGCTTATTTTTTGTGCCCGGTTTCACCTGAGATATTAAAAAACCGGCTGTTTACAGTATGTGCATCATTTGACAGGATTATGCTAAACTGTATGGCAGCCAAAGAAAAACGGAGGTTTTAACAAAGGCATGAAAAACAGAAATTTAAAATTTCGGACAGCGGGAGAAAGACTGGCGGCGCTTGGAATGGCGTTTGCACTGGTCTGCGGCGTCCTGATAGGATGTAGCCATTCCGATGCAGGACAAAACGAAAAACAGAATATCGAACAAAGCAATACACAAAATAATTTGCAAAATAATGCGCAAAACACTTCGGAAAGCAGCGGACAGGATAATCAAGCGGAAAAAACCGTGGTTCGCGTAGGTTCTTTAAAAGGGCCTACATCCATGGGACTTTTGTTCCTGATGGAAGAAAATGAGCAGGGAGCCTCTCTCAATACCTATGAATTTCAGATGGCTACGGGGGCGGACGAGCTGCTTCCCCTCATGGTAAAGGGGGAATTGGATATCGCTCTGGTGCCTGCCAATGTGGCAGGCGTGCTTTACAACAAAACGCAGGGCGGCGTTACGGTGCTCGATATTAATACGCTTGGCGTATTATATATGGTTTCGGGCGACACTTCCCTTACAACCATGTCCGATTTGAAGGGAAAGAGCATTTATCTCACTGGCAAGGGAACTACCCCCGACTATGTATTACAGTATCTTTTATCCCAAAATGATATGGAAATAACCGATTGCACTTTGGAGTACAAGTCGGAAGCAACGGAGGTGGCAGCGGTATTGACCAAAAATCCGGATGCAGTGGGATTACTGCCCCAGCCCTTTGTGACGGCGGCCTGCGCGCAAAATGCGGAATTGTCCGTTATCCTTGATATGAACGAGGAATGGAATAAGGTGCAGGGTGAAGGCGGAAGCAGCATGGTGACAGGGGTGACCGTGGTGCGTAATGAGTTTTTGGAGGAAGAAAAAGAGGCTGTTGAGCTGTTTTTGCAAGAGCATGCAAAAAGTACACAGAGCATGAACGATGACCCGGAGACAGGCGCGGCTCTTGCCGTAAAAGCAGGAATCATTGCCAAGGAGCCAATTGCGCAAAAGGCGATTCCCAAATGCAATATCGTCTGTGTCACCGGTGAGGAAATGAAACAGGCGCTTTCCGGTTATCTGCGAATCATATTTGAACAGTCACCGGAAGCAGTAGGCGGCGCGATGCCGGAGGATGGATTTTATTATGTCCCTTAAAAAATTTTTCATTATTTTGTTTTGGCTGTTTTTGTGGCATTTGCTGGCAAAATGGGTGGATAATGCCGTTTTGCTGGCAACGCCCTTAGAAACGCTGAGGGCGCTTTCGGTCATGCTTCCCAAGACACCGTTTTGGCAGAGCATAACAGGTTCTTTGCTGCGTATCGGCGCGGGAATCTTTTTAGGGTTTGGGGCAGGGGTTCTTTTGGGCATTTTGAGCGGACGATTTTCCCTGTTGGAGGAGGTTTTCTCCCCTGTGATGAATCTTTTTAAGGCGGTTCCCGTGGCATCCTTTGTGGTCTTGTTTTTAATCTGGTGGGGCTCTTCTTTTCTGGCTGTGGCAATCTGCTTTCTGGTTGTCATGCCCAATATCTATATCAATACGCTGTCGGGAATCAAGAATACGGACCGGCAGCTTTTGGAGATGGCGGCGGTTTTCGGGATGCCGCGCAAGAATCTCTTTTTTTATATTTACCGGTCTGCTTTAAAACCTTTTTTGTTAAGCGGGTTAAAGATTTCCCTCGGAATGGGCTGGAAGTCCGGAGTGGCGGCGGAAGTTATCGGCACCCCGGATTTTTCCATAGGAGGACAGCTTTATCTGTCAAAAGTCTATCTGGATACGGCCGGATTGTTTGCGTGGACGGCAGTGGTGATTGTTCTCAGTTTTTTGTTTGAAAAAATCATTCTTTGGCTGGCGGAAGGTTTCTTTGCATGGGAGCCTGTCTGTAAAAAGCCGGAAAGAAGACATGGTACGCAGGCACAACAGCTTGGATGCCATGAGCTGACTAAGTCCTATGGGGACAAAACGGTGATTCGGGAATTTTCCGCAGTGTACCGATTTGGAGAAACCTATTATCTGACAAGTCCTTCGGGAAGCGGTAAGACGACTTTGCTCCGTCTGCTGTGCGGTCTGGAAAAGCCGGACAGCGGCGGGGTAGAAGGGAAAGAGGAAATTTCTTTCGGCATGGTTTTTCAGGAGGACAGACTTTGCATGAATTACAGCGCCCTGCGGAATGTGGAGATGGTAACGGGGGACAGAAAGAGGGCAAGGGAGGCGCTTAGCCTGCTTTTGGAGCAGGACGCCATAGACAAGCCCTGCAGCCTGTTAAGCGGCGGCATGAAACGCCGGGTGGCATTGGTGAGGGCGATGGAGTCGGAAAGCGGATGCGTGCTGCTGGACGAACCTTTTACCGGTATGGATGCCGGGACAAAGGACAGGGCGGAAGCTTATATCAGGGACAGACAGAGGGGAAGAATTTTAATCATTGCGACCCATATTTAAATAGAGAAGTGAGGATATTTATGAACAAGAGTGAAAATACAATAAATTTCGCAGAGAGCCGGGTAACTTTAGTGGGCATTATGGTGGAAAATACGGATTCGGTGGCGAGGGTCAACGGTCTGCTGCATGAGTATGGGAGCTATATTATCGGCAGAATGGGCATTCCTTATCCCGCGAAAAAGGTCAATGTCATCAGCGTGGTGATGGATGCGCCCCAGAGTGTAGTCAGCGCCCTCTCGGGCAAGCTGGGGATGCTGCCGGGAGTGACCGGCAAGTGCCTTTATGGAAAAAAATAACAGAGAATCTTATAAATCTATAAAATTGTTGTCAATCTCCTTTATTTATGCTATAATTTCAAAATGGCTGTGACTGTAAAAAAATTGGCATGAGACGGTCACTATGAAGGAGGAAATATAAGAATGAGTTTACAGGTAGAAAAATTAGAGAACAATATGGCAAAACTGACCATTGAAGTGCCGGCAGAGGAATTGGAAAAGGCTATTAATGTAGCTTATCAGAAGAACAAAAACAAAATCAGCATTCCCGGATTCCGCAAGGGCAAAGCTCCCCGCAAGATGATAGAGCAGATGTATGGCAGGGAAGTTTTTTATGAAGATGCGGCAAACGAACTGATTCCGGAGGCATATGAAAAGGCTCTGGACGAGTGCAGCGAGGATATCGTATCTTCTCCCAAGATTAATGTGACCCAGATTGAGTCGGGAAAGCCTTTTATCTTTACGGCGGAGGTTGCCTTAAAACCGGAAGTCACCCTTGGCAAATATAAGGGCGTAAAAGTGGATAAGATGGATGTAAGCGTTACCGATGAAGAGGTGGATGCAGAGATTGAGAAGGAAAGAGACCGCAATGCGAGGATTATTTCCGTGGAAGACAGAGCCGTAAAGGACGGTGATATGACGGTAATAGATTTCGAGGGCTTTATGGACGGCGAGGCTTTTGAAGGCGGAAAAGGAGAGGGATATCCTCTGACCATCGGCTCCAATGCCTTTATCCCCGGATTCGAGGCAGGGTTAATCGGCGCGGAATTGGGAAAAGAGATAGATGTCAATGTCACCTTCCCGGAGGATTATCAGGAGAAGAGCCTTGCGGGAAAGGCAGCAGTCTTTAAGTGTACCGTAAAGGAGATTAAGGAGAAGGAGCTTCCCGAACTGGATGATGAGTTTGCCGGGGAAGTATCCGAGTTTGACACACTTTCGGAGTATAAGGAAGATGTAAAGAAGAAATTGGAAGAAAAGAAGGTTTCCGAGGCGAAGGATGCCAAGGAGGAAGCCGTTATCGACGCAATTATCGAGGATGCCCGGATGGAGATTCCCGATGCCATGCTGGAAACCCAGCAGAGACAGATGGTGGAGGAATTTGCCCAGAGAATCCAGTCCCAGGGTCTTTCTATGGAACAGTATATGCAGTTTACCGGACTGACTCCTACGGCGATGCTTGAACAGATAAAACCTCAGGCGCTTAAGAGAATTAAATCCCGTCTGGTACTTGAGGCAGTGGTGGCAGCGGAGAAAATGACCGCAAGCGAAGAGGAGTTTGAAGAGGAAGTCAAATCCATGGGTGAGACTTACCGCATGGAAGCGGACAAGGTAAAGGAAATTCTGGGAGAAAACGGTAAAAAACAGGTTATGGATGACATCTGCATCAAGAAAGCGGTGGAATTTGTAGTGGACAATGCCAAGGAAAGTAAGGCAAAGAAGAAAGATTAAGCAAAAGCGGACAAGAGAAAAGAGCGCTTAGGCGGAATGAATCAGGAAAAGCAGGAATGGAGGAGATAAGATGAGTTTAGTACCTTATGTCGTAGAACAGACCAGCAAGGGTGAGCGGTCTTATGATATTTATTCCAGACTCTTAAAGGATAGGATTGTCTTTTTGGGGGAGGAAGTCAATGAAGTAACGGCAAGCCTTGTGGTAGCTCAGTTGTTGTTTCTTGAGGCGGAGGATCCGGAGAAGGATATCCACCTGTATATCAACAGCCCCGGAGGCAGTGTAACGGCGGGCATGGCAATTTATGACACCATGCGCTATATCAAATGCGATGTGTCCACGGTATGCATCGGCATGGCGGCAAGTATGGGAGCATTCCTTCTTGCCGGCGGCGAAAAGGGAAAGCGGTTTGCGCTTCCCAATGCGGAAATTATGATTCATCAGCCTCTGGGAGGCACGCAGGGACAGGCTACGGAGATTGAGATTGCGGCAAAGCATATTTTAAAGACAAAAGAGAAGCTAAACCGTATGCTGGCAGAAAATACCGGCAGGGATTATGAAACCGTCTGTGCGGACACCGAGAGGGATAATTGGAAGAGCGCCGAGGAAGCTTGTGAATACGGCTTGATTGACAAGGTGATCACATTCCATGATGCAGAGCGGGAGAATGCGTAAACCGCGCTTAGAATGATTGCCCACAAAACGGCAGGGGGTATAAGAAAGAATGGCAGGCAGAAATTCAGACAATAGTATAAGATGTTCTTTTTGCAACAAGGGACAGAGTCAGGTGCGCAAGCTGATTGCAGGACCGTCAGGCGTATATATCTGTGATGAGTGCATTGATATTTGTTCCGATATTTTGGAAGAGGAATTGGAGGATGAAGCAAGAGAAGATTCTCTTCATCCGGAGATTAATTTGTTAAAACCCAAGGAAATCAAGAGTTTTTTGGATGATTATGTCATTGGACAGGAGGAAGCAAAAAAAGTGCTGTCCGTGGCAGTTTACAATCATTACAAAAGAGTAACGGCGCCCAAGGATTTGGATGATGTGGAGCTCCAAAAGAGCAATATTATCATGG
Organism: Lachnoclostridium sp.; assembly: GCA_023665475.1. Classification (GTDB taxonomy): domain Bacteria; phylum Bacillota; class Clostridia; order Lachnospirales; family Lachnospiraceae; genus Acetatifactor. The sequence goes on from JAMPEB010000005.1 coordinate 75,738, forward strand.
TGGGTCCCACCGGCTCCGGCAAAACCTATTTGGCGCAGACTCTGGCGAAGATTATCAATGTGCCCTTTGCCATTGCGGACGCTACCACATTGACCGAGGCGGGCTATGTAGGTGAGGATGTGGAAAACATTCTGCTAAAGCTGATACAGGCGGCGGATGATGATGTGGAAAGAGCGCAGTATGGCATTATTTATATTGACGAGATTGATAAGATTACCAAGAAAGGCGAGAATGTATCCATCACCAGAGATGTATCCGGCGAAGGCGTTCAGCAGGCGCTGTTAAAGATTATAGAGGGCACTGTGGCAAGCGTTCCCCCGCAGGGCGGCAGAAAGCATCCCCATCAGGAACTGATTCAGATTGACACCACTAATATTCTCTTTATCTGTGGCGGAGCTTTTGCGGGATTGGATAAGATTGTGGAAGCAAGGCTGGACCGCAAAGCCATCGGTTTTAACACGGAAGTGTCCCAGAAGACCACAAAAGAGTTTAATGATCTGCTGGAGGAGGTAACTCCTCAGGATTTGGTCAAATACGGACTGATCCCCGAGTTTGTGGGACGAGTTCCCATTTGCGTGTCCCTGCAGGGGCTGGATAAGGAAGCTTTGATCCGTATTTTGCAGGAGCCGAAGAATGCTCTGCTCAAGCAGTATCAGAAGCTTTTTGATATGGATGATGTGGAGCTGACCTTTGAAGAAGGAGCCGTAGAGGCTATTGCGGAGAAGGCGTTTGAGAGAAAGACCGGTGCGAGAGGTCTGCGTTCCATTATGGAAAGCATTATGATGGATACCATGTATGAAGTTCCTTCCGATGAAACGGTAGAGTCCTGTGTGGTGACAAAAGAAGCTGTAGAAGGCGAAAGCGCGCCCTTGACGGTTCACCGTGAGGATATTAAGAGAGCGGGTAATCATGGTTATTAAGGAAGTCAGTCTGGAAACCGTATGCGGCGTTACCAGTAAGCTGCCGGACAATAGGTATCCGGAAGTGGCGTTTGCGGGCAAAAGTAATGTAGGGAAGTCTTCCCTGATTAATGCATTGATGAATCGTAAATCTTTAGCGCGTACCAGCTCCCAGCCGGGAAAAACACAGACAATCAATTATTATAATGTCAACCATGAGATTTATCTCGTGGATTTGCCCGGATACGGCTATACCACAGCCAATGAAGAGGTAAAGGCAAAATGGGGCAGGATGGTGGAGAATTATCTTCATGGCTCTAAAAAACTGCGTGCCGTGTTTTTGTTAGTTGACATCAGGCATGCCCCCTCTGACAATGACTGTACGATGTATGATTGGATATGCCGACAGGGATATCACCCTATAATCATAGCTACCAAATTGGATAAGATAAAGCGAAGCCAGATACAAAAACAGACGGCTCTCATCCGCACCGCGTTAAAGGCAGGAGCGGAAACGCTGATCCTTCCCTTTTCTGCTCAGACAAAGCAGGGGCGGGAGGAAATCTATGGTGTGATTGACGGGATTCTGGAAAAGGAAATGAAATAAAAAGAAATCTATGAGAAAATATGTCAAAGCTGTTGTGAATTTGGGCGTTGCGCTGGCGGTATTCTTGTTGGTTATTTTCCTTGCGCCAAGGCTGTTTTTCTTTTTTGCTCCCTTTGTAGCAGGATGGATTATCGCATGGATAGCGTCTCCTTTGGTACAGTTTTTTGAGGAAAAGCTTAAGATCCGGCGTAAGGCGGGAAGCGCTTTTGTCATTATCGCAGTTATCGGCATGGTAGTGTTTGTGCTGTATCTGGTGGGGGCAAAGCTGTCGGAGGAGGCACTGGGACTGATAGAAGCCCTACCCGGTATGTGGGAGGGAACCCAGAAGGACTTTTCCGATATCGGGGAAAGACTGAATGTGGTTTACAGCCGTCTGCCCATGGATATGCAGCGTAGTTTAAGCGATGCCGCAAGCAGGATAGGTTCCTATATGGGAGACATTGTAGGGAGTATCGGCACTCCTGCCATCAATGTGGTGGGAAATTTTGCAATGCGGCTTCCTTCTATTCTGATAGGGATTATTATGGCGCTGTTGTCCGCGTATTTTTTTGTGTCGGACAGAAGCGGTATCAACGGGTGGTTTAGGGAGCATATGCCTCCTGCTATCCAATCCCGTTACCGAATGGTCCGGCACAGTCTGGTAACTGCGGTTGGCGGATATTTCAAGGCACAGCTTCGCATTGAAATATGGATGTATCTGCTTTTGGTGATTGGACTTACTGTTTTACAGGTGGATTATGCGGTGCTGATTGCGGTCGGAATCGCGTTTATGGATTTCCTGCCTTTTTTCGGAACAGGAACGATTATGGTGCCTTGGGCAATCGTGAAAGTATTGAGCGCCGATTATGAAATGGCGCTGGGACTTTTGATTATATGGGGTGTGGGACAGCTTGCAAGGCAGATTATCCAGCCTAAGATTGTGGGGGATTATGTGGGGCTTCCGGCGCTTCCTACTTTGATTTTGCTCTATATAGGCTATAAATTGGGAAGTGTCATCGGCATGATCATAGCGGTTCCCATCGGTCTGATTGCCGTGGAATTATATAGGGAAGGTGCATTTGACACCACGAAGAACAGTATTCTCATTTTGACAAAGGGATTGAATGATTTTCGCAGATTTTCCGCGGAAGATTTGAATGATTTGGAGAAAAAGGACAAGAAATAAAATTTATTAAAAAATGAAAAAATATGAAACAAAGTGCCCTTGAAATTCGTCTATATTTCAAAGGGCATTTTTTTATTCCGGGAATAGGGAAAATGAACCGGATAATCCTGTAGGACAATATATAAATAAAAAACTGAAAAAAATTTAGAAAATTAAGAAAAAATGATGAAATATGATGCAAAAAGTTTGCAATCATGGTTTATGATACAGTAGGCAGAATGAAATTTGTAATATTTTGCAATTGTTTCGGATTTATGATGTACAGAAAGGAAGATAGGTGGTATGATGGAAAAGACGATTCTTGTTTATAACAATTGCACGGGCATTATGGAAATCATGGCTCCCCTTTTTAAAGGAGAGGGATTTCAGATGATAAAAGCGAATACGCAGGAGGAATTGTTTGATTTTGTGACAAATAGAATGATTCACCTGATGCTGATAGATGCGGAGCTGAGCAAAGAGGGATGGGGAACGGGCATTGAGCTGATAGCAAGGCTCAGGACCAAAACCAGCGTGCCGATTATCGTGGTATCCGAGCAGACCGCAGAAACTGCCAAGATTATGGCGCTTAATTCCGGGGCTGACGACTATGTAACCACGGGCTGTAATCCCTTGGAAATTCTTGCGAGAGTGAAGTCCCAGTTTCGCAGATATGTCCAACTGGCAAATATGTGTGATAATATAAACCGGATTTACAGAGTGGACGGATTGGAGGTCAACGACTTACAGCGGACCGTGTATGTGGACGGCAGAGAAGTCAGGTTGACTCCCATTGAATATAAAATTCTGCGGTTGTTGGTGCAGGAGAGGGGCAAGGTGTTTTCCATCAGTCAGATATATGAATCCATCTGGCATATGAGCGCGGTGGGCGCGGACAATACCATTGCCGTACATATCCGTCATATTCGGGAGAAAATCGAAAATGACCCTAAAGAGCCAAGATACCTGAAAGTCGTGTGGGGCACCGGATACAAAGTGGGATAGGCTGTAAGGGCAGGAAAGGCACGGCGTACAATAGATGTTGGAGACGGTGAAAAGCACGGAAGAAACGGATGGAAGCTGGGGAATTGCAGGGAGTACATTAAAACTGATTGCCATTGTAAGCATGTTCATTGATCATACGGGGGCAGTCATACTTCTTACCATGTTGAAAAAATATCAGTTTTTACAGAACCTGATTGTATGGGAAGGTTTTTGGAGGATTTTCCCATGGGTGGAAGACAGGGCGGCTCTTGTTGCCGTATACAGCGCTATGCGCGACATAGGAAGAATAGCCTTTCCCATCTTTTGTTTTCTGCTTGTGGAGGGATTTCAAAAAACCCGGAGTATCCCCAAATATGCGTTGAGACTGGGTTTGTTTGCCTTGATTTCCGAGATTCCCTTTGATTTGGCATTTAACGGCAGTCTGTTGGAATTTTCTTCCCAAAATGTTTATTTTACGCTTTTTATGGGATTGATTACCATGGCGGCATGGGAGTTTATTTCACGGAAAAAATGGATTTCCAATATGGTGGCGGATAATTATGTCAAGGCATTTCTGGTGGCGGTGAGCGGTATGTCGGGCGCTTATCTGGCGGAGCTTCTCCACACGGATTATGGAGCATTGGGGGTAATGAGCATTCTGGTGCTGTACCTGTTCCGCAAATATAAGATATTGCAGGCTGTTGCGGGAGCCGTTTCTTTTTGCTGGGAACTGCCGGCGCCTTTGGCGTTTTTGCCTGTTTTATGTTACAACGGCGAGCGTGGGCTTCGTATGAAATATGTGTTTTATCTGTTTTATCCGCTGCATCTGCTTTTTCTTTTTGGGGTGTGCAGATGGCTCGGAATTAGGTAATCTGTAAAAAAATGTATTGACTCCTGCCCTATGGGGGGGTAAAATAGAAATAAGCATTGTGCTTTAATGAAAGGAGTCTACATATGCAGCTGCCCATTTTTGAGAGATATATCGATGAACTGATTGAGAAAAGTACACTGGATGTTCCTGCGTGGAATATTGAAAAGGCGAGAGAGGGAAAAGCATCCGGCTGGAATTATATTGACGGCGCCATGATCAAGGCGCTTCTTGAGATGTATCAGGTTACGAACGATGAGAAATATTATAAATTTGCGGATGCCTATATTGACCATCGTGTGATGGAAGACGGCACTATCAACGGTTATTCTGTAGAAGAGTATAATATTGACAATATCAATGCAGGCAAGACTCTTTTTGAACTGTATGAGTTAAACGGAAAAGAAAAATACCGAAAGGCATTGGATTTGCTGTATAGTCAGGTGCAGAATCAGCCTAGGACAGAGAGGGGTAATTTCTGGCATAAGAAAATCTATCCCAATCAGGTATGGCTGGATGGCATGTATATGGGGCAGCCCTTTTACATGGAGTATGAGACCAAATTTAACAATAGAAAGAACTATAGTGATATTTTCAATCAGTTTTCCAATGTAGTGAAGTATATGAGAGACGAGGAGACGGGATTGTATTATCATGGCTATGATGCTTCCAAAACGGCGTTCTGGTGTGATAAAACAACAGGTCTTTCCAAGAATTTCTGGCTGCGGGCAATCGGCTGGTATTCTATGGCTCTTTTGGACACTATGAGCAAATGTGAGCCGGGGGAAGAATATCAGGCGGAATATGATAATTTGAAGAAGGTTTTCCGCGATTTGATCGATTCCATGTTAAAGTTTCAGGATGAGAGCGGTCTGTGGTATCAGCTTCCTGCTCTGGGCGGCAAGGAGCCCAATTATCTGGAGACCAGCGGAAGCGCTATTATGGCATACAGCCTTTTAAAGGGAGTGCGCCACGGTCTGCTTCCCGAGGAATATACAAAGTATGGCATAAAGGCATTTAACGGTATCTGCGATAAGTATCTGAAGGAAAAGGACGGACATTTGAGTCTGGGCGGTATCTGTCTGGTAGCAGGTCTCGGCCCGGAGGATAATACAAGGCGTGACGGTACTTTTGAATATTACATGTCGGAGCCTATCGTGGAGGACGATGCAAAGGGTGTGGGTCCGTTACTGTTGGCCTATACCGAAATGCGTAGATTTGATGATTAAAAAGAAAGAATGAAAAGCATGAAAAAACCGGCTCCGAGGAGCCGGTTTTTTGATTCGTCATTAAGCTACAACAGTAACATTGACAGCACGAACCTTGCTGCTGTTCTGAGGATCTGTCTCGGTATCGAAAGAAACCTTCTGACCTTCCTCCAAAGACTTAAAGCCCTCAGCATTGATGGCAGAGAAATGTACGAATACCTCTTCTCCGTTAGCATCATTGGTGATGAAGCCATAACCCTTCTGTGCGTTAAACCACTTAACTGTACCGTTATTCATTGTGGTACCTCCTTTTAAGAATGCGAGTAAACCCCGTATTGGTATGTGAATTCTAAAACATAAGGCAAAAAAATCACATATTTTTGTAGACCATCATAAAAATCAATAATGACTTACAAAAATATGTGAGTTCAATGACTTTCATTTAGAATACGATTAGAGTATATCATCGCAATATTATTATGTCAACTAATTTTTTACCATAAAACTAAATTTTTTTATATAAAATTAAATTTTGAAGCATATTTCTTTAAAATTGGCAGAAAGTAAGAAGGAGAAGTAAAAGGAGTCTTCATTTTAGACACAGGGAAGGAAAGTGACAGTTTGACAATGAATGTATTTTGGTTATGTGCAATCGGAATTATAGCGGCTGTGGCGGGATTTTGGTCAGGCAGGATGAGCCTGCTTTTGGGAAGCGCAGGAGAGGAAGGACTTTCGGAGATAAAACCGGAAAGTGCAGAAGTGGAAAATACTATGGCAGAAAGCATTGTTGACAGAGAAAGAATGCCGGATATGGATATGGCGTCATCGGGTTATGACATAAAGGAACATGGCACAGAACAGGTGCAGGAGACAGAACTACAGGGGCAAGTGAAGAGCATGACTTTGGACCAAAAGATGCAAAATGGCAGAAGGATGCAGCAAACAGGCGCTTTGCGGAAAGAAAGCATATTGGGCAGACTTCGGCTGCGCCGCAGCCACTCAAATAATGAAAAGAGAATACCACTCGGCTGGGCAATCGGCAGCCCCGCAGAGGGAGCAGTTAAAACCTTTGATCATGGAGATGTCAGGGGGGCAATGGTGCGGACTACCAAAGGGTGTCTGTATGCACCGTCATCCGGCAAGATTGTGAGATTATATCCCTCAGGCAGCCAAATGATGCTTCGGACGGACTTTGGGGTTGAGCTGCTGATTCGGGTGGGGAGCGGCATAAACGGTAGTTGTCAGGCGGCACAGCCGGATGAAATGCTGGGAGAATATTTTCGCCCGAGAGTTCTGCAGAATGAAATTGTAACGAAGGGCAAGCTTCTTTTGGAATATGACAGGGAAGCGCTTCTTGCGGCAGGAGCGGATACGGATATCTTTGTAGGAGTGGAGGAAGCCGGAGATTTCCGGGACATCACGGTTACGGAGAAAACACAGGTAAAGCAGGGAGAAGAAATCCTGTGGGTCATGGATCATTCAAGGATTGTGAAAAACTAAGCTCCGGACAGTCCTTGCCATGCGGGCGCGTCAGGGCTTTCCGAAAACAAAGCCTTAAAAAGCGGTAACGGAAAGATGGCGGAAAATCGGCAGCAGGGTTGACTTTAGGGGGAAATTATGGAAGAATAGAAGTATCAAGTGTGAACGGAATGAAGATTTTCTAAGGTCAGAAAGAACTTGACCATAGCGCTGAAGCGCATGGAAAATCTAAGTCATTCCGTGAAGAATCCGCAAGCGGATTCTTTCGAATTTGTGCAGATTCACGGATTATTTGTGCCGCTAAAGCGGCATGATGGGAAGTTTGAAAGAGAGGGAACGCCATGGACAAGACAAGACTTAATAAAATGTGGGTCGCTGATCAGGGAGACGGCACTTACAAAAACCCGATTCTTTACACGGATTATTCGGACCCGGATGCCATCAGGGTAGGAGAGGACTATTTTATGATTGCCTCCAGCTTTTGCAATACTCCGGCAGTGCCTCTGCTGCACTCCAAGGATTTGGTAAATTGGAAGGTGATTAATTATATTATTGATAAGCTTCCCTTTCCCGATTATGAAAAGCCCATGCACGGACGCGGCACATGGGCGCCCTCCATTCGTTTTCATGAGGGGATTTATTATGCGTTTATCCCGTTTCCGGATGAGGGCATTATGATGTGCAAGACCGAGGACCCTTGGGGGAAGTGGAGTGAGCCTGCCTTTGTGCGTAAGGTTATCGGCTGGATTGACCCCTGCCCTTTCTGGGATGATGACGGCAAGGCTTACATGGTATCGGCATTTGCCAGAAGCCGTATCGGCTTTAAGAGCATGCTCTATATGTCCCCCATAGAGCCGGATTGTTCCGGAGTGCTGGATGACGGACAGTTTATCTATGACGGACATGCCACCCAGCCCACCATTGAAGGACCAAAGCTGTATAAGAGAAACGGCTATTATTACATATTTGCCCCCGCAGGCGGCGTAAAACCCGGATGGCAGACGGTACTTCGTTCCAAGAATATCTATGGGCCTTTTGAGGAAAGGATTGTGCTGCATCAGGGAAATTCTCCCATCAACGGACCTCATCAGGGCGCATGGGTGGATACGCCAAGCGGCGAGGATTGGTTTTTGCATTTTCAGGATGTGGGAAATGCGGGGCGTATTGTGCATCTGCAGCCTATGCGCTGGGAAGACGACTGGCCCATTATCGGCGTGAATGATGCGGACGGCTGCGGCGAGCCTGTTTTACAGTATCCAAAGCCTGATGTAGGCGGGACTTTCCCCATTGATGCTCCTGAGGACAGCGATTTGTTTGAAGGGGAGGAGCTTGGGCTTCAGTGGCAGTGGAATGCCAATTATAAAGAGGATTGGTATGAGCTGGGAGGCGGACAGCTTACCCTGTATGCGCAGAATGTGGAGGAGAGTACGCAGCTTTGCGACATTCCCAATCTGTTGATTCAGAAATGGCCCGCGCCGGAATTTCAAGTGACGGCATGCCTGCATCTGGCAGGCCTTAAGGAAGGGGATGCCGCTGGCATGGTGAGCCAGTGCGGTCATTATACAGGATTGTTTGCGGTAAAGAGAAACGGAAAAGTTACCCTTCAGCAGCGTACTGGAAATTGGACCAAGGATAATGAAGTGCGCACGGATTTAGGGGAAGTGGAGCAGGATACCATTTACATCCGCATGAAGGTAAAGGATTCCACCTATGTGTCCTTTGAAACAGGATATGATGAAGCAGCATACCAGCCCATAGGGGAAACGGTGGAAGCCGCTCCCGGCCGCTGGGTGGGCGTTAAAGTCGGGCTGGCTGCCATTAATGAGACGGGGAGCGCAGGCGGCAGCGTTTCGGCAGACTATTTTGTATTTGAGAAGTTAGGGGAAGTGTGAACGGAATGAAGATTTTCTAAGGTCAGAAAGAACTTGACCATAGCGCTGAAGCGCATGGAAAATCTAAGTCATTCCGTGAAGAATCCGCAGGCGGATTCTTCCGAATCTGTGCAGATTCATTGATTGTTTGGGCAGCCGTGAGGGGCTGCCCTTGTTTTTGGGTTTATGTCAGCGAGCAGTGTCCTTATTGTTTCTTTTTATCATAAGGATTTAGGAAAGGCAATGAACGGTAAAAAATAATACTTGCAATGCTATACCGAATTTGTCATAATTATAATGTTGTAGATATTAGGCAGGGGAATAGGTTCTTACAGCCGGAACATTAAATATCCTGTTTTCAGAAGAAAATGTTTTATTAGTTTTTGAATGGGACTGCTTAAATTTAACAGTTTATAATTTATCAGAAGGCATGAAAGAACTAGTTGAAAAGATAGCATTGTCAGAAGGCTTTTTTTGTTGGAGAGGGAGGGATTAAACTTGTGGAAATAAACTTCCAGAAAACGAATTTCCATGAAATAAGCTTCCTGATTCATGGCAATAGAATTCTTGCGAAGCGTGAATTTAATTGTTGACAAGGCGAGCCACAGCGTATATAATCAAAATCATATAAATCCTATCAGATAAATAGGAAATAAGGCGTTGATATAGGAATGCACATTCCAAATGTGAAATCAAACAAATCAGGAGGTATAAAATCATGAGTCAAATCAAAGAAAGCGCGCTGGAATTAATTGGGAAAACACCCTTACTAAAGCTGAATGGATATGCCAAGAAGGCAGGAATTACAAACGCAGTGATACTTGCCAAATTGGAGTATCTGAATCCGGCGGGTTCCGTAAAAGACCGCGTTGCGCTGGCAATGATTGAGGATGCCGAGAAGAAGGGAATTATCAAAGAGGGGGCAACCCTTATCGAGCCAACCAGCGGCAATACGGGAATCGGCATTGCGGCAGTGGCGGCAGCCAAGGGATATCGGGCGATTCTTACCCTGCCGGAAACCATGAGCGTGGAACGCCGGAATCTTTTAAAGGCATATGGCGCGGAGCTTGTCCTGACAGACGGCGCAAAGGGAATGAAGGGGGCTATCGAAAAGGCGGAGGAGCTTTCCAAAGAGATTCCGGGAGCCGTTATTTTGGGACAGTTTGTGAATCCTGCTAACCCTGCCGTACATAAGAGAACCACAGGACCGGAAATCTGGGAACAGACGGAAGGGAAAGTTGACATCTTTGTGTCAGGCGTGGGCACAGGCGGCACGATCACCGGCGTGGGAGAATATTTAAAAGAAAAGAATCCCGATGTGAAAATCGTAGCGGTGGAGCCTGCCACAAGCCCCGTGCTTTCCAAGGGAACTGCGGGAGCCCATAAGATACAGGGAATCGGTGCGGGCTTTGTGCCCGAAGTGTTAAATACAAAAATATATGATGAAATTATAACAATCGAGAACGATGATGCCTTTGCGGAAGGCAAGGCATTTGCGGTAAGCGAGGGCATTCTGGTGGGCATTTCATCGGGAGCCGCGTTAAAAGCGGCATCCATCCTTGCAGGCAGATCGGAAAATGCCGGAAAGACCATTGTGGTACTGCTGCCGGATTCCGGTGACAGATATTTGTCTACGCCGTTGTTTAATAATGACTGACAGAAGGGTTATTCATTATCATATTTTTAAAGGCATTTGACATAATTATATTTTCAGTCAAATATAGGAAATAAAAAATTTGAAAAGGTTGACTCTTTTCTGAAATATGGTATTATACTATTAGTGGTGAGTCCTACCGTAAAGTGGACTGCTAAAAGCGTTAGCAACTCTAATGGAGTTACTACACAAATGGCTATGTGGAAACGCATAGCCATTTTTAAGTGAGATCGGAAAAACATCAAATATTATAAGCGAATGTGCATCCAAGAATTAGAATGGTGTCAGACAAATAGTGAAGTGATTTGTAATAAAGCAAATGTCTTGTACAAAAAGTACATCTCCAATGAGTCATTTACAGGCAGGAAGCGCTGTCTGAATTTTCCAAAATTAGAGGCAGAATGCGAGAAATATAATTCAAAAATAAAGAGAGGCACAAACTGAACCTCTCTTTATAGGCATTACCACAATTCTAAAGAATCCTCCGCATCAACCCACATCTGAAAATTTCCGTCAATGCAAATTTTTTTGAGGAAAACTTCTTGTGAATAAAGTGTTCATTTGCTCTTGACAACATACCCTGTGGGGGTATATATTTATTTGTGACTGATATACCCCATGGGGGTATGCCTGATAAAAACAACTCCCTTTTCGGAATTGGGTATCCATTAAAAACAGGTTATAATGATGCCAAAAATCGGGAGTTGCGGAGGATTATAAATATGATTCGATATGCAGATGAACAAGATTTTGATGTATTGAAAAAATATGATAAACATATTGCGGCAGCCGAATTGCAAAAAAGCATGGCTGATAAAAAAGTATTAATCATGTTCAATAATGATACATTTAATGGGTGGCTTCGGTACAATTTATTTTGGGATAGTATACCGTTTATGAATATGTTGTATTTGCTGGAAGATTTCAGGGGAAAGGGATATGGCAAACAATTAGTAGGTTTTTGGGAAAGGGAAATGCAAAGCAGGCAATACAAAATTGTAATGACTTCAACTCAATCAGATGAACAGGCACAATTCTTTTATCGGAGAATGGGATATGTTGATTGTGGTGCCCTGCTGCTGCCCAATGAGCCATTGGAAATAATTTTGTCAAAGAGTTTGGCTTAATGGCAATCAGGAACACAATTCCCATTGATTAAAATGCCGCTTGCTCGGCAGAATGAGAGGAAAAATGGAAAATATAAAAAATATAGAAAGTGCAGAAAATATAGAAAATACAGCGGCGGACTGTTGCTGCAGTCTGCGGCATAAAGAACGGAGCGACGAGGAATATAAGGATTTAATTCACCGCCTGAACCGTATTGAGGGACAGATCCGAGGAGTTAAGGGCATGGTGGAAAAGGGCGTGTACTGTACGGATATCTTAACTCAGGTAGCTGCGGTAAACTCCGCCCTGAACAGCTTCAGCAGAGTTTTGCTCTCAGACCACATTAAAACCTGCGTTACGAGGGATATTAAAGAGGGAAAAGAAGAAACTGTGGAGGAGCTGCTTGCTATTTTGCAGAAGCTGATGAGGTAGGTTTACGAAAGCCTGAGTTTCGCAAATGACTAAAGTGAGATGATAATGAGGAGGTAATCAGAGATGGAGCAGTATGCAGTGACAGGCATGAGTTGTGCTGCCTGCAGCGCACGGGTGGAAAAAGCAGTGTCAAAGGTGCCGGGAGTGACATCCTGCTCGGTAAGCCTGCTGACCAACTCCATGGGAGTGGAAGGCACGGCATCGGAGGCAGAGATTATAAAAGCTGTGACGGATGCAGGATATGGCGCATCTAAGAAACGGAAAAAGAGCACAGGCGGAGAGACAGGCGCAGGAGTCTCCGCAAATACAGGCGCGCCGGTGGGCGCTTCCGCCCCAATGGATGCTTCAGCTTCCATGGATGAGAGCGAAGAACTTCTGGCGGATAAGGAAACGCCTGCCTTAAAGAAGAGATTGGCGGCATCCTTAGTTTTCTGGCTCCTGCTGATGTATTTATCCATGGGGCATATGATGTGGGATTTTCCTGTGCCTGCGCAGCTTGCCGATAATCATATAGCGATGGGGCTTTTGCAGCTTTTGCTGACCATAGCGGTTATGGTTGTCAATCAAAAGTTTTTTGTAAGCGGCGCAAAAAGCCTTTTACACCGCGCGCCCAACATGGATGCCCTTGTGGCGCTTGGGGCAGGTGCGGCTTTTGTCTATAGCACCTATGCGCTCTTTGCCATGACGGATGCCCAGTTAAGGGGAGATTCGGCTGCGGTTATGGCATATATGCATGAATTTTACTTTGAGTCGGCGGCTACGATTCTTACTCTGATAACAGTGGGAAAAATGCTGGAAGCCCGCTCCAAAGGGAAAACCACAGATGCCTTAAAGGGCTTGATGAAGCTTGCCCCAAAGACGGCAACGGTTATACGGGAAGGGGAAGAAACGCAAGTGCCTGCGTGGCAGGTAAAAATAGGAGACATTTTCGTAGTACGACCCGGGGAAAATATTCCTGTGGACGGCGTGGTGGTAGAAGGAAGCAGCGCCGTAAATGAAGCGGCGCTTACGGGGGAGAGCATTCCTGTGGATAAAGAAGCAGGAGACAGGGTATCTGCCGCCACCGTGAATCAGTCCGGATTTTTAAAATGCGAGGCAGTCCGGGTGGGGGAAGATACCACTTTATCCCAGATTATCCGCATGGTCAGCGATGCGGCTGCCACCAAGGCGCCCATTGCCAAGGTTGCGGATAAGGTGTCGGGGGTGTTTGTGCCTGCGGTCATTACCATTGCTGTGGTAACCATTCTGGTCTGGCTTGCCGCCGGTGAGAGTGTGGGATTTGCTCTGGCAAGGGGAATTTCTGTGCTGGTTATCAGTTGTCCCTGTGCGCTGGGGTTAGCTACCCCGGTAGCGATTATGGTGGGAAACGGCGTTGGAGCCAGAAACGGAATCCTCTTTAAGACGGCAGCATCCTTGGAGCAGGCAGGCAAAGTGGAAATTGTGGCTTTGGATAAAACAGGAACCATCACAAAGGGCGAGCCGAAGGTGACGGATATTCTGCCGGAAGCAGGCATGAGTGAGGAGAAGCTGCTCTATTACGCAGGCGCGCTGGAACAAAAGAGCGAGCATCCCCTTGCAAAGGCGGTTCTTTCCCATGCAGCCGAAAGGGGAATTGCCAGCGCAGAGGTAACAGATTTTACCGCCCTTCCCGGAAACGGTCTGACCGCTGTTTTGGACGGAGAAAAGCTGGCAGGCGGAAATTTTCGCTTTATCAATGACATCATTAAGCTGCCAAAGGAAACGGAGCTTTCCGCAGAAAAATTTGCCGAAGAGGGCAAAACTCCCCTGTTTTTTGCAAAGGGAAATGCATTCTTAGGAATCATTGCAGTGGCGGATGTGATGAAGGAGGAAAGCCCGCAGGCGGTTCAGGAGTTGAAGGACATGGGCATCCATGTGGTGATGCTCACAGGCGACAATGAGCGCACCGCCAGAGCTATCGGCAGTCAGGCGGGGGTGGATGAAGTCATTGCAGGCGTGCTGCCGGACGGCAAGGAGAGCGTTATCCGCTCCTTACAGGAAAAAGGAAAGGTTGCCATGGTAGGAGACGGCATCAATGATGCCCCGGCACTGACCCGGGCGGATATCGGCATTGCCATCGGCGCGGGCACGGATATTGCCATTGATGCGGCGGATGTGGTGTTAATGAAGAGCCGCTTAAGTGATGTGCCTGCGGCAATCCGTTTAAGCAAGGCTGCCCTTCGGAATATCCATGAGAATCTGTTCTGGGCATTTTTCTATAATGCCATAGGGATTCCCTTGGCAGCAGGCGTGTGGATTCCCCTGTTTCATTGGCAGCTAAATCCCATGTTTGCAGCCGCGGCCATGAGTTTGTCCAGCTTTTGCGTAGTCACCAATGCCCTGCGCTTAAATCTGGTAAAGCTTCATAAGGATTCAAGCACGCTGCATAAGCAGAGCGAATCAAATAAAAAAGAGATGCAAAAAAAGGAAAGAAAAATGGAGGAAAAGAAAATGACAAAGACATTAAAAATTGAAGGAATGATGTGCGGACACTGTGAGGCAAGAGTAAAGAAGGCGCTGGAAGCCATGGAGCAGGTTGCGGAAGCTGTGGTAAGCCATGAAGCGGGCACTGCTATAGTGACCCTGAAGGAAGAGGTGTCCGATGATGTGCTGAAAAAGGCAGTGGAGGAGCAGGATTATAAGGTTGTGGGAATTGCGTAAGTTTTACATTCAAAGTATTATAGAATTTTTATACTTTTTTTATTGATTTCTGCCTGTCTGATGTTATAGTGGTAATAGAACAGAGGAACATAAAAAGGAATGGATGTTCCAAAGGACATGAGTTATAATATAGGCGATTGAGAAACTCTGGTTTTGCGAGAGTGTCGTTGTGCAAAGGCTTGAGTTTCGCAATCGCCTAGAGTTATACTATAACATGAGGAGGTATCAATATGAATATTCGGAAATTTACGCAAAAGTCCATGCAGGCAGTGGAAGACTGCGAGAGTCTTGCCTATGAGTACGGCAATCAGGAAATTGAGCAGGAACACTTGCTCTATAGCTTGCTGACTCTGGACGAGAGCCTGATTTTAAAACTCATAGAAAAAATGGAAATCCAGAAGGAGCATTTTTTAAACCGCGTCAGACAGGCAGTAGAAAAGCGGGTGAAGGTGCAGGGCGGACAGGTTTATGTAGGTCAAAGCCTGAATCAGGTGTTGACCGGAGCGGAGGATGAAGCAAAGCAGCTTGGGGACGAGTATGTGTCCGTAGAGCATTTGTTTCTTGCCATGTTAAGGCATCCCAATAAAGAAATTGCCCGAATCTGGGAAGAATACGGCATTACAAGGGAGAGATTCTTGCAGGCGCTGTCTACGGTGCGGGGCAATCAGCGTGTCACCAGCGACAATCCGGAAGCGACCTATGACACCTTGGAGAAGTATGGGCAGGATTTGGTGGAGAAGGCAGGAAAGCAAAAGCTTGACCCTGTCATCGGCAGGGATAATGAGATACGCAATATTATCCGCATTCTCTCCCGCAAGACCAAAAACAATCCGGTGCTCATCGGAGAACCCGGTGTGGGCAAGACTGCCGTGGTGGAAGGTCTGGCACAGAGGATTGTCAGGGGGGATGTCCCTCAGGGACTGAAGGATAAAAAGATTTTTGCTCTGGATATGGGTGCTCTGGTTGCAGGAGCAAAATACCGCGGCGAGTTTGAGGAGCGTTTGAAGGCTGTTTTGGATGATGTAAAGAACAGCGACGGACAGATTATCCTGTTTATTGACGAGCTTCACACCATTGTAGGCGCAGGAAAGACAGACGGCGCTCTGGATGCGGGCAATATGTTAAAGCCCATGCTTGCAAGGGGAGAACTGCACTGTATCGGCGCTACCACCTTGGATGAATACAGGCAGTATATCGAAAAAGACGCGGCTTTGGAACGGCGTTTCCAGCCGGTTATGGTGGAAGAGCCTACGGTGGAGGACACCATTTCCATTCTGAGGGGTCTTAAGGAGCGTTATGAGGTATATCATGGCGTGAAAATCATGGATAACGCGCTGGTCAGCGCAGCCGTGCTGTCCCACCGTTACATCTCTGACAGATTTCTTCCGGACAAAGCCATTGATTTGGTGGATGAAGCCTGCGCCATGATTAAGACGGAGCTTGACAGCATGCCCACGGAGCTGGATGAACTGCAGCGCAGATGTATGCAGATGGAAATAGAGGAGGCTGCGCTGAAGAAAGAGGACGACCACTTAAGCAGGGAGCGGCTGGAAAATATTCAGAAAGAACTGGCGGAGTTAAAAGAGGAATTCGCGTCAAAAAAAGCTCAGTGGGACAATGAAAAGGCGTCTGTTGACAAGCTGTCCAAGCTGAGGGAAGAAATCGATCAGGTGAATAATGAAATTCAGATTGCCCAGAGAGAAGGGGATCTGGAAAAAATGGCGGAACTGAGTTATGGCAGGCTGCCCGCATTAAAAAAGCAGTTGGAACAGGAAGAGGGGCAGTTAAATACCAAGGATTTGTCTCTGGTCCATGAGAAGGTATCCGATGAAGAAATTGCCAAAATTATTTCCAGATGGACGGGGATTCCCATTACGAAGCTGACGGAGAGTGAACGGAACAAGATTCTGCATTTGGACGAAGAACTGCACAAAAGGGTGGTAGGGCAGGATGAGAGTGTCACCAAAGTGACGGAGGCAATCATCCGTTCCAAAGCGGGCATCAAAGATCCCGGCAAGCCCATCGGTTCCTTCCTGTTCTTAGGTCCCACCGGCGTGGGTAAAACGGAGCTGGCAAAGTCTCTGGCGGCGACGCTTTTTGATGATGAAAATAATATGGTGCGCATCGACATGAGTGAATATATGGAGAAATACTCCGTATCCCGGCTGATCGGGGCGCCTCCCGGATATGTGGGATACGAGGAGGGCGGACAGCTTACGGAAGCGGTGCGCAGAAAACCTTACAGCGTGGTGCTTTTTGACGAAATCGAAAAAGCTCATCCCGATGTGTTCAATGTACTTTTACAGGTATTGGATGACGGACGGATTACGGATTCCCAAGGCAGGACGGTGGATTTTAAAAATACCATTTTAATCATGACTTCCAATATCGGAGCAGGATATCTGCTGGAGGGCATCGAAGCGGACGGCACCGTGAAACCGGAGGCGGAAGAACTGGTGATGAATGACCTGAGGGCGCATTTCAGACCGGAGTTTCTGAACCGTCTGGATGAGACTATTTTATTTAAACCGCTCACAAAAGAGAATATCAGCAGTATTGTGCATCTGATGGTGGCGGATGTCAATAAACGCTTGGAGGACAGGAACCTCACCGTGGAACTGTCACCGGAGGCGCTCTCCTTCATTGTGGAAAACGCCTATGATCCGGTGTACGGAGCGCGCCCGTTGCGGCGTTATCTTCAGAAGCATGTGGAGACTTTATCCGCTAAGCTGATTCTGGAGGATAAGGTGCTGCCGGGGGATACCATTTTGATTACGGTGAAGGACGGCGTCCTGCGAACGGAATGAAGAATAACATATATTTTGAGGAGGAAGCCTATGATGCCACAGG
This sequence comes from Lachnoclostridium sp., assembly GCA_023665475.1. Classification (GTDB taxonomy): domain Bacteria; phylum Bacillota; class Clostridia; order Lachnospirales; family Lachnospiraceae; genus Acetatifactor. The sequence continues at coordinate 93,520 of JAMPEB010000005.1, forward strand.
ATCCGGTAATGCTCTTGAGCTTTGTAAATTTAAAGCTGAGGGATTACTACAGCAGTTTTGATCTGTTGTGTGAAGACTTGGATGTAGAAAAGGAAGAAATTTTGCAAAAGCTGGGGGCCATTGGTTATCACTATGATAAAGAGAGAAATCAGTTCGGATAGCGGAAATATCGGGAATCGTTGTGATATATGCATCGGATGCGGAAGATGCCGGACAAAAAATCCTTTTTCCGTGACTGTAGATAGCGGACTGACAGAGGAGGTTTTTCCGCTTTCCAATCACGACGGCAGACGGTTAGTGACGGTGGATATCGGGACTACCACCATTGCCATGCAGCTTTATGGCAGGGACGGAAAAGTGGATGCCGTGCATGCCGTCGTCAATCCCCAGACAGAGTATGGAGCGGATGTCCTGTCCCGCATTCAGGCGGCGGAGGATGCAGGAACGGCGGCAAAGCTGCAGGACATGGTGCAGGATGTGCTGGAACAGGGATTTTCGGATTTTAAAGGACGGCTTTCGGAAAACGAAAGCCTGTTTGGCGTGATAGCCGCCAATACGCCCATGGTCTATCTACTTATGGGTTATGATGCGGGAGAACTCGGGCGGGCGCCCTTTTCGGTAAGTCATCCATCGGGTATCAATGCAGATATCAGGGGAGTTTCCTGCGTGATATTTCCCTGCCTGTCCGCCTTTGTGGGAGGAGATATCGTGGCGGGCATTTACGCGTCAGGGATGACGGAGGCGGAGAAGCCGGTGCTTTTGATTGATTTGGGCACCAACGGGGAAATCGTGCTGGGAAGTAAGGACAAAATTCTGGCATGTGCAACAGCGGCGGGTCCCGCTTTTGAGGGCGGCGCAAACAGGGGAATCTGGGGAGCCGATATGGTGAGCCTGATTGCAAGGATTAAGCGGGAGCATATCGTGGATGAGACGGGGCTGCTTTCGGATGCTTACTTTGAGTCGGGTGTAAATATCGGGGATGTTTCCGTGAGCCAGAAGAGTATCAGGCAGATACAGCTTGCCAAGGGAGCCATAGCGGCGGGAATACGGATACTGGCAAAAGAATATGGAATCGGATATTCCGAAATTTCCAAAGTGGTGCTGGCAGGCGGTTTCGGCTATTATTTGAACCCGCAGGATGCGGCTGAAATCGGACTTTTGCCTGAAGAATTGGTGAAAAAGAGCGTAGCGGGAGGGAATACCGCTCTGGCGGGCGCCCTTTTGCTGGGCAGGGAAATTTTAGCAGAGACATGGGGAGAAGCTGTTACAAAAGCAGCCACGGGAGAAGCGTTTTTGAAATGCAGAACAAAAATAATCAATTTGGCGGAGCATCCCGATTTTCAGGAAAATTATTTGGAAGAAATGAACTTATAAAGGTTTAGAATATTTTGGCAAAAGAAAAAATTTTCAGAATCCTATTTCAAAATCCCAAAAGATAAGGTATAATAAATATATACTATATGCAAGGTGAAGACAGTCAAGCGGCTGTTTGTCATCGGAAAGGGGGTTCTGAGAATGCAGAAGGATAAGTCCAAAGCTCATGTATTCAGTATACGCAATAAAATTATTCTATGTTTTCTTGTACCCGTTGTATTTATGATTATTATTGGTGTTGCCGCATACCGTAAGGCTGCGGAGGGCATGAGCGACAAGTTTCAGTCCTCCACCATGCAGACGCTCAGGATGGCCACGGAGTATGTGGATGCAAGCTGTTCCTTTATCAAGGCGGAAGGCATGAAATATGCGATAAGCGGCGATGTAAATAAATATTGCGGCGGAATGATCGGCAATGATGTGACGGAGAAGGTATCGTTAGCCGGTTCTATCCGCACGAATATTTTGTCTTCCCAGATGTCCAATCCGTTTATAGCCAATATACATATTATCCCCAGAACCGGCACCAATGTGCTTTCCACAAAAGCTGCGGAGGCAAAGGACGGTATTTTGGATGAATATAAGGAATCGGTGACAGGTGGAACGGGGCAGTTGGAGGCGTGGATAGACAATCACGAAGTCTTGGATGAATATCTGGTTTTAAATGTGGCTTCGGATGAATATATTCTGGCATATGAGATGATGTCCCAGACCAATAATGCCTGCATTGTTGTGGATGTAAAGGCGTCCGCATTGAGGGATTTTCTGCAGGAGCTTGATCTTGGGGAGGGAAGTATTGTCGGATATGTAACGGGGAACGGCAGAGAGATTATCTGTGAGAATCTTCCGGAAGGACAAACCGGTGTACTGAACGAAGGTGAAAGCGTATTTTACGGGCAGGAGTTTTTTCAGTCTCTGAATGCGGAAGAGGCTTTGCAGGGTTCGGATACCATTAAATATCAGGGGCAGGATTATCTGTTCCTTTACAGCATCAGCGATACGATAGGCGCTTGCGTCTGCGCCCTTGTTCCCACAAAGGTGGTGACGGGACAGGCACAGGATATCGGAAATCTTACCGTGGGGCTGGTGATTTTAGCCTGTGCGATCGTGCTGGTAATAGGCATGGTGACGGTGACGGGCATCCAGAGCAATATGAAGCTGATTTCCAAGAAATTCGGCGAGGTTGCAAAGGGTGACCTTACGGTTCAGGTAATAGCAAAAGGGCATGATGAGTTTAAGGATTTGGCGGCTTCCGCATCCAATATGATTGCCAATACCAAGAAGCTGGTACACCGGGTGAGCGACGCTACGGGACAGTTAGAGGCGTCTTCCAAGGAAGTGGAACAGGCTTCCGGCATTATCAACAGCTATTCCCATGACATTACGCAGGCGATTATGGATATTAACGAGGGAATGTCGGTACAGTCTCAGAATGCATTGGAATGCGTAACCAAGACGGATATTTTGTCCACGGAGATACAGAATGTCAGCCGTATTGTGGAAAAAGTAGAAAAGTTGGTGAACGAGACAGAGGATATGATTAATCAGGGAATGGAAATTGTCCGGGTTTTGGGAGAAAGAGCCGGAGAAACCACGCAGATGACAGTAACGGTGGTAAAGAGCATTGATTCCCTGCGCAAGGAGTCCGAGACGATTAATTCCTTTGTGGATATGATCACTGATATTTCCGAGCAGACAAATCTGCTTTCCTTAAACGCTTCCATAGAAGCGGCAAGAGCCGGAGAGGCCGGAAGAGGATTTGCGGTGGTTGCGGAAGAAATCCGTAAGCTGGCGGATGACTCCGCCAAGGCGGCAGGAGAAATCAGCAATAATGTGGGGCATATCACTACACAGACTATGAATAGTGTGGAAAATGCCAACAAAGCAAGTGAAATGGTGGGTATGCAGACCCACGCCGTGGAACAGGCTGTCAGCTTATTTAGGCAGATGCAGCAAAGAATGAACCAGTTGGTAGAAGGCTTGAAGGAAATTGCCGTGGGAACGGAGAGAGCGGATAATGAACGCAGCGCAGCCATGGCTGCCGTAGAAAACATTTCCGAGATTATAGAAACGACCGCAGGCAATGCGGAAACGGTTCGGGATGTAGCCGAAAAGCTGTTGGAGAATGTAGAAAACCTCAACAGGACGGCGGACGCTCTGGGAGAAAATATGGATGGCTTAAAGAACGAGATTTCCGTATTTAAGATTTAAGGAAAATATTACCATGAAACAAATTATCGTACATTATTTGAAACCCTACTTCCCTCGGATGGGAGTAGGGTTCCTTATTAAATTTGTCGGAACGATTATGGATTTGTGCATCCCGTATATTCTGGCATATATCATTGATTCCGTGATTCCTCTAAAGCAGAAGAAGCTGATTTTTGCATGGGGCATACTGATGATAGTATGTTCCGTTCTGGCATTGGTCTTTAATATTATCGCAAACCGCATGGCGTCCAAAGTGGCGGGGGATGCCACGGAACAGATAAGAAACGACCTGTTCCAAAAAATGATGCATCTCTCAAATCGTCAGACTGACAGCTTTACAAAACCATCCCTGATTTCCAGAATGACCACGGATACTTACAACATTCATCAGATGATAGGACGCATACAGAGATTGGGAGTGCGCGCGCCGATTTTGCTGGCGGGGGGCATATGTGTGACATTTGCATTGGACGCCCCCATGGCATCCGTATTGCTGGCAACGGTGCCGGCGCTGACGGTTATTACCGTGATTGTATACAAAAAGAGCATTTCCATGTATGCGGACCTACAGAATGCCATAGACCGTTTTGTGCGCATGGTCAGAGAAGACATTGCGGGAATCCGTGTGATTAAAGCTTTGTCCAAGACGGAGTACGAAAGTGAAAAGTTCAACGGCATTAACCGGGAAGTAGTGGGGAGAGAGCGTAAAAACGGTATGGTTATGGCTGTTATCAATCCGTCCATGAATATGCTGCTGAATCTGGGAATGGTGGCGGTCATTCTGGTAGGCGCTTTCCGAGTTCAGGCGGGTAATACGGAAGTGGGTAAAATTCTGGCGTTTACCACTTATTTTACGATAATCTTAAACGCAGTGATGTCCATTTCCAAAATGTTTACCGTCCTTTCCAAGTCTATTGCATCGGGAGACCGTATCTGGCAGGTGTTGTGCTGCGAAGCGGATATGGAAATATGGGAAGAGAGATACGGGGACGCAAATGAAGGAACGCCGTATGAGATAGAATTTGACCATGTAACTTTTTCCTATGGCAAAAATAATGAATTGACTAGAAAAGTCAATATAAGGGATTTAAGCTTTCGCATTAAAAAAGGTGAAACCTTGGGCATCATCGGGGAAATCGGCTCCGGTAAGTCCACGGTCCTCAATCTTTTAATGCGGATTTATGATGCGGATAAAGGTAAGGTGCTGATAGGGGGCAGGGATGTGCGCAGCTATGACAGACACAGCCTGCGGGAAAAATTCGGGGTGGTTTTTCAAAATGACACTTTATTTGAAGATTCCATTTCCGAAAATGTGTCTCTGGGCAGAAATCTTACGGAGGAAGATATTCAAAATGCCTTATTCTATGCCAGAGCCGGCGAATTTGTGGAAAAGCGTGACGGCAAAGAGAAAGAGGGACTGAATATCAAAGGCGCAAATCTAAGCGGAGGGCAGAAGCAGAGGGTTTTGATTGCCAGAGCCCTTGCCGGCCGGCCTGATATTCTGGTTTTGGATGATTCTTCCAGTGCATTGGATTATAGAACGGATGCGCAGATGCGGCGGGGAATCAAAGAATATCTGAAAATGACTACTATGGTCATAGTGGCGCAGCGTATCAGCTCCGTCAAAGATGCGGATCATATTCTGGTGCTGGAGGAAGGACGGGCTATCGGCTACGGAACTCATGAAGAGCTTCTTGCCGGTTGTCAGGTTTACCGGGAAATCAGCAAATCTCAGATGGGGGAGGGAACAGGCAATGAACAGTGACAGGGTGTTATTGGCAAAATATCTGTTGCGTGATAGGGGATTGTTGTTTCTGGCGTTTTTGTGTACCCTCGGGAGTAATCTTTTTGCCCTGATGGGACCGAGACTTACGGGATATGCCATTGGCGCCATTGAGCCGGGAAGGGGCAGGGTAGATTTCGGGACTGTCTGGTATTACGCGGCATGGATGGCTGCCCTTTATGCAGCGTCCGCGGTTATGGCATATCTGCTGCAGGTACTGATGCTCACCGTCAGCAGACGGGTGGTGTACCGGATGCGTCAGGATGTGTTCGAGAAACTGCTGACCCTGCCTGTGGGGTATTTTGACACCCATCAGACCGGAGACATCATCAGCAGGATTTCTTATGATATCGACACGATCAATGCCTCTTTATCCAATGATCTGGTACAGTTGTTAACCACTGTCATTACGGTGGGAGGAGCGTTGATTATGATGCTGACCATATCTCCGGCGTTGTCTCTGGTATTTGCGTTTACCGTGCCCCTTTCCCTGCTTATGACCAAGATGATCACCAAAAGGACAAGACCGCTGTTTCGGAAGCGTTCCGCCAAATTGGGGGAGATGAACGGTTTTGTGGAGGAGATGATTTCCGGACAAAAGACATTAAAGGCTTACGGAAGGGAAGAATATACCATGGGGCGTTTTGCCGGGAAAAATAAAGAAGCGGTGGACGCCTATTATCGGGCGGAATATTATGGCAGCATTGTGGGTCCCTGCGTAAATTTCGTAAATAATCTGTCTTTGTCGCTTATCAGCGTTCTGGGTGCGCTGCTTTATCTTGCGGGCAGCATGACTATAGGAAATATTTCTTCCTTTGTACTGTATTCCCGCAAATTTTCCGGACCCATAAATGAAGCGGCAAATATTATCAGTGAGCTGCAATCCGCAATGGCTGCGGCAGAAAGAGTATTCCGCCTGTTGAGGGAGGAGCCGGAGAAGGAAGATGCGCCGGACGCCGGAGAATTGGAAGAGGTATCAAACGGAGCATTTCAAGGATTTTCGGTGGAATTTTGCCATGTAAAGTTCGGATACCGACCGGCGCAGCCGATTATCCATGATTTCAGTTTCCGGGTGAAGCCCGGACAGTTGGTGGCTATCGTAGGACCTACAGGTGCGGGCAAAACCACTTTGATCAATCTGCTGATGCGTTTTTATGACCCGGAATCGGGCTATATTACCGTGGGAGAAAAGGAAATCCGCACACTGAAAAGAAAGAGCCTCAGAAAGGCATATGCCATGGTACTGCAGGATACATGGCTGTTTTACGGAACGGTCTATGAAAACATTGCCTATGGCAGAGAGGGTGTTACCGAAGAGGAAGTGGAGCGGGCAGCAAAGGCAGCCCATATACATTCTTTTATTGAGCGTCTGCCTGACGGATATAATACGCTGCTTACCGATGAGGGAACCAACATTTCAAAAGGGCAGAAACAGCTTCTCACCATTGCAAGGGCTATGCTTTTAGATGCTAAGATGCTGATTCTTGACGAAGCCACCTCCAATGTGGATACCCGCACGGAACAGCAGATTCAGAAGGCAATGCGCAGCCTCATGCAGCACAAGACCTGTTTTGTGATTGCCCACAGGCTTTCCACAATACAAAATGCGGATATTATCCTTGTGGTAAATGAGGGAGAGATTGTAGAGCAGGGCACTCATAGAACATTAATGGAGCAGGGCGGCGTATACCGCCAGCTATACAATGCCCAATTTCAATAAGTGGGGGAAATCAAGGCAATTAGAGGAATATCATAAATTTAACCAAAAGCCAGCCGTATCCGGGCTGGCTTTTTTGTATCATTAGGAAATTGCGACAGTGTAAGCCATTTAGGGAGAATGCGTCGCTGCCTAGCGACGATTTTTTGTCCCGGATTAGTGGCGTTTTATCCGGATTGATTGCAGGGGAGGCTTGCTTTTTTTATAGTAAAAACATCCGTTAGGAAATGCAAATACAAAAGATGAATGGGGAATATAGGGGAAATGGGGGAAAGAAAGGGCAATTTTATAAAAATAGCACAACAGGTTGTGGAATGTATTTATCAGGGAAAGCGTCTGCCGCTTTATGAGGGCGATATGGTATGCATTTGTCCCCTTCCGTACAGGAACAGTAAGGCAGGCAGGAGAAGTTCCCGCCCCATGAATCCGCAAAAAGGCGTCTGGAGCATTTTACATGGGGACTATAGGATGATGTACAGAAATGAAAGAGTAGCTGTAGTCACAGGAAGATATTGCGCCATGAGGAGAGAGGACGCGTTATCTAAAGAATGGTTTTATATTACCGTGATTCTTGAAGTTCTGCCAACGGGAATTAAGATTCCCCACATACATATTTCCAACGGGGAAGAAGAAAGAATTTATCAGCTCAGAGATTCTTTGGAACGCCGCTTCAGTGTTCATGAATCGGAAATTTTATATCTGGAAGCGGGACATAATTATGTGTTATGGCATTGTGCGGACAGTGTCATAGAGATAAGAGGAAGCTTGAAGGAATCGGAGCGGGAGGTATCGGGGGAATTTGTGAGGATACACAGAAGCTTTCTGGTAAACAGGAACCATATTCAAAAAATAGCCAGATGTTATGTACTGCTGGACAATGGAGAGACACTTCAGATTCCGGTGAAAAAGTACAGTGAAGTCAAGAAAAAACTGATGCCGCTGCATGGACAGTGAATATGGCCGGCATAGATTGCTGCCATGGTGCGGTTTACATAAATAAGAATAAAATATGCGGAAAGGAAGGAAGAAAAGAATGGAATTAAGGGAAAGTATATTGACCAATAATCCCTGCTTTAAGGCGGGAAGAAAAATTAAGGTGGCGGGGCTGATGCTTCACAGTGTAGGATGTCCCCAGCCTAACGCGGAAGTGTTTGTGAGAAATTGGAATAAGGCTGAGAGTTCCAGAGCCTGTGTCCATGCCTTTATTGACGGAAATACGGGGGTGGTATACCAGACACTGCCGTGGGATCACAGAGGATGGCATTGTGGAGGGGACGGAAACGGCACCCATATCGGCGTGGAGATGTGTGAGCCGTCCTGCATTAAGTACACGGGCGGCGCATCCTTTCAATGCTTGGACCGGGCGGCGGCAATGGCTGTGGTAAAGCGTACTTATGACGCAGCGGTGGAGCTGTTTGCCTTTCTCTGCAGGCAGTATCAGTTAAATCCTCTCGGGGACGGGGTCATCATCAGTCACAAGGAAGGGCATGGACGGGGGATTGCCTCGGGGCATAGTGACCCGGAGCATCTCTGGAAAGGCTTGGGAGCGGAATATACCATGGATACCTTCAGACAGGCGGTGGCGGCAGCCATGGGCAAAGCTGTCATTGGCGGAGTGGCGGCAGACAATGGCAAAGCTACGGGAACGCAGGCAGCAGATATAGCACAGGCAGTTAAAACAGTACAGGCGGACAATATAGCACAGATGCCTCAAAACGGAGAAATGACCGTATCAGTCAATGGGGTTGAACTGATAGCCGGATATGAGGGATGCCGTCTGGAAGCATACAAATGTCCCGCAGGAGTGTGGACAATCGGTTATGGACATACGGAAGGAGTCAAAGAAGGTGACAGGCTGGCTTCTAAAGAGGAGGCAAAGGAACTTCTGAAGAAAGATGTGCAAAAATATGCAAACTATGTCAATGACTGCGTAAAGAAGGGGCAGATTACTTTTCCGTTGAACCAGAATCAATTTGATGCCCTTACCAGTTTTTGCTATAACTGCGGAAACGGAAATCTGCAGAAGCTGGTGACGGGCAGGGACGCCCCCACGGTGGCGGACAAGTTGCTTTTATATAATAAGGGCGGCGGCAAGGAACTGCCGGGGCTTGTCAGAAGAAGACAGGAAGAAAGAGCATTATTTTTAAAATAGTGTGAGCAGAGGCTATGTTGGGCGAGGAGGAAGCAGGGATGCCTTATAGGACAGGAAATTTGAAAGAAGAGGCTGACAGGGAGGAGAAAAAGGGTGCGGCGCAAATTGTGGATAACGAGTTTATACTGTTGGATGATCTGGTTTATGCACCCTTGCACGCATTGGCGAAATCCAATCATCAGCTACGGGCGCAGATTATAGATGCCATCAAAAGTATGGGGACCTCAAAACAGAACGGGCAGGAAGAAACCATTCACCTGAACAATATCAATGTTGCTTATGATCAGGTCAGGGCTGAGGGGGAAGAGGGTTACAGTGTGGACACCCTGCAGGTACAGGTGCCGCTTCTGTCCATTGTTCCCATAGCCAATTTGAATGTGGAAAAGGCGGAAATCGATTTTTCCACAGAAGTAAAGGCGGTATGTGACAAAGAGACAGGCGAAACAAAAATCAATGCCCGGATTTGTTCTCCCCTGCAGAGGGACAGTGACTTTTTGCCCAAGGTATCTTATAAGCTGCAGATATCCACCCTTCCTGCCACGGAAGGCATCCTGCGTCTGACTGACGCCTTGAGCACCAATCAGGTGGCGAAGAAGCTGGATACCACGCCCTTGGCGGTCAGCGGAGATTTAGGCTCGGAAACCCAGAAGAATATGGTACAGGAAATCAAGAAGCTTAAGGCAAAAATCAGCAAACTGAAACAGCTCCATCAGAAGATATCGGATATGACGGCGGAACAGGAGAGACTGCATCAGATTAGTAAGGATGCCTTTGAGGAGGAAACTTATGAATTTGATAAAGATAAATACTCCATGGCACAGTCCAATATCGTCAACCGCATCATGGAATATCAGGAAAAAATCATGAATATGGAGATTCGGTATGGTCTGGAAAAGGATTATGAGTAAACATAACCAATCCGAAGCGGGAGAGGAAAAGCCTTTAAACCGTGAGCTGTTGGAGCAATATCTGGAGGAACTGATACCGGACTGTAATCTGAAGCTGCTATGTGAGGGGGAGACGGTTCCGGGGAGACTGTTATGGGTGGAGCGTATTACCGTTACGGCATATGAAGCTGCTCCGTATAGCGGGAATCCGGATTTTTACAAAAGGCGTGGCAGGCGGATTCTGCAAAGGATATGGGATTTTTTAAAAATATTGTGGCAGATAGGACAATGTCCCTATCCCTAAATACTGACACCTGTGATGTTATGACATGAGTGACATGAATGACATATCTGTCATAATATCGGAAAATGCGCTTGGTTACAAGAAATTTGAAAAACAAATTATCTGTGTCATTAAAAAATTCAAGACATCGAATCTGTACGGATTCATTTATTGTTGGAGAATAAACTGATAGAAAAGGAAGGTGAAATTTATGGCAATAGGACAGGAATTTTCGGGATTAAACATGGAACAGCTTATCGGAGGACCTTTATCGGCGGCGGCAAATGCCAATACCCTGATGGCGGGGACTACCGCAAACTTTATTGACCGGGTGGGTTTTACCAATGACGGGAAACTGCGCACGGCGGCATTCGGATATCAGAAACGCAGTCAGAATGATGACGGCACTACCAATTTAGAGGATATGAGGGTGGAAGTGCCTCTTTTATCCATTGTACCCATTCCCAATTTACAGGTGGACGAGGTCAACATTACTTTTGATATGGAAGTGAAGCAAAGTCAGAAATCCGAGAGCTCTGCGGATGAAAGCGCAACGGTGACGGCTTCCACCAGATTTTTCTGTACAAAGGTGGATATCAGCGGAAGCGTTAGCGCACATCAAAGCAATACCAGAAGCACCGATAATTCCGCTAAGTATCATGTGGATGTGAGAGCAACCAACCATGGCACTCCCGAAGGTCTGGCAAGAGTGCTGGATATGATGGCGGCAAATGTTGCGCCTGCTTTGATCGGCTCAACATTAAGAGACGCCAACGGACAGGCGCTGCCGGACGCATCCAAAGCAAAGGCGGAAAGGTTAAAGCAGCTTCGGCAGGAGATTTCACAGATAGAAAACCGTCTGTCTGCGGCAAGGGAGAAACTGGATCAAAATATCGTGCAGTTAAAGCGTACCGCGAGCGCCCAGCAAAATGTTTATAGAGCAGAAATGACCAGCTACTTAAACGGTGTAAATATAGAAACCGATGAGGGGGCGCAGGATGCGGAAAATTATGAAAAGAAAGCGCAGCCTGCTATCCAAAGCTGGGATAACATGCAGAGTCAGGCGGCGGGAATCATTCAAATGATTGCTGACAGCGGACAGGCAAATGCGGCGGAAGTATCGGCACTGTTTTCCTTAAAGGCATGGAAAGACAAAGAGGTAAAGGACTATGCGGCGGGTGAACAGCATTACGAAGCGCTGGCACAGGCACAGAACGGTGCGGTAACGGCACAGACAAGAGTAAATGAAATTGAGAAAGAGTTGTTTGACAAGAAGGAAGAATACAGCGACGCCGCTTCAGGAAAGGCGCCGGCACAGCAGTAAAACGGTAGATTAGGGGGGCATGCATGGATAAGAGGGAAAAAGTTACTTTAGCGGATATCCGTTATATTAAAATGGTTCCCATCGGAAGCATCAACCCCAACAACCCCCTTTCGGATCAGGGCAGGGAAGAACAGGCTGCGCTTTTGAACAGATGCCTTACCGACTATCCGAAAGGGGTTATCTTGGGAAAGGATATTTCGATTGGGCGTTATATGCTGGGGGAACATGAACTGACAATGGAAAAAGTGACCTATCATATAGGCTTTGAGCGGAAACCCGCATGGGATAATTCCTGAAAAATAATACAGAAAGGAACGGACGGAAGGAAATATGAAAATAGAATCACAAAAAGACGGGGGGAACCTTATCATAAAGCTGGAGGGCAGATTGGAGACATCCACGGCGCCGCAGCTTCAGGAAATAGCGGAAAAAGAACTTCAGGATGTCACGGATTTGCAGATTGACATGGAGCAGTTGGAATATGTGTCATCCGCCGGATTAAGAGTGCTGCTTTTTATTTCCAAAAAGATGAAAGCAAAACAGGGAAACATGAGTATCTGTCATGTGGGGGAGGATATTATGGAAGTATTTGAAATTACGGGCTTTAATAATATCCTGACCATCCGATGAGCGGTAATGCGGAGGGGAACGGTTTTTCCCTTCATAAAAAGCGGGATTGGGGAAAGAAAATATCCCTTGAGAATAGGGAAGGCAGAATACTGACCGTGATGCTCAGACAGTATCTTCCGGGAGATGAGGAAGGGATGGTTGCCTGCATCAGGGATGAGTATGGGGATACTTATTTTAAAAGTGAGCTATATCATCCCGGGTACATACAAAAGGAAGCGGAAAGCGGGCACATTACCTTTCTGGTGGCGGAAACCAAATCGGGAGAAATCGCGGGAATGCTGATGCTGAAAGAGTTTTATCCGAAGGAAACCATGTGCGAGGTGGCTTCCGAGATTTTTAGGAAGAAATACCGGGGATATGGTCTGGCAATGCCCTTTTTTGAATATGGCATGAAGATTTTGTTGTCCCGTCCCTATTCTGCGGGTTTTTGTCTCCCGGTATTGTTCCATGATGTGACCCAGCGGCTTTTGGGGCGTCTGGAATTTCATGCCTGCGGCTTTGTATTGAATGTGTTTGACATGGAGAAAATCGTACATTCTTATCATAACGGCAAAAATACAAAACACTCTCAGGGCGTTCAGATTCGGATGACGGGAAAGCAGAATGCGGGCATTGTTTATGCGCCGCAGGAGCACAGGGCATACTGTTACCGCATTTATGACAGGCTGGGAGCGGGCTGCCAACTGGCGACGGGGAGGCGGATGAAGGGGGAAAGCCTGCCCTCTTCCAGCGATATCGGATACTGCAATGATAGTGTACAGAGCAGTCTGGAAATCTATGTTTACGGAATCGGCGCTGATTTGCCGGCAGTCATATGTGGATTACATAAAAAATATCCGCTGTCGGGCAGGCAGACCGCCAATATCTTTTTAAACTGCAGCGATACCTATGCGCCATGGGCGTATGAAGAGCTGACGAAGCTGGGATACTTTTTTACCGGATTAAAGCCACTGTGCAGCGAAAAGGAATACTTGATTCTGCATCATCCGGGGGAAGTGAGGATTTATTTTGAAGATTATGCGGTTGACGAGGAATTTGCGCCTTTGCTTGCCTATGTGCGCAGATGTTATATGAAATCAGGAAAAGGAGGTTAAGATTGCATATGAAAAAGAAGAGAAGCATCCGGCGCAAGATTACCACCGTCTTTCTTATTGTACTTATGGCAGAAATGATTTTGACCGGAGCAGTCAGTATGTGGAGTCTGTATTCCATGAAAAATGTTTCTACGGAGTCGAACAACAGTCTGGGAAAGACGGCTGCGGAAGATGCGGAGACGGCGCTGGAAGATATGGCGGGCAAGCATTTGCAGGCGCTGGCAGTGGAAAAAGCTACCTATATCGAACAGAAATTTGAAGAGGTAGCGGCGTATCTGCATGGAATAGCAGCCGCCGCCGAAGAAATTTATGCACATCCGGAAAATTATCCGGACAGGACGGTTGCCCTGCCGCAGATGGGAAGCACGACACTTGCCGCGCAGCTTATGTGGTCGGAAAGTCTCGGGGAGCCTGTGCCGGAAAATTGGACGGAGCTCTACAAATTGGGAAATCTACAGGATATGCTGGTGCAATATAATAACCATAATGACATGGTTTCTTCTACTTATGTGGCGACACAGAGCGGATGGATGATTCAGGCGGATTATATTGCGTTCAGTAAATATGAGGGAGGAGCACAACATCCTGATTTTTATGAGGCTGCTTCCAGACAATGGTATCAGCGTGCGCTTCTGGCGGAGCGGGGAACGGTTGTATATTCCGATGTGATTGCCGACATTCACTCGGGAAGTAACTGCATTGTCTGCGCCCAGCCTATTTATTATGAGGAAGAAATTGTGGCGGTGGCAGGCGTGGGTTCTTATCTGGACACCGTGAATGAGGCGGTATTAAACACTACAATCGGAGAAAAGGGTTATGCCTTTTTGGTCAATGAAAAGGGACAGGTTATGGTTTCGGGAAAGGACGATGGGGAAACGGCAGCAAATGCCGAAACCAATGTCGATTTGCGGGAAAGCGGAAACGCACAGCTTGCAAAGGCTGCAGAATCCATGGTATCCGGAAATAGCGGACTTTGTAAGCTGTCCGTGGACGGAAAAGAAGTTTATCTTGCTTATGCCCCGTTAAAGGGATTGCATTGGAGTTTTGTCACGGTGATAGATGTGGCGGAAGTGATAGCCCCTGCCATGAAAAGCAGGCAGGAAATACTTACACTGACGGAAAGCATGGCGGAAAAACAGGAAGCATCCATCAGGAATACGCAAATTATCTATCTGGCAATTCTGGTGCTCTCCGTAGGCATCATCAGCTTGGTCAGCGTTTTGTTTACCGGAAGGCTGACCGCGCCCATACACAGATTGACGACGGAGGTTGCGGATTTTAACGGAGGAAATTTGGACCATCAGATACAAATTGCCACGGGGGATGAGGTGGAAGAATTGGGAAATGCGTTTAACGGCATGACGGCTCAACTGAAAAGTTATATCGGAAATCTTGCCGCCGCTACGGCGGAAAAGGAACGGATACAGACGGAGCTGGGGCTGGCGGCTCAGATACAGGCGGACATGCTGCCCGATTCCGAAAAAATATTGACTGACAGAATTGAGTTTGCCATCCATGCAGGAATGACTCCCGCAAAAGAAGTAGGAGGAGACTTTTATGATTTCTTTTTGACGGATGAAAACCATCTTGCCTTTTTGATTGCCGATGTATCGGGGAAAGGTGTGCCGGCGTCCCTGTTTATGGTGGTGGCAAAGACGCTCCTTAGAAGCCATATTACGGATGCGGAGTCTCTGGCGGAAAAAATGGAGGAAGTCAACGCCAGCCTTTGTGCCAATAACCAAAATGATATGTTTGTCACGGCATGGGCAGGGATTCTGGATTTATCCACGGGAGTTTTAACTTATGTAAATGCGGGGCATAATCCGCCTTTGCTCAAGCAGAAAAAGGATAGCTATGATTATCTCAAATCCCACAACGGCTTTGTCCTTGCGGGAATGGAAAACGCCAGATATACCCGGAGCAGAGTACGGCTCAGACCGGGAGACACCATCTTTTTGTATACGGACGGCGTAGTGGAAGCAAATAATGAAGAAGGAAAGCTTTACGGCGAAGTGCGGTTGAGGCAGCTTTTAGGCAAAAATGCCGCTTTGGAGCCGGAACAGCTTGCGGAAGAAGTTTGGAAAAGCGTCAGGGATTTTCAGGGAGCCGCAGAGCAGTTTGATGATATTACAATGTTGATTATCCGCTATAACGGGGACGGATATGAGACAAAAACCGATGTTCCCAATATGGGACGGATGGAAGAAATCAATCAATGGGTTGAGGAACAGCTCAAAAGAAACGGGATTTCCCAAAAAACCATCACCAAAATCAGAATGGCTGTGGATGAAATATATTCTAATATCTGTTATTACAGCAAAGCGGAGGAAGTGACCATAGGATGTAAAGTAACGGAACAGAGAGAAGCGGTACTGTATTTTGAGGATGACGGTATTCCGTATAATCCTTTGAAGCGTCCCGACCCGGATGTGACACTGCTTATGGAAGAGCGGGGAGAAGGAGGTCTCGGTATCTATCTGGTGAAAAAGCGCATGGATAAGGTGGAGTACAAATTTGTGGAAGGCAGAAACTGCCTGATACTTATGAAAAGGGAAGATTGAAAGGGTGAAGGGGCTGACGAAAGGTCGGCTCCTTTATCAATGCTATGCTAATTTTGCCTTTAGGTCTCTTACATCCGATTCCAGCATTCCGACTCTGATTGCCAATGTTTCGACTTCAGCGCCGGGTTTTATTGCATGGTGCAGATTTCTGGATAAATCCAGATGCCCTTCGGCTACCCGCTGAATATTCACGCGGATTTCATTTTCCAATATCAATTTAGTTTCTGTGACCGTGCTTTCTACATTGGACATTCTGTCTTCCATATTGGACATTTTCTCGTCCATGGTTGTTGCGTGCTGCTTTAAGTCTTGCACTTCCGAAAGCAGGAGATCAAGCTTTTCACTGTCTGTCATATTATCGTCTCCTTTCTTTGTAATTTATGTATGGTTGAATGGTTGTAAGGATAGTATACCATAGCTTAGGTGCAAAGTCTATTGTGAAAAATGTATAATAAAATAAGAATGCAACATAATGATACATTGTGTTGCATTCTTGCTTACACCATATATATCGACAGCTCTAAAAAATACTTTAGGGCAATTTCGGATTTTTTTTTGAAAAATTTGAAAAAGCCCTGATTCCGGTGGGGGCTTTCCGACCGCATATCTATAGTGCAATATTCATAAATACATTATCTTTGTCATCCTGCTCGATTCCCAAATATCGTTTTGTAATCTGATAAGAAGAATGATTGTAAATATTCATTAATAATGCGGGCGGAATTCCCTGCTGCCATGCATAATAGCCAAAGGTCTTGCGCAGGGAGTGGCAGCTAATATGCTCGTTTAATCCTATATCCCGGGCGGCTTCTTTTATAATGCGGAAAGCCTGATATCTGCTCAGGGGCTGATTCTGTCCTTTTCTGCTGGGAAACAGATAGGTCTGAAACGAGGGAACGGAGGAAAGGGACGCCATGTAAAAACCGAAACTCTCCTTGACCGTTCTGTTTAAGGCAATCATATTCCTTTTTCCCGTCTTTTTTTCCGTTACCATAATATGGGAATGAAAGGTTCCTTTTGAGAAGTCATAAATATCTCCCCATTTCAAATGTAATACATCCGTAATCCGCAGAGCGGTATTTAAACACAAAATGCATAAGGCATAATTCCGCTTATTGGGGTGAAGTTTACCATAATACTCTTTGAATTCCAGAAGTTTTTCGGGGTCTCTGATAGGTTGTGTCGTACTCATGCTAATCTCCTCTTTTCTGTTGTTGTGTGCAATTCGTTTTTGAAAAGCCATAATACATCAAAAAAATTTCCTTGTAAATATAATGCGCTTTTCTTAAGGCCTGACCGCAAATGCAACACAATGTATCAAAATGTTGCATTCAAAAAAGCAGGGATCGCTTAGGGCGACAAGGAGGTTAACATGTTAAGACTGACAGTGAGCACGGAAGAGTACCTGATGATTGGGGATGATATCAAGCTGGTGTTTCTGGGAGGCACGGGAAAACACCTGAGGATCATGGTGGACGCCCCCAAAGAGACAAATATTTTGAGAAGCTCGGTGCTGGAAAAGGACATCAAGGACCCAGAGAGGCGGGCAAATCTGCCCAAGTATTACGCTCAGGTCGAGCATCCGGAAAAATATGTGAAGAAAACGCAGCAGACCCGGAACAAGGCAGACAAGGCAGAATCGGAAGCAATCATGGAACAGGCTGCCCGGCAGACATCAAGTCAGACGGCAAAGCCCCACATCATCATAGCCCGCGGGAACGCAGGAAGCAACAGGTAATTATCGGACGGCACGGCATCAAGGTCAGGGCCCGGCAGTGAAGTCGGCCGCCCGGTCATTATAAAGGAAACCAATAACAATCATTCACCGGCGTAAAAGGATTTGCGTCAGGTAAAACCAAGGAGGTAATTTTATGGTAGTACAACACAATTTAACAGCAATGAATTCCAACAGAATGTTGGGTCTGACCACAAAGTCACAGGCTAAGTCCACAGAGAAACTGTCATCCGGTTACAAGATCAACCGTGCGGCTGACGATGCTGCAGGATTAGCAATCAGCGAAAAGATGAGAAGACAGGTTAGAGGTCTGACTCAGGCTTCCGCAAACGCTCAGGACGGCATTTCCGCAGTGCAGACCGCAGAAGGCGCATTGACAGAAGTGCACGATATGCTCCAGAGAATGAACGAGCTGGCAACCAAGTCCGCAAACGGAACCAACTCTCAGGAAGAGCGCGACTACATCCAGAGTGAAGTTGACGCTTTGATCAATGAGATTGACCGTGTATCCGAGACTACCAAGTTCAATGAGATTTATCTGCTGAAGGGCGATGGTACAGAAATGCAGAAAGTTACCACAGCAGCAGAAGCGGAAGTTCCCGTTGCGGCAGAGTATGCTACAGGCAAAGGTGGCAGCGGTGCAATTACATTAGCAGCTAGCTATGCGGCTAACAAAATGGGTGCTGGCAAGGATGAGTCATGGTATGCAAAGGGTGGTACTACAGCACTTACTGAAGCAGAAATCCTTGACAGTCTGGAAGTAGGTACAGATGGAAAAGTAAAATTTAAAGATAATGTAGAAATCTACACTGTAGCGGCAAATACAGGAACGAATTATGGCGCCCAGACCGTGGATAAGAAAGCGACGATAACAGATGCAAACTTTACCATTGCTTCCACAAAGATTTCCACAGCAGCTGATGGAACTGCTTTAGTTGAGGAAAAGGATTTGGCTGATTTGTTTAATTTGGACGGCACACTGAAAGCGGATGTTTATGCACAGGATGGAACCGATTGGGAAAAAGTTGGTGCAGAGCAGTTATCGAAGTTTGTTGAGGTAACGCCTGGTAAGGAAGCAGTTGAAGAAGGAGAAAAGGAAGTAGAAGTTTCCAAGGCTTTGGAATTCAACCTCCATGTAGGTGCAGAAGGCGGTGCAAAAGATGATCCCAAGGCTATCGCTAATAAGATTACCGTTAAGATTGAAGCCATGAGCGCAAAAGGGATCGGCGTTGACGGATTAAAAACTTCCGGCGTAAAAACAGAAGAGGCTGCTACCGCAAGCATCGAAACCATCAAGTCTGCAATCAAGAAGGTTTCCCAGCAGCGTTCCGACCTCGGTGCAGTCCAGAACCGTCTGGAGCACACCATCAACAACCTTGACAATATCGTTGAGAATACACAGTCCGCTGAGTCTGCAATCCGCGATACTGACATGGCTACCGAGATGGTGAAGTATGCCAACAACAACATCCTTGCTCAGGCAGGTCAGGCAATGCTTGCACAGGCAAATCAGGCAAATCAGGGCGTTCTGTCCTTACTTAGCTAATTGATTTGATGCTGTTAAAAAGTAATGGAAAACCACGGAAGAAGTAAAAAACAGGGCAGCACACCAATTTTCGGTGTGCTGCCTCATTGCTGTTTTTTGGAAAAATAGGTTTTATGTAGTCTGCATCCATCACAGGCCTTCAATTCGTTCTTCAAACTCCTGCAGGCTCTGCGCTCTGGCGGCAGACTTGCACCAGAGGCGGAGGATTTTCGGATTTTTCTGATTCTTGATCCGATTCTCGAGCTCCGCAGGAATTTCTCCCAATTCCCCCAGAAAATCTAAAATTATCTCGGTTTTTTCCTGTTCTATTCCTTGAGATATTCCCTGTTCTATTCCCTGTTCTATTCCTCGTCTGAGTATCGTCTTTGCTTCATATTCAAGAACCCTTCCTACCATAACCTCTTTCACTCCTTCCCTGACAATGCCGTATTTTGCGGTGATATGTTCCAACACCTTGTTTGACATATCCATGATGGTGCATTTTGTGTACTCCGTGATGGAGCCGTTGTGTAACAATTCTTCCAGTTTGCTGCTGATTTGTTTGTATTCTTCCTGTAATTCCCGGAGCTTCGCCTTGTCATGCTCATATTCTCTAAACCTTTTCTCATGGACAAAAATGTAAAACGGAAGCAGAAACAGCAGATTTTTCTCAAAAATTTCGGTCAGCATGTATTCCTGCAGTTTCATTACCGGAATATCATATTCCGATGTCATATCAGGCATGACCATCCTGATTTTCAATTTATCAGGCGTGGATGCGGTGCTGCGCAGGAAAAACACGGCAGAATAAGGAAACTTTACCGTCAGGACATTCTCCTTTATCCCTCTGTCCTCAAGCGCTATCTGGGTATCATATTCAAAAAAACGCACCAGCATGCTGCTGTCTGTGCCGCTCTGGCATTCCAAATGGTATTTTTTTGTTTCGGTCCCCACAATCCGGAAACTTGTGTCCGTTATCCGCTCATATTGACTGCCCCCCTGACGGTTCAGGAAATGTTCGTTCGGTGAAAATAAGATTTTTTCCTTCCCGGTATATTTTTCCCCGAATACTTCGTTTATCACAGGGATGATTAGGGGGCTGCAGTCGTTGAGCAATGTGCGAAATACATCATCATAGGGGGTGCTTGTTGACTGTACGCTTTTTCCTTCCTGTGTTTTTTTCTCTTGTTGGTTCAATATTCCTCCTTCTCATGGAAACCGGAAGGAAAACATTGTCCTGTGCTTCTGCGGAATCCATGCATTGTAAAATGTTTTGGGGTAAAAGCATGGATTTCATTGAAGCTTTATGGGAGAGTTCCCTGTTTGAAACGGCTTATGCCGTCTGAGATTCAAAGAATATATGCTTTTGATTTATTGTATCAGAAAATATGATTATATGCAAGGATTTTAATTTTTATGTTTTTGTTGTAATTGAGAGCAGGATAAGATAAAATTAAAAAAATGAAAGGATATTTGAAATTTGCCATTAATAAAGACCAAGAAGAGGTGGAAGCTATTATTGAGGGTAAAAAGCCGGCGTTTCTGCCGCAGTGATTTCACTTGAAGGGCGGAAATCCTCTGTGAAGCGGCCGGGGGTCGGAAAGGGGTAATCCATGAACCCAAACAGTAATCCAAACGAAGAAAAAGTCAGGGAAATAGAAAACTTGCTGGAAAGTCCCCGCGCCGTGAAGGCTATGGAGCTTTTTAAGGAGGGCTATAACTGTTCTCAGGCGGTGGTGCTGGCGTTTGCGGATTTATATGATGAAGATGTGCATACCCTCCTGAAGCTCAGTTCTTCCTTCGGGGGAGGCATGGGCAGACTTCGCGAGGTCTGCGGTTCGGTTTCGGGGATGTTCCTTGTGGCGGGACTTTTGTGCGGCTATGATTCGCCAAAGGATTTTGAGGGCAAAACCAGACATTATGAGCGAATCCAGCAGCTTGCCCATGAGTTTCGGAAGCTTAACGGTTCCATTGTGTGCAGGGAACTTTTGGGGCTTAATAAAAAGGAGGATGATTTTGTCCCGGAAAAGAGGACGGAGGAGTATTACAAAAAGCGTCCCTGCATGCAGTTAATCGGGATGTCCACAGCCATTTTGGAGAGGTATCTCAAAGAAAATCAATTTTCTTAGAAAATAAAATTTCTTTGGAAATATTTTTTGTACGGATATTATTGACAACAATACTTAAATAGTGGTATCTTATTCATGATAATAGAATTTTCGCAATGCGTGAATTTTATTATTGATAGAATTGTTACAAAGGCAGTAGTAGTAGGGAGAGTTAGTTATGGATAAGCAACAGATATTAATTGTTGATGATGAAGTAGTAAACAGAGCGGTGCTTTGTGAAATGTTCCGTAAAGATTCGGAAAGTTATGAGCTGTTGGAGGCAGCCGACGGGCAGGAGGCAATCAACCTGATACAGAACAGAAAGAATCTGGTACTGATTTTGCTGGATGTGGTGATGCCTGTTATGGACGGTTTCAAGGTGCTGGATTATATGAAGGAGAATGACCTGATAGAGAAGATTCCGGTCATACTGATTACCAGCGAATCCGCTTTGGACAGTGAAGATCAGGCATATGCATACGGTATTGCGGATGTAATGCACAAGCCTTTTTATCCGCACATTGTCAAGAGAAGAAGTAAGAATATTATCGAACTGTATCAGAACAAGCACAATATGGAGGTGCGCTTAAAGGAGCAGGAGGAGAAAATAAAGGCTCAGGTAAAAGAAATTCGTGAGAACAACGAATTCATGGTTGAGACTTTAAGCTCCGTGGTGGAAGCCAGAAGCGCCGAGACAGGGGAACATACCCGGCGTATCAAGTATTTTACAAGGATTCTGCTGAAAAGCCTGATGGCTCTTTATCCCAAATACGGACTGACGCCGGAACAGATAGATCAGATTGCAAGGGCATCCGCACTGCATGATATAGGGAAAATCGGAATTCCCGATGCAATTTTGTTAAAGCCGGGCCGCCTGACGCCGGAGGAGTTTGAAGTAATTAAGACACATACCACAATAGGATGTGACATATTGGATAAGACCTATAGAAACAAGGAAAGCAGCTTTTACCGTTATGCTTACGATATCTGCCGCCACCATCATGAGAGGTGGGACGGAAACGGATATCCCGATCACCTGGCGGGAGATCAGATTCCACTCAGCGCACAGATAGTTGCCATTGCGGATGTATATGATGCATTGGTAAGCCCCAGAGTTTATAAGAGTCCATATGCCAACAACACGGCGTTTGACATGATTATGAATGGGGAGTGCGGACAGTTTTCTCCGGAGATGCTGGAATGTTTCGAGTTTGCAAAGGCGGATTTCTTTAATGTTGTAGAAGTAATCAAGATGTTTAGCTTTACATAGTTTTGTAACAGAAACAGAGCATGGGGCTGTCGCATTATGGTAAATCGGCCATTCCAAGCACAATATTTTGTCTGCGGCAATGGCTGTTTACAAAATAACATGCAGGGAGTCGTATTTACTCATAATGCGGCAGCTTTTTAACATCTTGGGAAGGAAGAGAAGATCGTGGAACAGAACATAATGAGCATGTTTTCCATGGAAGATGCGTTGGAAATGATTTTTATGTTTGACGGGACGGGGAAAATCTCTTATGCCAATACATCTGCAAGGGAAAAACTGCAATATGGAAAGGAATTGTGCGGGAAACATATAAGCGCAGTGTTTCCGGGCACATTCAAAGAAACAGAAGATGGATTTGATACAGATTATGTTTTCGGACGGGAACAGAAGAACCTTGTGGCATACCGCAGGAATCTTACCTGTTTTCCGGTAGAGGCAAGGATTGTTCAAAGTGAGGGCAGCCCTCTGGCCTATATCTGCATGGCGAATGATATTTTGGAAAAAGAGTTCCTGAGCCGTGAAGTGGAACAGGTGCGGCAGGAAGCAAAGCAGGCAATGAAGGTGAAGTCGGAATTTGTGGCAAATGTGACGCATGAACTGCGGACTCCCGTAAACGGCGTGCTTGGCAATGTCCGTGAACTGATGGACACGGTGACGGATGAGAAGACCATGAAATCGCTGCAGTTGATAGAGCGCTGCTGTGGCGATATGAATAAGATTATCAACAATATTCTGGATTTTTCAAAATTGGAAGCCGGAAAATTTACGCTGGAGCCCCGGAAATTTAATTTCAGGGATATGTTGAATTATGTAAAAGCCCAGCATATCAATAAGATTACCGAGAAGGGACTGGGATTTTTTCTGACGGTATCGCCCCAGATACCGGAGTATGTGGTAGGGGACGAATTGCGTATTGTGCAGATTCTCAACAATCTTTTGTCCAATGCCCAGAAGTTTACCACTGTGGGAAAAATCACTGTGGAAGTGCTTAAGACGGCACAGGCTAACGGTAAGGTGGAGCTGTTCTTTATCGTGAAGGATACGGGAATCGGCATCGGCGATGAGGACAGGGATAAGCTGTTTCAAAGCTTTTCTCAGGTAGATGCTTCCATTTCCCGTAAATACGGCGGCACCGGTCTGGGATTGAATATCACCAAACAGTTAGTGGAGCTTATGGGCGGCAGAATAGAGCTGGAAAGTGAAAAGAATAAGGGCAGCACCTTTACCTTTTCCCTCTGGCTGGGGGCATGTGAAGGAGATGAAGGAGTGCCCGCAGGTCCGGAACAGATGACCACCACTTTTGAAATGGCTCCTCCCGAGGATGACGAGGGAGAATTAGAGGATATCCGTAAGTACGGGACTCCGGAAAACTTTGACACATTGAGACGGAATCTGTCCAAGCTGATTCTTTGTGTGGAAATGGAGAACTGGGAAAAGGCAGAAATGTTTATGGAGACCATCAGGCAATTGACGGACGGCGCTCCCCATGAAGTGAGCAGAGGGGTGCTCAAACTGAAAATGGCAATCCAGAAGGAAAATTATGAGAAAGCACTGGCGGAGTATGAAGCGTTAAATCATTTCGTTACAGCCCCGGACGAGAATAAATAATTTTAGGTGTGCCATTTTAGGCATTGCAGAAATGGAGCAGCATATGATTTATGGAAGTGAAACCATTGCAGGCAAAAAAATTCTGATTGCGGATGATGTGGAAGCCAACAGATTGGTTTTGGAAGCAATTATTCAGGAAATGGGCTGCGTGCCCATTTTGGCGGAAAACGGGCAGCAGGCGCTGGAGTTTGCCAGAAAATGCAAACCTCACTTGATTTTGACGGATATTTCCATGCCGGGAATGAACGGCTATGAACTGTGCCGGGCATTAAAGGGAAAAGAAGAAACCAGAAATATTCCGGTTATTTTTATCTCTGCTTTTGATGAGGCGGAAAATATCGTGGAAGGATTTTCCATCGGAGGGGCGGATTATATTACAAAGCCCTTTATCCCTGCGGAAGTACAGGTGAGGGTAGGCGTTCATCTGCGTCTTCATGTGGCAAACCACGAACTTAAGGAGATGAACAGAAAACTTCAGGTTTCGGTTACGGAGCAGTTGAAACAGATGGAGGAGGAGAAAAAGAATATCTTATATGCTCTGGCAAACATTGCTTCACAAAATGCCAATTATGAGAAGGAACATATGGAGCGTCTGAGAAAGAATTGCAGGATTCTGGCGCAGGGAATGCAGCTTTCGCCTCTGTTTGAAGGAGAAATCTCGGATACTTATATCGATACCATAGAATTGTCCGCGCCCTTGTGCGATGTTGGCAATCTCGGAATCCCCATGGAGCTTCTGCGAAAGAAAGAGGAGCTGACGGAGGAAGAGGAGCAGGTTGTAAGGAACCATACCGTAATAGGTGCAAAGCTGTTGAACGATCTTCATGTCAACAATGATTATAATGACTTTATCAGCACATCCAAGGATATTGCGCATTACCATCATGAAAATTATGACGGAAGCGGATATCCGGAAGGGCTGAAAGAGGGGCAGATTCCCCTTGCGGCGCAGATTGTGGCTCTGATGGACCGGTATTGCGGGTTGACGGAAAAGAATCAGTGCAGCAGGGAAGAGGCATTGGAAGTATTGGGCAGGGAAGCCGGCACCAAATACAATCCGAAAATTTATGAGATCTGCCGCAAAATCGCCCGTCAGCTTTGCTGAAGCAATATCATTTTTAAAAGTAACAAAAGTAATACAGGAGGAACAAAAAGGTGCTTTCAGATGAGGAGTTTTTAAGAATTTCAACCTACATGAAACAGCGTTACGGCATTGATTTGAGCCAGAAAAAGATTATTATTAACGGGAGGCTGGAAAATTATATCCGCAAGGGCGGATGGAAAAGCTTTAATGAGTTTATGAATGCCGTGGAGAATGATGCCACCGGTAATCAGGAAAAAATGCTGGTCAATTTTTTGACGACGAATCATACATATTTTATGAGGGAGTTTGAACATTTTGATTATTTCAGGAAAGTAGTGCTGCCATGGCTTAAGACCAAGGAAAGCCGTACAAAGGATCTGCGTATCTGGTGCGGTGCGGCTTCCTCCGGGGAAGAACCCTATATGATAGCCATGGTTTTGTCGGATTTCTTCGGTTTGGAGCGTGAACAATGGGATACCAAAATTTTGGCAACGGATATCTCCACGAAAGTATTGCAAAAGGCAATAGCGGGGGTTTATAATGAAGAGCAGTTGGATAAACTTCCGGATCAATGGAAGAGGCACTTTTTCAGGCATACGAAAGGAACCGATCAATATGTTGTGACGGACGAGTTAAAGCGGGAGGTGATTTTCAGGCAGTTTAACCTGATGGACCCGCTGCCTTTCAGAAAGAAGCTGCACACCGTATTTTTGCGCAATGTAATGATATATTTTGATGATGCCACCAAAAAGGATCTGGTGCAGAGGGTGTATGATGTCATGGAACCGGGAGGATATCTCTTTATCGGAACTACGGAAACCCTTGACAGAAGCAGTACGCCGTTCCAGATTATCCAGCCGTCCATATTCAGAAAATAGAAAGAGAGGAAATACATGGAACCGATTAAAGTCCTGATAGTGGAAGATTCCATTGTTTTTAGAGAATTGTTAGTGCAAAATCTGGGCAAAGACCCGGCGATTAAGATTGTGGCAACGGCAAAGGATCCTTTTGAGGCAAGGGACTTAATTTTGGAACATCATCCGAATGTCATGACGCTGGATGTAGAATTGCCGAGAATGAACGGAATTGATTTTTTGAGGAAGCTGATTCCCCAATACCCGCTGCCTGTAGTGGTCATCAGTTCCCTGAGCGATAAGGTGTTTGACGCCATGAATGCGGGGGCTGTGGATTTTGTGGCAAAACCCACGGTATCCAACCGTACTCAGTTGGAGGATTTTATAAAAAATGAGCTTTTGGTAAAGATTAAAATTGCATCCACGGCTAAAATCAGCAATATCAAAAAGACGGTTATGATGCAGCAGGGCAGCCAGCAGCATCTTTCCAATCAGAGAAGCAATCTGATTGTTGCAATCGGCGCTTCTACGGGTGGTACGGAAGCCATTTTTTCCGTGGTAAAGGATTATGCTACGGATATTCCGGGTATTGTATGTGTACAGCATATGCCGCCGGGCTTTACGGCGATGTATGCCAAGAGGCTGAACGACCAATGCCGGATTCAGGTAAAAGAGGCGGAAACCGGTGACAGGGTTCTGCCGGGACATATGCTCCTTGCGCCGGGAGGAGACAGGCAGATGCGGTTGGTGAAGGTAGGGGATTCCTATCAGGTGGAGGTCAAGCCGGGACCACGGGTGAATGGGCATTGTCCTTCCGTGGATGTGCTTTTTGATTCGGTGGCAAAGGTTGCCGGCAGGGATGCATTGGGAATTATTCTCACCGGTATGGGTGGTGACGGTGCAAAAGGGCTTTTGAACATGAGAAGGGCGGGAGCCAGAACCATAGGACAGGACGAATCGACCTGCGTGGTTTACGGAATGCCCAAGGTTGCTTATGATCTGGGGGCGGTGGAATATCAGGAGAAATTGTCTGATGTCGCCAAAAGAACATATGCTTTATTAAATAAAATGTAAGGAAATCAAAGGTAAAGGAGAAGAGATATGAAGATTCTATTGGCAGAAGACGATTTTGCAACAAGAAAATTTATGATGGGTTTTTTGTCAAAGTATGGCGAGTGCGATGTGACTGTGGACGGAATGGAAGCAGTGGACGCCTTTAACATGGCTTTGGAGGACGATGAGCCATACGATTTGATATGCCTTGACATCATGATGCCGGTTATGGACGGTTATCAGGCTCTGATGGGTATCCGCAATCTGGAAAAGCAGCGGAATATTCCGGAAGACAGGGCAGTGAAGGTGATTATGACCACTGCCTTGAACGAGGAGAGAAATGTGAAAATGGCATTTGAATTAGGCTGTACCATTTACTCCGGAAAACCCATTGATCAGGACAGGTTTGAGCAGGCTTTGAAAAAACTTAACTTGATTTAAAGCGGGGATATGATATAATAAAACCGTATGGCAAAATGTTGGAAAGGTTATCCGCTTGGCGGGTGATAGGTACCATAACTTATACTCGTTAATGAAAACATGTGCCGTTCAAAATGTATAGCGAATGAACGCACTGAGAAATGCGACATGAGAAACGGCAAAGAAATGCGTTCATGAGTATAGATCTATAATACACAGGGAAGGAGAAGGATATGGCTGAAGGATTTAATACAGAAGATATGCTGGATATGTATCTGTTTGAGAACGGACAGCTTTTGGAACAGCTTCAGGAAACGGTTCTTGAACAAAAAGATGCAGACTGCTTTGACGAAGACAGCATAAATGAAATCTTTAGAACCATGCATACCATTAAAGGTTCTTCCGGTATCATGATGTTTGACGAGATAACGGCTGTATCACACAAGCTGGAAGATATCTTCTATTTTCTGAGGGAGTCCCATCCCGAGAATGTGCCGCATCTGGAATTGGTGGAGCATGTATTGGAAGTGGAGGATTTCATTTCCAACGAGATGGAAAAGATTAGAAATGGCGATCCGGTGGATGGCAAATCAGGCAAAATTGTAGCTGACCTTGATAAATTTTTAAAGAAAATCAAGGATGGCGCTGCCGGGGAAGGTGCGGAACCTATTCCCGAAAATGTGCATGAGGAACCCAAACAGTTCTATATAGCGCCGGTAGCCACAAAGGACAGCCGTTTCTACAAGATTTACATTACCTTTTTTCAGGAAACGGAGATGGCAAATGTCCATGCATACAAGACAGTGTATGCCTTAAAAGAGATTGCGGAAGATATTTTGTATTCGCCCGAGGACATCATTGCAGATGAATCCAGCGCGGAGACCATTTTGAAGGAAGGATTTAAAATCCTCCTTCAGGCGCAGTGTTCGGAGGCGGAAATCAGGGAATATATCGGTGAGGGATATGACATCGAAAAGGTGGATATCTACGAATGCAAACCGGAAGAATTTCATCAGGGCTTTGACTTTGGTGACGATCATCCGATTGCGCCGGCAATCGATTTGGATTCCAGTGTAGAAGATATTGAGGCGAGAGTCCACGAGGCGGAAGAGGCAAAAGAGGCGGAGGAAAAGGCGCCGGAGAAGAAGCCTGCAAAGGACGCTATTGCTCCCGGTGATTTCGTTATTCAGTCCAAAGAGCCGGGCAAAAAGAAAAAGCTGGCAAAGGATAAGCCTAAAGTGGAAAAAGCGGCCTTTATCAGCGTAAATATCAGTAAGATGGACCAGTTGATGGAATTGATCGGCGAATTGGTCATTCAGGAGTCGGTGGTGCTGCAGAACTCCGATTTGAGGGTTCCCGGGCTTAATCTGGATAACTTTAATAAAGCGGCAGCGCAGTTGTCAAAGATTTCCACGGATCTGCAGAATGTGATCATGTCCATGAGGATGGTGCCTCTGGCGAACACCTTCCAGAAGATGAACCGAATTGTCTTTGATGTATCCAGAAAGCTGGGGAAAGATATCGAGTTTGTGATGGTAGGCGAAAACACTGAGGTGGATAAGAATATCATCGAGCATATTTCCGACCCGTTGATGCACATTGTCAGAAATTCCGTAGACCACGGAATTGAGTCAAAAGAGGAGCGCAAGGAGCACGGAAAATCCGAGAGAGGTAAAGTTACCTTGTCGGCAAAGACGGAAGCGGGAAAAGTATGGATTTCCGTGGAGGACGACGGTGCGGGACTTGACAGGGAGAAGATACTTGCCAAGGCAAGAAAGCAGGGGCTTCTGGATGATAATAAGCCGGACAGCTCATACAGTGACAAGGAAGTTTATCAGTTGATTACCCTGCCGGGCTTCTCTACCAACGAACAGGTCACGGAGTATTCGGGACGAGGCGTTGGAATGGATGTGGTAGTCCAGAATATTCAGGCAATCGGCGGCGCTCTGGAAATCGAGAGCACACCGGGCATGGGAAGTATCATGAGTCTTAAGATTCCCCTGACACTTGCCATTATAGACGGCATAGTTATGGAAATCGGAGATTCTTCCTTTGTCATGGAAACCGGTGCGATTAAGGAATTTGTTCGTGTAAGGGAAGACATGATGATTCAGGAGCCTAACGGCGATGAGTATGTCATGATACGAGGCGACTGTTTCCCGGTGCTCAAGTTGGGCAAATGGTATGGTCTGGAGCATTATCAGGAATCCGTAGAGAATGGCGTAATGTTAATTCTTGAGGTAGAGGATAAAAGAGTTTGTCTTTTAGTTGACAGGCTGATTGGGGAACAGGAAATCGTTGTGAAACCGATTCCCTCTTATATCAAGAAGGTTAAAGGGCTGTCAGGCTGTACGCAGCTTGGAGATGGTAGCATTGCCCTGATTTTAGATGCACCCGGATTGATAGAATAAAAAATTATAGAAAGGAACGGTATATCACATGGATGAAGAAATCGAACTGAGGAGACAGATGGAAGATTATGTCGATCCATATGAGCGAGATACGCAAAAAGGAAAGTATATGACCTTCAAATCCGGAAAAGAGTTCTTCGGGCTGGAAATCCAATATGTAAATGAGATTATTCAGCTCCAGACGATTACGGCAATTCCGGAAACGGAGGATTATATCAAAGGTCTTATCAACTTGCGCGGAAAAGTCATTCCCGTGGTTGATGTTCGGCTGAGATTCAAACAGCCCCCTTTTGAGTATAACGACAGAACCTGCATCATTGTCATCAGCGTGAAGTCTATGATGGTTGGACTGATTGTAGAGCAGATTGCAGAAGTGGTTGAAATCAGGGAAGAGAACATACTGCCGCCGCCTACATTCGGACGCGTTGATAAGATACAGAACAAATATGTATATGGCATCGGCAAAGTAGGCGATTCAGTAAAGCTTTTGTTAGATCCCGACAAATTGTTGAACGACGAAGACTTATCAGTTGTGGAACAAGCAAGTGAAATGAATATTGAAGAGGAATGAGAGGTATGAAACAATGAAAAACATGAAGATGAAAACAAAAATGATTATTGGTTTTGCAATTCCGATTATACTTACCATTATTAATGTGATAGTCGGAATGTCTTCCGTAAACAGGGTTACAAGCTCTATTCAGGATATGCAGACAGTGGAGTATGAAAAAATCCAGACCGAATTAACCGAGCTTCAGGTAGATCCTACGAAAGCAGCACAGCTTTTGGAAGACCTTGCTACACTGAAAACAAATGAGATGACAGATATCAAAGATGTTGCCATGATATCTAATATTGTTAGCTTTGCAATGATTGTATTTTCTGTTGTAATAACCTTGATTATTGCATTCGCTTTGATAAAGATCATCAACAAGTCTGTTGCGCAGTTGTCCAATGCAGCCAGCGATATCGCTATGGGTCGTGTGAATATTAAGCTGGTGAAGTACAATGACGATGAGTTTGGCGAATTGGTAGATAAGTATACGCAAGTAATTGAAAACATTAAGTATCAGGCACAGATTGCAGAGGAAGTGTCAAACGGAAACCTGACCATCAGCGTTAACCCCAAGTCTTCCGAAGATTTGCTGGGTAACTCTTTAAAGAAGCTGGTAGACGACAACCTTCGTACCCTGTCCAATATCAGCGAGGCAGGTTCTCAGGTTACCGTAAGCTCTTCACAGGTGGCAAGCGCCAGTCAGGCATTGGCACAGGGCTCCACAGAGCAGGCAAGCGCTATTGAAGAGATTACTGCTTCCATCGATGAAATTGCAGAGAAGACCAAGCAGAATGCAGAGCAGGCAAACGATGCTGCAACTCTGGTTGCGAAGGCAATCGAGGATGTTAAACAGGGTAATCAGCAGATGCAGGATATGATGGTTGCTATGCAGGATATCAACAAGTCATCCGAAAGCATTTCCAAGATTATCAAGACCATTGATGATATTGCATTCCAGACCAACATCCTTGCACTGAACGCAGCAGTTGAGGCGGCAAGAGCAGGCGAAGCAGGAAAAGGCTTTGCAGTGGTTGCCGAGGAAGTTAGAAGCCTTGCGGCAAAGAGTGCTGCGGCGTCCGCTGAAACGGCTGAACTGATTGAAGGTTCCATCGAGAATGTAAACTCCGGTTCCAGAATTGCAGAGAATACGGCAAAGGCAATGGAAGAGATTACCAAGGTGGTACAGGAAAGCGAACTTATTATCAACAATATTGCAGAGTCTTCCAATTATCAGGCAACTGCAGTTGCACAGATCGAACAGGCAATCACACAGGTTTCTCAGGTAGTACAGACCAACTCCGCTACCAGCGAGGAGTGTGCGGCAGCCAGCGAAGAACTGTCCAATCAGGCATCCAGAATGAGAGAAATGCTCTCCATCTACAATCTGGGTTCCGGCTCTGCAAGCGGATCTGCTTCTTTTAGAGGCGGTTCCTCCTCATACTCTTCTCAGGTAAGCTCCAATGAGCAGGTAATTTCTCTTGGAGATGATTTTGGAAAATATTAATTTCAAACCGACTGATAAGTAAACAGTTTTGTTTAAAAGCTGCCGCATTAGCTTAATTACCGTAATGCGGCAGCAAAATTTTAGAAAAAGGAGGGATTTTCAATGAGCTTATTGGATGAATTGAGGGGGTTAGGTGTAAATGTCGACGAAGGGCTGAAGCGCATTATGGGAAATGAAGCTCTTTATAAGAGGCTCTTGGGTTCTTTTGTCAAAACGCTCAGGGAGAATTCTCTGGCTCCGGATTTTGATGCGGCAGACTGCACGGAGGCCATTGAGAAAACCCATGCCATTAAGGGAACTTCGGGAAACTTGTCCATAACCCCGTTGTATGAAGCATATACAGAGATTGTAAATGAGCTGCGAGCAGGCAATCCGGAGAAAGCAAGGGCGCTTTTGGTGGATATTCTTCCTGTGCAGGAACAGATTGTACAATGCATCGAAAATAATTCCGAATCATAATAAAAGATTCCGTCATGTGGGACCGACTGAAAAGTCGGTCCTATTTTTGTTGTGAATGATTAAAGTGCGTTAAGGAGGATATACTGAAAAAGAATAACAGGTGTGTAAAAGGACATAATGACTGAAATGAAAGTCAATATCTAATAGGGAGGTAAAAAAGGTGAAAAAAGCAGTTGCATTATTCATGGCAGCAGCCATGGTATTTACATTTGCTGCCTGCAGCAAAGACGCGGAAACGCAGGAAAGCAGTGTTTCTAATTCCGGGGAGACATCTTCCGGCGGTGAATTACAGAATGTATCCTTAAGAATTTGGGGAGCGGAGGAAGACCAGAAGATGCTTCAGGACATGATTGATTCTTTCAAGGAGAATTATGGGAATAAGGCAAATTTTAATATTCAGCTTGGTGTAGAGTCGGAAGCTACCGCAAGGGATACCGTGCTGACGGATATTCAGGCTGCTGCGGATGTATATGCATTTGCGTCTGACCAGCTTCCCACCTTGGTTGACGCCGGTGCGCTTATGTCCATTGATTCTTTGGATGACGCGTTAAGGGCATATGCCGGAAAGGGCGTAGCTGATATAAAGAGCGCAAACTCTTCCGGTTCGGTGGAAGCTGCCACATACAAGGATATCTTGTATGCGTTTCCCATGACTGCGGACAACGGTTATTTCCTGTTTTATAATTCCAATATAGTATCTGCGGAGGAGGCAGAGAGCTGGGACACTCTGCTTGAAGCTGCAGGCAGGGGTGGCAAGAAAGTCGGCATGACTTTAGCTTCCGGATGGTACAATGCTTCCTTCTTCTATGGTGCGGGATTTATCACTGAGAAAAGGGAAGACGGAGGCACGGATATGGATTGGAACCAAACTTCTAAGACCGGATACACGGGAGTACAGGTAGTACAGGCCATGTTGGATATCGCCGGAAACAGTGCGTTTATGGCGGTGGCGGACAACGATTTGTCCAACCAGATTGCTTCCGGAAATTTGTGCGCAGTGGTTTCCGGTGTTTGGGATGCGGAAGTAGCGCAGAAAGTATTTGGCGACGGTTATGCAGCAACAAAACTTCCCACTTTTACCGTAAACGGTGAACAGGTTCAGCAGGGCTCCGTAATCGGCTGCAAGCTGATAGGCGTAAACGCCTATTCTCAGAATGCGGGATGGGCGGCTTTATTGGCAGAGTGGATTACCAATGAGGAGAATCAGGTGATTCGCTTTAAGGAAAGGGCGCTTGGACCTTCCAATATTAATGCGGCTTCCTCCGATGAAGTAAAGGCTAATATTGCAATAGCCGCATTGGCAGAGCAGTCTTCTTACGGAGTGATTCAGTTGGTTGGCGATAACTATTGGGATACCACAAAGACTTTTGGGGAAAATATTGCTCAGGGGACATTTAAGAGGGATAGCGAAGAAGAAATCCAGAAAGCATTGGATGATTTGCTGACAGGCGCTACGGCTCCTTTGGCACAATAAGAATAACCGGCGGCGGTTTAAGATAGGAGGACGCCCTGAAACTATGAGATAGGACCGTAGTTAAAGGGCGTCTTTTGGTAACTTGACAGGGAAGGAATGAATGAGAAATGAATAAAGGCAAATCGGGATGGAAGGTGTTTTTTGCCACAATCGGCGGATTTTTTAAAAATTTTGGGCGCAGTGTGGTGAAAGGCGATATTTTTGTAAAATTATCTCTACTATGGATGGGTGCGGGGTATATTCGGAGAAAGCAGTTTATAAAAGGGATTTTAATGACCTTGTTTGAAGTCGTGGTCATCTGGTATTCCGTTGTATTTGCGGGCGAATATGTGTCGAAATTCCACACATTGGGTACCGTGCAGCAGGAATCTATATTTAATATTGTCACTATGAAGAATGAGTTCAATGATTATGACGATTCCTTTATGATTTTGCTTTTTTCGGTATTCAGTCTCGTGGTTTGGGCGGTCTCGCTGGCAGTGTGGATGTATAATGTGACAGTCTGCTATCGTTTGCAGCAAAAGGCACAGGCAGGGGAACATATTAATACTTTTAAGGAAGATATAAGGGCGCTCGTCAACGAGAAATTTCATATTACGCTGCTGGCGCTTCCCGTGGCGGGAGTGGTATTGTTTACCATTGTTCCCCTGTTTGTACTGATAGCGGTTGCTTTTACCAATTACGACCAGCAGCATATGCCTCCCAGCGCATTGTTCACATGGGTGGGCTTTCAGAATTTTAAGAATCTGTTCAGCGGCAGTCTGACCGTCTCTTTCGGATATGCATTCCGCAAGATTTTGGTGTGGACTTTGGTATGGGCGGTGTTCGCCACAATCACCACTTATCTGGGAGGGATTCTTCTGTCCCTGCTGCTTAACAGCAAGTATACCAAACTGCCGAAAATGTGGCGTACGCTTTTTGTCGCTACCATTGCGGTTCCGCAGTTTGTATCCCTGCTTCTTGTGAGGAACTTTTTTGCCAATAACGGCATTATGAATACCATTTGTGAGAGCATCGGATTAACCGGCTGGTTAAGAAGTATCGGGGCGGTGGGCACCAGCTATATTCCGTTTCTGTCCGCTCCCGTGTGGGCGCATGTGATGATCATTCTGATCAATATATGGATTGGAGTGCCTTATCAGATGTTAATAGCTACCGGCGTATTGATGAATATACCTGTGGATCAGTTGGAGAGTGCGAGGATTGACGGGGCTACCCCCGCCCAGACATTCAGGCATATTACCATGCCTTATATGCTGTTTGTGACGGGTCCCGCTCTGGTGACGGATTTTGTGAAAAACATTAACAATTTTAATGTTATCTACCTGTTGACACAGGATGTTTATGTGACTACGGATCAGATGATGGCAAACGCCCAAGGGAAGGAAACGGATCTGCTGATTACCTGGCTGTTTAATCTGACACAGAACTATTATAATTACAAGATGGCGTCGGCAATCGGTATTATCGTGTTCATCATTTGCGCCGCATTTACTCTGGTGGCATTTAACCGCTTCCTGAAAGGGGATAGAGAGGAGGCATACAGATAATGAAGAAAACAATAAAAATCATTATCAATAATCTGGTACTGGCGGTTCTTGCATTTATCTGGCTGATACCCATTGTCTGGCTGGTGGCAACTTCCTTCAACTCATATACCGGTATTAACACCGGCACTTTTTTCCCGGAGGAATGGAGTCTGCAGGGTTATAAGAATCTGTTGTTTTCCGCAGACAGTGTGGCGCAGTTTCCCAATTGGTTCAAAAACACATTTGTGATTGCCTGCTTTACCTGTGCAATTTCCACCATATTTGTATTGATGGTGGCGTACGCAACATCCTGCATGCGTTTTCCCATGCGTAAGCCTTTAATGAATATAGCGGTGATCGTGAATCTCTTTCCGGGTGTGTTATCCATGATAGCGGTATATTTTATTTTAAAGACATTCAATCTGACCAATACCCATTTTGGTTTGATTTTAGTATATTCCGCAGGAGCCGGTCTGGGCTATCTGATTGCGAAAGGGTTCTTCGACACGATACCGACTTCCCTGCATGAGGCGGCTTTTCTGGATGGGGCAAGCGAGGCTGCCATTTTTTGGCGAGTGGTGATCCCCATAAGTCGGCCGATTATTGTATATACGGTTATCAGTTCTTTCCTGATACCCTGGATGGATTTCGTATATGCCAAGATGATTTTGAATTCCGGTATTTCTTCTCAATGGACCGTGGCAATCGGACTTTATAATATGTTGGAGAAGAGTTTGATCAACAGATACTTTACGCAGTTCTGCGCAGGCGGTGTGCTGGTATCCATTCCCATTTCCGTATTGTTTGTGATTATGCAGAAATTCTATGTGGAGGGCGTGACGGGGGGAGCTGTGAAAGGATAAGAACGGGGTGTGCTTCGGGTACGCGCTCCATGACTGCCCCATTCAGGAAGACACGCTTTCGCTTGGATAAAAACGCAGCGGACACATAAGACGCCAGAGTACGGCGTCTAAGTGCCGGCGTTTTTATACAGTCTTCCTGAACGGGGCAGTCATGGAGCGCTGGGAAATCGCACGCCGGAGCGAAGGACGCTCCTGAAGCGCTCGCTTAAGTGAGAAAGAAAAAGAAAGTAAGACAGAAGAAAGTAAGGCAGAAAGGGAATTTTTTATGGCTTTGAGTGAGTTTATCAAGGGGATGGATGTTTCGTCGCTGATGGAGGAAAGGGCGTGTGGAGCTAAATATTATGATGGTGGGAAGGAGGAATCCGCTCTTTCCATCCTGAAAAGATATGGTGCGGATTCTCTGCGTATCAGGCTGTGGAATGACCCCTACAGTTCGTCGGGGAACCCCCATAGAAAACCTTATGGGGGTGGAACGAATGATTTTGACAAGCTGGTCAAGTTGGCGGAAGAGGGCAGGAAATTAGGGTATAGTTATCTTTTGGATTTCCAATACAGTGATTTCTGGGCAGACCCCGGGAAGCAGTTTCCGCCCAAGGCATGGAAGCATTACAGTGTGACGGAGCTGGAGCGGGCAGTGTATGATTTTACAAAGGAGACTCTGTTAAAACTGAAGGAAAGGGATTTACTGCCGGATATGGTTCAGGTGGGCAATGAAGTGACCAACGGGCTTTTGTGGCCCCATGGGGCGGAGGGCTGTTATGATAATATTGCAAAGTTCCTGAATGCGGGAATCAGGGCTGTGAGGGAAATTGTGCCGGACGCCCCCGTGATGCTGCATTTGGACTGCGGCGGAAACAATGCAAGATGCCGTCAGTGGTTTGACGAGTATATGCAGCGTGGGGAAGCATTTGACTTGATTGGTCTGTCCTATTATCCTTTCTGGCATGGCACCATTGATGATTTGACTTTTAATATGAATGATTTGGCAAATCGTTATGACAAGGACATTGTGTTAGTGGAGGTTTCCATGGGTTATACTATGGAGGATTATGTCGGTTATGAGAAGCTTGCCGCCAATGAGCGAAAGGGCATGGCGACCAAGCCTCACTTGGTGGAAAATCTCGAGTTTCCCATGACCGGGGAGGGACAGGCGGCTTTCATGCAGACGGTGATGGAGCGCATTGCACAGATTCCGGGCGGAAGGGGAAGAGGCTTTTATTATTGGGAACCGGCGTGGATTCCCGTTCCCGGATGCGGATGGGCAAACGAGGAATCCCTTGCTTATATAGAGGACAAGGGACCCGGAGGAAACGAATGGGCAAATCAGGCATTGTTCGATTATGAGGGCAATGTCCTGCCTGCGCTTGCCGTCATACGGGATTTTTCACTATTGCCCGATAATCAAAAATAAAAAGGAGAAAGAGCATGGATAAGTTTGTTGTGAACATCATCCATCGTCCCGAGATGGTGCCGGAGTATGCGGAGAAAGTCACCGGACATGGAAAAGAAGAGGATATCGGAAGAAAGGCGCTTTTGACAGAGTCCTTGGATATCTTTAAGTTTCAGCAGGAGACTGCTCACCAAAACGGTTTAAAGACCACAATTCAAATGACATACGCTTCTCTGTTTAACGATGAAGCCGTGGAGATTGCAAAGGAGCATCATGAGAAATACGGTGATGAGATTTCTCTCTCTTTGCTGGGGCTGCCCTGTACGGAGTTTCGGGAAAAATACAAGACCAAGGATTTCTGTATCTGGATGTTTTCTATGGAAGACAAGAAATCCATTGTGGAAGATGTGTTCGGCAAGTTTTATGAGAGATTCGGTTTTTACCCGGAGTCTACCGGTTCTTATTATATGGATGCGGATTTGACCAATTATATCAAAGAAAAGTATCCTTCCGTGAAATGTGCGGTTGCCACATGCTGGGAGGAGGGACCTAAGGCGTACCATACCTGTAACAATTCTTGGTATACCTTTATGGACGGCGGTCCCTGGGCGCCTTGGATTCCCTCGAAACAGAATACCCATGCGCCGGCGGCAAACGAGGCGGAGGACAGCGGAATCGTGGCAATCCCTCATCTTTCGAGGGACTTGCTTGCCTGCTATGACGGCAACGGCTCCAATTTCGGAACCCATCCCCAGAATGTGCTGCGGGGTATGATTTATGACACCGAGACTTGGGAGTACCCGTACCTTTATAATCTGATAGACCAATACCGCAGCCTTGAGAAGTACAATAACGGCTACGCCTATAATATGATGTTTGTGGGTCCCGGCTGGTTAAACAAGATGGGGCGCTGGGAGCAGCCCTATGAGCTTTTAAAAAAGAGTTATGAGGACGGCATGAAATATTACGGTGAGTTAAAGAAGGAGGGGAAACTCACTGATATGACCATGGCGGAGTTCGCCGACTATTACCGTCGGAAAAAGACTTATACCGAGCCGGAATGCGCGCTTTGGAGGGATATCCTCTATGGTTCCGACAAACAGCTTTTCTGGTACTGTGACCCGTATATGAGAGCCTGTGTCAATATGGATCAGGGAGGAGCCATTGTGGATCTCCGTCCTTATGCGGCAAAGCTTGAGTGGCCGGTGGGCATCGGTACGAAGCATGTGACGGACGCCTCTTATCCCTTTTTGATTCAGGAGAAGTACCGGGCAGGCTATTTTACCCATTATGCAGGGGAAGGCACCGTCAGAAGCGCGAAGCTGCGTTATCATGGCGAGGAGGTTGACCTCTGCCTCTGCCGTACCAAAGCGCATTTTTCACAGGAGGGAAATACCCGCACCCTGACCCTTGATCCTGTGGAGATTGTGTTTTCCGATTTGACGGTGAAATTGCAGTCCGTGATTTCTTTTACCGAGGGAAGCTCGGAGATTAAGATGGAGAGAAAGATTCTGGAAATGAGCAATCCCGATGCGGAAGTGGAGATTGACGAGTATATAGTGGCCTGCTACGGCACCACCGAATACTCCGAGGACATGACGGGCATTACGCTTTCCTGTCAAAAAGGCGGGACTGCGGAAAGCCTCGCTTATGAATATAAATGCAGGGAGTTGAAGATGGCGGGGGCGGAAGAGGCAGCAGCCGTGATACCGCAGATAAAGACCCGGCTATCACTGCGATGTAAGGATATCGCAGTGGGGTGTGATAACGGGCAGGACAGCGGCGGTATGGCGGCGGAAGGATATGTAAGGGAAGGTTACGCCTTTTCTCCCATGTTTACCTTGGGCTATAGCGCGGAAATAAAGGATAAGGAGGTAATGACCACATGGCTCAGGCTGGAAAGGGCAGATTAAATTACAGATGTCCCTCATGCTTTATGAGGGACTTGGATATGGATATGTTTTACGATAAGGACAAGGAGGAATATTACTGCCTCCGCTGTCAGTTTAAGGGGAAGGAAGAGGAAGTCCTTGCCGGGAATGAGATGGCAAGATTCCGCTATGGCGCAATGCATAAGCGCTATCATAAGTTTGATTTTGATTCTTACAAATAATTATTCGGGGACTTTTTTAAAAGAAATTTCACATTATATCCGGCTTCATCACAGATGTTGCGCACGATGTTTTCCGCCTCATCTCTGGAATTATCGTTGATGCAGATAATGCAGGAATCTTTGGAACGGCTGAAAAAGGAGGATTTCTGCCAGCGGATATAGTAAGAAATCCGCTTTTTAAGAAGTTCCCGTTCTATAATCTGCTTACATTCCGGGTCATTGACCTCGCACAATTCAATCTCGTTGTTTACTTTTAATGTAGTATATAAGGGCTGCATGAAATCACCTCTGTCAAAAAATAATCATGGTCTTATTATAGCATAACTCATTATAAATATGCAATGAATAACTTGTACAGAAAAAATGGGGATGATATAATAAACGGGATTGGTGTGGAATCATATCATCATTTCCGGCGGTTATTTTAGGGAGCTGCCTGAACGAATCAAAGTTCCCACTGATTAAAATGCCGCTTACGCGGCGGAATGAGAGGAAACAATGGAGAAAGAATTCGGAGAGAAAATTGCAATAGAGAATACCAATGCAAACGCGAAGCGTTATCACGACGACTTCTACATAAATAGTCATGGAGCAGCATCCTATGAGGATAAAACCCATACATGGTATGAGGAAGCGGCGGAAAGCGGGGACGCTTCCGCAGCAATGATGCTTGGGGATTTGTATTGGGACGAACAGGATTACGAGAAGGCATTGTATTGGTATGAAAAGGCGGCGGAAAACGGTTATGTGAAAAGCTGTGCCAAAATCGGCTATATGTATGTATATGGTTTGGGAACAGAGCCGGATGTAAACAAAGCCATTGCATGGTACGAAAAGGCGGCGGAAAGAGGCTATAGCACGGCGCTGACTTTACTGGGCGCTCTTTTTTATAACGGGGATGAGATAGAGCAGGATTACGGGAAAGCCAGGGAATATTTTGAAAGAGCGGCAGAGCAAAACGATGAGTTGGCGCTGGAATGCCTCGGGCGCATGTATACATATGGTCAGGGCGTGGAGCAGGATTACGAGAAGGCATTAAACCTCTTTGAAAGGGCGGTAGAAAACGGTAATATAGATGTCTGTGCCACGGTCGGCTATATGTACGAATATGGAGAGGGCATGGAACCGGATAAAGAAAAGGCCCTTGCATGGTATGAAAAAGGGGCGGAAAACGGCTCAAGCCAGGCACAATATGATCTGGGCGTTACTTATTACGAGGGGGATTTGGCAGAGCAGGATTACGGGAAAGCAAGGGAATACTTTGAACAGGCGGCGGAGCAGGACCACGCCGGCGCACAGGATTATCTCGGGTATATGTATGCATTCGGTCAGGGTGTGGAGCAGGATTACGGGAAAGCCAAAGAATACTTTGAACAGGCGGCGGAGCAGGACCACGCCGCCGCGCAGAATCATCTCGGGCATATGTACGCATCCGGTCAGGGCGTGGAGCAGGATTGCGAGAAGGCATTATACTGGTTTGGACAGGCAATAAAAAACGGTAGTCTTGACAGCTATGCCGCGATCGGCTATATGTACGAAAACGGACAGGGCGTGGAACCGGATAAAGAAAAAGCCCTTGCATGGTACGAAAAAGGGGCGGAAAACGGCTCAAGCCAGGCGCAATTTAATCTGGGCGTTACTTATTATGAGGGGGATTTGGCCAAGCAGGACTATGGGAAAGCCAAGGAATATTTTGAACAGGCGGCGGAGCAGGGCAATGCGGGCGCGAAGAATTTTCTTGGGCTTATGTATGAATACGGTTATGGCGTGGAGGCGGATTCGGAAAAAGCGATCGCGCTGTATGAACAGGCGGCGGAAGGCGGCTGGAGAGCAGCACAGAATAATCTGGGGATGGCTTTTTACAAGGGAAGAGGGGTAGAGCAGGATTACGGGAAGGCCCGCGAATATTTTGAACAGGCAGCCGCGCAGGACTTTGCGGATGCGCAGAATTATCTCGGGCGTATTTATCAATGCGGTTATGGCGTGGAACCGGATATAGAGGCGGCCATTGCATGGTATGAAAAAGGGGCGGAGAACGGGAGTGAATTTGCGGCAAATAATCTTGGAATCTTATATTATGACGGAAAACTGGTAGAGCAGGATTATGAGAAAGCCAAAGAATATTTTGAGAGAGCCGCCGAGAAAAACTTTGCGGATGCGCAGAATCATCTGGGGCTTATATACCAATACGGCAGGGGTGTGGAGCCGGATATAGAAAAAGCGGTGGCGTGGTATGAAAAAGCCGCGGAAAACGGTGAAGCATATGCGGCAAATAATCTCGGAAATTTATATTATAACGGAGAAATGGTAGAGCAGGATTATACGAAGGCATTATACTGGTATGCAAAGGCAGAAGAAAACGGCTTAAATATCTGTAACCGAATCGGCTATATGTATGACTATGGTCTGGGCGTGGAACCGGATATAGACAAAGCCATTGCGTGGTATGAAAAGGCGGCGGAAAACGGCGAGAGTGCAGCCTTTTATAATATGGGACATCTTTTTTATGAGGGAAAAAAGATGCAGCAGGATTATCGGCAGGCTAAGCAACATTTTGAAAGGGCAGCCGAGAGAAACCATGCGGGCGCGCAGAATTATCTTGGGATCATGTATCAATGCGGTTATGGCGTGGAACCGGATATAGACAAAGCCCTTGCATGGTATGAAAAGGCGGCGGAAAACGGGAATGAACTTGCAGCAAATAATCTTGGAAATTTATATTACGATGGAAGAGGGGTAGAGCAGGATTATGGGAAAGCCGCAGAATATTATGAAAAAGCCGCCGAGCAAGACTACGCGGGCGCGCAGAATTATCTCGGGATCATGTATCAATGCGGTTATGGCGTGGAACCGGATATAGACAAAG
This sequence comes from Lachnoclostridium sp., assembly GCA_023665475.1. Lineage (GTDB taxonomy): Bacteria > Bacillota > Clostridia > Lachnospirales > Lachnospiraceae > Acetatifactor. Next base: position 136,358 of record JAMPEB010000005.1, read on the forward strand.
CCATTGCGTGGTATGAAAAGGCGGCGGAAAACGGCGAAGCACATGCGGCAAATAATCTTGGAGAGTTATATTATAACGGAGAAATGGTAGAGAAGGATGATGCGAAAGCATTATATTGGTATGAAAAAGCAGTAGAAAACGGTTTTACGGATAACTATGTCCGAATCGGTTATCTGTATGAATGGGGTCAGGGAGTGGAAAGGGATATGGACAAAGCCCTTGCGTGGTACGAAAAGGCGGCGGAGAAAGGCGTGGCGGCAGCCTTTTATAATATGGGCGTTATTTTTGATGAGGGAAGAGGGGTAGAGCAGGATTATGGGAAAGCCGCAGAATATTATGGAAAAGCCGCCGAGCAAGACTTTGCGGAGGCGCAGAATTCTCTGGGGTTTATGTATCAATATGGTCAGGGTGTGGAACCGGATATGGAAAAGGCTCTTGCGTGGTATGAGAAAGGGGCGGAGAATGGGAGCGCACATGCGGCAAATAATCTCGGAAATTTATATTACGATGGAGAAGGGGTAGAGCAGGATAACGCAAAAGCACTATATTGGTATGAAAAAGCGATAGAAAACGGTTATACGGATAATTATGCCAGAATCGGCTTTATGTATCAATTCGGACAGGGAGTGGAGCCGGACCCGGACAAAGCCGTTGCATGGTATGAAAAAGGCGCCGAGAACGGTCAGAGAGAGGCGCAGTATAACATGGGCGTTCTTCTCTATGAAGGGGAACTGGTGGAGCGGGATTACGGGAAAGCAAAAGAATATTTTGAAAAATCGGCAGGGCAGGACTATGCGGAGGCGCAGAATAATCTGGGGTTTCTTTATGAAAACGGTTATGGCGTAGAGCTGGATATGGAAAAGGCGGTTGCATGGTATGAAAAGGCGGCGGGAAACGGCATATGCGAGGCGCAGTATACTCTGGGTGTTATTTTTTATGAGGGAAGAGGGGTGGAGCAGGATTACAGGAAAGCCCGGAAATATTTTGAGATGGCAGCCGGGCAGAATGATGAAGGCGCTGTCCAAAAATTGAAGGAAATGGAAAATAAAGGAAAATGATAATCACTTGCGGCTTTGGAAAGAAAAGGCTATACTTATAGTATGATAACAAGGTTAGAGGAAGGAGCAAAAGCCATGGATTTTTTGGAAAAGATTGGGGATGTGATTGCTGAGAAGGGGCAGGAAGCGGTGGATAAGGCAAAGGATGTGGCGGAGATTGTAAATTTAAAGAGCCGCATTTCCACCTGTGAGGATGTCATCAAAAAGAATTATGCGGAGATCGGAAAGCTCTATTACGAACAATTTAAGGATATGCCGGATGCGGATTTCCAAAAGCAGTGCCGCACCATTGCCAATGCCGAAAACGGCATCGCTAAACTGCAGGCGAAAATCAAGGAAATCAAAGGGTTATAGCGTGAAAAGAATGGAGATTTTCTAAGCAGTCAAAATACGCCTGCTAAGAAAATCTATATCATTCTATGAAAAACACCATGCGAATTTATCCGCATGGTGTTTTTCATAAGTCAGTGTCACTGTTTAATCATCATCATCCGAGCCGCCGTTTAGCTGCCACTGTTCCTGACTCAGAATCGCTTCATAATTCGGGTCCGCAAAGAATGCGGCGTCATGGTGGCAATAAGTGCGGGTAACGGGGGTGGACAGGATGGTCTGTGAGCCGTCTTCATTTTCCATAATTACGGTGGAGCCGCTGATCAGAGCCTCTTCCTCCGCCAGAGGGAAGCTTCCCTCGCCCTCATATGTGAAAGGACAGTCAGGGCTTGCCGGCAGATGGTCGTAAGCGCAGATGTTGCCGCGGTAGTGGATGGTGCAGCTTTCCGTAGGCTCCGTTCCCTGCTCGAAGTATTCCGTGCGCGTGGTTGCGTCACAAAGACCGGGCACGGGCAGTTTTCCGGACTTAGAACAGATTTCAATCTGTACGATATCCGGAGGTGTGGGAAACTGGGCTCTGGGCAGATTTTCGTGAACCCGCTTCATGACTGCCGCCCATATTTTTTTGGAGCAGTCCGTTTCCTTGTTCGGAGCATTATTGTTCATTCCTACATTATTGTCATAGCCTGTCCACACGGTGCCGGTATAATAAGGGGTAAAGCCCGCAAACCATACATCCACATATTCGGTGCTGGTTCCGGTTTTGCCCGCGATTGCCATATTGTCGTCAAAGCGCGTCATAGTGCCGTTGCCGATGGTAACCACATCCACCATGGCGTCCGTCAGCAAAAAGGCGGTGGTTTCTTTGATCACACGGTGGGAGTTGGGGGCAGTATTATCCAAAATCACATTGCCATCCGAGTCCAGAACTCTGGTATAAAGCTTTGGCTCCACATAAACGCCCTGATTGGCAATAGCCGCATAGGCGGCGTTTAATTCATAAGGGGAAGTGCCGTGGGTCAGTCCGCCCAAAGCGAGGGGCTGCCTCACATCGGTATAGAATCTGCCCTTAATCATTTCGCCGTCCGTTATAGTGGTGAATCCAAAGTTCAGCAGATAGTCATAGCCAAGCTGCGGTGTGATAACGGTCAGGTTCTTAACGGCAATGATGTTTAAGGACTGCTCTATGGCATAGCGGATGGAGCAGATACCTTTATAACCGGTGGTATACCAGTTATTTATGGGAGTGCCGTCGTCATAACAGAAAGGCGCGTCGTTATAGACTGTGGCAAGGGTTTTACCGGCGCTGTCAAGTGCCGGGGCAAAAGATGCCAATACCTTAAATGTGGAACCGGGCGAACGGGTGGAACTCATTGCCCTGTTCAGGGTACGCCGTCCCTCCTTTGTACCTCTGCCGCCCACCATGGCTACCACATACCCGGTGCTTTGGTCTTGGACTACCATAGCGGCCTGAGGCTGGGGAGTCATGGAAATGCTCTCTTCATAATTGGCGGGCTCGTCCGCCACGCCCAGCTCCGTAAGCATTGCCGTACGGTAAGTGACAATGGCTTCCTGCGCGGCGTCCTGAGAGGAGAAAATCAGGTTAAAGTTTTTGTCCACATGACTCTGGAACCAAGTCATCATGTTTTCCTTGCTGAAATTGTGCTTTTCGTCATTGGCGTCATGGATGGTCAGGGCATAGGTCAGATACCATTTGACGCTGGGGCTGAAGTTGTCAGGATTTTCAAATTCCTCATCCATGATTTTCTGGATGGAGGGGTCCATGGTGGACTCTATGCGAAGTCCTCCGGAAGTCAGCAGATTTCCGGCAATGGTATCATTGTATCCGGCGGCTTTTAAGTCCTTTAAAACCTGTTCATATACGGCATCGGAAAAATAGGAGCCGGAGGTGGTATTATTTTCCTGAAGATGGGTGTCATAAAGCCCGATGCGTTCATAAACATCCTCGGTATCCGCCATGGCTTCCGCATATTGTGCATCTGTGATAAAGTTTAAGTCCAACATATCGTTCAGACATTTTTTCCGGCGGTCCTTATTGTTTTCGGGATGGCGCAGCGGGTTGTATCTGGAAGGATTCTGGGTGATGCTGGCAATCACGGCGCATTCCGACAAGGTAAGCTCGCTGCAGGATTTACCGAAATAGCGCTGTGACGCGGCTTCTACGCCCAGAGTATTCTGTCCTAAGTTAATGGCGTTCAGATAACGGATCAAAACTTCGTCCTTGGTGAAGTTCTTGGTAATTTCAAGGGCAAGGTACTGTTCCTGTATTTTACGCTTGATCTGCTTGATGTCATTATCACCCTCGGAGGTCCAATCGGTGAAGATCGTATTTTTCAGAAGCTGCTGGGTGATGGTGCTGGCGCCCTCCTTACGCTTTCCGCCGGATGCAAGGAACACATAGCCGGCGCGGACGATTCCCTTTACGTCAATGCCGTTGTGGTCATAAAAACGAGCGTCTTCAAGAGCCACAAAAGCAAGCTGTAAGTTCTTGGGAACCTGATCCAAGGTGACTTCAATACGGTTGGAGTTGGTGCTGACATACTGGTCCAGCGCATTGCCTTCACAGTCATAGACAATGGTTGCCTGACCGGAAGCCACCACATCGCTTAAACGGATGTTGGGGGTGCAGGCAAGAATGCCCTTGAAAGCGCCGATTCCGGCGGCAACGCCGCAGATTCCCACGCTGACAATAGCTATCAGAATCACCTTAAAACAGGTAAGTATGATTTTCTTCACAAATTTGGAGGATTTTGAACTTAATTCCTTTTGTTTGGCATAAACACCTTTTTTGCTGTAATTCATGCGGTTCGCCTTTCTCTTTGCGGATATGCAAAGTCTGCAAACATGCAAAGCATGTATGACGGATAGGTATGCTTGGCAAGGATGCCTTAATGTACGCTTTGCAAGCTATATTATACCAAATATTGTCATGTATGGAAAGTTTTTCTTTCTTTATTTAATAATTGTTTCACATTTTAGGAAGATTATGCTACACTTTTATAAGATAAAGCGTGAAGAGAGCCATGCGAACAAGTTCGCATTATGCGGCATTTTTTATCCGGCTTGAAGTCTCGGCGGGGCTGCGATATGGCGGGCGAAGCGGTAAGGAAAAGGAATCGGGAATGGATAATCAGGCAAAAGAATATAAGGTGCTGCTGTCCGGAGGGCAGGGGGAAATTGTGGAGAAAAAATCCAGATTCCTTGCCACGGTGCGAAAATGTGAGACGGAAGAGGAAGCGGCGGCATTTATAGAGGAGATGAAAAAGAAATATTGGGATGCCTCCCACAACTGTTCGGCGTTTGTAATCGGCGCAAGGGGTGAGGTAACCAGATGCAGCGATGACGGAGAACCAAGCGGGACTGCCGGAAGACCCATGCTGGAGACGCTTCTTTCGGAGGGTATACGCAATGTGGCGGTAGTAGTCACAAGATACTTTGGCGGTATACTGCTTGGAACGGGCGGTCTGGTAAGGGCATATACCCAGGCGGTAAAAGAAGGCTTAAACGCCTGCAAAACGGGAGTGATGCGATATGGCTGCGAACTTAAGATAGAGACGGACTATAACGGAGTGGGCAAGGTTCTGTATCTTTTGGAGAGGCAGGGAATAGAGCCCTTCGAGAGCGAGTATGGGGAAGAGGTTTTGTTAAAAATCCGCATTCCCATACAGTTAAAGGACAAAATGTGCAAGAATTTGGCGGATGCTACCATGGGAAGGGCAAAAGTGGAAGAACTGCAGAAGCTGTATTTCATAGATATGCGGAATTGTAAAGTGGAATGAATAATGATAAACGGTTCCCGCATGGAGGATAATGATGGAAAAAGTGAAGGATTTTGAGGAGCTTTTGGAGCTTCTTCGGACAAAACAGTACACAAAGCTGCGCCAATATCTGGCGGAACTCAATGACGCGGATATCGCAGGCATGATGGAGGAATTGGAAAAAGAAGATATGTTAAAGGTTTTTCGCATTCTTCCCAAGGATTTGGCGGCGGATATTTTCTCCTATCTGGAAGTGGACAATCAGCAGACGATCATTACTTCCCTCTCCGAAAAAGAGGCGGCCAACATTATCAATAATCTGATGGCGGATGATGCCACGGACCTTTTGGAGGAGATGCCGGCCAATATCGTAAAGAGGCTGCTCGCCAATGCCAGCCCCGATACTCGCAGGGATATTAATCATTTGCTGCGTTATCCGGAGGATTCCGCCGGAAGCATCATGACGGTGGAGTATGTGGATTTGAAGGAAAATCTTACAGTGAATCAGGCGATTGAGCGTATCCGCAAGGTGGGCGTGGACTCCGAAACCATCAATATCTGTTATGTGCTGGATGCACAGAGGAAGCTGCTGGGAACCGTGGCGCTTCGGTATCTTTTGCTGAGCGGAGGAGATGAAATTATCGGAGACATCATGCATGAAAATGTCATTGCAATCCATACCCTGATGGATCAGGAAGAAGTTGCAAGGCAGTTTCAGAAATATGATTTCACTTCCATGCCGGTGGTGGATAATGAAAACCGTCTGGTAGGCATCATCACCGTGGACGATGTGGTGGATATCATGGAGGAAGAAACCACGGAGGATATGGAAAAAATGGCGGCTATCGTGCCCAGCGACAAGCCATATATGAAGACCTCCGTATGGGAAACCTACCAGAAAAGGATTCCGTGGCTGCTGCTGTTGATGGTGTCGGCAACCTTTACGGGAGCCATCATCACTTCCTTTGAGGAGGCGCTCAGCGTATATGCTTCTTTGATTGCGTTTATTCCCATGCTGATGGACACGGGAGGCAATGCGGGAGGACAGGCAAGCGTGACGGTTATCCGCGGACTGTCTCTGGGAGAGATTGTATACAGGGATGTGCCGGGGGTAGTCTGGAAGGAAATCCGAGTGGCGCTTTTGTGCGGAGTGTCGCTGGCGGCGGCAAATTTTGCAAAACTGATGCTTTTTGACAGGGTGGGTCTTACGGTATCTCTGGTAGTGTGCCTTACTTTGGTGGTGGCGGTGCTGATGGCTATGCTGGTGGGCTGCATTCTGCCCATCGGAGCCAAGAAGCTGGGATTTGACCCGGCGGTGATGGCGAGTCCTTTTATCACTACTATCGTGGACGCGCTGTCTCTGTTGGTTTATTTTCAGGTGGCAAGCATGCTGTTAGGGATTTAGATAAAAAACTTTTCAAAAAATGGTTTTCAATGATAGCAAAATTTGTTAAAATAAATAATACAGGCGCGCAGCGCCGGAATGGAGGAACAAAGACATGAGATATTTTTTTGAATCCACAGTAGAAAAGAAAGATCAGGGTTACACAATCCAGATACCTTTCAATGTATGGGAGGTGTGTAAGCAGAGAGAAGTCATCATCGGCGATGTAGTGCTTGACAATAAGATTATCGACTGCGAACTGCATCCCAAGGAGAAGGGCAATTACGAGATTCATATAGCGGATGAATCCAAAGTCAATGTAGAGCTGGGTGTTCCCCACAAGATTCTGCTGCATGTAAACGGTTCCCTGATTCGCATGGATCAGAACAGCCCTTACAGTTTTGAAAATCCTATTCGTAAGATTGACGGTATTGATGTTATCATTCAGCCCGAGGACGGACTTTGCGGACAGTCCTGTGTGGCTATGCTGGCAGGCGTGACCATTGCCGAAGTGATCAGCGTTATGGACTGCAGGGAGTGGCAGGCAACCATGGGGCGTGTGATTTCCGCATTAAACTATTACGGAATTGACCATACGGATATTATCGTGTACACCGAGGGACGGGACACCGTACTTCCCAAATGCGCGATTTTAATGGAAAAGATGGGGCGTTTCTGCCACTATCTGGTACACTATGACGGCAAGTTCTATGATTCCAATCTGGGTGTGCTGGAAGAGTATGACACAAGCAAACTGTTGGGATATCTGGAAATTAAGTGCTAAGTGTGAAAAGATTTTCTAAGACAGCAAAGTACGCTGCCCATAGCGCTGGAGCGCATGAAAAATCTAAGTTTCACACTGAAGAACGCAAGAACAGCGTTCTTCTCATTGATTGTATGCAAAGGACAAGTTTGAAATGAACAAATATTCGGAGAAATATGCTATGTTGGCGATGGCTGTGGGGTTGTCTTATGATGCCGCCAACGATGTACTGTACGGATTAAAGAATGAATATCAGGTTATGGTTTATGCGCCGAACAGTTCCTATCCCTATATGCTGTGTATTTATGTTTCGGCAAGAAACGAATACGGCGGAGGGCTGAGCGCGGCGGAGTTGAAAACATTCGCCAAGTCGGTCAAGCCCATTGCAAGGTGTGAACAGAAGAACAACAGCGTGATTGCTTATATGAAAAATCAGGCGAACGCCGAGAAACTGAAAGAATGTCTGGGGGAGGCGCTGGGCGCTTTCACAGGTTTCCTGCGTCAAAAAGGGTTTGTATCCTGCTGCGCCTCCTGCGGAAGGCCGGGAGAGGTTTCCGGTTATCGTCTGGTAAATTCCTATTTTCAGGTGTGTGAGGAATGCGAGACGGGAATGCGCGGTAATTTGACGGTACTGGCGCAGCAGGAACAGCAGAAAAAGGAAAATGTCATCGGCGGCGTTGTGGGAGCGCTGCTCGGCTCCCTTCTGGGTGTGCTCTGCATTGTGCTGTTGGGCTCGCTCGGATATGTGGCGTCCATTTCCGGCGTAGTGATGGCAATCGGCGTGTTGAAGGGCTATGAGAAGCTGGGAGGCAAGCTGACGAAAAAGGGAGTGGTCATCGGTTTTGTGATTATGATGGTCATGACCTATTTCGGCAACCAGTTGGAGTGGGCGATTAAGCTTCTTACGCAAGCCGGGTTGGGAAATTGGGGGTTCAATCTATTTGACTGTTACCGGATGGTGCCCACGATGGTTTTTGATGTTTTCAGAGAAGATCTCATGTCGTCTTATGTCTTCAATCTGATTATGATTTATGTATTCCTGCTGCTGGGAGCGGTGCCCACAATACGCAACAGGGTTTATGAACAGGACATCAAGGGAACCATGGTGAAAATCGGTTCCGCGGGTCCTTTCGGCAATTAAGAAAAGTGCGGCAGCCTGCGAATGGGCTGCCGTAATAATTAAATATTGACAAAACCTTTCGGGGGGGTAAAATGTGTTTGGATATCATACTCAAAATGATATCCTTATTTTTTTGTCGGAAAACAGGAAAACATAACAAAGAAAGGAAAAAGATTGAAAATTAAAAATTTTCAATCTCGGAATTTGTGACGCTGCGCGTCCCAAAGTTCCCACTGATTAAAATGCCGCTTGCGCGGCGGAAAGAGAGGAAGTATGAAAAAAAGAATGGTAGGTAAACTGTTGGCGGCAGTATTGGCATTTGCCGTGGTGTCGGGCTTTGCTCCGGCGCTGTCCACAGCCGCGGCGGAATCCGCGGAGGCGCAGGCTGAAACGGCAGAGCAGGCGGATGCGGGAGCGGCGTTCTGGACTGCGGTGGAAGGCTATTGGGGAAACGAGACCTCCAAAGGAGCGCTGTATGGATTCTGGGGCGATGAAGAAAAGGGAGAAAAAGGACCCCTGCAGGCATTTGAGGAGGAAGCGAGAAAGGATGTGTTTGACTTTAAGGCAGTGGATTCAGACAAGGCTTATCTAAATGTGGAGCCGATAAAAGAGAAGGGCGCCGCTGCCGTTACGGCGTACAATGCCGCAATAGACGCCTATGAGGCGGTGAAAGCCGCTTATGAAAGCTGTCCTGCGGATGTGCGCGCCGAGAAAGACGAATCCAATCCGGAGAGCAAGAGCATCAATGAGGTTTGGGAAGAAATACAGCAGGATTATGTATATCTGGAGGAAAACTGTGTAGGTCAGGAGCTGGTGGATTATTTCGCCGCATGGTGCGACGCCTATGGTCCCGTGAGAGCTTTTGTCGGTCCGGCGGGAGTCTATCTCGGGCTGCATTTGGGAGACGAGAGGGATCATGACGGAGTGATTGACCAGTACAATAAGGCTGTGAGCGAAGGAGCGGATAAGGAAGAAATTATGCAGTTATACAAGAAAGCGATGAAACTGCGTTCCGAGGCTCTGGCAGCCGAACCGCTTTTTGTAGAAAAATTCGGCGTTTATACCGAGGCGTACCAAAAGATGGCAGAGTCCGATAAGGATACCTTCGGGCTGTATAACTGGGCTAAGGATGACGCCCACGGGAGAATGAATGCAAATCTGGAAAGCGGCGAGGTGCTTAGGACACAACTGCCTCAAGTGCCGACATTGTCAACCGGCGATGTGCCCAAGACCAAGGTGAATGACAATGTGGAGGAACTTGTACAGAAGATTGACATGACGGATGAGGAAAAGGCGGAGGCAGCGAAAGGAGAGGTGCCCGTGGTTTCCGTATCGGTGGAAGAGGTGAGCGCGCCGGATGCCGCAGAGCTGGAGAAGATTGCAGAGGTCGCCGCAGATGCGGGAGATTACAGTATCGGCAAGCACATGAACATTGAAGTGTCCCTGCAGATCGGCACATCTTCCAGAAGGGTAACCGATTTGAATGCAAAAATCACACTGTCGTTTGAAATGCCGGAAGCATTGCTCAACAAGAGCGCAGGGGTAAACAGAAGCTATGAGATAGTGAGAATCCACAACGGAGTTGCATCCCGCCTTGCGGTAACATTGAATGCAGGAACCGGTATGTATGAATTTGAATCCGACGGTTTCTCGACTTATACGATTATCTACAAAGACATTCCCGTAGAGGATGCAGGCGAAAATGAGGACGAGGACGATGATGACACATCGGCGGCGCAGGCGTCCGCAGCGGCTCCTGCCGTAAAAGATGCGGTTCGTTCCCCCAAGACGGGCGACGAGGTTCCCTTTGCAGGGGCGGGAGCGCTGTTGTTTGCAGCAGCCGCAGCGGTATGCGCATTGTATGCTGCAATGCCGCGTGCCGGAAAACATTTGTCCTGAGAGGGGAACTTGACTTAAATTAAGAAAAAACAGGAGGGACCGCTGTAGGTGCAGATGACAGGCTGTACCCGCAGCGGTCTTGGCGTGAAGGGAGGCGCTTTTCCTTATTATTTGTGCCGTTAACCGAAATGCGGCGGAATGGATGATTCGTGTGAAAAATAAAATTGCAGGCTGCGGAAAAACATGGTCAATTATAAAGGAAATATAAAATCTGCTTTTTGATGGTGAAGTAAGAAAACGGGAGAAAAAGAGAGTAAATAAGAGAAAATAGGAGAAAATAAAATATAATAACGCGTGAATGCGTTTGCCAAGTTTTACATATAAAACTAATATATGTTTTAGTGATTAGCACTCGAATACAAAGAGTGCTAACAAACAGCAAAGTGATGATTAAGGAGGCATGATTTATGAAATTAGTACCTTTAGGCGACAGAGTGGTATTGAAACAGATGGTGGCGGAAGACACAACCAAATCCGGTATTGTTTTGCCCGGACAGAGCAAAGAGAAACCCCAGCAGGCGGAGGTAATCGCAGTAGGCCCCGGCGGAGTGGTTGACGGCAAGGAAATCAAGATGGAAGTCAAGGCAGGAGATAAAGTTATTTTCTCTAAGTACGCAGGCACGGAAGTAAAGCTGGAAGAGGAAGAATATATTATTGTAAGACAGAGTGACATCTTGGCAATAGTAAACAACTAAGAAATTCTAAGGTTTGAAAAGACCAAACCTAAGAATTTCTAAGTTGTTCGGAGAATCGCAAGCGATTCTCCCCAAAGGTTGAAAAGACCGGCTCAGACCTAAGAATTTCTAAGGTTTGGAAGGACTCAAAATTAAAAAGCAGAATAAAAAAGGAGATTGAATATCATGGCTAAGGAAATTAAGTATGGCGCGGAGGCGCGTGCAGCATTAGAGTCAGGCGTAAATCAATTGGCGGATACCGTCAGGGTGACATTGGGACCTAAGGGAAGAAATGTAGTATTGGATAAATCCTATGGCGCTCCCCTCATTACCAACGACGGCGTGACCATCGCAAAGGAGATTGAGTTTGAGGATGCTTTTGAAAATATGGGGGCACAGCTTGTAAAGGAAGTTGCTACCAAGACCAATGATGTGGCCGGAGACGGTACTACCACGGCAACCGTTCTGGCACAGGCAATGGTAAACGAAGGAATGAAGAATCTGGCAGCAGGCGCAAATCCCATTATTTTGAGAAAAGGCATGAAGAAGGCTACCGACTGTGCAGTGGAAGCAATCGCCGATATGAGCCAGAAGGTAAACGGCAAGAACCACATTGCCAGAGTTGCCGCTATTTCCGCGGGAGACGAGGAAGTGGGACAGTTGGTTGCGGACGCTATGGAAAAGGTGAGCAATGACGGCGTTATCACCATTGAAGAGTCCAAGACCATGCAGACAGAGCTGGATTTGGTGGAAGGTATGCAGTTTGACAGAGGCTATATCTCTGCTTATATGGCAACCGATATGGATAAGATGGAGGCAACTCTTGAGAATCCTTATATTCTGATTACCGACAAAAAGCTTTCCAACATTCAGGAAATCCTGCCTTTGCTGGAGCAGGTAGTACAGTCCGGCGCAAAGCTTCTTATTATTGCAGAGGATGTGGAGGGCGAGGCTTTGACCACCCTTATCGTAAATAAACTCCGCGGCACCTTTAATGTGGTTGCGGTAAAGGCTCCCGGTTATGGTGACAGAAGAAAAGAGATGCTGCAGGATATCGCGATTTTGACAGGTGGCACCGTAATCAGCTCCGAGCTTGGATATGAGTTAAAGGATACCATGTTAGACCAGCTTGGCCGTGCAAAGTCAGTTAAGGTACAGAAGGAAAATACCGTTATCGTTGACGGCGAGGGTGAAAAGGATGCCATTGAGGCAAGAATTGCCCAGATTAAGAAGCAGATTGAGGAGACCACTTCCGATTTTGACAGGGAGAAGCTGCAGGAGAGACTTGCGAAGCTTGCAGGCGGCGTGGCAGTTATCCGCGTAGGCGCTGCTACTGAGACCGAGATGAAGGAAGCAAAGCTTCGTATGGAGGATGCGCTTGCGGCAACCAGAGCGGCAGTGGAAGAAGGCATTATCTGCGGCGGCGGTTCCGCCTATATCCATGCGGCAAAGAAGGTTGCAAAGATGGCGGAGAGTCTGGAAGGCGACGAGAGGACCGGCGCAAATATTGTGCTGAAGGCTTTGGAATCCCCCCTGTACCATATTGCGGCAAACGCAGGCTTGGAAGGAAGCGTTATCATCAACAAGGTAAAAGAGTCCGAGGTTGGCGTTGGATTTGATGCATTGAAGGAAGAGTATGTGAACATGGTAGAAGCAGGCATCCTTGACCCTGCGAAAGTTACCAGAAGCGCCCTGCAGAATGCTACCAGCGTGGCAAGCACCCTGCTTACCACAGAGAGCGTTGTTGCCAACATCAAGGAAGATGTTCCGGCAATGCCCGCAGGCGGCGGAATGGGCGGCATGATGTAAGCTTCAGGACCTGAAAAGCTTAAAAATACAAGGTTGACAGAAAGAAACAGGCATAAAACAGCCGGGAAACCCCAAGGGTTTTCCGGCTGTTTTTTTATGATTGTTGAAATGGGGGAAATATGGTACAATAGTTTTTAAATATACTTGAGAGGATATCATTTGCATGAAACGCCTATCACAGGAAATCGGTTGGTTTTTACATCAGAAAATATATGTGGGAATGCTGTGTCTGACCGCTCTGTGCAGTTACGGATTTGCAGTCACCGGTTACAGCATCGGTATTGATGATACTGCCGTAGGGTTGTATCTGGAGGATGGATTGACCGTAGTCAGGGGAAGATGGACCATATTTTTGATAAACAAGCTGTTTCACATGTCGGATTTTACGCCCTTTATGATGGAGTTGGCAGGGGTTCTTCTTTTGATGCTGGGCGTTACTTTATTTGCCGTCCTCTTGAAAAGGATTTTTGGCGAGAAGGTAGGAATTTGGGGCTATATTCTTTTTGCCTGCATGTTTTTGTCCAATCCCATGATAGGTAAGATATATGTATATTATTACCATACCGGTGTGGATTTGGGTTATATTTTGACTGCGCTTGCCCTGATGTTCTTTATGGATGGGATGGAACAGAAAAAGGGGCGCAGAAAGCTGTGGAGTTATCTGGGAAGTATGCTGCTTATATGGGCTGCGGTAGGATGCTACGAATCTTTCCTGATTTTGTATGTTTTGGGAATTTTAGTCATTTTGTTTCTCAGGGGAATGACGGGAAAGGAAAAGCTGACTTTTCTCCATGTGGCGAAGCATCTTGGAATCGGGGCGCTGCTGAGCGTAGGCAGTATCCTTTTGCGTAATGTTACCCTTGAAGTGGTGACGATTATTTTTCAATTGCAGAACATGGAGAGTGTGTCAGCCCGCAGGAGTCTCTTCGAGATGTCGGAATTGTTTCGGGGAAGAGAAGGGTTATCGGAATTTTTTATGCTGATAAAGAGATTTTGGCTGGTATATCATGTCAATGCGCTGGTTTATCTGCCGATTACGGTATACGAGCTTGCCTGTGCCTGTGTGGGGGGTTATGCGGTTTTTGCGGCTGTGCGGAAGAAAAATATATGGTATCCGGTCCTGTTTGCGGGAATGTTGGTTACTCCCTTTTTGCTGACAATCATAGAAACCCATGTAACCTTTTATCGTTCCTGCCAATATTTACCCTTTTTTGCCGCACTGGGAGCGCTGCTGCTTTATCAGGCATTCGGGCAGTGGAAATATAGCGGATATTGGAGATATGCAGTGGTTTTCGGGGGAGTAATTCTGATATACAATCAGGCGTTCATGATGAATCGGGATTTCTATATGGATTATAGGGAGTATGAACTGGCAAAAGAGACGCTTACGGGAATTGCTTATGATGTGGAAAAGCAATATGGCAGGGAAATACCTGTTGTGCTGGTGGGAGAGTATGAACTGCCTTATGAATTTACAAAGTATTATTATGTGGGTTATGATTCCTGGCAATATCGTATGATTGCGGGAATTACGGATTTGGTGGATGAGCATTTGAAGGAAAAATATTTTGAACCTCAGGGATATTGCTTTATCGGGGAGAAGAATCTGCCCATGATACGCTGGGGATTCGACGCTTTTGACGGCACAAACCGTGAGTTGATGCGTTTTCTGGAAATGCACGGATATTCCTTTGCCACCATTACGGATAAAGAAGAAATAGAGAGAGCCAGAGAAATCGGGGAGACTATGCCCCGCTGGCCGCAGGAAGGCTCTATTTCCCTGCAGAACGGTTATGTTTTGGTAAATTTGTAGTGTTTTAAGACAGAGAGGTATTTATCGGAGTGAAGCGTTTATTACAGGAAATCGGTTGGTTTTGGCGTCAGAAGATATATGTGGGAATGCTGTGTCTGACCGCAGCATGCAGTTATGGATTTGCCGTTACCCACTATAGTATCGGGATTGACGATACGGCGGTAAGCTTGTATTTGGAAGAAGGATTGGAAGTCGTGATGGGGAGATGGACGGTTTTTCTGGTGAATAAACTGTTTCATCTGTCGGATTTTACCCCTTTTATGTCGGAACTGGTGGGAGTGCTTCTTCTGATGCTGGGAGTTACGCTGTTTGCGGTTCTGATGAGAAGGATTTTCGGGCAGGGGACGGGAATTTGGGGTTATACCCTGTTTGCCTGTGCATTTCTGTCCAATCCCATCCTCAGTGAGGTGTATATTTATTATTATCATGACGGTGTTGATCTGGGCTATGTTTTGACGGCGCTGGCGCTTCTTTCTTTTATGGAAGGAATGGAGAGGACAGGGCGCGGGAAGCTGTCGGCGTATCTGGGCAGCATGGTGTTTGTCTGGATTGCCTCGGGGTGCTACGAATCGTTGATTATCTTGTATATTTTGGGGATTTTGCTCATAGTATTTCTTCGGGGAGCAGTCGGAAAGGACAGACTGACTTTTTCCCATCTGGCAAAAAATCTGGGAACAGGAGCTCTTTTGAGCGCGGGATGCGTTATTTTACGCAGCATTACCATCCCGCTTATGACTGTGCTGTTTGGGCTGCAGGATGCGGTAGGCATTCTGCCCCAGAGAAGCCTGACGGAGATGTTTACCTTATTTCGGGGAAAAGAAGGACTGCTTGATTTCTTTATGCTGGTGAAGAGGTTCTGGGTGGTGTACCATGTCAATGCTTTGGTGTATCTGCCGGTTACGGTCTATGAGACTGCCTGTATCTGCATGGGAATTTATGCTGTAGTCATGGCGGTGCGAAAGAAAAATTTGTGGTATCCGGTTTTGTTCGCGGGCATGCTGATAACCCCGTTTCTTCTGACGGTAGCCACGGCTGAGATAACCTTATACCGCGCCTGCCAGTATCTGCCCTTTTTTGCGGCGGCGGGCGTGCTGGTGATTTACAGGGCGTTTGAACAGAAGAAAAAGAGCGTTCCTTACTTAAGGTATGCGGTTTCCTTTTTGGGGATTGTGCTGCTTTGGAATCAGGCAGCCATGATGAACAGAAACTTTTACAGGGATTATCAGAAATATGAATATACCAGAGGGGTCTTAAGCAAAGTGGCATATGAGGTGGAGAAGACCTACGGAACCGATTTGCCGGTGGTATTTACCGGGCATGACAGCGTACCCTATGAATTTGTTTCCGATTATTATGTGGGGTACGGTTCATGGCAGTACCGCATGATTGCAGGGATTACGGATTTGGTGGATGAACATTTGAAGGAAAAGTATTTCCAGCCTCAGGGTTATTGTTTTATCGGAGAGGCGCAGTATCCTTTTATCCAATGGGCTTTTGACGCCTTTGACGGGACGAATCGCGAGATGATTGCATTTCTTAAGATGCATGGGAATGAGTTTTCCACGGTTTCCGACAAGGAAATTTTGGAGCAGGCGCGGGAAATCGGGGATTCCATGCCGGGGTGGCCGGCGGAAGGCTCTATCTCGCTGCAGGACGGTTATGTATTGGTTCATTTTGACGAATAAGCCTAAAAATAGAAAAGGGAGGAAAAAGAAACTATGTCATCGCTCAGAGAAGAGTTTGGTTTGGAGGAGTACACAAAGAAGGCAGTGGATACGGTGGTCCGTATGCAGACAAAGGGCGGCGCAAGCATTCAGGAAATGGCGGAAGCGGCAGATATATCCGTAGAAGATGCGGAAAAAATCATATCAGCTACTTTTCAGGTTTGGGGCCACTAGAGAAGGGCAGGAGAAGAAAGGAGAAGAAAGGAGAAGCTTTATGGCAGAGCAGAGAGTTTATCACAATCCGGTGCAGAGGGGATTTTTCCCGGACCCGTCCGTTATCCGGGTGGGGGATGATTATTACATGGTCAATTCCAGCTTTCAGTATTTTCCGGCAATTCCCATTTCCCATTCCCGGGATATGGTGCATTGGCATATTATCGGGCATGCCGTTACGAATCCGGAGTGGCTGGATTTGAGTGAGACAAAAGACTCCCACGGCATCTGGGCGCCGGATATCGAGTATGTGGACGGAAAGTTTTATATTTATGCGACATTGCGCCTTAACGCCGACGGCAAGAGAGATAACAATGTGATGCGCAGGCAGCTTGTGATGGTGTCCGACAAGCCGGAAGGACCATACAGCAAACCCGTATGTCTGGAAGTGGACGATATTGACCCTTCGCTGTTTGTGGATGATGACGGAAGCAAATACATGGTGATTGCCAAGGCGGCGAGGACGGTTCCTTTAAGTCCGGACGGGCTTTCTTTGGCGGGACCTGTAAAGACGGCATGGGAAGGCACGGGCGAAAGATGTCCGGAGGGTCCCCATCTCATGAAAAAGGATGGCTATTATTACGCGATTCTTGCGGAGGGCGGTACCGGCTACGGTCATAGAATCAATGTGGGCAGGAGCAGGGAGCTTTATGGCGTTTATGAAAATTCTCCCTACAATCCGGTGATGCGCCAGACGGACCCCGATGCGCCTATTCAGAGGACGGGGCATGGGAAGCTGGTACAGGACCAGAACGGACAGTGGTGGTGCTATTATCTCTGCGGCAGGCCCAATCAGGGAAAATATACCACGGTGGGCAGGGAGTCTGCCTTAGACCCGGTTCAGTGGACCGAGGACGGCTGGTTTACCGTAAATGAAGGGAAGGGTCCCAGCCTGACCCAGACGGCGCCGGATTTGCCGGAATGCGTTTACGAGCGGAATCTCTCGGATGATTTTGATGACGGTAAGCTGAATTTAGAATGGGAATTTGTACGGAATCCCGATAACGGATCTTGGTCTTTGACGGAGCGTCCCGGATATTTCCGCATCTGGACCAGGGACGGTCAGTTGAACGAGATTCGTGCCAAGAATACCCTGCTTCGCAGGGAGCAGGAGCTTTCCTACAAGGCTTGGACCAAGGTGGAATTTTATCCTGACAAGGACGGGGAGCAGGCGGGACTGACCTGTTATTACAGCACAGCCACTTATGCAAGATGCGCGCTGTGTTATGAGGGAGGCAGGAAAATACAGCTTGTGATCAACAGGAACCACGGCGAGGAGCTGGTGGCGGAAATAGCGGATATAAAGGAAGTCCCGGTGCATTTAAAAGTGGAAGTGGATAAGCTGGACAGAATTTTTTATTACAGTTATGACGGCGAGGAGTGGATGCCTATAGGAGCGTTAAAGAACTGTATTTACCTGTGCGATGAGGGTGTGCCCGATGACCCCAAGCGTCATACGGGAACCCTGGTGGGCATTTATGCCAACAACGGCGGCTGCGGCAGCAGGAAAGCGGCGGATTTTGATTATTTCAAATATAAGGACTACAGCTCTGAAGAATAAAAACTTTTCGCACTAAAATAGCAAGATTTCATGCACG
>JAMPEB010000006.1 GCA_023665475.1 Lachnoclostridium sp.
TTGGCTATTTAAAATGATATTAAAAAGTGAGATGAAGATTGTTTTTGTGGCGAGAATTGATAACAGGCAACTATGGATAAAGAAAAGGGTGTTTGTAAAGGAATATATATGAATAAACGAGAGATAAAAAGGTATTTTCGAGAAACTTTTCTTTTTGATATAAAAAAAAGAACGAATTATTTATTCTTATTTATGCAGAGAAAAACTGAGTAAAAAGCAAAAGAAATTACTTACAGATGAAACAAGATTTGGCAGCTACCAATCATGGAAGTCCTATATTGTCAATAGATATGAAGTGTATACGAAGGAAAGTCTGTTAGAGTTCAGCAGGGCATTAAATCTGTTTTTAAGAGAAGCTAAGCAGCTTGACGAGTATTGTAGGAATGTTGTGATAGCGTATATATCAGCGATGTTTGGTGCGTTAATCACTCACTATATTACAGAGGTAGTAAATAGCATAGCGTTATTTTTGGTAATGATTGTTGCAATGTCGATTCTTGTATTTTGGCTGGTGATAACTGCATATAACAGCTTGGTAGGAAGAAACACTGATTTTTATGTGGATGTAAAGGAGATTATTGATCAGATGATAGAAGAGAAGGTATAATAAAAAGTGTTGGAATAAAGGAGCTTTTCGCCAATAAATTTTATATATGCCACAATTTGTGCCACAATTAGATAATGGTGAAATAGTCCACAACTTGTGGATGAATTGTGTTCTATTCCTTGGGAACATCACAGATATATTATTGACAAATGTAAGAGAATACAAAGAAAGCGCTTTTTATGTCAGAAAGACGCTTGAAAATAATAGGTCAAGGGCAGTATTGCTTAATTGGCTTGATATATGTAAAATAATATAAAATAGTATATAATGAAGTCAATAAATTACTATTGAATGGAGTAAACTATGTGGACTGAAAGAGAAAAAATCTTATGCGATATTTATGATATAGATAAGTATTTAAAGTCTATGGATTATTTTCATGATTACAGATTAGGCAATATTCAATTTAATGAATCAGCTAACTTAATTACTATTGAAGAAGATAAAAATAATATTGATAATCAAGGTGCACATGTATGGGATTTTACATTTGAATTAGTATCAAATTTGGAAATTGAAATGGATTCAATTGCAACATCTTATATATATGAGGTTAAAATTAAAGATAATGGAATCTTTTTTGAATTGACAAATGGGTATATATTAGTTAGTGCGGGCGGGATAAAATTAGGTATTCCTACACAATGATAAGTACATGAATAAAATATATCACTTGTTTGGAATGCCTCTGGAGCTACTGGTAAAGAGGGTGACATGAGTGATAAAACGAGAAATTTTTGCTGCAGACGGTGAATTTATAATATGTATGATATCTGATGAGGATAGGAAAGATTATGTAGAACTGCATAGACAGTTAAATGGAGAAACATCACTATATTTGAATCCGCTGTCAAAAGATATGATGTGGGAGCAGACATTAAATCATGCAGAAAATATTTTTTCTTTGTTTACAGCGGGTGGAGAGTATTGTGGAAGTATAGAATTGCAGCATCCAGATAGTGATACACCGGAAATCGGCATTGATTTATTAGAAAATAAGAGAAATAAAGGGATAGCATCAAAGGCAGTTCGGCTATTTGCAAAAAGAGTATGCGAAGAAAAGGAAGTCAATTATTTTCTGATTCGCATTTCTTCTGTTAATTTACATAGCCAGCATGTATTTGAAAAGATGGGGGCTGTTAAAATCGGAGAAGAGGAAAGTGTTTTTTCAAAATTTGTAGAGCGGTTTGGAGAAATTGCGGGGGAAGCGGGGCAGGATTTGCCTCTAAAATGATGGGAGGTGCATTTGCATGAAGTATATACTTGATGAAAGTGCTATTTATTATATGCTTGAAACATTTCCACGAAAAACGATTCGTAATATTTTTGACTTGTTTTGTCGGAAGTGTAAGACTGGAGAAATTATAAGCGATAAGGAAACGAAAAAAAGATTAGAAAGTTTACTGGAAGAAGAATTTTCATTTCAGTGGATTGAAGAAAATGCGAAAATGTTTAGAAGCATCACTCAAGGGGAATCACTTATTTTAGGAGAACTTGTTGATAAGGGAAGATTTGAATTTGTTTCAAAGTCGGGGAATTTTATAAGAAATATACCAATAGCATTACCTTTTATATTTTCGATTGCACTTCATGAAAATAGAATAATTGTTATGGATAAAAAATGTAAAGATTTTGCAATTGCTAAGAGTATATGCGAAGAAGAAGAGATTACTTTACTGGATGTGGATAATTTTTTAAGTAAAATTTTTACATAAATATATGAATTTATGGAACAGTGTGTTAATGCTCTATGTGTGACAGATGTTTTAATGCTATTAGACCCGATATATACTAAAAAGGTCGATGACCATTCCGGTGGAGTAGGTACAGAGATGCAGATTATTTCTGCAAAAGTATATCAAGAAGTGACGAGAGATATAATAGTGTCTGCTGATAAAATGAAATTATTGATAAATACTGACTTTTCAAGTATTTTTTGATATAATGATTGTAAAGGGATTCAGCATTTTTATTTGTTTTCTCTTGTAGATTTTGGCAGCAGAAAGGGAACTGCAAGGGTATGACGGTATCAGATATATTGTGAAGAGGTTATAAATTTTCTCATAAATGATCAGCAAGGAGACAATAATATGAAATCAAACTTTGCATTCTTAAATAGTCATTTCCCTGTGCTGGCAAACTTCGGAGAGCTGGCAGAAAAATATTTATACAGTGATTCTAATTCCTGTCTGATGAAGTTGGGAATGATTGGGGAGACGATTGTTAATTTGTGCTTTACCTATGATAGAATTCCCCTGCCTAGTGATAATACAGCGGCAAATAGAATCAATGGTTTGTTCCGTGATGGGATGATTTCACGCGATTTGAAAGATGTTCTTCATGCCTTGCGTATCAGCCGCAACAAGGCAGTACATGAGAACTATGCTTCCGTGACCGATGGGAAGGCTTTACTTCAAATGGCATATGGTTTATGTGAGTGGTTTATGCAGACCTATGGTGATTGGAACTATCAGAATCAGCCTTTTGTCATGCCATCCGAAATACATGAGTCCGTCAGCAGCGATAAGCAGGGCGAACAGGTCAAGGAAGAACAGTTGATCAGAGAAGCGGAAAAGACAGCGACAGAAGCTCCCAGCGTGGAAAAGGAGATTAGAAAGAATCGTTCTGGTAAGGCGGCAAGTCAGAGAATAAAATCCGAGGCAGAAACACGCTATTTGATTGATCAACAACTTTGCAAAGTTGGCTGGGAGGCTGATACGGAGTTGTTGCGTTATTCCAAGGGGACCCGTCCTGCGAAGGGGCGTAATATTGCGATTGCGGAATGGCCCACTGATTCTACTGTTGGTAATGGAGGGTATGTTGATTATGCTCTGTTCGTTGATACACAGATGGTAGCTACGATAGAGGCAAAGGCAAGCCATAAGGATATTCCTTCTGTCATTGATTATCAGTGCAAGGACTATTCACGAAATATCCGTAACGCTGACAAAGCTTATCAAATGGGCGTATGGGGTAGCTACAAAGTGCCGTTTACCTTTGCCACCAATGGCAGATCCTATTTAGAGCAGTACGATACCAAGAGCGGTATATGGTTTCTGGATTTGCGACAACCTGATAATAGTCCAAAAGCTTTAAGGGGTTGGATGAGCCCGGAGGGTATATTGGAGTTGCTTGAAAGGGATATTTTCACACGGAATCAGGAGTTGCAGAACATGTCGTATGACCTGTTGCAGGACAAGGACGGTCTCAATCTTCGGGCATATCAGATTAAAGCGATAGAGGAAGCCGAGAAAGCGATTATTAACGGACAAACAAATGTTCTACTCGCCATGGCCACAGGTACAGGTAAGACCCGAACCATTTTAGGCATGATTTATCGTTTTTTGAAAACGGGACGTTTTCGTAGAATACTCTTTCTTGTGGATAGGGCTGCACTGGGTGATCAAGCATTAGATGTGTTCAAAGAGGTTAAGCTGGAGGATTTGATGACTCTTGATGATATCTACAACATCAAAGGTCTGGAAGGTAAGGATATAGACCGCGAAACGCGTGTTCAGGTTGCCACAGTTCAGAGCATGGTAAAACGGATTCTATACAATGACGGAAACACCATGCCCTCAGTTTCCGATTTTGATTTGATTATTATCGATGAGGCGCACAGAGGCTACATTCTGGATAAGGAAATGGGCGAGGATGAGATTCTCTATCGTGACCAGATAGATTACCAGAGCAAATACCGCAGTGTAGTGGAATACTTTGATGCTGTAAAAATTGCACTGACTGCAACACCAGCCCTACAAACTACGGAAATTTTTGGGCAGCCTGTGTTCAAATATACATACCGTGAAGCAGTAATTGAAGGGTATCTGGTGGATCATGATGCTCCGCACAAACTTTCCACTGAACTGAGTACAAAGGGAATTCACTACAAAAAGGGTGATACTGTTATGTTATATGACCCTGTGACTGGTGAAATCACAAATTCTGAGCTGTTGGAAGATGAATTGGATTTTGATGTGGATGCCTTTAATCGTCAAGTTATAACGGAGTCGTTTAATCGGACGGTTCTTAATGAAATTGCCCGTGATATAGATCCTGAAAGTCCTGAGCAAGGTAAGACATTGATTTATGCCGTCAATGATGATCATGCTGATTTGATTGTAAAAATTCTTAAAGATATTTATACAAAAACAGGTGTGGACAATGAGGCAGTTAAGAAAATCACGGGTTCTATTGGTGGTGGCAACCAGAAGAAGGTAAAGGAAGCTATCAATCGCTTTAAGAATGAACGATTTCCTAGCATTGCTGTTACGGTCGATCTGCTGACTACGGGCATTGACATTCCTGAAATTACTACGCTGGTGTTCATGCGCCGCGTTAAATCCCGAATCCTCTTTGAGCAGATGCTGGGACGAGCTACCAGGTTGTGTCCTGAGATTCATAAGACCCATTTTGAGATTTATGATCCGGTAGGTGTGTATGATTCTTTGGAAGAGGTAAACACGATGAAGCCAGTTGTGGTAAATCCTTCTGCCACTTTCATGCAACTATTGGATGGGTTGGAAATAATAGACAATGAGAAACAGGTACAGTATCAAATTAATCAGATTGTTGCTAAGTTGCAAAGGAAAAAGCGCAACATGGATGACAAAACTATGGAACATTTCATCAGTTTGACTGATGGGCAGGATCCTACCCAGTTTATTGTTGATATTCAAGCACGTAAGCCGGAGGATGCCAAGAACCGTTTGCTTGCTTATACGGAAATGTTCAGAATGTTACAGCAGACAAAGACAAGTAGTGGTAATCCTGTGGTGATTTCTGAAGAGGAAGATGAACTTCTGGAGCATAGCAGAGGCTATGGTGCAAGCAGTAAGCCAGAAGATTATCTGGATGCTTTTGCTACATATGTCAAAACCAATCTGAACGAGATTGCTGCTTTAAATATTGTCTGTACCCGTCCAAAAGAGCTTACTAGGGAAAGTTTGCGCTCTCTGCGGTTAATGTTGGATCGGGAGGGCTTTACCACCCAGCAGCTTAATACTGCTATTTTCCAGATGACCAATGAGGAAATTGCTGCTGATATGATCAGCTTGATACGTCGTTATGCGATAGGCTCTACTCTGATTTCTCATGAGGCCAGAATCAGACGGGCGGTGGACAAGCTGAAAAAGGTTCATAATTTTTCCAAACAGGAATTAAATTGGATTGCCAGAATGGAGAAATATTTGATGGAAGAATCTGTCCTGAATGTGACTGTGTTTGATGAGGACGGAAGATTTAAGGCACAAGGTGGCTTTCAAAAGATGAATAAGATCTTTGAAAATCAATTAGAAAATATTGTGCTGGAACTTAATGAGTATCTGTATGATGATGGAGGAAAAATAGTATGAATTTTTATGAACTAGTTAAAAACGCATTTTCTGCAATGATAAATCAGGCGCTTACCAATCAGGCAAATCGTATTCATTCCCTTCCGCCTGAACAGGAAGAAGCAAAGGAAAAAATATTAGATGCAATTCATAATATTTGTGAAAATAAGAAAAAGATAACGGTTGAAAATATTCCACAGGTACAAGATGCTATTGTATTAAAAATTGCTTCTGAACTTGGATGGATTAACGGAGGTTTGCAATGACTACCCAAGAAATTGTTTCCAAGCTTTGGAATTTGTGCAATGTTCTCCGCGATGACGGTATCACCTACCACCAGTATGTAACAGAATTGACCTATATCTTGTTCCTGAAAATGGCGAAGGAAACAGGTGTGGAGGGTCAAATACCAGAAGCCTACCGCTGGGATATGCTGACTGCCAGAAGTGGTATTGAACTGAAAAAGTTTTATAAGGAGTTGCTGAATCACTTGGGCGAGAATTGTATAGGTCGTGTGCGGGAAATCTATCAGGGTGCAGCCACCAATATTGACGAACCAAAAAATCTTGAAAAAATCATCACCACGATAGATGGGCTGGACTGGTTCTCGGCTCGTGAAGAGGGACTTGGCAATTTGTATGAGGGACTTTTGGAGAAAAATGCCAGTGAAAAGAAATCAGGCGCAGGACAGTATTTTACACCTCGTGTGTTGATTGATGTTATGACAAGGTTGGTGAAACCGCAAGTTGGTGAATGCTGTAATGATCCGGCATGTGGTACATTTGGGTTCATGATCGCTGCGCATCAATATGTGTCAGAACAGACGGACTCCTTCTTTAATCTTGATGCAGATACAGCAGCTTTTGAACGCGAACAAGCTTTTACGGGCTGTGAACTTGTCCATGATACCCACCGTCTGGCGTTGATGAATGCTATGCTACATGACATAGAAGGGGAAATTATATTGGGTGATACTCTATCCAATAGAGGTAAGTCTATGAAGGGATATGATGTCGTCCTAACCAACCCACCTTTTGGCACTAAGAAGGGTGGCGAACGTGCCACCCGTGATGATTTTACATTTTCCACCAGCAACAAGCAACTTAACTTTTTGCAACATATTTACCGTAGCCTGAAAGCAGATGGGAAGGCGCGTGCCGCCGTGGTGCTGCCTGATAATGTCCTCTTTGCAGATGGTGATGGAGAGAAAATTCGGGTTGATCTGATGGACAAGTGCAATCTGCATACGGTTCTGCGGTTGCCTACTGGCATTTTTTACGCACAGGGAGTCAAGACAAACGTGTTGTTTTTTAGCCGCGGCAAGACGGACAAGGGCAATACGCAGGAAGTCTGGTTCTACGATTTGCGTACTAATATGCCTGCTTTTGGAAAGACCAATCCGCTGAAAACAGAACATTTTGAAGACTTTGAGGCGGCATATAAGGCAGTAGATCGACACGCTGTACAGGACGAACGGTGGAGTGTGTTCACCCGTGAGCAGATTGCTGGGAAGGGAAACAATCTTGATTTAGGGCTGATTCGTGATGATTCCATTGTGGACTATGCCAATTTACCTGACCCGATCGAAAGTGGCGAGGAAGCCATTGCACAGTTGGAAGAGGCGGTTGATCTTTTACAGAGTGTGGTAAACGAGCTTAAAGCCCTGTCGGAGGTGGAGTGATGGTGAAGAAGAAAAAAGCTCCTGCCAGTTTTCTTTTGCCAGCAGATGAGCAGCCGTATAAGGTTCCTGATAATTGGCTGTGGGTAGCATTATTAAATATTGCAGCTATAAAAACAGGGAAAAGAGATGCAAATTATGGCATTGATAATGGAAAATATTTCTTTTTCACTTGTGCTTCTGAGCCAATTAGGTGTGAAAATTATAGTTTTGATTGCAAAGCTATTTTGCTTGCAGGAAACGGAAATATCAACAATATTTCTATGTATGAGGGCAAGTTTGAGGCATATCAGAGAACATATGTGGTTGAAATCAAAGCCCCGTTTTTGACAGAGTATTTTTATTACTATTTCCAATATAGATGGGTTGATTACAATATAGATAAAATGTTTGGAACTGCAATTCCGTATATTAGATTAGGAAACCTACAAAAGTTTCCAGTATCTATTCCGCCCCTTTCCGAACAGCAGCGCATTGTTACCCGCATTGAAAGCTTGTTTGCCAAGTTGGATGGTGCGAAGGAAAAAGCACAGGGCGTGGTAGATGGGTTTGAACTGCGGAAGTCTGCAATTATGCATAAGGCGTTTACGGGGAAATTAACTGAGAAGTGGAGAAAAAAGAATAGAATCAGCTTAGATAGTTGGAAGGAGCAAACAGTAGGACAGATTTGTAAGGAGGTCAAGGTTGGTATTGTTATAAAACCTTCACAATATTATACTGACGAAAAAAGAGGAACCCCGGCTTTCCGTTCAGCGAATGTTCGTGAATCGCATATAGATAATTTTGATTGGGTTTACTTAGATTCGGTAGGCATGGAACAAAATAAGCGAAGCATCGTACATACAGGGGATGTTTTAGTTGTTCGTTCAGGCAATCCAGGCATTTCCTGCGTTGTTACGGAAGAATTTGACGGATACAATGCCATTGACATTTTAATTGCCGTTCCTGACCAAAACCAGGTTACATCGCAATTTCTTAGTGCTTATACAAACTCGCCTTTTGGAAAGAATTTGGTGACTGAGAACAAGCGTGGTATGGCACTGATGCACTTTAATGTGAAGGGCTACTCAAATTTACCAATCAAAGTACCTTCACTTCCAGAACAAGAAGAATGTATTCAAACACTTGCTATTCTTCTTAATAAGGAGCAGCAAGCCAAAGAAGCCGCTGAAGCTGTCCTTAGTCAGATCGATACCATGAAAAAGACAATTTTAGCCCGTGCGTTCTGTGGGAAACTAGGGACAAATGACTTGGCAGAGGAAAGTTCAATGGAACTATTGAAAAAGATGAGATAGAGGGACTCGCCTAATACAAGTAGATTTTCTCTTGCATAGACAGACTGTTCCGAAACCAATGTGGCAATATCGTTTATACTGATTGAAAAATGATGTATGAGGAGATATTTTCTAGTTACCACTTATTTTATGACTTTATATTTTTTGTTAAAAAAAGAAAAGCAAAAATCCCCCAATTTACTTTTACCCCCGAATATGCTATACTAGACTAGCTTGCCAAGCAGCAAGCATGAAGGCTCTTTTAATATGCAAATTTATACCAGCAAATTTATGCTTGCATATCAGCATAAGACCCAACAGAGCGAAAACCTTTACAAACAGCTTGAATCCCAACAGATTCAAGCCAAAAACCCAAAGGAGATATAAAATAAAATGAAACTAGGCATCGTAGGACTCCCCAACGTGGGAAAAAGTACATTATTCAATTCACTTACCAAGGCAGGAGCGGAGTCTGCCAACTATCCTTTCTGCACCATTGACCCCAATGTGGGGATTGTGGCAGTGCCGGATGAGAGGATCAAGCTGTTGGGAGATATGTACAAGTCAAAGAAAGTGACTCCTGCAGTGATTGAATTTGTGGATATTGCAGGGCTTGTGAAGGGCGCCTCCAAGGGGGAGGGGCTTGGCAATCAGTTCCTTTCCAACATCAGGGAAGTAGATGCCATTGTGCATGTGGTGAGATGCTTTGAGGACGCCAATGTGGTTCATGTGGACGGAAGTGTGAATCCCCTGCGGGATATCGAAACCATTAATCTGGAGCTGATTTTTTCCGATTTGGAGATTTTGGAGAGAAGGATTTCTAAAGTGAGCAAGGCTGCCAGAATGGACAAGACTATGGCAAAAGAGGAAGCTCTCTTAAATCGCATTAAGGCTCATCTTGAGAGCGGAAAGCCCGCTAAGAATCTGGAAATAGAGGATGAGGACGAGTTGGAGCTTCTTCGTACCTATAATCTGCTGACTTATAAACCTGTTATTTATGCGGCCAATGTGTCGGAGGATGATTTGGCGGATGACGGCGCAGGCAATGCCATGGTGGCAGAGGTGCGGAATTTTGCGAAAGGGGAAGACAGTGAGGTATTTGTAATCTGTGCTCAGATTGAGGAGGAGATTGCGGAGCTGGATGATGACGAGAAAACCATGTTTTTGGAGGATTTGGGACTCAAGGAATCGGGGCTTGAAAAATTAATCCGGGCAAGCTATCATCTCCTTGGACTGATTAGCTTTTTGACGGCAGGGGAGGATGAAACCAGAGCGTGGACCATCAAGGTGGGAACCAAGGCGCCTCAGGCAGCCGGAAAGATTCATTCCGATTTTGAGAGGGGATTTATCAAAGCCGAGGTAGTGGGTTATAAAGATTTGTTGGAATATGGCTCTTTGTCCGCCGCAAGGGAAAAGGGTGTGGTAGGCATGGAGGGCAAGGACTATGTGGTGAAAGACGGGGATGTGATTTTATTCCGTTTTAATGTTTGATTTTTTGCCGGTGATTTCAATATCGCAGATAGAAAACTGTTATACATGGCAATAGGAGGCGTAAAGCGCGCAAGGGGCATAAGATTGAAAATTAAAATGTCGCTTATGCGGCGGAATGAGAGGAAACATGAATGTAGGAGATATTGCATTTCCCAATCTGGGAATTTATCTGGAAAATGTTCCCAAAAGCTTTACGGTTTTTGGGTTTGAGGTGGCCTTGTACGGCGTGTTCATCGGCTTGGGCATTCTGGCGGGAATCCTGATAGCGGATTATGACGCCAAGGCAACGGGGCAGAATCCGGACATTTATTGGGATTTTTTCATTTATGCAGTGATTTTTTCCGTGATAGGCGCAAGATTGTATTATGTGGTGTTTGCGTGGGAGTATTTTCAAGGGGATTTGCTCAGTATTTTTAACTTAAGAAGCGGAGGCATGGCATTTTACGGCGGTATGATAGGAGCATTGCTCACGCTGTTTGTCTATGCCAAAATAAAAAAGCAGAATCTTTTTCAGATGGGAGACACCGGCGCTCTGGGTCTGATTCTGGGGCAGGCTATCGGTCGCTGGGGGAATTTTACAAATCGTGAGGTATTCGGAGAATATACCAACAATCCTTTTGCCATGAGGCTTCCTATTGAAGCGGTCAGGGCAAGGGATATCACGGAAAGTCTGGCGTCCCATATCGAAGCGGGGCAGAATTTTATTCAGGTTCACCCCACCTTTCTCTATGAGAGCGCATGGAATCTGATGATACTTGCCATTATGCTGCTTTACCGCAAGCATAAGAAATTTCATGGGGAAATCTGCCTGATTTATTTTGGGGGATATGGGCTGGGGAGATTTCTGATTGAGGGCATCCGCACGGATGTGCTGCTGATTCCCGGAACACAGCTTGCGGTATCCCAGTTGCTTTCTCTTGGGATGATTATTTTTGCCGTGGCGGCGGAAATAGTGGTGCGCATTTTGATAAAGCAGGGGAAAATACAGCCTTATCAGGCAAAAACGCTTGATTAGGCACATCCGGGAGCTGTCTGCGAATGAGATTGGCAGCAGTATCACAGGCATGAAAGCCTGCGGTACATGACAACAGAGTTTATGAAGCAGTTTCTGTAGTAAGCGGGGATAAAAAAATAAAAATTTGGGATTTCATCCCACCGCTAAATAAGTCATGGGATTTCATCCCACCATACAATATATTGTGCTTTTTTGTAAAAAACGCCTTGCAGACGCCTGCCGGGCGCTTTTTTATCTTAATTTTTTCTTAAAAAATTTCTTGATTTCCCTTGCAATATAGAGTATTTTAGTATAAAATCATAAATACAGTGGGATGAAGTGTTATGAAAACCCATAAAGTGGGATAAAATCCGGGATGGAAAATCCATTATGGTTTTTCAGGTTGATACTTTGCGTGGCAGCCCTACTCTGACAGGTGGTGATTGTTATGTTCATGAGCGAATACAATCATACAATTGACGCAAAAGGCAGGTTAAGCATTCCCTCCAAATTCCGCAGTACGCTTGGCGGCGAATTTGTGATTTCGAGAGGGATAGAAAGCTGTCTCTATGTATATGCCAACGAGGATTGGGAGAAATTTGAACAGAACCTGACATCACTGCCGTTGATAAACAAAGAAGCAAGACAGTTTGCCCGTTTTTTTCTGGCGGGAGCTGCGCAGGTGGAATTGGATCCGCAAGGGAGAATCTTGATTCCTTCGGGACTGAGAGATTATGCAGGACTAAAGAAGGATGTAATATTGGTTGGCGTAGGAACCCGTATTGAAATTTGGGACAGCGAGAATTGGGCAGCGGAATGTTCCAAAGTGGATATGGATGTCATTACAGGAGCTATGGCGCAGACGGAGCTGCATATTTAATGGGATTTAATCATTATTCCGTCATGTTGACGGAAACTATCGAGGAACTTCATATTCGCCCGGAAGGAATTTATGTGGACGGCACATTAGGCGGCGGAGGGCATGCCTTTCAGGTATGCAGCCGCCTGACCACCGGGCACTTTTATGGAATCGATCAGGATGATGCAGCCATTGCGGCGGCAAAAGATAAATTAGAAATTTTTGGAGATAAGGTAACGCTCCTTAGAGGAAATTACTGTAATGCGGTAGGGATGCTGCAGGAGTACGGCATAAATAAAGCGGACGGCATTCTGCTGGATTTGGGAGTCTCTTCTTACCAGTTTGACACGGGAGAAAGGGGATTTTCCTATCGTTTTGACGCTCCTTTGGACATGCGTATGGACAGGAGACAGAGCCTGACGGCAAAGGATATTGTCAACGGATATTCCGAGGCGGAGTTGTTTCGCATTATCAGGGATTACGGGGAAGACCGGTTTGCCAAAAATATTGCCAAGCATATTGTGAAGGCAAGGGAGCATGCGCCCATTGAGACAACCTTCGCTTTAAATGAAGTGATAAAGGCGGCAATTCCGGCAAAGATGCGGCAGAACGGACATCCCTCCAAGCAGACTTTTCAGGCATTGCGTATAGAATGTAATCAGGAATTGGAGGTACTTAAGAACTCTCTGGATGATTTTATCGATATGTTAAATCCGGAGGGCAGACTGTGTATCATTACCTTTCATTCTCTGGAGGATAGAATCGTAAAGACAAGCTTTAAACAAAATGAGAATCCCTGCACTTGCCCCCCTGATTTTCCGGTGTGCGTGTGCGGGAAAAAATCGAAAGGAAGGGTCATTACCCGTAAGCCCATTCTGCCGGGAGAAAGTGAGCTTGCGCAGAACAGCCGCTCGAAGAGCGCAAAGCTTCGGGTGTTTGAAAAAACCGCATAACGGGTAAGAGTACCGCAAATCAATGAGGTAACAAGAAACGGGAAAGTAGGCAGCATTATGGCACAGACAAGAAGGACAGGCACTGCGCATACAAATGCAAAGCGTGAAAGCGGAGGCCATACAGGCAGAAGAAACAGGTATGAGAGCAATCTTTATATCTATGATAATACTGCGCGCAAATTGGATGTCCAAAGACAGCTTGA
This sequence comes from Lachnoclostridium sp., assembly GCA_023665475.1. GTDB lineage: Bacteria > Bacillota > Clostridia > Lachnospirales > Lachnospiraceae > Acetatifactor. Next base: position 13,393 of record JAMPEB010000006.1, read on the forward strand.
GGAGCCCAGAAAGCGGAAACTCAGCAATGAGGCGAGGAAAAACCGGGATAAAGCCCGGCATATGAACTTTGGCTATCTGGTGTTTCTGGCGGCGGCATTATGTACCTGCGGCGTGATTTTGATTCAATATATTCAATTGCAGTCAGAGCTTACCAGCAAGATTAAAAATGTGGCAAAGCTGGAGAGCACGCTGAATGTGCTTAAGACTGAGAACGATGAGAAGTATAACAGGATTAACGGGAGTATTGATTTGGAGGAAATCAGGCGCGTGGCAATCGGGGAATTGGGCATGACTTATGCAAAAGAAGGACAGATTGTGATGTATACCAGCGAAGAAAATGACTATATGCGAAAGGTGTCTCAATAAACTTTGACTATCCGGATATAGCTACGAGGCTCTTAGGGAGGAACAGGGTGAAGGAGAAAAACAAAAAGAAATTTAATATTAAAATGCAGAAAAAGCTGGTGGTGCTCTTTTTAGGAGTGCTGCTGGCTTTTGGCGGACTCAGCGCCAGGCTTGTCCTGATTGCGAGGGAGGACGGAACCCGGTATCAGAAACAGGTTTTTGCACAGCAGTATTATGATTCTACAACCATTCCTTTCAGACGGGGAGACATTGTGGATTCCAAAGGTACAAAGCTTGCAACCAGCATTAAGGTATACAATGTTATCATTGATGCCAGCGTGATGACCTATAATGACGGGAAATATGTGGAGCCGACTTTAAAGGCACTGGAGACTTATTTCCCCCAATTGGATATGACGGTTATCCGCAGCCATGTGACCAATAATCCGGATTCTCAGTGGTATATTGCGTTAAAGAGGCTGACCTATGATGAAATCAGCGGATTTCAGATGGCACAGGCGGAAAATCAGAATATTAAAGGAGTGTGGTTTCAGGAAGAATATAAGCGCACTTACCCCGACGGCACGCTGGCGCCGGATGTAATCGGTTTCATGCGGGCTGACAATCAAGGCCAGTACGGACTGGAGGAATATTACAATGATATTTTAAACGGAACCAACGGCAGGGAATACGGATATTTGAATGATGATACCACATTGCAGCGAACCATTAAACCGGCAGTGGACGGATATACCATTCACACCACCATTGACGCTAATCTCCAAAGCATTGTGGTAAAGTGTCTAAGGCAGTTTAACGAGGAACATAAAAATTCCGTAAAAGAAGGAAACGGTGCGGAAAATGTGGCTTGTATCATGATGGAGGTCAACACCGGAAGGATTCTTGCCATGGCAAGTTATCCCGATTTTGACCTGAACAATCCCAGAGACCCGCAAGCCATGATCGGCTCTAATATGGTGGAGTCCGTTACCAATCAGAACGGATATCAGGAAATCCGCAAAACCAATACAATCATCAATCAGGAAGTGATTGACGGAATGGATGAGGATCAATTATATCTGAATTTGAATAATCTCTGGAAGAATTATTGTATCAGCTGCACCTATGAGCCGGGCTCCACGGCGAAACCCTTCACGGTGGCGGCAGCTTTGGAGAGCGGTACAATTACGGGAAACGAAACCTATGTGTGCAACGGTATTTTGGAAGTGGGAGGTCATGAGATTAAATGTAACTCTTTCCAGAAAGGCGGGGACGGACTGGTAAGCGTACAGAATTCCATTGCGTGGTCCTGCAATGTGGCGCTGATGAAAATAGGGGAATCCCTTGGACAAAACAGATTCAGCGAATTCCAAAAGATCTTTAATTTCGGATTAAAAACGAATATCGATCTGGCGGGAGAAGCAAGGACAAATTCGCTGATTGTGGACGCGGAGATTATGAGAGCCGCAGACCTTGCCACCAACAGTTTCGGTCAGAATTTTAATGTGACTATGATTCAATTAATAACGGGTTACTGTTCGTTGATCAATGGGGGGTACTATTATGAACCCCATATGGTAGACAAGATCAGTAACGCCAACGGAGCTACCATACAAAATATCGAACCGAGGGTTTTAAAGCAGACGGTTTCCGAGTCTACTTCCGAGTTAATCCGCCAATATTGCCGGGAGACCGTTATGGGTGAAAGCGGAACGGGTAAGGCGGCAAGACCGGCGGGTTATGCCATCGGCGGCAAGACCGGAACCGCGGAGACTCTGCCCCGCAAAAACGGGGAATATGTGGTTTCCTTCATCGGATATGCGCCTGCGGACGATCCGCAGATTGCCATATATGTGGTAGTGGACAGGGCAAATGCCGACAGGCAGGACAGATCCTCTTATGCAAGCGGCATTGTAAAAAATATTCTGACAGAGGCGCTTCCTTATCTGAACATTTTTATGACGGAAGAGCTGAGCGAAGCGGAAATTAAGGATTTGGAAGAAAGACAGATTGCTATCACCAATATGTATACACCCACTCCCGAGGAGGGAGCGCAGGGCGAACCGCAAGGCACGGAAAGCACTAATCCGCCGGATAATGAAGTGGGAGCTTCCGGTTTTACGGATCCCACCGGTGAAACCGGTGCAAGCGAGCCGATATGGAAGACTTATCCCATCGATCCGGCCACAGGTTATCGAAAGAATCCGCAGACGGGAGAAATGTTCCATGCAAAGACCGGTGAGCCGGTAAGCGGAGACAGCAGTTCCTTTAGCGGGGATGTACAGGCGAATCCCAATCTCCCTCAGGGACAGTTGGCGGAATAAAATCAGTAATAACCTGATAAAGTGGGGAATACAGTTTAATAAGCCCTGTATGTGAGGTTTATGATGCTGTTAAACTACAACAAAATAGCTCACAGAAAGAAAATTCTGATTGTATTTCTTGCCTGCACGGCGGCGTTAGTCTTTTTGATAGGAAGATTGGTTTATCTTATGATATGGCGCGCCGACCATTATGCGGAGCTTGCCGACAGACTGCATGAGAGGGAGAGAAGCATAAAAGCTGCCAGAGGCAGGATATTGGACCGTAACGGTACGGTGTTAGCCGACAACAAAACCGTGTGCACCATATCCGTAATACATAGTCAGATTGAAGAACCGGAAGAAATTATACGCATTCTCTGTGAAGAGTTGGAACTGTCCGAGGATTATGTCAGAAAGCGGGTGGAAAAATATTCTTCCATGGAGCGCATCAAGAGCAATGTGGAAAAAACGGTTGGTGACAGGATAAGGGAGTATGACCTTGCAGGGGTCAAGGTGGATGAAGATTACAAACGCTATTACCCTTACGGAAATCTGGGAAGCAAAGTATTGGGGTTTACCGGAGCAGACAATCAGGGCATTATAGGACTTGAGGTGATTTATGAGGATTATTTACAGGGGGAACCCGGAACCATACTGACCATGACAGATGCGAAAGGCATTGAAATAGATGCGGCAGGGGAGAGGCGTATCGAGCCGGTAGCGGGAAATGATTTGTGCATCAGTATGGACCGCAATATCCAGACCTATGCAACACAGCTTGCGACACAGGTCATGGCGGCAAAGGAGGCGGATTCTGTTTCCATTATTGTTATGAATCCGAAGAACGGAGAGATTCTGGCAATGGTAAATGTGCCGGAATTTGATCTTAATAATCCCTATGAACTTCCGGAAGGCACTGCGGAGGGAATCAGCGGAGAAGAAAAACAAAATATACTGAATGGCATTTGGAGAAACGGTTGTATTAACGATACTTATGAACCGGGCTCCACATTTAAGATTATCACGGCAGCCGCAGGGCTGGAGGAAGGGGTGGTGACCCCGGAAAGCACTTTCAGTTGTCCCGGGTTCATCATTGTAGATGACAGAAAAATACGCTGTCATAAGGTGGCGGGACATGGCGGGCAGACTTTTGTGCAGGCGACCATGAATTCCTGTAACCCGGTTTTCATTACAGTGGGACTGCGGCTTGGGGTTGAAAATTATTATAAATATTTCGAGCAGTTTGGCTTAAAGCAAAAAACCGGAATTGATCTGCCGGGGGAGGCCGGAACCATTATGCATAAGCAGGAAAACATGGGAAATGTGGAACTTGCAACCGTGGCTTTCGGGCAGTCCTTCCAGATAACACCGGTGCAGCTTCTGACTACGGCGTCTTCCATTATCAACGGAGGAAACCGTATTACTCCCCATTTTGGGGTGAAGGCGCTGGATGAAAACGGCAATGTGGTGGAAACCTTTGAATATCCTGTGAGGGAGGGGATTGTGTCGGAGGAAACCAGCGCAATCATGAGGGAAATTTTGGAAAAGGTAGTATCCGAGGGCTCAGGGAAAAACGGCAAGGTAGAGGGCTTCCGCGTAGGCGGAAAGACGGCGACCAGCCAGACTCTGCCGAGAGGAAGCGGGCGGTATATTTCATCCTTCATAGGATTTGCGCCGGCAGACGACCCACAGGTGATTGCCATTGCCATTGTCAATAACCCCAAGGGAATTTATTATGGCGGTCAGGTGGCGGCGCCCATTATCCGCCAGCTCTATGAAAATATTCTTCCGTATTTAGGAATAATGAGTTATAATCAATAAGGTCGATTAAGGAAAGGCGGGGCTATGTACCGTATCTGCATCATGAGTGTCATCATTTCCTTTGCAATCAGTGCAGTGTTGGGACCTGTGTTCATTCCGTTTTTAAGGCGGGTGAAATGCGGTCAGACAGTCAGGGATGACGGACCGAAGGCGCACCTTAAGAAGACGGGCACGCCTACCATGGGAGGACTTTTGATTCTTCTTGGTGTGGCGGTGACTTCCTTGTTATATACAAAAGAAGCCGGGGAAGCAGCATCTGTTTTATTTCTGACCTTTGGTTTTGGGCTGATAGGGCTGCTTGATGACTTTATCAAGGTAGTGTGCAGATGTTCCGAAGGACTGCGGGCATGGCAGAAATTTGCCTGCCAGCTTTTGGTCACGGGAGTGTTTATCTATTATCTGAAAAATTATACGGATATCAGCTTTGCGATGAGGATTCCTTTTTTGCAGGGAAAATACATAGATATCGGGGAATGGAGCATTCCGCTTATGTTCTTTATTGTGTTGGGAACAGCCAACGGCGTTAACTTTACCGATGGGCTGGATGGGCTTGCAGCCAGCGTTACATTGATGGTAACAGTGTTTTTTACGGTGGTGGCAATCGGCACCGGCAGTAAAATTGCTCCGGTCTGTTGCGCGGTAGCAGGCTCTTTAATGGGATTTCTGCTGTTCAATGTGTATCCCGCTTCCGTTTTTATGGGGGATACGGGCTCCCTTGCGCTGGGAGGATTTGTTGCGGCCAGCGCATATATGTTGAAAATACCGCTCTTTATCGCCATAGTGGGATTTATTTATATGGCGGAGGTACTCTCTGTTATCATACAGGTTGCGTGGTTTAAAATAAGCGGAGGCAGGAGAATTTTTAAAATGGCGCCGCTGCATCATCATTTTGAACTGTGCGGCTGTTCCGAGACAAAAGTGGTTGCAATCTTTACGATTATCACGGCAATCCTGTGCCTGGTCGGGCTGCTGGGGTACAAATGAAAAACATCACAGTGTGAAGAGAATTTTGGTTTATGTAGCCGCAGGCGGCGGAATGAGAGGGGAAAATGTTAAAGGGACAGAGAGTATTGGTAGTGGGAACGGGGGTAAGCGGAAGCAGCGCGGAGAGTTTTTTAAAGCGTGTGGGAGCTCAGGTTATATGCTGTAACAGTGATGCAAGGCTTTCCAAGGAAGTGGAGGAGGGTATTCAGGGAGTGGTATTAAGTCCCGGAGTGCCCACGGACGCGCCGCTTGTCAATGCTTTCCGGGGCAGGGGAATACCTGTTATAGGAGAACTGGAGCTGGGGTTTCTGGCGGAGAAGGGCAGAGTGATAGCCATTACCGGAACCAACGGGAAGACTACCACCGCAACCTTGGTGTGGGAAATCATGAAAGCCCATCTGGGAGAGAAAAAGGCTTTTCTGGTGGGGAATATCGGAATCCCTTATACCGCAAAAGTGTTGGACTCGGCGGTGGATACCGTGAGCGTGGCGGAGGTCAGTTCCTTCCAATTGGAGACCATAGATACTTTTCATCCCACTGTATCTGCTATTCTTAACATTACGCCGGATCATCTTGACCGCCACCGCACTATGGAAGCTTATGTGGCAGCCAAGGAAACAATTACGAAAAACCAGACGGAAGAGCAGATTTGTGTCCTGAATTATGACAATTCCTATACCAGAGCTTTTGCGGACGGATGTCCGGTTAAGGCGGTATGTTTTTCTTCACAGGAAGAGCTGTGGAACGGATATTTTGTGAGAGGGGATAAAATCGTAAAAAGCGTGGAGGGTAACGACACCGAACTTTTGGATATCCACAGGGATATTCATCTGGCAGGAATGTGCAATGTGGAAAATGTCATGGCGGCGATTGCCGTTGCGGATGCCATGCAGGTGCCCGCAGAGACTGCCATACAGGCAGTCAGACAGTTTCGCCCCGTGGAACACCGAATCGAGTTTGTGGCTACGGTGAAAGGTGTCGATTATTATAATGACTCCAAGGCAACGAATCCGGATGCGGCAATTCAGGGTATCCGGGCAATGAAGAAACCCACTGTTTTATTGGGCGGGGGATACGACAAGAAAAACAGTTATGACGAATGGCTGGAAAGCTTTGACGGAAAAGTCAAGTGGTTGGTACTTATGGGGCAGACGAAAGAGGCTATTGCCAAAGCCGCTGCAGGGTGCGGTTTTACAAATGTCAGGCTGGCGAATACCTATAAGGAAGCATTTAGAATGTGTACTGTTCTGGCGGAGGAAGGGGACGCGGTGCTTTTGTCTCCCGCCTGTGCAAGTTTCGGAATGTTTGCGGACTATGAGGAAAGGGGACGGCTCTTTAAAGCGTATGTCAGGGGATTGGAAGCCGGTAAAAATCCCTGACAGCAAAAGGTAAGCCGGTCGTCTTGCCGGAATCAAAAGGAGAAATTATGGCAGCACAAAGAAGCAGGAGACATAGAAAAAAAGAACAATCAGAGTATTATTTTGACTATACCCTTTTATTTGTGGTGCTGTTTTTGCTGGGATTTGGTCTGGTCATGATTTATTCGGCAAGTTCCTATGAAGCACTTCAGGCGTTCGGAGATGAAGCCTATTATCTGAAAAGGCAGTTGGTTGCCAATATTTTGGGACTTTTTGCCATGATGGTGGTGGCGAACATTCCGTATCACTTTTGGGAGCGGTTTGCTACATTGGGATATATTGTGTCTGTGGTATTGATTTTATTAGTTATGACTCCGCTGGGAATCGAATCCCATAATGCCCGGAGATGGATAGGGGTTCCCGGCACTTCTTTCAATCTGCAGCCTGCGGAGGTTGCTAAACTGTGTATGATTTTGTTTCTGGCATGTACCGTGTGCAAGATGGGAAAGAGCGTGCGCAGTATGAAAGGTTTCATTGTTATGATGATGATACCCCTGCCTATTGTGGCTTTGATTAAGGTAATCACCGAAAACTTAAGCTCGGCGCTGATTATTCTGGGAATTGCGGTTTTGATGGTATTTGTGGCAAGTCCGGATTACAAGAAATTTATTGTTATGGGGTCCGCGGCAGTTGTCGGCATCGCTATATTTCTGGTGATACTGTTTAATTCGGACAGTGTGGAAGGCTTCAGAAGCGAAAGGATTCTGGCATGGAGGGACCCGGAGAGTGTTGCTCTTGACAAGGGATTCCAGACTTTACAGGGGCTTTATGCCATAGGCAGCGGGGGCGTATGGGGCAAAGGGCTTGGGCAGAGTATGCAGAAGCTGAATTTCCTGCCCGAGGCGCAAAACGATATGATCTTTTCCATTATCTGCGAAGAATTGGGGCTGTTTGGAGCATTTATTGTGATTTTAATGTTTGTGGTGCTGCTCTGGCGTATGATGATTGTAGCCAATAATGCGCCGGATTTGTTTGGAGCCATGCTGGTGGTGGGGGTTATGGGGCATATCGCCATTCAGGCGATTTTGAACATTGCCGTGGTGACTAATACGGTTCCCAATACCGGTATCTCGCTTCCCTTTATCAGTTATGGAGGTTCTTCCGCTATCTTTCTTTTGATAGAGATAGGTCTGGTGCTTAGTGTGGCAAGGCGTATTGAGCTGAAGGCCTAGCGTGAAGAGATTTCACATTAAAAAAATTGTCGCATAGAATAGAATAGGTCTTTGAATTTGACAGTCGGATGGTGTCACATGGATTCTATTCACATTAAAGGCGGCGTTGCCCTTCAGGGCAAGGTGCGTATTCAGGGTTCCAAAAATGCGGCGCTGCCGGTTTTAGCAGCTACGCTTCTTACGAAAGAAGTTTCTTATATCCGTAATTGTCCGAGAATAGCAGATGTCTATCTTATGATAAGTCTTTTGGGAAGTCTGGGCTGTAATGTAAGCTGGGAGGACGGCGGTATCCGGGTGGATGCAGGCAATGTCTGCGAAGGCGAGATGCCTGCGGAAGCCATAAAGGGGATGAGGTCATCCCTCTGTCTGTTGGGCGCCATGCTGGGCAGATGCGGAGAGATTGTCATGGAACACCCGGGGGGATGTATTATAGGAGAGCGCCCCATAGATATACATCTTGCGGCATTAACCCGGATGGGTGTAAGCTTTAAGGAAGAAGAGGGCAGGCTCTATGCAAGAGCGGAGAAGTTAAACGGGGCGGAGATTACCCTTCCGTTCGCCAGCGTGGGAGCTACGGAAAATATTCTGCTGGCGGCAGTGGCGGCGGAGGGAGATACCGTAATTAAGGGAGCAGCAAGAGAACCGGAAATCACGGCCTTATGCAGATATCTTCAATGCTGTGGGGGGCTGATAGAGGGGATTGACACAGACTGCATCACCGTTCACGGGGGTATTCCCCTGCATGGCGGAGATTTTTGCATTCCCGCTGACCGCATTGTGGCAGGAACTTATCTTTTTGGATGTATTGCTACAGGAGGCACCGTACTTTTGGAGGATGCGCCGGTAAAGCAGATGGAAGCTGCGGTGGAGCTGGCGGAACGGATGGGGAGTAAATGCGATGATACCAAGGAAGGGCTCTTTGTACAATCCCCCAAGAGACCCATTCTGCCCCCCGTTGTCAGGACGGTTCCTTATCCGGGATTTCCTACGGATTTGCAGTCCATGGCGCTTGCCGCAATGACGGTTGGCGAGGGGGAATGTATCATTGAAGAGACGATTTTTGAAAACCGTTTCCGGGTGGTGGAACCCCTGCGCAATATGGGAGCCGATATCGAGGAGCTGGATTCCAAAAGAGTGCTGGTAAGGGGTGTCGACGAACTCATCGGCAGGACGGTGGAGGCAGTGGAACTTCGGGGAGGCGCCGCACTTGTGCTGGCAGGTCTTGTGGCACAGGGACGGACGAAGGTTACGGGATGTTCTTATATTTATCGAGGTTATGAGAATATCTGTAGGGACTTAAAAGAGTTAGGAGCGCGTGTCATCATTGAATAGTGTGAAGAGATTTTTCATAAAAATACTGGTGGTATTTGCAATACTGATGGTGTTGTGCGGAACAGGCTATTATGTGTTCCGCACACACACCATAAAGAATGTATATGTGGAAGGAAATGTACATTATACCGAAGAGGAAATTAAGGAAATGGTTATGGATGGCGTATTGGGGAACAATTCTCTGTACCTGTCCATGAAGTACAAAAATAAGAGCATCACGGACATACCCTTCATTGATATTATGAATGTGGACATCCTTTCTCCCGACACCGTTAAGATTACCGTGTGCGAGAAAGCTCTTGCCGGATTTGTCTCTTACATGGATACCTACATGTATTTTGACAAGGACGGGTATGTGGTAGAAAATTCCAGTATAAAGACGGCGGGAGTGCCGCAGATTACGGGACTTTCCTTTGATTCCATGGCGCTGGGCGAACCGCTGCCGGTTGAGGATGCCGAAGTATTTAACAGTATCTTGGAAATCAAGAAACTTTTAAATAAATATGAATTGGCCGCGGACAGGATTTACTTTCATCCGTCAGGAGAGATTACTCTGTATTTTGCAAATGTGAAGGTTTCTCTCGGAAAAGATTACGCCACCCTTGAGGATAAGATCATGAGGCTGCCCACATTTTTGCCTCGGTTAGAAGGGGAAAGCGGTATTTTACAGATGGAAAATTTTAGTGAGAGCAACGGAAACTTTACATTTAAGCCCGATTCGTAAATGAAATAATTGATATATTATGAGAACTGTTAAGATAAATTTGCGAAAAAGTATTGATTAATTTGAAAAATAATTATATGATAGACTATATGGAGTTTGCGCGGAGGGTGTAGAATGCCCTTTGGAGAAGAAGGAGGATAAACCTTTGCTGGAGATTAAGACGAATAATGCAGATGCTGCCGCTAAAATTATTGTAGTAGGTGTAGGTGGAGCAGGTAATAATGCTGTAAATAGAATGGTGGACGAACAGATAGATGGAGTTGAATTCATCGGAATCAATACGGATAAACAGGCGCTTCAGCTTTGTAAGGCGCCGAAGCTCCTGCAGATAGGCGAGAAGCTGACCAAGGGATTGGGCGCAGGCGCAAGACCTGAGGTAGGCGAGAAGGCTGCGGAAGAGAGCGCTGAGGAAATCACAGCGGCTTTAAAAGGTGCGGATATGGTATTTGTCACCTGCGGCATGGGTGGCGGAACCGGTACGGGAGCGGCTCCCGTGGTTGCGCAGATTGCAAAAGACATGGGGATTCTTACGGTAGGAGTGGTTACAAAGCCCTTCTGTTTTGAGGCAAAGGCGCGTATGGTGAATGCCTTAAACGGCATTGAGCGCATCAAGACCAATGTAGACACCCTGATTGTCATTCCCAATGACAAGCTGCTGGAAATCGTGGACAAGCGTACTACTATGCCGGAAGCTCTTAAGAAAGCAGATGAAGTGCTTCAGCAGTCTGTCAGCGGAATCACTGATTTGATCAATGTTCCCGCCGTTATCAATCTGGACTTTGCGGATATCCAGACGGTTATGAAGGACAAGGGCATTGCCCATATCGGCATCGGAGAGGGCAAGGGAGATGACAAAGCCTTGGAAGCTGTCAAGATGGCAGTGGAAAGTCCTTTGTTAGAGACGAAGATTAACGGTGCAAGCCATGTTATCATCAATATTTCCGGGGACATTACCCTTGCGGACGCCAATGATGCCGCAAGCTATGTGCAGGAACAGGCAGGGGCTGATGTCAATATTATCTTTGGCGCAATGTATGACGAGACTAAGGAAGATGCATGTACCATTACCGTGATTGCCACCGGACTTACGGAGGCAGCCGCAGCGCCGCAGAACAGATTGGGAGGCGGTTCTGCATTTAAGCAGCCCTCTTCCCTGAACGGTCTGAATGTGCCCAGAACTCCCGGAGCGGGACAGGGTACGATGCCGAAACCGGGTGTCCAGCCTTTCAACAATATGCACAAGGCGACGGATATTCGGAGCTCCGTGGAAGAAAAGACCTTAAATATTCCCGAGTTTTTACAGAGAAAATAGTGTGAAAAGAATGCAAGGCGATTTGTTCGCTTTGCATTTTTATTTGAATTTAAATATGGCGGAACGGCAATGTGAGGTTATTGGTATGAAGTGGATGGTAGCATCGGATATACACGGTTCGGCATATTACTGCCGGAAGATGTTGGAGGCTTTTGACAGGGAACAGGCGGACAGGCTCTTATTATTGGGCGATTTGCTTTACCATGGTCCCAGAAATGATTTACCGGAAGAGTATAACCCGAAAAGCGTAATTGAAATGTTGAATGCAAGAAGTGATGTGATTTTGTGTGTCAGAGGTAACTGTGAGGCGGAAGTGGACCAGATGGTGTTAAACTTCCCCATTATGGCGGATTATGCGGTTCTGTACATGGACGGACAGGTGATTTATGCAACCCATGGGCATATCTATGGAGAGGAGCATCCCCCCAGGCTACAGAAAGGCGATATCCTGTTGTGCGGACATACCCATGTGCCCAAATGCGTGAATCACGGAGATTTTCTGTATATGAATCCCGGTTCCGTCGCCATTCCTAAGGAGGGCAGCCATCATGGCTATATGACCATTGAGGCGGGGGAATACCTGTGGAAGGATTTTGAGGGGAAGGTTAGGGAAAGATACCGGATAATGAGAAACAGCTAAATAGAATGGTATTGTGACAGGAAAGTAAAACAGCGACTGAGAAGCCGCTGTTTTATGTTGACAAAACCTTTCGGGGGGTAAAATGTGCTTGGATATCATACTTAAAATGATATCCTTATTTTGTGTAACAGTCTGACAACAGATGCTTTAACTTACAGTAAAAAACTTCAATATTGCGAGAAATAAGGGAAGATAAGGTTGGCTCAGGAATATCAAGAGCCGGCGGAAGGGAGATTAAAATGAAAAAGAGAATACAAGGGGTGTTTGCAGCGATTGCATGGTGTGTGGGCACGGTGGGCGCCGGCGCGCTTTGGACAGTCCTGTGTGCTTTTTTAGCTGTGGGGTCTTCTAACTTAATGGCAGTCATCAACAGGCGTGATGTAAACACGGAGGCAACTGGGAACATTGCGGGATGGTTGACATTGATTGGATGGGGCATAATCATTGGGGCATCGTTGCTGTTATGGAAGCGTTTTCGGAGCAGATGCCCTATATGTAAACGCTGGGCAGCCGTGGTATGGGCGGATACGGAGCAGATAAGTGAAACAAAGATTAGTGTTCCGATAACAACACGCACAAGAAACAGGGATGGAGAAGTCATCGGAACATCAGAGCAATATGTGCCGGGAAGCAGATATACTTATTGTGTTACTTATCGGTGTAAATATTGCGGCATGAGGAAAAGTACAGGCGTCAAAGAGATTGCGCACATATTTAACTCTGTCCGAGAAAGATTATGGCGGATGAGAGGAAAGATACAAATCGGAAGAGGGATTCCATATGAAGAGAGACATAAATGCAAACAAAGAGAATAACGAAAAAGGCAGACGGATTTACGGATTGACTGCCGCAGCGGTCTGCTTTGCCTGTGCAGGATTGCTCTTACTGCTGTTTGGTCTTGGCAGAAGTGAAAAAGCGGAGAATATTACCTGTCAGGAATGGCTGGAAATGCTTTGCGGAGAGTTTGACCCGGAGCGGGGGATTCTGGAGCTGATACCGGATTTCGAGGAAGAGGAGTATGCATCAGGGTCTTTTATTGCCCTGACGGCCGTTAGGACGATAGGGGACAATAAATTACAGGATTACTTAAAGACGGAAGATTACATAACTGACGATGATTGTATTGAATTGGCGATAGAGTGCGGGCTCATAAAGGAAAAACAGCTTAAGGGAGGTCTCTCCGAAGAGGAATGCAAACAGGTTTTGGAAAATCTGAGCAGCCTGTATTTTAACCGATTCTGGAGGGATGATTATTCTCAGGTGACCTATCAGAAGGGCGTTGTGGAATTGTCTGCGGAAAATGTGCTATACAGTGATGAAGGCGGCACAACATTGGCGGCAGATGCCATGACAGACTCATTGAAGGTTGGGGATATCATCGTATGGGAACAGGCTGGCAGCAGACTGAAAATCGCAAGGGAAATAACACAAATCAGTGAAGAAGGAATTTTGTCATTGAAACCGGCACAATTGGAGAGAGTAGTGGAAACCCTTGTAGTTTCTGACATTACAGAGTTGGGCTTTGAGGATATTGTTCATTATTACGGGTGGGAGAAGGAAGAAGGGGGCTTTTCGGAAAAGGGAGCCAACTGCCCCTATACGGACAGAAATGCCCCAAAACCTGCCACATTCCGTTTTGAGGCATCCAACAGCGGTTTTCAATTATCTCTTGCCACGAAAGGGGAGGAGCAAAACAGGCATCTGGAAATAGAGATTACGGATAATGCCACCGGAGTATCTTATACGCTTCCGGAGCAGATAGAGGTGGAAGCAGACAGCGAGTACAGTGCAAAAATCAGCATTGATAAAATCGCCGTGGGAGCGCAGATTAAGTATTCGGCATTGGAAAATTGTTTCAAATATGCGGATGCTGCGCTGGATGTCCATGCAGTCATTTCCGGTACAGTCAAAGCAGAGGAGGAAAAGACCATTCCTTTGTTTCAGACCCCTGTTCCACTGGGAAACGGAATGGCAGGAGTGGATGTGCAGATTAATCTGGTGCTGTCAGCGAAGGGTGACATTTCATTTCAGGCAGAGTTGCCAATGCAGTTGGCAGTCAATTATGAAAAAGGCAGAGGGTTCAGAAATACCGGGCATGGAATTTCTGTGAAAGATCCCATGTTGGAAGCAAACTGTACGGCGGGGGCAGGGCTTAGAATAGAACCGATTCTGGTGGTGCTGGGGGTTAATGTAATGGATTTGGAAGCCGATATTAAAGCGCAGGCGCAGGCTAAAGTGCAGACGCATTCCAACGGACAGATATGTTCGGATATTTCTCTGGCATTGCCGATAGTCGTCCTGTCTGTATGCGGGGATGGAGAGGCAGACACGATTCTTGGGAAATTGGGAATTTCGGCAGAATGGGAAGTTATTTCGGCAGATAATGCGCCATTCCGAAAGGGAATGCATTACGAACTCCTGCCTGACAAAACCATGCAGTTTGTGAAAAAATGCACCTATGGCGAAGCTGCGCCGTCAGATAACCAACCCGCAAAGCTGGATGCTTTGGAAATGAAAAATGCATATATCACAAACTTGAAAGAGGCGGACGGCATGAAGGTGCCGACATTTATGTTTGACTATCCGGATGGATGGGAGGTTTCGGAAGGATCCTATGTGGGTTCTTCTGCTGAATTTGTAGAATGGACGAATGATAACGGCGTTTTGATAAGATATCAATACATCGCTTCCTCTTTTGCTTATGGCAACCCCAGAATCGAGGAGGAAGCGGAGGAGATTTCAAGGGTTGCAGACTCTGCGTTTGTCCCGGGTTATGCCAAAACAACAGACTATTCGGATTTAGGAAAATTTGTGGTTGCAAAAATAAAGATGAGCGGAGACAGTGATTACTATGCCGTTATACCGGAATCGGAGTGTGCGGCACATAGAGTCAAAAGGCATTTTATCAGTGGCTTTTGGTATGACGGGTATTTGGAATTTTGGGCACGGATTCCGAAAGAGCTTACGCCGGAGGAGGAACAGGAGATAATCGCCATCCTTTCCAGCTTCAGGGTGGCGGATGGTGAAAACATCATTGGAGAAGAATCGATGGAGGACTCCGTCCTTGCCAAACTGCAGGCAGGGGATTTCTCTGATTTTGAGGGAACTTATAAGCCATATGAGGACAATGGTTACGGTCTGGTAGAGATCCGCTTGAGTCGGAGTGGAGTGATGGACAGAGAATCTGTCATTAACGATTATTCGTTTATCGATGTTTCAGAACAACCGGTGCTGGTTACAAAAAATGAGGATGGCTCTTATCAATGCCGGATATCTTATCAAGCTAATAATTCACAGGAATATTTTGTTATTTATCCGAAAGGTGTAATCGGTGACGACGGCAATCAGTACGGATTCAGTGAAGATTTTTTAATCGAGGCAGTGTATATCCGGTATGTGCATATGGGTGGCGGCGTTATGGATGTGATCGCTTGCAAGGTTGAGGATGAGTAGTGTGAAAAATAAATTCTGTTTTTTGTAAGGCTCATAGTTTGCGGGAATAAAAGAGATTGGGAAAAAGCATTTGGACAAAACAGGTCTGAATGCTTTTTTATTCTGTAGAATGTTTTTTATTCTGTAGAATGCCGTAGAAAGAAAACTTTTCTTTGCACCGCGTTTTTGACAAATTCCATGGAAGTTTCCCTTTATAATGATTGTGAAAAGGGTGATGAAATGTATTATGAACTTTATGTTGACAGTTTATTTCTTATAAACTTTGTCATGAATCTGTACCTGCTGATTTTAGTGAACCGGAGCACATACCGTACTGCCACACGGTTGCGGCTGATAATGGGAGCTGCGGCAGGCGCCTTTTTTTATCTTTTACCCTTTTTTTTAAGCGGTCCCGCAAAATTCAGGTATCTGCTGGGAATGCTCGCCGGAATGGCATCCATGTATTTTATGGTGTTCCGCATCAAAAATATGCGGGCGTTTTGGTTCATTACCGGAAAATTCCTAAAATATTCCTTTCTTATGGGCGGGAGTCTGCTGTTTTTGATTCGCGGGATTCCCGTTCTGAGAAGATTTTTGACGGGCATTTTCGGCATTATGGGAGCCGGTGCGGTCATTTTTCTTTTTCTCTTTTATGGGAAGGAAAAAGAAAAAAGGCGTGAGGAAAGCAGTCTGTGTAAAGTGACTTTAATCACAAAGGAAAGAAGAGTCACTCTGACGGCGCTGTTAGACTCCGGCAACACCCTGACGGAACCCATCAGCAAAAAGCCGGTAAGTGTGGTGGATGAGAAGGCTCTGGAATATCTGTGGGGAGAAGTCCCAAAAGGCGAAGGAACGGGAATCTTCAAAAACGCCGGATTCCGTGCCGTTCCCTATCACAGTATCGGGAAAAAGAAGGGTATTTTGTATGCCTGTCTGTTGGAGGAAATCCGGATTGAGCTGGAGGGACTGACTAAGACATGTAAAAATGTGTATGTGGCATCCTCAAGGGAGAATATTTCAAGTCCCTCAGAGTGTGGGGAAGAACCCGTGAGAATGATTCTGAACCCTGATTTATTGAATAAGGAAGTTGGCGTTGGTACGGCATCCGCAAACTTCATCATATCAAAAACCGTACAGAAATGAGGGAAAAATGATTTTTAAAGCGGCGCTGCCGGGAAAGAGGCAGTTTAGAATAATATGCAGAGATAGTTTCAGTTTACGGAAAAGAGGGGAAATTCATTATATCGGCGGTGCTGACATACTGCCGCCGCCCTTGGAGTCCGAGCAGGAAAACCGGGTGATACGCAATCTCGGAACGGAGTATGAGGAAGAGGCAAAGGCCACCTTGATCGAACATAATCTGCGGCTTGTGGTGTACATAGCCAAAAAATTTGATAATACGGGCGTGGGAGTGGAGGATTTGATTTCCATTGGAACCATAGGGCTGATAAAGTCCATCAATACCTTTAAGCCCGATAAAAATATCAAGCTTGCGACTTATGCGTCGAGATGTATCGAAAATGAGATTCTGATGTACTTGAGAAGAAATAATAAGACCAGATTGGAAGTGTCCATCGATGAGCCTTTAAATGTGGATTGGGATGGAAACGAGCTTTTATTGTCGGACATTCTGGGCACGGAGGAGGATATTATTTACCGCAATATCGAAAATGAGGTGGAGCGGAAATTATTGATGGGAGCCATCGGAAAGCTTTCCGAGCGGGAGAAGACCATTATTAAACTGCGGTTCGGATTGGGCAGTATGGACGGACAGGAGATGACCCAGAAGGAAGTGGCGGGTTATCTGGGGATTTCCCAGTCTTATATTTCCCGGTTGGAGAAAAAAATCATGCGTCAGTTAAAAAAAGAAATGAGCCTTCATATTTAGGGTTTGCAAAGAAGGGCAAATGGTATTATACTAAATATATTATGATACGGCGAGAAGACATTTTATCAATAGAATATTTGAAGAAAACGGAATATACGGGCTGTCATCAGGGAATGCGTTACAGGTTGGAAACGGAGACGGACGGGGAAGGCATAAAGAAGCTGAAAGTGACGGTTTGGCCGGAGCCTTTCAACTTCTTTAGGACCCCTGAAGAAGAAAAGCAAAGCGCATATTTTGATTTTGAAGAGGATGGTATTGTGGATGCCATTGCATGGATGAATGACAGATTGTTTGAAGATAAAGAGAAATGGGAGAGTGCCGCCGGGAAATGGGATGCGTATGGCGAAATATATTATAAATGATTTGCGGGAGACACTTCATTATCTGCCCTATGGGTTGATTCTGGGGGTATTGGTAATGTTGGTGCTGAACCTTGTTAACAGTATGCGGGAGCAGAAAGGGAAGAAAACGATTCCCATGCTTTCCTACGGAGCCTTTTTTATGTATGCTGCAATTATACTTTGCATAACCTTTTTGTCAAGGGAAAGCGGCAGCAGGGACGGAATTGATTTGGACCTTTTTTCTACATGGGGAAATAATCCCAGAAATCATGCCTATGTGGTGGAGAATGTGCTTTTGTTCATTCCTTTAGGTTTTGTGTGCCCTTGGACCTTTAAAGTGTTGCGGAATTTTTTTGCATGCACCCTCTTTGGAGCGGCGGCAAGCACTGCCATAGAATGTCTCCAGCTCCTGACAAAAAGAGGATTTTTCCAGATAGATGATATTCTGACCAATACGCTGGGAATGGCGATTGGGTGTATTTTGTTTTGGATTTTCAAAGGGTTGGGCAGGCTTTTAGGATTTGGCAGGACCAAAGAAGCATCCTGACAGGAGTGGATATTTTAAGCTGTCAGATACATGCGCATAATGCGCAGGGCATTTTTCTCAAGGCGGGAAACCTGAGCCTGTGAGATGCCGATAATGTCAGCTACTTCCATTTGGGTTTTGCCCTCAAAGAAACGCAGGGAGATGATTTCATGTTCCCTTTCGTTTAATTTTTTCATGGCTTCGCTTAGGGAGAGATGTTCCACCCAATTCTCTTCCTTATTTTTTTTGTCACTAATCTGGTCCATGACATAGAGCGTATCGCCGCCGTCGGTGAAAATGGGTTCGTAGAGGCTCATGGGATTCTGAATGGCGTCCATGGCATAGACGATATCTTCCTTGGAGATGCCTACTTCCGTGGCGATTTCTTCTATGGTGGGTTCCTTGGCGTTCTTGCGTGTCAGTGCATCCTTGGCATAGATTGCCTTGTATGCGGTGTCCTTTAGAGAGCGGGACACCCGAATGGAATGGTTATCTCTGAGGAAACGCTTGATTTCACCCGAAATCATGGGAACGGCATAAGTAGAAAATTTGACATTTAAGGTGGTATCAAAATTGTCGATTGCCTTGATAAGTCCGATGCATCCTATCTGAAATAAATCGTCCACATTTTCCGTACTGGTGGCAAATCTTTTAATGACGCTTAAAACCAGACGCAGATTTCCTTTAATGTATTCTTCCCTGGCTTTTTCGTCCCCGTCTTTAATCCGCTTAAAGAGCGCCTCTTTTTCCGCCGCTTTTAAGAGGGGAAGCTTTGCCGTATTCATGCCGCAGATTTCAACTTTTCCAAGAGCCATAGTTTCCTCCTAAAAATTATTTTTGTATTGTCTAGTATGCGCTTTCCGGTGTCAGGATATACCGGACTTTGCATATATTAGTAAGGGAAAAATTGGTATTTGCGGGAGGAGTAAAATGTTATTTTCGGAATTTAAGAATAAGGATGTCATTAATATCAGGGACTGTAAGAAGCTGGGGCGGGTCTGTGATTTGGAATTTGACGAGTGCAAGGGATGTATTTGCAAGATTATGGTGCCCGGCGCAAGCAAGGTACTGAATTTTCTGCGCTGCGACCCCGATATTGTGATTCCCTATTGCGATATTAAACAGATTGGTCCGGATATCATTTTAGTTGACATCAATGTTTGAATAAAATATAATGAGGATATACTTTAGGAAAAAGAGGATAAAAGATATGAAATGCCCTTTTTGCAGTCATGAAAATACCAGAGTAATCGATTCCAGACCTGCGGAGGATAATAATTCCATCCGTCGCAGGAGGGTGTGCGATGAGTGTGGGAAGCGTTTTACCACTTATGAGAAAATTGAAACAATTCCCCGCATCATTATTAAAAAGGATAACAACAGAGAAACTTATGACCGTTCCAAGATTGAGGCCGGCGTGCTGCGCGCCTGTCACAAGCGTCCCGTCAGTGCGGAGAAAATCACACATCTGGTGGACGAAGTGGAGAACGAGATTATCAATATGGAAGAACGGGAAATTTCCAGTGCAGTGGTAGGCGAGCTGGTGATGAATAAGCTAAAGGCTCTGGATGCGGTGGCTTATGTGCGATTTGCCTCCGTATACAGAGAGTTTAAGGATATCAATACTTTTATGGATGAGCTAAAGAGTGTGCTGCAATAAACTGCGGAATATAATTTTCCATACTATAATGTTTCGCAAGCTTCTGCCGATATAAAAAGTAACAGATACAGTAAGGTTCCTCTTGGAGAGAGGAATACGGAACATTTACATAGCGGTGACGACACGGATGTCGGTGCCGCTATTTTATTCACCAGTTCTGCCATGCAGAAAGGATTGCACAAACCGCTTTGGGGAGCTTGCTCACAAAAGCGGTTTGTGCAATCCTTTCTATAGGGCGAACGCCCTATAATGAATAAGCTGCCGTTCTTGTGGCAGCTTATGAATTGCATGGCAGAACCGGTGTCGTGGGAGCCTGCTCCAAAGAACGGCTTATGAATTGCATGGCAGTCTAATGCATGCCCGCGCGTTTCACACTATCCTGTTTATGGAAAAAGAGATACAGGCAAAGCAGATACAAAATTCCCTGCATAATCTGACTAAACAGGATACCGTAAAGATAGCCGGAGATGCCAAGTCTGGGAATGGCAAAAAATACAAAGCAAAGCCGCAGGGATAAAGCTAACAGGTTCATTACAAAAATGCGCCCTGCCATGCCAAGGCCCTGAAGAATGCTGGAGAGAGTGGTGTCCAGATACAAAAAAGGACATAGAAAGCTTAAAGTACGGATAAGATACCCTGCAAGAGGGCTGTTAAACAATGTAGTGCCGGCCCAGTTTCCTAAGAGAGCAAAGACACTCAGAAAGAAAAAGCCCAAAATAAAGCAATATCTTATGGTGCGAAAAGTGGCTTTTTTTACGGCTTTCATGTCTCCTAAGGCGTAGTTTTCGGAAATCATGGGAAGCAAAAGCACGGAAATGGAGTTCGTCAGGGCATTGGGAAAAAAGATAAAAGGCATTGCCATGCCGGTGAGTACGCCGTATACGCTTAAAGCGGTAGAATTGTCATAGCCATAAAGCTTTAGCCTTGCGGGTATGGATACCGACTCAATACTTTGCAAAATATTTAAAACAAGCCGGTTGGCTGTCAGGGGAAGTGCCATATACAGTATATTTTGCATGTATCCTATATTTTTTTCGATGGGCGGGAAGGCAGAGGTCTTCCTGTTATATATATTTCCCGCATAATAGAGATAAGCAGGAAGGATTGCCGCAAGCAGGGAAACAAATTCACCGATGGCGAGACCATAGACCGCGACATTGATAGAGGGAATTTGCCCCTCGGAAAAAGCGTAAGCGGACATGGCATAGACGCAGGCAACTCTGGCAATCTGTTCTATTAACTGCGTGGCAGCAGGCACGCCTGCTTTTTTACAGCCATAAAAATAGCCATTAATACAGGCGTGAATGGAGCTTAAGGGGATGGAGAAAGCAAGAATGCGCAGCATGGAAGCGGTGCGGGCTTCTAATAGCAATCTGACTGCAATAAAATCGGACAGAGCATAAATAACCAGACCGCACAGAACGGATAGCGGTGTGGAAATCATGATACCCATAAACATCGGGCGTAGGGAGGGGCGCTTTTCAACTGCTGCGCGCTCCGCTACAAATTTAGAAATAGCGGTCTGATAGCCGGCTGCTGTCAAGGAAAAGGACAGGGACAGGACAGGGTTAACCAACTGATAAATGCCCATACCCTCTTCACCAAAAATGCGGGACAGATAAATACGATAAAAAAAGCCGATAATGCGGCTTATAAATCCGGTAAGAGTGAGAATGGCAGTACCAATGATAAGGGGATGTATCTTGATTTTCTTCAAGAACGGCCTCGCTGATAGGGAGCTTTTCTATATATATATTCGTTCTTGTGCCTTGACAGAACATAGTTTCAGTGCTATATTATTTTTGTAATTCCTAGTGTGTCGGTATGTATTGAAGGATATGCGGGAACATTGGGTATTATATAAGAAAATCTCACGGAAAAAGGAAAATAGGAAGAAGGATTCATATGATTTATTTGGATAATGCGGCTACCACCAAAACCGCACCGGAAGTGGTGGAGGCAATGCTTCCTTATTTTAGCGAATACTATGGAAATGCCAGCAGTATTTATGCATTGGGAAGTAAGAGCAAAGAAGCGATTACAAATGAGAGGGAAAGAATAGCTCAGAGTATCGGGGCAAAGCCCGAGGAGATTTATTTTACCGCAGGCGGTTCCGAATCGGATAATTGGGCGTTAAAGGCAGCGGCAGAGGCATATGCCTCCAAAGGAAAACATATCATTACGACGAAAATAGAACACCATGCTGTTTTGCATACCTGCGAATATTTGGAGAAGCAGGGATTTGAGATTACCTATCTGGGGGTTGACAGGGACGGCATTGTTGATTTGGAGGAGTTAAGGGCGGCAATCCGCCCTGACACGATTCTAATCAGCATCATGTTTGCCAACAATGAAATCGGCACCATTGAACCCATAGAGGAAATCGGAGCTATTGCCAAAGAAAAAGGCGTGCTGTTCCACACGGATGCGGTGCAGGCTTTTGGGCAGATTCCCATTCAGGTGGATGCGCTTCATATTGATATGCTCAGTGCCAGCGGACACAAGCTGAACGGTCCCAAAGGCATCGGATTTCTCTATATCCGAAAGGGGCTTAAGCTTCGTTCCTTTATTCACGGAGGCGCACAGGAGAGAAGCAGGAGAGCCGGAACGGAAAATGTGCCGGGCATTGTAGGATTGGGCGCAGCGGTAAAGCGCGCCATGGAAAATATGGAGGAAAAAGCGGGAAAAGAGACAGAACTGAGGGATTATCTGATACAGCGTATCGAATCGGAGATTCCCCATTGTTGGCTGAACGGGCACAGGACCAAGCGTCTGCCCAATAATGTGAATTTTTCTTTTCTCTTTATAGAAGGGGAATCTATGTTGATCATGTTGGACAGCAAGGGTATCTGCGCTTCCAGCGGTTCCGCCTGCACATCGGGTTCGCTGGACCCTTCTCATGTGTTGCTTGCCATCGGTTTAAAACATGAGGAAGCCCACGGTTCCCTGCGGCTGACTTTGTCCGAGGAGATTACCGGAGAAGAAATTGATACGGTGGTGGAGGAGTTGAAAAAGATTGTGGCAAGACTGAGGGATATGTCACCTTTGTATGCGGATTTTTTAAAGTCCGGTGAGAAAGAGAGGTAATTATGTATAGCGAGAAGGTAATGGATCATTTCCAGAATCCCAGAAATGTAGGAGAGATAGAAAATGCCAGCGGTGTGGGCACTGTGGGCAATGCAAAATGCGGGGATATTATGCGGATGTTTTTGGATATTGATGAAAATGGCGTGATACAGGAAGCAAAATTCAAAACCTTCGGCTGCGGAGCGGCGGTTGCCACCAGCTCCATGGCAACGGAGTTAGTTAAGGGAAAGACCATACAGGAGGCCTTACAGATTACCAACAAAGCGGTGATGGAGGCGTTGGACGGACTTCCTCCCGTGAAGGTACATTGTTCTTTATTGGCTGAGGAGGCAATTCATGCCGCGCTCTGGGATTATGCACAGAAGCACAATATTACGATTGAAGGGCTGGAAAAGCCTAAGGCGGATATCAGCGAGGGCGAGGAAGAAGAATACTAGGAGAAAGGCATTGGATAAAAGATCAAGGCAGATTGTGAAAATAGTCAGAAATCATTTGATTTTACTTATAGGCGGGGCATTTGTGGGGCTTTTGGCGCTTGTTTTAGTATATTGTATTCCCACTGCCCCCATGAAGGAGCATATTTATCAGTCTCTGCCTATGTTAGAGAGGGAATTCGTGTCTTCAGAATTGATTGACGGGTATCCCGGCTCCCTGACAGGCAATTTTACGGACTGTCTGATGTTGGAGAATGCCGTGTATCAGTCAGGGGAACATACCATGTTGGAACAAATTCTCTTTATGTATCGGGGAGAAAGCGGCACGGGTGACGGCTGGGCGCCCGGATACTCTCTGGAGGACTATATCGGAGGAATCCAACAGTCCAGAGAAGTGGAATATGCCAGAT
Source organism: Lachnoclostridium sp. (assembly GCA_023665475.1). GTDB lineage: Bacteria > Bacillota > Clostridia > Lachnospirales > Lachnospiraceae > Acetatifactor. The sequence continues at coordinate 37,223 of JAMPEB010000006.1, forward strand.
ATTGGCATGGTTATCTGGTCGTGTTGAAGCCTCTGCTTTTCTTAACCACATTCAATTCTTTAAGAATCATGTCATCTGCATTTCAGCTTATTCTGGTGGGTATGATTGTCATGGCTTTCTGTAGGCGGAAAGAGGAATTTCCGGGCATGGCTTTTTTGGTATCCATGCCGTTTCTTTATTATTTCGGACTCTATGCATCCTTGTCTTTAAGCATCTGTTTTTATCTTATGGCGGGGCTTATGCTGATACAGTTAAAATGGGATGAAGGACTGCGAAAACGGGGATGGTATGCTGGATTTTTTCTATTGGCGGGAATGTTTACTTCCTATTTTGATTTCCTGACTTATCCTCTGATTACTCTGGCTTTTCCGCTGTGTGTATGCCTGTATCTGGATAAAGACGGATCATATAAGAGCTTAAAGAAGCTTGTGGGATATAGTATGGAATGGGGCGTGGGCTATCTTGGCCTATGGGTGTTAAAGTGGGTACTTACAGATGTTTTGGTTGGAGGAAATGTCATAAATGACGGATGGAACGCGATTCTGGAAAGGACGGATGCCGCTGCCGAAACCACAAGGGCAGCAGGATTCTTTTCCGTATTAAGGCAGAATATGAGCGCATATTTTAATTGGGGTTTTTATCTGCTGGGATTGGGAATCGCCATCTGGCTTATTGGAACAATCCTCAAAAACAAAAAGGTAATTACGAAAAAAACTTTCACTGAGGGAACGGTGTTGTTGGCGATAGCCCTCTATCCCTTGATTTGGTTTTTCTTTACCCAAAACCATTCGGACGAGCATTGGATATTCACTTTTAAGATTTTGGCGGTGACTGTGTTTGCATGTATTTGCGGAGTAGGAAAAATGTGCAGATGCGGAGAGGAGAAAAGTAGTATATGAAATTAGACAAAAACAGGTACATTTCTGTAATTTTTACATTAATGGCTGTTTTTTGCGGCATAGTATGGGCATTTACAAATGTAGGTTATGACAGCGAATATCAGATTGCCATGGCGTATCGTTTGATAAAGGGCGATAAGATGATTTTGGAAATGTGGGAGCCTCATCAGACATCCGCTTTACTTCCTGCGGTGTTAATGTGGCTCTATTTGAAGCTTTTTCATACAACAACAGGGATTGTGCTCTATCTGCAGATTTGTGGCATACTGATTCGCGGGGGATTGGCATTCTTATTATATAGGTTACTGAGGGATGCTGCGGGTAAGTCTGCGGCATACGGAATGGCATTGTTTTACTTTATGGTTTCTCCCAAAGACTATGCGCTTCCGGAATTCAGCAATCTGCAGCTTTGGTTTTCTACGCTGCTGTTGTGCGGTTTATGGAGTTATCTGAAAAGAGGAAAAAGATATCTGCTGCTTTTGGCTGCGGTATGGCTTTGTCTGGAAGTGCTGGCTTATCCCTCCTGTGCAATTGTGTTGATAAGCGTGATAATCATATTGGTTTTGTATGCTCCTTATAAGTGGAGGGACATTCTTTCCTTTTCCGGAGTATGCGCCGGTCTGGGACTTGCGGTGGCAGGATATTTTTTGGTGACAATAGGACCGGATACTTTGAAAGAATGCATTATGGGTATGTTGAATTTAGAGCCCACTCATGCGACAAGCGGAATTTTGAAAATACAAAGTTATCTTTGGGAAATCTTGGAGATAGGAATAATTCTTTTGGCAGCAGGGGTCATGGGATGGTTTGTAAGCATAGTTTTACAGGCTGTTTTTAGAAGAAAGGGCGTTGGGACGAGCTTGTGGTTCCTATGTTGCAGTGTGGTATTGCTGGTCGGATTTTTCCTGAATATTTTAAGCGTGGAGAATCGCAATGCCTATGGTATTATTTTTCTGTTTCTTGTAGGAATCGGATTTTATCATAGAAATATTTTGGAAGAAAAAGAGAAGAAAGTTTATGTTTGCGGAAGTCTGATAGGGGGGGCAGGATTTCTGGCAACATTGATTTTGACGGATATGGGGTTTTTAAATTCCGTGCCATATGGAATATTGGCAACTATGATGGCTTTGCTGCCCATTAAAAGATGGGTGGATAAGATGACTTCCCGGCACATCAGAAAAGGTTCCTATCTGTGTTTCTGGTGTCTGATGGCGCTTTTGGCATTCAGGTGTTTTTATATCAGGATTCCGCTGACGGGGCGTGGGCAGATTGGCACAAGTTTTTCCGATATGTCTATAGTGCGTTCCGGTCCCGCATTTGGAATTGTTTCCGATGAGGAGGGCGTCTGCATACAGCGGGACAGTTATCCGGAGTGGAAGGAATGGATTCGTCCCGGCGATAAAGTGTGGATTGTAGGCGGTGTCGTGGATACATTGGGATATTTGTATGAGGATGTGGAAGTAGCGGGTCCTTCTACCATGTCAACACCTTCTTACAGCGAGACGGTTTTAGAGTATTGGAGGCTGAATCCGGATAAGGAGCCGGATGTGGTGGTGGCAGAGGGATACAGGGGAGATTTGGTATATGAACTATTGTCCAATCCATGGTTTTTGGAGTGGTTAGAGCAGGAGTACAGACCGGAGTATGTGGCAGAAGGGGAGTATTGGATTTATTATTTCAGAGAGGCAAGATAAAGGATTGATTTTTATGATTGCAGCGGAATGAGAGGAAAAATGACAGGAAAGAAAAAAGTGGTAGTGGGTATGTCGGGAGGAGTGGATTCTTCCGTTGCGGCATATCTGCTAAAAGAACAGGGCTATGATGTCATCGGCGTTACCATGCAGATCTGGCAGGATGAAAGCGTGGAGGAGATGTCGGAAAAAGGCGGCTGCTGCGGTTTATCCGCCGTGGAAGATGCGAGAAGGGTGGCGCAGAAGCTGGACATTCCCCATTATGTCATGAATTTTAAGAAAGAGTTCAAATGCCATGTGACAGATTACTTTGTGGAGGAATATCTGAAAGGGCATACGCCCAATCCCTGTATTGCCTGCAACCGCTATGTAAAGTGGGAATCTTTGTTAAAGCGGAGCTTGGAAATAGGGGCGGACTATATCGCTACAGGGCATTATGCCAGAATAGGGAAACTTCCGAACGGAAGATTTGCCATCTGCAATTCCGTAACGGCGGAAAAAGACCAGACCTATGCATTATATAATTTAACGCAGGAGCAGCTTTCCCATACGCTGATGCCTGTGGGAGAGTATCGGAAAGAAAAAATCAGGCAGATTGCCGGGGGAGAGGGACTTCCCGTGGCAGATAAGCCCGACAGTCAGGAAATCTGTTTTGTGCCGGACAATGATTATGCGGCATTTATTGACAGGGCAGCGGGCAGGCGGGTTCCCCCTGCCGGAAATTTTGTGGATAAGGAAGGAAAAGTTTTAGGACGCCACAAGGGAATCACCCATTATACCGTAGGACAGAGGAAAGGACTGGAGCTTGCCATGGGGCGCCGGATTTTTGTAACGGAAATTCGTCCTGATACAAACGAGGTTGTTATCGGTGAGAATGAAGATGTGTTTACGGACAGGCTGTTCTGCGACAGAGTCAATTTTATGGCGGTGGAGGATTTGGATGCCCCGAAAAGGGTGCTGGCAAAGATTCGCTATAACCACAGCGGAGAATATTGCATGATAGAGAAGCTGGATAAGGAAAAGGTGCGGTGTATTTTTGAAAAGCCCGTGCGCGCAGTGACTCCGGGGCAGGCAGTGGTTTTCTATGATGGGGAATATGTGCTGGGTGGTGGAACGATTTTATGATAGAGCTTAAAAACAAGTTTCAAAATGATGTTCTCACGCATATATAATATTAAAAATTTGTAAGAAAATGGGTATTTTGCCAAAAGTTCCATTATGCTTATAAATGGGAAATCGAGAAAAGGATATTGGCATGGATTTTGGATGGAACCGGAACAGGAAACGAGGGAATCAAATGGGTAATTCGGCAAATGATGAATTTATAGGAAAATATCTTTCCATTACAGGCACTATTGTAGAGATGGCGCCCACCAGAATGGGACGGCGTATGGATGGATGTACCATTTTTATCACATTGGAGGATGAGACGGAAAACACTGTGAATTTTATTTTGACATCGGACACCTATGTGGTGGATAATGTGACATTATCCGTGGGAATGTCCGCCATCTTCTGGTATCGGACGGATGTGCCGGTGCCTTTGATTTATCCGCCCCAATATCGGGCTGTAGTGGCGGCGGAAAAAAAGAATGACCGCATGATAAATGTGAGTCATTATAATCATGCTCTGGTCAATGAGGAACAGACCCTGCAGTTAAATTTGGACCGTGCCGTGGAGCTGCGCACCACAAACAACCAATATTATCAGGCGAATCCGGCAGATAATGACTTGGTGGTAATTTACCAGACATCCACCCGAAGCATTCCTGCCCAGACTACGCCTAAAAAAATCGTGGTGCTTTGTGGTGACTAGATAAGCCTGCTATTCATAAACTGCTATAACTTGTGGTATTCGGGAGTGCGCTTTTCAAATATGGCATAATATTTGAACCCGCACTCCTTTAATACATCACAGGCACGCTCAAAAGAATCCGCAATGTGCGCGGGGGTGTGGGCATCGGAGCCGATGGTGATGATTTCCCCGCCCAACTCCCGATAGCGCTTCAGGATTCCGGTGCAGGGGTGCACATCTTCCATTCCCTTTGCAAGTCCTCCGGTATTTAATTCCAGTCCTTTTTCTTTTTCCAATAACAGATTAAGGATTTCGTCAAAAATATCTTTATATTTTTCGTAAGAATAATTTTGATCTTTGGATGCCCCATAGCGCACCACATAATCAAGGTGTCCGTACACATCAAAATTAGAAAATTTTTTGATGTTTTCCAAAATGGATTCAAAGTATTCCCTATATGCCTCTTCATCGGTGCGGCCTTCAAAAAAAGAAGGATAATAAGGGTCTTGTCCATGGCATAAATGGGAGGAGCCGATGATAAAATCAAAATCATAGGATTTCGCATAGACGGCGTTCCGGCGGACAATATGGGGCTGTAGTCCCAGCTCCACACCAAAGAGAATGCGGATTTTACCAGCATATTTTTCTTTTAATTTAAGCAAATCATAAAGATAGGAATCCGTGTTTAACAAAAAGGGATTGCCGGGTTCCTCCGGTGAATCCGGATATTCAAAATCATTGTGTTCCGTAAAGCACATGGTAGTGAGTCCTTTGGAAATCCCTTGTAAAATCATTTCCTCCATAGGTGCATCCGAGTCTCCCGAGTGGGAAGTATGAAGATGACAGTCTGCTGTAATCGGCATGGTTTCGTCCTCCTGTATTTATATACATTGTTCGCATTCTTTTAACATACTATCTGCTTCTGCCCGAAGGGGCAGTTTCCCGCCGTAGAAAACAACATATTGCAAGTGTGCCCTTGCACTTTGGTATTCTCCGGCAGCCATATCAAGCTTGGCTAAATAAAAGTGACAGGTTACCTCGCGCAGGGTATTGCCCGTGCCGGACAGCGATTTATGCAACAGTGTCCGGGCTTCTTTTTCTTTTTCAGGAGAAAAATTTTCCGGAAAATCCCAAAAAAGTTCCGTTAATCGCAGATGCCGCCCATATTCTTTATGCAGTCTTATGTTGCCTTTCCTGAAAGAATAGAGATTAGGAAGATTTTCAAACTCCTCTTTTATCCGGGAAAACCATTCTTTGTCCCGATTGTCCCCGGCATAGTCGGCGGCGCATAATAACCGCATCTGCTCCAAAATAGGCGTCGGTTTCATAAATTGTATCTGTTTGATAAGAGTAAGACCCTCCTCCTGCCTTTCGGGAATATAATAGCAGACCCGCGCTTTATATAACAGAAAGAGAGTTGTATTGTCCTTCTTTTTGCCACGCAGTCTGAACATGGAAAGAATGTCGTATAATTTTTCCGGGTCGCAGTCCTTATCCAGAATATTTACAACCGGCGAAAATTGGAGCTGTATCATGAACAGACAGATGCCGCGGAAAAGAAACCACAGAGGAAAGCCCAAAAGCCAGATATATTTGTATTCCTGATAAAGAAGCAGTCTTGTGAACATTAGAACCAAATAAATGAGAGTGAGCAAAATATAGATAAAAGAAATGATTCCCCGGCGCAGTCTGTATTTTTTCAAGACGGTCTGCGCATCATCCTTATAATAAATACTATGTTGTGTGTCCGATTGGTTTTTATGCATGGAAGGAACCCTTTCTTTTCCGGTTTATGTTATTACTTTAGCATTATTTGTCGCAGGAAACAAGGTTTCAAGACACATTTTACATATATTTCGGAAATATTTTCCAAAATATTTTCTTTTATATCTTGAATTATTCCTCTGAATTATGTAAAATATTTTCATTGGGAATATTTTGCAAAATCGGACAGGTTGTATTATACCTGGATGGTTATGTACAAAATATATAAAACTATCTATATTTTAGGAGGAAATGAAAATGGCAGTAAGAGTAGCAATTAACGGCTTTGGTCGTATCGGTCGTCTGGCATTCAGACAGATGTTTGAGGCAGAGGGCTATGATGTAGTGGCAATCAATGACTTGACAAGCCCTAAGATGTTGGCGCATCTGTTGAAGTATGATTCTTCTCAGGGCGTTTACAAGTACGCAAGCTCTGTGGAAGCAGGCGAGGACAGCATTACCGTAAACGGCAAGACCATCACCATTTATAAAGAGGCTGACGCAAGCAAGCTTCCTTGGGGTGAGCTTAAAGTTGATGTAGTTTTGGAGTGTACCGGTTTCTATACCTCTAAAGAGAAAGCATCTGCACATATTACGGCAGGCGCCCGTAAGGTAGTTATCTCTGCTCCTGCAGGAAACGACCTTCCTACCATCGTTTACAATGTAAACCACAAGACCTTGAAGGCTGAGGACACTGTAATTTCCGCAGCATCCTGCACCACAAACTGTCTGGCTCCCATGGCTAAGGCTCTGAATGATCTGGCTCCTATCATGAGCGGTATCATGACCACTGTTCATGCATACACAGGCGACCAGATGATTCTGGACGGTCCTCAGAGAAAGGGAGACTTGAGAAGAAGCCGTGCAGGCGCTTTGAATATCGTTCCCAACTCCACCGGCGCTGCAAAGGCAATCGGTCTGGTTATTCCCGAGCTGAACGGCAAGCTGATCGGTTCTGCACAGCGTGTACCTACCCCTACCGGTTCTACCACAATTCTGGTAGCAGTTGTAAAGGGCGCAGTTACCAAAGAGCAGATTAACGATGCTATGAAGGCAGCAGCTACCGAATCCTTCGGTTATAACACAGATGAAATCGTATCTTCCGATGTCATCGGCAGCACCTTCGGTTCCATCTTTGATGCAACCCAGACTATGGTAGCTCCCATGGAGGACGGCAATACTCAGGTACAGGTTGTATCATGGTATGACAATGAGAACAGCTACACTTCCCAGATGGTTCGCACCATTAAGTATTTCAGTGAGTTAGGCTAAAAGTGTGAACGGAATGAAGATTTTCTAAGGTTGGAAAGTACCCAACCTAAGAAAATCTAAATCATTCCGCGAAGAATCCGCAAGCGGATTCTTCCGAATTTGTACGGATTTATTAGTTGTTTGTGTCTGGTGTGCAGGCATGACGAAAAGTGTGAGAACTAGATGACCTATAGGGTCCGGTCTGTTGGACCGGACCTTTTTTAATCATTAGGAAATGGCGACAGTGTAAATCAATTTAAGAAGGTCGCTGCCTAGCGACGATTTTTTATGCACACGCCGACACAGAGGAATGATGCCGCAAAGGCGGCGCGGCGAGCAGGAGAGAAAAGCTTTCCTGCTCGATTGAAAGAAGAGAAAAGGAGATAAAAAATGGGTTTAAACAAAAAATCAGTTGATGACATCAATGCAAAGGGCAAGAGAGTATTGGTAAGATGCGATTTCAATGTGCCCTTAAAAAATGGTGAAATTACAGATGAAACGCGTATTGTAGCAGCCCTTCCTACCATCCAGAAATTAATTAATGATGGCGGAAAGGTAATTCTCTGTTCCCATTTAGGAAAGGTAAAGAATGGTCCTAACGAGGGAGAATCCCTTGCGCCTGTTGCAAAAAGACTTTCCGAGAAGCTGGGCAAGGAAGTTGTATTCGTGGCAGATTACAATGTAACCGGAGAAGCGGCAGCCAAGGCGGTAGAGGCTATGAAGGAAGGAGATGTGGTTCTGCTTCAGAATACGCGTTTCCGCGGGGCAGAAGAGACCAAGAACGGCGAAGCATTCAGTCAGGAATTGGCTGATCTGGCCGACTTGTATGTATGTGATGCTTTTGGCTCTTCCCACAGGGCGCACGCTTCCGTTGCGGGCGTTACCAAGTGCATTTCCGCAAAAGGCGGCGAGAATGTAGTGGGATATCTGATGCAGAAGGAAATCAATTTCCTCGGCAATGCAGTGGAGAATCCCGTGAGACCTTTCGTGGCTATCTTGGGCGGCGCAAAGGTGGCTGATAAGCTGAATGTGATTTCTAATCTGTTAGAGAAGTGCGATACCTTAATTATCGGTGGCGGCATGGCATATACATTTATGAAGGCTCAGGGCTATGAGGTAGGTAAATCTCTGGTAGATAACGAGAAGATTGATTACTGTAAAGAAATGATGGCAAAGGCTGAAAAGCTTGGCAAGAAGCTTCTGCTTCCCATTGATACCACCATTGCGGCAAGTTTCCCCGACCCTATTGACGGTCCCGTGGAGATTTCCCATGTGGATGCTGACAAGATTCCCGCCGATATGGAGGGACTTGATATCGGACCTAAGACTGCGGAATTGTTTGCGGATGCCGTAAAGAGCGCAAAGACCGTAGTTTGGAACGGACCTATGGGCGTGTTTGAAAATCCTACCTTGGCAGCAGGAACCATTGCCGTTGCAAAGGCTCTGGCTGAAACCGATGCTACTACTATTATCGGCGGCGGTGATTCCGCAGCAGCAGTAAACCAGCTTGGCTTCGGTGACAAGATGAGTCATATTTCCACCGGCGGCGGCGCTTCTCTGGAGTTTTTGGAAGGAAAGGAGCTTCCCGGTGTCGCAGCAGCGGACGATAAATAAAAGAGAACAAGAAAAGTTGCGACACCGTGTGTCGCAGCAGTATAAGTAAAATTAAGAAATGAGGACACTAAAATGGCAAGAAAAAAGATTATCGCCGGAAACTGGAAGATGAATATGACTCCCAGTCAGGCAGTGGAATTGTGTGCAACCTTAAAGGATTTAGTAAAAACCGATAAGGCAGATGTGGTTTATTGTGTGCCTGCCATTGACATTATACCCGTAGTGGAGGCAGTGAAGGGTACTAATGTGGAAGTAGGCGCAGAAAATATGTACTTCGAAGAAAAGGGTGCATATACCGGAGAAATCTCCGCAGCCATGTTGAAGGATGCCGGTGTAAAGTATGTTATTATCGGACATTCTGAGAGGCGTGATTATTTTAAAGAGGATGATGCGCTTCTCAACAAGAAGGTGAAGAAGGCTTTTGAGGCAGGACTTACTCCTATTCTCTGCTGTGGAGAAACCTTGGAGCAGAGAGAGATGGGCGTTACTATGGATTGGATCCGTCTTCAGATTAAATCTGATTTGGCAGATGTGACCGCCGCTCAGGTGAAGGAGCTTGTCATTGCCTATGAACCTATCTGGGCTATCGGCACAGGCAAAACTGCTACCACGGAGCAGGCGCAGGAAGTCTGCAAGGGAATCCGTGACTGCATTGCAGAAATGTATGATGCGGCTACCGCAGAAGCAGTGCGCATCCAGTACGGCGGTTCCGTAAATGCAGGCAATGCGGCAGAACTGTTTGCACAGCCCGATATCGATGGCGGTCTGGTAGGCGGCGCTTCCTTGAAGGAAGATTTCGGGAAGATTGTGAATTATTAATTTGCTTTGCAAATAAATAATTAAGAGTTAGAAATCAGTGGCAATCTATACAACAATTTGTTGCACGAATAAAAATACCGGATAGGGAGTATAAAACCTCTATATCCGGTATTTTCCTTTCTTTTTTTATCGCATATAAATGTGAGTTTCTTATTTATTTCCCTGTAGGGATGAAGGGACGGATAGCGCCGGCCAGTTGTGATACAGGCATACTTTGGAGGTAAACTTTTCCGGGACCTGTCAGAACGGTATTAAAGAGACCCTCTCCGCCAAAAAGCATATTCTTTACTCCGGGAACGGTCTGGATGTCTACGGAGCAGCTAGCGCTCATGGCAGCCAGATATCCGGTATCAATAATCATCTGCTGACCGGGACCAAGCTCATACTCCTTTACATAACCGTCAAATTCTAAAAATACGGTGCCGCTGCCGGACAGCTTCTGCATGATAAAACCTTCCCCGCCGAACAGACCGCTTCCGAAGCGTTTCTGGAAAAATATGGATAATTCCACATCTGAGGTAGATGCAAGGAATGCGGATTTCTGGGCTACAAGGTCAAATCCGGGTTCCACATTAAAAGCGCGGATGGAGCCGGGGAAGCTGGAAGCAAAGGCAATCTGTCCAATGCCGCCCTGAGCGGTATAGCGATTTAAGAACAGGCTTTCACCGGAAAACGCGCGTCCTATCATTTTGCCGATTCCGCCGCCGGAAGTGGTTTCCATTTTCATATTGGGTGACATCCATGACATGGCTCCGCTCTCGGTAATCATGGTTTCGCCTGCATCAAGATTACAGATAACAACGGGCAAGGGTTCGCCCTCGATAGAGTAATTCATTCTTTCGTCCCTCCTGAAATAATTTTTATAATGTAGTAAAGTCGATTACACTATTTATCATATACGAAAAGAGCAGATTTGTAAATCCCCACAAAGCGTTCGGGGTTCCTACAGGAATATTGCAGGCAAAAACGGTATAAGCATAGTATAAGAGATTTTGGGAGCATTACATAAATGAAAAAAAGGTTGAAGGCACTTTTTTATGGGATATTAGCGGCATTTTTGTTGTTTGGCATATATGAGAAGAATAGAAATCCTGCTGTGATAGAGACTTTCAGTGTGGATTCTCTCACAGAGGAGGAAATTACGGATGAATTGATAATAGCGCTTTTTATGGAGGAAATTACAAAAGAGGTTACAAATTTTTATAAGGAATTTTACTCGGGAGAACTTATGGTTTATCTTTATGAAACAGAGATTACGGATATTGCAAAAAAGGAGCCGGGGAAGATTCTGGTTACATTTGGCGTTACACCCCAGATAGGAGCCCACAATCCGCTGGGATATGATGAATTATCTTATTCTGTAGACTCCATGGGAAATAAAGAATTGGCGGATTACAGACATCTGAAAAATTATGAAGTGCCGGAGAGATTTCGGAAGTACTTGATAAAACCGTTGCAGGATTAAAATGATGCAAGTTTGATGCAAAGTTGTGGTATAATGATTCTGCTAACGCAGAATACAAGTCAGCTTGCGCTGCCTTTTCTGCGCTTGTGGTAGAATAAAAAGCAAACATGTAACAGTAAATGATAGAGGTGACTAATGATGAAAAGAAGGTTATTGATGAAAAAAGGAATCCTGTTTGCGCTGGCGGCAGCCGTTGCCTTATCCCTTGCGGGATGTGGGAAGGGCGGAAACTTAAAGGAATCGGGGCAGCAGACAGGCATGGAGAATTCCGATGGAAACTCGCAGGAGGAGTACCTCGGACTGAGGCAGGCAGAGATTATTCAGGAGGATGAAAATTATTGGTATATTTGCGGGATTTATCGGATTGTGAAGATAGATAAGAATACGAAGGAAGAGGAGATTTTGTGGGAGAGGGCCAAGTCCGCCAAGGCAGAGAGGGCATATGTATATTTCGTGGGAAGCGGACTGCTTTTGGGAGATAAGATTTATTTTATAGAAGAATCTGAGTTAGATTCAATGGAAAAATTTCTTTCCGTTATCTCAACGGACGGAACGGATTATGAGCCGCTTGAGAAGTTTTCAACGCACCTTGAACAGGATAAAATGATTTTGAAGGATGGAGCCATCTATATCGATACAGGTGATGAGCTGGTAAGCTATCCCCTGAATGAGGACGGGGAAGCGGAAATAGCTGCAAATAGGGATGCCGAAAATATCTATGATCTTATCGGCTGTAAGAAATATATATATTTTAATGATAATTATTATCTGACGGAAGATTATACGGAAGGTCACAAGCTTTATCTGATAGACAGGCAGAGCATGGAAAAAAGAGAATTTGCGGATTTAAGTTCCACTAAGGAGCTAATCACCGTTCCGGCTCCGAGCTTAGGCGAAACTGCAAGAGTGATTGGCATGGATGAGGAGTATGCTTATCTTGAAAGGTACGCCGGCGATGGTCTGTATCAATACACGAAAATATCCCTTGAGACAAGGGAGGAGAGCCTTGCTTTTGAACGGAAAAAAGAATGGACATCTACGGTTTCACCTCGTGCTTTAATGGATATAACAGTGAAAGACGGATATTTGTATTATGCAGGGGATAAGGATTATAAACTCTATGTGATGAGGCGTAGTCTTGAAAATCCTGCGGAAGAGGAGATTCTGGGGGATGCCTTTTATGATACCGGAATCGGAGAAGTGGGGAGCATGACCAGCCATTATGAGGCAGTTTACGGTAATGCAAATCAGGAGATGTGTATTTTTAAATCTGATACAGACCGGATTGTAGTGGATGAGCGTTTTGTGGGAGCTGCCAAAATCAATCAGACCTTAAAGGAATGGCAGGAAGGTACTTTGGAAGAGGAAAAGAAAAAGGCAGAAGAGGCGTTGGCGGAAGAAACGCAGCATTCTATGAATTGGTATTATGACAGCCACCTTTCGGAAGCAGAGGAGATTTATTTTGACCGGCGGTATTTGAGTTTTCTGCAGGAAGAGTCTTATTATTGGGGCGGAGCTCATGGTATGGAGTATTTTCGTGGCTTTACCTTTGATTTGAGAACAGGGAAGGAGCTTAAGCTTAGGGATGTGATAGGAAACAGTGAGGAGGAGCTAAAAGAGATTGTCGTAAAGTATTTCGGCAAAATGATAGATGCAGAGCCGGATAATTTCTGGCCGAATGCCAAGGAGATCGTCAGGGACAGTATCAATTTGGACTATGATTTTTATTTGACAAAAGAAGGGATTCATTTTGATTTTGAGGCTTATGCCCTTGCCTGCTATGCGGCAGGAATCCAAGAGGTGGTGATACCCTATGAGGAGTTTGATTTGAAAATTTCTCTGAAAGCGGCTACATCGGGAAAAGGGCTGGCAGAGCCCAAGACGCCGGAGAAGGTGTTTGCCTCGGAGGACTGGGGACTCGGTTATGGAGAGCCGGGCACAACCCCCAGAGGAAATGCAAGGGAGGAGGATTTGGCATATTATAATGCTTATTTTGTGGGAAGCGGCAGTGAAAAAGTGCTTTACCTTACCTTTGACTGCGGCTATGAAAACGGCAATACGGAAGCGATTCTGGAGGCTTTGAAAAAGCATAATGCACCGGGAACTTTCTTTGTGGTGGGGCATTTTCTGGAAACCGCGCCGGATTTGGTAAAGCGCATGGTGGATGAGGGGCATAAGGTGGGCAACCATACCTATCATCATCCGAACATGTCTTCCATTGCCAAAAAAGAAGATTTTCAGAAGGAGCTGGATGATGTGGCGGATTTGTTCAAGGAAATTACGGGGACGGAGTTGTCCTTGTATTACAGGCCGCCTCAGGGAAAGTGTAATGTGGAAAATCTGAAGATGGCAAAAGAACTGGGATATGCCACTATTTTTTGGAGTGTCGCCCATGTGGATTGGATACAGGATAAGCAGCCCAATCATGAAGACGCACTGGAAACGCTGACCTCCAGAGTCCATCCGGGAGCCGTGGTTTTACTTCACAACACTTCTCAGACAAACGGAGAGATTCTGGACGAACTGTTAACCAAATGGGAAGAGATGGGGTATAGATTCCTGCCGCTTTCGGACTTAACGGGGCAGTAAAGCCGGGCGGACCGCAAGGCGGACCGCAAAAACGGATTTGTTGCATCAAAAGAAAATTTGTGGTATTCTTAGTAAGACAAATGGATGAAAGCGGTACGGAGGTTAACCATGATTTTTAAATGTAAAAACTGCGGGGGCAATGTGGTATACAGCCCGGAAAAGCATAAAATGTACTGTCCTTTCTGTGAAAGTGAAAGTAGTGAGGAGCGAAAGGATTTTACGGAAGGAGATATCAAGATATGCCCAAACTGCGGCGGTGAGGTGCCTGTGTCGGAGCATACCTCTGCTACCCAATGCCCTTATTGTGATAATTATTTGATTTTGAATCCCAGAGTGGAGGGAGAGTATGAACCGCAAATCATGATTCCTTTTCAGCTTGGCAAGGAGAGCTGTAAGCAGTCTATCCGTGAGAAGTTTAAGAGCCAGATATTTGCTCCCACGGATTTTTTGTCAGAGGTGCGGCTCAACAGTATGCAGGGTATTTATGTGCCGTTCTGGTTTTATGATTATGCTGTAAACTGCGACTTTCAGGGAGAGGGCACGAAGGTGCACTCCTGGTCCAGCGGAGATATGCGGTATACGGAGACTTCATACTATAATGTAGTCCGCAATATGGATATTATTTTTCAAAAAATTCCCGTGGATGCATCCATAGAGATGCCTGATGGCATTATGGACCTTATGGAGCCATACCAATATCAGCAGTTGGAGGCATTTAAACCGGAGTACATGTCAGGATTTTATGCGGAAAAATACAATATGACTGCCGATAATGTGGAAGAGCGGGCCAGAAAAAAGATGGATGAGGATGCAAGGGCAATGCTTCGCTCCTCTTATCCCGGATATGCAAGCGTCAGGCCGCTCAGGCAAAATATTCAGGTCAGGGACAGTCATATCCAATATGGTCTGCTGCCTGTGTGGAAATATAATTATCATTACAAAGACAAGGATTATCCTTTTTATGTAAACGGACAGACCGGGAAAATCGTGGGGACGGCGCCTTTTTCCAAAGCCAAGGTGTGGGCGTATTCCGGGACTTTATGGGCATGTCTTACATTGGGAATGATACTTATAAACGGTATTTTATCATGCCTGTGGTAAAGGGAGAGGAAGGAGTAATTACCCATGGAGAAGGAAATTAAGAGGGAAGCCGGAAAGCAGTATGTCCGCTATTTT
The DNA here is from genome assembly GCA_023665475.1 of Lachnoclostridium sp. GTDB lineage: Bacteria > Bacillota > Clostridia > Lachnospirales > Lachnospiraceae > Acetatifactor. The sequence continues at coordinate 52,286 of JAMPEB010000006.1, forward strand.
CGCCTTTGGTTTATCTTTTTAGGAATTTTGGCAGTGGTATTTATAGGAGCATTTGCCATAAAGGCTTTAAAGCCTGAGAAAGTCCGTACAAATAAGGAAGCGCCCGAAGAGAGGGTATATGATATGGCGGATGTGCTCACGGATGCGGAAGAGCAGAAGTTAAGGGAGCATATTGCAGAGCAGGAAAAGCTGTATCATTTTGACATTGTGCTGGTGACCATCAATGAGGATGTGGAAAGTCATGGAAATTATACAACGGTCATGACAAATTGGGCGGATGATTTTTATGATGAACTTAAATATGGTTATAATAAAAGCTTTGAAGGCGACGGCGTGCTGCTGTTGGATAATTGGTATGAGGATAAACGCGGCAGCCAGAAGGGAAATTGTCTTTCCACCAGCGGAAGTGTGTATAAGAAATTTGGCAATGATGAAATTAACCGGGTGCAGGATGCGGTAGACAGATATGTTGATACAGACCCCTATAGGGCGTACAAGGCATATGTGGATGAAACCTGCCGTCTGATGAGTAGGGGACTTTCTTCCATAAGGATTCCCATTATAGCAATTTTGCTGCTCCCCATTGTGGCGGCAGGGTCTTATCTGACATCTAATATGTATCAGACTCCTGCGGCGGATACCACTGCGGCAACGGCTTATGTGCCGGGCGGAAGACCGGATATGCGTGTAAAAAATGATGATTTTATCCGAAAGAATGTGGTGACTACGAGGATTCAGAGCAGCAGTAGCGGCGGCGGAGGCAGCAGCGGATACGGCGGAAGCCATCGCAGCAGCAGCGGTGCAAGACACGGCGGCGGAGTGAGGAGAAGATAGAGAAAACAAAAAAAGAGTGCCTGCTGACGGTGCAGGCACTCTTGTATTTCATTAACCCATCTGGTTGACTGCTTTGCTGATACGGGAAACTTTTCTGGCAGCGTTGTTCTTGTGATAAACACCCTTGCTGGCAGCCATCTCGATAACCTTGGTAGCGGAAGCAAGTTCAGTCTTTGCAGCATTCCGATCACCGGATTCGATAGCAGTGAAAACCTTCTTCATAGCGGTCTTCACACCGGATCTGATAGCCTTATTTCTCTCAGCATTCTTGCGGTTTACCAAAATTCTCTTTTTCGCAGATTTAATATTAGCCAAGTCGTGCACCTCCATTTGTATACAATAAATAGTGAATTGTCTGAAAATGTTTGCTCCTGACCAAACACGGTAGTCAAGATAAACACACTCTTGTAGTTTAGCCAATTATTGTAGTTTTGTCAATACATATTTTTAGGATTTTTGCAAAAAATGTGGATATGGCTGAATTGCCACAAATCTTATGACGAAAAAGAGCTGCAAACCATGCCATGCAGCGCGGAAATGGAGAAAATTATGGGAAATTTCCAGATAAGAACGGATTTGGCGCTGGAAGCAAGAGAGACCGTCAGCGAAGCGGACGGGGAGATGCGGGGAATCCGAGTGGAGGAATACTATAAGGAGAAAGAAGATATCCGCGTGACAAAAGTGGTAATTGATACCAAAAACGCTGCAAAGACTATGGGGAAGCCCATGGGAACCTATGTGACCATGGAGGCGCCTGCAATGGTGGAACCGGACGATGGCTATCATAAAGAGATATCAGACTGTTTTGCCGAGGAGCTGCTGCGCATGATACCTGACATAGAGAAAGAATTATCCGTGTTGGTGGTGGGGCTCGGAAACAGGGAGGTGACGGCGGATGCGCTGGGTCCTCAGGTGGTGGACAATCTTTTTATCACCCGCCATGTGGTAAAAGCCTATGGAACTGCGGCCTATAATTGCAGCCGCATGAATCTGGTCAGCAGCATTGAGCCGGGCGTTATGGCAAAAACCGGTATGGAGACTGCGGAAATTGTAAAGGGAGTGATTGAGCAGACCCTTCCGGATGTGCTGATTGTAGTGGATGCTCTTGCCGCAAGAAGCACAAAGCGTTTAAACAGAACCATTCAAATCAGCAATACGGGAATCCAGCCCGGTTCCGGAGTGGGAAATCATAGAAACGCCCTGACACAGGAAAGTCTTGGAGTACCGGTGATTGCGGTGGGAGTGCCTACTGTGGTGGATGCTGCAACCATAGTGGGAGATGCCTTGGAAAAAATAACGGGGGATAATCTGAATCTGAACAGCATCCGCTATCATCATGAGATGGCTTTTGCGGAGTTAAACAATATGTATATGACGGGGAAAGATATCGATGCGGTGATAAAAAGGGTAAGTTTTACGGTGTCGGAAGGGATAAATATGGCTATGGAGAAATGCGAGAAGAAGTTCTGATTAAAAAAATTCTGGCTGGGACAGTCTATCATGGAATGACCTTGCAAAGCATATACATAGTATGTATTTGAAAGGACGAGGAGTGAGAGACCGTAAAGGGGCGTATTAAAATCGTAAATTTTCGGATATGGCTGGCAGGAATTACTGCGGCGGCAATTGTGTGCATGCCGGCCCTAAGGGAACTTACCTCGGGGGAAGTTTCCTTTGTAAAACTGTTTTGGCAAAGTCTGGCGGAAGATATGGCGGAATATCTGTATCACACATTTCTGCCCATGGCGTCTTTCCCGGAAGGACAGATGCCTGCCAATCACTTGCTGAATCGGCAGATAAATTCCATTATTCCCTTTTATGGCTATACGATAGAGCGGACGCAGGTGTTGTTGGCAGAAGGAAAGGAAGGGGAAGAAACCTATTTAATGGAAATACCGGAAGAAAAAGAGGATGCTTCACTGTTAAGCGAGATGCTGCGGACGGAAAATGAAGCCGCCATGAATGCCATGAAGGATTGGGAAAACGGACAGGACATACAGGAACATTTTGTTCCCAATCAATTGCAGCAGAGGATAGATATAGAGGATTTTTCCGATTATGAGGCATTGGTCAAGCGTTTTTATACCATTGATGCAAATACCATGGCAGGCAGCGATCAATTAAATGCCAAACTCTTAGCCGAAAAGGATATGAGCATAGACAGAAATGTGGAGGGACCTCAGATTCTTATTTATCATACTCATTCCCAAGAAGGGTTTGCGGATTCCGTTCCCGGAGACGAAAGCACCACCATTATGGGGGTGGGGGAGCATCTTGCGGAAATCCTTACAGAGAAGTACGGATATCAGGTGCTTCACCATATGGGAAAATATGATGTGACATCCAGAGACGACGCATATTCCGCCGCACTTCCGGATATAGAGAAGGTGCTTCGGGAAAATCCTACCATACAGGTGGTGATTGATTTGCACCGGGATCAGATACCGGAATCCACTCATCTGGTGATGGATGTGGGAGGCAGACCTACGGCAAGGTTCATGTTCTTTAATGGTATGAGCCGGACCAAAAAAACAGGAAATATATCTTATTTGTACAATGAAAATCTGGAAAGCAATCTGGCGTTTTCTTTTCAGATGCAGATGAAGGCGGAGAGCTATTACCCGGGGCTTGCCAGAAAAATTTATTTGAAAGGATACCGCTATAATATGCATTTATGTCCCAAAAGCCTGCTGATTGAATTGGGGGGACAGAATAATACCTTAGAGGAAGCTTTGAATGCCTGTGACCCCATTGCGCATTTGTTGGATATGGTGCTGACGGGGGAAGCGTGAGAAGAATTTCTAAAGCTTCACACTGCAATCTGGACAATGGCAGGATTTTCTGTTACAATACATAGCGAAATGCTTATAAAGACAATATTTTCAGGAAAACAGAGGAATCGACATGGCATCCATGGATCAGAGTAAAATCCGCAACTTTTGTATTGTTGCTCATATAGACCACGGCAAATCCACGCTGGCGGACCGCATTATCGAACAGACGGGGCTTCTTACCAGCAGGGAGATGCAGAATCAGATTTTGGACAATATGGATTTGGAGAGGGAGCGGGGCATCACCATCAAGGCGCAGGCTGTGCGCACCGTTTATAAGGCGAAAAACGGGGAGGAGTATATCTTTAATTTGATTGACACCCCGGGGCATGTGGACTTTAACTATGAGGTCAGCCGTTCGCTGGCGGCATGCGACGGCGCTATTTTGGTGGTGGATGCGGCGCAGGGCATTGAAGCCCAGACCTTGGCAAATGTTTATCTTGCTCTGGATAACGACTTGGAGGTATTTCCCGTTATCAATAAGATTGATCTGCCCAGTGCAGACCCTCAGCGTGTTATTGAAGAGATTGAGGATGTGATCGGGCTGGAAGCGCAGGATGCCCCTTTGATTTCCGCCAAAAACGGCATCGGCATTGACGAGGTGTTGGAGCAGATTATAAAGAAGGTTCCCGCACCCAAGGGAAGTCCGGATGCGCCCCTGCAGGCGCTGATTTTCGATTCCCTGTACGATTCCTATAAGGGCGTTATTATCTTCTGCCGCATCATGGAGGGTACGGTGAAAAAGGGCACGGTTATCCGCATGATGGCGACGGGGGCTAAAGAGGAGGTCGTTGAGGTGGGTTATTTCGGCGCCGGGCAGTTTATCCCCTGCGAGGAGCTTTCTGCAGGCATGGTGGGCTATGTTATGGCTTCTATCAAAAATGTAAAGGATACAAGAGTGGGCGATACGGTGACGGATGATAACAACCCCTGCAGTGAACCCTTGCCCGGATATAAAAAGGTGCAGTCCATGGTGTACTGCGGACTCTATCCTGCGGACGGCGCAAAATATCCCGATTTGCGGGATGCGTTGGAAAAGCTTCAGTTAAATGATGCGTCGTTAAATTATGAGCCGGAAACCTCCATTGCATTAGGCTTTGGTTTCCGATGCGGTTTCTTGGGACTGCTGCATCTGGAAATTATACAGGAGAGGCTTGAGAGAGAGTATAATCTGGATTTGGTGACAACGGCGCCGGGCGTAGTTTATAAAGTACATAAGACAAACGGGGAGGTCATTGAACTGACCAATCCTTCCAATCTGCCGGACCCTTCGGAGATTGACTATATGGAGGAGCCCATCGTCAGCGCGGAAATCATGGTTACTTCCGAGTTTATCGGTTCCATTATGGAGCTCTGTCAGGAGAGAAGGGGACGCTATCTGGGAATGGAATATATCGAGGGGACCAGAGCGCTTTTAAAGTATGAGCTCCCCTTAAACGAAATTATTTATGACTTTTTTGATGCTTTAAAATCCCGTTCCAGAGGCTATGCTTCCTTTGATTATGACATCAAAGGGTACGAGCAGTCGGATTTGGTGAAATTGGATATATTGATTAATCGTGAAGAGGTAGATGCTCTTTCGTTCATCGTGTTTTCCGGCTCCGCATATGAGCGTGGCAGAAAGATGTGTGAAAAGTTAAAGGATGAGATTCCGAGGCATCTGTTTGAGATTCCCATTCAGGCGGCAGTGGGCGGAAAGGTTATCGCAAGGGAAACCGTGAAAGCGATGCGCAAAGATGTGCTTGCAAAATGCTATGGCGGAGACATTACCCGTAAAAAGAAGCTGCTTGAGAAACAGAAGGAAGGCAAGAAGCGCATGCGCCAGATAGGCAGCGTGGAAATTCCACAGAAAGCTTTTATGAGCGTGTTAAAGCTGGATGACAGAAACTGAGCGATTATACTCTAAGCGGCGGAAACACTTGTGCCCTAACTCGGTTTACGAAAAATAGAGATTCCGGAAGTAAGCATGGATGAGAAGATATTATGATATATAAAAAAGAGTTAGAATTATATTTTCATATTCCCTTTTGTGTGCGCAAGTGTTTATACTGTGATTTTTTGTCCGCGCCGGCGGATGAAGATACTCAAAATGCCTATATGGAGGCGATGCTTGCGGAAATAGAAGGAAGAGCGGACGAGTACCGAAATTACAGGGTCTCGTCTGTTTTTATCGGTGGCGGAACCCCGTCCATCATAGCAAAAGAATGGGTGGAGAAACTGCTTTTTGCCGTGAGGGAGAGGTTTGCGTTACAAGAAGACGCCGAGATTACCATGGAAGTGAATCCGGGGACGGTGGATGAAAAAAAGCTGCGCTGCTATAAAAAGGCAGGAATCAACAGATTAAGCATCGGATTACAGTCCGCATCGGATGAGGAATTGAAGGTATTGGGGCGGATTCATCATTATGGACAGTTTCTGGAAACCTATGAGGCGGCAAGGCGGGCGGGTTTTGACAATGTGAATGTGGATGTGATGAGCGCCCTGCCGGGACAAAGCATGGAGAGCTATGAGGAGACTCTGTACAAGCTGATTCGGCTGCATCCGGAGCATATTTCGGCCTACAGCCTGATTGTGGAGGAAAAAACTCCTTTTTACGAGATGTGGCAGGCAGGGACTTTGCGGCTGCCGGATGAGGACTGTGACAGGCGGATGTATGAAAGGACAAAAGAAATCTTAAGAGCGGCAGGATTTGAGCGTTATGAGATATCCAATTATGCAAAAGAGGGATGCGCCTGCAGGCATAATATAGGATATTGGCAAAGAACGGATTATATCGGTTTCGGTATCGGGGCGGCATCCCTGTTTGAAAACAGGCGGTTTCGCAATGGGGACAGTCTGAAGAACTATCTGGCGGCTCCTCTTTTGTGCAGGGAGGAGGAATCTCTTTTAAGCGTGGAAGAGCAGATGGCGGAGTTTTTGTTTCTGGGACTCCGCATGACAAAGGGAGTGAGCTATGAAAGGTTTCAACAGGTTTTTAACAGGGATATGAATCAGATGTACGGTGAGGTGATCGTAAAAAACCGGGAGGACGGACTTTTGCGGGAATATACGGTGGATTCTACGAAAGAGCGCTTTCTTGCCCTGACGGACAAGGGAATTGATGTGAGTAACTATGTGATGGCACAGTTTCTATAATTAGAATTCTTCTCCATGACTGACAGGCACGAAGGAAGCGGATTTTTCATAAACTATTGTTAAGAATAATCCACGGAGGATATTTTTGAAGACCTTTCAAAAACCCCTGACCCAGAGTGAGGAGACTGAGTATATCCGTCTGTTGAAGGCTGATGATGCCCAGGGGGCAAAACAGGCAAGGGAAGTCCTGATAGAGCGCAATTTGCGGCTGGTTGCGCATATCGCAAAAAAATACCAGAACGTGGACGAAGATATGGAAGACCTGATATCGATTGGATGTATCGGACTCATCAAGGCTGTGGATACCTTTGACGCAGGGAAGGGAAGGCTGGCGACTTATGCCTGCCGCTGTATAGATAACGAATTGCTGATGCTTTTACGAAGCAAAAAGAAAACCTCGAAGGAAGTGTCGCTTTTTGAACCCATAGGACAGGATAAAGAGGGCAATGAAATACAACTGGTGGATGTGCTGGAACAGCACCAGCCGGATGTAATCGAAGGAATGGAGCTGGAGCAAAACAAAAAGAAACTGTTTCGGTTGATGCAGGAGCGTCTCTCGGAAAAAGAGCGGGAAATCCTGATTATGAGATACGGATTAAACGGAAAAAAAGAGGCAACCCAAAGCGAAATTGGGGCAAAATTAGGGATTTCGAGAAGCTATGTATCACGGATTGAGAAAAAAGCATTGGGAAAACTTAGGGAGAGTTTTGCGGGAAAATAATTTGTGTGTGAGACAGCGAGCCGAACCCAACGGGTTCGACTCGCCATCGAATTTCAAAAGTGGAGTAGACGGGAGTCGAACCCGTGTCCAAAAGCCCATTCCCTGTCCTTCTACTATCATAGTCCGTTATCCTGACCGGTCTTGCACCGGTCTGTTCCCGCCTGCAAAAGGAAACGAACAGCCTTTTGCATTTAGTAGCTTCATGATACGCCTATGCGCGCAAAGCTTAACGCATATCGTTTCTCACATGCTTTGATGCCCGGATTCCGAAGTGTGAGTGCTTCGGAGCGGACAAGCCGCCTGGGCGGCGTCACCTACAGCTTAGGCTGCAAGTGCGTACTGATAATTGTCTTCAGCGTTTAATTTAATTGCGCGAACATGGTTCGCTTTGCGATTAGCGTGTCGCAACGGATAGCTTCTCCAGCTGCAAAGCCCCTGTCGAAACCTTGACTACCCCATATATGTTCAGTATATGCAATTTTTCAATTTCTGTCAACTGCCATTTATTTCACATTATTATGAAATCTCAGCCCTGTAGTTTTGTATTGCTTTTAGGATAGTAAATATGATAATATGAACATGAAATTTTGTGAAGATATACCGGAATATGCTGACGGGGACGCGGCCTGTAAGGATGGGCGTAAGGAAAGGGTAGCGGAAATGGCAGGAAAGATCAATAGGATATGTCAAAAGCTGGTGAGGTATCTTGGAATCTTGTTTGTGGGGTATTTGTTTTTGCAGGGTTTATTTACTATGTGCTGTATTCAACGGGTCAATGAAAGGGTGTATTTTATAAGAAATCATGCACTGCCGCAGTTGGCGGGCATTGTTTTATTTTTTCTTATGACCCTGTTTTTGGTTAACAGTAAACGCTGTCTTCATTTTTTGGGAAAATACGAAAATGCGCTGATAGCGGGAGTAGGCATATTGCTGTTGGTTTTTTTGGCATGGTGGATTGCGAACACAAGATTCTGGTATGACAGCGATATGGAAAAAATCTATCAGTATGCAGGCTTGATGCTGGGAGGAGATTACAGCGGATGGATGAAGGGCGGATATTTGTATATGTATCCTCATCAAAACGGTCTGCTTCTGTTTGTGGCATTCCTGCTTTGTTTCTTATCTGTGGACGGGTCGTTTGCAGCGTTATATTATATCAATGTTTTCTTTTATATCATTACGATTATGTCCCTTTGTTTCTGCCTGAGGACGGTATATGCGGACAAAAGCGCAAGATGCATCCAGAGCATTATGCTGATCTGCTTCCTGCCCTATAGTTTTTTCTGCCTGATGCTATATGGCAATGTCATCGGATTTGGCTTTGCCTGTGCGGCAATGGCGGCAATGTTCGCCTATTTGAAAAATGCTAAGGCTGGCTGGCTTGGCGTTTCCGCCCTGTGCATGGCAGCAGCGATAATTTTCAAGCAGAACGAGCTGATTGTTTTTGTGGGATTGGTGATATTGCTGATATTTGAATGTCTTATGTCTGTGGAAAACAGGAGGAAAAAGGCAGTTTTGTCGTTAGTTTATATGGCAGTGGTGCTTTTGGGGGTCAAAACCCCCGACCTTATCATAAAAGGCATTACGGGAATTGAAGTGGAAGGGGGGAGCAGCAGATTTTCCCATCTTGCCATGGGGCTGCAATATTCGGACGAGGGAGCGCCGGGATGGTATAACGGTTTTAACGCCAATGTTTTTGAGGCGGTGGGATATGATACCGAGGCGTCCGCAGAGGTGGCGAAAACTGCTTTGCGGGAGTCTTGGACGGATTTTATGAAAAATCCCCGGAAAGCGTGGAAATTTTTTAATGCGAAATTGGCGTCGGAGTGGAATAATCCTACTTTTGAGTGTTTTAATATACAAAATTCGAGGAATACGGGGCTGGAATTGAGCAGTTTTGTGAAATCCACCATTAACGACGGAGGGAAAGTCAATATTCTGCTCACTTATCTTATGGATGTGGGACAGTCCGTGTTATTGTTCGGCATTCTCATGTATCTGATTGCGTCGGATAAAATGGATTGGAAGGAGCTTCTGCCGCTTATCCTGTTTATAGGCGGAATGATATTCTTTGCGTTCTGGGAGGCGAAAAGCCAGTATGTGCTGCCGTTTTTCCTGCTGTTAGTGCCCTATGCCTTTCCCGGATACCAAAAACTGACTGAAGCGGTAAAACATCCAAAGGCGGGACATAAGAAACTGTTTGCGGGCATGGCGGTGACGGGGGCATTGATTCTGCTGATCGCAATTTCGGACGGACAGTGGGTACATGACAGTTTTAAAATTGATAAGGATACGGAAAAGTATTATGAATATATTCACATGTACAATAAAAACTTTGAAAACTTGAGATTCTAGGCAATACAGGAAACGGGGACCGATGCAAAATATTTTGGAAAAGCGGCCGGGCAAAGGAGGGAGCTGCATGCATAATGGGAATAAAAAATGGCTGTTTGGAGGTATTGCAGCAGCAGTTGTCTGCCTGTGCTCGGTGATATATATTTATGTAAAAATTTCTGGTTTGGAAGAACAGGACATATCCGATTATCAAAGACCTCAGGAAAACGCATACATACAAGAGCACTTTACAGAGCAGGAAAGCTCCGGCGTTCAGGCAAGTGACGGCACACAGAAAGACTTGGATATGCAGGAGAGCATCAGCAATCAGGAAAACTCCGAAACACAGGAAAGTCCTGCCGCGCAGGAAAATCCTGAGGTATTGACAGACCAACAGCTTTCGGAGCCGGAGCAGTCAGACGGCAAGGTGTCGGAGTATGACGACGAGCGCATTGACACAATAACCCCCATCAGCACGGAAATGATGGATCAAAAGAAAGTCGGCGACTATATCTATTTCAGATATATGATAGAAAGTATTTATAGCCGGCATACTTGTACTTATCCTGCATTATTCCGCTGTAAAGAGGGAGATACGATTGCGGAGCGTATGACCGAGGACGCCTGTTTTCATTTTGAAGCGGTAGGGGACTGCGTGTATTATGTAGACTCCTGTGTTCTGGCGTATCCGGACCACGGAATCTTATATCTTATAAATCCGGACGGAAGCGCCCAAATATTGGACGATGAATTGTATGATTTTCAAATTGTGGACGAGCAATATATTTATTATACTTATTGTCATGATACGGTTGGAGTGGGGATTGATGGACACGCCCTGCAGAGAATGAATCTGGACGGCAGCGATAAAATGATAGCGGCATGGGAAGTAACCTTCTGCGAATCTCCGGGAACCGCTGCCGGCAAAAGCCCAAGCCATTTCAATATTAAAGTGGAAGACGGCTGGGCGGATTACGGGGATTTCAAAATGGAGCTTGGTGCGCCGGCGGACGGCACTGAAAAACTGGTTTGTAATGAGATAGGGGACAATGATTATATTTATTATGTGACGAATCGGCTGATGAAGGCGAGAAGGGACGGTTCGGAAAGAGTGGAATTAGACGGCACATGCGATTATTACTATCAAATAGAAAAGATAGAGGATGACTGGATTTATTACAGAAAGGGCGGGATGCCCTATAAAATCCGCACGGACGGCACAGGAAAGACTTCGCAATGAAACTGCCCGCATTGAAATCCGGCGGCGCGCATGGTATAATAATTCTGCTATCGCAGAATGCAAGTCAGCTAGCGCTGCCTTGCCCTCACAAAGCATAGGGACGCTTTGTGAGGCATTATACGAAAATCCACTGCTTGAAAAGTAAATGCCCCTGCGGGGCGCTTCCTTTTCTGCGCTTGTGGTATAATGATTCTGCTATCGCAGAATGCAAGTCAGCTTGCGCTGCCTTGTCGCCGCGACGCGGCGCATTATACAGGTATCCATGGCTTGAAAATCAAATGTCTGCTGCGCAGCCGCTTGATTTTCCGCGCGCATGGTATAATGATTCTGCTATACAGAGTTTGCAAAGGAGATTGGAAAGTGGAAGAGAGAGAGGAAAGAACTGCGGAGGGCTTTGTCTTTTATACAAAAAAGGATGCGGAACTTGCTACGCAGGAACAAAAGAAAATAGAATATCTTCAGGCGCGCATGAATTATTCCAATCCTGAGAGTATACTGCGCATTTACGAAAAGGCGCTGGAAGAGAAACTGTTTAAGACTCCGGTGGGACTCGGATTTTTAAAGGATACGCAGAAATTTCTGGTGCGGAGCGGTACGATAACGCAGGAGGAGATTCCACCCATTTCCCTCCATGTGTTTTTTGATGACGAAATACGGGAGCAGGCAAATCCGGCAAGGCGCAGGGTGCAGCCTGCGGGACAGGCGGAAGGGAAAAAGTTTCCGGCGCTTCCCGTTTCCGTTATACTGAATATTGTACTGGTTCTTGCCGTGATTGCCATGTTTTGGATTGCCTTGGGGGCAGGACAGCCCAACATTTTAAATTATGAGAATGTGCTGGTCAATAAGTATGCGCAGTGGGAGCAGGAACTGACCCAGAGGGAGCAGGCGGTAAGAGAAAAGGAATTGGAGCTTTCCATTGGAACTCCTTAGTTCCATGGAAATTCTTAGTTCCATTGGAAACTAGAGTTGCAATTTAGGTTCACATAAGTTATCATAAATTAGGTAATTGCGAAACGCATGTTTTTGTAGAGTGTCGCAAACGCCCGGTTATCATAAATAAGATGGAGGAAAAGACTGAAAAACAGTCCGATAAAAACAATTATGGAAATGATACAACATATGGTGATAGCACTTTTTTGTTTTGGACCGCCGCTTATTTTCATATTGGTCATGTTGGCGGCAAGAAGTAAATATAAAAACAAGTCGGGTGCGGGAGCGTTTTTCTTTGAAAATGACTGTCTTGTGCTGAACACGGGAATGCCCTATGAGATTCCCTTCAGTGAAATAGAATGTGTGGAGCTTCACTATAGTAACTGGGAGTTGGAACATCGTTATTCCTATAGCTTAAGGGTAAAAGTGATCAAAAAAAGCGGGCAGACCAAGAGTGTGTTTTATAAAGGTTATAGAACAGCCAAATTGGCGCTGCCGTCTGATATGGAAGCCGCTTTACAGGAAAACGGAATCCGATGTGTCATGGCAGGGAAGTAAAATTCCCCGGAAGTAAACTTCCCCGGAAATGAATTTCCCCATCATAAAAAATTACCCGGTATGAAGGAAAATAGAAATCACGCAAGTTAAGAATATAAAAGAAATTTAAGAAGGACAAGAAAGGATGTGTCGGTATGGAGTTAAAGATTACCTGTATTCCCGGCGACGGAATCGGACCGGAGATTGTGGCAGAGGCAAAAAAGGTATTGGAGAAGGTTGCCGATGTATACGGACATCAAATGGTTTTTACGGATATTCTTATGGGAGGCGCTTCCATTGATGTACATGGAGTGCCGCTTACGGAGGAAGCGGTTGAAACAGCAAAAGCGGCGGACGCAGTGTTGATGGGGTCCATCGGCGGCGATACCACCACTTCCCCATGGTACAAGCTCGCGCCCAATCTGCGCCCCGAGGCGGGACTTTTAGCTATCAGAAAGGCATTGAATTTATTTGCGAATTTGAGACCGGCAGTTTTGTATGATGAGCTTGCCGGAGCCTGTCCCCTGAAAGAAGAAATCAGCCGCGCAGGTTTTGATATGATGATTATGCGGGAACTCACGGGAGGACTTTATTTCGGCGAACGCAAAACAATAGAGGAAAACGGAGTAAAGAAAGCCATTGATACTCTGACCTATGACGAGAATGAGATTCGCAGGATTGCCATAAAGGGTTTTGACATTGCCATGAAGCGTAGGAAGAAAGTTACCAGCGTGGACAAAGCGAATGTGCTGGATTCCTCAAGGCTTTGGAGACAGGTAGTGGAAGAGGTTGCAAAGGATTATCCCGAGGTTACGCTGGAACATATGCTGGTGGATAACTGCGCCATGCAGTTGGTGAAAAATCCCGCGCAGTTTGATGTGATTCTCACGGAAAATATGTTTGGCGATATTTTGTCCGACGAGGCGAGTATGGTGACGGGTTCCATCGGAATGCTGGCAAGCGCAAGTTTAAATGACAGCAAATTCGGGTTGTATGAGCCAAGCCACGGTTCGGCTCCCGATATAGCGGGAAAGGATATTGCCAATCCCATTGCCACTGTTTTGAGCGCATCCATGATGTTACGCTACAGTTTTGATTTGGATAAGGAGGCGGATGCGGTAGAAAGAGCGGTAAAACAGGTGCTAAAGGACGGATACCGCACCATAGATATCATGTCCGAAGGCTGTACACAGGTGGGATGTTCCCAAATGGGTGATTTACTGGCAGAGCGTATCTGTTGAAATAAAAAACAATAACAATCAAGAAATAATAGCTAAGATAAGAGAGAAAGAGGGAAAAAACCATGAAAAGTGATTCCGTAAAGGTAGGGGCTGCACAGGCGCCTCACAGAAGTCTTTTTAATGCATTGGGGTATACGGAGGAGGAACGCCGCCGTCCCATGATAGGTATTGTAAGTTCTTACAATGAGATTGTTCCCGGACATATGAATCTGGACAAAATCGTGGAAGCTGTCAAGATGGGCGTTGCCATGGCAGGAGGCATGCCGGTGGTATTTCCCGCCATTGCCGTATGCGACGGCATTGCCATGGGGCATGTGGGAATGAAGTATTCTCTGGTAACAAGGGATTTGATAGCGGACAGTACGGAGTGTATGGCGGTAGCGCACGGCTTTGACGGTCTGGTATGCGTGCCCAACTGTGACAAAAATGTTCCCGGACTTTTGATGGCGGCTGCAAGATTAAACATTCCCACTATTTTTGTGTCGGGAGGTCCCATGTTGGCAGGACGGGTACATGGCCAAAAGAGAAGCCTTTCTTCCATGTTTGAGGCAGTGGGAAGCGTTGCGGCAGGCACTATGACCATGGAGGAGCTTACGGAATTTGAAGAAAAGGTATGTCCGACCTGCGGTTCCTGTTCAGGCATGTATACTGCCAATTCCATGAACTGCCTGACAGAGGCGATCGGTATGGGACTTAGGGGAAACGGAACGATTCCCGCCGTTTACTCCGAGCGTATCCGCCTTGCAAAGCATGCAGGCATGAAGATTATGGAGCTTGTGGAAAAAGATATTAAACCGAGGGATATTATGACGCCGGAGGCGTTTCAGAATGCGCTCACCGTGGACATGGCCCTCGGATGTTCCACCAACTCCATGCTGCATCTTCCGGCGATTGCCAGAGAAGCGGGCGTGGAGCTGAATCTGGACATGGCAAATGAACTTTCCGCAAAGACTCCGAACCTGTGCCATCTGGCTCCTGCGGGTCCTACTTACATAGAGGATTTGAACGAGGCGGGAGGCGTCTATGCGGTGATGAACGAGTTGACAAAGAAGAATTTACTGAATTTGGACTGCATGACGGTTAACGGAACAACTATCGGTGAAAATATCAAGGATTGTATCAATAAGAATCCGGAGGTTATCCGCCCCGTGGAGAATCCTTATTCCGAGACCGGCGGCATTGCCATTTTAAGAGGAAATCTGGCGCCGGACAGCGGTGTGGTGAAGCGTTCCGCAGTGGTGCCTGAAATGCTGGTACATGAGGGTCCTGCGAGAGTATTTGACTGTGAAGAGGACGCTATTGAGGCGATTAAAGGCGGCAAAATCGTTGCCGGAGATGTGGTGGTCATCCGCTATGAGGGACCGAAAGGCGGTCCGGGTATGAGAGAGATGTTGAATCCCACCTCGGCTATTGCCGGCATGGGGCTTGGTTCCAGCGTTGCACTGATTACGGACGGGCGTTTTTCCGGTGCGTCCAGAGGGGCGTCCATCGGACATGTGTCTCCGGAAGCGGCAGTGGGCGGTCCCATTGCGCTGGTGGAAGAGGGAGATATCATCAGCATCAATATTCCCGAAAACAAGCTGGATGTATTGGTGTCCGATGAAGTTTTGGATGAGAGACGCGCAAAATGGCAGCCCAGAGAGCCGCAGATTACCACCGGCTATCTGTCCCGCTACAGGGAGATGGTTACAAGCGGCAATACCGGTGCGGTTCTCGAGATAAAGCACTAAGTGATGGGAGGACAAAAACAATGCTTTTGAACGGTTCGGAAATCGTTATAGAGTGTTTGAAAGAGCAGGGCGTGGATACGGTGTTTGGTTATCCGGGCGGCGCTATTTTGAATATTTATGATGCCCTGTATCAACACAGCAATGAAATCAGACATATCCTGACTTCTCATGAACAGGGTGCAGCCCATGCGGCTGACGGCTATGCAAGAGCTACCGGCAGGGTGGGAGTCTGCATGGCAACCAGCGGTCCCGGCGCAACCAATCTGGTAACGGGAATCGCCACCGCCTACATGGATTCCGTTCCCATGGTGGCGATTACTGCCAATGTGACGCTGCCCCTGCTGGGCAAGGACAGTTTTCAGGAGGTTGATATTGCGGGAGTGACCATGCCCATTACCAAGCATGGATATATCGTAAAAAATGTGGAAGACTTGGCGGATACCCTGCGTAAGGCTTTCCATATCGCAATGAGCGGCAGACCCGGTCCTGTGCTGGTGGATATCACAAAAGATGTGACCGCAGCTTCCTGTGAATTTACGCCCATGGAGCTTCCCGCAAAAGAGCGTGAGAGCAAATACACACAGGAGGAAATGGAAAAAATTGTGGAATACATCAGCCGCGCAAAGAAGCCCTTTATTTATCTGGGAGGCGGTGCCATTATTTCCGAGGCAACGAAAGAGGTTGCCGAGCTTGCGGAGCTGATGGACGCCCCGGTCTGCGATACGCTGATGGGAAAAGGCGGATTTGACGGGCGCAGTTCCCGTTATACGGGCATGATAGGCATGCATGGCACCAAGGCGTCTAATCTGGGAGTGAGTCAGTGCGATCTGCTTCTCACGCTGGGGGCAAGATTTTCCGACCGTGTTATCGGCAATCCCAAGAAGTTTGCGGAAGACGCCGTAATTATCCAATTAGACATCGATGCGGCGGAAATCAATAAAAATATCAGGGTGGATGCTTCTCTGGTGGGAGATTTGAAAAAAACGCTGTCCGATTTGAACTCCAGACTGAAGCAGCAGAACCACAGTGAATGGATGGCACAGATTCGGGAGTTAAAGGAAAAATATCCTTTAAAATATGGGAAGGACTCTTTGTCCTGTCCCTATGTGATAGAGGAAATTGACCGCATTACGGGGGGAGATGCAATTATTACTACGGATGTGGGACAGCATCAGATGTGGGCGGCACAGTATTATCGATATACCAAGCCCCGCACCTTTTTGTCCTCCGGGGGCTTAGGCACCATGGGCTATGGTCTGGGAGCCTGCATCGGCGCGCAGGTGGGGCAGCCGGACAAAATCTGCATCAATATTGCGGGGGACGGATGTTTCCGTATGAATATGAACGAACTGGCAACGGCAAGCCGTTACAATGTTCCTATTATACAGGTAGTTATCAATAACCATGTGTTGGGCATGGTGAGACAGTGGCAGACCTTGTTTTACGGAAAGCGTTATTCCCAGACTGTGTTAAATGACAAGGTGGATTACTGTAAAGTGGCGGAGGCGCTGGGCTGCGCTGCAATCCGCGTGTCCACGAAAGAGGAGGTTGCCCCTGCCATTGAGAGAGCGATTGCCCTGAAGGCTCCCGTGCTGATTGAATGTGTGATTCCGGAGGATGATAAGGTATTCCCCATGGTTCCCGCAGGCGCGCCCATCAGCGAAGTTTTTGACGGGGATGATTTGAAATGATAAAAAGAAAACTTATCCTTCTGGCAATTTTAATAGGGATGCTTCTGGGATTTTTAGGTTATTTCCTGCTGGCGTTTTACTATCGCAGGGGATTTGGCTTAAATACATGGATCAACGGTATTTATTGTACGGGAAAATCCGTAGAGGAAGTGAATTCGGAGCTTTTGCGGCAGACAAAGGCTCCGATTATTCAAATTACCGATAAAGACGGTAAAACCTATTCTATTGATTTGAAAGACGCCGGATATGAGGCGGATTACCGAACCGCATTGAACCGTTATATGCAGGAGCAGAATCCTTATTTATGGACGGATTATATCACTCTGCACAGAAATTATAATCTGCAGCCAAATGAAACCTATGATAAGGATGCTTTAAAAGAGCTTTTCTGTCGTCTGGAGCCGGTGGCGGAGCAGATGAACAGACCCGTGGAATTTTCCTTAAGCCGGAACGAAGAACAGGGCTGGGTTTTAAAGGATGGTTTTCATGACCGCATAGATGAAAAAAAGGCTTTTGAGGTATTGGTTGAAAAGGTAAATGCCGGCGAGAGGGAGATTTCTCTGGAGGAGCTGGGCGGCTATTATGATCTTCCCTTGACGAAGGAGCATGAAAACCTTCAGGCGCTTTATGAGACAGTGGCGGATTTTCAGAAATGGAATGTGATATATGATATGGGAACGGAAGAATTTTTCTGGAGTCCGGGACAGATGGCATATTTTATCGAAACCGATCCGGAGGGGCTGCCGCTTCTGGACAAAGACGGACAGGTGGTTTTGGATGAGGATGCCGTAAAAGAGGCTGTGGAGGCATGGGCGGACACCTATGACACCTATGGAAAACCTCATAAGTTTATGAGTACCCGGGGGAAGGAAATACTGATAGACGGAGGCACTTACGGGAATCTGCTGAATCGGAAAAAGGAGACGGCTTTTCTGACGGACAACCTTTTGAAGGAAGAGCTGCGCACGGGAGAAACACAGTACCATGTGCCGGAATATGATAAAATGGCGAGGGTGCAGGGAAAAAACGATATCGGCGACACCTATGTGGAGGTGGATATGACCCTGCAGAAGCTGTACTATTATGAAGAGGGAGAGCTTTTGATAGAATGTGATATCGTCACTGGGGATATGGCAAAGAAGAGAAGTACGCCGGAAGGTGTGAGTTTTGTCTACAGCAAGGCGAGAAACTGTGTCCTGAGGGGACGGGATTATGTCAGCCCGGTAAAATATTGGATGCCCATAGACGGAAATATCGGGCTTCACGATGCGGATTGGAGGAGTGAATTCGGCGGCAGTATCTATTTGGAGGACGGTTCCCACGGTTGTGTCAATATGCCGGATGACGCCATCAAAGAGCTCTATGAGAAAGCAGAAATCGGGCTGCCGGTAATACTGTTCTATTGAACAGGTTCTACTGAACAGGTTCTGCTGAATATTTAAAAAATGCAGTTGACGAATGGGGCAGGAAAGATTATTCTATATTTATGGTTAAAAAAACGGATGCCTAAGAGGAGGAGTTTGAAAAATGTCAAGAGTTTATAACTTTTCTGCGGGTCCTGCGGTTCTTCCGGAGGAAGTGCTTAGGGAAGCGGCAGATGAAATGATGGATTACAAGGGAAGCGGCATGTCTGTAATGGAGATGAGCCACCGTTCCAAGACCTATGACAATATTATCAAAGAGGCGGAAGCTGACTTAAGGGAGCTTATGAATATCCCTGACAATTATAAAGTCCTGTTTCTACAGGGCGGCGCAAGCCAGCAGTTTGCAATGATTCCCATGAACCTGATGAAGAATAAGGTTGCGGACTATATCGTGACGGGACAGTGGGCTAAGAAGGCTTATCAGGAGGCGCAGCTTTACGGAAAGGCAAATAAGATTGCCTCTTCCGAAGATAAAACATTTTCCTATATTCCGGACTGCTCCGACTTACCCATAAGCGAGGATGCGGACTATGTTTATATCTGCGAGAATAACACCATTTACGGCACAAAGTTTAAGACCCTGCCCAACACCAAAGGAAAGATTCTGGTGTCGGATGTGTCAAGCTGTTTTCTGTCGGAGCCCGTGGATGTGACCAAGTATGGGGTTATCTATGGCGGCGTTCAGAAGAATATCGGTCCTGCCGGCGTGGTTATCGTGATTATCAGAGAAGATTTGATTACAGAGGATGTGCTTCCCGGCACACCTACCATGCTGCGTTATAAGACCCATGCGGACAATGATTCCCTGTACAATACCCCTCCCGCATACGGCATTTATATCTGTGGAAAGGTATTCAAGTGGATTAAGAAAATGGGCGGACTTTCCGCAATGAAGGAGCACAACGAAAAGAAGGCGAAGATTCTTTATGATTTCCTTGACGAGAGCAAGCTGTTCAAGGGAACCGTGCGCAAGGAAGACCGCTCCCTGATGAATGTGCCCTTCGTAACCGGTGATGAGGAGCTGGATGCCAAGTTTGTAAAGGAAGCCACCGCAGCAGGATTTGTGAACTTAAAGGGACACAGAACCGTGGGCGGCATGCGTGCCAGCATTTACAATGCAATGCCTATCGAGGGTGTTGAAAAGCTGGTTGAGTTTATGAAAAAGTTTGAGGCAGAGAACGCAAAGTAAACGGATGACTGTTCGATAAAGACAAGAAAAGGAGAACCGCGGATGTATAAGATAAATTGCTTAAACCCTATTTCACAGGTAGGGCTTGTCAACCTGACAGAGAATTATCAGTTGACAGAGAATGTAAATGAGGCGGAGGGTATTTTGGTAAGAAGCGCTTCCATGCATGAGATGGAACTGCCGGACGGTCTGCTTGCAGTGGCAAGGGCAGGCGCGGGCACCAATAATATCCCTTTGGATAAATGTGCGGAAAAGGGCGTGGTAGTTTTCAATACGCCCGGCGCGAATGCCAATGGAGTGAAAGAGCTGGTAGTTGCGGGTATGCTGTTGGCTGCCCGGGATATCATGGGCGGTATCGAATGGGTAAAGGATAACAGCAAAGACGAAAATATTGCCAAGACGGCAGAGAAAGAGAAAAAGAAATTTGCGGGGACGGAGCTTATGGGAAAGAAGCTGGGCGTTATCGGTTTGGGCGCCATCGGCTGTAAAATCGCAAATACCGCAATCAGTCTGGGCATGGAAGTATACGGCTATGACCCTTATCTGTCCGTGAATGCGGCATGGAATATCAGCCGCAATGTAAAGCATGTTCTGAATGTGGAAGAAATTTATGCGGAATGTGATTATATCACCATCCATGTGCCTCTTTTGGATTCTACCAAAGGCATGATTAATAAAGATGCCATCGATAAGATGAAAGACGGTGTGGTAATTCTGAATTTTGCGCGGGACCTTCTTGCAAACGAGCAGGATGTTCTGGAAGGCATTCAGAACGGCAGGATTGCGCGTTATGTGTCTGATTTTCCCAATCCCGTTACGGCAGGGCAGCCGGGCTGCATCGTGATTCCCCATCTGGGAGCCAGCACAGAGGAGTCCGAGGATAACTGTGCAAAGATGGCGGTGGAAGAATTGATGGACTATCTGGAAAACGGAAATATCCGGAACAGCGTAAATTATCCCGCCTGCGACATGGGGGTCTGTACAGTGGCAGGCAGAGTGGCGATTTTCCATAAAAATATGGCAAATATGATTACCAAATTTACTGCGGAATTCGGTGAAAAAGGTATCAACATCAGCAATATGACCAACAAATCCAAAGGCGAAGTGGCTTATACCATGCTGGATGTGGAGAACGCACCCACTAAGGAAATAGTGGAAGCCTTGGAGAAGATTGAAGGCGTATTCAGGGTGAGAGTAGTGTGAAAAGAATGAAGATTTTCTAAGCAGTCAAAGTACGCCTGCTAAGAAAATCTTATGTCATTCTTCGAAAAACGCCAAAAATGCGGCGTTTTTCCTTCAGGAGCCGAGAATTTGAGATTCTCGGCGCGGTGTCATTGCAGTAAACTGCTCTGACATGGAGGGTTAGTGTGAATAAAAAAATCATCGCAGAATTAAGGAGCGTCCCTTGTGAAAGAGGGGCGCTTACTTATCAGCTTTCGCGGAAAAAAGTAAAAAACATAAACTTACGGATAAAATCGGATGGGAGGATTCTGGTATCGGCGAATACAAGGGTTCCGGCGGCATATATCGATGAGTTTGTGCAGAAAAATCAAGAATATATTTTTCGGGTATTGGAAAAATTCCGGGAGAGACAGCAGACGCATCCCATGACTCCGAAACAGTATGTAAGCGGGGAAGATTTTATGATTCTGGGAAGACATCTGACTCTTCAAGTGAAGGAAATAGCGGCGGGGAATGAGGCAGAGTCAGGTGAGAGGGTCTGTATGGAGGGCTCTGTACTTTTTCTTTTGGTGAAGGATAAGGATGATTTTAAGAGAAAAGAAAAGCTTATGAATAAGTGGCTGCAGAGTCTTCAAAGGGAAGTGTTTGACCGGATTTGTCAGGAAATCTATCCGGCGTTTGAGGGATACGGCATTGCATATCCGCAGATAAAAATAAGGCGTATGACCTCCCGCTGGGGCTCCTGTCAGCCTGCCCGGGGCATTATTACCTTAAACAGCAGACTGATAGAAGCGCCGAGGGAAAGTATTGAATATGTGGTTCTCCATGAATTTGCGCATTTTGTCCATCCCAATCACTCAAAAGATTTTTATGCTTTTGTGGCAAAGCTAATGCCGGACTGGAAAGAGCGCAAGGCGGTTTTGAACTCCTAATTATCATTGTAATGAAGCTTCTGGCAAAGCAGCGTGAGCCTGCTTTTTACGGGCAGCAGCAAGAGATAAAGAATGCACCCATAAAAGATTCCCAGCAGGCATATGGGGAAGGTTGCGCCTGCCTGCATGAGAAAGAACTCTAAATTATCCTGCAGGGATATGCTAAAAACGGCATAAATAAAACCTTGGGCGGTAACCAAAGCCCCGGCTATAAGAGAGGCGTTACCGGCAAGCTTTATGGCATTGCTGCAGTAAGCTGCCTCCTTTTCGCTATATTCTTTCCGGATATGAAAGAATATGGAAAAAGCCTGAAAAAAATATTTCCACTGCCTCGATACGCTTAACGCTAAAGTTGCCACAAGCAGTATAATCAGAAATGTGGGCAAATCTAACCAGAGTGTGGTAGGCATATCCAGCCCAATGAGCAGGAACAGCATTACGAGGGCGATGATATTCAGTATCAGACTCAGGATTCTGAATATCAGATTGCTTTTATTTTCTTGCTTGCTTTTTTCTGTTTCATGTATAAGATTCATCATATTTTCCTCCGCTTTCCGGGAATAGCTGTCTTCCGACAGGTGCTCCCCTGATAAAAGTTCATTTACATTAATCTGTAAAATCTGACAAAGCGGCATCACGGAAGACAGCTCAGGCATACCGTTTCCGGTTTCCCATTTGGAGATGGTTTTGTCGCTGACGCCGATTTTGTCTGCTAATTGTCTCTGGGTCATCCCCATTCCCTTTCTTATGCTTGCAATAAATTTTCCAATTTTAATTTGGTCCATTTTTTCCTCTCTTTCCGCCGTGCAAACGGCATTTTAATCAGTGGGAACTTTGGGATGCGCAGCATCACAAATTCCGAGATTGAAAATTTTTAATTTTCAATCTTTTAACCTCCTTCATCCTTATTTATGCAGCCTTCCGCTCCTGCATCTGTCATCAATATAGGGGAAAGCTACATAATTGGGAACTGTTTTTCCATAGAATTGCCTCCACGAACCGTAGAGGGCGCGGCAGCGGGGCTTCTCTGATTCAGAGAATGCCCGCAGAATCAAGAATAGGGCACGGCCGCCGTATCCAAAATAAGATAAAAAATCGCCGCTTAAAAACGGCGATTTCGATTCACCATCACTGATGAGTCTTTTGTCAGATGTCAAAATAAAAAAGTCAAAATAAACAGTGATTCAAAGCCATATAGGAAAGGACTTCTGTCAGGCTATCGGTACAATAAAGGCGAGCCGTCCCCATCATTTAAATCTTTCAGTTCCTCTCTGAGTTTCTGGTCGGAAAGGCAGGAAGCTTCGCTCTGTAGGTCCATATATAAGATAAAAAAGTCCTCAAGGGTCATCTGCTTTTCCGCAGCAATTTCCTCCATAATGGGGCGCAGCTTGTCAAGCTGGACGGACACCTGAACCTTCTGTGGGTCGATGTCCCCCATCACCTCTTCGGCGTATTTATTGATTCTATCTAAGATTTTTCTGTTTTCATCCGTCATATTACTTCCACTCCTTACTGAAAATTTGTACTCAAAATATATTTTATCACTTGATGCTTGTTATGTATAGTTTTATTTGTAAGAATTCCAATATTGCGAAAAGATGACGGAAAAGCATTCATTGACAAACAATAGAGGGATTGGTACAATGAAATCGTCCTATATGGACGGGAAGCACTGCATAGCGGCAGGCGGTTGGCTTACATCCCTCGAAAGGGGGTGTAGCTTATGCGTATTACATTACATATCGGTAAATATATCGTTACGATAATTGTAAAAAACAACAACCGCCACTCGGCCAAGTGAACGGTTGTCTGATCAATATTAACACCTTACACGGAAGCTAACCGCTTGTCGCAGTGCTTCTCTATGTTTATTATATGTGAGGACTTAAAAAAAGTCAACTGTAATGTCAAACCTATACTAATTTTATCACTTGATGCTTGTTATGTATAGCTTTATTTGTTAAAATATCTAATAAGAGTATTGTATGAGGTTTGAGAATTATCAAAAATTTTATAAGGAGAATACATATGGCACAAGTCAGACCTTTTCGGGCATATCGCCCAAAGTATGGCCTTGAAAGCAAAATTGCGGCGCTTCCCTATGATGTGTACAGCAGGGAGGAAGCCTGTGAAGTAGTGAAGATGAATCCTTATTCGTTTCTGGGAATAGACCGGGCGGAGACGCAGTTTGGACCGGAAGTGGATACTTACGCGCCGGAGGTTTATGAGAAAGCACATAGTATGCTGCAGGAGCAGATAAAGGAAGGCAGATTTGTTCAGGAGGAAAGCCCCTGTTATTATCTGTATGAGCAGACCATGCAGGGGAGGAGCCAGACAGGTATTGTTGCCTGTGCATCCATAGACGATTATCAGAATCAGGTAATCAAAAAACATGAAAACACCAGAGCGGATAAGGAGCAGGACCGCATCCGGCATGTGGATATTTGCAATATGCAGACGGGACCTATCTTTCTGGCATACCGTGCCAATCAGACACTGAGGGAAATTGTGGACAGCGAAAAGGAAAAATCCCCCGTATATGATTTTGTGTCGGAGGACGGTGTCGGACACAGGGTATGGGTGATTGAGGACAGCAGACAGGTAGAAGCTGTTTCGGAAGCTTTTAAGGCTCTCCCTGCCCTTTATATTGCGGACGGACATCACCGCTGCGCTTCCGCGGTGAAGGTGGGGCTTAAGAGAAGAGAGGAACATCCGGACTATAGCGGAAAAGAGGAGTACAATTACTTCCTTTCCGTATTGTTTCCGGACGAGGAGCTGCATATTTTGGATTATAACAGGGTGGTAAAGGATTTGAACGGTCTTTCCGCGGAGGAATTCTTACGAAAAGTGGGCGAAAGTTTTATCATAGAGAAGGTGGGAAGTACCCCCTATGCCCCTGCAAAAAAGGGAAATTTTGGTATGTATCTGGAAAAAATGTGGTATGCTCTTACTGCGAAGGAAGAAATAAAGAGTGACGATGTAGTGGCGGGGCTGGATGTATCCCTGCTTCAGGATTATCTGCTGGCTCCCGTTTTGGGAATCGGGGATCCTAAGACGGACAAGCGGATTGATTTTGTGGGCGGAATCAGAGGACTGAAAGAATTGGAGAGAAGGGTGGACACGGATATGAAGGTAGCATTTTCCATGTATCCCACTTCTATAGGCGAGCTGTTTGAGGTGGCGGACGCAGGCAGACTGATGCCTCCCAAATCTACATGGTTTGAGCCGAAGCTGCGGAGCGGTTTGTTCCTTCATGAGTTAGAGGTGTGAACGGAATGAAGATTTTCTAAGGTCGGAAAGAACCTGACCATAGCGCTGAAGCGCATGGAAAATCTAAATCATTCCGGGAAGAATCCGCAAGCGGATTCTTCCGAATTTGTACAGATGTACGAATTGTTTGTGTCTGGTGGGCAGGCATGACGGAAAGTGTGAAAAGAATTTCATCTTATGTGCCGCCGGCAAAAAGGCAGCGGAATAGATTCGTTTTGCAAATATTGTGCCTGCGGCTCAAATTCGCAGGTTGCGGAAAGGTATGGTGACTATTATGACAAATAAACTGTATAAGCTGATGAATTGGGCAAAGATAGAGGAAATTATGTATTCGGAATGTGATAATCCCCATGAGCTGCTGGGACCTCACAAATCCGGCAGCCAGACTCTTTTGCAGGCATATTTTCCCGGCGCTTTAAAGGTTACGGTGCAGTGGGACTTTGAGGAGGATACACAAGACCATAAAGAGGCCAAGATGGAGGTCGCTGAAGAGGAAGGATATTTTGCGGCGTTAATTCCCGTAAAAGAATTAGGATTTTACCGCTATGTGGTGACTTACCCCGAGAAAAAAACATGGGTGACGGGCGACCCCTACCGCCATAAAATCCAGATTACGGAAAGCGATGTGGAGAAATTCAAAAACGGAATCCATTATACTGTTTATGAAAAGCTTGGAGCACATCCCATGACCTTGGACGGAGAATCCGGAACTTATTTTGCGGTCTGGGCTCCGGACGCCATGCGAATCAGCGTGGTAGGCGATTTCAACGGATGGGACGGACGCATTCATCAAATGCGCAGAATCAAGGATGCGGGTATTTTTGAGCTTTTTGTGCCCTGCGCAAAATGCGGGGATAATTACAAATTTGAAATTAAGTTAAAGACGGGGCTTACTTATTTAAAGTCAGACCCTTACGGTAACGCGGCTCAAATGAGACCGGAAAACGCCTCCGTAATTGCCGATTTAAACGCTTTTCATTGGGAGGACGCCGGGTTCATCAAAAATCGGGAGAAATTTCAGACGGGCAATGCGCCCATAAGTGTATATGAAATGTATCTGGGTTCCTTTGTGGAGCCAAAGCAGGGGAAAGCTTATGCCAATTATAGGGAAATTGCCCCCAAGGTAATCTCCTATGTAAAAGAGATGGGATATACTCATGTGGAGTTAATGCCGGTGATGGAGCATCCTCTTGACGGTTCATGGGGATATCAGGTTATCGGTTATTATGCTCCTACGGCGAGATACGGTTCTCCCGAAGACTTTATGTATTTTGTCAATGAATTGCATAAGGCGGGGATTGGTGTGATTCTGGATTGGGTTCCGGCACATTTTCCGAGAGATGCTTACGGGCTTTCCAATTTTGACGGAACCTGTCTTTATGAGCATCAGGACCCCAGACAGGGCTGTCATCCCCATTGGGGAACATTGATTTACAATTATGGCAGACCGGAGGTATCCAATTATCTGATTGCCAACGGGCTGTTCTGGGTGGAGAAATTCCATGCGGACGGAATCCGTATGGATGCCGTGGCAAGTATGCTCTATCTGGATTATGGCAAAAACGACGGAGAATGGGTTGCCAATATGTATGGCGGGAAGGAAAATCTGGAAGCCATTGAGATGATCAGACATTTCAATTCTATTTTAAAGAAGCGTAATCCCGGCGTGTTGTCCATCGCAGAGGAAAGTACGGCGTTCCCCATGATTACCGGGGATATCAAGGAAGGCGGTCTGGGCTTTGACTTAAAGTGGAATATGGGCTTTATGAACGATTATTTAAGGTATATCCAGTATGACCCGTATTTCAGAAGCCACCACCACGGAGAATTGACATTCAGCATGATTTATGCTTACAGTGAGAAATTTATATTGGTGTTCTCCCATGACGAGGTGGTGCACGGCAAAGCTACCATGGTAGGAAAAATGCCCGGAGAGAGGGAGCAGAAATTTGCAAACTTACGCCTGACCTATGCTTATATGATGACCCATCCCGGCAAAAAATTGTTGTTTATGGGGCAGGATATCGGTGAGTTTGACGAATGGAACGAAGCCAGAAGAGTGGAATGGGATTTGAGGCAGAATCCCGAGCATGAGGGAATTGCCCTTTTGGTAAAGGATTTAAACGGTCTGTACAAAAGTCAGAAAGCGCTGTATGAACTGGACGGGGAGCCGGAAGGCTTTGAATGGATGAACAATATTTCCGGAGACGACTGTTATTTGTCCTATGTGAGAAACGGTTCCGACCCGGAGGATATGCTTTTAGTGGTGGCAAACTTTGCCGGAGTGGAGCAGGAGATTACCACGGGTGTTCCCTATGAGGGCAAATACAAGGAGATTTTCAACACCGATAATATTAAGTATGGCGGAAGCGGCATGGTAAACGAAAGGGTAAAGAAGGCGCAGGATATCCGCTGGGACGAGAGAATGCAGTCCATCACCGTGAAGCTTGCCCCCCTGTCCCTGAGTATTTTACAGTTTATCCCTTATACGGAAGAGGAGCTGACAAAGGTCATCGAGCAGAGAATCCGCAAGCATACTCCGGTCAGAAAGACTGCGCCCCGGAAGAGTAAAAAATCGTGAAAAAATAATTGTTGACAAATGCCCTTTCCATGGGTATAATGAATCAGTGTGCAACATGCAGAGGATGCACAGCATATATGTATGCTGTGCATGTAGCTGTAACATAGGAGCTGATATGTTAATCAATTTATCCGATGTCTTAACATTAGAAGGAAAAACAGCGGAATATACCGTGCCGATAGAGCTTGAAAGCTTTAAGAGCAAGTTAGGGGATTTCGCAGTGACGGACAAGACTCCCATAGCTTTTACTTTTGCCAATATCGGTACGGGAAAAGCCGAGATGGAGGGCAGGGCAAAGATAAGTTTTGCCGCCGAATGTGACAGGTGCCTTACCCAAACTCCTGTGGACTTGGAGCTTTCCTTTGAGAGAATTGTGATTTCTCCGGATGTGCAAACAGAGGATGAGGAGGAATCGGACAGCCGTCAGTTTATGGAGGACTTCCAATTAGACACGGAAGCTTTTATGTATCAGGAAATTTTGGAAAACTGGCCTATGAAGATTCTGTGCAGGGAAGACTGTAAAGGTGTGTGCCCGGTGTGCGGACAGAATCGGAATATGAAAGAATGCGGCTGTGACACTTTTGTGCCGGATCCCCGCATGGCAGTGATAGGTGATATTTTTAATGCGAATAAGGAGGTGTAAAGATGTCTATTTGTCCTAAGAATAAATCTTCCAAGAGCAGAAGAGATAAGAGAAGAGCAAACTGGAAAATGAGTGTTCCCGCATTGGTAAAGTGCAGTAAATGCGGCGCTTTGATGATGCCTCACAGAGTTTGCAAGGCTTGCGGTTCTTACAACAAGAAGCAGGTCGTAAATGCTGACTAATATTTTGGCACAACAGGACCTTTCCCTATGGGAGAATTTTTCCCTATGGGGGAGGGTCTTTTTTGTAATTTTTTACTTGATTTTTGCATAGGGGTCTAGTATATTAAAATAAGGTGTTTGGCTATAGTATTTTGGAAGGGAACGGACAGATGGCTGATTTCGTAAATGTGGCGGTGGACGCCATGGGCGGCGACAATGCTCCTGCGGAGATTGTGAAGGGTGCAGTGGAAGCCATAAATGAAGATAAGAGGGTCAAGGTCTTTCTGGTGGGCAAAGAGCCTGCCATCAGGGAAGAGCTGAATAAGTATACCTATAAGGAAGAACAGCTTGAAATCGTACACGCAGGGGAAGTAATTGAAATGGCGGAGCCTCCGGTTATGGCAATCCGCAAGAAAAAGGATTCCTCCATTGTAAAAGCCATGTATATGGTGAAAGACGGAAGCTGTGACGCTCTTGTGTCCGCCGGAAGCACCGGTGCGGTGCTGGTAGGCGGTCAGATTATTGTAGGTCGTATCAAGGGTGTGGAGAGACCGCCCCTTGCTCCGCTGATTCCCACGGCAGACGGTGTGAGTCTGTTGTTGGACTGTGGCGCGAATGTGGACGCAAGACCTTCACATCTGGTGCAGTTTGCCAAGATGGGCAGCGTATATATGGAAAATGTCATGGGAGTAAAAAATCCTAAGGTGGGTATTGTAAACATCGGTGCGGAGGAAGAAAAGGGAAATGCTCTGGTAAAAGAAACATATCCGCTTTTAAAAAATTGTCCAGACATTAATTTTGTGGGAAGCGTCGAGGCGAGGGATATTCCTGCCGGAGCGGTGGATATTGTGGTATGCGAGGCGTTTGTGGGAAATGTTATCCTGAAAATGTATGAGGGCGTGGGCGGAATCCTGATTCAAAAAATAAAGGGAAGCATGATGACCTCCCTGCGCAGCAAGATAGGCGCAATGTTGGTAAAGCCCGCTTTGAAAAAGACATTGAAATCTTTTGATTTGGAAGAGTACGGCGGCGCGCCTCTGTTGGGCTTGAACGGTCTGGTGGTTAAGACGCACGGAAGCAGCAAGGCGGTTGAAATCAAAAACTCCATTTTGCAGTGTATTACATTTAAGGAGCAAAAGATTAACGAAAAAATCAAGGAGAAGGTTGTCCTTGAAAATTAAATAAAACAAGAAAGAAGGAACAAAATATGGAACTTGAAAAGCTGAAAAAAATCATTGCCGAGGTACTGAATGTAGACCCGGAGGAAATTAGACCGGAGACAACTTTTACAGATGATCTGGGAGCTGATTCTTTAGATGTATATCAGATTATTATGGGAATCGAAGAAGAGTTTGATATTGAGATTCCGGCAGAGACTGCAGAACAGATTGCTACAGTGGATCAGGCTGTAGAGATGATTAAGAAAGCTTTGAACTAAATCTGAATGTTATGGTATTCCCGGATTGAGTCTATGATTTCTATTCGGGAATATTTTTCGTTTTGTCGGAGAATGCCCGGAATGCGGGTATTTTCATTCGGGTTTGAAAGCGCATATGGAGGTTAATGTGAAAGGCATTATATCAGGAAAATACACATTGGAAGCCTTGGAAGATAAAATAGGCTATAAATTTAACAATAGGGCTTTTTTAAAGCAGGCGCTGACCCACAGTTCTTTTGCCAATGAACAGAAAATTAACAAAAACGGGAACTATGAGCGGGTGGAATTTCTGGGGGATGCAGTGCTTGAATTGGTGTCCAGCGAGTTTCTTTTTAAAGAGCATCCCGACATACCGGAAGGAGAGCTTACCAAACTGCGGGCGTCTATGGTGTGCGAGCCTGCGTTGGCATTCTGCGCCAATGATTTGGAATTGAAAAATTTTATTTTGCTTGGAAGGGGCGAGGAGAGCACCGGCGGAAGAAACCGGGACAGTATTATTTCCGATGTGATGGAGGCTGTAATTGGCGCCATTTATCTGGACGGGGGAATGGAGCCCGCCAGAAGCTTTATCAGCCGCTTCATATTGTCCGATTTGGAAGATAAGAGCCTTTTTTATGACAGTAAAAGCAATCTGCAGGAACTGATACAGGGTAAATTAAAAAAAGAATTCCATTACGAACTTTTAGAGGAAAGCGGACCGGAGCATGACAAGGTATTTCAGGTAGAGCTGTTTATGGAGGGAGAGAGCCTTGGCAGGGGAAGCGGAAAAAGCAAAAAGGCGGCGGAGCAGCAGGCGGCATATAAAGCGCTCCTGCTATTGAGGGATAGAGGATATGTATTTAAAAAGTATTGAAGTACATGGTTTCAAATCATTTGCAAATAAAATAGTCTTTCAGTTTCACAACGGAATCACAGGTATCGTGGGTCCCAACGGAAGCGGAAAGAGCAATGTTGCGGACGCGGTGCGGTGGGTGCTGGGAGAGCAGAGAATCAAACAGCTCCGCGGCGCCAGCATGCAGGATGTCATTTTCTCGGGAACAGAAACCAGAAAGCCTTTAAGCTATGCATATGTGGCGATTACTCTGGACAATTCCGACCATCAGCTTGCCGTTGATTATGAGGAAGTGACGGTTGCCAGAAGAATTTACCGTTCCGGAGAAAGTGAATATCTGATTAACGGTACGCTTTGCCGGCTCAAGGATGTGAATGAGCTTTTTTATGATACCGGAATCGGCAAAGAGGGATATTCTATTATCGGGCAGGGTCAGATTGATAAAATCTTGAGCGGAAAACCGGAGGAGAGAAGGGAACTTTTTGACGAGGCGGCAGGCATTGTAAAATTTAAGCGCCGTAAGGCTGCGGCACAGACCAAGCTGGAGAGTGAGAAGCAGAATCTGGTGCGTGTGACAGATATTTTGGCGGAGCTTGAGAAACAGGTGGAACCCCTTGAGAAGCAGTCGGAGACCGCAAGAATTTATCTGCGCAAAAGGGAAGAGTTAAAAAGGCTGGATGTCAATACTTTCCTGCTGGAAAACAAGCGCTTAAGGGAGCAGCTTCAGAGCGTTGAGGAGAAATATCAGGTTGCAAGCGGCGACTTGGAAGAAACCACGGAAAAATATGAGGGCATTAAGGAAGAGTATGAGCGGATACAGGAAGAGATAGAGACTCTGGACGAGACCATTGAACAGGCGAGAAACAGTCTTACCGACACGGGGCTCCTTAGGGGAAAGCTGGAGGGAGAAATTAATGTCTTAAAGGAGCAGATTAACTCCGCCAAGGGCAGTGAGACTCATTTAAGCAATCGAAAGCATACGCTGGAGGAAGAGATTGCTGCAGGTAATCAGGAAAAAGAAGCTATTCTCACGGATAAAAAAGATGTGGATGAAGATGTGCGGGAGATTACCGATACCGCCGAAAAGATGCGGGCGGAGCTGGAAGCAATTCAGCAAAAAATCGAAGAGTTGAATCAAAGTATAGAGGACGGTAAAAATACCATTATCGGAGAATTGAACCAGCGTGCTACCGTCAAGTCCCAAATGGGGCGTTTTGACAGCATGACCGAGCAGATCAATATCCGCAGGGCAGAGTTGAATTCCCGGATTCTCCGCGCCAAATCCGATGAAGTGGCAAGGGAGGAGAGTCTTAGGAATCTGGAAGAAATTTTCCAAAAGGCAAGTGAGGAACTGACTCTTTTGAACGAGCAGGAGGCTTCCTGCGAAAAAGAATTGGGAGAGATAAAGGGAACCCTTGCGGGAACGGATGCCAAGCTTCGGGAAGACCAGAGTTTGTATCATCAGGAAAAGTCGAAACTGGAAGCCCTGACCAATCTGACGGAACGCTATGAGGGATACGGCGGCAGCGTAAAGAAGGTTATGGAGCAGAAGGATAAGGAAAAAGGCATTGTAGGTGTGGTTGCGGATATTATCAAGGTGGAAAAAAAGTATGAGACCGCCATTGAGACCGCGCTGGGCGGAAATATCCAAAATATTGTCACGGATAATGAGGACACTGCCAAAAAGATGATTGCCTATTTAAAGACGAATCGTCTGGGCAGAGCTACCTTTCTGCCCCTTACCAGCATTACCCATCCTCAGGAATTTAAAAATCCCGATGCGTTAAAGGAAAAGGGCGTCATCGGCATGGCGGATGAAGTGGTGCAGACAAAGGACAAGTACCGCAATGTGGCAAAAGCCATGCTGGGGCGCATTGTCGTGGTGGACAATGTGGATAATGCCGTAAAGATTGCCCGTAAATTTGACTATGGCATCCGTATGGTAACTTTGGAGGGAGAACTTCTGGTGCCGGGCGGAGCCATCAGCGGCGGCGCTTTTAAAAACAGCAGCAATTTATTGGGGCGAAGGCGCGAGATGGAAGAGCTTGAAAAAAATGTTAAGGAGCTCTTTGAAGCCATTCAGGAAGGGAATCAAAAGATAAGCGATATCAAAGAGAGAAGAAATCAGCTCAGGGTGGATGTGGAGACCATAAAGTCTGATATCCAGAAAAAGATTATAGAGCAGAATACCGCAAGGCTGAATATCAGTCAGGCGAGGGAACGAATGGAAGAGGAAGCACAGAGTGTTCAGTCTTTGAAGAAAGAGGAACAGGAAATCGAGAGCCGGATTCTGGAAATCAAGGAGAGTAAGGCTTCCGTTCAGAAGGAACTGGCGGACAGCGAGGCATTGGAAAAAAAGACGCAGGAACAGATTCTTGTCTTTCAGGAAGAATTGGAGCAGATGAGAGAACGGGAGGCTCAGGCTGCCGCAAAGGTGTCCCAATGGGATTTGAAAGTCGGAAAGCTGCGGCAGGAACAGCAGTTTAAGCAGGCTAATGTGGACCGTATCGAGGGAGAACTCAGACAGAGGCAGGCGGAGCTTTCGGAGATTCTTACAGCACTTTCGGAAAATGCTTCCGAGGTGGAGCGGAAGAAACAAAATATTCTTGAGTTGGAGAAAACCATTACCGCATCCTATGACGAGCAGAATGAATCGGAGAAACTGTTGAAGGAAAATGTGGTTCGCAAAGAAGAACTCGGCGCAAAGCAGAAGAACTTTTTCCGGAGCAGGGAGCAATTGTCCGAGCAGATGAATTCTCTGGATAAGGAAGTGTACCGTCTGAATGCCCAGAGGGAGAAATTGCAGGAGTCTGTGGAATCCCAGATTAATTATATGTGGGCGGAATATGAGATTACTTTAAGCGATGCGGCGTCCATGCGGGATGAGGAAATGACCGATTTATCCGCGATGAAGAGCGAGATCAGCTCTTTGAGAGAACAGATTAAGAAGCTGGGCGATGTGAATGTCAACGCCATTGAGGATTACAAAAACCTGATGGAGAGATATACTTTCATGAAGACCCAGCACGAGGATCTCGTGGAGGCGGAAAAGACGCTGGAGGGTATTATAGAAGAGCTGGACAGCGCCATGAGAAAGCAGTTTGCGGAAAAATTCGAGGAAATCAACAAAGAGTTTGACAAGGTGTTCAAGGAATTGTTCGGAGGCGGAAAAGGTACGCTGGAACTCATGGAAGACGAGGATATTCTCGAGGCGGGCATCCGCATTATCGCACAGCCCCCCGGCAAGAAACTGCAGAATATGATGCAGCTTTCCGGCGGCGAGAAGGCATTGTCGGCAATCGCGCTGTTGTTTGCCATCCAGAACTTAAAACCTTCACCCTTCTGTCTTTTAGATGAGATTGAGGCGGCACTGGATGACTCCAATGTGGTGCGGTTTGCAAAATATTTACATAAACTGACCAGAAGCACGCAGTTTATTGTGATCACTCACCGAAGAGGCACCATGGAACAGGTGGACAGGCTGTATGGCATCACCATGCAGGAAAAGGGCGTATCCACGCTTGTCAGCGTGAATTTGATTGATAAGGAGTTAGAGGACTAGTGTGAAAAGTACCTCTAAAGCTCATGCCAAAGGGCATTTCGCTAAGAGGTACTAAATTTCACACCCGAAAAACGCCCAAAATGCGGCGTTTTTCCTCTTGATTTAAGGTTGGTGTGAAAAGCTGCCAAAGACGGTATGATGGTTAGTATGGAAGGAGGGTAAGATTGAAAATTAAAAATTTTCAATCTCGGATTTTGTGACGCTGCGCGCCCCAAAATCCTCACTGATTAAAATGCCGCTTGCGCGGCGGAATGAGAGGAAATATGAACGGAGAATGGGAAGGGATGGACAGCCGGGAAGAAGCTTCCAATCCCGAAGAAAACGGGACAACGGAGAAAAAGGGTTTTTTTGCCCGTCTGAAAGCAGGACTTACCAAGACCAGAGATAATATTGTGAAGGGCATTGATTCCGCATTCAGCGGATTTTCTTCCATTGACGAAGATTTTTATGAAGAGCTGGAAGAAGTCCTGATTATGGGGGATATCGGTGTAAATGCCACTACAGCCATAGTGGAGCGCCTGAAAAAACAGGTGAAGGAACAGCATATCAAGGAGCCTTCCGGCTGCAAACAGCTTCTGATTGACAGCATAAAGGAGCAGATGCGGGTAGATGAGACGGCTTATGAATTTGAAAAAGAGCAGTCCATTATGATGGTAATCGGCGTAAACGGCGTGGGGAAGACCACCACGGTGGGAAAGCTGGCAGGCAAGCTGAAACAAAGCGGCAAGAAAGTTTTGATTGCGGCGGCGGATACTTTCCGGGCGGCAGCGGGAGACCAATTGGCGGAGTGGGCGAGAAGAGCCGATGTCCCCATGATTGGCGGAACAGAAGGCGCCGACCCTGCAAGCGTGGTGTATGATGCGGTAAGCGCTGCCAAGGCAAGGGGAGTGGATGTGCTTTTGATTGACACCGCAGGAAGGCTGCATAACAAGAAAAACCTCATGGAAGAACTGAAAAAAATGAACCGTATTATTGACAGGGAATATCCCAATGCCCACAGGGAAAATCTGATTGTGTTAGACGGCACCACAGGGCAGAATGCCTTAGTGCAGGCAAGGGAGTTTGGCGAGGTGGCAAAACTCACAGGCATTGTGCTGACCAAGATGGACGGAACCGCTAAGGGCGGCATTGCCGTGGCGATTCAATCGGAGTTAGGCGTTCCGGTAAAATATATCGGAGTGGGCGAGACCATTGAGGACTTGCAGAAATTTAATTCGGACGAGTTTGTAAATGCACTCTTTGAAGTATAGCGGTTAAGTCATGCGAATAACTGATAAAAATGTGTGGCTGAACTGCATTTGATTAAAAAAGAAAGAAGGTTTGAGCAATGGGTGAGGAAATGTTGACATTGGAAAAATTTGAGGAGGCCAGCGAGGCGGTAAAGAAAGTTACGCTGGAAACAAAGCTGGTTTACAGCGATTATTTCAGTGAGCAGACCGGCAACAAGGTATATTTAAAGCCGGAAAATATGCAGTTTACCGGGGCATATAAGTTAAGGGGCGCTTATTATAAAATGAGCACCTTAACCGAGGAAGAGCGGCAGAAAGGATTAATCACAGCCTCCGCAGGCAATCATGCGCAGGGTGTTGCCTATGCGGCGAAATGTTTTGGCGCGAAAGCAACCATTGTCATGCCCACTACCACGCCCTTAATCAAGGTAAACCGTACCAAGAATTATGGTGCGGAGGTAGTGCTTTGCGGAGATGTCTATGATGAGGCATGCGCAAGGGCATATGAGCTGGCTGAAGAAAAAGGCTATACTTTTATTCATCCCTTTGACGATTTGGGCGTGGCTACCGGACAAGGAACCATTGCCATGGAAATCATCAAAGAACTTCCGGTAGTAGATTATATTCTGGTGCCCATCGGCGGCGGCGGTCTTGCTACAGGCGTTTCCACTCTGGCAAAGCTTTTAAATCCGAAAATCAAGGTGATTGGGGTGGAGCCTGCGGGAGCAAACTGTATGCAGGCTTCTTTGAAAGCGGGAGAAGTGACGACCCTTCCGGGTGTCAATACCATTGCCGACGGTACGGCGGTAAAAACTCCGGGCAGTCTGCTGTTTCCTTATATTCAGAAAAATCTGGATGATATCATTACCGTTGAGGACGAAGAACTGGTAGTTGCCTTTTTGGATATGGTGGAAAACCATAAAATGATAGTGGAAAATTCAGGGCTTTTGTCCGTAGCTGCCCTGAAACACCTGAATGTGAAGGATAAGAAGGTAGTGTCCATCTTAAGCGGGGGTAATATGGATGTGATTACCATGTCCTCCGTAGTGCAGCAGGGATTGATTTTCCGTGACAGAATCTTCACTGTGTCGGTGCTTCTGCCGGACAAGCCCGGCGAGCTGCACAGGGTATCCGGCATTATCGCGGATGTAAGCGGTAATGTCATCAAATTGGAGCATAACCAGTTCGTGTCCATCAACAGAAATGCAGCAGTGGAGCTGCGTATTACCTTGGAGGCATTTGGCACGGAACATAAAAAACAGATTATCGAAGCATTGGAGAAGGAAGGTTACAGACCCAAGCTGGTGCGGACGAATATTTAAAAGGATTCCATTTTTCTTTTCCCCAATATACTTTTGAATGTATAAGAATAATTATTTACCTTCGGCGGCACATTAAATACAAAGGGATAGAAGGGGATTGATATGGGAAAGAAAAGCTTAAAAAGGAAAATAATGGATTATCTTGTGATTACGGCTGCTGCGCTTTTGTACGGAGCAGCATTGAGCCTGTTTCTGGCGCCTAATATGCTGGCGCCGGGAGGAGTGTCCGGAATTTCTATTATTTTAAACAGGGTGATTCCCGGTATTCCTACAGGTACTTGGATATTCCTTTTGAACATTCCGATTCTGGCATTGGGAACATGGAAATTCGGCATAAAATTTATTTTGTCCACCATTTACTGTACCGTGTTGACCTCTTATTTTACAAATCTGCTGGAACCTGTCGGAGCGTTGACAAAAGACCCGTTACTTGCCGCGCTTGCGGGGAGCAGTCTGATTGCCCTGTCGTTAGGTTCGGTCTTTAAAGCCGGTTCCACCACCGGAGGCATGGATATTATCATTAAGGTAATCCGGTTAAAACTTCCTCATTTGAAGACAGGTTTTTTGTATCTGGTGGAAGATATTATGATTATAGGCGTGTCCGCTTTGGTGTTCCAAAATATTGACAGGGCGTTGTATGCGGGGCTTTGCGCGCTGGTGACCTCTTTCCTGCTGGACTTGGTTCTGTATGGCCGCGACGGTGCAAAATTAATTTTTATTATCAGTAATCATTCCGAGACCATCGCCCGGCGCGTTTTGGATGAGTTAAATGTAGGAGTGACCTTTATACAGGGTTCGGGCGCATACAGCGGCAAGGACAAGAAGGTAATACTTTGCGTTATGAAAAAGCCCCTTTCTCCAAAGGTGGAAGAAATCGTCAAGAAGGAGGACCCTATGGCGTTTATGATTTTCAGCAGCGCAACGGAAATTTATGGGGAAGGATATAAAAATATTTTCAGCGAAAAGCTGTAAAAATCTGGGAAAAGGCAAAATAAACGAAATATCGAACATAATATTCTTGAAAATAAATTGACTTTGCATTAAAGGAGTGATATGATCATTTTATAGAAGGCAGCCCAACAATTTTAATAATTGGGAGGAATATAACTATGACAGATCATGAAATGTTAAAGGAGATACTTTCGGGGGTTCAGGCACTGCAGGCAGAGCAGCAGGAAATGAAAGCGGATATCAGTGGCCTGAAATCAGAAGTCAGTGGCCTGAAATCAGAAGTCAGTGGCCTGAAATCAGAAGTCGGCAGCCTGAAACCAGAAGTCGGCAGCCTGAAATCAGAAGTCGGCAGCCTGAAATCAGAAGTCGGCAGCCTGAAATCAGAAGTCGGCAGCCTGAAACCAGAAGTCGGCAGCCTGAAATCAGAAGTCCATGACCTGAAAGAGGAGATGCAGATGATACAGACCCAGCAGAAGGAAATGCGGGCGGAGATCAAGGAGATGAAGTCAGACATAAGGGGTCTGAAATCGGAGAGTCAGGAGCTGAATTGGAAAGTGTCAAAACTCAGTCTGCATGTTGAAAATGAAACAGACAGGAACATTCAACTGGTTGCCGAGAATTTTATCGACTTAATCAACAAGCTGAATCAGGCGATTCCTGCAGCCGACAAAAATCTTGCCTATGAAGTAAAGGTCAATTATCTCATTAACGAAGTTGACAAAGTGAAAGAAAAACTGGCAATGTAATTCCTTGAATAAGGTGCAAAGTCTATGGGAACAACGGACTTTGCGCCTTATTTGTCTGTCTGATATTTACTTGAGAAGAAATAAAACCTTGACAAGCCGATTCGGGGGGGTAAAATAAGGGTGTTTGATTTTGTGAAATCTGCAAACGAATCTTAAAAATGCTGCCAAAATTTTATGAATTTTATGGAAAATTCATAAAAATGATTGCAAGACAACACTATATGTGGTATTGTTATACAGAATGAATCAATATAAATTATACACTAGAGAGGATGCGCCGAATGAAGACCGGGGAAAGAATTATCGACATACATACGCACATTCTTCCCGGAATTGATGACGGTTCGCAGAGTATGGACGAGAGCATACAAATGCTCCGAATTGCCGAGAGAGAGGGAATTACGGATGTAATGGTAACGCCGCATTATAAGGGCGGAAGACACAATGCCAGTCCGCAGACGGTGTTACGCCTGCTTGACGAACTGCGGGAAAATGCCGCAGAGCTTGGCATTTCCGTATCCATTCACTTGGGCAATGAAGTCTTGTATTTCAGCGAAGTCGAAGAGGCATTGGATGAAAAATATATTTTCACCATGAACGGCTCCGATTTTGTGCTGGTGGAATTTCATCCCGGGGACCGGTACGGTTATATCCGTAATGCTTTGGATCATGTACAGGGTATGGGTTATACGCCGGTGCTGGCACATGTGGAACGATATGCCTGTATGTTGAAGGACAAGGACGCGGTAAGGCAGATCCGGGACATGGGGGTCAGGATTCAGGTGAATGCTTCCAGCGTGGAAGGAGCGCTTGGATGGACGGTCAAACATTTTACCCATGAAATTCTGCGTAAACATCTGGTGGATTATATTGGGACGGACGCCCACAATTGTGACAGGCGGGCACCGGAAATTCAAAAGTGCGCCAAAATTCTTTACAAAAAGTTTGGAGACGAATATGCCGACTCTGTGCTTTACGGCAATGCACAAAGAGATTTTGATATATAAATGAAAGAGGATGTATCAATGGACGGTAAGGTAAGAGACGATGAGATAGAGATAGACCTTCAGGAGATAGTGGGGCTGTTACTCCATTGGGCATGGCTGATTATCGCCTGCGGAGCTGCGGCGGGGATTATCGGTCTGATTATCAGCAAATTTATTCTGGTTCCCCAATACCGCTCCACCACCAGCGTCTATATCTTAAGCAAGAGCAGCAACAATGATTCCGTGACACTCAGCGACACACAGCTTGCCACCACGCTGACCAAGGACTATGAAAGGCTGATTACCAGCCGGAGCGTGGCGAAACAGGTGCTGCAGGATTTGGAATTGGAAGATGATTATACTTACGATCAGCTTGTGGACAGGATTACCGTGTCCAATGTCAAGGATACGCGTATCATAAACATTACGGTGCAGGATGAGGACCCGGAGATGGCGCAGCTAATTGCGAACGCGGTCAGGGAAGTGTCTGCGGAGCGCATTCAGGAGGTTATGAGCATCGAGGCGGTGAATATGGTGGACGAAGCCGAGCTGCCCACCAAACCTTCGGAGCCCTCCGTGCGCAGCTGGACATTCGGCGCGGCAGCCCTTGGCATGATTCTGGCGGCTCTGTTTGTGCTGGCGCGATTTATGCTGGATGATACCATAAGGTCTTCGGAGGATATTGAGAAATATCTGGGACTCAGTACCCTTGCACTGATTCCGGACGCCAATGCGGAGAATGAACAGGGCAAGAGAAGCGGGAAACGGAACCTAAGGCGGTTCACTTCATTCGGGAGTACAAAGGAAGGGCGTTCCGCATCCTCTTCCCATAATGAGGACGATGTGGAGATTATTGATTACAACGAACAGGAAGGCTGAATAAACTATGCAGACAATCGAGTTAAAGAAAGAACAGCAGGATTTCAGAACCAAGGAAGCTTTCAAGACCCTGCGTACCAATATCGAATTTTCGGGGGAGGATATACAGGTGGTCTGTGTGACCAGTTGTACACCCAACGAGGGCAAAAGCAGCATCTCTTATGAACTGGGTAAAACTTTTGCCATGAGCGGCAAGAAGACCTTACTGATAGATGCGGATTTGCGCAAATCCGTGATGCGTTCCAGACATAAGAAGGGCAAGGTAAGATTGGGATTGACCAACTGTCTGGTGGGTAAGGTAGCTTTTGAAGAATGTGTCTGTGCTACGGATATCCCCAATTTCTTTGTAGTTTTTGCAGGTCCCGTACCGCCCAACCCCAGTGAGCTTCTGGGTGGGAAGAGATTCCAGAAAGCAGTGGAGGAGTCCCGTTCGGAGTATGATATCATTATTATCGATACGCCTCCTCTGG
Source organism: Lachnoclostridium sp. (assembly GCA_023665475.1). Taxonomy (GTDB): domain Bacteria; phylum Bacillota; class Clostridia; order Lachnospirales; family Lachnospiraceae; genus Acetatifactor. Next base: position 93,307 of record JAMPEB010000006.1, read on the forward strand.
GTAGCGTTATCGATACAGCGGTGGTGTCCAAATGTTGTGACGGCGCCATTATTGTAATCGAGTGCGGAGCCATCAGCTACCGCTTTGCCGCAAAGGTAAAGGAACAACTGGAAGTTACCGGATGCCGTATTCTGGGCAGTGTGCTGAACAAGGTAGACTTGTCCGGCAAGGGCTACTACGGCAAGTATTATGGCAGATACTACGGTAAATACTACGGAAAGTATTATGGTAAGTATTATGGAAAATATGGAGAAGAATAAGCAAAATAATCAAATATGGAAGATTCTGCTTGGCGTATGCCTGATTGCTGCGGTGATATGCGGCATTGTATTGGGAGTCCGGCAGTATGCACAGTCCAAGGAACAGAAGCGGCTGGAAGAATTGGCAGCAATGACAACCCAGACGGAGCCGGAACCGAGCAGTGAGCCTGTACAGGAGCCGCCGGGGGAACCGGAAATGCCGGATCCTTTTGAGAAATTGCGGCAGATGGGCATTCCCATTCCCGAAAAGGAAGTGGATTTCGAGGCTCTGAAGGAAGAGGTAAACGAGGATATTTACGCATGGCTTTATATCCCGGATTCCACCATTGATTTCCCGGTACTGCGCCATCCCACGGATAACAGCTACTATCTGCTGCACAATCTGGACGGCAGCAGTGGGCGTCCCGGATGTATTTATACGGAAAATTACAATAGCATGGATTTCACGGACCCCAACACAGTGATGTACGGACATAATATGAGAGTCGGCACCATGTTTGCGGGGCTTCACAATTATGAAGATGAAGAGTTTTTTGCGGAGCATCCTTATATCTATGTTTATACGCCGGAGAAACTGTTTGTCTACGAGGTTTTTGCCGCATATGAATTCAGTGATTTACATTTGCTGTTAAATTTTGATTTTACCAGTGAACAGGTCTTCCAGAAGTTTTTGGACGACATTTATGAAATGCGCTCCATGAATTGCAATACGAAAGAGGATGTGGAAGTAACCGCAAAGAACCGTATTTTGACTTTATCTACTTGCGTGACCGGCAAGGACGATAAGCGTTATCTGGTACAGGGAGTGTTGTTGAATGAAGATTAGCATGAAGCTTTACAGGATCATTGCTAAGATTATCATGGTATTGGTGGCAGTGGTATTTATCTGCGTCATCGTGTTCATCGGTATGCAGATATCCGGAAAGAACAGGCTGTACGGACGCAGCAAGGGCATGGTCCCGGAAATGGGAAGCAGCCCCATACAGAGCACAAGCGAAATCATAGAAGCCTATCAGCCTCTGGACGAAAGCAATTGGAAAGAAGGGGATGTGCGCTATCAGGGCGTGCATTACCGTTACAACAGTGATGTCCTTACATTTCTCTTTCTGGGCATCGACAAGATGACAGAGGTGAAGGTAGTGCCGGACGGTGATAATGGGGGACAGTCGGATGCTATTTTTCTATTGGTGATGAATCCCCACAATATGGAAATCAACATTATCGGTATTCCCAGAGATACCATGGCGGAAATTGAAGTCTACAGTCCGAAAGGGCATCATATGGGAACTACCACGGCGCAGATTACACTGCAGCACGGGTACGGGGACGGAGCTAAGATAAGCTGTGAACGCAGTATGGAAGCCGTGTCCAAATTGTTTTACCATCTGCCCATCCATGGGTACTGCGCTATTAATATGGGGGCAATTCCCCTGATTAACGACGCTGTGGGAGGCGTGGAGGTCACCGCTCTGGAAGATGTGATCAACAGCAACATCAAAAAGGGACAGACCATCCGCCTGCAGGGCAAACAGGCATACAATTATCTGCACAACCGGGATACGGGCAGCGACCAGAGCGCATTCAGACGCTTGGAGCGTCAGAAGCAGTATCTGAACGCCTATGCCAAAACGGCAACGGCGGCAATGAAGAAAGACATTACCCTTCCGGTTACCTTATACAATACCCTCAGTAAGTATATGGTGACGGATATTTCCGTAGATGAAGTCAGTTATCTTGCCACACAGGCGCTGAATTATCACTTTGGCGAGGACAGCATCCGCTCTCTGGAGGGCGAGATTAAAAAGGGCGAGAAGTATGAGGAGTTTTATGCGGACGAGACGGCTCTCTATGAGCTGATTCTGCAAGTCTTCTACGAGGAAGTGGAGGATTAAGCACACTATTTCCGGTATTAGGCTGAAAGGCTTGATATAACCACATGATTATGAGGAAAGGAGGATGAGACCCATGAAAAATTTTTCTAAATTGTTAGCACTGGGCGTAGCTATGTCTTTGACATTCGGCATGACTGCTTTTGCGGCAGAGAGCCCCAGCGCAAGCAGCTCAGCAAACCCCAGTGTGACAAATGCTACATTGGAAGCTGTAGCAGACGCAGTGAGCCCTAGGACTGAGAATGTTACGGTGGAAGCTGCAACGGTAGAGAGTTTTGATACTGCTGCCAGCGCGGTTGCAGCAAATGTTGCTACGGATGCAGGTAAAGACAAAATCGCCGAGAAGCTGGCAGAGGCAGGCGCAGGTGAGGTAGAGGTAACAAAGGCAACAGTGGTTACTGTTATCGTTTTGGAAGGTACAGCTCCCAGCGATGGCAAAGTGGAACTTGGCACTGTACCCAATGTAACCTATGGCAAGAATTATGTAGCATTGCATATGCTCGCCACAGGAGGTAGCGAGTTTTTGCCTATTACGGTAGCTTCCGATGGTTCTGTTACCATCCACGGCGTAACAAGCTTCTCTGATTGGGCTGTTGTAGAAGTAGAGGCAACAGCAAAGAATACCGGTTCTGAAGATGAGGATGAGGACAGCGATGATGACTCCGCTGCACCCGCAGTGACTTCAACAGGCGCACCCGCATCACCCAAGACTGGTGAGACTCTGCCCGTAGCAGGCATCGCAATGATGATCGCTCTGGCAGGCGCAGCAGTTTGCGCAACCAAGGTTCGTTACAATAACTAAACTAATAGTATTAAAAAATTTTAATTAATCATGCATGATTAGTTAGTGACTCAAAACATGTGGTTGTCGTGCCTCCCTGTAAAGGGAGGCACGACATAATAAAGAGAAACAGGTGAATTTTATGTACAGGAAGGGAGTACAGGGGTGGCTGAAGCACCTTGACTTTATCATATTGGATATGGTGTGCCTGCAGATTTCCTTTGTGCTTGCTTATATGGTGCGCATGGGACCTTCCAATCCCTACGCCAAAGAAGCGTACCGCAGCATCGGACTTGTGATTCTTTTGGCGGACGCAGTGGCGTGTTTTCTGTTCAACAGTTTTAAAAATGTACTGAAAAGAGGATATTACAGAGAATTTGCAGCCACCATCAAGCATGTGTGTCTGGTGGTGGGAATTGTAATCGTATATCTGTTTACCATACAAAAAAGCATCTCCTATTCCCGAATTGTCATTTATCTGATGGCAGTGCTTTATGTCTGTCTGGGATATTTTCCACGGATTTTCTGGAAGAAACATCTACAAAAAGTTCTGGCCGCAGAGAAAAGCAAGAGTTCTCTGTTGATTGTGACCACAAAGTCCATGGCGGAGTCGGTGATACAGAATGCCGAAAAAGGCAGTTATGAACGCTTTTATATAGCCGGTGTGGCGATTCTTGACTGTGATATGAAGGGACAGAAAATCAGTGGGATTCCCGTAGTGGCGAATGAGGGAAATGTGGCGGACGCCGCGTGCCATGTGTGGGTGGATGAAGTGCTGATCGCACTGCCCCACAGTCAGGTCTATCCGGAGGAGATGGTGAACCAGTTTCTGGAGATGGGCATTGTAGTGCATTGGGGACTTTTCCTGCGAAGCAGCGAGGATGATACCGGAGGCGGTGGAGGACAGCCTTTTATAGAAAATCTGGGAAATTACCGGGTGATGACTACAACCATCAATTCGGCGACTCCTCTGCAGCAGGCATTGAAGCGGCTGCTTGATATTGTTGGCGGTATTGTGGGAACTTTGATTACAGGCATTTTGTTTGTATTTCTGGCTCCTGCAATTTACATTGTCTCGCCGGGACCCATTTTTTTCCGGCAGGAGAGAGTGGGGCGAAACGGCAAGCATTTCCAGATTTATAAATTCCGCAGCATGTACCTTGACGCGGAGGCGCGCAAGAGGGAATTGATGGAGAAAAACCGCTTTACGGACGGCATGATGTTCAAATTGGACGGGGACCCGCGGATTATCGGCTCGAAAGTATTGCCCGACGGAACCGTCAAAAAAGGGTTGGGAAATTTTATGCGGGATTACAGTCTGGATGAATTTCCGCAGTTTGTGAATGTCTTAAAGGGAGATATGAGTCTGGTAGGCACCAGACCCCCCACCGTGGATGAGTGGGAGAAATACCAGCGGCACCACAGAGCCCGCATGGCGGTCAAGCCGGGCATCACCGGACTGTGGCAGATCAGCGGCAGAAGCGCCATCACGGACTTCGAGGAAGTTGTAAAGCTGGATACGAAATATATCACCGACTGGAGCATCGGATTGGATTTCAGGATTTTACTTAAGACAGTGAAGGTGGTGCTTCAGAGAAAAGGGGCCATGTAAACGGAATGAAGATTTTCTAAGGTTGGAAAGTGCCCAACCCAAGAAAATCTAAGTCATTCCGGGAAGAATCCGCAAGCGGATTCTTCCAAATTTATATGGAGTCATTAATTGTTTGTGCTTGCTACGCAGGAATAAGTTACTGCAAGCAGTGATATGGAGGTTATTGTGAAGATTTGTCTGGTAGGGTCCAGTGGAGGACATTTGACACATTTATATATGTTGAAGCCTTTCTGGCAGGATAAAGAGCGGTTCTGGGTGACTTTTGACAAAGAGGATGCCCGAAGCCTTCTTTTGGGGGAGCGAATGTACCCCTGCCATTATCCCACTAACCGGAATCTTAAAAATTTGATTCGCAATACGGTTGTGGCAATTAAAGTATTGAGAAAAGAAAAACCGGATCTGCTGATTTCCTCAGGCGCAGCGGTAGCAGTTCCGTTTTTTTATATTGCGAAGCTGATGGGGAAGAAATTGATTTATATAGAGGTCTTTGATCGAATTGACAAGCCCACCATGACGGGGAAATTGGTATATCCCATTGTGGACAAGTTCATTGTGCAGTGGGAAGAGATGAAGAAAGTCTATCCGAAAGCGGTGAATCTGGGGAGTATTTTTTGAGTAGGAGTATGACCATGATATTTGTAACCGTAGGCACTCATGAGCAGTCCTTTGACCGATTGATTGAAGCGGTGGATCATCTAAAGAAAAACGGCATTATCACGGAAGAGGTCATTATGCAGACGGGATTCGGCGCCTATGAACCGAAATTTTGTCAGGCGTCCAAACTTTTTGCCTATGCGCAAATGCTGGAATATGTGAAAGAAGCCAGAATTGTCATAACCCATGGCGGTCCTTCAAGCTTTATCATGCCGCTGCAGATGGGTAAAATACCCATTGTAGTGCCGAGACAGAAGCGGTACGGCGAGCATGTGAATGACCATCAGGTCGAATTTGCCCAAGCGGTTGCAGAGCGTATGGGAAATATTATTGTGGTGGAAGATGTCGGTGAGTTGGGAGATGTGATCGGAAGCTATGAAGAACGCTGCAGGAAACTTGGTAAGCTCCAAACGGCGGCGAGCGGCGGCTTGGAAGAAAGTGTTGCAGGCATCTCGGACAAAGGAATGGGAAATAACCAAAGGTTTAATGAGAAGTTGGGCGAGATTGTAAGAGAGCTGGGAGTGGAGTGATGGGTGTGAATTTAGAAATATAGTAAGCAGGATTCTATAAAAAGGAGGAAAAAGATGCCGGAAATATCATTGTTTTTTGGAATAAGGGTTACAATGTACTATGATGATCATAATCCGCCGCATTTTCATGCTGAATATAGCGGAAATAAGGCGTTAATTGAAATTGAGGAGGCAAGGGTTATAAAAGGAGCATTGCCTTCAAGACAGTTAAAGTTGATTTTAGCATGGTGCGTCTTGCATCAGGATGAACTAATGCAAAATTGGGAGCTGGCTAAAGATGGTAAAACCCTCAATAAAATTTCACCATTAATGTAGGAGGAAGAAGGTTATGTTTCCTAAAATTGTTCAGGTCGTTCCAACCGAGGAATATACTGTGTATGTATATTTTGAAGATGGGAAAATTGTATGTTATGATGTAAAACCATTGTTGGATAAAGAAGCATTTGCTGCATTGCGGGAAGCCGGGTATTTTATAAAAACCTGTACTATAATGAATGATACCTTAGCATGGGATGTGTCCGGAAACAGGGATAATACTGTATGCATTGATATTGATCCTGAGACATTATATGAAATGGATGCTGTAAAAGAGAAACTATTTCAAATTTAGCTGCCGGCAGTGGGAACATTTTGCTGAAAAGAGAGAAATATAACTAGGGTTGAAAGAAAATGAAGGAACATTGCGTTGAGCTGGAAAGCCCATGAGCGGATGGAAAATAATCAAAGGTTTAATGAGAAGTTGGGCGAGATTGTAAGGGAGCTGGGAGTGGAGTGATGGCGAAAGCAGGGATTCTTTCCATGCAGAGAATTTTAAATTATGGGTCCTTTTTACAGGCATATGCTTTAAAAAGGATATTGGAGCAGTCAGGCTGGGAAGTGGAGTTTGTAGATTATCATCCCGGAGAATGTTTGGTAAAGTCTTCTGAAAAGCGAGGCATGAAACGCCAGATACAAAAAGTGATGCAGATATTGTGTTACAAAGCTTCCTTAAAAGATAAAATCCTTTTTATTCAATATAAAAAAAGCTATGCCGGACAGTATTTTCCGCTTCTGGGAGTTGAAAAAAATAGTAGGAATTACTCTCCGAAATTGGATTTATTGGTGATAGGAAGTGATGAAGTTTTTAATTGTGTCCAGAATAATGCAAATGTCGGATATTCCAGAGAATTGTTTGGCTATGGACATAATGCCGCCAAGGCAGTGTCTTATGCAGCATCCTTTGGAAATACCACTTTGGACAAGATAGAACAGTATGGCATTACTGACATGTTGGCAAATGATTTGAAACATTTGGACGGCATTTCTGTGCGAGATCAGAACTCACAGGACATTATAAATGTTTTGATAAAAAAGAAGCCTCCCATACATCCGGATCCGGTATTGCTTTATGATTGGAAGCGGGATATTCCGGACGCAAGACCGTTGAATGAAAAATATCTTGTTGTGTATGGTTATTCGGGAAGATTTTCTACAGATGAATGTAAGAGTATCAAAGACTTCGCGGCAAAATATCAGTTGAAAATAGTCTGCATAGGGGGAATTCAAAATATTAAAGATACTTTTATAAATTGTTCTCCGTTTGAAGTCCTTGCCTATTTTGCAAATGCGGAATATGTAGTGACAGATACATTTCACGGGACGATTTTATCTGTGGTTATGCATCGCAGATTTGCAGCGTTTGTGCGTAGTCAGGGATATGGAAACGCGGAGAAATTGGGGGGGCTGTTGGCAATGCTTGGGTTGGAACAAAGGAAAGTATTGCTGCCGGAAGAACTAGAAGAAAGGCTATGTAATGATATAGAATATCCCCAAATAGATGCTCGCTTGGTTGAATGGCAGAATGCGGCTATGGAGTATTTGAAAGAGGTAACTACTATTTCGTAAGGTTAAGGAAATGAGAAAGTATGATTACTGTGTGTGGACAAAATCAGTGTAACGGATGTATGGCATGTTTGGATGTATGTCCGAAAGATGCCATTCGGATTGAAGATGCAATGACTCATTATAATGCGGTGATTGAGGAGACTAATTGCGTTAATTGCAACGCCTGCCATAAAGTTTGTCCCAATAATCATCCAATACAAATGGTTAAACCCATGAAATGGTATCAAGGATGGGCTAAACAGGAGAGTATTCGGATGCAGGCATCTTCAGGAGGCTTGGCATCGGCTATTGCATATTCTTTTGTTGAAGATGGTGGGGAAGTATGTGCGTGTGTGTTTAAACAAGGTAAATTTATTTTTCAGTGCATAGATAATGATAAAGAATTAAACAGAATTGCAGGTTCCAAGTATGTGAAGAGCAATCCGATAGGAATTTATCCTATTATCAGACAAAAGCTAGAGGAGAATAAGAAAATTCTGTTTATTGGTTTGCCCTGTCAAGTGGCCGCGTTAAAGCGTTTTTTGAATGTGGATTTGCAAAAAAATTTATACACTATTGATTTGATATGTCATGGGACACCATCGCCAAAGTTACTAGAATTGTTCTTGCAGCAATATGGTTATTCATTACAAAAATTGAAAAATATCAAATTTAGAGAGAAATCATCATTGTCAATAACAGAAGATGCTGAGAGAATAGAACCTTCCGGTATTCAGGATAGATATATGATGGGTTTTTTGGAGGGCATATTTTATACGGATAATTGTTATCATTGTGCTTATGCAACATTAAAGAGAACAGGGGATATCACATTGGGAGATTCCTGGGGCAGCTCACTTCCCAAAGAAGAAAAAGTAAAAGGCATTTCTTTAATATTGATTCAAAATTCCAAGGGAGAATATCTACTTGAAAGGGCAGAAGTACATAAGGAAGATGTCGATTTAAATCAAGCAGTGAAAAGCAATGCCCAATTACAAAAACCTGTGAAGAAGACCGAAAGACGAAAACATTTTTTTTGCTCAATTCAATCAGGGAAGGGATTTAATGCAACCGTTTTTCGTTATTGTTTCAAAAGAGGATTAAAGCAGTATATTAAAAAAGGAATGTGGAAGCTGGATTCCGGGGGGGGTAATGAGAGGTTGTTATGGCATAAGCGTTGTCAAAAGGACTGAAGAATCGAAGGAGAATGCGGGTAATGTTCAAAAATGTGGCATTAAAAAAAATAATAAAGAATTCCGTGTTTAAACCTCTATATATTTTAAACAGGATTATACCCAAAGATGATAAAATTATCTTACTTTATACTTCCAATTTTGGGGTACGGCATAATTTAAAGCCTTTGTTAGAATATTTAATTGAAGGAGGCTATAATGAAAAATATAGTATAGTGTGTGGAATAGAAAATTTAAAGTATAAAGGAGAAGATTATATAAATGTAAGTTATGTGGGAAAGTGTAAATCTATTATAACTTTTTTGAGAGCGAAACATGTATTTTATACTGCTGGTCAGATTCCTATTAAACCAAGTAAAAATCAAATTGTGATACATATGAATCATGGAATTGGTTATAAGACAATAGGTGCATTGACAAATATTAATAATGGAGACGAATTTTTCTTTACCCATATGATTGCATCGGGAGATTGCTATGTACCGATTTTGGCACAGGCATATAGATGTGGCTTGAATAATGTGTTTGTATGTGATGAACCAACCACAGCGGCGTTCTATAAGCCTTTAAAAGAGAGATATCAATTAGGAAATTATGACAAAATTTTGTTTTGGCTTCCTACCTTTAGGGCATCAGATTACTTGGGCTATAATGATTCTATGGCAGATAAATTGCTTCTCCTGTTTGAAAAAGATAATTACGAGGAGCTAAATGAAAAGCTGAAACAATATAATTATAAATTGATTGTAAAACTGCATAGTGCGCAAACTTTAAAAAATTATCAATTAACTCAACTTTCCAATTTATATATCTATTCAGATGAGGATTTTATTAAATCGGGGTATGAATTGTATCAGATGTTAATGCAGATTGATGTTTTGATTGGAGATTATTCATCGGTGTCATTGCAGTTTTTGTTGTTGGATAAACCTTGTGCATATGTCATACCAGATATAGAGGAGTATGGGCGGCGAAGAGGTTTTGTTTTTGATAATCCAGAGGCGTATATGCCAGGATATAAGATTAAGACACAGAAAGAATTTTATCAATTTTTAAATGACCTTTCGCTGGGTTCTGATCCATATGAGCAGGAGAGGGAGCGTGTTAAGAATATTATATATAAGTATTGTGATGGCAATGCATGTAAACGATTGTTGGAGTTAAGTGATATCCATTAATGGACAAGAGGCAAGGCAAGTCTTTCTTTACTGAATGGAAATGAGTGATAATGAAGATGCTCTTGCAACTATTGCAATATGCATGAGACTTATGTAAGATATTAAGGCAATGGTATGAGGAGGTTCATATGCAGAGTGTAAAAAGCGTAAGAAATTCAGGTATTGAAGTAAAGAAGATAGTTGCAATTGTATTGATAGTAATCTCTCATGTAAGTGCTCGCATCGATGGAGAAAACTTTTATGGAAAAGATGTGTTGAGTTTGAGTATGGCAACTAATAATACACAGCAATTTCTGGTTGCATATTTCAGATACTTTGGGACGCTTGGCAATTACATTTTTATGGCATGCTCGGCCTATGTTTTGGTGGATAGCAAAAAGGTGGATAAAAGTAAAATTGCTGTATTGGAATACTAGAAACCCGTTTCTTTTAATGACTGCTTTAGGTCTTATGGGAATAGGGCTGAATTGGAAAATGCAAAGCAAAACAGTGAATTACATTTCCAGCTTAAGTATGTTGATTTATATTATCCATGAGAATATAATAGTGAGGAGCTGTATGAAATTGAAAGGATATGAGGGCATTAATTCTATGGTTGGAGCTGATAATCTCTCGGGGGGGTATTGATATACTCCATTATAATAATTTTTCTTGTAGGTGTATTCGGAGCGATATATAAGAATACTGTAGGAAATGTAGTGTCAGGTTGCATAAAAAGATTTGCACGCAAGCTGTTATGATGAAAAAAATCCGGTGTGTTGAAGTATATAAGAGGTAAGTGTGATGAAGAAAGTTTTGATTGTTATTACAACGGCATTTGTGCCATGGGGAGGGCTTACAACTGTCATGATGAATTATTACCGGGCTATGGATAAGTCAAGGATGCAGATAGATTTTGCAGCATGTAATGCCGCTCCTGCATCGCTTACGGATGAATTGCTTCAAAATGGAAGTCGGTATATGCAGCTTTCCAGTAGAAAAAAACATACTGTACAATATGTAAGGGATTTATGCAGAATATTAAAACAGGAGCGGTATGATGTGGTTCATATTCATGGCAATAGCGCAACTATGTTGATAGAATTGTTACCCGCATGGTTTTTGGGAGTCAAAAAACGGATTGCGCATGTACATACGACAAAAAGTGATTATAGATTAGCAAATGCTGTCATAAAAGCGCCCATGAATTTGTTGGCGAATGTAAGATTGGCAGTATCAAAAGAAGCAGGGCATTATCTGTACGGAAACAGAAAATTTCAAGTGTTAAGAAATGCGATTGATACATCGAAATACCAATTTAATAAGGACAGCAGATTAAGGTGCAGGAAAGAATGGGAAATATCCGATTCCGATTATGTGGTTGGAACAGTGGGAAAAATGTATGAGCCAAAGAATCAGCTTTTTCTGGTTGAGGCATTTTCCAAGGTACTGGACAGGCTTCCGGATGCAAAGCTGATGTTGGTCGGAGATGGTGTATTACGGCAGAAAATTGAAGATAAGATAAAGGAACTTGGAATTACAGACTCTTGTATTTTAACGGGAATGAAGGAAAATGCGACAGATTTTTTGAGCGCTATGGATTGCTTTGTATTTCCTTCCTTTTATGAGGGATTCGGTCTGGCATTGTTGGAGGCACAAGCATCAGGATTGTATGCAATATGCTCAGAAAATATTTCTGAGGAGGTAATGGCAACGGACTTATGTGTGGTCAAATTGTTAGACAATCAGGATGAATGGGTAGAGCAGATTTGTAGTTTTCAAGAGCAAATTTCTTCATCTGGGCGTGTTGAACGCTCTGAGGCAGCGGTCAGACAGATAGAAAATAAAAATCTGGAGATAAGAAAACAGGCAGACAGACTAAGAGAGATTTATATAAGATAGTTGCCTTTGGAGAAAATGATGATGGGAAGAACATGTAATATTTGGTTTGTAAAATACAAAGAAAAAGAATCTGATGAATGGAAATCATTAAAGTGCCAAAAGGGATATTGGTATGCAGACCCGATGCTGTTTTCCTATAGAGGAGAAAAATATTTATTTACGGAAGCATTTGACATGAAACTGCAGATTGGGCGTATAGCGGTGTCTTCTTATGTAAGGGGAGAATTCACGGAACCTAAGGTTATTATTAAGAGTCCGTATCATATGTCATATCCCTGCGTATTTGAATATAAGGATGAAGCATATATGATTCCTGAGACATCTCAAAATGGAACATTAGAAATATGGAAAGCTTGCGGAAACCTATATACATGGAAAAAACATGGAATATTATTGAATAAAGTAAGGTATGCCGATTCCACTATATTGTTGATAAACGGAGAAGTATATTTATTTTCCTATGAAGACACAGCAGGAGAGTATATATCTCATATTTATGGATTAATTCCAGACACTTTGGAAATTACCGAAATAGAAAACATTAAACATGACCACAATATTAAAAGACCAGCGGGAAACTTTATTTTGCAGCCGGATGGAAAAATATTCAGACCAACACAAAATAATATCAAAAGTTACGGTGAAAGTATGTTTGTCAATCAAGTGACAAGTATAAAGCCCTATATAGAATCAGAGGTTCGTGAGATACTTCCGAAATCTCTTTGCTGGGGGGGTACCAAGACACATACTTTAGGTTATTGTGATAACTTGGTAGTGATAGATATGGGTAAACAGACCGAAATTCCATTTTTCTATAGGATGGTTTATATCCGTAAAATCAGGAATGGGATATATAAGCTGCTTTATAAAATGAAATGAGAGAGGTATATAGATGAAAACGCATGAATTGTGTACTAAAAATTGTTATGGATGTACTGCCTGTGCGATGATTTGCCCGGTAAATGCCATTATAATGGTAGAGAATGAAAAAGGATTTTTGTATCCACAAATTAATGAAAGTCTGTGTGTTAATTGTGGGATGTGTCAGAAGGTCTGTTCAGTGCCGGTGAAACAAAGTGGTTCACAATATGCGTATATAGCAAAGCTTAAGGATGATACATCACGGCAGATGTCACAATCCGGGGGGGTATTTGTGGCAATATCAAATGTTGTATTGGAACGGGGCGGAACAGTATATGGGGCAGTATTAACCGATAAATTTGAGGTGGAACATATGCGGGCAACAACATATGCTGAAAGAGATAAAATGCGCCATTCTAAATATGCTCAAAGTGCCATGCATGACATTTATGGATGTGTTGAAAAAGATTTGGAGGAGGGAATGGTGTTGTTCTCCGGTACGCCCTGCCAGGTCGCCGGTTTAAAGAGATACTTGCATTGCAGAGGGAAAAACACAGATAACTTACTGACAATTGATTTAATTTGCCACGGTGTTCCTTCTATAAAAATATGGCGGGATTTAATACAATATTATGAAAATAAAAGAGGAGAGCGAGTAAAGGCAGTTGTATTTCGTGATAATTCTGTTAAGGGATGGAGCGGTCATTATAGCACATTTTTGTTTTCTGACAAACAAATTTCGGATTTTTATCATCGAAAATTGTTTTATAGTAATCTTGCTCTAAGGGAATCCTGTTATATCTGTGAATTTGCAAAAATGGAAAGAATATCGGATTTTACTATCGGGGATGCTTGGGGAGTGCAAACGCATAATCCGGAATTTTATGATTCCAAAGGAGTGTCAATAATGTTACTGCATACTGATAAAGCTGCAAAACTGTTTGAGGACGCAGTAAATGAATTGGATGTAATATCGGTATCTGCCGAAACATATAAGCAGGGTCAAATGGAATATCCGCCTTTTCCGCATCGTTCCATAGAAGAATTTTGGAGAGATTATAATGGTAAAGGATTTCGCTATATAATAGAAAAATATGCTAAAAACAATATTTTTTTTAATAAGAAATATATTTTGAAAAATTGGAAGAAACTTTTTTCTCGATACTTAAAAATTTCTTAGATAGTATATATTGTGAGTTTATAGGAGATAAAGGCAATGAGCGGAAAAGCAGGAATTTTGACATTTCATAGGGCTAGAAATTATGGAGCTGTCTTGCAGGCATATGCATTGCAGAAAAAAGTGCAGAAATATTGTGAAACGGATATTATTGATTATCAAAATGATGAGATCAATAGAGGGCTTAAAGTGTGGACAGGAGATGCCCATAGAGGATTGAAGCAACAAATTCGGGCAATAGCGGTTTTTTTTTACCGCCTGAGAAAGAAAATAGCGTTTGATCAATTTATAGAACACGAAATGATATGTTCGGAAGCAGTAGAGAAGGAGAATTTAAAGGAACTTTCAAAAAGATATGATATCTTGATTTCAGGAAGTGATCAGGTTTGGAATAATGAATTGACGGATACGGATAATTCTTACTTTTTGGATTTCGCCTCGGAAAAAGTAAAGAAGCTAGCATATTCTGTATCAATGGGAGATGCAAGCAATGGACTAACGGAAGAACAGATTGCTTTGGTTGAAAGCTTTGATTTAGTGACAGTCAGGGAAAAACAGGCGGCGAAATATCTGGGGACACAGATTGAAAAAGATATACAGATTTGTTGCGACCCGACATTATTATTGACTGCGGAAGAATGGGAAAAAATTACTTCAAAGAAATTAGAAAAGAAAAAATATATATTTTTGTTTATGATAGAGGAGCAACAGGATTTGATAGAATACGCTACGGAAATTGCCCGCAGGGAAGGAGCAAAATTAATCAGTAACAAAAAATCTATTTCCTTTTGGTTGCATCCAAGTCCAAAAGATTTTCTTTCTTGGATTTTTTATGCGGAGTATGTCATAACCAATTCTTTTCATGGAACAGTTTTTTCTTTACTGTTTCATCGGCCGTTTGCCTGTTCCGGAGTCATAGCGGGAGGTAAGCCGAAAAATAGAATAGTAGAGCTTTTAAAGTTGGTAAATTTGGCAAACCGCCTTATTGAAAATACACAATTTCAGATAGAAAGTCCAATAGATTGGAATTTGGCGGAAGAACAAATAACAAATTATCGTGAAAACTCTTGGACTGTATTGCAAAAACAAATTGAAGAAATCGGAGATATGTGAAGGGTTAAAATTATGGAAGATATACTAGTGAGTATAGTGGTGCCGGTATACAATGTTGAAAAATATATAGATGAATGTATACAAAGTCTGATTGCTCAAACATATTCCGAAATAGAAATCTTGTTAATTGATGATGGTTCTACAGATAGTAGCGGATATAAATGTGACCAATGGGCAGCAGCAGAACCGCATATTACAGCGTTTCACAAAAGTAATGAAGGGCTAGGATATACCAGAAATTACGGAATGGAGCGAGCAAAAGGCAGGTTTGTTGTCTTTGTAGATTCAGATGATTATGTCAAGTATGATATGATTGAAAAAATGATGGAAGTGCAGGAAAAACATGATGCAGATACTATAATCACCGGCTGGCAAAGAGTAAAAAAAGACAAAGTGGTTTATTCTGAGAATTATCCCTATGAGATATATCAGGGAGAGGATAACAAATATAAGCTTTTACCAAGATTTATCGGAAGCAGACCGGATTGTAAGGATGGCTTGTTTCAAACAGCCTGTGCAAAATTGTATTCTTTAGAAATTATTCGCAAATATGATTTAAAATTTGTTTCAGAGAGAGACTATCAGGGCGAAGATATGGTGTTCCAATTTGATTATTTTCGATATTGCAAAAAAACCGTTATTTTAAGTGAGACACCCTATTATTATCGACAAAACATGGAATCTTTGACAAGGCGATATAAACCTTTAAGATTTCAGTGCAGTAAAAAAATGTATGATTTTATGGAAGAAAGATTGATATCATATGGAATGGGAGAATATGAGAAAATAAGATTGGGGAAATTTTTGCTGGTTGCAGTGATGGGAGCATTAAGCCAGGAAGTACCCGGAATAAATCATCAGACGGTAAGGCAAACTATTTTAAACATAGAGAAAATTGTTAACGATGAGAAGTTGGATGAAGTATTGAAAAACTATCCTTGGAAATTGCTTAATATATGGCAGCAGTGTTATTTCTGGATGCTAAAGAATAAGATGATTTATTTATTATATTTTTATTTTTGGATGAAGTCCTTTACATAAATAGCTGTCAATTAATTTGAAACAAGAAAATAAAGAAAAAATATGTAGAAATTGGTGCAAAAACAATGAAAAAGATAAGAAAAAATGAATTTTTCGGGGTAATATTTGTAATATGTATGATGATTTTTTATTCCATGTATCAATGGAAGGAATTTCGTGATAATTGTATGTATTTGGGATTAATAACAGGATTGATTCAGATAATAATCTCAGTAAAAATGCAGTTAAAGACTTTTTTCTTATATATTGTATTTAGTGTGATTCCTATAATCGCCTTTATGCAGTCCCAAGATACTAGAATTCTTGTTATGTTAATGGCAATGTTATGTGGTATTACATTGGATAGAGAACATATCATAAATGTGATGTTTTATACGAAGTTGATATGTGTGATTATTGGGCTGGTATCAGGAGGGTTTAATAATGTGAATGGATTAGCTTTGCAGGGTGGCATACTGATAATGCTGTACATCTGTAAATATGATACAATCAGTATGTTCAGATTTTTACTTGTTTCTATGCTTTATATTGCAATAGCCTTATATACGCATACCGGGGCATTTATTGTGTGCATGGGAATAGGTATTATATGGACTTTTTTACATATGAGGAAGCATCAATTACATTTTTTAGTAAATAGTAAAATGGCTTTTGTATATCCAATATGTTTATTTCTTAATTATTTTTTTGCAGCAGGGATTGGGGAGCAGACTATGCCCTTTATTGGTCAATGGCTGCCGGATTTTATAAACAGCATATATCTTAATACGGCTGCTTGGCTGGATAAAATCACAAGTTCAAGAATGACACTTACAAAATATTCTTGGGTTAAGTTTGGCGTTTCTTTATGGGGGGGAAATGTTGATTACAGTCAGTTGCAATTGGGGGGAAGTGGTTACTTTAATTTGGATTCTGGATTTATGTGGCTGATTCAAGGAGGTGGAATCCTGTTGACAATAGCCTATATGGTATTTACGGTGCTTCTTATGCGATACCTTATCAAAAACAAATATTATCATTATATTATTGCCGGTATCGTAATCGCATTATGGTCTATAAATGAGGATGTGTTGTTAGGATTTGGGACAAATTATTTAACAATATTCATGGGCAAAGCAGTAATCGATTTTATCACAGAAAGGAAAAAAAGCAAAAGTGAGTATACCGAAAAAGATTCATTACTGTTGGTTCGGAAATAATCCATTGCCAGACAAAGTGAAAATGTGTATAGAAAGCTGGCGGAGATACTGTCCTGACTATGAAATTATATGTTGGAATGAAAAAAATTATGATGTATATAAGATTGATTATATACGAGAAGCATACAAAGCTGGGAAATGGGCATTTGTGTCAGATTATGCGAGATTGGACATCATTTTTACACATGGTGGAATTTATTTGGATACAGATGTAGAACTACTAAAAAGTCTGGATGGACTGTTGGGGAATAAGATGTTTTTAGCAATAGAAAAGGGAAATTGTCACATTGCTACGGGATTGGGATTTGGAGCTGAAAAGGAGAATCTATGGTTAGGGGAATTGATGAAAATATACCAGAAGCTTTCTTTTATCTTGAAGGATGGAAGCTATAATCTGACACCATGTCCCCAATATACAACGCAATTTTTTTTAAATGAAGGATTCTGTGTGGAAGATCGGACACAAGAAATAAATGATGTACTTATTTTGTCCAGTGAGTATTTTTGCCCAATGGATTATCATACAGGAATCATTCATATAACGGCTCATACCTATGGAATTCATTGGTATGAGGCATCTTGGCAAGGGACAAGTGATCGAAAAATCCATTGGACTGAGATAAAAATCATGCAGTGCATGCCAAATAAATTAGGAATACTTATGTGTGCTGTTTATCGAAATGTATATCGGTTTTTAGAATATACCAAAGAAGGAATTTTGTTGGAGAAAATAAAAAGAAAACTTAAAAAAATAGGAGGAAGTTAAGAAGTGAAGATAACAGTATATACACCAACTTATAATAGGGCAGACTTGCTTCCAACCTTATACAAGTCGCTCTTGAAGCAGACATATCAGAATTTTGAATGGCTGATTATTGATGATGGGTCTTCTGATAATACCAGACAAGTTGTTGATGACTTTATATCACAAGAGATGATAGACATAAGATATTTTTATAAAAAGAATGGAGGACAGCATACAGCGTTAAATATGGGGATTGAAAAAGCTGAGGGGACTTTGCTCATGGATGTAGATTCAGATGATTATCTTACAGATAATGCATTAGAAAGAATTGCATACTGGGAATCAACAATTGCCGGAAAGGAAGGTTATGCTGGTGTTTCTGGATTAAAAATGCATTTTTCAGGGGAACAAATTGGACAGAAGTGGTCTGGTTCAAAGGAATATATAGATGCAACCAATTTGGAAAGAAAAGCTCTTGGGTTATTGGGAGATAAAGCTGAGGCATATTATGTGGAAGTATTAAAGAAATGTTATCCTATCCCTGTATTTGAAGGAGAAAATGATGTAGAAAAAGGTGTCCTTTGGGATAGAGTGGCATACGCAGGATATAAAATCAGGTGGTTTAATGAGAAAATATATTGTTGTGAATACTTGGAAAGCGGAATGTCTAAAAATATGAAATCTAATTATATCAAAAATTTTCAAGGATTTACATATTGGAGGAAACAATCAATAAAAATGCAGTCGACCTATAAAGAAAAGCTATGTGAAGGTGCATTTTTTGTAGAAATTGCAATCCAAAAGAGGTTATCTATAGGTGAAATGGCCGAGTTGGTAGAAGAAAGTGTTTATTTTATTTTTTTTAGTATGGTATATAGGAAATTACGGAAAGTAAAGCATGCTATAAAAAGAAAAATGCAGGGAAATATATGAATAATAAATCAAAAAATATATCTATTAAAAAAAATGCGATTATGAGTGGATTAAACAGGGGATTATCGCTGTTGTTCCCATTAATTACATTTGCATATGTTTCACGGGTTTTAGGTGTAACTAATTATGGGAAATACAACTTTTCACAGTCTATATATAGTTACTTTTCGTTAGCTGCCGGGCTGGGGATAGCAACATACGCTGTTAGGGAGGGGGTTAAGTATAGAAATGATGAAGAAAAAATATCACGGTTTGCAAGTGAGATTTTTAGTATTAATTTGATAACGACTTTTATTTCCTATATAGCTTTGTTTGCTCTGTTATGGATAAGTGATGGTCTTGCTGAATACAAGGATTGTATTTTGATATGCAGTATATCAATGTTTTTTTCAACGATAGGCATTGAGTGGTTTTATGGAATATATGAAGAATATACCTATATAACAGTGAGGAGTGCAGTATTTAAGGTAATATCATTATTATTAATGCTTATCTTTGTCAGACAGCAGGAGCATTATTTACGCTATGCTGCGGTATGTGTATTTGCAACTTCCGGATCATGTGTGCTAAATTTTTTAAGGTCAAAAAAATACTGTGAAATAAGGCTGATATGGAAAAATAATTTTAAGTATCATATAAAGCCTTTAATAATTTTTGCGGCAATGAATATTGCGGTATATATCTATAATAGTTCTGATATAACTATGCTTGGCATATTTTCAACTGATTCCGAGGTAGGCTTATATGCTGCTGCTTCGAAGATGTATAGATTAATTAAGAGTGTCCTTTTGGCTGTACTTACGGTTACGATTCCGAGATTATCTTTATATATTGGGCAGGAAGATAAAAGTAAATATGGAGATTTGCTGGAAAAAGTAATTCATTTTATGAATCTGACTATGATACCAATGATTGTACTTGTAATTATGGAAGGAAGAGATATTCTTTTTATAGTTGCAGGGGCGGATTATTTGGGGGCATATTCTTCGCTTGTAATATTGACTCTTGCCGTTATATGTAGTATGTATGCATGGATTTCAAGCCAATGTGTTTTGGTGCCGAATGGAAAAGAAAAGGAAAATTTAATAGGAACGGTTTATGGAGCGATAATGAACATATGCTTGAATATTTTTTTGATTCCCATGTTTGGTTCAGCCGGCGCTGCATTTACAACTATTTTGGCAGAATTTTTTGTTGCTGTTTATTGTACAGTTAAAGCCAAAACAGTAGCGGATTTTCGCTATGTAGATAAAGATATGATTTCCATATTGCTGGGAAGCGTAGGAATGATACTGTGCGGATTTCTTATAAGTGGTTTTGTTACAAATCTGTATTGTAGATTTGTACTGTCATCCATTATATCCAGCGGTTTATATATTATTATTCTGCTATTAATGAAGAACAGATATGCTGTTGAAATTTTTGAAAGTGTTAAAAAGGTTATGAATTACAAATAAAAAGGTGAAATCGAGGATTTTGTAATGAAAATATGTATTGTTGGGGCTGGTAATGAAACTGGAACGAGAAGCTGGACGGATGTTGCAATTACTATACAAAAAAGTATGGTGAAAAGAGGGCGAGAGGTCGAATATTATAGATGGCAGGGAAAGATAAGACATAAATATATAAACAAGGTAAAGCGTTTGTTGGGCAGAATATTTTATTTGCCTGCATCACTGCGTGATCCGGGAATGTATATGATAAATGCCAAATTATTTAAGAATTTATTAAAGGATAATCAAAGTGATTGTTTTTTGTTTATGGGAGAACATTGTCTCTCATCTCAAATTACAGAAAAATCAAGGTGTTACGCATATATAGATGCAATAAGAAGCCCTCTGGCAAAAGTCAGCGATCCAGATAAATTAGGCTTGGAATTATATTTTAAATATTATAATCGAAACGATGCAAAAAGTCTGAATGTTTGCGAGAAAATTTTTACTCAAAATGAATGGTCCAGACAATGCCTGCTTAATATTTATAAAATAGCGCCCCAAAAGGTTATTAATGTTGGATTTGGTATTTATACTCCCTTTTTTGAGGGTAAAAAGGAATATACAAACCATAAAATGCTTATTGTGCTGAGAAAGGGACTTGAAAGAGTAAAAGGATTAGACTTGCTTATTGAAGGTTTTATAATTGCAAAGAAAAAAATATTTGATCTTCAGCTTGATGTGGTAGGTACGGAATATAAGAAATATGAAGGCATTCATTATTACTACAATCAGCCTCGCGAGGTGACACTGCAACTGTTTATTGAGGACTCATTATATGCAATGCCTGCTTTGTTTGAGTCAAATGGTATTACATATTTGGAAGCTCTGGCAAATAAAATGCCGATATTAGGATTGAACAGATTTGCATTTCCGGAGTTTTCTGGGAATGGAAAATACGGATTTATTGTTGATGACGAGTCACCTAAAAAAATTGCAGAAACAATCATTAGTGCTTTTCAGGATACTGAAAAGATGAGAATAATGGGCGAGGAAGGACAAAAATTTGTCAGAAGTAAATATAATTGGGATTTAGTTGTTGAGTCCATGCTTGAGAATATGACTGTACTATCAGAAAGGAGATAAGTATAGAATGAAACCGCATTTGATTATGCCTATGGGAGGTGCTGGCTCAAGATTCTATAAGAATGGGTATATGCATCCAAAACCACTTATTGAAATAGAAGGCAAACCGTTCTTTTTTTGGGCAGCAACATCAATAAGTAAGTTTGTTGATATTCAAGACTTGACTTTTGTTGTACTTCAACAACATATAGATGGCTTTAAGATAGATGAAGTAGTCAAATCATATTTTCCGAAAGCGCAGATTGTGGTTATACCAAATGTTTTACCAGGACCGGTATTCAGTGCTCTTAAAGGAGTTGAATTTATTACAGACGATGCTTCGATTATTTTCAATGATTGTGATCATATGTTTTGCTGCAATGAGGTTAATAAATTACTGAACGAAGGAAATATGGATGCGGATGGTGTCCTTTTGACATTTCAATCAGATGCTCCGCAATTTAGTTATGTAAAGTATGGAGATGGTAGAAAAATAATTGGAACAGTGGAGAAGAAGGTGGTAAGTGACCATGCCATTTGTGGTGCATATATCTTTCGTAATAAGAATGTATTCAGGCGGATGGCAGAGGAATATATACAAAATTGTTCTTATAATGAGTGTTTCATGAGCGGCGTATATAATGTTATGTGTGCTCATGGCTTAGTGATAAAAGATTACCTTCTTGACTATCATGTAGAATTCGGAACACCGGAAGAATATAAGGTTGCGGCTGGTTCACTATATTTCAACTCGAAAAGTGATGGAAGTCGATAGAGGGCTTGGTATATGCATGTGACAAACTTAGGCGGTCATTCTGGCTGCAAAATATTGCTTTGTGAAACGGATGATGAAAAGTTATTTGTTAGGAAAATTGCTGGAGATATGAATTATAATAGTCGTCTGAAACAACAGGCAGAAAAACAAAAAGCATTCCATAGTGAATTTGTAAAAACACCTAAAATATTTGGTTCAGGATATGTGGGGGAAGTATATTACTTTGATATGGAATATATTTCAGGTATTACTCTGGCTGAGTATATGAAATCTATCCAAATAGGAAAAATTCGAGGGTTAGTGGACTCGATAGTAAAAAGTGTTATATCAACAGGGGATTCATCTTGTGTGGTGAAAACGAAGGTATTTAAAAACAAGATAGCATCCTTAAAGGAGACATTGAAGGATAATGCCTCGATAAAAGAAGCCTTGGGGCTTTTGGAGAAACATTCATGGAGCAAATTTAAACAGACATTCTGTCATGGAGATCTTACATTAGAAAATATTATTGTAAAGGATGGACAATTATATTATATAGACTTTCTTGATTCTTTTTATGACAGTTGGATTATGGATATCAGTACACTTATGCAAGATGTGCAGACCATGTGGGCATATAGGTTTGAAAAAGAGAAGGATGTTAATACACTTCTTCGGTTGATAGTTTTTAGAGATATCTTGATAGACAAAGTCAAGGAAATGGTAGGGCGAGATTATATAGAAGTATATTATGCGCTTCTTTTGAAATTGATTAGGATTTATCCATATACAAGTGACCAAGAAACGATTTCTTTCCTTGATGGAAAGGTTAAATCTATTATGGAAATTATAAGGAAGGAGGAGGAGGTATGCGAACCTTGATTGTTCCTTGTGCAGGAAGTCGAAATATCAATGGTGTGCCACTTTTTTTGAATCAGCATCCAAATGGTGACTTACTGGTAATAAAGGCAATTCGTGGAATTTTTGCCGAAAATTATGACAGGATTATTGTAACTGTCTTGAAAAGTGTTTATGAGAGGTTTGAAGTAAAAAAACGAATTGACGAAGCAAATGACAGAAGGTATCCAATTGAAATAGCAGTATTGCCTGAAGAGACAAATGGTCCGGCAGAAACCGTCTATAATTCAATTAAAATAGCTAATATCTCCGGTGAACTTGCGGTTAGAGATTCTCACGCCTGCATATCAATTAAAAAAGATTTTAGAGGAAATTTTCTTGCTGGGCTGGATCTTACAAAATATGAGAGACCTATAGAAAATCTAAGAAGTAAAAGCTTTGTAACAATCAATGAGCAAGGACAGGTTCTTGATGTGGTGGAGAAGCACTTTTGCTCTGATATTATTTCTACAGGACTTTATGGATTCAAGAGTGTTCATGACTATGTAATGGCGTTCCAACACTTGAAGGATTCTAATTATTCATTTGATAAGCTGTATATCAGTCATATCATTTCTTATTTGATTGGTTATCAGCAGAAAGTATTTCATGCGGAAATGGTAACAGAATTTGAAGATTGGTCTACAAAGACTGCGTGGCAAAAAGTGCAAAAATCTTATGCAACCTGTTTGCTTGACCTAGATCAATTATGCGAATCTGACGGATATGTCCAAGACAGAATAATTAAGAACTTGCAAAGGTTAAGCAGGCGAGGAACAAAGTTTATCGGATTTACTGCGAAAGCACATGATATAAGCAGAATAGAAAATTCTTTGAAGAAAAATCAAGTTGAGATTCTTGCTGTCATCGGAGGATGCACACACTCCAAAATCAGGACACTTATAAGTAGTGAAGCTGAACTGAATGAATTGATATTGGAGGTATAGGATGAAGCTTATAATGGTGGATTTGGATGGAACGCTGTTTGACACAAGAGAGGTAAATTATAGGGCTTATCAGGAAGCGATTATGTATTATGGATTTGAAATTGATTATCAATATTACTGCGATTTCTGTAATGGGAGGCATTATTTGAATTTTTTACCTCAGATTACAACGGAGGATAGGAAAATCTTGTCTGATATGCATCAGAGAAAGACAGTGGCATATTTCAAGTACATTCAATATGCAAGGGTTAATAGACAACTTGTGGAGTTGCTTACAGTATGTCGAAGGAGTTGCAAGATTGCCTTAGTGACTACTGCATCGAAGAAAAACACAATTGAAATATTGAATTATTTTAATTTAACAGACTTATTTGACCTAATACTTACGCATGAAGATATAGGCAAAGATAAACCCGATCCAGAGGGATATTTGCTGGCTATGAAAACATTTAATGCAAATCCGAATGAATGTCTTGTTTTTGAGGATTCGGACATAGGAATTGAAGCGGCTGAAAAGTCGGGAGTGGCGGTGTTTGTTGTAAAAGGATATAGTTAAATAGTGCAGGAAGTTAGTTCAGGTGGATATAATTTTCTGAACAGATTCTTATAGCTACACTATGGATATAGTAGAGATTTTTACATTGATTAATTTCGAGGTGTTTTATTATGAAAGCATTGATATTAAATTCAGGATTGGGACACAGGATGGGAGACCTTACGAAAACACATCCCAA
>JAMPEB010000007.1 GCA_023665475.1 Lachnoclostridium sp.
TTTGAGAGATTGAAAAAGGAGTATGGATTTAGAGCGCATAGATAAGGGTGTGGCTGCAGATGGGAGGCGGTATAATTGACAAGTACTGAGTTGGAACAAATTCTTGAGCAGGGTGAAAATTTAAAAGTCGAATTTAAAACACGGATACATGCCAAAGATATGCGGGAACGAATTGCCTTAGCAGTAGATGAGCTGGTTGCTTTTGCCAATGCAAAGGGCGGCACTGTGTATATGGGGATAGAAGATGATGGAGAGGTAACGGGATGTACCGGATATGATGTGCAGAAAATTATGGAATCCATTTATGATAGAACCCGTCCGGCGCTATTTACGGATATAGAAGTCATTCCATATAGTGGAAAAGATGTATTGGCAATTACAGTTGAAAGAGATGGGACAACATATGCTACCTCAGATGGAAGATGTCTAAAACGGCTGGGAAAAAATTCTAAGCCTTATTATCCGGATGAAATGAGCAATATATATGCTACAATACAAAGTCCTGATTTTTCGGGACAAATTTTAGCAGATAGTACAGCAGAAGATATAAATGCATTGGAGATATATAACCTGAAAGAAAAGCTGAAAATACGTGATCCGAAATCTTCCCTGTCTGAATTGGAGGATATGTCTTTTCTGAGAGATCTGGGATTGGTAAGAGAAGATGAAGGTGTTGACAAACTCACGATTGCAGGGCTGCTTTTTGTAGGCAAGGAGACGGCGATTAACCGGCTGCTGCCTCAGGCAGAAGTGATATATCTCCATTATTCAGCAGACAATATGGAAGAATATGATTCCCGGTTGGATTTGAAACAGCCGATTATATCCGTGATTGATCGTTTAACTGAGAAAATCCAAAATGCAAATAAAATTGTAAATGTTCAGGTGGGATTGTTTCGGTTGGAAGTTGAGGACTTTTCGGAAAAAGTATTTCAAGAGGCGCTTTTGAATGCATTATCGCATAGAGATTATATGAATATGGGAGCAGTGTATGTAAAGCATTATCCGGATAGGATTGTGATAGAAAATCCGGGTGCTTTTCCAGAGGGAGTAAATGAGAAAAATATAATTACACATCCGTCTACGCCAAGAAATAAACTGATTGCGGAAACATTACAGAGATTAAAATATGTGCAAAGAACGGGACAGGGTGTTGATATTATCTTCCGCGAGATGATTTCTTCAGGAAAACCATATCCGCAGTATCATGCATATAATGAGGCGGTGACATTGACTATATTCAGTGCGATTGATGATGTAAATTTTGTTAGGTTTATTGCAAGTGAACAGGACAAGTTGCAAAAGATGATTCCATTACCGGAGCTGATGATACTGCGCTATTTGACAGATAATAAAAGAATCATATTGTCTGAGGTGCAGGAATTAACACAGCTTCCGATAGCAGAGGCACGAAAAAACTGTAATGACTTAGCAAAAAATGGGTTGATTGAGTTATCAGGCAAGGAATATATGTTGACACCAAAAGTATATGAAGCAATCAAATCAGATGTTGAGTATACGCAGGATAAGACGATACAATTTATTAAGGCAAAAAGTAGGATTTTAGACTATTTGGAACAGGAAAATTCCATAACCAATGAAAAGATTCGGGAGTTATGTGGATTTACAAAGCAGCAGGCACGAGCGGTTACTGATAAAATGCGTGCAGAAAATATGTTGAGGATGGAAGGGAAAGGCAGACTTAGTAGATATGTCAAGGCAGATGATTGAGTTTGTTCGAGTGAAAATGATTAATAACTCGAAAATAACTCGAATAAAACTCGAAAAGAACAAAAATGCCAGAAAAGGGGGCCGTTATTTTTGAGTGTTGTTGCGAGTGAACATCAATTAAAAACTCGTAGATGTAATTCGCCTGTGATAACACCATGATAACAAAAATTTAAAAAATGCCATATACGAGGTGCATATCAAGCAAAAAATTACTGAAAATGCCCTAAAAATCACCAGAAAACACAACAATTCTCATAACAGGAAACCGTGAGGGTGGACGAACTGTTAGATCTGGCAGGGTTGCGTCTATCATTGAGTAATAAATGAGGGTAGCTTTGTTACAATTTATTTAGTGAGAAGATAGGCTTTAAGGGCTTTCCGAGAGATTGGAAAGCCCTTGTTGAAATAAATTTACATTGATCATATGAACGCCTTTTGTTTTTGCAAACCCGTATATGGGTTGTTAGTGACTTTCAGACCAATTGGCAGTATAATTATCTTGGATAGAGGTGCAAAAGGATGTTGAATAAAATTGTGTATAGGTCAGGTGTGGCAGATTGGGAAATCATAAATAATGGATAATGAAAGTGTAGTGTGCCATGAATAGCAAGGAGCGCTTGATGACAAGCATAGCAGAATTGGAAAAGAGAATACAATATCTGGAACAGGAAAATCGGTACCTAAAAAATCTGCTGGCAGGCGCAGGGATTGCCTATTCTGCAAAAGCAACAGATATTAGCGGAAATACATACGACCCAAATCAGGGAGCAAGGATCATACCAAGAAACATTACCGAAACAGAGGCGAAATTGTTTTTCAGTATGTTCTGGGGACGCACAGATGTATATAGCAGGCGTACCATAAAGAAATCTACCGGGGAGGTAAATTATTATACACAGTGCTATAATTTTTGGAAAAAGGGCTGTCCGAGGATTAACGGAAGTAAAATAAAGTGTCAGGATTGCCCGAGACAGGCATATAAGGAGTTAAGAAAAGAGCAGATTATTGACCATTTAAGAGGAAATGCGGAAGATGCCACAGATGTCATAGGTGTTTTCCCTCTTTTAACGGATGATACTTGCAGATTTATTGTTTTTGATTTTGATAATCATGAGAAAGATGCAGAAAAAAGTGATTTTGCTAATGTGGATGATAGGTGGAAAGATGAGGTTGACAGCCTGAGAAAAATATGTGATATCAATGGAATTGATGCTCTGGTAGAGCGTTCTCGTTCAGGAAAGGGTGCGCATCTGTGGATATTTTTTCAAAAGCCAATTGAAGCCGGTGTTGCGAGGAAATTTGGGAATGCACTGTTAAATAAAGGTGCCGAATCGGTAAATTTAAAGTCATTTCGCTTTTATGACCGTATGCTGCCAATGCAGAATCATCTTCCGAAGGGCGGAGTAGGGAATCTGATTGCATTGCCGTTACAGGGACAGGCATTAAAAGAAGGAAATAGTGCATTTATAGATGAGTATTGGAATGCATATTCTGACCAATGGGAAGTATTGTTAAACAAGAAAAAACTTTCAAAAGAGTTTGTTGAGGATAAGATAAAAGAATGGACAGAGGGAAATCCTGATGTGGCTGTAGAATATAAAGATATCTTTGAAAGTGATAGCGAAAAGCCTTGGGACAAAACGAAGCATTTCCAAAAGGGGGATGTGGAAGGAGTATTACATATTATCCTGTCAAATGGTGTGTATGTGGATACAGCGAATTTACAACCAAGAATACAGAATCAGATTAGACGGCTGGCGGCGTTTTCTAATCCTGTTTTTTATAAAAATCAGGTTATGGGGTTGTCCAATTTTGAAAATTACAGATATATTTACCTTGGAAGCGATGAAGATGGATTCATTAAAGTTCCGAGAGGAATTTTGGAAGATATAATCGAAGAGTGTGAAAGAGCTGGTATTGAATATGAGATAGAAGATATCCGAAGTATAGGGTGTTCGCTTCATGTGAAATTTTTAGGAGAATTGAAAGAGCCACAGATGTTTGCTGTAGAAAAGCTTCTTCAATACGACAACGGAATCTTGAATGCAGCCACGGCATTTGGAAAGACGGTGGTGTGCTGCAATATCATAGCAAAAAAACAGGTTAATACACTTATTCTGCTTCAGTCATCAACATTAATGGAACAATGGCAGGAAGCATTGGAAAAGTTTTTGTTTATTGATGAAGAACTGCCGGAGTACGAAACGCCTACGGGTCGGAAAAAGAAAAGAAAAAGCCTTATAGGGAAATTACAAGGCGCTCATGATTCCACTACGGGTATTATCGATATTGCCATGGTTGGTTCAATCTGTAAAAATGGTGAATATCACAAACGATTAAAAGAATATGGGCTTATTTTGGTGGATGAGTGCCACCATGCCGCTTCGGATACCATAGCGGATATTTTGCAGGAAGCAAATGCAAAGTATATATATGGAGTAACGGCAACACCTTTTAGGGGCGACGGTCTGGAGAAAATAAATTATATGCTTCTTGGACCGATTCGCTACAGATACACTTCAAAAGACCGGGCAAAAGAACAAGGGATAGAGCATCTTGTTTATCCGCGATTTACAAGAGTTGTCGCCCCAAGATTTTCACAGGATAAATTGCATCCCAATGAGGCATATGAAATTATTCGCAATAATGAAGAACGGGATGAATTGATTATAAAGGATGTAAAGCAATGTGTGGCTGACGGAAGAACACCGGTGGTTCTTTCAAAATATGTGGAACATTCACGGAGGTTGTATCAGAGATTGATTGGTTATGCAGACAAAGTTTTTTTATTGTCAGGCAGTAGCTCAAAGAAAGAGCATAAAGAAATTTTAAAACAGATGAATCAGGTTACTTCGGAAGAAAGCATGATTCTGGTTGCAACAGGTAAATTGATAGGCGAAGGCTTTGATTATCCCAGGCTAGACACGCTGGTTATGGCAACCCCGGTGGCATGGAAGGGGGTCGTTGAGCAGTATGCCGGGCGTTTAAACAGGGATTATGTCGGAAAGAAAAGTGTGATTATTTATGATTATGTGGACAGTCATATATCCATGTTTGACAGAATGTACCACAAAAGACTTAAAGCATACAAACAAATCGGATATAATATTCTTTCCGGGACGAGTGTAGATAAACAAACAACAAATGCAATTTTTGACATAGACAGTTACCTTGATATCTACCGGAGAGACTTGCTTACCGCAGAGAAAGAAATTATAATTTCAAGTCCGGCTATCAGTGGCAAAAAAGTATATGATATCATTCATTTGCTGAAAGAAAAACAGGAAGAAGGAATTAAAATAGTCATTGTCACATGGAATCCGGATAGTTACGGATATGGAGACAGTGCATATTGGCAGGAACTGCAGGAACAAATGCGGCTGGCTGGATTTGAAATGAATCTTGTGGAGGATTATTGTCAGCATTACTGCATTATTGACCGCAAAGTGGTCTGGTACGGAAGTATGAATTTTTTGGGAAAAGAAGATGCAGAAGACAATTTGATGCGTGTTGCAAATGAGGAAATTGCTAATGAACTGCTTGAAATGACATTTGGAAATAAGCAATAAAAATTCATCGCCTAAGACCAGACTTTAAGGGCTTTCCGCACTCCTGGAAAGCCCTTAAATGTCGCTCTCAGTTCACAGGAATCCGCAGCACCTGACCGATATTCAAAATATTGCTGCTTAATCCGTTCAAATTTTTGATGGCGTCGACAGTTGTGTCATATCTTTGTGCCAGAAGCCACAGGGTATCACCGGAGCGGACGGTATACTCAAAATATGAGGTGGATGTTCCGCCTGAAGATTCCGTTCCCGAAGAGGGAATTTTGAGTATCTGTCCGATGCTCAGACTGTTGCCGGAAAGACCGTTCAAATTTTTGATGGCGTCAACCGTGGTATTGTAGCGCTGTGCCAGAAGCCATAGGGTATCGCCGGAGCGGACGGTGTACTCAAAATAGGAAGTGGATGTTCCGCCCGAAGATTCCGTCCCCGATGAAGGAATCCTCAGTACCTGCCCGATGCTTAGGTTGTCGCTTGTCAGTTCGTTCAGGCGTTTAATGGCATCAACCGTAGTGCGGTATCTTTGTGCTAACTGCCACAGAGTATCTCCGGAACGAACCACATATTCGATAACACCGGCATCCGTGTTGGGCGGAATGATCTGTTCCGCACCCTGATAAGTGCGGTATAGAGCTTGCCATGTGAGGGGACCCACGATGCCGTCAGGTTCAAGTCCTGCAGCGCTTTGAAATGCCGCAACGGATTGCTGTGTATCCTTTCCGAAATTTCCGTCCTGAGAGGGAGCCGGGATTGCAGAGTTAAATTCGGCTGCCACATTTAAGAGATATTGCAGGGTAATGACATCCTGTCCTGACGAACCCAGACGAAGAACCGAAGACGGAGGGACGGTTCCGATTCCGAGAGAATTTCCCTCGCTGCTTAATTCGGCAAGCTTAGTCACGGAGGCATACAGATAAGAAAGCTTATTCCAAGTTGCTTTTCCCACCACACCGTCGGATGACAGGCTGAAAATACTCTGAAACTTGGCGACCGCCGCTCTCGTGCTTTCTCCAAATACCCCTGTCTCGTCTGTGATTGCGGGAATTGCAGGGTAATTGCGGCGAATTCTGTTTAAATATGTCTGAATGGTCTGCACATCAAGTCCTGTGCTCCCTGTCCTAAGCGCGGTGCCGGGATAGGAGGACACAATCCCGGTGATAATGTTAGTCTCAGCAATCTCCACATCGTCCGGGTAGTAGGAACGCAGTATCTGCAAGGGAGTAAGACCCTGATTTGCCAGCGTAACCGTCCCCCATTGGGATAACCCCGCGCAGGTCGAGGTGGTTCCGTTGCAGAAAGAGGTAAAGTAAGGCGCATTCTGCCCTTGTCGGCGCACAAATTCGTTAAAAATTTCATCCACAATCCGGCTGATGGACTCATAAATATTCCGTCCATATATAAAATTCTGGTCATAGGCGGTATTATTCGTTATATCGAAGCTGTAACCGCGGCTCCTGTACCATTCGGTATAAATCCGGTTCAGTGCAAAGGTGATAATCGCATAAATATTTGCCCGCAGGGACGCATCCGGCCATGTGGAATAAATTTCACTGCTGGCAACATTTTTTACATAATCGGGAAAAGACACTTGAACATTGGACGCAGCGGCGCCGGGACTGCCTAAGTGTACCGTAATCGGATTGGGGATGACCACTTGGCGGAGAACCCGGGGTTCCGCAGAGTCTCCCTCCTGATTGCGGCTGCCCGTTATGGAGACGGCAGGAGCGCCAATCTGAATTTCCGTCACGGCGGGAGCGCGCTGCATACTCTGCATCGGCACAAATTCGATGGGTTGGATGGCTGTTTCCCCGTCCAGAATCGGAATGCCGACAATATGCACCGATTGGAAACCGTTTGCAAAGGCAAGCGCATCGTAACCGATATAAGGTGTCCCGGAAAAATCCGGGTCAAGGGACAGGGAGCGGTCCAGCGTCTCCAAAGCAATCCGCTCCGTTTCCCCACTTTCATCCGTTGTCAGATACCGAACATTTTTTTCCTGTCCATCCATAATCCAGATTTGTACTCCGCTGATGGGAAGGGTGTCCTGAGCCGTACGCGCCTGTATCATCAAATAACCGATAGCCATAAATGATAGATTCCTCCTTCAACATTGCGCAATTTCCTATATAAAATAAATATGAAGAAAATGTGATTCCTGTTCCTTCCTGTGTTTTTGATTTTGTTGTAACATATGAGGTATGGTGGTACAATCACAATTAGAAATCAAATGAAAGGGAGTAGGTTTTTATGGAAAGGAAAGCGTGGTTTTTGGGTATAGTGTTAGGCTTCCTTGTCTTTGTTGTAATCGATATGCAAAGAGTTTGGTCGGACAGGATGAACATGCACCGGGAAGAACAGGCCGCCGAAATAATGTCGGCTGGAATGGCTGTCCGAAAGCAGTCGGTTAAGATGCCGTCCTGCAGCATACTGCTGGAAAAAATGTTGGTTAATGATGGGCTGTCATCCGGAGGGGAAGCAGGATATGGACAGGAAGAAAAGCCGGTATATGTAAAAGCCTATACGGAATTTCTTTCTCGTGAAACGATAGATGAGGGGCATGATTTTCCCATCCGGGGTTATTATTTGTTTGATTTGAATTTTGATGGGATACCGGAGCTGGGGATTCTGCATGATTCCCGGGGCTCCATGGGCGGATATTTTACCTGTTATTATTTTGACGGGGAAGGAATTACCGCAATTTTAAATGACAGGGGTGAGCCGGTGCAGATATCGAATTATACGCAGATACTGGCAGATTATGAGCAGGAGAAGGTCTATTTGTTGAAGGAAATGTATTTACTTCAGGGAAATGAAAACGGTACCTATGGTTATGTCAAGGAAATCAAAAGGGAAGGGCAGATTCCCTGTGTGTATGACATTTTGAATCTGGAAGTGGACCGGCAAAGTGATTTGAGAAGCCATTTCGGAACACAATATAACGGCGAGGATGCTTTTTTGTCGGCGCCGGAGCTGGAAGATTGTTTGATTACGCAGCGTTATTCGGGAAAAGAGTGGGTTACTGTTTCGTCAAGTGAATATCTGAAACAGAAAAGGGAATTGATACCGGAAGAAAATTCCTTTGTAGATTTGCGTGATGGGGATTTGCATTATCTGGGCGCAAATTATGATGGTAACGGCGATTTGCTGTATACGGATGTAAGGATGGGAAAAGAGGAAATGGAAGAGCTTTTTGGGCGTTTTGAGCAGTCTTTGAAATAAACACCTTATCCAAGCCGTAATTTTTTGCCGTTGTCGGGTTCGGGCATCCGGAGGATTCCGGCGGATTATCGGGGAGGCATTATCAGCATATCCCACGACCATAAATTAAATTTCCTCTATTCAATGGACTCCTTGATTTTATCGGGAATCCATCTCCGTATTTTGTGATAAATTTCCGTCATGTCGATGGGTTTGGACAAATAATCGCTCATACCCGCGCGGAAATATTCTTCCTGCTGGTCTTTTCCGGTGTTTCCGGTCAGGGCAATCACAGGGAGTTTTTTACAATAATCGGATTCTGATTTCCGCAGGGCTTCCACTGCCTCCACACCGTTCATCACCGGCATCAGATGGTCCATAAAGACTAGGTCGTAGGTGTTCTTTTGTATCATTTCGAGAGCCTGTTTTCCGTCAGAAGCAATGTCTATTTGCATCTTTAGGGGCTTTAACATTTCCTCGGCAACCATGCAGTTGATTTCGTTATCGTCCACAATCAGAATGCGGGCAGTCGGAGCCGTAAACTCCATGCTGTCTGCGGTATTTATGCTATTTATACTGCCTACAGCGTCTTGCACTGAATTTCCATCAGCAGAATGGGACCTACTGGAAGAGCTTGCAATACCGTCCTTCACCACATCCGCATCCTTATGCAGGCGGTTTTCGATAAGGCTACAGAAATTATAGCAGTACAAGGGTTTATTCAGAGTCAGCACATTTTGGGAGAAATCATTTTTGGGAGGAGCATCTTTTAAAGGCGTATCTTCTAAAGAAACACTTTCTGAAAAGTCGTCTTCCGAAGAAGCCTTGTCAGGCAAAATGCTTTCTGCCATGGGATTTGTCATGCTGCACACGGTAGCATTTAATTTTTCAAGCTTCTGCTTTATCTCCTCATTAAGCTGTCCATACCTGTCCGTAATATAATACAAAGGAAGCTCAGACTGCTCAAATGTCAGAATATCTTCCACATAGGTCAGATGATAATAGCCCGCCAATTTCCGCAGCAGTTCATCTGCAGCAGCATGCTCCAGATTTCCGGCAACGGCTGCCTGTCTGCCTTCGGTAAGCTGCGCGGCTTTTTCTTCGGAGGCTGTCTGCTGGTGTATGGTAAAATAGAATTCGCTGCCTTTTCCGTATTCGCTGGTAACGCCGATGCTTCCCTGCATCAGCTCCACTAATTGCTTGGAGATGGACAGACCAAGCCCTGTTCCCTCTTTGTGGTGATTTTTCTTGGTATCCACCTGCTGGAAGGTGCCGAAGAGTTTATTTAAATCCTCCTCACGGATGCCTTGTCCGGTGTCCTGCACGGAGATGAAAAGCTCTATATCTTTCTCCTGAATCCGATTGACTTTTACCGTAAGGCGCACATATCCGCTTTCCGTAAATTTGGTGGCATTGTTCATTAGGTTAATGATAATCTGGCGGATGCGCAGCGCATCGCCGTACAATTTTGCCGGAATATCCGGGTCTATGTCAAATAAAAGCTCCACGGGCTTATTGCCGATACGGTTTAAGATAATCATGCCAAGGTCGTTTAACATGGACATAAAGTCATATTCTTCATCTACCAGTTCCATCTTGCCGGATTCAATCTTGGACATATCCAGCAAATCATTGATAATGGTGAGCAACGCATTGCCCGAATTTTGAATGTTTTTCAGATATTCCCTGTTCTGCCCCGAAAGGTCATTTTGGCGCAACATAATCTGGGTCATTCCCACAATGGCATTCATAGGGGTACGGATTTCGTGGGACACATTGGAAACAAAGGCTGATTTTGCCTGATTTGCGGCATCGGCGCGCTCTTTTTCTTCTTTGACGCGCTCCATCAGCTCATGCTGTTCCGTGATGTCAACCAGAAGCATGCTGTAACCGGATACGGCTCCCTTGTCCTGTATCTCGATGATTTTTTTGTTATAAAACTTGCCATAGACCTCCACCACTTTTTCATCATTGGTAAAAAGGCGGAACATATCCCCTGCTACGGTTTCGTTTCGCCGCTTATAATTTAATTCGGGAAATATCTTTTTGGCATAGAGGTTGGAATCCAGATAGCCATACATTTCATCCGTAATAATAAAAGCATCCTCCATCTGTTCAAACACCCATTGCTGCCCCATTTCCATGATACCGAAAAATTCATTGCGGAACGCGCTGACAATAATGGATAAAATGGATGTGGAAGCGCAGAGAGGCACAATATCGAAAGAAAAATTAAATAAAATCATGAGGGTTAAAGAGGCTACAATAACAAACTGCGCCGCTCCCACTTTTATAAGGTTATTGCGCTCCGAGGCAATGGGCACGGAAAAGATGCGTACAACGGTATAAATCATAAAATAGAGCAAACATACGCATATTAAACAATAACGGACCATATAGAGGATTCCGGGAGTGATCTGAACCAATACCAGACCAAAGCGCTCTATCCGTTCAAACTGTAGTGTTTCAAAGACCAGAGGAAAGCCGTTGGTCACCCAGATACATAACAAAAACAACACTTCCATAGCGCTCCAGAGAGAGAGGAATATCTTGGTCCATCTATGTCTTTTTAACCCCAGATAGGACCATAAAAACAGTCCGAACATCAGATAAAAAACCACATTTCCGAAGTATTCCATTTTTAGGGAAATCAGTGCGCCCTCATGGGTCCGGGTCTGAAGAAGCAGCAGATAACTGCCATTGATGATCAGACATCCCAGATTTGCCAGAAGCAGATACATGGAAGTCCTGTTTTTCGCCTGTTTTAAAAGGCAGATACAGCCCACAAAGGGCACAAATACGCCGATTAACTGTATTGCTATCACTAAAATATGTAGTATCATTTTTATACCCATCCGTACATTGTAAATTTTGTTGTCCTTTACCGCAGATTTATCTGTGGCATTGATACGAGTTTATTGTAACAAAAACTCTGTAAACTTTCCACATATAATGTGGAGAAGAATTGAATTTTGTGAATAATGGTGATTGAGTATGATGAAATTTGATGATATGATAAAGCTATAAAATCGGATATGGTCAAAAGGAACAGAGGGGTTTGATTTCTTCGATAAATTAAGCAGAAAGCAGGAAACAGGATGATTTATACCGTGACTTTTAATCCATCCCTTGATTATATTGTAGCAGTTGAGGATTTTAAGCTGGGGCTTACCAACCGTACAAGTTCGGAAATTCTTCTGCCGGGGGGGAAGGGAATCAATGTTTCCGTTGTACTTGGAAATCTTGGAAAAGAAAGTACCGCGCTTGGATTTATTGCAGGGTTTACCGGTGACGAAGTGGCAAAACGCTTGCAGGACATGGGCGTGAAGAGCGGTTTTATCAGGGTGGAAGAGGGATTTACACGGATTAATTTGAAATTAAAGTCCGTTGACGGAACGGAAATTAACGGGCAGGGACCCCAAATTGCTCCGGAGAAGGTGCAAATGTTGATGGAGCAGCTTGGCAGTCTGGGGCGGGGCGACACGCTTTTTTTGTCAGGCAGTATTCCCGCCTCCATGCCGAATAATGCCTATCAAAAGATTATGGAGCTGCTGGGCGGAAAAGGAGTTCGGATTGTGGTGGACGCCACAAAGGAGCTTTTGCTGAATGTACTTCCCTATCATCCGTTTTTGATTAAGCCCAATCATCATGAGCTGGGAGAGATGTTCGGCGTGGAGCTTCATACCCGGCGGGAGGTGGTGCCCTATGGGCGGAAACTTCAGGAAATGGGCGCGAAAAATGTCCTGATTTCTCTGGCGGGAGAGGGAGCCGTTCTGGTAACGGAAGACGGAAAGGTTTACGAAGCGCCCGCACCGAAAGGGAAATTAGTAAACGCCGTGGGCGCAGGCGACTCCATGGCGGCCGGATTTATGGCAGGATATATGGAGGAACAGGACTATGAATATGCGTTCCGAATGGGAATTGCCGCAGGAAGCGCCAGTGCATTTTCCGAAAAGCTGGCAACGAAACAGGAGATTGAGAAATTATATGAACAGGTGGTTTCTAAGGAAATCAAAGGAGACAGCCTATGAAGGTATATAACGGGAAAAGTGTATGCGGCGGTATCGCCATCGGTAAAATCAGCGTTTATAAAAAGAATGAACAACAGGTAAAACCCATTCCGATCGAAGATGCGGAAGAAGAGATGCGTCGTTATGAAGCTGCAAAAGAAAAGGCTATGAGACAGCTTAAAGATTTGTATCAAAAGGCACTACAGGAAGTGGGAGAAGCAGATGCGGCAATCTTTGAAGCACATCGGATGATGTTAGAGGATGCCGACTATAATGAATCTGTGGAAAACATCGTGCGCAGTCAGGGCGTCAATGCAGAGTATGCGGTGGCTTCCACAAGGGATTATTTCGCGCGGATGTTTGCCGCTATGGATGATGATTATATGAAAGCCAGAGCAGCAGATGTCAAAGATGTATCCAGACGGCTTATCGACGGCTTGCTGGGAAAGGATGACCAAAATATCAGTGGGCAGGAGCCGGTGATTGTAGTGGCGGATGATTTGGCGCCCTCGGAAACCGTGCAGCTTGACAAGGATAGGGTGCTGTCCTTTGTCACCGTCCATGGTTCCGCTCATTCCCACACAGCAATTTTGGCAAGAATGATGGCGATACCGGCATTAGTGGGAACACAGATGTCCCTTGATGAAACTATGGACGGAAAGCTTGGGATTGTGGATGGTGAGAGCGGAATTTTTTATGTGGAACCGGACCGGAAGACACTGGAAGAAATGAAGCAGCGGCAGCAGGAGGAGCAGGAGAAAAAAGAGTTTCTTCTGACTCTCAGAGGAAAGGAGAATAGAACTCTGGATGGTCAAGAGGTGATGATATATGCTAATATCGGAAATATAAAAGATATAGCCATGGCTCTTCAGAATGATGCAGGCGGCATCGGGCTTTTCAGGAGTGAGTTTATCTATCTGGAAAGGGAGCAGTATCCCACAGAGGAGGAACAGTTCCAAATCTATAAGCAGGCAGCGGAAGCCATGGCAGGCAGGAGGGTCATCATAAGAACATTGGATATCGGGGCCGATAAGCAGTGCAGCTATTTTGGAATGGAACATGAAGAAAATCCCGCTCTGGGATGCCGGGCAATACGAATCTGCCTGACACATCCCGAAGTGTTTAAGACACAGCTTCGCGCGCTTTTCAGAGCCAGTGTTTTTGGCAGAGTGGCGATTATGTATCCTATGATTACCGGTGTAAGCGAGGTTAAGCGGATCAGGGAGATGGTAGGCGAGGTAAAGGCAGAATTGGATGCGCAGGGTGTGCCTTATGGGAATCCGGAGCAGGGGATTATGATTGAAACCCCTGCCGCAGCGTTAATCAGTGATGAACTTGCCAGGGAAGTGGATT
Organism: Lachnoclostridium sp.; assembly: GCA_023665475.1. GTDB lineage: Bacteria > Bacillota > Clostridia > Lachnospirales > Lachnospiraceae > Acetatifactor. The sequence goes on from JAMPEB010000007.1 coordinate 13,856, forward strand.
TTTTCAGCATCGGCACCAATGACTTGACACAATATACTTTGGCGATTGACCGTCAGAATACTAAATTGGATGCATTTTATGACCCGCACCATCCGGCAATTCTGCGCATGATTTCCATGGTGGTGGACAATGCGCACAAAGCGGGAATCCGGGTAGGAATCTGTGGCGAGTTGGGCGCGGACTGGACTCTGACACAGGAATTTCTCGCTATGGGCGTGGATGAATTGTCCGTATCGCCGGGAAATATTCTTCCGATTCGTAAGATTGTGCGGGAAACAAATGTGGAACAGTATCAAATTCATAATAAAATCAACCATTAAGAACTTGCAATTTTTGGAAAAATCCGCTATAATAAAATTAACTATAAAATGATGTATTTTGGGTAAAGGAGGTGCTGCTATGAGTGCAATGACAGTAAGCAGCGGACTTTATAAATCCTATTCTCATATTTCCAGCGGAAAGAGAATCAATTCTGCGGCAGACGATGCGGCAGGGCTTGCCATTGGCAAGAAAATGGAGCGTGAAGAGAGAGGCCTTTTAGTCGGTGCGGAAAATACCAAAGACGGTATCGGCATGTTAAATGTAGCGGATGGCGCGTTGGATGGCATAATGGATCATCTGCAGAGAATCCGCGAGCTTGGTCTTAGGTCTATGAACGGTTTAAATTCCGATTCTGACAGGGAGGCTTATCAGACAGAGATTGATCAGTTGAAAGAGGGAATCCAATCCATTGCAAAGAATACTTCTTTTAATGAGAGGACTTTGTTGGACGGCAGTATGGCGGATTTGCATTTGGCAACCAACCCCAGCGGAGGCGGTTTGGATATCGGTATGGAAGATGCTACCCTGCAGGCTTTGGGGATTGCGGATTTGGATGTGACCAGTGCGAATTTTAATTTAGATGCCATTGACAAGGCAATGAAGATGGTTTCCGAGCAGAGAAGCGGATATGGCGCTTCCACCAACCGTCTGGAGCATACCTATAATTACAATCTGTCGGCTCACGAGGAGCAGTTGGGAGCCAGAAGCCGCATTGAGGATTTGGATATGCCAAAGGCGATTTCCGAACAGAAGAAGGAAGAACTTTTAAGCCAGTATCGGAATCTGATGTTACGAAAGAAGATGGATCAAAAGGCAAATGTGTTAAGGCTCTTCCAATAATAAGCATAAGTCTGAACCGTGGCAAGGGGTATCGCAGGATACCCCTTTATTATGCAAATGCATTTGCATTTGGAAAAGGAGGACATTATGACATATATTTATCATTATCCTTCGCCCTTAGGAGATATTACGGTTTCCGCCAATGGCAGCGAAATTACGGGACTGTGGTTTGACGGTCAGAAATATTTTGGCGGTACGCTGCCAAAGGATTATGAGGAGAGAGCGCTGCCTGTCTTTGAAGAAACGAAAATGTGGCTGGATATTTATTTCAGCGGAAAATCCCCGGATTTTACGCCGCCGCTCAAAATAGAAAGCACCCCTTTTCGTCAGGCTGTGTGGGAAATTCTGCTTACCATCCCTTTTGGAGAGACAATGACATACGGTGAGATTGCAAAAGTCATGGCAAAAAAAAGAAGGCTTGCTAAAATGTCGGCTCAGGCGGTGGGCGGTGCGGTAGGGCACAACCCCATTTCTTTGATCATACCCTGCCACAGGGTTGTGGGAACCGGCGGAAATCTGACAGGCTATGCGGGCGGGCTCGAGAAGAAGGAGTGGCTGCTTACTATGGAAAAGAGGTTATCATGAATTATGTCATCCGGAATCTGACGGTAGAAGAGACGGCAGAAATTTACAAAGGATGGATTCCTAAACATTTTCCGAAAGATGAAATCAAACCTTTAAAGCATATCTGCAGGATGTGGGAACAGGGGGCATACTGTGCCTTGGGAATGTATAACGGGGAAAAGCTGGTGAGCTATGGATTTTTTGCCATGGCGCCGGGAAAGGACATGCTGCTGTTGGACTACTTTGCCGTGTTGGAAGATTACAGGAATCTTGGGGCGGGCAGTTTTTTCCTGAAAAAGATGGGGCAATGCCTAACGGAGCAGATGGGTGTTTTGTATCAAGGAATACTGATTGAGACAGAAGATATCGCATACGCCCGGAGTGACGAGGAGCGGCAAATCAGGCGGAAAAGAGATTTGTTTTATGAAAAAAACGGGGCGGTGCGCACAGGCGTCGTCAGTGAAGTTTATGGAGTGCACTATGTGATTTGGAATCTTCCCATAGCGGGAAATATGGGAACCGGGGAGTGCAGGGAGCAGTTGAAAGCAATTTACCGGATGATGGTAGAAGGGGATAAATATCAGCGTTTTGTGAAAATCATATAAGATATGAAAAGTGAAACAATTTTAGAGAAAAACGCTGCTCTTGCGTTTTTCGGTGTGAGATATAAAATTTCTTAGCTTGCGTACTTTGCAAGGTTAGAAATTTTTCTCACACTATGCCTTGTAAAACCGGACTAAATCCTTTACAATAAAAGGCGTTAGAATTTTTGAAGGTACTGTGGGAAAATATGGGCATTATAAAAGCGGAAAATCTTACATTTGAATATATCAGGCGTGATGAAGAGGGAAATGTGGAGGGCATCACAACTGCGGTGGACAATGTTTCTCTGGATGTGAAGCAGGGGGATTTTGTGGCTGTTTTAGGGCATAACGGTTCCGGTAAGTCCACCCTTGCCAAACATATCAATGCCATGCTGTATCCTACGGAAGGAACCTTGTTTGTAGACGGCATGGATACCAAGGATGCGGGGCATATTTGGGATATCCGGCAGACTGCGGGTATGGTGTTCCAGAATCCCGACAATCAGATTATCGGACAGGTGGTTGAGGAGGATGTGGGATTCGGACCGGAAAATATCGGCATTCCTACGGAAGAAATCTGGCAGAGAGTGGAAGAGAGCCTGCGGGCGGTAGGAATGTACAAATTTCGTAAATACTCTCCCAACAAGCTTTCGGGAGGACAAAAACAGCGGGTATCTATTGCGGGAGTGCTTGCCATGCATCCCAAATGCATTGTATTGGACGAACCTACAGCCATGCTGGACCCTAACGGCCGCAAAGAAGTGATTCGGGCGGTTCGGGGGCTCAATCAGGTGGAAGGCGTGACAGTGATATTGATTACTCACTATATGGAAGAAATCATTCATGCAGACAAGGTATTTGTCATGGATCAGGGCAAAATTGCCATGGAAGGTACGCCCAGAGAGATTTTTTCCCAAGTAGAGAAGCTTAAGGAACTGCGGCTGGATGTGCCTCAGGTGACATTGCTGGCTTATGAACTGAAAAAGAAAGGCGTCAGGCTGCCGGACGGCATTCTGACCACGGAGGAATTGGCGGAAGCATTGGGATTGTAAAAAATTGCGATTACAACATGCCCGGGAATGGAGATCGGTATGCCGATTATATTAGATCATATCAATTATATATACGGTGAAGATACGCCTTTGGCAGTGAAAGCGTTAAATGATATTAATCTGGTGATACCGGACGGACAGTTTGTGGGCATTATCGGACATACAGGCTCCGGTAAATCCACGCTGGTACAGCATTTAAACGGATTGCTTCGCGCCACTGACGGTCATATTTATTTTAACGGTGAAGATATTTATGATGATGATTATGACAGAAAAAAGCTACGGAGTAAAGTCGGTCTGGTATTCCAATATCCCGAACACCAACTGTTTGAGATAGATGTGTTTTCGGATGTGTGTTTCGGACCCAAAAATCTGGGACTGGAACGCAAGGAAGTGGAACTTCGGGCGTATGATGCCTTACGCAAGGTGGGTTTTCCCAATGAGCTTTTCTATCAATCGCCCTTTGATCTGTCCGGCGGGCAAAAGCGCAGGGCAGCTATTGCCGGGGTGCTGGCAATGAAGCCGGAGGTACTGATTTTGGATGAGCCTACGGCGGGATTGGACCCAAAGGGGAGAAACGAGATTCTGCAGCAGATTAAGCGAATCCAAAAGGAAACGGGAATGACCATTCTTTTGGTATCCCACAGTATGGAGGATGTGGCGGAATATGTGGAGCGTATCATCGTCATGAATCAGGGGAGCATCCTTTTTGACGGGGCGCCCGGAGAAGTGTTTCGACATTATAAGGAATTGGAAGATGTGGGACTGGCAGCCCCTCAGGTTACTTATATTATGCACGCTCTGCGGGAAAAAGGACTGAATGTGGATGCAGATGTCATTACCGTCAAAGAGGCGGCGCAGGAGATTTTAAAGGCATTGCGATAAAGAGGAGCATTATGCTTAGAGATATTACATTAGGACAATATTATCAGACGCAGTCCGTGGTGCATCGTTTAGACCCCAGAGTGAAATTGGGGGGGACCGTTTTATTTATTATTTCCCTCTTTTTCTTTCGGAACTTTCTGGGCTATGGTATTGCTGTTCTTTTTCTGGCAGTAGTCATTAAGCTCTCGAATGTGCCTTTTAAGTATATGGTAAAGGGCATGAAGAGTATTTTGATGCTGTTAATGATTACGGTGGTTTTTAATTTATTTCTCACGCAGGGAACACCCCTTGTTACGGTCTGGAAGATTACCGTTACAAGGGAAGGATTAGAGCTTGCGCTATCCATGGCGATACGCTTAAGCCTGCTGGTGATCGGTTCGTCAGTCATGACGCTGACCACCACTCCGAATCATTTGACAGACGGCATGGAGCGGATGATGCGCCCTCTGAAACTGTTCAAAGTACCGGTTCATGAAGTGGCAATGATGATGTCCATTGCTTTGAGATTTATTCCCATTTTATTGGAAGAGACGGATAAAATTATGAAGGCACAGCTTGCAAGAGGAGCGGATTTTGAAAGTGGGAATCTGATTAAGCGTGCCAAGGCAATGGTGCCGTTATTAGTGCCGCTGTTCATATCCGCCTTTCGCAGAGCCAATGATTTGGCAATGGCAATGGAATCCCGCTGTTATCGGGGCGGAGACGGACGAACCAAGATGAAGCCGCTTGTTTATAAGGGAAGGGACTATCTGGCATATGCCCTGCTTATCGTATATCTGGCAGTCAGTATCGGCGTGGGGCAGATGGTGTTTTCATGGTAGCGCAGGAAGTATTGCAGCAGGACAACAAGGTTTGCAAAGCAGTTCTTGTTGTATGCAGGGGTATAAAAACGCAAAAGGCTTGGCATAGGATTGGATAGGAATATGGAAAAAAAGAGGGTGCGTCTGACGGTTGCCTATGACGGCACGAATTATCACGGATGGCAGCTACAAAAAAATGCGGTTACGATAGAAAGTGAATTGAACCGGAGCCTTACAGAACTTTTGGGCGAACCGGTGGAGGTTATCGGCGCAAGCCGTACGGATGCAGGAGTTCACGCATTGGGAAATGTTGCGGTGTTTGATACGGTGAATCCCATGCCTGCAGAAAAAATTTCCTATGCATTAAACCGGAGTCTGCCTGAGGACATCCGTATTCAGAAATCGGAGGAGGTTCCGTCTGATTGGCATCCCAGACATTGTGAAAGCCGGAAAACTTATGAGTACCGGATTTATTGCAATGAGTTTCCTATGCCGACGAAACGCCTGTATTCTTATTTTACCTATTGGAGTCTTGATGTAAAACAGATGCGGGAAGCCGCATCTTATCTGGAGGGAGAACATGATTTCAAAAGCTTCTGCCAGACGGGCGCACAGGTGGAGTCCACTGTGCGGACGATTTACTCGGTGGAAGTGGAAGAACAGGAAAGGGAGATTGTCATTCGGGTCTGCGGAAACGGTTTTCTCTATAATATGGTGCGCATTATCGCAGGAACCCTGATGGAAGTGGGCAGAGGAAAACGAAAACCGCAGGATATGGCAGATATTTTAGGAGCAAAGGACAGGACGGCGGCAGGCGCTACGGCGCCGGCGCAGGGATTGACTCTGGTGAAGTATGAGTTCGGAGATTTTTAGGGAGATGCAGGAGCAGATGTTCACGGATATCAGGATAAGAAAATATGAAGAAAAAGATGTTCCGGCAATGACTGTCATTTGGAATGAAGTGGTAGAGGAAGGTGTCGCCTTTCCGCAGGAAGAGCGCCTGACGGAAAACACCGGAAAAGAGTTTTTTGCGGAACAGAGCTATTGCGGCGTTGCGGAAGAAAAAGGAAGGATTGTGGGATTATATATATTACATCCCAATAATGTGGGAAGATGCGGTCATATCTGCAATGCAAGTTATGCCGTAGCTTCCGAATGCAGGGGGCGGCATATCGGAGAAAAGCTGGTGTTGGACTGCATCAGGCAGGCGCATGAAGCAGGCTTTCGGATACTACAGTTTAATGCAGTGGTTGCCGCCAATATACATGCCAGACATTTATATGAAAGAATCGGATTTAAGCAGCTCGGCACCATACCGGGCGGTTTTCGGTTAAAAAGCGGGGAGTATGAGGATATTTGCCCATATTATATAGAGGTATCGGGGTGAAATTTGAGACCCGGATGAAAAATTTGCTAAAAATCCAAGTATTAGGTGTTGACACTTTGGATTCGTTATAGTAAAATATATCACTGTGACAGTATTTCTCAATGTATAGCCAAAGCCCCGGCGAAACATTGGGAGCAAGGAGCGTTCTGAGGATTCATAAAATGCAGCCGGACATCTGCGGATTATGACAGAATCAGGACAAATTCAAGAAAAAAGCCAAAGGCGGTGCATTGAGGAGAAAACAATACATTGCGGAATATAAGCGCCGACGGCAAATAATACGGAGGGAATACAATGAAAACATTCATGGCTAGTCCGGCTACAATCGATAGAAAATGGTATGTAGTAGATGCAGCAAATATGACTTTGGGACGCTTGGCTTCTGAAGTTGCCAAGGTTTTGAGAGGTAAAAACAAGCCTATATTTACACCTCATATGGATACCGGCGATTATGTAATCGTTATCAATGCCGAGAAAGTTAAGGTAACCGGCAAAAAGTTAGACCAGAAGATTTATTATCATCATTCTGATTATGTTGGCGGTATGAAAGAGACTACTTTGAGAGAGAAGCTGAATAAAAAGCCCGAAGAAGTGGTTGAACTTGCCATTAAAGGAATGCTTCCCAAGGGACCTTTAGGAAGGGAAATGTTTACCAAGTTGCATGTATATGCAGGACCTGAACACAAGCACGAGGCTCAGAAGCCCGAAGTGCTGACATTCTAAAGGACTGAGAGGAGGAGAATAAATCATGGCTAAAGCAGAAAGATACTATGGAACAGGCAGAAGGAAGAAATCCATTGCCAGAGTATATCTGACACCCGGTAAGGGCAATATCATTATCAATAAAAGAAACATTGATGACTATTTTGGTCTGGAGACTTTGAAGGTTATCGTTCGTCAGCCTCTGGTTGCCACCGAGAATGTAGGCAAGTTTGATATTCTGGTAAATGTAAAAGGCGGCGGTTATACAGGTCAGGCAGGCGCTATCAGACACGGTCTTTCCAGAGCGCTTTTGCAAGTAGATGCCGATTACAGACCGATACTGAAAAAGGAAGGTTTCCTTACCAGAGATCCTCGTATGAAGGAGAGAAAGAAGTATGGTCTGAAGGCCGCACGAAGAGCGCCTCAGTTCTCGAAGAGATAACTTACAACAGGTGTGAGATGCAAGAAAGCTTTAATTTCACAATATGATGTGTATAGGGCATTTTTCAGTAAGAGTTTATTATTGGAAAGTGTCCTTTTTTATTATAAGTTGTATAATAAAATTGCTTTTCTTGCCTCAATTATCTTTTAAGTATGTGATAAGAGAATTTTGGCAGCGTTAGAGTTTCGGAAAATTCAGGATGCAAAATTTTAAAGCATAGTGCATGTATATCGGAGAGATTATCTTATTGTTTGATATAGAATAGGAAATAGTATAATTGTAATATGCGGAGAAGATATATAATAAGTGAAGCCAAAAGATATATAAAATAATGTATTAATAAATTAATTTTGTTGTCCGTTTCTGATTGACAAAATAGGAATATATGATAAAATTAAATAGAACATATGTTCTAATCGATTCAAAAATCTTGAGGAATTTCATTGATATCCTGTGATTCTAAAAGTATGGCAAAATAGATGGAGTTGTGATAAGATAATAGTATACAATAGAGTGATACACAACAATTTCCTAGGTAATTCGTAGATTAATTAATAAAAAGTGTTAGAGATATCATCTATAGTCGGTAATACTTGGCAGACCCAAAAAGGATATAGAAAATATATGCAAGGTAATAAAAATATTGGGAGGTACATTATGGCTATTGAACAATATACAGAGAATTTAACCTTAAAAGAAATGAAATGTTCAATTGGAAAAAATGATTTTGGTTATGTATTTCCTCAGGGCGATGTTTCGAAAGTTGATAAAATAGAAAAATTATTAAAACAAGCTGGCGGTAAACCTAAAGAGTGTAATTTGGATGATTATTCCAAAGGTGGAAACGGAAAAGCAAAGCCGGAATTTATTATAACTTTTAATGATGATATTAATACGATTATCGTTGTTGAATGTAAGAATTCTGTGAAAAAACACCAGAGTGAAGAATTAAATAAACCAAGCGGTTACGCGGTTGACGGTGTTCTGTATTATGCAAAGTTTTTGAAACAAGAATATAATGTTGTAGCGGTGGCTGTAAGTGGAACTTCAGTCAGCAACATGAAGGTCGATACATTTTATTGGCAGCAGAAGATGGAAGTATATTCTAAAATGATCAAGGCTCGAGATATTATTTTAGAACCCCTCAATTATTTAGAATTGGTAAAGGGCAACAAATTACAGAAGGCATATTCTCTTGATGAAATTAGAAATACAGCAATTGATATGCATAATTATCTGAGGGAAATAAAAATAACAGAAGCGCATAAACCTATTTTCATTGCCGGAATTTTAATAGCTTTAAATGATCCTGATTTTTCAAAAACATATGCGGCATTGACATCCTACAAATTAGTTATGCAAAACATACAAAATGCTATTGAAAATATTCTCAAAGAAAGCGATATTAAGAGTAGCAGAATTGATTATATTAAGCAAGTATTTAATACATTGCAAGAAAATACCAAGTTTTCGGAAATTCCATTAGGGCATTTCAAATCAATAACTTGGTATATAGAACAACTTGAGTTAAAAATTAAACCCATGATGGATTATGCGGATAACACCATAGATGCGCTGGGGGTATTTTATCATCAGTTTATTAAATATTCCGGTGGAGACGGAAGTGGATTAGGGATTGTATTAACCCCTCAGCATTTGACAGAATTTATGTGTGAATTGGCAAATGTAAATAAAAATAGCAGAGTGATTGATATCTGTTGTGGTTCAGGTTCTTTTCTGGTAACTGCAATGAGTTATATGTTTAAAGATGCAAATCCGGATGAAGTCGAAAATATCAGAAAAAACGGCTTATATGGTGTTGAATTTGATGATGGATTGTATATGTTAGCTATTGCAAATATGATTATTAGAAAAGACGGAAAGTCTAATATTTATAAGGGGGATTGTTTTAACAGTAAAATTGTAAAAGAGCTGAAAGAAAAAAATATTAATATAGGACTTATTAATCCGCCTTATTCTCAAAAGGATGTTGTTGAATTAGAGTTTGTTGAACATCTTTTAGATATATTGGTGGTAGGCGGAATAGGCGTTGTTGTTGTACCCATGAGTTGCGCGATTGGTACAAAATTTAAAGAGGTTAGAGAAAGGTTATTAAAGAAACATACTTTAAAAGCAGTATTTTCAATGCCGGATGAAGTTTTTTATCCGACAGCGACGAATGTTTGTGTAATGGTATGGGAAGCGCATAATCCACATGATGAAAAGGTGGAAACCTTTTTTGGTTATTGCAAAGAAGATGGATTTGAAAAGAGAAAATATGTCGGAAGGGTTGATGCAAATAATAAATGGAACAACATTAAGAATGAGTGGTTGTCTTTATACAGAAACAGAGATATAAAAGATGGATTAAGTGCCAGACAATGTGTTTCATATAATGATGAATGGCTATGTGAAGCATATATGAAAGTTGATTTTTCAAAGGTGAGCCAATGTGACTTTGAGCAAACTGTCCGTGATTATTTAGCTTTTGAAATCAAGCATGGAATGACTTCGCTTGATAATAAGTATAAACATGATAACACATCAGTAGAATTAAATGTTAAAAAGTGGAAAGAATTTAAGGTAGAAGATTTATTTACTGTTGAAAGAGGAAAAATCAATAATCTCAATAGTTTAACAGCAGGAAAGTGTCCTATAGTTTCTGCTTATGGTGAGAATCAAGGAATTGCATTTTTTGCGGATGAAGAAATAAAGTATTCCAACTGCTTAACGGCGTCAATGAATGGCAGCAAGACGGGATATGTTACTTTTCATGGATATGGATTTAATGCAAATGCAGATTGTGGCGTTCTTATTCCGAAATTCACATTGGATATCTATGCAGGGTTATTTATAGCGACTGTAATGAAGCAATTTTCTTATAAATACATATATGGAAGAAAATTGACCAAAAGTAGGCTTAATGCGGAAATAATAAAATTACCGGTAAATAAAAAAGGAAAAATTGATTTAGAGTATATGAAGGAATATATGATGTCTTTGCCATATAGCGATAAAATTTAGGAGGTATGCATATCTGTTTCCTTTCTGAACAGAATCTTAAGTTTTCCGGCTTTTTTGACCATGGGTAATAGTGGGGTATGTGAAATTCAAAAGATATCAAACCTGATTCTGAAGCACGGACAAAAAACAACAGCCATCAGTCCGTACAAAAATAACAGGCGCCCCGTGATGGGGTCAAAACCGCAAATTTCTTGACAAGAACTATAGGGCAGAGTAAAATCAAGTAGGAAACGAATAAGAGGAGGAAACAGTATGATTTGTTCAAAATGCGGTGCAAATATGCCCGATAGTAATATGTTCTGTGAGCGTTGTGGAAATAAACTGGGGGACGCATGCCCGAGATGCGGCGCGCCGTTCAAGCCGGATGCTAAATTTTGCGAGAAGTGCGGTATGAAGAGGGATTCCCAGCCAGAGATGCCGGCAATGAAGCCTGCTTCGGCAACACAGCAGGAAACTAAGGCAGAGCAGCCCGTATCAGCGCAACAGACAACGCCGACGGTGCAGCAGGAAACCCCGGTAGCACAGTCTGTAACAGCTCAGCAAGAAACTCAGGTGGTACAGCCGGCTCCGGCATCCCAGCCTACGGCAGCCCCGACAGTGCAGCCTACGCCGGTACAGCAGCCGGCTCCGACATCCCAGCCTACGGCAGCCCCGCAGGCAGCTCCGACAGCGCAGCCTACGCCGGTACAGCAACCAGCTCCGGCGCCCCAACCTACGGCAACCCCGACAGCGCAGCCTACACCGGTACAGCAGCCGACTCCGATGCCCCAGCCTACAGTAACCCCGCAGGCAGCCCCGGTACAGCAGTCCGCTCCGGCAGCGCAGCCTGCCCAGCCACAACAGAAGAAGCCGAAAAAGAAAAAAGGTCCTATCATTTTTATCATTATTTTGGTATTATTGATTGCGGCTCTCGCAGGCGGATATGTTTACTTTGTGAAAGTCCTTGAAAAGAATCCTTTTGAGGTGGTTAAGGAGATGTTTACTTCTGATAAATCCGATGAGGAAAAAGAAGGAGACGATAAAGACAGTAAGGAAACCGATGCGGATGCTGATAAGAAAGCAGACAAGGACAATGAGGCGCAAAAGGGCGAAAAAGCAGATAAGGGCGATATAACCCTTCTTGACCCGGCTGGAGAGCTTGTGAAGAAGGCGGGCGAACAATTTGACGCGGGACATTACATAGAAGAAGACGGCGCCATCTATACAGCCGAGGAAGCAATTACAATGTATATAACCGTGGCGAAAGCGAATAACCTGAAGGAAGAGGCCCAGCAGGGGATTCAGGAAGCGTTTCAGGTATATTCCCAATCCGTTACGAAATATTGTGATATGATAAAGAAGCAGGGCGCATATGTGGAAGGCTTTAATGAGATTACAGCAAAGCTGTCCGATGCTGCGGATGTGATAACAACGGTTACGGAAGCGGGATATACTGTGGACGGTCAGGAAATAGAAACTTACCGGACGGCTATTATTCCGGAATTCAAGGACAAATTTATTAAAAGTATCAACTCTTTTACCGAGAGGGAGAACTGGTCCAGAGATGAAGCGTGGAGTTACGCAGAGCGTGCCTATGCTATTAAAGAAAACGGGAAACCGCTCTTGTTTGATGATACGGACTTAGAGGATCCTCTGCGTATGCGTTATGCGTACTGTCTTGCATGGATTACACGGAAACGCTGTGAGACGGGATTACAGGACGGTTCCATGACTCCTGCGGATGCGGCAAACAGTATGATTGCAATTCTTAAGGAGACTGATTACAATCTGCTTCTTTTGCAGGATATTATTACTTATGGAAGTTCTGCGGCAATGGATGTGACCCAATATCAAAATGCCTACAATGCTATTGTGGACCAGATTAAGAGTGAGCAGGGACTTACCATAGGGACGGATATAGCGGTTAATTCCACCAGCAGCGTGAATTTGACCCATTTCTGGTATTTTAACGATTTGGACGGAGAGGATAAGTATAAGGTGGATTTGTACAACGGAACCACCGCTGCCACTAGGGAATGGATTCGCAGTAATATACCGGTGATGCTCGGTGAGTAACTCGGTGAAAAGAAAGAAGAAGAGGAAAAAGGTTAAAAAGCTTAAAATACTGAAAGCGCTTCTTCTTTCCCTGTTAGGATTCGCCATAGCGGTTCCTGCCGTTATCTTATGTTTGGCGTTTATCGGAGTTTACAGGGAAGAACATCAAGATGTGTCATACGATACGGAAGCGGGCAGAGAGCAAATCTGGGAAAATCGCATAAGTAATATTATTCTGGCCGGGGTGGTCATATATGAATACGCCCCCCCGAAGTATAATTTCAAATTGGATGAAATCACGGTGGAGATTAGCGTGAGCGGGGGAACCGCAGAAAAGGAATATGACATCGCCTTTGTAAATGACCTTCACCTGATTACAGACAGTAAGCCGGGAGATGTATTGGAGGAGAAGCTGCCGACGGTGAGGGAGCGGCATGATAATTTGTCGGTGACGGCGGATGGCGTACATGCCGAAGAGCTTTGGCCCGAAGTAATTAAGTTTCTCAACTATCATAATTTTGATGCTGTCATTTTCGGCGGGGATATATTGGATTATTGCAGTCATTCCAATATGGCCGCCTTGACGGAAGGGTTTGATAACCTTAAGTATCCAAAGGAAAAGGTGTTGTATCTTCGGTCGGATCATGATTATGGCGGATGGTATGGCGGAGGTATCTTTACGGATATGGACGGTTTTATGGCTCAGGCAGAGCTTTGGGATGGCGACCAAAGTGAAGGATGGATTGCATTTGACGATTTCCTGATTGTGGGAATCAACAAATCCTATCAAAACCTTTCGGATGAGAGACTGCAATTTCTTATGGGAAAGCTGAATGCAGAAAAACCGGTGATTGTGGCTACGCATGTGCCTTTTTATTCCGAGGTGGACGAATCTCTTGCAGAGAAATCCATGGAAGTACGGAACAGAATCTATTATTGGAATCAGGAGGATTCTTCTTATTCTCCGGACCAGAATACACAGAAACTGATAGACAGTATGTATGATGAGGATTCCAATGTGGTACAAATTCTGGCAGCGCATCTGCATGCGGCATGGGACGGAAATGTCACGGAACATGTGAAAGAGCATATTTTCGCTCCGGCTTATGAAGGCAGGATTGGAGTAATACATGTAAGGACAGTGAATGATAAGGAGGGTAATCGCTAGTGTGGAAAAGGAAAAATTATTTTAAAGGTATTTTGTGTTTTGCGCTTGCCGGGCTGCTTTCGCTGCAGTGTGCAGTGTCTGTCCGTGCGGATGAAGATGAGGCAGCCGTGGCGGTGAAATCCAAACCGGGCGAGGTATATGCCTATGATGCGGAAAATGCTTACGGTCAGAGATTTTTTGTGCCGACACAGGTATATCAGTTTGGCGGGGAATTTTATATTGCAGACGCTTATAACAACCAGATGCTGCATACCAATAATGTAAATAATGCTCCCGAAGGATGGAAAACTGTGGGCAGGGATCTCAATCGTCCTCATGCCATCGCCAGTGACGGCACGATTTATCTTGTGGTGGATACGGACAACAACAGGATTGTCACCTATACCAAAACGGAGACGGGATATCAGTTGGTTGAAAGTATTGAGAATGTAGGTGTCCGCCCGCATTATGTTGTTTATGACAAGGCTACGAAACAATTTTATGTATGGAGTTCCATGACCGGAACCATGTACATATATAAGAGATCAGACAAGGGGCTTAATCTTACTTTAAAGCAGACCAAGACCATTAAGGAACTTGAGGGTCATTATACCCGTTCTTTTACGATACAGAATAACACGATTTATTTTCCTTGCGTAGGTACAAGTGCCATATATGCCGTAAATAAGAGTAATTTCAAGGTGACGGCAGCGTATTCGGTGGCTGCTGAGTTAAACGAAACGGTTCAAGTAATGCGTATACAGAATTATTACTATCTTATAACATCAGCAAATCCTGCCAACGAGCAGGCGGTGGCGATGATTGCCAGATCGAAAACGCTTGAGGGATTCGGGAACGGCAATTATGAAAATATCGGCTCGATGTTCGAGGAATTGGACGGAATTCCATATTATATCACGCAGGGAGAAGACGGGCATTTTTATACTCCCGTGATAGAAGGATCAGGTAATGCATATATATGCCAGTTTGATATTGTGAATGATGCTATCACCAATGTAAATCATATGAAATATTAAGAAGCAGTGGTTTCTATAAGAATTCGTCTTAAATCAGTGTCAAAAGGATTTTGCCTGCAAGGGGTGGCTTTTGGCACTTTCTGCATGCCGGTGGTACTGTTCTTGCGTTTTTCGGTGTAAGATATAAAATTTCTTAGCTTGTGTGCTTTACAAGATTAGAAATTTTTCTCACACTTTTCATTTATGAAGAGGAGCCGCACTGCAGAAAGCGGAATGGAGGTAAACATGAAGGATAAAACGACAGAGCTCTTTGCTAATGCACCTGTGCCTAAAGCCGTGATCAGCAATATTATACCCTCTATTATCAGTATGATCATGGTGCTTTTATATAATCTGGCGGACACCTTTTTTATCGGGCAGACCAAGAATGCCTATATGGTGGCGGCTGTTTCCATTGCAACGCCTGTGTTTTTGATTTTTATGGCAGTGGGCATGTTGTTCGGAATCGGCGGAACTTCCTTGATTTCCCGTATGTTGGGGGAAGGAAAAGAAGAAAAGGCAAAAAATACATCCGCCTTTTGTTTTTGGACAGGTCTTACCATAGGCATTTTTGCAATGGCATTTATCTGGATTTTTGTAAAGCCCATCTGTAGTTTGGTGGGAGCAAGTAAGGATACCATGGAATATGCCTCGCAGTATCTGAATATTGTGGCAGTGGGCATTCCCTTTCTGATAGTCAGCAATACTTTCAGTAATGTGATACGGTCTGAAGGAAAGGCGAAAACCGCTATGGCAGGCATGATTATCGGAAATATGGTAAATATTGTGCTTGATCCGGTGATGATTCTGGGATTGCATTGGAATGTGGCGGGAGCAGCGGTCGCTACTGTGCTGGGCAATATTGCCTCGGCGGTTTTTTACCTGAGACATTTACTTTCAAAAAATACTATGCTGTCCATTCACATAAAGGATTATCGTGTGGGGAACCAGATTGCGTCGGGAGTCTGCGCGATTGGAATCCCTGCTTCTTTAAACAGTATTTTGATGAGCGTGTCCAATATTTTAATCAATAATGTCATGACAAGGTATGGAGATATGGCGGTTGCCGGGCTTGGCGTTGCCATGAAGGTAAATATGATTGTGGTGATGTTATTGATAGGATTGGGCAGTGGGATTCAGCCTTTATTGGGTTATTGTTATGGGGCGGGAAATAAAAAGCGCTATGTGGAGGTACTGAAATTTTCGCTTTTTCTGGCATTTGGATTAAGCCTTGTTATGACGGTGATATGCTATGTGTTTGCGGGACCTTTGGTAACAGCGTTTCTGGATAATGCGGATGCTTTTGAATTTGGAATGTCTTTCTCGAGAACCTATATTTTATCGGGACCGATTTTGGGAATTTTGTTTGTATTTGTGAATGCCATTCAATCTACAGGAGCCGCGCTGCCTTCTTTGATTCTGTCTATCAGCAGGCAGGGGCTTTTGTATATTCCCATACTTGCGGTTTTCAGCAGGATTTTCGATTCTGCCAGAATGGTGGCAATGGCGCAGCCTGTTACGGATTATCTGGCAGCGGCATTGGCAGCGGTATTATTTGCCTTTACTTATAAAAAGTATTTTAATAAGTTTAAAAGCCCTTCTCCTTAAGCCCCGCAAATATTTGCACATAAAATTCCGCTACATCAAAACCCGGAATGTTTTGGTGGGTCAGGTCAATCATGTCGCCATGGGAGATACCTCTTTGGCCGGCAGACACAAGACCGAGATAATGTCCGTAAACAGCGGAGGAGATACTGACAAGACCGTCATTTTCTCCTTCGTATTTTTTTACTAATAAATATCCCAGATTTAAAGGAAATCCGGCGCTGTTGGCAGAGTGCATCTTAGACATGGAACTTTGATAGTAAACCTTGGGACTGTCCGGCACATTTTCGTTAAAAGCGGCACAGGCGTCGGCAGTCAGGTCTTTGATACCCGCCAGAAAGTCCGGAGCGTCATCTCCCAGCTTACGGAACAGGGTATTATAGCGGTTGGCTGTAAACTGTATCAGCCAATCGGGCAGGCTGCCCAGCAAGGCGTCTACAAAAAGGCATCCTCTGTGTGGCGTATTGATAGTGGTCAGAGATGCGATTTTATCTGCCATGCCGAGTTTGCTTATGACATATCTGGTATCCAGACCGCCCTTGGAATGTGCCACCACATTGACCTTTTCTGCATCGGTTTCCCGTAGGACCCGTTCAATTTCTGCTTTTACTTCCGCAGCGCTGGCTGCTATGCTTAATGAGGATTGCTGGCTGCCATAATAGACTATGGCGCCATTCTTTTTTAAGGCTTGAGGCACCCGTCCCCAATAGTTTAAAAACTGCCAGTCCCTGAAAAAGATGCCATGTACCATCACTACGGGATACCGGGTCCGGCAGACGGCGTTTTCTACACGGGTGGAGTCCAGAAGATGGCGGTTTCTCTCATAATATAATTCCCTGCGTACCGTGGAGCACCATTTGACAAACAGAATCAGGTTGACGGGTACAATCCACCAGAAAAAGAACATGAGTACCCGAAGTCCGGCACCGAGTTGTGAAGAGGTAATACAGGTGCGCCAGAATCCGTTGAGATAATGAATCAACAGTGTAAACCATGCAACGAGTCCGTTTGTCAGGGCAAGCAGCAGGAGGGAACGGTCTGGGAAAATAAGATTTCCCCACAATGACAGGCAGACAAGATATCCCATGATTTCCAAAAAGAAAGCGGGCAGGGCGGAGCGGATAAGTTCATAGCCGCCGGAAAGTATGCGGACCCGCAATGTCATATGCTTTTCCTGACAGGGGAAAATCTGTGTCAGGATATATGCGGTGAGGATAAAGAAAACCAAAGCAAGACGAATCAGGATATTGACATGGCCCGATATCAGGCGGTTGAGGAGCAGTATATTCATCATTAGCAGTACGCAGATTGTGCAGCGTATTCTCGAAAAATATCTCATTGGTATCCTTTCCATGCTTCATTTATCTATCTGAAATTTATTATAACATCTTTTTGGTATCTATGGTATAATGATTTTGCTATCACTATATTTACCAATAGAAAAGGAGCATCCCCATGGCATTTGCACATCTTCATGTACATACGGAATATTCGCTTTTGGACGGTTCCAATAAAATAAAAGAATATGTGGCGCGGGTGAAGGAATTGGGGATGGACAGCGCCGCCATCACAGATCATGGCGTTATGTACGGGGTCATTGATTTTTATCGCGCGGCCAAAGCCGAAGGGATTAAACCCATTCTGGGCTGCGAGGTTTATGTGGCGCCCAATTCGCGTTTTGATAAGGAAGCAGTCAACGGAGAAGACCGCTATTATCATCTGGTGCTGCTGGCGGAAAATAATCAGGGTTATGCCAATCTGATGAAAATTGTCAGCAAAGGCTTTACGGAAGGATACTATTATAAGCCAAGGGTGGATATGGAGGTTTTGACTCAGTTTCATGAGGGAATCATTGCGCTGTCCGCCTGTCTTGCAGGAGAGGTGCAAAGATATATTGTCATGGGACAGAATGAGGAGGCAAGAAAGGCGGCATTAAAGTATGAAGCCTGCTTTGGAAAAGGCAATTATTTTCTGGAATTGCAAGACCATGGCATCCCGCAGCAGAAACAGGTCAATATGGAACTGATGAAGATGAGCAGGGAACTGGATATTCCTTTGGTTGCCACCAATGATGTGCATTACACTTATCCGGAGGATGCGGATTCCCATGATATCCTGCTCTGTCTTCAGACGGCAAAGAAACTCTCGGATGAAAACCGTATGCGGTATGAAGGCGGTCAATATTATGTAAAGAGCGAAGAGGAGATGAAAACGCTGTTTCCCTATGCGTGGGAGGCGGTGGAAAATACCCAGCGCATTGCCGACCGCTGTAATGTGGAAATTGAGTTTGGCGTGACCAAGCTGCCGGAGTATAAGGTGCCGGAGGGATATGATTCTTGGAGTTACCTGAATTATCTTTGCAAACAAGGGCTTTCAGAGCGTTACGGCGATGAGAATCTGCCCGCAGGGGACACAGGCAGGACCTTGGGTGAGAGGCTTACTTATGAACTGGATGTTATCCGCAAGATGGGATATGTGGATTATTTTCTTATCGTGTGGGATTTTATTAATTATGCCCGCGAGAACAATATTCCTGTAGGACCGGGGAGAGGCTCTGCGGCGGGAAGCATTGTGTCTTATTGTTTGAAAATTACCGATATTGACCCTATCCGGTATAATTTGCTTTTTGAGAGGTTTTTAAATCCGGAGCGTGTGTCCATGCCGGATATCGATATCGATTTCTGTTTTGAGAGAAGGCAGGAAGTCATCGATTATGTGAGCCGCAAGTACGGAGCAGAGAAAGTGGTGCAGATTGTCACTTTCGGAACACTGGCGGCAAGGGGAGTGATCCGGGATGTGGCGCGGGTCATGGATTTACCCTATGCTTTGGCGGATTCCATCGCAAAATTGGTGCCGAGAGAGTTGAACATCACATTGGACCGGGCGTTGGAAATGAATCCGGAGCTTCGTAAGCTTTATCAGGAAGATGAACAGGTTACTTATCTGATTAATATGTGTAAAAGGCTGGAAGGGCTGCCGAGGCACACTTCCATGCATGCAGCGGGAGTGGTTATCTGTCCGAAAGCGGCAGATGAGTTTGTGCCTTTGTCCAGAGGCTCCGACGGTTCTATTACCACCCAGTTTACTATGACCACGCTGGAGGAATTGGGACTTTTGAAAATGGACTTTCTGGGACTTAGAA
The DNA here is from genome assembly GCA_023665475.1 of Lachnoclostridium sp. GTDB lineage: Bacteria > Bacillota > Clostridia > Lachnospirales > Lachnospiraceae > Acetatifactor. The sequence goes on from JAMPEB010000007.1 coordinate 33,401, forward strand.
CCCTTACGGTCATTCACGATGCCGTGAATTTTATTGCGGAGCGTACCAAAGAAACGATTGATTTGGAACAGATAGATTATAATGATCCGGCAGTGCTTGCTTCCATCGGAACCGGCAGGACGGATGGAATATTCCAGTTAGAGAGCGGCGGAATGAAGAGCTTCATGAAAGAGTTAAAGCCGCAGAATCTGGAAGATATCATTGCGGGGATTTCCCTGTACCGGCCGGGTCCTATGGACTTTATTCCCAAATATATCGAAGGCAAGAACCGGCATGGGGAGGTCAGTTATCTCTGCCCGCAGCTTGAGCCTATTTTATCCCCGACCTATGGCTGTATCGTGTATCAGGAACAGGTGATGCAGATTGTGCGTGACTTGGGGGGTTATACTTTAGGCAGAAGCGATTTGGTGCGTCGTGCCATGAGTAAGAAGAAACAGTCCGTCATGGAAAAAGAGCGTGCCAATTTCATCTATGGAAATAAAGAAGAAGGGGTGCCGGGCTGTATTGCCAACGGCATCAGCGAACAGGTTGCGGGGCAGATTTATGAGGACATGATGGATTTTGCAAAATATGCTTTCAATAAATCCCATGCGGCATGTTATGCAGTGGTTGCTTATCAGACCGCATGGTTAAAGTATTATTATCCCGTGGAATTTATGGCGGCTCTTTTGACTTCAGTGATAGACAACTCCAGAAAGGTGTCCGAATATATTCTGACTTGCCGAAATATGGGTATTGAATTGCTTCCTCCCGATATCAATCAGGGTCAGAGCGGATTTTCGGTTTCGGACGGCAGTATACGCTATGCCCTGACTGCTATCAGAGGCGTGGGGCGTTCCGCGATTGACGGCATTGTGCAGGAAAGAAAAGAACACGGTCCTTTTTTAAGCCTGAAGGATTTTATTTCCCGTACCTCGGACAAGGATGTAAATAAACGGGCAATAGAGAGCTTTATCAAGGCGGGGGCGCTTGACAGTCTGGGCGGCACCAGAAAGCAGTTTATGAGCGTGTATGTGCAGATGGTGGACAGCGCCGCCAAGGATAGAAAAAGCAATATGGCAGGACAGATGTCGCTGTTTGACATTGTTGGGGAAGAGTCCAGAGCGGAGTTTGACATTATGCTGCCGGATGTGGGAGAATACACGAGGGAAATGCTGCTTGCCTTTGAGAAAGAGGTGCTGGGCATTTATATCAGCGGGCATCCTTTGGAGGCGGAGCGGGAATTATGGCAGAAGCACATTACCGCTTATACCAATGATTTTGTCCTGAACGAAGAAAGCGGCACCGCGGCCGTGCCGGATAACGCCACTGTCATAGTGGGCGGTATGATTGCGGACAAGACCATCAAATATACCAAGAATGATAAAATTATGGCATTCTTAAATCTGGAAGATTTGGTGGGAAATGTGGAGGTTATCGTGTTCCCCAAGGATTATGAGCAATATGGCAGCATTCTTATGGAAGATGCCAAAATATTTGTCAAAGGGCGGGCGTCCGTGGAGGAGGAAAAGAATGCAAAACTGATTTTGGAACAGATTGCCACCTTTGAAGAAGCTGTCGGAAAATCAAGCGGGGAGCTTTTTGCCGATGCAAGGAAAAACTTTGTCAAAGCAGCGCCACAGAGACAGAGAGAGCCGAAGGAACCCGAAGGGCAAACGATAAGCAAAATGCCGAGAGGGGTCTGGGTACAGTTTGCGGATGCCAAGAGCTATGAGGAACAGGAACAGAAGCTGTTTCGGGTCATTGCAGATTCCGATGGAAATGACGATGTTGTCATTTATTTGAAGAACACCAGGGCAATCAAGGTTTTGCCGGCAAATCGGCGGGTTTGCGCGGATGAAATGCTCCGCGCCAGATTGGAGCAAACTTTTGGAGCGGAAAATATTAAGTTTTTGTTGAAATGAATGGTAAAACCTATTGAAAAGCGGTAAAAAATGCATTAAAATGAAAGAATCAGAGGAAATATTTTATAAATATACATATGTGGTACGATTATGGGAGGTAGCATCATGGCAAAAAAGATAAAGACAATCGGTGTTCTGACCAGCGGCGGCGACGCGCCGGGCATGAATGCCGCAATCCGTGCAGTTGTCCGTACTGCCATTGCCAGAGGCGTGGAAGTCAAGGGTATTAAAAAAGGGTATCAGGGACTTTTAAATGAAGAAATCAGACCTATGCTGGGCAAAGATGTATCCGATATCATCCAGAGAGGCGGAACGGTTCTGGGCACTGCAAGAAGCATGGAGTTTAAAACGCCCGAGGGTCAGAAAAAGGGTGCGGAAATTTGTAAGAAGCACGGAATTGACGGAATTGTCGTGATTGGAGGAGACGGTTCTTACCGTGGCGCGCAGGCATTGTCAAGATTGGGAATCAATACCATCGGCATTCCCGGAACCATTGATTTGGATATCGCCTGTACAGAATATACCATTGGATTTGATACGGCTGTTAACACTGCCATGCAGGCAATCGACAAAGTAAAAGATACTTCTTCCTCCCATGAAAGGTGCAGCATTATTGAGGTTATGGGGCGTCATGCGGGTTATATTGCGCTGTGGTGCGGTATTGCCAATGGGGCGGAAGATATTTTGCTGCCGGAGAAATATGATTTTCAGGAACAGAATATTATTAACAATATCATCAGTAACCGCAAGAAAGGGAAAACTCATCATTTAATCATCAATGCGGAAGGTATCGGGCATTCCATTTCCATGGCGCGCAGAATCGAGGCGGCTACAGGTATAGAAACCCGCGCTACGATTCTGGGTTATATGCAGCGAGGCGGAAGTCCCACTGCAAAGGACCGCTATTATGCATCGATTATGGGCTCTTATGCGGTGGATATTATGCTGGGGGGCAAAACCAACAGAGTGGTAGGCTATCGACATGGCGAATTTGTGGATTTTGATATTGAGTCGGCGCTGAATATGGAAAAGAATATAGACGAATATCAGTTTGAGGTGTCGAAACTGCTTGCCATATAAAAGGACGCAGGCTCTCAAGGCTTACATAGAACGGAACAGTGATAAAGTGATAACAGGAGGCGGCTGTACTTCTTGCAGGAGGACATGGCCGCTTTCTTCATATAAACTTTATGAATGCGGAGGCTGACGATGATAACAAGCAGTGCAAATGCTAAGGTAAAACAGGTCATTCAGTGGCAGAATAAGGCGAAGGAGCGCAAAAAAGATAAAATTTTTCTGGCGGAAGGCATAAAAATGTTCGAGGAAGCGCCGGCAGACTGGATTTGCGAGGTGTATTTATCCGAGGCTATGGCGGCGGAAATTTTCAGCGCTCCGGCTCCCCCGCAGTCGGTTCCTCTGCAGGCAAAGCTGCGCCGGACTTCATATGAAACGGTTAAAGATGACATATTTGTCAGAATGTCTGATACCCAAACCCCACAGGGGATTTTGACGGTATTGAAGCAGCCGGTTTATCAGATAGAAGAATTACTGCAATGCCCCAATCCGTTATTTCTGGTCATTGAGAATCTTCAGGACCCCGGTAATCTCGGCACGATTATCAGGACGGGGGAGGGAGCCGGAATTACGGGAGTATTTTTGAGCAGTAAAACCGTGGATATTTTTAATCCTAAGACGATTCGCGCTACCATGGGTTCCGTATACAGGGTTCCTTTTATATATGTGACAGATTTGTCAGAAATAATGGAGCTTCTGCGGCAGAAAAAGGTTCACACTTATGCGGCACAACCCTTGGGAGCGCAGAGTTATGATAGTTTTTCCTACTGTGGTCCCACTGCCTTTCTCATCGGAAACGAAGGCCGTGGATTGACCGGGGAAATTTCTGACAGTGCTGACAGTTGCCTGAAAATTCCCATGGAAGGAAAGGTGGAGTCCCTGAACGCAGCGGTTTCAGCCGCTTTGTTGATGTATGAGGCTCACAGGCAACGCACGCGTAACAAGTAACGCACGCGTAACAAGTAACGCACGCGTAACAAGTAACACAATCGCAACAAGTAACAAGATAAAAGGAAAGGGTATGGTTATAGATATGAAAATCGGTTGGATTGGTTTAGGAAATATGGCAACGGCCATGATAAGCGGCATACTGCAGAAAAAAGCGGTGCAGCCCCGGGAGATGATGGGCTTTGCCAGAACTCAGGCGGCAAGAGAAAAGGCGGAGCAGCAGTTCGGCATTCGGATTGCGGACAGCAATGTTCAGGTGGCGGAATGGGCAGATATTCTGTTTTTGGCGGTAAAGCCCGGTGTGCTTTCGGAAGTGATACCGCAAATCAGGGATGCGGTGAAGGATCATACGATCATCGTCAGCATTGCGGCGGGAAAGAGCCTGTCCTATCTGAAAACGGAGTTTGGCGGTGAGAACCGTAAACTGATTCGCTGCATGCCCAATACACCGGCATTGGTGCTTGCGGGCTGTACGGGAATTTGTGCGGGGGAGGCCGTAACCCGGGAAGAGCTGGAGCAGGTGCTTGTCCTGTTTCGTTCTTTCGGCACGGCGGATATCGTGCCGGAGCATCTGATGGATGCTGTAGTGGGAGTCAGCGGCAGCTCTCCGGCGTATGTCTTTCTCTTTATTGAGGCTATGGCGGATGCGGCGGTGGCGGCGGGAATGCCCAGAAAGCAGGCATATGAATTTGCAGCCCAATCCGTTCTGGGCAGCGCCAAGATGGTGTTAGAGACGGGAAAGCATCCGGGAGAGTTGAAAGATATGGTCTGTTCCCCGGGAGGCACTACTATTGAGGCTGTAAAAGTTTTGGAGGAAATGGGAATGCGGGCGGCAGTGATGGACGCCATGGAGGCCTGCATTGAAAAATCCCGCCGTTTGTAAAAAGAAAAAGGATTAAAAAAATTTGTAAAAATAATTTGATTTTTATATGCCCAAATATGGAAAATTCCTTTAAAAACAGGGAGTTTTTGCCAAAAAAATTAAGAAAAATTAATATCTTGACAAAAAATAGGGCTTCTGCTATCATATTTCATGTAACAAATTTAACAAAATCGTAATAAATTATTGAGAAGAGGGGTATATTCTTAACTGAGAGTTATGATTTTGGGAGGTGAAAGAGATGGTAGGAAGCAAGAGGCTGTCTGCAACATTATTGGGGTTAGTGTTGTCGGCGATTCTGCTCGTACAGTCGGTTATTCCTGTTCAGGCGGGCAGCGGAAGTTACCTGACAAGCCTGAACGGAGGGGTAGCGGTTCTGTATGATCCCGGACAGCATAGCGTTACTAAGGAAAATGTGAGTAATCGCAGTGTGGCAGCAGTAGCATTGGAGATGGATTTTCCCAAAGAGGAAGCATCCACCCTTGTCATGGCAAATGTGAACAGCGCTTTGAATGTGCGGAGCGCACCCGGCGAAGATGCCGAGAAGGTCGGAAAGTTGTACAAGGATTGCGGCGGAACCATTTTAGAGCGTGAGAACGGATGGACGAAACTGCAGTCGGGAAATGTCATTGGTTGGGCGTCTGACGAATATCTGCTTTTTGATGAGGAAGCAGAGGCACTGGCAAATGATGTGGGCAAGATGATTGCCACCGTCGATACGGAAACGCTGAGAGTAAGGGCGGAAGCCGACGGTGAGGCAAAGATTTTGGGTCTGCTTCCCAAGGGGCAGATTGCCGAGGTGTTAAACAATGACAATCCGGATTGGATTTGCATTGATTTTGAGGGCGGAGACGGCTATGTATCCGTGGAGTATGTAAAATTGGACTTTCAGATCGATGCCGGAGAGACCATAGAAGAGATTAAGGCAAGAGAAGCGGCAGAGCGCGAGGCAAAACGCCATGTGAACTATGGCGAATATACCACGGATGCGGATACCACCAAGCTGTTAGCGGCACTGATTCAGTGTGAAGCAGGCGGAGAGCCTTATGAAGGACAGGTGGCGGTTGGCGCAGTGGTTATGAACCGTGTACGCAGCGCGGCATATCCGGACAGTATCCACGGTGTGATTTATGCATCGGGACAGTTTACTCCCGCCATGAATGGCAAGGTAAATGCTGTGTATGATTCCGGCAAAATATCTGCAAGCTGTCTGCAGGCGGCGGAAGAGGCTTTAAGCGGCGTGTCCAATGTCGGTGATATGACACATTTCCGCAGAAATAACGGAAGAGACGGTCTGGTAATCGGACATCATGTGTTCTATTAAGCAGACTGTAAAACAACGAATTGAGATGAGTCCAAGGTCATGGAATGGCTTTGGACTCTTTTACTGTATGTATAATTTTTCCAATCCCTTGCTACTCTGTAAATTTTGTAGTATAATAATTTTGTTTCTTCAGCTATTGGCGGTAAACACGCATGGATGATTGGTGACAGCAGCGCCGACAGAAGTCCGCGCTATGCGGGAGGTGTAAGCATGAATGAGTTTACGGTGTTTTGGATAGTTGCCTTGATTGTTTCCATTGTGATTGAGTTAGTAAGCTTGGGGCTTACCAGCATCTGGTTTGCGGGGGGAGCGTTGACGGCTGCGCTGGCGGCGGCGTTGAATCTGCCCTTGTGGCTGCAGATTTTACTGTTTGTTGTGGTGACTTTAGCGCTTTTGGTATTTACAAGACCTATAGCGGTAAAATACTTCAACAAAGAGAGGGTTCGCACCAATGTAGAAAGCTTAATCGGCAGACAGGCGATTGTCATCAGCGAAATCGATAATATACAGGGTATCGGACAAGTGACGGTGGGCGGTCAGGAATGGAGCGCCAGAAGCTACGAGGAAGAAAAGCGGATTCCTGTAGGCTCCGTGGTCAGAGTTATGACCGTGAGCGGAGTAAAATTGATCGTTATGGAGGAAACTGTAAAGAAAGCGGTTTCCGAATCAGGGGAAGCGCCGGAAAATCAATAAACTAAGTGGGCGTCCCACGAAGAGGCGCAGAAAGAGGTAGAAATGGGACCGTTGGTATTAGTAGTTCTTATCGTTGTAATTTTATGGGTATTTATGTCCTGCATCAAAATCGTTCCTCAGGCACAGGCGTATGTGGTGGAGCGTCTGGGAGCATATCAGGGAACATGGTCTGTCGGCTTTCATGTGAAGGCGCCTTTGATTGATAAGGTTGCCAGAAGAGTCAATTTAAAGGAACAGGTGGCGGATTTCCCGCCCCAGCCCGTTATCACTAAGGATAATGTTACCATGAGAATCGATACGGTGGTATTTTATCAGATTACGGACCCGAAGCTGTTCACTTACGGTGTGGAGAATCCGATGATGGCGATTGAAAATCTGACGGCCACTACACTTCGTAATATTATCGGTGACATGGAGTTGGACCAGACTTTGACTTCCCGTGAGACCATCAATACACAGATGAGGGCTGCTCTGGATCTGGCAACCGACCCTTGGGGCATCAAGGTCAACCGTGTGGAGCTGAAAAATATTATTCCTCCCGCCGAGATTCAGAATGCCATGGAGAAGCAGATGAAGGCGGAGCGTGAGAGGCGTGAAGCCGTTACCCGTGCGGAAGGTGAAAAGAAAGCAAAGATTTTGGAGGCGGAAGGTGCAAAGGCATCCGCAATTCTGCGCGCGGAGGCTGATAAACAGGCGGCAATCCTGCGTGCGGAGGCAGAAAAGGAAAAGATGATTCGCGAGGCGGAAGGTGAGGCTGAGGCAATCCTTAAGGTGCAGCAGGCAAATGCGGACGGTATCAGAATGTTAAAAGATGCGGGAGCCGACGAAGCTGTATTAAAAATTAAGAGTCTGGAGGCGTTTGAGAAGGTTGCGGACGGTCAGGCAACCACAATCCTGCTTCCTGCGGATTTACAAGGAATTGCAAGCGTGGGCGCTGCATTAAAAGAAGGCGCGAAGATAGTAGGGTAAATAGAAAGAGGATGAAAGGTTTATGATGGGAGCGTCGTAATGGCGCTCCTATTAACAGGTTACGGCAAAAACGGAGGGTTAATATGAATTTAAAGGGACGGGATTTTTTAAAGTTATTGGATTTTTCGGCGGAGGAAATCACTTATCTGCTGGATTTGGCAGCGGAGCTTAAGGATAAAAAGAAAAAGGGCATACCCGTAGATGACTTTAAGGGGAAAAATGTGGCGCTGATTTTTGAAAAGACCAGCACCCGCACCCGCTGCGCTTTTGAGGTGGCTGCCCATGATTTGGGCATGGGAACCACTTATCTGGATCCTTCAGGCTCCCAAATCGGCAAAAAGGAGAGCATTGCGGATACGGCAAGGGTACTGGCAGGAATGTTTGAGGGAATCGAATACCGGGGCTTTGAGCAGGCGATAGTGGAGGAATTAGCAGAATACTCCAAGGTGCCTGTGTGGAACGGGCTTACCAATGAGTTTCATCCCACCCAGATGCTTGCGGACCTTTTGACAATCAGGGAGCATTTCGGACATTTGAAGGGCATTAAGCTCACATACATGGGGGATGCCCGTTATAACATGGGAAATTCCCTGATGGTGGCATGTGCCAAGATGGGAATGCATTTTACCGCCTGCACCACAAAAAAATATTTTCCGGCAGATGAGCTGGTGGAGCAGTGCAGGGAAATTGCGGGGCAGACCGGGGGCAGCATTGCGCTGACAGAGGATGCGAAAGCAGGCACGGAAAATGTGGATGTGGTTTACACGGATGTGTGGGTGTCTATGGGCGAGCCGGACGAAGTATGGGCGGAGCGCATCAAAGAGTTATCACCCTATCAGGTGAATAAAGAAATCATGCAAAATGCGGGAGAGAAGGCAATTTTCATGCACTGCCTTCCGGCATTTCATGATTTAAAGACAAAAATAGGAGCGCAGATGGGAGAGCGTTTCGGCATTACGGAAATGGAAGTCACCGATGAAGTCTTTGAATCCAAGCAGTCCCTTGTGTTTGAGGAGGCAGAAAACCGTATGCATACCATCAAAGCGGTTATGGCGGCGACTTTGTAAATAATTGGGAATATAAGTTTAGAGGCTGCAGGAAATAAAATGAAGAATTACATAAAATACTTTATAGCGCTGCTGTTATTTGGTTCTAATGGCATAGTGGCAAGCCATATTACATTGTCAAGTTATGAGATTGTATATTTGAGAACATTTATTGGCAGCCTGCTGCTTATTGTATTGTTTAAGCTGTCAGGCGGAAAGTTTCATGTCAAATCATATAAAAGAGATAGCGTGTTTATTGTTATTTCCGGGATAGCCATGGGAATGAGCTGGATGTTTTTGTATGAAGCATATCAGCAAATAGGAGTATCGTTTTCGTCCTTGCTGTATTATTGCGGTCCGGTAATTGTAATGGCATTATCTCCTGTCATATTTCGTGAAAGATTTACGATGCCGAAAATAATTGGTTTTGTAATTGTGCTAATAGGAATTATTTTGGTTAATGGACAGTCTATGGTGGAGGATGGCAATAATTGGGGGCTGTTTTGCGGATTTATGTCTGCGGTTATGTACTCTGCAATGGTTATTTGCAATAAGCAATCGAAGAATATAACAGGGATGGAAAATTCGGTAATTCAACTTTCTATCAGCTTTTTGACGGTTGCCATATTTACCATAATAAGGCAAGGCATTTTAGTTCAAATAAGTACAGGTGAAATACCTTGGATATTATTTTTGGGCTTAATAAATACCGGATTAGGATGCTATTTATATTTTTCTCCGCTGAATAAGCTGCCGGTTCAAACAGTTGCAGTATGTGGATACTTGGAACCATTGTCAGCTGTAGTTCTTTCTGCTGTTATTTTAGGTGAGAGAATGACAGGTTGCCAGATGATAGGAGCGGGCTGTATTATTGGCGGCGCTATGATGGGAGAACTATTAGGAACAAAAAAGGCTTAAATTTTAGTGTGCAGAATCATGAGCAGGAAGATGGGCATGGGTACAATGGAAGAGACAGCTTATGGGCAGCAGGAAATTGCAGATAAAATGCAGACAAGCTGGGCAGGAAAAAAGATAAAGTTTTATGAGTCCATAGATTCCACCAATATAGCGGCAAAGCAGGAAGCGGAAAAGGGCGCTCCCTCGGGAACCCTGATTGTGGCGGATATGCAGACCGCAGGAAGAGGGCGCAGGGGCAGGTCATGGAGCAGTCCTGCCGGAACCAATATTTATTATACCTTGATTCTGCGGCCGGATTTTGCGCAGGATAAGGCATCCATGCTGACATTGCTGATGGCGTTATCTGTGGTTAAGGGACTTAAAAAGACTTTGCAGGCGGATGAGACAGATACAACAGACCAAGAGGAAGAAGCCATTCAACCAGATGAAGCGTTTGTGGAAAAAGCCACTCGGCTGGATAGAGTGTTTGCGGTAGAAGGAGGAGACAAAATCCTTTCGGCGGACAAGAAAGAGATTGTTCAGATAGACAAGGCATTCGCTGCCATCAGTATCAAATGGCCTAACGATGTAGTGGCCAACGGAAAGAAAATCTGCGGCATCCTGACGGAGATGGGTATAGAAAGTGACGGCGGATGGTATGTGGTCATCGGAGTGGGCATTAATGTAGGACGGCAAGATTTTGCGCCGGAGCTTGCGGATAAAGCCACAAGTCTGGAGGCGGAGTTTGGCAGAAAATTTTCCAGAAGCCTCTTACTTGCCCATATCATGGAAGCTTTTGAAAAAGATTATGACCTGTTTTGCAGACAGGGCAGTCTGGCCGGATTGAAGGAGCGGTATGAGCAGCTTCTGGTCAATAAGGACAGGGAAGTGACCGTGCTGGATCCCAAGGGAGAATATCAGGGAATCGCAAGGGGCATAAATGAAGAAGGGGAACTTTTGGTGGAGCTTCCCGACGGAAAAATAGCACAGGTCTGCGCGGGGGAAGTGTCCGTGCGCGGAATCTATGGATATGTGTAATTATTTAGTGCCAAGCAGCTTTATATAAACCAACTAGTTCAAGATTGCTTATTAGAGTATGTTTTGATAAATCTATATGATGGGAAGCCATGCGAATGCGGCTCTGAATAGTTATAGTAATAGATAATTGCGAAACTCTGGTTTTGGCAGAGTTTTGCAAACGCCTAAGTTATAGTAACAATATGAAGAGAAAGGCAGTTTTATGGAAGAAAACAAGGTGGTGCTGTGTGGCGCCAATGCTTATGAGAAAAAATATTATTTTAACGAGCAATTTAGCAAAATTCCTCAGGAAATAAAGGATGAACTGCATATTATCTGTGTGCTGTTTACGGAGGAAGTGGGGGGAATCTTTATCATTGCGTTTGAGGAAGACGGCGGCATTGTGATGGAAACCAATGCGGGGGATGATGATATTTATTATGATGAGATATCTGCAGGGCTTTTGGTTTCGGAGATTCGCAGGAGCAGGCAGGAATTGTTCGAGTCCTTAAGCCTGTACTATAGAGTGGTTGTTCTCGGCGAGGATATGGAGGAAAGTGTGTAAAGATTTTCTAAGCGGTTAAAAGACACCCGCTAAGAAAATCTAAATTACACACTGAAGAACGCAAAAAGCGCGTTCTTCATGGAGGAAGCAAAATGATTCTGGTAATTGATGTGGGCAATACCAATTTAACCCTTGGGGTCTGGCAGGAAGAAAGCTTACAGGCAACTTTCCGCATGATGACCAAAACCCCGAGAACCTCCGATGAATACGGAGTGATGATTTCCCAGCTTTTAAAGGACAGGGAGATTGATATAAATGCGCTGGAGGGGTCCATTATCTCCAGCGTGGTGCCGGATGTGATGCATTCTCTGGTGGGCGGAATTGTTAAATGCACGAAGACCGCACCATTAATCGTGGGGCCGGGAATCAAGACGGGCATCAAAATCGTGACGGAGGACCCCAGAGCTGTGGGCGCGGACCGCATTGTGGATGCGGTGGCTGCCTATGAGAAATACGGAGGTCCCGTTCTGGTGCTTGATTTTGGGACCGCTACCACATACGATTTGATTACGAAGGCAGGAGAATTTACTGCCGGAATTACCGCGCCGGGCATCCGCATCAGCTCGGAAGCGTTGTGGAAGCAGACGGCGAAGCTTCCTAATATCGAAATCAAGAAGCCTAAGAGCATTCTGGCGCAGGAAACCATCAGCAGCATGCAGGCGGGACTGATGTACGGACAGATTGGGCAGACGGAGTATATTGTCCGCAAGGTAAAAGAAGAAAGCGGCATTCCGAATTTAAAAGTGGTGGCTACCGGAGGACTTGGCAGAACCATTGCGGATGAAACGGATGCCATTGATATCTATGACAGCACCCTGACCTTGGAGGGGCTGCGGATTTTGTACGAGAAAAATACAAGAAGAAAGTCTTGAGAGGAGATTATTATGGCAGTTTCTAATGTCAAAGCTGTTTTTCCGGGCGATATGCAGAAGGTATGGGAAGTGGTCACGGATGTGAAAAATTATGCATGGCGCAGCGATTTAAGCAGGACAGAGATTTTGAGTGACAAACAGTTTGTGGAATATACAAAGGAAGGCTATGCCACAAATTTTATTATTACGGCGGAAGAAATGCATAAACGCTGGGAATTTGACATGGAAAACACAAATATCAAGGGGCATTGGATTGGCGTTTTCGCAGAAAGAGAAGATGGCACCGAAATAGATTTTACAGAGGATGTCACTGCAAAAAAGTTTTTTATGAAGCCCTTTGTAAAATCCTATCTGAAAAAACAGCAGGAGCTGTTTATCTCCGATTTGAAAAAAGCGCTGTCGGCGCAAGAGGTGTCATCATGAACAAGCTTGCAATCGGCAGCGTAACGCTGGATAACCCCATTATTCTGGCTCCTATGGCAGGCGTAACCGACCTGCCGTTTCGTTTGTTGTGCAGGGAGATGGGGGCAGGGCTTGTGTGCATGGAGATGGTCAGCGCCAAGGCAATCTATTATCATAATAAAAATACCGAAAGCCTGATGGAGATTCATCCGGGGGAAATGCCGGCATCTCTGCAGCTTTTCGGCTCCGAGCCGGATATTTTGGGTGAGATGGCAAAGCAGATAGAAGAGCGACCTTTCGCCATTTTGGACTTTAATATGGGGTGTCCTGTGCCCAAGGTGGTAAACAATGGAGAAGGCTCCGCCCTAATGAAGAATCCCCGGCTTGCGGAGAAGATTTTTACAAGTCTGGTGAGAGCTGTAAAGAAGCCTGTAACCGTAAAAATCCGCAAGGGCTTTGACGGAAAACATGTAAATGCCGCAGAGATTGCTAAAATTGCGGAAAGCTGTGGGGTGGCGGCAGTTGCCGTGCATGGGCGCACCAGAGAACAGTATTACAGCGGAAAAGCGGATTGGGATATCATTGCGGCGGTAAAGGATGCGGTAAAAATTCCCGTGATAGGGAACGGAGATGTGGACAGCCCTCAGGCGGCAAAAGCCCTGATGGAGCAGACCGGATGCGACGGGGTGATGATAGGCAGGGCGGCGCAGGGCAACCCGTGGATTTTCAGGGAGATAACAGCTTTTCTGGATAGGGGAGAGCTGATAGAAAAGCCTGCAAATGAGGAAAAGAAAGAATTGATACTCCGCCATGCGGCATTACAGATGGAGTATAAAGGAGAGTACACTGCCGTAAGGGAGATGCGAAAGCATCTTTCCTGGTATACCACAGGTCTTCCCCATTCCGCCCGTTTCCGGCAGATGATTAATTCCATGGAGCATATGGAAGAACTCATTGCAGGAGTGGAGGAAATTTTTGGGACTCCCTGCATATAATGAAGCATGGACACTATATTATATTTTTATCCTTTAAAACATGAAACATCGAAAACAGCTATTCAATGTAAAGTGACAGAATCCCAATTTCCCATTTATCATCTGGTGAAGATAGGGATGCCGCCCGGAGCGGTTTCCCTTTTACAGGATACATTTGAGGAGGCAAAAGCGAAGGAGAGGAACAGTGGGACGGAAGTGCAAAAAGAATCGCTGCATAAGAAGGAAAATAGTCCGAAGAAGTTGGAAAATCTTAAGTTTTGGAACCCCTTTGCCAGAAGAAAGCAAAAGAAAGAGTGGGAAATGCGCAGGCAGGAACTTTTGGATTCCATTTTCAAGCTGTGGGGGGAGTCCTGCAGCAGTTATTGTGTGTGTCAGCCGCCCATCACATATTTTGACAAATGGAAGTTTACGGATTACCGGGAAGAGAAGTGGGCAGACTACCTGATGCGGTACGGAAGCTGGAGCCATTATGTGGTTCTGGGAAATGCGCCCTGTCTGGGAACGCTGCTTCCCAAATATGTAAAAAAGATGAAAAGCTTACGGCTGTTTCTTAAGGAAAGCGAGTTTGACGAGGGACTGGAAGAGGTTCTGGATTTATTGTTTGAGGAATATGGTCTGGCAGCGGATATTCAATTTTTGGAAGAGGACGCCGGATATAAAAAACTTCCGATATTCGGAGCATTTCCCTGTAATGTTTTGGATTTCTCGGGAGAGGAGAAGGTACTTTTCCGGGCGGCTGCACCGGGCAGCGTCTGGCTTGATTTTGACGGATTGGAGGAAAAAAGGAGACGGTCTGAATTGAGAGGTTCTGCGGTACATTACTTTTCATTGGTGAAAGAATGGAAAACTGCTATACAATTTTGCACGGAATCTTGACACTTTCTCAAAAAATGGGTATAATACCATGAGCGCAAGTTGATGCCATAGAACGGATTGTTTTGACATACGCAATATAAGATAAAATAGAGAATAAGAACAGAAAGGATATTGTGAAATGCAGGAAAAGAAAAATATTTTAACTTATGAAGGTTTAAGAAAGTATGAGGACGAGCTGCACGAGCTGAAAGTCAACAAAAGGCAGGAGGTTGCCCAGAAGATTAAAGAAGCAAGAGAGCAGGGAGACTTGTCCGAGAATGCGGAATATGACGCGGCAAAGGACGAGCAGCGCGATATTGAAGCAAGAATTGAAGAATTGGAGAAAATTTTAAAGAATGCGGAAGTTGTCGTGGAAGACGAAGTTGATTTGGATAAAATTAATATTGGCTGCAAGGTCAGACTTCTTGACATTGAATACAGCGAAGAATTGGAATACAAAATCGTGGGTTCCACTGAGGCTAATAGTTTAAAGGGCAAGATTTCCAACGAAAGCCCTGTGGGAAGGGCGCTGATCGGTAAAAAAGTAGGCGATGCCGTTGATGTGGAGACTCAGGCAGGCGTATTTTCCTATAAGATTTTGGAGATTCAGAGAAGCAATTAATAAACAGGAATCAATACGGCTGAAATTTGACAATATGCAGGAGGCACGGACATGTCAGAAAAGACGAATGAAAATGTTCAGGAACAGGATATTAACCAGCTTTTGAAGGTGCGCCGTGATAAATTGGCAGCATTGCAGGAGGCAGGGAAAGACCCTTTTTTGATTACAAAATATGATATGACCCACCATAGTGCGGATATCAAGGAGCACTATGAGGAATTGGAAGGAAAGACAGTCCGCATTGCAGGGCGTATTATGTCCAAGCGAATCATGGGTAAGGCATCTTTTTGCAATATTCAGGATTTGGCCGGCGATATTCAGGTCTATGTGGCAAGGGATTCCGTAGGTGAGGAATCCTATGCGGATTTTAAGAAGTATGATGTGGGTGATATCGTAGGCATCGAGGGCGAAGTGTTTAAGACCCAGACAGGGGAGATTTCTGTCCATGCATCCGATATTCTGCTTTTGACCAAGAGCCTGCAGATTTTACCCGAAAAATTTCATGGATTGACCAATACGGATATCCGCTATAGGCAGAGATATACGGATTTGATCATGAATGCAGAGGTGAAGGACACTTTTGTAAAGCGTTCCAAAATCATCAGCGCAATCCGCCGTTATCTGGAGGGGGAAGGTTTCCTTGAGGTGGAAACTCCCATGTTGGTGTCCAATGCGGGAGGCGCTGCGGCAAGACCTTTTGAAACCCATTATAATTCGCTGGATGAAGATGTGAAGCTGCGCATTTCTTTGGAGCTTTACTTAAAGAGATTGATTGTAGGCGGCTTGGAGAGAGTTTTTGAGATAGGGCGGGTATTTAGAAACGAAGGTCTGGACACCAGACACAACCCGGAATTTACCCTGATGGAGCTGTATCAGGCATATACGGATTATTATGGAATGATGGAGCTTACGGAAAATATGTTCCGCTATGTGGCACAGGAAGTATGCGGAACCACATTAATTCCCTATGCGGAAGAGATGATTGACCTTGGAAAGCCTTTTGAACGGCTGACTATGGTTGAGGCGGTGAAAAAATATACAGGGGTGGACTTTGATGCAATCCCCGATACCGAGGCGGCAAGAAAAGCTGCGGATGAGAAGGGTGTTCATTATGAGATGCGTCATGCGAAGGGCGATATTCTGAATCTGTTCTTTGACGAATTTGTGGAGGAGCATCTGATTCAGCCCACCTTCATCATGGACCATCCTGTGGAGATTTCTCCTCTGACCAAGAGAAAGCCGGACAAGCCGGATTATGTGGAGCGTTTTGAACTGTTTATCTATGGGCGCGAGATGTGCAATGCTTATTCCGAGTTAAATGACCCCATTGACCAGAGGCACCGCTTTGAAGAGCAGGAAAAGCAGTTTGCCCAAGGGGACGAGGAAGCAAACCATACGGACGAAGATTTCCTGAATGCGTTGGAGATTGGGATGCCGCCCACGGGAGGCATCGGTTATGGCATCGACCGCTTGGTGATGTTGCTTACAAACTCTCCTGCCATCAGAGATGTATTGCTCTTCCCGACCATGAAGAGCTTGGAGAAACCGTCCTCTTCCCATACAAAAACAGAAAAGAAGGAAGTAAGCATGGAAGAAAGAAAGAGCAACCTTTCCCGAGAGCAGGCATTGGAGCTGCTTAAAAAATATAATAAGGAACCTTTTCATATCCAGCATGCCCTGACAGTAGAAGGTGTGATGCGCTGGTATGCAAAGGAGCTGGGTTATGCAAAGGAGGAAGATTTCTGGGGTATTACCGGGCTTCTTCATGATATTGATTTTGAGCTTTATCCGCAGGAGCACTGCAAGAAGGCGCCGGAGCTTCTGCGCGAAGCGGGAGTGGGGGAGGATATGATTTATGCCATCTGTTCCCACGGCTATGGAATCTGCAGCGAGGAAGAGCCTAAGCATGAGATGGAGAAGGTGCTTTTTGCCGCCGATGAACTGACCGGATTAATCTGGTCCTGTGCCTTGATGCGCCCCTCTAAGAGCACCATGGACATGGAGGTCAGCAGCCTGAAAAAGAAGTTTAAGGATAAGAAGTTTGCGGCGGGCTGTTCCCGTGATGTTATCGCTCAGGGAGCGGAGCGGCTCGGCTGGGAGCTGGAAGAGCTTTTTGACAAGACCATTCAGGCGATGAGAAGCTGCGAGGCGGATGTGGCTAAAGCTATGGCGGAGAACAGGGAAGCCGGAAACTGATAAATAAGACCGTGGACTCAGTCCATACAAGGGCTGGGGCTATATATTGGGATTCAGGAAATCAAGTTGATGCAATCAGAAATGTATTGGAAACAACATATGATGAACTATTGAAATAAAATGGCAGGTTGATTTAGCCTGCCATTTTATTATGCCTTATATAATTATTTGCTTAACAACAGTTTTTTCACCGCTACTGAAAATGAAGGTGAAGAGGAAAAAATATTTCTTAGCATACATTCAGTACAGCCCGGTATTTGTGAAAGCATGATGATTTTATGTTTTTCCACAACAGGGCAGCATTTTTCTCTGGCAGAATTTCAAAAATAAATTTATTTTGCCATTCGTTCAAGATAATCCCATTTTTTTCTAAAATATAATAAATCTGCATCGTAAGGTAGTAATCTTCCTGACATATATAATATAAGTTATTGGCAGCCATATTTATAAGGTCTTCTAAGCTGAATATATTGTTATGGAACAACAGGGGATAAATTTTTGCAGGAAACTGATACTCATTAAACTTGAGTTTCCGCAAAATGCAACTTCAAAATGGATATATCTTCCAAAAGTGCCAATCTATCAAATTTTGACAAGAAACAGAATGACAGCGGCAGAACGAGAGGCACTTTAATAAGCCCCGCCGGAACCGGACTTTGGGAGAACTATTCTTTTATCCATTTAAACGGTCAGCTTAAGGCAGAGTTGGCGGTATGCCGGATGTTTCGTCCGAAACCAGAGCCTGACGCCCGTTCTTGCATACGAGAGTATGCCAGAGATGCCTTTCACAAGCCGATAATAGCAGAAGACCCCTTTTTCCTTTACAGGATCTGCCGTTTTTATGATTGCTGCCTTTAGCGTATTTGATTCTGGTTCCTTAGAAACCAATGCCAGAAAAGCCATGCACAAGGTGATGTAAAAGTTGAGCGCGTTGATTGCACGAAGTTTGCGCACACGGAAGTTCTCAAACTGGAACATTTGCTTTTTACAGCGAAAATACTCCTCGATTTTCCATCTGGAGAGATAGATTCTTGCCACTTTGATCACATCTTCCCTGAACTTGATTTCTTTGTTGGTGGCAAGCATCATTGGGTGTTGCGTAATGCCATAAACCAGCACCAGGTAAATGTCTTTTCTGGATGCCGTAATCTAAACCTTCACATGGGAAAGGCAGGCTTCATGCTCTTTTCCCTTGTAGGATACGCTGGTTTTGATTTTGCCTTTTCGGCGGATGAATGTATTCTGGAAAATATGCTGACGGGATGGTTGCTGGCGGTAAGGACACAGGCTTCCGTAACAAGGTAGCCTTTTTTGTAGATGTTTTTCGTGGAGGTACTTTCGGAACCATCGCAGACGATGCCGAGGGTTTCAAATTTACAGCCGTCAGGCTTCACAACATCGCTGTCATCAATATGAATGACAGGATCTGCAGGAACCCATTTTCTGACCGTCTGGAGGCAAGAAGCAGCCGCCCGTGCGGGAGTTCCTTTATCAAGATGCCTGGAAAGCCAGTCAACGATATTTATCTTTTTAGAATTTGCGTGAAGCTGGTCAACAATGTCGGTTAAAAGACAGCTTCCGGCGGCCAGCATGCCATAAGTGATATCTGCTGTGAATTTATGTTCGGGCTTCGACAACCGTTTGGAAATTTTATTTGTAAAAGTTCAAATTTTCCGTTTCATTTGGTAAGTATTTGATGTAAAATTAGCCATAGGGAATCTCCTTCTTTTTTGTTTAGTAAGGTTTTTGTTGGTAGCTTAATTTTACACCAAAAAGGAAGAAGATTCCTTATTTTTGGGCATTTTTTGAAAGTTGTTTATAAGAACAAGGCTAAAATAATGGTTCTGTGGATAAAACTGCGGAAACTCAAGTAAAATTCCCCTTGCATAATACGCGAATATGATGTATTATAAAGATAAGACATGTGCACAGTCTTGCAAAATAGTATGTTTCCATACAAAAGTTACAATGGGGGAATCATTAAATGTTTGTTATAAACTTGAATAAGTGAACCTTGTCTCAGATATAAAAATTTGAGCAATCTACTTCCTGCAATGTAAGAACGCTTTAGATTTGTGGACATATAAAGGTTCACGGATTTAGGTGTAAAATATTCGTGAAAGGGGGCTGAGCATAGCAAGAGCATTAGGTAAAGAAGAGCGTATAAGATGGACATGCTTTTATTGGAGTATTATACAATGTTAGTGCTTCATAACGAATCAAGTGAAAACTAGGAGGTATTAAAATGAGTAAATGCATGAAAAAAATGTCATTGATTCTTTGCTGTTGTATGGTATTGAGTATGTTATGCACTTTTTCGGTCAAGGCGGCATCGGCTGATTTTTCGTATGATACAACATCAAAAACCAACATCGTTGCGATTTACAATAATTATAATCCAAGCGGTGTGACGGTATCAGTTAATACAAGACCAACAGCAGGTGTAGGTGGTGCAAAGGTGACATTCGAAACAGCGAGTGGTACGATTGTGGCTTCTCAAAAATTTCCATTTCAGGTATCAATTCCGGATTACAGTGTGACTGTACCTTTTGGGGAAATATGGTATATATATATTCAGCCGGGCGTTTCCGACCAACGCATTGCAGGTGTTTTGACATGTTCATATTAAGGCGAGGCTTGATATGAAAAAGATTACAATGTTGATAAGGTTGTCCTTCCTTTATTGGAGAATGCATATAAGAAGAATTCTGACACTGGCTGCCGTCTGCATTTTAGGGGCGGCAGCCCTTTGCTTTTCGTGCCTTTACATCCGAAGTGAGAAGGTACTTAAAATGGAGGAGGTACTCACGCAACGGGGAAATTATGATGTCATTGTTTATGGCATGGAGGAAAAGGACCTTTCCGTGGTCACAGGAAACAAGGCCGTTTCCTCCTATGGTTTTTATAGAGAGCTTGGCTATGCCGGCGTGGACGGCGGCGGGCAATATAAAGTGGTATCCTTCCCTAACGAGCATTCTGAGCAGATGTACCATATGACATGCATTCGGGGCAGCTATCCGCAAAAGGAAGGTCAAATCGCCATGGATGCCGGCATCGCAAAACAATCCGGAATCCCGCCGTTTCCCGGGCAGAAAGTCACGCTGGCTTTATATGACATGGAAAAGCAAAAACTGCAGGAACGGGAATATACGGTGTCGGGCATTTTTGAAGCATCCTCGCCCGGAGCCTGGGGCGGATTTCACCGCTATTGGGACAATGGGGGGATGGAGGAATACGGTGTCCCCGCCGTATTTGTGTTTGACGGCGAGAGGGAGCTGTTCCCAAGCACACAGATTACGGTCTTCTTTCAGACGGAAACAGAAGAAAGCGGCGCACTTGCGGCGGAGCTTTTGCGGGCGGATTTTCCGAAACTGGGCTGCGATGACCCGATGGGCAGGGCGATGGCGTATTATAGAATAATTACGGCAGGAGAACATGTTCTCGGCAGCGAATACGGGCTGAACATAGACGGTCTGCAGAGGGCCATGCGTGACGGAAATGTGTGGAAGGATTTTTATTCATCCGTCCTAATCCCAATGTTTGCGGCGCTGATTCTTGTGATTGCGGCAATATCGGTATTCGGCACCACATGGGAAATCATCATGGGAAGGTCGAGGGAGGTTGCCATTCTGCGCAGTATCGGCATGACAAGACAGGGAATATTCCTTTATCTTCTGCTGGAGCAGGCAGCATTCATCAGCATATTTATAGGCGCAGGGTTGCTCGCGGGGAGTGGGTTCCACTATCTTCTGGTTACGGGAATGAACGCCCATAACGGCACGGATATCCCGCTTGGCTTCCATGTCGGTTCCTATGTGGCATCCGTCACCTTCAATCCATGGCTGTATGCCACCGCAGTCATTGGCATAAGCAGCATGGCAGCCGTCTTTTGGCCGCTTTTTGAAATGTCGAAAAGCGCACCGATTGCGGTTTTTAAAATGGGATACGAAAAAGAGGAAAGCCCCTCAAGGCAGCATTTTACGGATTTTTCCGGTCGCACATGGAGCCGGGTCATCGGTAGGCATATCCGTTTCCATGAAAAGTCGGTTTTAATCATCATGACAATTATCATGTGCGCCACCTTTTTCGGTTACAATTATTTTAGGGCGTTTTCGGATATGGAAAATATAGAATATGCAAACCAATTATCGGAAAGCGGACTAGATGGATGGGATTTTTCCGCAGAAAAAAGTCAGATGTCCAGACCGTATGTCTTTTTGGTCGAAAACCGCCATGACAGTGGGATTGACCAAGAGACCTATGAACGCTTCGCGGGAGAGGATTTCGTAAAGGAATCGTTTGCCCGCATGGTGAACAAATCGACACGGCTGGTCTACCCCAAGAAGGAGGAAAAGGACGCTGTGAAGGAAATGCTGGCTCCTTTTTCCATGCGCCGGTATGAACTGCAGAAGGAATCTGAGGATGATTATGGACATACGGAGTATGAAGCCGAGGAAGCAATGCTTGAGCAGACGGGGTACTATTCAGACGAGGACATTTACGCACTCCCCACAGTGGGCATATTGCCGGAGGGACTTGAGGAATTGTCGCCTTATGTCACGGACGGAAAAATTGACCCGGATAAGATAAGGAGCGGCGAGGAAGTAATACTTGTGGTGCCGTCAGAAATAAAAAGCATCGCAGAGGCGGCTTTCCATGCGGGTGATGAGCTGCCGCTCAGCGACATCCTGCTCTCAAAAGAGGAGGAGGGGTATGACTTTTCCCAATCGCCATTTGACTACGCCGAGCCCGTTTACCGGACATATGTGGAAGACCCAAGCGGTGCAAAGATACGGTATGCATCCTTCGCATTCGGCATGAGGAAAGACATCCATACGAGAATCGGCGCAGTGGTCGTCTTGGATGATGCCCGACTTTGCAAAAAATATCTGCTGGAATCGCAGGAGCTTTCAGGCTACTGTCCCTATGAAATTCCCTATGCGCCGTGCCTTCTCTGCATGCCGGAAACATTTGCAAGCTGGGGGCTTCCGGACAGGCTCTTTACGGAGGCACGGTTTTCGGTGACCGACGGGGGGCGGCTCTCGGAGGCAAATACATTGTTTTACGAGTCGGTGGTAAAATGCAGAAACATCACTTTCGCCTCCACCTTTGAAATTAGGGAGAAGATGAAAGCGAGAGAGGGGAATACTATGACTATCTATTACATTATGATTGTCATGCTGATTTTTCTGGGGATGCTTGCGGTGGGAATCTTGTTTTATAGCCGCATCAAACTGAATTCGCAGACCATTGCAAGGCTCCGCGCAATCGGAATGTCGTTGCCCCAACTGGAATGGCTTATCCTACGGCAGAATATTGCCTATCCGCTCATAGGGGGAGCGATGGCAGTCATACCGACATTTTTGTGCCAGATGCTTTTTGGATACATTAAGCGGCAGATTGATACCGGTGCATGGGCGGGTGTGATTCTCATTACAGCCGACAGCGGAGGAATGCCGTGGTACAGCTATGTGCCCTTCCGCTACAGTCTTTTTGCCTACCACCCGGCAGCGGTATTGTTGGCAGTCGTGCTGGTCTTTGAAATCCTGATACTGGCTGCAACAATTCCGCAGATACATTATATGCGCAGACAGGTTATTTCGGAAATCATTGACAGGGATTCTTTTTAATCGTTTTTGGGAAAGGAGCGTGCAGGGGTTGGGAAATATAGCGCTTAGGACGGAGCATTTATGCAAAACATATGAGGTTGGAAAGCAGAGGGTGGAGGCGTTAAGGGATGTTTCCGTTTCCATAGAGGAGGGGAGCTTTGTCGCACTGATTGGTGCCAGCGGCAGCGGGAAATCTACGCTCATGCATCTTTTGGGCGGGCTGGATATGCCCACCTCCGGCAGGGTCTATGTCAACGGCATATGCTTGACTGACTGCAAGGAAAAGCAGCTTGCGGCTGCAAGGCGGGATGAAATAGGGTTTGTGTTCCAGAACTTTTCCCTTCTGGATGAGCTAAGCTTAAAGGAGAACATAGTGCTCCCGATTCTGCTTGCGTCCGGGAAAGTGGATGAAGCATATATCGGCGAGCTGATGGGGCAGCTTGGGATTGCGGACAGGGCGGGGCATACGCCGGCGCAGCTTAGCGGCGGACAGCAGCAGAGGGCGGCGATTGCAAGGGCTCTCGCAAATAATCCCTCCGTTATACTCTGTGATGAGCCGACAGGAAACCTTGACCAGAAAACAGGCGCCGAGGTAATGAATCTCCTCCACGAAATACACAGAACCTACCACAAGACTTGCCTGATTGTCACGCACGACATGGCAGTTGCGGAGGGTGCGGACTATATTTTAAAAATGGAGGACGGGAGAATTTTAGCCAAAAAATTTATAGATTGCTTTTCTTGACATACGATAGAGGATGTGATAAGCTAACTAATAGTTAGTTATAACTAACTATAATACAAGGGAAAATTCCTCATCGGCAGACCTTATAGAAAACTTGACAGAAAGGTCAGGAAAGCGATGGATGAGCAGAATCTATGGTGATGAGTAACCGGATGTGAGAGGAGCGGATATTATGACGAGTGAGGAATACAAAAAACTGTCATTGAAAGAATTTGACCGGGCGGCGGTAAAATTTGATGACAATGACCCGAGCGTCTACAATATGTGCCGTAAGGATTATCCTGATGTAGTGGCGGAAGCGGTGAGGGAACCGTTTTCCGATCTGCTGGACGCCGGCTGTGGCACAGGGGCGATGCTGGGTATGTTTAAGAAAGATCATCCGGATAAAAATTACACCGGCGTGGACTTGTCGGAAAAAATGATAGAGGTGGCAAGGTCAAAAAATATAGAGGGAATACGCTTTGTGGCAGGGGACTGTGAGAATCTGCCCTTCCCGGACAACAGCTTTGATGTGGTCACCTGTTCCATGAGTTTCCATCATTACCCAAATCCGGAGCGGTTTTTTATAAGCTTACAACGGGTACTGCGGCCGGAAGGGCGGCTGGTTCTCCGGGATATGGCTTCAAGCAGCAGTCTGTTGATGTGGTTTTATAACCGTATAGAAATCCCTCTGATCAATAAAATTCTGCACAAAGGAGATGTCCATGTTTACACAAGAACGGATATACGGAGACTTTGTGAGGCTAGTGGTCTGAAACTGGAACGGTATGAGGTGAGAAAAGGATTCCGCCTGCACTGTGTCGTCAGGAAATCAGACGGAGCATGAATGCGGCAATGATGATATGGTTTGCGTATCTTCCGGCAGCGGGAAGTAAAACTGCTGCAAAAGTGGAGGGATGAAACGGATATGATAGTGACTTTCATTTTATCATTAATACTTATGGCATTGTTTTTTCTTTTGCTATGGGCGGCGGTTGCACTGGTACAATCAAAAAAGCTTTTCGGGACGGCGCCAAAGGATATACAGGCGGCTGTGTTGGAGCATGAGGAACGCTTTCCGGGAGCAAGGCTGTTGGGATGGTTCCTTCTGGTCATAGATGTGCCGGCGTTCCTGTCCGTATTTGTTTATGCAGGATGGGACGGTATGCAAAGAGGCTATGGTTTCTGGCAGTTTACGGCAAGGTTCCTTATCATGCTGTATCTGTTGAAAGCGTTTGATATCATTTTCTTTGATTGGTTCCTGCTCACAAAGTCCCACTTCTTCCAGCATTACTATCCTGAGACAGAAGGATGTGCAGGATACCATCAGTTCGGGTTTAACAGGAAAGAGCAGCTTATGAAGCTTATACTGTTTCCTTTTGTAGCTTTATTACTGGCGTGGATTTGTACACTTTTTTAGAAAAAAGCAATGTTTTTGCAGGGAGGCGGAAAGGAGATGCATATGGACTTACAATTAGGAGATGTTCAGGAAACAGCCTTGATTCCGCTTGCGATCAGGGCGAATGAGACTAAGAGGAAGAAAGCGCGCATCCATGATGAAAAAGCAGTGGAAATCATAGAAACTCTGGCGGTCGATACAAAGGATATGGATAAATTCTTTTCCCATGAGGGAGTGGTGGCAAGGACAATTCTGTTTGACAGGACGCTGAAAGGACTGTTGGCGCAATATCCGGATGCGGTCTGTGTCAATATCGGATGCGGTCTGGATGACCGTTTTTCGAGGGTAAATAACGGAACAATCAGGTGGTTCAATGTGGACCTTCCGGATTCCATAGAAGTGAGAAAAAAGTTTTTGCCAAAAGGGAACATGAATATGTGCTGACCGGGGATATTCTTAAGACAGATTGGGTAAGGGATATCCCGAAAGCGGATGTCGTGATCGTGATTGCCGAGGGACTGCTTATGTATTTTTCCAAGGAACAGGTGAGTACGATTCTGCACAACATCACGGATTCTTTTGACAGGGGCTTTCTGCTGGCGGAGCTGATGCATCCTAAGATGATGAAAGAAAAAAGCATGATACGGTAAAGCATACCAATGCGAAGTTTGGTTGGGGAACCGAAACGGGAAAGGAGCTGTCGGAGCTTAACCCGAAATGGGAACTGCTAAAGGAGCACAGTTTCTGGGATGAGATGAAAAAATATACGCTTGTGGGGAAAATAGGAAGTGTAATAGCGAAAAACCTCAATAACCGGCTTGCTGTTTATCGGTGGGGAAAATGAAGTCTTCCTTCTCGGGAAACGGATAGGCCGCTGTTGTGATAGAAAAATTGTTCAAAAGGAGTGTGATCGGATTGAAAAAAGAAAAAGCGCGTTCTGCCTGGAGCTGGATATTTGAATTTGCGGCGGAGCGGAGGGCACTGTATATTGCCAGTATGGCAGCCGCGGCCGTGGGAGTATTGTGCGCAACGGCGCCGTTTATTATTATGGGGCATATGATTCGGAGGCTTGTAGAAGGAAACAGGGAGGTATCCTCCTATATGGCGGACTGTCTCATCATGGCTGCCTTGTGGACGGGGAAAGTGGTATTTCATGCAATTTCTACATCCTTATCCCATAAAGCCACATTTTATGTGCTGGGGAATATCCGTAAGCGCCTTCTGGATAAACTGGCGCGTCTGCCGCTTGGGACAGTTCTGGATACAGCCTCCGGCAGTCTGAAAAATATTATTGTGGAGCGGGTGGACAGCATAGAGGTGACACTTGCCCATATATTGCCGGAATTTACTTCCAATCTGCTTGCTCCGGCAGTGCTCATAGTGTATCTGTTTACCATTGACTGGCGCATGGCGCTGGCGTCCCTTGTCACGGTGCCGCTTGGGATGCTCTGTTATATGGGTATGATGGTTGGTTATGATAAATACTATCAAAATACCATTGTCAAGACAAAGGCGCTGAACGATGTGGCGGTGGAATACATAAACGGTATCGAGGTAATCAAGGCATTCGGCAAGGCGAAAAGTTCTTATGAGCGTTTTGTCATAGCGGCAAAGGAAGGTTCTGCCTGCTTTGTGGATTGGATGCGCACCTGTAATGTGCCTTTTACAATTGCCATGCTGGTCATGCCCAGCACGATGGTTTCCGTACTGCCAATCGGCGGACTGTTTATAAAAAACGGGAGCCTTTCTCCGGCTGATTTTATCCTGATTATCATGGTTTCGGTAGGACTGGTTGCGCCTATCATAACCTGTATGGCTTATAGCGATGATATGCGCCAGATGCAGTCTATCATCGGCGAAGTGGCTGCTATCCTGACACAGAAAGAACTGCAAAGACCGCAGGAGACAGGCAGGCTGCCGGAACATTATGATATGAAAGCAGAAAATATCCGTTTCGGCTATCACGCAAAGGAAGTGCTTCACGGTATCAGTCTGGAAATCAGGGAGGGGACAGTAAATGCCATTGTGGGTCCTTCCGGTTCCGGCAAGTCTACGCTGGTCAAACTCATGGCATCTTTGTGGGATGTGGACGGCGGAAGCATTTCCGTAGGCGGTGTGGATATCCGGGAAATCCCGCTGGAAGAATATAATCAGATGATAGCTTATGTCTCTCAGGACAATTATTTATTTGATGATACGATCCGGGAGAATATCCGTATGGGAAGAAAAGGCGCTACCGACGCGGAAGTGGAGGAAGCCGCAAAACGCAGCGGATGTCATGAATTTATCATGGGTCTGGAAAAAGGGTATGATACGCCTGCAGGCGGAGCAGGGGGGCATCTGTCCGGCGGGGAACGCCAGCGGATTGCCATTGCCCGTGCAATGTTAAAGGATGCGCCGATCGTGATTCTGGATGAAGCAACCGCATACACCGACCCGGAGAACGAAGCGGTAATACAATCCGCAGTGGCAACATTAGTGAAGGGAAAAACGCTGATTGTCATTGCCCATCGCCTTTCCACTATAGTAGATTCTGACCGGATTTTCGTGGTGAAAGACGGAAAGTTGGAAGCCCAAGGTACTCATGAAGAACTTCTGGCGCAAAACGACCTGTACAGGGACATGTGGAAGGCGCATATATCGGTGAAAGACAGGGCAGATTGGTCCGCGGAGATTGGAGGGGTGGCAAATGCTTAAAATATTAAAGAAATTTTTTGATTTTTGTGGGGGTGAGAATAAAAGGAAATTCTATCTGTCCGTGGTATTTGGCGTACTGTTGGCATTTTTTGAAGCATTAAAGATACCGGCAATCGAGGTCATGCTGGGGGCGGTTATAGAGGGGCGTGTGACAAACGGAGTCATTCTGGCAAGTCTTGGCATTATGCTGTTTGGCATTGCGGGCGGTTCCGTTGTAAAATACCGCTCCACCATGCTGCAGACCGAGGCGGGATATGATACCTGTGCCGGTAAACGGATTGAGATTGCGGAGCATCTCCGCTATCTGCCCATGGGTTATTTTAACCGGAACGGTCTGGGTTATATTACTTCCGTGACAACGAATACCATGGAGAATCTGGCTAATATCGCGACTCGTGTGGTGATGATGACCACTTCCGGCATTCTGGCTACCGCCTTGATTGCTGCGATGCTGCTTGTCCTTGACTGGCGCATTGGGTTGGTAGTCTTGGCGGGGCTGCTTTTGTTTTTCTTTGTAAACAGCGGACTGCAGAAGACTTCCAATGAGATGGCGCCGAAAAAGATAGCCGCAGATGCGGGATTGGTGGAAAAGGTATTAGAATACATTCAGGGCATTTCGGAAGTGAAGGCTTTTAATCTGACAGGGGATAAAAGTGAAAAATTGAAACATGCCATTGATGAGAGTGTTACGGTCAATACAAGAATGGAATTTTGTTTTATTCCCTATATGGCACTGCAGAACTTTGTTACGAAGATGACAGGAATTGTCATGTGTGTGTTGTCCCTGCAATTTTATTTTGATGGAAGTATGGAGCTTTTGACCTGTATTGTCATGTTAATCAGTTCGTTCCTGATTTATTCCAGTCTTGACAGTGCCGGGAACTATTCTGCTCTGCTGCGGGCTGTTGATCTCAGTGTGGATCAGGCACAGGCAATCCTTGAACTCGCGCCGATGGATACCGGAGGGCAGGATGTCGTGCCACAGCATTTTGACATTGATGTGGAAAATATCAGCTTTTCTTACGAACAGCGGAAAATCATTGACGGGATTTCCGTGCATATTCCGGAAAAGACCACCACAGCCATTGTCGGTCCCAGCGGTGGCGGCAAGACTACACTTTGCCATCTGATTGCCCGGTTCTGGGATGTGCAGGAGGGCAGCGTGAAACTGGGCGGAATGGATGTGAAAGATTACAGTTATGACAGTCTGATGAAGAATTTCAGTTTTGTTTTTCAGAATGTTTATCTGTTTCAGGATACCATAGCCAACAATATCCGTTTCGGGCAGCCGCAGGCAAGTATGGAACGGGTGGTGGAAGCGGCAAAAGCCGCCTGCTGTCATGATTTTATCATGCGGCTCCCGGAAGGGTACGAAACAAAAATCGGAGAGGGCGGCGCCAGCCTTTCCGGCGGAGAAAAGCAGAGGCTCTCTATCGCCCGCGCCATCATGAAGGATGCGCCGATTATTATTTTGGATGAGGCAACCGCGAATGTTGATCCGGAAAACGAAAAGGAATTGGTAGAGGCAATCGATGCGCTGACCAGAGAAAAAACGATTATAATGATTGCCCACCGTCTGAATACTGTGCGTAATGCCGACCGGATTCTTGTGGTTGACAGAGGCAGGATTGTGGAGCAGGGCAGGCATGAAGAACTGATGCAAAGAAACGGGATTTACAGGCGGTTTGTTGATGCCCGTGAACTTGCCGTGGGTTGGAAAATATAAGGATGTATATAGGTAATTGCTAAACGCTATCTTTCCTATATCAAGTTGTGCAGATTGTATATTCTGCAAGCAGCCAAAGCAAGAGCAAGAGCGTGTCTGCGGTGAAATGTGCAATCTGTTCAGGCATCGTGGCAGATAAAAAACACTTGACAAATGAGTTAGCATATACTAACATGTATCTATGAATATATACCGAAATGTTCATAGGAGAATCATCATGGGAAAAGCGTTTTCGGACGAAGAAAAACAGGAGATAAGAAAAAAGCTGCTTGAAACAGGCACGGAGATGTTTCATGACAACTCGGTAAAGGCAATAAACATACGGGAACTTACCGCAAGAGCCGGTATCTCACAGGGCGGATTTTATACTTTCTATAAGGATAAGGATGCGTTTGTGCTGGATGTAATGCGATACCGCTCGGCGCAGAAAATAGCGGATGCGGAGAGATTGTTTTTACAGCCGACGGAGGACCCGGCAGGTCTTATGAGCAGGGTTTTGTTTGATTATCTGATCGATATGAAGCATAAAACCGACACACGCGAGGCTTATTCCGAGGTCTTCAAGATGCTGGTGAAGCAGCAGGAAAAGCTTGGTGCGCGGAGCATAACACTGTTCCGTGGGTTTATGGAAAAGGTTGCCGCATATTGGAGAAAACAAATGGTTCCTGTGGAGGTGGATATGGAAGGAATGTGCGGCGTTATGGCGGGGGCATTTGTACTGTTTGTTCACAACGAAATGATAGACAGGGATTATTTTGATGAAATATTCAAAGCATTTCTGGATGCCGGTGTGAGAAAATATATATGGAAACGGGAGGATAAACAATGATCCGCAGATTTGATGAAATCGGAAAAGACGATGTTATGGTTGCGGGGGGTAAAGGCGCCAACCTTGGTGAGATGACACGGGCGGGGCTTCCTGTTCCGCCCGGATTTGTGGTAACGGCGGACGCATACCGCAGTTTCCTTGCGGAAAATCATATCGACGAAGAAATCACCGCACTCCTTGATGATGCGGGCGCAGATGAGCAGAAACTATTCTTTGCGGCTGAGAAGATTCGCGGGCTTATCACGGCAGGAAGTATGCCTGTTTCTTTAAAAGAAGCGGTTAGCCAAAACTATCTTCTCCTTTGCAAAAATTCCGGAAACGATACATTGCGCGTCGCGGTGCGTTCCTCCGCCACTGCGGAGGATCTTCCCGATGCGAGTTTTGCGGGACAGCAGGAAACCTATCTGAATATTGTGGGAATCGATGCGCTTTGCGAGAATATTATCCGCTGTTATGCTTCGCTATGGGGGAACCGGGCGGTAAGCTATCGGCAGACACAAGGGTACGGCCAGAAGAGCGTTGCCCTTGCCGTCGTTGTGCAGGAAATGGTGGAGAGCGAAAAGGCAGGAGTGCTTTTTACGGCAAATCCTGTGAATAACAATCGTGACGAAATGCAGTTGAACGCTTCCTACGGACTCGGTGAGGCTGTGGTTTCCGGCAAGGTCACAGCGGACACCTTTATCTGCGGCAAGGACGGCAGTATCCGGTCAAGCGTTATCGGCAGCAAAGAAATAGAGATCATTTATGCGGAAAACGGCACAAAGGAAGTGCTTGTCTCCCCGGAAAGGAGCGGTGTGCTGTGTCTGTCAGGGGAGGAGATCAAGGCACTCTGCAAAGCGGCGGCCACGGTGGAGAATTATTATGGCTGCCCAATGGACATTGAATGGGCAATCCGCGGCGGAAACGCCTATATTTTACAGGCGAGGGCAATCACCACGCTCACGGACAATATCGACGAAGCGGAAATAGAATCCTATATCAGCAAAAATAAGATAACCGGCGCCCTGCGCGAGAATTTTGCGTTTCTTCTTGAAAAGATGCCTGTTGCGCAGCTTCCGCTGGACCATAGCTTCTGCGGCTCGGTGAACAATCAGAAAGCACAGATTTTCTCCGAGGTCGGACTTCTCATTTCCATGGAGCCTCAGATAGATGATGACGGAATCATGATACTGCCGCCCAATGACAAGAGAATTAACGGGAAGATATGCAAGATATTCGGTCTGCTGAAAGAGCTTAAGGATCTTTCGGGCTGCCGGGAGAAGTGTGAGGGCTATCTTAAGAAATACCAGAAAAGTATCGATAAAATGGCGGAGTTATCCTTTGAAACTCTTTCTTTGGAGCAGTGCGGAAAGTACATAGACGAGGCGTACAGGCTTGTTCAGCGTATCGCTTACGCGCGCTTCAAATATGCGCTTTTCCCCGGAGTCCTTGCCAATATGCGGGTGGAAAAACTGCTGAAGAAGATTTCCCCCGATCTTACGGCATATGACCTTTACTGTAATCTGGATTACAAAACCGCAGTCGTGACCCGTGACATTGCGGCGCTAGCGGACAAAATCCGCGGGGAGGAAGCGCTTGCCCGTGCGGTGATGCGAGGTGACAGTTACGAGCGTGTCTGCCACGATTTCCCGGATATTGCCGTAGCGTTTGAGACATTTATGTCCAAGCACGGAATGAAATCCGATTATAATTGCTACTGCATTTTCGCAAAGTCATTTATTGAGGATCCCGACCGCCTTATCCACATCATAAAGCCGCTGATAAACAATCCTGCCGCGCCGGATGAGGAGAAATTTGCACCGCTGATGGCACAGGTTCGGGGGGTGTGCGGTGAGAAGAAATTCCCCGATGTGGAGAGGCAGATAGATTGTATCCGCGCTTTCCATGTGGCGCGGGAGGAGAGCCAATATCAGTGGGAAACGGTTTTCTATTATTCCAAGAGAATACTGGAGCGCGCCGCATTCCTCTGCACGGGCAGCAAAGATATTGCGGACAGCGTGGCATATCTGTTCCTTGATGAGTTTACCGCAATGTGTAAAGAGGGCTTTTCCGATAAGTATCGTGAAATCATTGCTCATCGGAAAGGGAAACGCGCGCTTGCCGAAAAGGTCTGGGAGCGCAGCAAGCTCTGCGTGTTTGAGGGCGCGGGTGATGTGTTAAAGGGGGTAGGCGGCAGCAGCGGCGAAGCAGTAGGCCGGGTGTGTATTGTCCGCGGTCCTGAGGAGTTTGGCAAGCTGGAAAAGGGTGATATTCTTGTCTGTCCCTATACCGACCCGGAGTGGACGCCGTTATTCAAGGTTGCGACCGCGGTAGTTGCCGATACAGGGGCGGCATTGTCCCATGCAGCCATCGTGGCGCGTGAGTACGGCATCCCCGCCGTATTGGGTGTAGGTCTTGCCACAACCCGCTTCAAGGACGGCGAGATGATACGCGTCAACGGTTCCAAAGGAGAGGTGGAGAAGGTTGGCTAGGTCAGATAAATTGCGTTCGATTCCGCTTAGTTTTGTTAAGTTAAGTTCAGAGACAAAAGAGCAGCGCCGTGAGCAGATTATTACCGCGCCGCTTCTGCCGCTTTTGATAAAAACCGCAATTCCCACAATCATCGGAATGCTGGTCACAGTTGTTTACAATCTCACCGATACCTTCTGGATAGGCAAAATGGACAACAAAAGCATGACCGCTGCTGTGGGAATTGTGTTTGCGTTCGTTTCCTTTGTTCAGGCAATTGGATTTTGGTTTGGCTACGGCAGCGGCAATGTCATGTCCAGAAGGCTCGGGGAAGGCAATGAGCAGGAAGCGGAAATCGTGTCTTCAAGCGGCGTGGTCATGGCTCTGACCACCGGAATCGCCCTGATGATACCCATGCTGATATGGCTCGAGCCGCTTGCGGCGCTCCTTGGCGGAAACGCATCGGAGAGCCTTATGAAGTACACCGTCCAATATCTTCGGATCATGCTGCTATCCGTTCCGTTCTCACTGTTTGCGACAACGGTGTATAATCAGCTTCGATTGTGTGGAAATGTGAAGGACGGAATGATTGGACTGCTTGCGGGAATCCTTGCCAACATCATTCTCGACCCGGTACTGATCATCCTTTTGCGTATGGGAATGCTCGGCGCGGGACTGGCAACGCTGCTGGGGCAGATGCTCGGCGCTGTGGTACTGGCGTTTCTTTCGTACAGACACGGAAATATTCCTGTGAGGTTTGACAGATGCAATTTGGGCGATGGCAGATGGTATCATATTCTTGCGGGCGGAGCACCGAATTTCTCCCGTCAGGGAATCACCAGTATCGCTTCCGTCCTGTTGAATGTTGCGGCTGCTGATTTTGGAGAAGCTACGATTGCGGCATTTACCGTCTCGTCAAGAGTGGCGGCATTGGGATATATGATAATGATAGGTTTCGGGCAGGGTTTTCAGCCAATCTGTGCCATGAACTATGGCGCGAAAAAATATGACCGTGTCGGAAAAGCGTTCCGCCTTACCGTCGGCATAGGAACCGTGTTTATGGTAATAGCCGCGGCGCTCTATGCGGTGTTTGCAAAACCGCTTATCGGAATGTTTCTGGCGGATGATGAAGTGATACGGACAGGGGCCGTCATTTTAAGATATCAGTGCATCTCGTTTCCGTTTCTTGCGTTTTATGCAGTATCCAGCATGTATATGCAAAATTGCGGTAAATATATGACAGCGTTGGTTATTTCCATCGCAAGACAGGGGATTTTCTACATTCCTTTGCTGTTTGCCCTGGGAGCGGTATTTCAGGATTTCGGCCTGTATATTGTCCAGCCCGTTTCGGATATTTTGTCCTTTGCGCTGGCGGCGGTGATTTTAGGCGTAAGGCGTGATGCTGTATTGTCAGAGTAAAGGTTGAATCTGAAAACTATTGACACTTTTTCATTTCTTTGCTAAAGTATAAACGGGAATGAAGTTCTCCCTTGGGCAACCAAAACCGCTTTTTTAAGCTGATGACTTCTGTGATATAACTATCGCAGAAGGACATCGGCTTTTTTATGCATGAAAGGAGAAAAAATTATGTTGACTTCACTTGCGCTTATTTTTCTTGTGGGTCTTGCTATGGCTTCCGTTTGCCAAAAGGTAAAACTTCCCCGCATTATCGGTATGCTGGTTACGGGGATTGTTTTAGGACCGTATGTGCTGAATCTTTTAGACGCTTCGATTCTGGGCATATCTGCTGATCTGCGGCAGATGGCATTAGTGATTATTTTAATCAAAGCAGGATTGGCCCTGAATATCAGTGACTTAAAGAAAGTGGGACGCCCGGCGCTCTTAATGTCCTTTTTACCCGCAGTCTTTGAAATATTGGCATTTGTGCTGTTCGCGCCCTCTGTTCTTGGAATCACCTTGATTGATGCCGCTATTATGGGAGCTGTTCTTGGGGCAGTATCTCCGGCGGTTGTCGTCCCCAGAATGGTACAGCTTATGGAAACAAAATACGGAACAAAAAAGGGCATTCCACAGCTTATTTTAGCCGGTGCATCTTTGGATGATGTTTTTGTCATTGTGCTGTTTTCAACCTTTATCGGAATGGCGCAGGGAAATACAGTAAACATTATGGAATTTGTCAATATTCCCATTTCGATTATTTCAGGCATCTTCATAGGAGCGGCAGCAGGATTTTTCCTGTCTGTTTTCTTTGAAACCAAATATGCACATAAGCATTATGTGCGCAACAGCATGAAAGTTATGATTGTCTTAGGAACGGCATTTCTGCTGATTGCTTTGGAAGAATGGCTGAAAAATGTTATCTCGGTTTCGGGGCTACTTGCGGTTATGAGCATGGCTTGCATGTTACAGTTAAAAAGCGCCGCTTCGGTTTCGGCTCGTCTTTCTGAGAAATTCGGCAAGCTGTGGATTGCCGCCGAAGTCATTTTGTTTGTGCTTGTGGGGGCGGCGGTTGATATCCGCTATACTTTGGAAGCCGGGTTAGGCGCTGTCCTTTTGATTATAGTTGCGCTGATATTCCGTTCGGTCGGTGTTTATCTGTGTTTGATAGGCACAAAGCTCAACTTAAAAGAAAAAATATTCTGTATCATTGCCTATCTGCCAAAGGCTACGGTTCAAGCCGCCATTGGTTCCGTTCCCCTGTCTTTAGGTCTGCCTTGTGGGAATATTGTATTGTCGGTAGCCGTATTGTCAATTATAATTACTGCGCCGTTAGGTGCATTTGGCATGGATATGACATATCAGCGTTTATTGGAAAAGGAAATGTGAAATACGATAGTGGAAAGAAAATAAAAGAGGGAAATGGATCATAGATGAAGAATCATTTGATATTAAGTCAAATATGAGTTATAATTAGCGGAAAGAACAATATGTTCCCCAATAAGAAAAGTTGAGAGCGGAAAAATGAGAGATTTTGTTTTTGACTATATCAAAAAGAAATACAAAGTATCTCCGGAATATCCATGGCTTAAGTATGACAGCAATGCGGTGTTCCGGCACGCGGATAACAATAAGTGGTTTGCTCTTGTAATGAGCGTGGAGAAAAATAAGCTGGGACTCTCCGGCGATGATTATGTGGATGTGGTCAATCTTAAGGTCATTGATATGGTTTTTCGGGATGTGATTATACGGGAAGAGGGCATTATGCCGGCATATCATATGAATAAGCTCCATTGGATTACGGTACTTTTGGACGGCAGCGTGGAGGAAGAGAGGGTGCTTGACTTGATTGACATGAGTTTTATGGCTACCGCATCGGTAAAAAAGAAAGAGAAACAGAGTAAAAAGGATGGAGGGTCGGTATGAATCAGAATCAGACGGGAGCAGGGCATTTTGTGAATTTTGTGCTGTTAAAGGAAGCTGTATGGAACAAAGAAGAGTTCATGAAGATTTTGAAAGAAGAATGGCAGATTGAAGCGGAAGACAATGGGGACACAAAGGAAGGGCAGACAGATCAGGATGAGGATGCAGTGTGCTTTTACAGTCAAGGCTGCATGATTTCCGCAGCTTTGATGCCTACGCCGATTCCTGACAAAGAGGCGGAGTATCATGCCGGAAGAAACTATATGTGGCAGGATGCGGAAGAAACAGTGAAACAGCATCAGGGGCATCTGGTGGTGATCGTGATGAATCTGGGCGCCGGAGTCGTGGAAGCAGGCAAATTATTGACGAAAGTAGTGTCATCCTGCTGTAAACAGACGGGGGTTCTGGGAGTATACGCCAATGAAACCGTGTATCAGCCCGAACAATATCTGCAGTTTGCGGATATGTTGAAAGAATCCCGGTTTCCCATATTTAATCTTGTGTGGTTTGGGCTGTACCCCGGAAAAGACGGCGTTTGCAGCTGTACTTGCGGAATGAACAAATTTGGATATGACGAGATGGAAATTATAGACAGCAATGCTCAGCCTTCACAAATTCTGGACTTTTTGTCGGGAGTGGCAGCCTATGTCATTGCGGAGGGTGTAGTCCTGCAAAGCGGAGAAACCATAGGGTTTTCGGCGGAACAGCAGATTTCCATTACCAAGAGTCAGGGGATTGCAGTGGAAGGAGAGTCCCTGAAGCTGGGTTTCTGAAACGCCCCTGTTAATGCTTCGGCAGAAGAACGGTAAGCAGCAGATACAGAGCGGGTTGATGAACCATGTAAATCGCAAGGGAATGCCGACCGACCCATTCCAGACCTTTGAGACGGCTTGATGATAAATGGTGAAGCAGCCTCTTTTTCTCGCAGATTTGATAAAGAAAAAATCCGGCGGTGAAGAGGAATAGCCAGGGAAACAGCGGAAAGTAGTCCGTTGAGTAGAATCCGGGCATGGGAAATCCCAAAAAAGTCGTGGCTAAATCATGATACCAGCCCCGGGGCAGGGACAGCAGATGAAGATTGCCGATGCCTAAATATCCGGACCCGATATGTCTGGTCAGGATAAACAAAAAGGTGCAGACAGCGAACCCTATGGAAGGGCGGCATTTTTGCACAATGTGTTCCGACAGCGCCATGAGAAGCATACAGGAGCCGATCAGCGTAAGCACGCCGAACACCACACGGTTTTGCGGCATTACCAGAATGGTGGCAAAAGATATAAGAAATCCCGCCAGAAAGACGATAAGTCCTCTTTTTATTTTTTTGCGTCCCAGAGGCTGGCAGAAACCGGACAAAAAGATAAAGGTACAACAGATGCCCTGCTGCCATAAATACGCCCCGTCGGAATGATACCACTGCCAGGGAAAACCGAAGAGATAAACCAAATCCCATGCGGCGTGATAAAGAATCATATTGATAAGGGCGATGCCCCTGATACAGTCCAAAACGCCATATCTGGCAGAAGCGGGGGTTGTTTGAGATTTTATCGTTGCTGTTTCCATGATTTTCTGAATTCTCCTCATATTCGGTATGACATGATTCCTATTGGGGCATCTGAAAATGCTGATAATCTTTGTGGGAATTGAAACTGCCGCCCCAGATAAAGCCATGTTCTTTGAAAAGCTGATAACAGAGGTCGTTTTCATCTATTTTATAGGGAAAGTTCCGGTTTCTGTCCGTATAGGATTCTGCGGAGGCAGGGAGAATCTGCTCTGTCCCGTTTGCGTTATAAGTAATGCAGGGGTTGTACAGGGGGTTAATGTCAACGGCAAGCCCATACTCATGTCTGGACAGGGAAGGATTTTCCTGCGGCGTTTGATAATAAAAGCAGAAGGTGTTGTTGTTTTCCATGGAAGCGGCATAGTCTCCGTTAAACTCGTCAATAAGGCGGACCTGACCGATCCGGTATTCATTGCGGTACAGTTCGTAGAAAATTTCCGTCAAGTCTCCGGCAATCGCCTGATTGCAGATAAGCTCTCCCTCTGTGGCAGCGCCGTCAAGATCATAGTGCCAGATATGCACATAACGAAGGTCGTCATAAGTGATATTTGGAAGAGAATCCGTGTTTTGACCGGGTTCCGTATCCGAAAGAAGCGTAACGGGATAGGAGATTCCTGTGATATATCTTTGCAGATTTTCTGACAGGGGTTCGTAATAAAAGCCCTCCGAATAAAGGGTGCGCTGTTCGACAGGGATACTGCTGTTTAAAGCGGCTCCCGGCAGGGTGGAGCGAACGGGAGCATTCTGTCCGGCATCGGAATCGGAGATGCTTTCGCCTTCAGTAGTTTCCTGATAGGCGATATCAGGATTTTGCCGGGCATAATCTTCCAGGGTCAGGGAATGCTGACGGGACACTCTTGTCAGTCCGCTCACCAGAATACAGATGACTCCGATAATAAGTACCATTTTTATAATTTTGTTCCGGTCTGTTTTCATTGTTATACCCCGAGTGTTCTTCTTTCGTTACTCAGCATAACATGCCGGACGCATTTTGTAAATGAGAAGCCGGGAATTATCCTGTAAACTATACATAAGGAGTTTCGCTGATAAGACGGCAAGGTTTTCTTGACAAGTTTGTTTGTGGGAATTATAATGAAAAAAGTGTTTTTTATCAAAATTTTAATCATAGCGATACAGATATCATGACAGAAAATACGAAATATCTGTCAAACACACACGAGGAGGGCAAACCTGATGTTTTGTGGAAAATGCGGTGCGGAAATAAAAGCGGGAGGAAAGTTTTGTGCGGTCTGCGGTACGCCGGTACGGGAGGAGGCTTTACAGGCCGAATCGGGCAGTCCGGCATTCAGTGGGACACCCGGCGTAAATACGGCGGCACCGATGCAGACTGTATCCGAAATGCCGATACAGACTCCGTTGGCGCCCGGAGTTGGCAATACATCTGCGGATACGCCGAAGAAAGGCGGGAAAGCAGGGATTTTTGTGGCGATAGGCGTGGCAGCGGTCTTGCTTGTGGTAGTGGTGTCCTGTGTGGTCAATGCGGCAGGCATCAGCAATTTCATGCATAAGACTTTTTCTTCACCGGAAGGCTATTTTCAATATGTAATGAAAAACGAGGTGACTGCGGCTTCCGAGCGTGCGGGGGGGCTTTACAGCGATATGGTATCCAAGCTGAATTTCTATGATGTCGGCTATGACGCGGAGTTGACCGTAGAATTGGGCGAGGAGGTTCAGGCGCTTATGAAAATGGCGGGTGCATACACGGATCTGTCATCTGATGGCATTGATTTATCCAAATTGGAGAGCTTTAAGGTGGGAGCCGGCGTATCCGTAAAGGATAGCACAGTGGGTTGTAATCTGACGGCGCATATCAATCAAGTGGCGCTTTTGTCCCTCAACAGCGTAATGGATCTGGCTCAGGGAGAAGCTTATTTCCAGATTCCGGAGCTTTCTAAGACCTATCTGGGACTGAATATGGAAGACTATGATATGGTGGGTTACTACTACGATCTGGATTCCCTGACAGAAGCTCAGGAGATGAATAAAGAGATAGTCAAGGCGCTGCCCGGACAGGCGGATGTGGAAAAAATGATTCAGCGCTATCTGAATGTCATGATTGAGAATATGGATGATGTGACCATCGGAAGTAAAAAGCAGTTAAAGGTGGAGGGTATCACTCAAAAATGCACGGAAATAAAAGTCACGATTGACGGAAAGACTGCGAAAAAAGCAATGGAGGCGGTTATTGAGGAGGCTTTGGACGACAAGGACCTTAAAAAGATCATTACGAAAGCAATCGATGCCACGGGCGAGGATGGAGATGAGTATTATGATGAATTTGCGGACGCTTTGGAGTATTTAAAGACCGAACTGAAATATGTCGGGCAGTCCGACGGTGAGATTGTATTAAAGATATATGTGGATGGG
The DNA here is from genome assembly GCA_023665475.1 of Lachnoclostridium sp. Classification (GTDB taxonomy): domain Bacteria; phylum Bacillota; class Clostridia; order Lachnospirales; family Lachnospiraceae; genus Acetatifactor. Next base: position 73,359 of record JAMPEB010000007.1, read on the forward strand.
AAAGGCAATGTTATCGGAACTGAGGCGGATTTCGGAGATGACAGATACAGCAGCGTATTTACCGTGACAAAAGGTAAAGACAAGGCATATGAGATTTCTCTTGTGGAAGATGACGAGAATATTTATTCCTTGTCCGGAAAAGGGCAGACTTCCCGCGGACTTCTAACCGGAGAATTTGTCTTGGAAGTGGAAAATCAGTCTGTTGCGGAATTTAAGGTGAGCAATCTGGACTTGAAAAAGTGGGAGAGCGGATATTTCAACGGTTCGGTAGAAATCATGCCATCTTCGGAAATGGGAGAGTTGCTGGCACAGGAGTTTTCCGCTCCCATTGCGTCCTTTGTGGAGGATGCCTCCATTACGGTTGACTGTAAGGCTTCCGCCGAGGAAGCGGAGTATAGGGTGGCAGTGAACTATGACAGGGAAAAGCTGCTGAGCGCGACTTTGACGGTGAAAACCGGAAGCGGCTCAAAGGCTTCCGTACCTGACAGCAAGTCCGTTATCATGCTGGAAGATGAAAGCGATTTGATAGAATATGTGAAAGAAGTAGATTGGGACCAATTGATTACCGGATTGGAAAAGACGGGAGTTTTTGAGGAATTAGTGGGAGATTTGAAGGATGCGATAGCACAGTTGGATATCCTTCTGCGTATGATGCGGTAGAAAGCAGTAACTTTTCATCAGGAAAAACCGATGCAGGCGTTTATAGGGGCTTGCATCGGTTTCTTTGATTAATAAGGCTTGCCCCGGATGCGTGTTTTGGGTATAATAAAACCATGTGCATGGCGCAGAAGTGTGAAGAGAATTTCTAAGCCCGCAAGAGGGTGTGTAAACACCCCTCTTCAGGACGCGGACTAAGAAATTCCAGATCTTCACACCGAAGAACGCAAAATCGGCGTTCTTCTGGGATTGTTTGTGCCTACTGCGCAGGCATGGTGGGAAGTGTGATTGAAATAGGAAGGGTATGGTGAGCCCTATGCGGCAGATATTAAGAAAACTGAATGTCCTGCTGGATAAGAAGCAGAAGCACACTATGGCAGGACTTATGGTTATGATGGTTATCGGGGCTTTCCTGCAGACGGCAGGAGTGGGGCTGTTGGTGGAGGTAGTGAACATTGCCATTGACCCGCAGGCGGTTCAGGACAGCCGGATTGCCCGGACTTTTTATGAAATTCTGGGAAGCCAAGATTACAAAAGTTTTTCCGTTACCGTAATGGCAGCATTGATAGCAGTTTTCGTTGTGAAAAACATTTTTTTATATGTGCAGCAGAAATGGATGTTCGCCTTTGTATATACCAATCAGTTCAGGACATCCGAGCGGATGATGTGTAATTATCTGCGGAGGAATTATGAGTTTTATCTCAATGCCGACACGGCGGTGGTGCAGCGGAGCATCACCTCGGATGTAAATAATATGTACGCCTTGATTTTAGCCTTGCTGCAGATGCTGTCAGACGGAGTGGTATCAGTGTTCATTATCGGCTACTGTCTCATCAATAACGGTACCATGACCATGATTCTGGCTGTGGTTCTGGTGACTTTGATGTTGATCATAAAAAAGGTGTTGAAGCCCATTATGTATCAGGCGGGCAAGGACAATCAGGATTATTACAGCGGGCTGTTTAAATGGATTTCCCAGACAGTGCTGGGCATCAAAGAAGTAAAGGTAGCCTGCAAGGAGCAGTATTTTGTATCGGAGTACCGCAAATGCGGAAAGGGGTATGTGGATGCGGTACAGCGTTACAGCTTGTATAATAACATTCCCAAGCTTTTGATAGAGACGGCATGTGTGGCGGCTATGGTAGGATACATGATAGTTCTGGTATTGACGGGCGTATCTACGGAGAATATGCTGGAGGTGTTCAGCACGCTTGCTGCGGCGGCGTTTATCTTGCTGCCCTGCGTGAACCGGATTAACAATCAAATCAATTCGATTGCTTATTTTGAACCGTTTTTTATGGGAGTCAGCGATAATTTACAGGATGAGATTGCGGGGGAAAAGGTGGACATGTCTTTTGCCACGGACGGCGAGGAAAAGCTTCCAGTCAAAAAGGTGATAGAGATGAAAGATATCACCTATGCTTATCCGGGTACGGAAAAATTGATTTTTGACCATGCCAATCTGACGATTCCTGTAGGTTTGGCCGTAGGCATTGTGGGCACCACAGGCGCCGGAAAGAGCACGGTGGTAGATATTCTGTTGGGACTTTTGAAGGTGAGAGAGGGCAGGATTTGTGCGGACGGACAGGATGTGATGGAGCGTTACAGGCAATGGCTTAAGAATGTGGGTTATATTCCGCAGATGATTTTTATGCTGGACGACACCATCCGCAAAAATGTTGCATTCGGCGTGCCGGAGGATAAAATTGACGAAAAGCGGCTGTGGGAAGTATTGAAGGAAGCACAACTGGATGAATTTGTAAAAACTCTGCCAGACGGGCTGGATACGGGCATCGGAGAACGGGGCATCCGCCTGTCCGGGGGACAGAGGCAGAGAATCGGCATTGCAAGGGCGCTTTATAATGATCCGGAGGTGCTGATTTTGGACGAGGCGACTTCTGCCCTTGACAATGATACGGAAGCCGCCATTATGGAATCCATTAACAGACTGCACGGTAAAAAAACACTTGTTATTATTGCCCACAGACTACAGACCATTGAGAAATGTGATTTGGTTTACCGGGTGGAAGACGGGAAAACAGTGATAGAGCGGGGACAGCTTGCATGAAATTGAGCATAATTGTGCCGGTGTATAATATGGCGTCTGACGGAAAACTGAATTTTTGCATGGATTCGCTGGTGGGACAGACCCTGCCCGCTTCCGAATATGAGATTCTGGCGGTGGATGACGCTTCCACGGATTCTTCCTTGGAAATTTTGAGGGATTATGAGCGTAGGTATCCGGACAGGGTGAGGGTCATTCATTATGAGGTGAACAAAAGGCAGGGCGGCGCCAAGAATGAGGGATTAAAGCATGCCAAGGGGGACTTTATAGGATTTATCGACAGCGATGACTGGGCAGCGCCCGATTATTATGAGAAGCTTTTGCAAAAGGCGGAAGAGACAGGGGCGGACCTTGTGGGCTGCGATTATAATCTGGTGACGGAGCACACTTTTACGGTGGGCAGGGTGGTGCGGAATAATACGGCAGACCAGACAGGCATATTGGATAAGGAACGGCATAAAAAGCTGTTAATGCGCCCCGGGAGTATGGTGATTAAAATTTACCGCCATAGCGTGATAAAGGAGAATTGTCTGGATTTTCCCGAGGGTATTTTTTATGAGGATAACTGTGCCGGACCGGTTTGGTCCCTGTATTTTACCCATTTTGAAAAAGTGGAAGAACCCTTGTATTATTATTATCAGCATCAGGTGTCCACGGTGCATCATATTACGGAAGCAAAATGCAGAGACCGCATGAAGGCGGCGGAGCTTTTGTATGAGGAGTGTAAACGCAGGGGATTTTTCGAAGAATATAAGGAAGAAATCGAATACCGCTTTGTAGAGCTTTATTATGTAAACACGCTGTTTTCTTATTTGTCAGGGGTAAAGCATCCACGCTTAAGATTTGTAAAAGAGCTGCGCGCAGGGGTGGCGGAGAGGTTTCCGGATTTTCAAAAGAACGGGTATTACAGGACTATGACGGGAGCGCAGGAGCAGAAGTTTATTGTCCTGCTGCAGAAGTCGGCGCCGGCGTTTTTGGGGTACTATAAGTTAAAAAGATTGATATGGAAGATGATTTCGGTATGCAAAAATGCCGTTTCTACGGAGGAATAAGGGGTATCAAAATGAAGAGAATAGCAATCATTACGGCGAGGGGCGGCAGTAAGCGCATTCCCCGGAAAAATATCAAGAAATTTTGCGGAAAGCCGATTTTGGCGTACTCTATTGAGGCGGCATTGCAGTCGGGAGAGTTTGATGTGGTGATGGTGTCCACGGATGATGAGGAGATTGCGGGGCTCGCAAAGGAGTATGGCGCAGAAGTGCCCTTTTACCGCAGTGAAGCCACGGCAAATGATTTTGCCACCACCAATGATGTGCTGCGGGAAGTGCTTTCCGAGTATGAAAAGCGGGGACAGCATTTTGATATCGGGGTATGTATTTATCCCACGGCGCCTTTTGTAACGGCAGAGAAGCTGCAGCGGGCGGTAGGGGAGCTGGAGGAGAGTCATGCGGATGCCCTGATTCCGGTGGTGCAGTTTTCCTATCCCCCTCAGAGGGCGTTGGTAATGGAGGAGGGCGGAATGATTTTCAAGTATCCGGAATATCTGGACAGCCGTTCACAGGATTTGGAGCCTCATTATCATGATGCAGGACAGTTTTATGCTTTCCGCACAGAAGCATTTAGGGTGAACGGCAAGCTTATGGTGGGAAATCTTCTGCCTTTGGTGGTATCGGAGATGGAAGTGCAGGATATTGATAATCAGACGGATTGGGAGATTGCGGAGATAAAGTACCGGCTGATGACAGAAAAGCAGGAAAAAGAATAAAAACGCATGTTATTTAAAGCTGAAAGGAAACCATGCTGACATGAAAAAGGAAATCATGATAGGTAAACATAGGATTAGCGAGGATTCTCCCACATTTATCATTGCGGAGATGTCCGCCAATCATCTGATGGATTTTGACAGGGCAGCGGCTATTTTGCGGGCGGCAAAGGCTGCGGGGGCGGACGCCGTTAAATTGCAGACCTATACGCCGGATACCATTACCTTAAACTGTGACGCTCCCTGTTTTCAGATTACGCAGGGGACCATCTGGGATGGCACCACGCTGCACAAATTGTATCAAACGGCATATACCCCCTGGGAGTGGCAGCCAAAGTTAAAAAAAATGGCGGAAGAGCTTGGGATGGAGTTGTTTTCTTCGCCTTTTGATTTTAGCAGCGTGGATTTTCTTGAGGAGATGGATGTGCCGGCGTACAAAGTGGCCTCTTTTGAAATAAACGATATCCCTCTGATAAAAAGGATTGCCCAAACGAAAAAGCCTATTATCATATCTACCGGAATTGCTTATCTGGAAGATATCGAACGGGCGCTGAAGACTTGTCGGGAAGCCGGAAACGAAAATGTGATTCTGCTAAAGTGTACTTCGGCGTATCCGGCGCCTTATGAGGATATCAATTTGAAAACCATTCCCTCCATGAAAGAGATATTTGACTGTCTGGCGGGACTGTCGGATCACACCATGGGCAGCGCCGTAGCGGTTGCGGGCGTAGCCATGGGAGCCAGAATTGTGGAAAAGCACCTGACCCTGCGCAGGGCGGACGGCGGCGCGGACGCGGCGTTTTCCATGGAACCGGAGGAATTTAAGGAAATGGCGGATAACATTCGGTTGATTGAGAAAGCCATGGGCCGGGTGACTTATGATTTGACGGACAAGCAAAAGAAGAGCAGAGAACATTCCCGCTCTCTTTTTGTGGCGGAGGATATGAAAGCGGGGGATGTGTTTACACCCCAAAATCTGCGTTCCGTGAGACCTGCCAATGGTCTGCATACACAGTATTATGAGGAACTTTTGGGAAAGAGGATTGCCAAAGATGTAAAGGCAGGCACTCCCATGAGTTGGGACTTAGTGGATTTTGAAGCAGGGAGGATATCATCATGTTTATCATCCGGGCAGACGGAAACGCAAAAATAGGCGCAGGACATTTGATGAGATGCCTGACTATAGCGGAGGCGCTGAGAGAGGCACTGTGTAAAGAGAACAAAACCGCTGAGGCGGATGATATTTTATTTGTGTGCGCGGACACGGATTCCGCAAAGCTCGTAGAAGAAAGAGGATTTACGGCAAGAGCGCTGGATACAGACTATCGAAAGATGGAGCGGGAGCTTTCCGAATGGGAGAAAATATATGAGGAGTTTGAGCAGGGAAAGAAACAAAACGCCAAAAATAAAATTCCGTGCGTTATTTTAATAGACAGTTATAATGTCACAGATTCCTATTTGATACGGTTGAAAAAGCGCATGCCGGATTATACTCTTGTTTTGCTGGATGATATGCAGGAACATGCCTATCCGGCGGATGTGGTGGTGAACTATAATATTTTTGCGGACCCGGAGATATATGATAAGCTGTATGCTTCGGGGCAGAATAGAGTGAAACTTTGTCTGGGAAACCGGTATGTACCTGTGAGGAAGCAGTTTCTGGACAGACCGTATCAGGTGGCGGACAAGGTGGAACGGGTATTGATTACAACCGGGGGCGGGGATATCGATAATATTGCAGGAAGAATATTAGAGGCATTGTTGGAAACAGAGAAAAGTAATAATAGAGAAAAGTTGAATTATGATTTGATATTAGGCAGATTCCACCCGGGATTGCAGGAGATGCAGGAGTTTGCCGCAGGATGTCCCCGTATCCATATCCATCATGATGTTCGGGATATGGCGGCTTTGATGGAGAGCTGCGATCTGGCGGTCACCGCAGGGGGTAGCACAATTTATGAATTAGCGACAGTGGGAGTTCCTTTGATTTGTTTTTCTTATGCCCAAAATCAAGAGCTGATGACGGAATACATAGGAAGAGAACAAATCGCCGGTTTTGCCGGAGCATATCATAAAGATGCGGATGCCGTCATCACTGAAATCAAGAGGATTTTTACAGAGTTTTGTCAAGATGCGACAAAAAGAAACAAGTGTTATTTAAAGGAAAGACAGATGGTGGATGGACTGGGAGCCATGCGTCTGGTGCAGGAAGTATTGCTTGGCATAAATACCTGAATATGGTATAATGTCCGAAAAGGGTCTGCATTTTTCGGGGTCTGCCCTGAATTTGCATTGTGTTCATGGAGGCGTTGTTTGAAAAGAAAGATCAGCAGACAGATAATGATATATGACATAATAGCGGCAGTATGTTTTCTGGGCTGCCTGTTTGTCGGTATGCCCTCCCGGGAACCTAAGGAGGAAAGAGGAAATATCCTTATTCTGGGTGACAGTATCGTAGGAATCTGCCGTGACGATACTTCGGTGACTGCCATCATGAGTGAGCTTTTAGGAGAACCGGTATACAACGGAGCCTTGGGAGGCACCTGTTACAGTTATGCGGACGCTGATATGAGACTTGCCTATACGAAGGATTGCTTTAATCTGGCAGGACTTTCGCAGGCGCTTTATACGGGTGATTTCCGTCCCCAACAGCACGCCCGTGTCAGAGAGAGTGCAACCGAGTATTTTGAAGATGTGATATATGATCTGTCTACAATGAAGTTGAATGACATCCATACCGTAATCCTTGTCTATGGAGTCAACGATTATCATGATGCGGTGGCGTTGTCCAATCCGGAAGATTTATATGATCCTTATACTTTTGAGGGAGCCATGCGAAGCTCTGTCAGATATTTAAAGAAGGCAATGCCTCAAAGCAGGATTATTTTGGTCACTCCCCTATATAGCTGGTATCCTCCGCTGGGGCTCACCTGTGAGAACTATGATACGGGGAACGGATTTTTGGAAGATTATGTAAATGCGGAAATGGTAATGGCAAAAGAATTGGATTTGGAAGTGATTGATCTCTATCATGATTTCTATAAGCATGACAATTACGAAGATTGGAAGACTTATACAGTGGACGGGCTGCATCCTAATGAAACGGGACGAAGCATGATAGCCCGCGCTTTGACGGATTATCTGCAAGATTTATAGTAAAGGGTAGAAAAATGACACCTTCAAAAACTTTGAAAAAATGGATAAGCGCTATGAAGCCGGAGTGGAAAACGGCATTTTTCTCGGCATTCCTGATAGGGCTGATGATTCATATGCCGGCGCTGGTGTCGGATATTCCCAACCACGACGGGTTGTCCAGCATGTATTTCGATCAGAATATGATTACTTCCGGACGCTGGTTTTTAACCGTGGCCTGCGGTTTTTCTTCTTATTACACGATTCCCTGGTTTATCGGAATATTGGGACTGTTCTTTCTGTCATGCGCCGCGGTGGCGTTGACAGAGCTTCTGGAGCTTAAGGATGGTCTGGTGATTGGGCTGATAAGCGGTCTTTTGGCGGCTTTTCCGGCTTTGGCCTCCACTTTCGCTTATGTGTTTACTTTGGACGGCTACATGATGGGACTGCTTTTGGCGGTGCTGTCCGTGCTCCTTGTGAAAAAATACCGTTACGGATTTTTGGGCGGCGCCCTTTGTCTGGCGTTCAGCATGGGAATTTATCAGTCTTATCTGCCCTTTGCCATATTGTTAAGCATTTATGCTATTTTGATGTTGTTGATAGAAGAAGGAGAAAGCAGGCAGAAATTCCGAAAGAGCCTGCAGTACCTTTACATGGGGGCGCTGGGGGCAGTTTTGTATTACCTTATCCTGAACATACTTTTGAAGCTGCAGCATAAGGAATTGGCTGCTTATCAGGGAATCAACGAGTTGGGCGGGGAAAGTGCGGGAATAGCGGGATTTTCGGAAAAAATAATAGCCATGTACAGGGATTTCGCATCTTTTACCTTGAAAGGCAATGTACTTTTTCACAATGTATTTTCCTGCGCGGGGCTGGCGGTTCTGACATTGCTGACCCTGCTGACTCTGGTTTGCCTGATTTGCCGGAAAAAGTGGTGGAAGAATCCCTTTTTTTTCGTTATAATCATTTTGTTGGCGTTAGGCCTTCCGTTGGCCACCAACATTGTGCTGTTTATTTCCCCCAATGTGACTTATCATCTGCTGATGCGTTATCAATGGGTATTGTATCCTATCCTGATGGCGGCGTTTGTAAGCCGCTACGGTCTGTCGGGAGAGGGCAGTGCCGCAAGGGAACAGATATTGTCATGGCTGCTTGGCATATCGGTATTTGTTCTGGTATTTTGTTACGGAGTGGCGGATAATATCGGATACTCCAATTTGCAGAAGCGTTATGAGAAAACCTATGCTTATTGCGTGCGGCTGCTTGACAGGATAGAGCAGACAGAAGGATATTATCAGGGAATTCCCATTGCCATGGTAGGAGTGGTAGGATATGTGCCATATCCCGAAACGGACATTACGGGAGATGTCACATCGGGAATGATCGGCTTAAACGGCGATTTTCTTTTATACACAGGAAGTAATTATCAGGAATTTATGAAACATTATCTCGGAGCGACGCTTAATATATTGAGTCCGGAGAAAATGCAGGATATTTACTATTCGGAAGAGTATATTGCCATGGAAAGCTTTCCCGCCCAAAGTTCCGTAAAGATAATAGACGGAGTTTTGTGCGTCAAAACCGAGAATGTAGGGCGGGATTAATGCTGTTTTGGGGAAGGAGAACGAATGGCTCTGTTATCAATCATATTGCCGGCTTATAATGAAAAACCGAATATTTCGGAGACGGCGGATGCCTTGTCAAAGCTGTTAGATGAGAACCGCATTGATTATGAACTGCTCTTTATCAGTGACGGCTCCACGGACGGCACATTTGAAGAAATTCTCAAAGTATCGGAACAGAATCCCCGTATAAAGGGCGCGGAGTTTTCCCGTAATTTTGGCAAGGAGGCTGGAATTTTTGCAGGACTGGAGCTGGCGGGAGGAGACGCGGTCATTGTGATGGACTGTGATTTGCAGCATCCGCCCGAGGTGATTCCCCGGATGTGGAAGCTTTGGCAGGAAGGCGCGGAGGTGGTGGAAGGAATCAAATCCGACCGCGGTGCGGAAGGATTGGGATATAAACTGTCCGCCGGGCTTTTCTATAAATTGATGAGTAAACTGATTCGTATGGATATGAATGCCTCCTCCGATTTTAAGCTGTTGGACAGAAAAGTGGTAAATGTACTGTTGGAGCTTCCGGAGAGGAATACCTTTTTCCGGGCATTGACTTTTTGGGCGGGTTTTCGCACGCAGAGCGTGTCCTATGAGGTACAGGAGAGAAAACACGGCAAGAGCAAGTGGTCTTTTATCAGTCTGATGAAATATGCCATTACCAATGCGACTTCCTTCAGCACTCTGCCCTTGCAGATGGTGACGGTTATGGGGACGGTATCTATTTTGTTCAGCGTGGCGCTGGCGGTTCAAACTATGGTAAAATACCTGAGCGGAATGGCTGTGGAAGGATTTACCACCGTGATTTTGCTCATCCTGATTATCGGCGGATTCCTGATGCTGAGTTTAGGGATTATAGGACATTACATTGCAAGGATTTATGAGGAAGTAAAAGGCAGGCCCAGGTATATCATCAGTAAAACAACCGCAAATTTACCGGATGTTCTGCAAAAGAAGGGGAAAGTGTGAGAAGAATTTCTAAGGCGCTTGAAGTACAGCACCTAAGAAATTCTAAATCTCACACTGAAGAATCGCAAGGGAAGCGATTCTTCTCATGGATTGCTTGTGCCGCTGAAGCGGCATGTTCGGAAGTGTGAAGATAGGAGGTATCAAAAATGATTCGTTTTAATATTCCGCCTTATGTATGGACTGCAACCGGTTATATTATGGAGTGCGTCAACAATGAGAAAATCTGCGGAGACGGCGCTTATACCAAAAAATGTAATGAGTGGCTGGAACAGCGGATGGGAGCGGCAAAATGCCTTCTCACCACATCCTGTACCCATGCGACGGAGCTTGCGGCGTTATTGTGTGACATAAAAGAGGGGGATGAGGTGATCATGCCCTCCTACACATTTGTATCCACTGCCAACGCTTTTGTGTTGAGGGGGGCGGTGCCGGTGTTTGTGGATATCAGACCCGACACCATGAACATAGATGAAAAACTGATTGAGAGCGCGGTAACGGAAAAAACCAAAGCTATCGCCCCCGTGCATTATGCGGGAGTTTCCTGTGAGATGGACACCATCATGGATATTGCCGCAAGATATCATTTGAAGGTGATTGAGGATGCGGCACAGGGGGTTCTGTCTACTTACAAAGGCAAACCCTTGGGCACCATCGGCGATTTTGGGTGCTACAGCTTCCATGAGACGAAAAATTACAGCATGGGGGAGGGCGGCGCACTATTGATTCGCGACCCAAAGGATATTGAAGATGCGGAAATTATCCGTGAAAAGGGTACGAACCGCAGTAAATTTTACAGGGGACAAATTGACAAATATACCTGGGTGAATGCCGGTTCCTCCTATCTGCCCAGTGATATGAACGCGGCGTATCTCTATGCCCAGCTTGAAATAGCAGATGTTATTAATGAGGCGAGGCTCACCGTCTGGAATCATTATTATGAGAGACTGAAACCCCTGAAGGAAGCCGGAAGAATTGAGCTTCCCGTGATTCCCGAGGGCTGTGTGCACAATGCCCATATGTTTTATCTGAAGGCAAAGGATTTGGAGGAGAGGACGGCGTTTATCCGTTACATGAAGGAAAACGAGATTCTTTGCGTGTTTCACTATATCCCTCTGCACTCGGCTCCGGCGGGCCAAAGATTCGGAAGGTTCCATGGGGAGGACCGCTATACAACGGCTGAGAGTGAGCGGTTGGCAAGGCTCCCCCTGTATTACGGCCTTGAGGAGGATAAGGTGGACTATATTTGCGATAAGATTTGGGAGTTTTTTCAATGAAAAGGGTGAAAAAACATCTTTCTGCCATAATTGGCACTGCCATAATTGGCAGGATGCTTTTCATAGGATTTAGCGTGCAGATTGCGATGGGACTATGCTGGATGCTCTGTAATTTCGGCGCAAGACAGAACTTTGCCTTGCAAAGCATGCGTAGCGACGGATTTTTGTATCCCGTCCTGTTGGGAATTGCGCCCCATTACTGTGTGGTGTATCTGCTGCAGGCGGCGGTGGCGTTATGGGCGGGATATGTCTTTTTAAAGAGTATACGCCCTTCTCTTTTTTGGAATATCTGGGGCAGTCTGGTCATTTTTACGGTTCCCATGGGGATGCAGTGTCATCTGGCGCTTTTGCCGGATTCCCTGATAAGCTCCCTGATGTTGGTGGAGTGCGGGCTTTTTTGGAAGGCGGTGACAGCAGTACCGCCGGCGGAAGCCTGCGATATGCGGGGGTATGAAGACAAAAAGCATCGGACAGTTCTCTTTGCGGAAATGGCGGTGTGCTGGTCATGTCTTGCTTTTTTGGATGAAACCTATCTCTGGCTCGGGGGGATTCTGCCGCTTTTGCTGCTCCTTGTTACGGTTTGTGGCAGGGAGCGTTTTCGGTTCATTCCTCTGCTTCTTTTGTTTTGCGCTTTTGCCGGCATCATTTGCGGGGCGTATGATTTAGCAAGGATGACAGGGGGATATGAAGGAGAGTCGAAGCGTGTATCGGAGATGCTGTGTAAGCGTTTCGTCTGGTCCACCATATTGAAAGAGTGGGGAGATTGGCCCACGGAGCTGACAGATTGTGTGGAAGGTTCCGTCATAATGAACGCCTCTTTTTATTCGGATGGTTTTGATATGGAGTTAAAGCCTGCGCTTTCCGAGGTTTTAAGTCAGGAAGAGATGGACGCGCTTTTTGTGGATTTGGCGAAGAAAGCATGGAGCGTTTATCCGAAGCGGATTACACTGGAATGCGGCTGGGATTTGGCGGGTTATGTCTTTTCCCCTACGATTACGGGACTGATGCTGGAAGGGCGGGGCTATATGTCTTATTGCCTGCGAAACTACGATATTATGAGCAGGACGGCTCCGAAGCTTACAAAGTATTATATGAATTATGGCTGCTACTGGTTTGGTATAGCTTTCCTTCTTGCGGTGTTTGTGGAAATCGGTTCCGGCTTTTACGCGGATAGGGCGGCGTCCAAAAGGAAATGGGGATGTCTGGCGGCATATGCCGTCACCTGTGGATGTGTGGCACTGTGGTATACGGCGCAGGGAGCGGGAATGATGGATTATAAGCGGACGGTATTTATAACAGGTTTATGGCTCGTATGGCAGATACAAAAGACACAGACGGTAGCGGGGTATATAAATGATGGAACGGAAAGGGAAAAAACTGTATAACCTCCCCTTTTTCATAGGTTTATTGACAATCTTTGCCACGGTGCTTCCCTATCTTATTTTGGGACAGGACGCCATTGTAACCTACCATGACCAACTGGATGGGGAGTTGATTGCCTACAGGCTTCAGGCAAAACACCTATTTGACGGGGGAGCGCTGCCGGAATTTTTGGGCGGCGCCTCCAAGACGGCGTTAGTGCCTCCTGCGCCTGCCTGTGTGCTGCTGTTTTTGTGGGGGGACGGATTGACGGGACTGGCAGTCATGCAGCTTCTCGGAAGCCTTTGTGGATACTTGGGAATGTATCTTTTAGTAAAGCGGCAGACAAAAATGCCTTTTCTGGGAATGATTATGGGCATTTTGTACGGGTATCTTCCTTTTTTGCCGGTTTACGGACTGACCCAGTATGGTCTGCCCTTACTGCTGTTTTGTATCTTAGAGGCGGAAGAGGGAAAGCATCGGCTGCTGGCTTTTCTTTACGGGGCTTTCTTTGCGCTGAATTCTTCTTTGGTGCTGGCGGGTTTTGCGGTGCTGGGCGTTATGGCGTTTTGGATGCTTATCCGGTATCTGTGGAAAAAAAGAGCGGCGGCTCTCAAAAATTGTCTTGCTATGTGGCTGATGATGCTTGGCATCTATGTGATAGAAAATATCCGGCTGTTTGCCCAGATGCTGGGACGGGGCAGTCTTTCCCACAAGGCGGAATATCAGCTTGTGCCGGAAAATATTTTCAGCAGCTTTTGGAATGCCTTTTGGCAGGGAGGGCAGCACAGTGAGGATTTTCACAATATCTTTTTGGGATTCACGGTGCTTGTGGCGGTCTTTGCCCTGATTTGGCTCTATAGACAGCCCAAAGTCCGGAAGCGGGCGGATGGCGGGAACCTTTTGTCCCAGCTTAAAGTAATGGGAATTTGTACAGGCTGTAATGCCCTGTTTGCCATGGCGGCTGCCCTGTGGAACGGAGACGGGGGGATCTTTTTGCGGAGTCATATGCAGGCATTGGGAGCTTTTCAAATGGAACGCTTTTTGTGGCTTGCTCCCTGCCTTTGGTATTTATCCTTTGGTTGCAGTCTCGGGATTCTGGCGGCTCTCTGGAAGCAGGGACTTAAGGGCAGTGTGGGCGTATTGGCGCTCTGCGGAGCCGTAACCCTGTGCGGAACCGGCTGGCAAGTGTTCCTTTCCGGCGATTTAAAGCCCAATCTTCAAAAAATGATAAATCCTGACTACGAGCTTATGAGTTACCGGGATTATTATGCCATTGGGGTATTGTCACAGGTGGAAGATTTTTTGGAGGAAAGGGAGGGCGTGTCCAAGGAAGAATACAGGGTGGTTAGTCTGGGAATTGACCCGGCTGCGGCGTTGTACCATGGATTTTATTGTTTGGACGGTTATTCCAACAATTATTCCCTCGACTATAAGCATATGTTCCGAAAGGCGGTTTTGCCGGAACTTGCAAAAAGTGAGTATCTGACGGATTATTTCGATCATTGGGGGAACCGCTGTTATCTTTTCAGTGCGGAATGTCCCGGTTACTATACCGTAGAAAAAGGCGGTTTCTATTTTAGCGATTATGAAGTAAACACACAGGCTTTGCGGGAGATGGGAGGAAAGTATCTGTTCTCCGCAGCCTATATTGCAAATGCCGGGGAACAGGGGCTTACCCTTTTAAGGGAGGAAGCTTTTGAAACCGAGGACAGCTATTATCGGATATTTGTATATCAGTTTTAGGCGGTGTGCATGGGAGAGAAACGGATAGTCATTCAGGAAAAAATCAAAAAGAATCTGCCGGAATTTCTGACAGTTTTGCTGTGTCTGGTGATTTTGGGCGCGGGCGTGTGTCAAAAACAGGGCTATCACATGGATGAGCTTCTCAGTTTTGAGCTCGCCAATGCCCGTTTTACGCCATGGATTGTGCCGACCCAGCCTCAGGGACGGCTGGAAAAATTTGTCCGAAATGAAATCGAGGCGGATACTTTCAAAGAAGCGGCGGGAAATCTGATAACTACCATACAGGATGTGCTGCAGAACGGAGGAAGCAGCAAGATGCTTTCTTATCGTGCGGATGTTTATGAGGAACCTGTATGGATTACGGGGCAGCAGTTTCGGGATTATATTACGGTGGGGGAGAAGGACGCTTTTAACTATTTATCCGTGTATTTTAATGTAAAAGACGACAATCACCCGCCCCTTCATTTTATGCTGTTACACACCATGTCGTCCCTCTTCCGGGGAAAAATCAGTCCCATGCTCGGATGCAGCATTAATCTGGCGGCATTGGCAGGCATTCTGATATTACTTATGGGATTGGGCAGGCGTTTTGGCAGAGAGCTGGGGTACAGCGAAGGGGCAGGGCGTCTTCTGGGGATAATGGCAGCGCTTTGTTTTGGGCTGTCCGCGGGCGCAATGGCGATGACCCTGTTAATTCGCATGTACGCGCTGCTTGCTTTTTTCTGTACCGCGCTATTTTATGTTCATGTGAAAAAGTGGCAGGAGGATGACTTTGGGGGACATAACAAATGGCTTATTTTTGTGACGGCGGCAGGCTTTTGGACACAGTATTTCTTTTTGTTCTATTGCCTGTGTCTGGCGGCGGTAACCGCGGCGGCGCTCTTGCGGCATAAAAAGTACCGGGAGCTGGGGAAGTATGTATGTTCCATGGTAATTGCCGGGGTCGTGGGTGTAGCGGTATTCCCCTTTGCCATATCCGATGTGTTTTCCAGCGGAAGGGGTGTGGAAGCGCTGGACAATCTGTCCAAAGGGTTTGCGGGATATGGGGAGAGAATTATGACTTTCCTGCGCATTCTTGCAGACAAAACCTTTGGGGACTTATTCTGGTTTCTGCTTTTGCTGTTATCGGGATGTCTGTTTGTATGGATATGGGGGATTTTTGCCAAAAGAAGAGTTCAAAAGGCGGAAAAGACAGTTTTTTGGATGCTCCTTTTGCCGGTGGCAGGATATTTCCTGCTGGCGGCGAGAATGTCTCCTTATCTGGTGGACAGATATATGATGCCGTTGTTTGCCTTTGTGGTCTTCGGCGGAGCCCTTATCCTTATGTATGTGCTGAAATGCGCGGCAAAAGCCTCCGGTGTTTGGCGGCGGCTCATCCATCTGTGTATCTGGTTTCTGCTGTTTGTCCAGATGACAGGTTTTTTGCGGTATGACGGAGCCTATCTGTATACCGGGTATGCCCTGCAGGAAAGTATGGCGGAGGAAAATGCCGACTGTCCCTGTATCTGTGTGTATGAGGGCGTGGGATACTATGAGAATCTGGTGGAGTTTATGCATTATGAGAAAACCCTGTTGGTAAAGCCTAAGGAGCTTGCGGACAGGAAGGACAGGGAATCGATAACCTCTTTGGATAAAGTGGTGCTTTTGGTCAAACCCGGGGTGGATTTCGCGGAGACGGCACGCACTATGGAGGGATATGGTTTTACTCTGGAAGAAATACTGTGGAGGGACGGGGTACATGGGGATACCGCGGGAATATTTGCAAACAGATGAAGAGGAAGGCTTGAAAGAAAGGGGGCAGAGGTTTGGAACTAACGGCGACGATTCTTCAATTATTTTTATGGGAAATTATGATTCCTGTTGTGGTGGGAACCTTATTTTTGAGTGTCTGTAACTTTAAACAAAATCTCATATTCTGGTGGATCAGCGGACAGATGCTGCTTTGGGCCGTTTTCCAATTACTCTGCGTACCAGCGATATGGATGCAGACGGACTTTGAGCCGTTGGCGCAGATATATACGGCGGTGACGGGGATTCTTCTCATAACGGCGGCGGTTCTCTTTATCAGGCGAAAAGGATGGAAGTTTCTCTATTTTGCCAAAAATAAAGGAACAAAAGAGCAAATGATTTTGTGGGGGATTTTCGGAGCATTGTTACTGTTTCAGTTGATACAGGCGGTACGAATGGTGTATGCGGACGGGGACGACGCATATTTCGTGGCGCTTACTACCATAACCAATAACGCCAATACCATGTACCGAAAGCTGCCTTACACCGGAGGAAGTACGGATGTGGATATCCGGCACGGTCTGGCGCCTTTTCCTGTCTGGATTTCCCATTTGGCACAGATATCCGGTCTTAAGCCTGTGACTACGGCGCATATTGCGGTGCCTCTGATGCTGGTAGCCATGACTTACGGCATATTTTATCTGCTGGGGGAAAAGCTTTTTCGCGACAGACCCGAAAGAATTCCCTTCTTTTTGGTGATGTTGGAGCTGCTGGTGCTTTTCGGAGATTATTCCTTTTATACGGCGGAGAACTTTATGATTGCCAGAAGCCGGCAGGGAAAGGCGGCATTGGGTAATCTGATAGTGCCCATGCTGTTCCTTTTGCTGATTTTACTGTTTGAATGGCTTGAGGCAAAGAAAAAGGTTCCCGTCAAATATTGGCTGCTTCTGGGGGCTGTGATGACTACTGCCTGTCTGTGCAGTACCATGGGGGCGTTATTGGGCTGTATGCTCTTGGGGACGGCGGGAATCTGCGGCGCTATTGGGTTTAAGAAATGGGACATGTTACTGCCTCTTTTTGGATGCTGTCTGCCCTGCATCCTGTTTGCGGCGATGTATCTTTCCAGCGGGCAGTGACGGTTACAGGGATAGTTGGAGTTTCGCAAACACCTAAATAGATTTGTTATAGGAAAGGTTTATGGACTCATGTCGGAAAATGCAATGATTTTATTTCGGGAATATATGGGGGACGGTCTGATTGTTATATGGTTCTTATTGTCCCTGGGATATTTGGCAGTGAAAGAAAAAAGGAAAACGGTAAGAATTTTAATTTTGTATGTGCCGGTGATTTTGCTGATTTTGTTCTTTAATCCCCTTTTTGCGGATGTGGTGGGGAAAATGGCGGGGGATGATATTTATTACCGCATTCTCTGGCTGCTGCCAATCTCTCCGGTGATTGCTTATGCCGCGTCGGATATTTACGGACGCCTGAAGGGAAAAGCCCGCATTCTTTTTGGGATTACTGCCGCATTACTCATTGTGGTGTCGGGAAGTTTTATTTATGGCAATCCTTTTTTTAAAGAGGCGGAAAACCAGTATCATATGCCCCAAGCGGTGGTGGAGCTCTGCGATGCTATTGAGGTGGAAGGAAGAGAGGTTACGGCGGTATTTCCTACAGAGCTTTTGCAGTATGTGAGACAGTATTCGGGAACCGTCTGTATGCCCTATGGCAGGGAAGCTTTGGTGGAAGGCTGGAATTATTGGTCCGAGCTTTACAGCGCCATGGAGGCGGAGACAGTGGATGCCGAAAGGCTTGCCGAACTGGCGAGGGAAGAAGGCTGCGTATACATCATTCTTTCTCAGGCAAAGAAGATGGAGGGAAGCCTTGAAGCTTATGACTTTATCCTGTTCGGGCAGGTGAAGGAATACAGGATTTACAAGGACAGCCTTGTAGAGCTGTCCGTTACTTCTCTTTATTAAAATAGTTCAGGGCGTATATAAAATGATCCGCCACGACTTTGCGCCCTTCTACATTTAAATGAAGATTGTCCCGCAGATACAGGTGGGCGTTCTCCTCATGAACGGAGCCGTACAGGTTGTCTACCAAAGTAACGCTCCGCATCAGCGTGGAATTGGATTCCTCCCCAAGGTAAGAAGGAAGGGTGTGCTCTCCGTTTACCACATAGAGGTCGCTGCTGACATATTCTCCGTCTACATCCACATAAGCGTAGGTGGGAGACATGACGATAATCCGGATATTGGGATAATGCTCTTGAAGCATTTCGATGCCTGCCTCCAGATTGCCGGCGAAAGTGGTGATATCGGTAGCGTTATCGGGATTGCAAGGATTTCTCCACAAAAAGTAGTCCGTGGCGTCATACATAATGACTGCCACATCAATGGTATTTAAATCAAGGGTAGTAAGAGTGTCATATACTTCCTGAGCTTCCGGAGGCGTATTCTCCCCGAGAGCGGCAGCGGCTTTGGTATAGTAGGTTTTATTGGCTCCGGTGACGGCAAGGGTGACCAGCCAGTAAAAGCTGTATGCGTCCATGGGATACTCGCTGGCGGAAAAAGCATATAATTGGGAAGACATGCAGCTGTTTGAGACAGCGCAGTTGTAAACCGTGGCGTCCGCCTCTCTCGCAATGATGTTGGCAAGGCTGTCCTCGGAATCTCTGTCATCCGAAAAAGGATGATTGCCGAACACCAGAATATTAGTGACGCCGTCATCATTTATGGCATCCTCCGTACCTGTAAACAACGGCAGAATTTCATCCATGCCGATTTCATATTTATCATCCGGATTGTCCGCCACATCGTGGATATCTACAAAAGTCCCCCAATTACTGAATTTCCAGACCAATAGACCGATAGAGACTACTACCGCCACAAGAAGTACAATGTGCATAGTCCGGTGAAGATCATATTTTTTTTGATTGTCCTGTTTTGCTTCGTTATGATTGTTTTCCATAATAATAACCGTGCTCCTTTCTCAACCTGCGAATTTGTGCCCTCAAGCACAAATTTGCGTGTGAAAAATTTATTTTTCACACTATCCTCCATACCGCCTTCGGCGGCTCAACTCACATGGTATAAATCGGCATTGCCTCTGAACAATTATATTTCATTTTAAATGCAGGAGATGAAAAAGTCCATAATATTAGTATGACAAAACATTAAAAAATTATAAAAATATTTTGGGCTTCATAGATTTGTCCGATACCATTCGTCGCTTGGTTCCGATAAATAGATGACGATATAATCCTGCATTTCTCTTATGCTGTCCTCAAGGGGCCATAGCTGCATGGATTCCCTGACAGTGAGAGCCGCCGTAATTTGTTCCGAAGAAGGCTTGCGAAGCGCGCAGCCCTCCAATTTGATAAAATCCGCCATTCGTCCGATATTTCCGTCATCCCATTCAAAAAAGGAAGCGCCCAGCGTGCCGGAAGCCGAAGTGCCCATATCCTCCTGCTCCACCTTACCGATAAAAACAACGGGTTTATTGTGATAATCGTAGCCGGTTCGCTTTAAATCATGGATGATTTCCCGGGCGATGGATTGGTCCCGCTGATAGACCAGATAATTGTGATAATAAATCCGGTTCATGTTGGAGGCGTTGACACATAAAACTGCCAAGAGAAAAATATAGAAAAAACGCTCCACATAAGGTTTTTGGATGAAGCGAAACATCAGCAGAAGTTCAATCATTCCGGCGAGAGGCAGGGCTATCATCATGCGTCCCTGTGTCTTATAAGTTCCCAAAGCGATGTAGAGAGCAAAGGGAGCCAACAGGATTCCCAGAGTAAAAAGAATCACTCCCGCCTTTTTCGCAGCCCCTTTTTTCTTAAAAAATACCGCTATGCTAAAGAGAAGAAACAAAACCGTTATAATGCGGAGCGTCGCGCCGCCGTAGACATACACGCCCTGAAAGGGAATGGCAAAGGATATTCTTCCCACATTTGCCAGCGCCATGAAAAGATTGAAAAGGATATTTTCTCCGTTTGTCCAGCCGACATAATTGGCGGATAAATAAGAAGCGGTGCCGAAAGCTTTTGCTACAGCCAGATTGATGATATAGTATAAGCCTGTGGAGACCGTGCAGAAGAGGATTCCCAAAAGAAGCTGGGGTTTAAAGGATTTGTCCTCCAGAAAACGGCAGAGGCACCAGCCCGCAACCGCAGTTACATAAATGCAGATAAGCGCCTGATAAGCGCCGAGGGCTATGGCTAAAAACAGAATACTGCATAGGGCGCACAGGCTGCTTTTGAGCCGGTTGCCGGTGACGGCAGCAGGTTTTACCGTCAGCAAAAATGCCAGCGCTACAAGAATCATGCCGAAGCTTTCGGGAATCATCAGCATGGAAAAGGCAAATGCCTCGCCCATACAAAAAGGGATGGAACTGTAATAGCATAAGAGCAGAGTCCGCAGCCAGAACCTATCCTTTTTTTCAAAATCGAAAAAGACATTGGCAAACAAAAATCCGGACACATTCCAAAAGAAGATGCCGGCAACAGTGGCAAAAAAGGGTACAAAGCGGCCGTGCTCCGTAAAAAACAAATTATAGAGGTACACGGTGTAACGGTTTTGCAGCAGCCATAAAATCGAATCATTATCGTTTAACAGCCATGTCTCTTCATCAATATGCGGCACAAAATGTGTCAGCATGAACCCAAAGCAGAGAGCGGTATATACAAAAGCGAGAAAAAACGCCTTTTTGTTTTTCTTATAGAATTCTCTCAAGTAAATACCCTCCATTTGCTTTTCCTTTGTTTGTTCAATTATATATCATTTTTTATTATCTGCAAACAGAAACATTTTTAAGAATTTATGAATAAATAGCAGAATCTCTTGAAGAATATGCGGGGTAGTGCTATAATATTACGGAATTGTTAACAAATGTAACATAAACGCAAAAAGAAAGCGTTTCATTTCTATGGAGGTTTTTATGAAAAGAATGTTTAATCATACGAAAAGACCTAGGGAAGAGTGGGGCAACAAGGGTCAGAATTATGATTGGGATGAAATATATCAGGAATCGGAGGAAGAATATTCAAAAGAGAATTATTACGCGGAAGAAGACGCGGAAGATGAGGATGACGGATATGAACCTGTCATGGAGTACGACAGGGACGAATATGCGGAAAGCGTAGCCTATACGGAAGATGTCCATGGGGAAGGCATCGAATATGTCAAGAATTCCTATGAGGAAAGCATTTATGCAGGAGGCAGTGCATACGCAGAAGGCAATGCGTATGCGGAAGACAGCACGGTTTATGAAGAAGACGGTGCGGTCTATGAGGAAAGCGATGCCTATGCAGCGGACAGCGTATATGCAGAGGACGGAACCGCCTATGATGATAGCGTGTATGAAGACAATACTGTTTATGAAGAGGGTGCATACGCAGAAGATAACACATACGCGGAAGACCCTGCCTACGAAGTAGGCAGTGCATATGAGGACAGCGCATACGCTGACAGTGTATATGCGGAAGACGGCACCGTTTATGAAAACGGCGTCTATGAAGAAGATGTTTATGAGGATGGAGTCTATGAAGACGATAGCGTTTATAACGACAGCTCATACGCAGAAGACAGTGCGTATGCAGAAGAAGGTGCATATGAAGACAGCACATATGAAGACAGCATATATGCTGACAGCGAATACGAAGACGATATAGTTTATGAGGAAGATATCTACGAAGATCAATACGCTGACAGCCGCACCGGGAGAAAGGGCGGCATTTTCGGGCGGCTTTGGGAAAATATTCTGGATATGAGCGGACTTGACCGCATTATTACCATTACGGGGGCGGCAGTCTTACTGCTGGCAGTAGTGACAGCCGGTGTGCTCTTGGGTACATCCGTAATTAATAAACAGATTTCGGAATTTGTGACCGTCGGCAAACAATTGGACGGAATCGACACCATAGGCGAGCAGGGGCTTGTGGTACTCACGGATAACAGGATTGCCAAGCTGCAGGCAGCGGCAGTTGTGGAAGATGAGCAGAACGGGCGGACCGATTATGACGAGTCGGACTACAATAAGGATGTTACGGTTTCTCTGGAGACGACTTCCATTTTTAAAGATTTGAAAATCAAATTTATCAACAGCAGGACGGAAAAACTGATTGCCAATGTGCCTTTTGCGGTAACGGTGACCAAGCCTGACGGGAAAAGCGAGATTTGGTCGGATGATGATATGGACGGTATCATCTATAAAAAGGATATCACGGCCGGCAATTATACTTTGTCGGTGAATGAACTGACGGGTGAAAAGTATGAGAGTTACACCCTTCCCACAAACACTAAGACGGTGGAAGTGAAGAAGGATATCGCTTATAAGAAGGTAGATGTAAAGAATGAAATTAAGAAAGAATCAGAAATTAATCTGTCAAAGGAGGAGGCAAAGAAGAACCAGCTTGCGGTAGAATCCACTCTGCAGGATACCGTTGCGTGGGTGGAGAGCACCCAAACGGCGCTTACTTACAGGGAAGTGTCAAAAAGCACCATTCCGGACCCCAGAACTTTGGCACGGAGCGGGAAATTCATGCGGCTGACCGAGGTGACGGAGCCGACAACAGAGGCGGGTTCGGAAACATCCTCCGAGACACAGCCTTCGGAAACACCGTCTGGGTCGGAGACATCCTCGGAAACGCAGACCACCACCGAATCGACAACACCCTCTGCGACTGAGCCGGAGACGCAACCGGACACGCCTTCGGTACCGGCAGCAACCTTAACACTTAGTCAAAATCAGATAACGCTTGAAGCAGGAAACGGTGCGCCTATTACGGCAACGACTACAGGTGAGACAGGGGCGCTCACCGCGTCATCTGACAATCCCGGAATAGCGGCTGTGGAAGGTTCCGGTCACAGCTTTACCGTTAAGGCTGTGGCAGCCGGAACGGCAACTGTGACGGTTACGGCAGAAAGCGGCTTGCAGGCATTCTGTACGGTAATTGTGACAGCAGCAAAAAATCTTCAGTTGGACAAAAATACCCTGTCTCTCAACCCGCAGGGAACAGGCACCATCAAGGTAACGCTGGAGGGCGGAAGTACAATCAATGCAAATTATGTTACTTCTTCCAATACCAATGTCGCAACCGTGTCGGTAGACAATAATAATACCATTACTGTTGCCGGTGTGGCAGCAGGGGAAGCCGTGATTACCGTTACCCATCCCGGCGATGCAGGAAGGACGGCAACTTGCCGGGTAACCGTAGCAGCGGCAGGCAGTATCGGACTGAATAAGAATAGCATGACTCTGATAGCAGGCGGAAAGGACACCATTACCGTTGCACTGGATAACTCCAAGACGCTGAAAGCGGAAAATGTCACTTCCTCCGATACAAATGTTGCCACGGTGGAAGTATCGGACAATACCATTACCGTTACCGGCGTGGCGGCGGGAAGCGCCGACATTACGGTGAAGCACCCCGATGCAGACCTGACGGAAACCTGTACCGTCACGGTAAAGGACGGCAACGGTCTGCTAAAGGATAAAGACGGCAATCAGATTTATATTATAGAAAACGACCAGTACAGAGAAGCAAAGTATACTGACTATGACGCCATTCAGCAGGATCAGTATAAGGTGTACATCAAAGGAGACGCTAAATACACCGGATGGCAGACATTGGACGGAAAGGTTTACTTTTTCAATGCTAACGGAGACAAGGTAACCGGAGAACAGGTGATTCAGGGAGCAAAGTATAATTTTGCAAGCGACGGCAGTCTGGTGCAGGGCGGCGGCACCATGGGTATCGATGTGTCGAAATACAACGGAAATATCGATTGGAATGCCGTGAAAAATTCCGGAGTGTCCTATGTTATCATTCGTGTGGGCTATAGGGGCTATACGCAGGGCTCTTTGGTAGACGATTCCAAGTTTGCCACTAATATCAAGGGAGCCACGGCAGCCGGATTAAAAGTAGGGGTTTACTTCTTTACGCAGGCAGTGGATCAGGTGGAGGCAGTGGAAGAAGCGTCCATGGTGTTGGAGAGAATCAAAGGTTACACCATTTCCTATCCGGTATTTCTGGATGTGGAGCCCAGCGGCGGCAAAGGCAGGGCGGATTCCTTGAGCAAGGAAACCAGAACGGCGGTTTGCAAGGCATTTTGTGAAACCATTCAGAATTCCGGCTATACGGCAGGCATTTATGCCAATAAGACATGGCTCAATGAAAAGATAGACACAAGCCAGTTAAGCGCATATAAGATTTGGCTGGCACAGTATGCCGCAACGCCTACCTACAAGGGAAGATATGATATGTGGCAGTATAAATCCACCGGAAAAGTAAGCGGTATCAGCGGCAATGTGGATATGAACATCAGCTATCTGGGATACTAAAATAATATGCTGGATTTTTGTATAGGGTCTATGGTATAATGATTCTGCTACGCAGAATGCAAGTCGGCTTGCGCCGCCTTGCCCTCACAAAGCATAAGGACGCTTTGTGAGGCATTATACGGAGCCATGGCTTGAAAATCAAATGTCTGCTGCGCAGCCGCTTGATTTTCTGAGCTCATGGTATAATATTCGCAGACACAAGAAACAAAGCGGGAGATATTGCATGAGGACTTATCTGGTAACAGGCGGCGCCGGTTTTATCGGTTCCAACTATATTCATTATATGTTTCAAAAATACGGCGGGGAAATCCGCATCATCAATGTGGACGCCCTGACCTATGCGGGGAATTTGGAAAATTTAAAGGATGTGGAGAAGCGGGATAATTATACTTTTGTGAAAGCTAACATCTGTGATAAAGAGGCAATCCGCAGGATTTTTCAGGAAAACGATATCGACCGTGTGGTGCATTTCGCGGCGGAGAGCCATGTGGACAGAAGCATTGTCAATCCCGAAGTGTTTATTCAGACCAATGTGCTGGGAACGGCGGTGATGTTAAACTGCGCAAAGGAGGCATGGGAGCTTCCCGACGGCAGTTTTAAAGAGGGAAAGAGATTTCTGCATGTTTCCACGGATGAGGTCTACGGTTCCCTGCCGGAAGATGATAACGCTTTCTTCTATGAGACAAGCCCTTATGACCCCCACAGTCCCTATTCCGCAAGCAAGGCAAGCTCGGACATGCTGGTGAAAGCCTATATGGACACCTACCGCTTTCCGGCAAATATTACCAATTGCAGTAACAATTACGGTCCCTATCAGTTTCCGGAGAAGTTTATCCCGCTGATGATTAACAATGCACTGCAGGGAAAAGCGCTTCCGGTCTACGGTGACGGTAAGAATGTCAGGGATTGGCTCTATGTGGAGGATCACGCCAAGGCAATCGATATGGTGCAGGAGCAGGGAAAGCTCTTTGAGACATACAATATCGGCGGACATAACGAGAAGCAGAATATCGAGATTTTAAATATTATTTTGGAGACATTGCAGGAGATGCTGCCGGAGGATGACCCGCGAAAGGCAAATGTTTCGGAAAATCTGATCACATATGTTACGGACCGTAAGGGGCATGACAGGAGATATGCCATTGCGCCGGATAAAATAAGGGCGGAAATCGGCTGGGAGCCGGAAACCATGTTTAAAGAAGGTATCCGAAAGACCATTCAATGGTATTTTGAGAACGAGGATTGGATGAAAAACGCAACCAGCGGCGATTATCAGAAGTATTACGAGGAAATGTACGAAAAGTAAGAAAAATGGGAACGATGCAAATCGTTCCCATTCGGTGTGTATAAAAACTTGTGTGAAAACCATATAGGAAGGAAGAAAGACTATGAAAGGCATTATCCTTGCCGGAGGTTCCGGGACAAGACTGTATCCGTTAACAAGAGCGATTTCCAAGCAGATTATGCCGGTATACGATAAACCAATGATATATTATCCGTTATCCACATTGATGCTGGCGGGAATCCGTGAAATATTGATTATTTCAACCCCGCGGGATTTACCTGTTTTCAAGGAGCTTCTGGGCGACGGCAGCCAGATCGGAATGGAAATTTCCTACGCCGTGCAGGAGACGCCGAGAGGGCTTGCGGACGCTTTTATCATAGGAGCGGATTTTATAGGGAATGACAGAGTGGCTTTGGTGCTCGGGGACAATATTTTTTATGGGCAGAGCTTTTCACGGGTGTTAAAAGAAGTGGCATCCAGAGAGAAAGGCGCCACTATTTTCGGTTATTATGTGCGTGACCCCAGAGAATACGGGGTGGTGGAATTTGACGGGAACGGGAAAGCTCTTTCCATTGAGGAGAAACCGGAGAAGCCCAAGAGTAATTATGCAGTGCCCGGACTGTATTTTTATGATAATGATGTGGTGGAGATTGCAAGGAATGTAAAACCTTCCGCCAGAGGAGAAATCGAGATTACCAGCATCAATAACGAATATCTGCACAGGGGAAGTCTTTATGTGGAGACCTTGGGTCGCGGATTCGCGTGGCTGGATACAGGCAATCATGACGCTCTTTTGGATGCGGCGGATTTCGTGGCGGCTTTTCAGAAGAGACAGGGGCTGTACATTTCCTGCATAGAGGAGATAGCCTACAGAAGGGGATTTATTGACAAAGAGCAGTTATTGCGGCTTGCGGAACCTTTAATGAAAACAAATTACGGAAAATATTTAGTAGAGGTAGCAGATGGACTCTAAGTTGCAAAGATTGACAATATTGGGCTCGGTTGGCGTTATCCTGTTGGTGTCGATTCTGGTATTCTATACCAATTCCGACAAAATCGGGAAAAATCAGCAGGGAGGCGATTCCTCTCAGGAAACGGGGACAATACAGGATGGCGCTCAAAGCTCCGGCGGTCAGCTCAGTAATGATTTGTCTGCATTTCTGAAGGACAGTTCTTTCTTTGACCCGGAAATCAATCCATTGCTGGAAGCGGCAAAGAATCAGGCAAACAGGCTCTCTTTGATGGTTACTTCCATCGAAAAGGACTTGCGTGTCCAGATTGTAAACACGGAGGGTAATCCAGTAACGGGAGAAAGCTTTTTTGTGAAATTGGACGGTCTTGGCGAATACAAGGATTTGGACAAGGACGGCGTAATCTATATCGGGGATTTAAGCGCAGGAGAATATTATCTGCAGCTTCAGCCCATAGAAGGATATCGTGTGCCCGTGAATGAAACCAAGGTCCGGGTAAAGGACAAGGTGGAGTATCTGGCAATAGAAGATATTTCCTTATTAATCAAGACTGAGGACGAGGTGGACGCCAAGGCGGAGGATACAAGGCAGCAGGACGCTCTTTCGGATGCGGACAGAAGTGAAATGCAGAATCTGCGTCCGACTACGGGAAATGCCCATGTGGGCATAGATGTATCCAAATGGAACGGAGACATTGACTGGGATAAGGTAAAGGCGGAAGGGGTGGAATTTGCCATTATCCGTGCCGGATACCGCGGCTCCGTGACAGGAAGCATCGTACAGGACCCCAAATTTGAGGACAACATGAAGGGCGCCACGGCGGCAGGAATCAAAGTCGGCGTATATTTCTTTACACAGGCGGTCAATGAGGTGGAGGCTGTGGAAGAGGCGTCGGCAGTGTTAAGGCTGGTCAGGGAGTATTCTTTGGATTACCCTATCTTTATCGATACGGAGGGCGCCGGAGGCAGCGGCAGGGCGGATTCTCTGGACAAGGAGACGAGAACCTTGGTTTGTGAAGCATTCTGCCGTACCGTAAGCAATGCAGGCATCAGAGGGGGAGTTTATGCAAGCCGCAACTGGTATAATAATAATCTGGATATGAACAGACTGGATGCTTATTATATCTGGCTGGCGGAGTACCGCAGCACTCCTCTGTATCAGGGATACTATCAGATGTGGCAGCATACCTCCAAGGGTAAGGTAGACGGCATCAAGGGAAATGTAGATTTGGATATCGCTTATTATTAAATGACGGGGCATAGTCTGTTTATGCCGGAAAGGATGGGACGACAATGGGAAAGATAACGGTGGAGACCTGTGAGATAGAGGGGCTTAAGATTATAACTCCCGAGGTGAGAGGGGATGCCAGAGGATATTTTATGGAAACCTATCAATATGAGGATTATAAGGCGGCGGGAATTCCGGAGATTTTCGTTCAGGACAACCAGTCCGCTTCCAAAAAAGGAGTGCTGAGAGGGCTGCATTTCCAGATACAGTTTCCACAGGACAAGCTGGTGAGGGTCATTCGCGGCGAGGTGTTTGATGTGGCGGTGGATTTGCGGAAGGGCTCTTCCACATACGGAAAATGGTTTGGCGTGCTTTTGTCCGAGGAGAACAAGAAACAGTTCTTTGTGCCCAAAAACTTTGCCCATGGCTTTCTGGTGCTGTCCGACTATGCAGAATTTTTCTATAAATGCACGGAGTTTTATCATCCCGGAGATGAGGGAGGAATCATGTATAATGACCCGGATATCGGGGTGGAATGGCCGATTCCGGAAGGAACGGAACTGATTTTGTCCGAGAGGGACACCAAGTGGGGAGGACTCAAAGAACTATGTTTTTAAAGACCTGCGTTTTTAAAGAATTGCGGTAAATGATAACAGATTGGATGAAGGACCGGTATGGAAAACACAACTGGCATACACAAACTGAATAAAAAGACAGTTATCACAGTGTTTATGCTTCTGGCATTGACGGTGGCGGTCATCATCCTTGTCCACGATAATCCGGGGGCCGACCCCGGGCAGGAGATTACCAAGAAACTGGCGTCCTGCATGGGTATACTCGCCGCCTGTGTTATTTTTTACAAGTGGTATGACAAATTCATGGTACTTCCGGCGGAATTGTATCAAAACAGGCATCTTATCTGGAAGCTTGCCAAGAATGATTTTAAGAAGCGCTATGCAGGCTCATACATGGGAGCGGTGTGGGCGATGATGCAGCCTGTGGTGACGATTGCCATGTATTATATAGTGTTCGGAATTATTTTTCCGAACCAGAGGGAAAGCGGGGATGTGCCCTTTGTACTGTTTTTGACGGCGGGGCTAGTGCCGTGGTTTTATTTTAACGAGGCGTGGAATAATGGTACCAATGCGCTGTTGGAATATGATTACCTTGTGAAGAAGGTAGTGTTTAAAATCAGTATTCTGCCCATTATCAAGGTAATCGCAGCAACTTTTATCCATGTCTTTTTTGCCATGGTTCTTTTGCTTGTGGCAATAGGCTATGGCTATTATCCAAGTATTTATACCATACAAATCGTATATTACAGCGCCTGTCTGTTTATTTTTGTGTTGGGACTGAGCTATATCACCTGTGCGGTCGTCGTATTTTTCAGGGATTTGTCTCAGATTATCAATATCGTGTTACAGCTCGGCATGTGGGCGACTCCCATTTTGTGGGATATTAACGCCATCAAGGCGCAATGGGCAGTGACGATTCTCAAGCTGAATCCTCTGGTATATATTGTAAACGGCTATCGAAGCGCCATTTATGAACGGGAATGGTTTTTTCAGGACTTTTTTTCCACGATGTACTTCTGGCTGGTGACAGTGGCGCTGTTTGGTCTGGGGGCATTGATTTTTAAGCGGTTGAAGGTGCATTTTGCGGATGTACTGTAAATATGGGAAGGCAGCGTTTTGGTGAAGATGGATAGGAAGAAAATAGTTACATGGAAGCCGGCTTTACGGGTGGTGAATATAGGCGCGGTGATTGCGTTTTTGCTTTTGCTGATTCCCCTGCTTCGGCTTGCGGCGTATGCCGTTCCGTGGTATGATGATTTTAATTATGGCAGTTTTGCCAAGGCGGCTATGGCGGGAGAGCCGGGTATAGGAGGAGCCTTGAAGGGGGCGTGGGAGTGTGCCAGAGTGCAATGGTTTGCATGGCAGGGAACCTTTTCCTCCGCCTTTTTTATGGCAATAACACCTGTTATTTGGGAAGAATCCCGATATTTTCTGGGACCGGTTTTTTTGATACTCCTTCTTGCGGTATCGGTGTTTCTTTTAACCGGCGCGCTGACTGGAAATGTCCTTCATGTGGATGCAGGGACATCCTTAAGCCCGCAGATTATTTCCGTAATCATGGTGATTGAGCTGATTTATACGGCGCAGCAGGGCTTTTATTGGTATAACGGCGGAGTGCATTATGTGGGAATGCATTCCTTTTGCATGTTGCTCATTGCGGTATTGGTCAAGTTGTGGGGGCAAAAGTCCATAAAGAGTGTAAAGGGAATCCTGCTTATAGCGCTCAGTATGTCGGGGGCTTTGCTTGCGGGAGGAAGTAATTATGTCACCGCCCTGCAGGGACTGATAGTTCTCTGTATCATAGGGGGCCTGGCATTTGTGACGGAAAAGAAAAAGATTCTGCGCTATCTCCCGGCGGCTGGGGTGTATGCTTTTGCCTTTTATAAAAATGTATCGGCTCCCGGCAACCAGGTAAGGGCGGCTTCTTATGAGGGTTGGGGCTATTCACCCGTGCAGGCGGTTTTGCGGTCTTTTTCGGAAGCTTTTCGCCACTCTTGGCTGTTTACGGGATGGATAACGGTGGCATTTTTGGTTTTGCTGCTGCCTCTGATATGGCATATGGTAGGAAAAAGCAGTTTTGCTTTCAAGCTTCCGGGGCTTGTGCTTGTAGGATCTTTTTGCCTGTATGCCACAGGCTTTACGCCAAGTTTGTATTCCATGGGGCATGCCGGTCTTAGCAGAACCTTAAACGCGGTAAAGATTACCTGGCAGATATTGTTGTTGATCAATGAAGTGTATTGGTTGGGATGGTTAAAAAGGATTTTGGAGAGAAGGGGTAAGTACGCTCCAAAGAACGGTATAGCGGTCTGGTGGTTCTATGTGCTGGTGGGAGCCGCCATGTTTGTGATTTTCCAGCGCTCCCCCAATCAGGCAGGCTGTTATTCCTCATATGGGGCATACTATTATCTGCATAGGGGAGAAGCGGTTCAGTTTTATGCCGAATACCGGGAGAGATTGGAACTTTTGCACAGTGATGAGAAAGATATCGTGTTTGCCCCCTATCAGTGCAGACCATGGTTTTTGTGCATGGGGGATTTGGATGAGAATCCGGATGCGGAGGAAAATCAGTCCGTGGCTGCATGGTACGATAAGGACTCTGTGGTTGTGAAAAATACGGAAAACGAAAACATGCGGCAGTAAACTGCTCTGACATGGAGGAATAGCATGCAGGACAAGGATAAGGGAAAAATCGCCATTCAGGTAAGCGAAGTGCAGAAAATCTATAAGCTCTATGACAAGCCGAAGGACCGTATCAAGGATGCTTTCGGTTTGGGAAAAAAGCAGTTATATAAGCTGCATTATGCCCTGCAGGATGTGAATATGAGTATCTGTAAAGGGGAAACCGTGGGCATTATCGGCACGAACGGTTCCGGCAAGTCCACTCTTTTAAAGATTGTCACGGGTGTATTAAATCCCACAAAGGGCGAAGTTCTGGTGGACGGGCGCATCTCGGCGCTGTTGGAGCTGGGAGCGGGTTTTAATCAGGAGTATAACGGCATTGAGAATATCTACTTAAACGGCACTATGATGGGATTTTCCGAAAAGGAAATCGATGAAAAGCTTCCTGCGATACTTGAGTTTGCGGATATCGGTGATTATGTATATCAACCGGTAAAAACCTATTCCAGCGGTATGTTTGTACGGCTGGCATTTGCCGTTGCCATTAATATAGACCCGGAAATCCTCATCGTGGATGAAGCTTTATCCGTGGGAGATGTATTCTTTCAGGCAAAATGCTATCATAAGTTTGAAGAATTTAAAAAGATGGGTAAAACCATCGTTTTTGTGAGTCATGATTTGAGCAGCATCAGCAAATACTGTGACAGGGTTTATTTGTTAAATAAAGGCGTTATGCTGGGAGAGGGCGCACCCAAGGAAATGATAGACGCCTATAAGCGTGTGCTGGTGGGACAGTATGAGATGCCGGAAAGTCAGGAGGACAGGCTTTTGGACGACCCCGGACTGCGGGAAGCCGCCAGAAAAGCTTTGGAGGGAGAAAATGGAAGCCTGAATCCCCAAACGCTGGAATACGGCACAAATCAGGCACATATTGCGGAGTATTATGTGACGGACGAGCAGGGAGTGCGGACGGCGGCAGTGATGAAGGGAAGCAGCTTTACCCTGTACATGAGAGTGGAATTTAAGGAATCCCTTCCGGCTCCGATTTTTGCTTTTTCCGTTAAAAACGCAAAGGGTACGGAGATTACGGGAACCAATTCCATGATTGAGAAAGCGTTTTTGGAAAGTGTGAAAGCCGGAGAGACAAAGGAAATTACTTTTACGCAGAAAATGAGCCTTCAAGGAGGCGAATATCTGCTTTCTCTGGGGGTTACGGGCTATAACGGCGATACCTTTGAAGTGTACCACAGGCTTTATGATGTGATGAGCCTGACGGTGATTTCCGACAAGGACACCGTGGGGTATTATGATATGGGTTCTGAGGTTACAGTAAAATAACAAGTGTTATTACGAGACAGTAAAGGAAAATTTCATGCAGGAGAGAGAACAAATCGGAAAAGTGACATTGGATTACGGCAGATATCCCGGGGAGGATTTTTATTGCGACGGTGATGTGGAGGATGAACTTCTGGGCATTGCCAGAGACTTTTCCGCAGTGGAATATGCCAAGGTGATAGAGGAGCGGAGAAGCTGGCCGGTTCTCTATCATTTGTCGGGACTGAGAGAGAATATTGCGGAATGGATTCCCATGGATAAGTCCGCCAAGGTGCTTGAGGTGGGCAGCGGCTGCGGAGCGGTTACGGGGGTTCTTGCGAAAAAAGCGGGAAGCGTAACCTGTGTGGATTTGTCCAAAAAGCGGAGCCTGATTAATGCCCACAGGCATAGCGAATGTGAAAATATAACGATTCATGTAGGGAATTTTAAGGATATTGAGCCGGATTTGCCAAAAGATTTTGACTATATCTGCCTGATAGGAGTGTTTGAGTACGGTGTAAGTTATATCGGGGGAGAGACCCCTTTTGAGGATTTTTTAAGGATTCTCCTGCCCCATCTGGCAAAAGGAGGCAGAATCATCATTGCCATTGAGAACAAATACGGATTGAAATACTTTGCCGGGTGCAAGGAAGACCATTTGGGCACTTGGTTTTCCGGCATTGAGAATTATGCGGAGGGAGACGGCGTCCGCACTTTCAGCAAAAAGGGACTTCAGAACATCTTTAACGCCTGCGGGGTAAAAGAGGCGCATTTTTATTATCCCTATCCGGACTATAAGTTTATGACTGCCCTGTACAGTGACGATTATCTGCCAAGAAAGGGCGAACTGTCCAATAATCTCAGAAATTTTGACAGGGACAGAATGCTTTTGTTTGACGAAAAAAACGCCTTTGACGGCATTGTGGAGGACGGGCTTTTTGACCTGTTTTCCAATTCCTTTTTGGTGGTTATCGGAAAAGATTTTGATATACAATATGAAAAATATTCCAATGACAGGGCGCCGGAATATGCCATCCGAACGGAAATCAGAAAGAACCCGGAGGGGGAGCTCTGCGTCAGAAAGTACCCCATGAGCGATGATGCGGCGGAACATATCAAAGAAATGGAGACGGCTTATCAGAAGCTGGTGGAAAGATATCGGGGCGGCAGACTGGAAATCAACCGTTGCGAGCTGATAGAGGATGAGAAGCAGACTTACATCCAATTTGAGTTTGTGGAAGGTACGCCTCTGTCCGAATTGATGGACCGGTGTCTGGAAAAGGATGACCAGCAGGGGTTTCTTAAGCTTTTTGAGGAATATATGGAGAGAATCGGGTACAACGGTGAATCGCCCGTGGCGGATTATGATTTGATTTTTTCTAATATTCTGGTGAACGGGGATAAATGGACTTTAATTGATTATGAATGGACCTTCGGAAAGCAGATTGACGCCAGAGAATTGGCTTTTCGCGCCATCTATTGTTACATCTTAGAGGATGAAAAAAGGAACAAGTTAAATCTTGATTTGATATTGGATAAATTAGAAGTTACGGAGGCGGAGGCTGAAGAGTTCCGGGAACAGGAGAGGGGCTTTCAGAGCTTTGTGTCCGGCAGACATATGGTGCTTGCCCAGATGAGGGAACTTATCGGCAACAGGGTGGCAGTGCCCCAGACATGGCTGGAAAAGTATTGGGAGTCGGAAAAAATAAAACGCATCCAGATATACGAGGACAGGGGCGAAGGTTATAAAGAGGAGGAATCCTATCTGATACAGCCCCGATATGAGGACGGCAGGACGGCGGAGCTTACCCTTAAGGTGGACGGAAATGTGAAAATGCTCCGCATTGACCCTGCATTTAACAGTTGT
This sequence comes from Lachnoclostridium sp., assembly GCA_023665475.1. Classification (GTDB taxonomy): domain Bacteria; phylum Bacillota; class Clostridia; order Lachnospirales; family Lachnospiraceae; genus Acetatifactor. The sequence continues at coordinate 107,874 of JAMPEB010000007.1, forward strand.
GCCGTAAAAATCCTAGAGCTTACCTTTAATGAGGAACCGGTTCCGCTGGATAAAAAACATCTGTTATTAAATGGCAGGATTGCCAGACCGTCCACGATTGTATTTCCCACGGAGGACCCCAACATTAACATTATGCTGGACAGTTTGTCGCCCAAGGCAGAAAATAAGCTGTCTGTCAAGATGGAGGTGTCGCTCCTGCCCTTGGGCGTGGCGCAGGAAATTGCGGACGCGGTCAAGAGGCTTACGCCATTTTTTTAGGAGGGAGAAATGATATGAGCCGGTCTTCGGAAAAGAATTCTTTGAGTTTGTTTTATAATATTGAAAATTGCTTTCTGGGAGACGGCAGCGTGCATATAACCGGCTGGGCGTTGGGAAGCGGAGCCGTGGAGATTCAGGTTCTGGACAGAAAAGGAACTGTGATAGAAAGCAGTATCACCCGTTCCTACAGGCAGGATGTCATGTATGAATATGATACCGCGCCCATCTGTGAAGACACCGATCAAGCCGTTGATGCCGCCGGTCAAACCATTGGCACCGCCAATCAGAGTATTGGCGGGGATGTGATTAAGGCAGGCTTTCAGATTAAATTCCCGGCAGATGCGGCGAAATCCTTTCAAATCCGCTTTACTTGCGGTGGACAGGTGACGACTTTCCGCTCCTCCGTGTCCAAGGCGGGAAAGCGTACCGTAAGGGTGAGCATCTGGAAACGCTTTGCCGCTTATCTGGGCAGGGAGGGCTGGAAAAATACCATAAAGCGCATTGTCCGCCAATTTACAAAGTTTCATACCCGCATGGATTATCCTTCCTGGTATAAGAGGCATCAGCCTTCCAAAACACATTTGGAGCGTCAGAGGCGGGAAAATTTTCAGGAGCCTGTCACCTTTAGTATTGTGATACCCCTGTACCGCACGAAAGAAACTTATTTGGAAGAACTTTTACATTCCGTTCTTGCCCAGACCTATCCGCATTGGGAGCTTTGCCTTGCGGACGGCAGCGGCGGAGAACATTCCCTGAAAGAGGCGGTTAAGCGTTTTGCGGGGAATGATGAGAGGATACATTATCAGTTGCTTTCCGACAACCTTGGCATAGCCGGCAACACCAATGCCGCAATTGAAATGTCCACAGGGGATTTTGTGGTTCTTGCCGACCATGACGACCTGATAGCTCCCAATGCGCTGTATGAATGCGCCAAGGCATTGCAGCGGCATAAGGATGCGGAAGTGCTATATACGGATGAAGACAAGATTGACATGTCCGGGAAAACCCATTTTGAACCGAACTTTAAGCCGGACTTTAATCCGGATTATCTGAGGAGTTTGAATTATATCTGCCATATGTTTGTGGTAAAAAGAGGACTTTTGGAGCGCGTGGGACTCCTGAAACCGGAGTTTGACGGCGCGCAGGATTATGATTTTATTTTGCGCTGCTGCGAGCAGGCCGCGAAAATTTATCATATCCCCAAGATACTGTATCATTGGCGCTGCCACATGGAGTCCACGGCATCCAATCCGGAAAGCAAATTATATGCCTTTGAAGCCGGCAGAAAGGCGCTGGAAGCGCATTACAAACGCCTGGGGCTTCCCGCTGTGGTGGAAAATGCAGGCTATTTGGGGATGTACCATACCCTTTATCATTGGAAAGAGACGCCGCTTGTCTCCATACTGATTCCCAATAAAGACCATGTGGAAGACCTGAAAAAATGCATGGATTCCATTGAAGAAAAGTCATCTTACCGGAATTATGAATTTATTGTGATTGAAAACAATAGCACGGAGGAAAGGACATTCCGCTATTATGAGGAAATAGAAAAGCGTCCCAATGTGACGGTGATTCGCTATCAGGGAAGCTTTAACTTTTCCCGTATCAACAATTTCGGGGAGCAGTATGCAAAGGGCGAATACCTTCTGCTGCTCAATAACGATACGGAGATGATGGATGAAAACTGCCTGCAGGAAATGCTGTCCTATTGTATGAGGGAGGATGTGGGCATTGTGGGGGCAAGACTCTGGTATGAGGATGACACCATACAGCATGCCGGCGTCATTGTAGGTCTGGGAGGCGTTGCGGGACACGCTTTTGTGGGCGCCGGGCGTCACGATGCCGGATATCAGAAGCGCATCCTCTGCGCCCAGAATTATTCCGCCGTCACCGCCGCATGCCTCATGGTAAAACGCAGCCTTTACAGGGAAGTGGGCGGACTGACCGAGGAATTTGAGGTGGCTTTCAACGATATTGATTTCTGCCTAAAAGTCCGCGCCTTGGGCAAGCTGGTGGTCTATAACCCCTATGCCCAGCTCCACCATTATGAATCCAAGTCCAGAGGCTACGAGGACACTCCCGAAAAAATCCGGCGTTTCCAAGGAGAAATCGAGAAATTTAAGAAGCGTTGGACGGAGATTCTCGCAAGCGGCGACCCCTACTATAATCCCAATCTGACTCTGAGCGCCCCGGACTTTTCGTTGACGGAACAATAGTAATCAATAAAATAAGATATTGATATTTTGGGAGCACAGGGGGACGGGGGATGAATTATCGGCTTATGACACCCGGGACGAACGCGGTTCCGGTATATGATATTACGGGGGAAAAGGTGCATGAAATCGTACTGCCTGAGAAAATCATGCCTCTTTACTCAAAAAGGGGCGGGTTTTCCGAAACGGATTTGTATTATAAGGGCGCCGGAATTGTTTATCAGGGTCATCTTGTAAATCAATACATACAGCAAGAAACGGTATCCTTGCGGATGATAAATAAGACAAATATCCTATATGAGAAATATCAGGTATGCTATCAAAATTTGAAGGGCAGATTCGGTATTTTCCTGTTTCCTCACCAGCCGGTATTCTCGGATTTGGAGGGAGGCTGCGGCAGGAAAGAAAAGAGGATTTTAGAGAATCAGATGCATTTTGAAAGAACTGCCATCGAGGAAATCGTAAATGTGATTCCCACAGGACTGAAGGACCACAATATTTTCGTGTATAAACTGAAAGAGAGGGAAGGAGAACCGCTGGATGTCATAAACCTGATGGAATATTTTCTCTGTGCAAATTATAACACGGCGTGGGACAAAAACCTATGGGCGGATATTCATTGTTATGGTTATGTCAGGGATGTAGCGGATTGGTTTGTGTCAGATAAGCTGTGCCATAAGCTGGGAACGGTGTATGCTTTGCTGCGTTCCATATATGACAGGGATGTTTACCTGTATTCCTCCGTTTTAAGGAGTATATTGGGTATTCATAACAGTGAAAGGCATTTTATACTATATTTCAGTGCGCTTATCGTAAATAAATATTGCCCCGAACTGTTTCTGACATATGAGCAGGATGTGGAAGAGGTTTCGCCGGAGTTGTTTGGCGGACTTCTGAAACTTTTGTTTGAGGGAAAGGCATGCTGCCATCTGGAAAATGACGAAGAGTGGGCTTGGGTGAGAGCATATTACCTTGCAAGAGTGGACAGGTATGTGAAGGTTTTTGAGAGCCGGGTAGCTGATGCGGTTTATTTTAAGGGGGAAGATTGAAAATTAAAAATTTTCAATCCGAGAATTGATGAAAATTAAAATATACATATTGACATTTTAGGAAAACGGGTATAATATAAAGATGTTAAAGGATGAACGATAAATGTAGCATTAAATGAAAATAATAATTGACACATGCCCCAAAATAACATATCATAAAATATGTTAAGGGAATTATGTTGATTGTTAAAGGGCAAACATTTAGTGATAAATGGACGCAAAGCATGAAGTCATGAATGCAGGGGAAAGCAATGTCATGATGGTTCGGCTGCACAAACTTTTAGCGTGAGTTTGTGCAGCCTTTTTTTGCAAAGAGCGGTATATAAGGAGAATAGATATGACAACAAAAAAGGACAACAAAAGGGCTGTCACTATAGTGGCAGGAATTCTGCTTGCGGTAGGAATTCTTTGGGTGGCAGGTGTTCTGTTGCTTCTTCAGTATAAGCAGAACAGTAGAAAAAAGCCGGATGAAGCTGCCATGAAAAAGGCTGCAGCAGAAGCATTGGAGATGAAATTCGGGGAGAAATTTCTTGTACATAAAGTTTATATAGAGAACAGACGGGAGTTTTGGGTGGTATGTTCGCCGGAGAGTAATAAAGAGGTGGTTTTTGAGGCAGAAATAATCGGGTATGAAGAAAGCCAAGTGAGTTATTCTAGTTATAATTATGGGGCAAGTGTTGTGGCATGGAAAATAAGCCGGAGACTGGAGGAAGAGCTGCAGCAATATTTCCCGGAGTGTTATGTACATACCATTATTTTTAACAGAGATTTAGATAAATCGGCAGATTCCCGGCTGAATATCACTGTGGAAGAGTATATGGAAAAACCTGAAAACATATCCGATGGAATAAGTAATGTCAGATGTCTGGTACAAATCCATGTCAATGAAGAAATCCTGTGGCAGGGGATGACCGAGGAATCATACCGATATTTTGCGGAAGAACTGCAGAAAGATGTGACAGAGAACAAAATTCCTGCCGCCATCATCTGGGTATACGGCATGGATGAAAAGAAACTGGAATGGTGCAGGGATTATTTTCAGGAAAATTATCAGGGCGGGTCGGACTATTATGATATGCTGGAGGGATGCAGCAGATTTCGGATGGGATATCCCGGAAGGGAGTTCAACCTGACTTATGAGGAGTACCGGAAAGCAGGAGAGGGAGACTGACAGAGTGAAGAGAAAATCATGTAAAAAGATGAAAAAAGCTGTAACGATAATATTGCTGTTAGCTACAAGTATCCTGCTGACAGGCTGCGGCTCAGACCTGAAGAGTTTTTTCCTTTCCGATGCCAGCATGAAAAGGATGGCAAAGGAGGATTTGAAGGAACGGTATGGGGAGGAGTTTGTGGTGCATGAAGTTTGGAGCTTGTCATGGCATACCTATGCGGCAACCTGTTCCCCGAAAGCGGACGACAGGGTGGTCTTTGAAATCGGAGCATACAAGGACGGGACAGGAATCTACAGCGAAAATTATGGGAAAAGTGTAGTGGCAGCCCAAATCAGCCAAAAGCTGGAGGAAGAGCTGCAGGAATATTTTCCTAATTGTTATGTAAATACATATGTTAGTATACAGACAGGATATTTGAATGTTGACAATGTCCGGGATCTTACGATGGAAGAATATGCCGAGAGATGTCTTCGAGAAAGATGTTGTGTGGATGTGTATGTTGACAAGGAAGCTTTGCGGGATGAGAGTATCGCAAATGAATACCAATATTTTTCCGAAACATTGCAGGGAGAGATTAAAACAGGTAAAATTCCTAATATAGATATTGTTGAGATATACTATATGGATGCAGACCAACTGCAAAACTGCAGGAAGTATTTTAAGGAAAATTGTCAGGGAAACAGTAGTGAAGTAGCGGAAGGATGCTATGAGTTTTGGTTTGGTTATTCCTATGAAAAAGTAAGCAAAACCTATGAAGAATATGAAGAGATGAGAAGGGGAGGAATGTAAAAATGGGGAATACACAGGAGCAAAATGAGAAAATATACACGGATGAAGAGCTGTGTTGGGCAGCACAGGTGGCGTACAATAATGGAGATAGCTATTTTAAAAAATATATAACAGTAAGTGCACAAAAATACGATTTATTATAAAATAAGTACGATTAGGAAAGGCTTAATGAAGGAGGACTTTTTATGAAGAAACGGTTTACCCGGATGGCAATAGCGCTGGTTATGATCTGTGCTCTGCTTGCGGGTTGCGGCAGCCCAAATCCTTCCGGCAAGGTGGATGATGCTGTTATAAAAGACATTACTGTGAAGGCATTGGAGGAAAAATACGGGGAAGAATTTGTGGTGCATAAGGTGTATGAGACTACCAAAGATACTTACCTGACAGTATGTTCGCCCAAGAACCAAAGAGATGTGGTTTTTGAAGTCCAAGTAGACACCTGGAAGAAGGATGGAGAAGAAAAGGGTAGCATAGGCGGCATAGGCACCGGGGCAGTGGCAGCGAAGGTAAGCCAACAGATGGAAGAAGAGCTGCAGGAGATTTTTCCTGACTGTTATGTCCATGCAGTAGTCTTTGGAGCCGGAGGTGAGGATATTGACCGCATGAACTGCACCTTGCAGGAGTATATGCAAAGTTATAGGGATATAGGACTTGACCCGATGAAGTATATGCACATCCTAATACAAATCCATGTGGGGGAAAGCACTCTCGGGAAAGATGCCTTGGAGGCAGAATACAGGTATTTTACAGAGAGGATGCAGAAGGCGGTGGCGGAGGACAGCTTTCCCCCGGCGACCATATGGATTTATTATACAGATGAGGAAACGAAAGGGTGGTGTCGGGAGTATTTTCACGAAAATTATCAGGGAGAGCAAGATTATTATGATAAGCTGGAGGGCTGCAGAAAAATCTGCCTGAACCTGTATTGTGGCGAAGAATTTTCCAAGACTTATGAGGAGTATGCGGATTTAAGGAAGGGGGAGCGGTGATGCGGATGGAAGGAAACAGGAGAATGAGGAAGAAAATGCTGGCAGCCGTGTTGCTGGGAGCCTGCTTTCTGCTGGGTGGCTGTACCTCCAGAGAGGAGGCGGCAAAAAAGCTGCTAGAGGAAAGGTATGGGGAGGAGTTTGTGGTGCATCAGACATGGAGCTCCGGCGACAGCTATGCAGTCTGCTCACCCCAAAATAACCGTAATGTGGTTTTTGAGTTGAGATTTTCTGAGGATATTGGAAAAATCTGGAACGATCGGTATGTGAGTAATGTAGTGTCGCTTCAGATAAGCGAGAAGTTGCAGAAGGAGCTGGGAAAATATTTCCCTGACTGTTATGTCCATGTTCAAGGAGACTATAATGTGGGTGATAGCTATTTGGGCTTTAGTGATATTCAGTCAGTTACGCCGGAAATGTATATAGAAAGATATCCGAGAGCTGATTTTGCAGTAAGGGTCTATGTAGAGAAGGAGAAATTACGGTCGGATACGATAGAAAAAGAATACCTGTATTTTTCGGAAAGTCTGCAGGAGGAGATGGAAAATGGGAAACTTCCTAGGCTTACTATACTTGTTTATTATGTTGATTCGGAGCAGAAAAGTCGGCTCAGAAATTATTTCAAAAGCAATGACTGGGAGGGGGATGCAGCGTATAAGGATATTGTGGGTTCAAAAAGTTTTGATTGGGGGATTAGCTATTGTGAGCATGGTCGTCCTGTCGGAAAAATAGATGTAACCTATGAAGAATATGAAGAGATGAGAAGGGGAGGAAACTGAGATGAAAGCAAAGGCATGGCTAACGCTGGCTGTGGCAGTTTTGTGCATGGTATGTGCAACAGGCTGCAGTGGGAACAGTCTCAGGGAGTTGGATGATGCTGTCATGAAGGAAATTGCGGCGGATGCCTTAAAGGAAAAGTATGGGGAGGAATTTATCATACATAAGGCAGTGAAAGAATATAATCAGACTTTTTTTGTAACCTGTTCTCCCAAATCGCAGGAAGAGGTAGTGTTTGAGGCATGGATAGACAGACGACAGAATAAGGACGGGGAGGAAAAGGGAAGAGTTGGGCGTGATAATTATGATGAGGGGAAAGTTTCGGTTCAGATAAGTAAAGAGCTGGAAGAAGAAATGCAGGAGATTTTTCCTGATTGTTATGTACATGTGGTTGCATTTGGCTTTGCAATCCTTAATGGTGATGAAATTCGCGAGCTTACGCTGCACAAATTCATGGAAGAATATGTGCTGGACTATGATGGGGAATATGACCCAACTGATTTGGAAGCAGGTTTTTTGCAAGTACTTGTGCAGGTGCATGTCAAAGAAGAAAATCTGCAGAATGCGGATTTAGAGGCGGAATACCAATATTTTTCAGAGGAAATCTTAGGGAGTCTGGATGATGGATGGTTTCCTGAAATGAATGTCTGGATTTATCCTGTAGACAGCGAAGAGCAGGAGTGGTGCAGGGAGTATTTCAAGACAAATTATCAGGGTTGGCAGGATTATTATGATAAGATAGAGAGTGATAAAAAACTATGCTTGAAATGCTTTTTTAACCGGGAATTTGCATGGACATATGAAGAATATGCGGCATTAAGGAGGGGAGAGAAATGAGGAAGCAGTGGAAGCGGCGAATAAACAATAAAATAAAGGCAAGCGCAGCAGTGCTCTTTGTTCTTTGCTTTGCATTTGCAGGCTGCGGTTTTATTTCTCCCAGTAGCAGAATCCATAAGGCGGAGGAGGCATTAAAAGAAAAATACGGTTGTGAAGTCAAGGTGCTTTCATCATGGACTTCCGGGGGAACCCTTTATGTGACCTGTGCGCCAGAGAATGACAGGACCATGGTGTTTGAGGCACAATTAGCAGATGACTGTAGCAGAATCTATAGTGATATCTATCTGGAAAGCATCATATCGTATCAGATCAGCCAACAGCTGGAAGAAGATTTGCAGGAGCTTTTTCCCGAGTGTTATATTCACACTACCAGAGGTTATTTATCAAGACAAAGTAATTATTTGAGTTTTGAGCAGGCGTCTGATGCTACGCCTGAAATGTTTGCAGAGAGATATCCGAGGGACAGTTATTGTGCAAACATACATGTGATTCAGGACGACTTGCAAGATGACAATATAGAAACGGAATATCAATATTTTTCAGAAATTTTGCAGGATAAGGTGAAAGCAGGGATGTTTCCTGATGTTAGCATACATATTACTTATGTTGATTCCGGAAAGATGCAGCAATGCAAACAGTATTTTAAGACAAATTATGAGGAACGGGGGGAATATAAGGATATTGTATCAGGATGTTATGATTTTAGGCTTGCCTATGTATCAGGGAAGATTACTGACACATATGAAGAGTATGAAGAGTTAAGAAGGGGAGGAAACTGAGATGAGTGAGACACAAAAGCAGGGGACGGCAATGTACACAGATGAGGAACTATATTGGGCTACACAGATAACCTTTCCGATGACAGGCTCAAAATACAGGAGAGTGCAAAGCAGTTCATTGATGATGTAGCGGAAGGGAACATATGCGAAGGTTGGAAACTGGTGCCTTGAAGCGGAGGAGAATAGATATGACAACAAAAAAGGACAACAAAAGGGCTGTCACTATAGTGGCAGGAATTATGCTTGCGGTAGGAATTCTTTGGGTGGCAGGTGTTCTGTTGCTTCTTCATTATAAGCAGAACAGTAGAAAAAAGCCGGATGAAGCGGCCATGAAAAAGGCTGCAGCAGAAGCATTGGAGATGAAATTCGGGGAGAAATTTATCATACATAGAGTACAAGAAATAAACCAGCTACGGTTTTGGGCGGTATGCTCGCCGGAGAGTAACAGGGAGGTGGTTTTTGAGGCAGAGTTATCTGGATATGAGAGTAGCGGGGTAATTAGTTATAATTATGAGAAAAGCGCTGTGTCATCGAAAATAAGCCAGAAGTTAGAGCAAGAGGTACAAGAGTATTTTCCGGGGAGCTATGTGCATACCATTATCTTTGGAGATGACATTGGTAAGCCAAAAGGGTCTCTGTTGGATGTTACTGTGGAAGAGTACACTGCAAGGGAAGAATACAACCCTAATGTGCTTGATAGTGTCGAATGTCTGGTACAAATCCATGTCAATGAAGAAATCCTGTGGCAGGGGATGACCGAG
>JAMPEB010000008.1 GCA_023665475.1 Lachnoclostridium sp.
TTTCTCTTATTCAGAGTTGGTGGAGATACATAGGATCGATGAAGCCACGGCAACCCCTTGATTGGAAGGTGCCCCCCTGAGCGAATAAGTTTATCGAGCAATAAGAGGATTTCAGTATCAAAAGACAGAATCCGCTTCTTGCAAGTGGATTTTTCTTATTTTATATGCTATTACATTTATCATTCCATGGAAGAATGATTTTCCGTGTGTCAGGCAGCGGTGTCACAAAACGCGGATAGGAATTCGGACATGGGATAGAAAGGACGAAACGATGGAAAAACATTTATTTACTTCAGAATCAGTAACCGAAGGACATCCCGACAAAATCTGCGATGCCGTATCCGACGCCGTGCTGGACGCTCTCATGGAGCAGGACCCTTTCAGCCGGGTAGCATGTGAGACCTGTACCAACACAGGATTTGTAATGGTAATGGGAGAGATTACCACTAAGGCAAATATTGATATTCCCGCCATTGTCAGAAAGACGGTGACAGACATTGGATATGATTCCTCCGAAAAGGGATTTGACGGGAATACCTGTGCGGTGATGGTAGCTTTGGATAAGCAGTCCGCAGATATTGCAATGGGTGTTGACCGTGCTCTGGAAGCAAAGGGGCAGGGAACGGAATCTCAGATGAGCGACGGGCAGATAGATGCCATCGGAGCGGGAGATCAGGGAATGATGTTCGGATATGCTTCCAACGAGACGGAAGAATTGATGCCTTATGCTATTTCTTTGGCACATAAACTGACCCGCAAACTGACCGAAGTGAGAAAGAACGGCACGCTTCCTTATCTGAGACCGGACGGCAAAAGTCAGGTTTCCGTAGAATATGACGAGAACGGAAAACCTTTCCGCCTTGAGGCAGTAGTGCTTTCCAGCCAGCATGACGAAAAGGTTACACAGGAACAGATTCATGCGGATATCAAAAAATATGTGTTTGACCCGGTGCTTCCGAAGGATATGATAGATGAGAATACCAAATTCTTTATTAACCCCACAGGGCGTTTTGTGATTGGCGGACCCAACGGTGACAGCGGTTTGACCGGACGCAAGATTATTGTGGATACTTATGGCGGATACGCCCGCCACGGCGGCGGCGCTTTCTCCGGAAAAGACTGCACAAAGGTGGACAGAAGCGCAGCCTATGCGGCGCGTTATGTGGCAAAGAATATCGTGGCGGCAGGCTTGGCGGAGAAATGCGAGATTCAGTTGTCCTATGCGATTGGCGTGGCACAGCCTACCTCCATTATGGTGGATACCTTTGGCACCGGTAAAATTGCCAATGATAAGTTGGTAGACATTGTGCGGGAGAACTTTGACTTAAGACCCGCCGGCATCATCAAAATGCTGAATCTCCGCCGTCCCATTTACAAGCAGACTTCTTCCTACGGACATTTTGGCCGCACGGATATTGATCTGCCTTGGGAGAAAACGGACAAGGCGGAGCTTTTGAAAAAATATCTGTAAAGAAGATGGAACTTGAGGAGAATGATTTAACAAACAGGATGCCCCGTGGAAAATTCCACGGGGCATTTTTGTAAATAATTGTAACGAAACGGTTCTGAAACGGATAAAAGTGTGAGAAGAATTTCTAATCGCTCACAGCATAGGCTGTTTCGCGAAGAAATTCTACGGTTATGCATAGCATAACCTTTCTCACACCGAAGAACGCAAAACCGGCGTTCTTCGTATTGGCTGCTTGAGCCGTTGAAGACGGGATGGAGATGAACATGGGAAGTTTCCGCAGGGATTATGAAGACAATTTGTTAGAGGAACTCTATAGGGAAAACAGTAAAATTGTGTATCACTTTTTACTGTCGTTATGTCATGACGCCAATTTGTCTCAGGATTTGATGCAGGAAACTTTTCTAAGGGCGTATCAATCCCTGGACCGGTACGACGGAAGCTGCAAAATTTCCACTTGGCTTTGCCAGATTGCAAAGCATTTGTACTATCAGCACCTTGCAAAAACGAAGCATGAGGTACTGTCGGATTTCCAAGAAGAGGTAACCCCAAAGACAAGTGCCGTGCATTCTCCGCCGCAGGATTCCCCCACGGAGAATGCCGCTATCAACCGCTTGGAGCTTTTGTCTGTGCTAAAAGAATTGCAGAAGCTTCCGGAGCAGATGAGGGAGGTCATTTATCTGAGGGCGGCTGCGGAGCTATCTTTTAAGGAGATTGGTGAGGTGATGGGAAGAAGCGAAAATTGGGCAAGAGTAAATTTTTACCGGGGAAAAGAAATGCTGATAAAGACAAAAAAGAATGGGAAAGGAGAATGATTATGAGTATAAGCGGAAAAGAAGAAAAAGACGAAAATATTAGATTAAACTGTGATATTGTGAGGGATTTGGTGCCGTCTTATCTGGAAAATATTTGTTCGGAGAGCTCCGAAAAAGCGGTGGAGGCGCATCTTAGCGAATGTGTGGACTGCTTTAAATATGTGCAGGGTATGAGGGAAACGACAATTGAAGCGGGACAGATTCATTTAAAAGAGATGGACCATATGAAAAAAATGCGCCGTTATTATGACAAAAAGGTGCTGGTTCATCTGATAGGTATTTTGGTGGCAGCGCTGGTGGCGCTTTGGTGCATGGTTCGGTATTGGGATGTGGAACTTAAGGTTTACGGAAGCATTGCGCCGGTGGTAATACTGGTTTTGCTGTTTTTATTAAAGGATGGGCAGAAGTATCGGGAAAAAGGAAAAATGCACATGGCTGCTGCTGTCCTGTCTGTCTTAGGCATTGTTTATATCATAGGGCTATCCGCTTGCCTTGTGTTCTGGCTGGAAGCGGATGCAGGACCCTTTGGAATGGCTTTGCATAAGACAGGTCCTTTTCTGCATTATCAGATAGTGGCAGTAGTGATTATGGAAACGATTCTCTTTGTCTGGTCCCTTCGGGATGCTATGCAGAAAGACCGCAGAATGGGGATTACTCCTGCGGCAGCCTTGGTGGGCATCTTGTATGGAATGGCAGTGACGGAAACATTGTACCGCATGGATGATGTGAAGGCTTTATCGGCGCTGTTTTGGCAGATGTTCTTTGTGTTTGCTGTGGAAGCGGTTATTTTAGGCGCTTTGGCAGTGGTTATGTCAAAACCGCTTAAGAAAATGCAGGCAAAATAAACATAATCTGCAATCCCCTTGTTTATGTATGGGTTTCGGTGATATAATATTAAATATATATGCTTGGACGGACAGGGGTATAAACATGGATATAAATGATATTTTACAAAAAATCTATACTTTGTATGATGAGGGCAGGGGACCGGAAGCGGAACAACTCATGAAAGAATCCATTGCCGCGGTGGAGGAAAAGCAGGATAACAGCAGTCTGCTGCAGCTTTTGAATGAGCTTCTGGGATATTACAGGGAAACTAGCCGGGTGGAGGAGTCTTATCAGGTGGCGGAAAGGGCGCTTGCTCTGGCGGAGCAGATGGGGCTTTGTGACACGATTCCTTATGCCACCACTTTGTTAAATGCGGCAAATGCTTATCGGGCAGGGGGACGGCTTAAGGATTCTCTGGAATGTTATCAGAAAACGAGGAAAATCTATGACAGGCTGCTTGCGCCGGATGATATGCTGGCGGCAAGTCTTGAAAACAATTTGAGTCTGCTGTATCAGGAGATGGGCGATTTTGTGAGGGCAAAGGAGAGTCTGTTGCGGGCGCTCCCTATTGTGATGGCGCAGGATGCCCATTTTGAAGTGGCAGTCACTTATACCAATCTGGCGAGCACCTGTATGCAGTTGGAGCAGACGGAGGAGGCGCGGGATTATGCGGATCAGGCGATTGCGAGTTTTAGAGAGCAGGGAGTGAGGGATGCACATTTCGGGGCGGCGCTTTCCGCGCTTGGGACATATCATTACCGCAAGGGCGATTATGCCGCTGCGGAAGCCGCTTTTAAAGAAGCTATGGATATTATGGAAGCGTATCTGGGCAGAAACGATTATTATTACCGATTGGAAGAAAATGTGAAAGCCTGCAGAGAAGCGGCAAAAAGCGATATGCAGAAGGCAGAAGCCGCGGATAAGGCAGCAGGAGTTCGGACAGATACGGATAAGAAAAGTGTTGGGGAAAAGGGGATTGCTCTTGGCAGGGAGTATTATGAAACTTATGGCAGACCCATGATAGAAGAAAAATTCCCGGACTATCGGGATAAGATTGCTGTGGGGCTTGTGGGGGAAGGCTCCGACTGTTTCGGATTTGACGATGCCGTTTCCCGAGACCATGATTTTGGACCGGACTTCTGTATGTGGGTGACGGATGAAACCTATGAGCAGATTGGAGAAGCCCTGCAGCAGGCATATGAGGAATTGCCCCAAAGCTTTCAGGGAGTTGAGCGCACCCAAAGCTTTCAGGGAATGGGAAGAAGGGGCGTGCAGAAGATTTCTGCCTTTTATCAAAGGCTGTTGGGGACGGATTGCTATGAGGAGATTGATTACGCAAGGGTGGAGGATGCTTCTCTGGCGGCAGCGGTAAACGGGGAAGTCTTCCGGGACGAGGAAGGTATCTTTACCGCTTTCCGGGAAAAACTGATGCAGGGCTCTCCCCAGCCGGTACACTATCTTAAGCTGGCGGAGAGCGCCGCGAAATTTTCTCAGGCAGGGCAGTATAATTACAAGCGTATGTGTGAGCGGGGGGATGATTTGACGGCATCTCTTATGCTGTGGGACTGCATCAGAGAGGCAATGAAGCTGAAACATTATATAGAGGGAGTTTATCCGCCCCATGATAAGTGGCTGTATAAAAGTTTACAGAATTTAAAAGGCGGAAGTGAATTGGCGGATTTACTGGAAAGTCTGCAGAAAGCAAGCTCCGCATTCTGTGCAGAAGATACCCATACTCAAAATACCTATACTCAAGATGCCCACGCACAGGATGGCACTCTTAGGATTTGCGCACTGGTGGAAGAGATAGGCGCATTTTTGGCAAAAGAACTTTATGAGGGAAATTTTATCAGCGATATCGAGCCCTATCTGGACGCCCATACCCCGGAACTTTTGCAGAAATCCGCACTTTCAAAATATAGTAATGAGGAATTGGTGGAAAAAATTGCCGCGTTGGAATTTGAAGCCTTTGACAAAGTAAAAAATGTGGGCGGCAGGGCAAGCTGCCAGAATGATTGGGCAACCTTTTCCATTATGAGGAAGAGCCAGTATCTGACATGGAACCGAGCCATGTTATTGCAATACTTATATGATTTTTCCGGAGAATATCAAAAAGGGCATAACCTTATCACGGAAAAATATGGGCGGATGATGGAAAGCACGGCAAGGGAAGAATATGAGCGGATTAAGGGCAATTTTCCGGAATTGTCGGAGGAAAAGAAGGCTATTATTGAAGAAATCGTGAAACTGCAAGTGGGCTGGATGGAGAATTTTTCCGCAAGATATCCTGCACTTGCGGACAATGCCAGAAGCATCCATACTTATGAGGATAATTTGTACAATACCTCTTATGAAACTTATTTAAGAGGAGAAATCAGCACCTATTCCGATAAAATGCTGGAATTATATGGAAGATATGTAGTGGAATGCGCAAAGCGCGGCGGCAATCTGGCGGAAGAGATTATGACAGTCAGCACAAAGTTGTACGGCTATGAAAGTCTGGACTCTGCCGAGAAATTTTTGGCAGAATAATTTCATAAGAAATACGCACTCTATAAATGGCTGGGATGCATCCCATTGGGATAAATCCCATTGGGATAAATCCCATTGGGATAAATCCCATTGGATATGGATTGTTGATTAGAAGGAGTGTGTAAAATTATGGATATTAACGGAATGTCAGAGGAAGGTTTCGGTATGTATGGGGCCGCAGCTTTTCCTTACGGTATGGGGTCTGCGGTGGCTTTGAATGACAGGATTTTAGATGAAAGCCAAGGTATGAACGGTCTTACGGAGACAGAACGGGAGCATATCATTATGGAATACAGGGATGCCCGTTCGGACAAGGAAAGGCAGAAGATTATTGACGAAAGGGCGCCCGGCGGAAATCCCTATGCATTGTTTGAAAGGGATGAAATTGACTGATATGCCAAACTGCGGTTATATCCATCCGCCGTCCATGGTAATCACCTGACCGGTGAGGTAGGCGGGAGCCTGAGAGAGCAGATAAATCATTTCGGCGGCTTCTGCGGGAGTACCCAGACGGTTTGCGGGAATTTCCTCTATGAGGGCGGCAATGGATTCTTCACTGAAACAGGAATTCATGGAAGTGTCGATTGCGCCGAAAGCAACGGCATTGACCTGAATATTGCTGGGGGCAAGCTCCTTGGCAAGAGCTTTGGTAAAAGCGCCTACTCCGCCCTTAGAGGCAGAGTAGGCAGCTTCCATGGAAGCTCCCACATTGCCCCATACGGAGGAAATATTGATAATTCTGCCCTGATGCTTTTTCAAAAAAAGCGGAATCGCAAGCTTGGAAGTATAGAAGCAGGAATTCAGGTTGACATTCATGACTTGCTGCCATTCTTCGGGAGTCATGTCGCTCAACAGCCCGATGTAGGAGATGCCGGCGTTGTTGATGAGAATATCTAAATTCGTAAGCTGTGCAAATACCTTTTCCACATCCTCATAGCAGCCCATATCCGCCTGTAAGGGAGTACATTGGATACCGTATCCGGCAGCCAGTTCGGCAGAAAATTCCCGAAGGGCGTTCATGGAAGACTGACAGGTCAGATAGAGCCTGCAGCCGTTTTTCGCAAATTCTATGGCGGCAGCTTTTCCGATTCCGCGGGATGCGCCGGTGATGAGAACGGTTTTGGGATTCATGGTTATACCTCCGTTTGGGCAGAATAGATGGTTTTGTCCATCAAATATCCAAACTGCCTTTTAGGGACATTATATCACATATCAGCTCACTGCGACAGTGGGAACAAAGTTCGCATTATACGGGTGTTTTTTATAAGTCAATTTATGGGCTTCGGATTTGGGATTCCGCAGAGTAGAATCAAGGAGGATAGTGTGAAAAATAAATTTTTCACACGCCAATTTGTGCTTGAGGGCACATACAACAAAAAGCATGTGCTTTTCGTTGTCAAGAATTCGCAGGTTGAGAAAGGAGCATGGTTATTAATATGTACGATTTAATTATTATCGGTTCCGGTCCGGCGGGGCTTTCCGCGGCAATTTATGCAAAACGGGCGGGACTTGATTTTTTGGTACTGGAAAGCAGTGCCATGAGCGGCGGTCAGGTGTTGAACACATATGAGGTGGATAATTATCTGGGAATGCCTATGACAAACGGATTTGACATGGGCGTATTGTTTCGGAAGCATGCGGACAGGCTGGGAATAAATTTCAGAACGGCAAAGGCGCTTTCCATTGAAGAGTTGGGCGAGAAAAAAATAGTGCATATCAAACAGGAGGATTTGGAGAGCAGAACAGTGATTCTGGCTACCGGCGCGCAGCATGCGAAGCTTGGAGCGCCGGGGGAAGAGGAGCTGGCAGGAAAGGGAGTGTCGTATTGCGCCACCTGTGACGGAGCCTTTTATCAGGGGAAGACGGCAGCGGTAATAGGCGGAGGCGATGTAGCGTTGGAGGACGCCGTGTATCTGGCAAGATGCTGTGAAAAGGTCTACCTGATTCACAGGAGGGATACTTTTAGAGGGGCGCGTATATTGCAGGAAGAAATAGAAAAACTGCCCAATGTGGAAATCCTGTACAGTTATGTGGTAAAGCAGATAAACGGAAAGGATATGGTGGAGTCCATAGACATAGAGCATGTTAAGACCGGGGAGAAAAAGCGGCTGCCCCTTGCGGGCGTGTTTCTTGCGGTGGGCATTTCTCCCAATACAGAGCTTGTAAGGGAATTGGTTGCGTGCGATGACGCCGGATATGTGATTGCGGGAGAGGACTGCCAAACGGACAGGCCGGGCATTTTTGCGGCGGGGGATGTGAGAAAGAAGCCCCTGCGCCAGATTATCACAGCGGCGGCGGACGGAGCGAATGCGGCTTCCGCTGCTGCACAGTATTGTGCGCTGCAAAAATCTTAAAAAATATTTAAGGAAAGACCGGGTAAAAACGGTCTTTTTTTATTGCAAAAATACAAGATATAGTGTGAAAATACCGGAATAATACAGATTTCTTGCATATTTTGCGAAAAATGCCGGGGAGTTGACAAATGAAAGAGATAGTGATATATTTATTAACAGTTGTAATAAAGTTGTAATAATTAAAAATACAAATGTAAAAATTAACCGATAAAGATACTTAAAGATAGAAGAGGATATTAGGAGGAAATTATGATTCGTACATCCGTAAGAGTTAGTGCATGCGCATTGACTGCGGTTCTTGCATTTTCGGGAATGCATTTAAAGGCAGAAGCATCCGCTTCATCCGTACTGCCCAGCGGGGGCGTTTCGCTTGCTATGTCACAGGGCAACAGATTAGAAGATATCACCACGGATAAAAGTAAAAACGCACAGATCCAGACGATTATAGCAAAGAGTGATTTTCCGGAAGAACTTATGAAATCAATAAAACAGGAGATTTCCGAGGAGGAAACCTTCCGCAATCTTGTGATAGCTCAGGTCAGTCATTATGTAAATGTGAGAAACATGCCCAGTGAAGAAGGAGAAATCATAGGTAAGCTTTATGATAAATCCGTAGGCACCTTTATTTCGGAAGAAAACGGCTGGTATCAAATACAGTCCGGTTCCGTAACGGGTTATGTGAAAGGCGAATTTTGCGTGACAGGTGAAGAGGCTGTTGATCTGGCAAAGGAAGTGGGCACCCGAATCGCTACTGTCACCACCACCACTTTGAAGGTTCGTACAGAGCCCAGTCTGGAAGCTTCCGTGTTGGGACTGGTTCCGTTGGATGACGATCTGGTGGTTCTGGACGCAACGGAGGGCTGGGTGAAAGTAGATGTGGAAGAAGGCATAGGCTGGGTATCCACGGATTATGTGAAATTACATACGGAATTTGTTCAGGCGGAATCGAAAGAAGAAGAAGAAAAGAGACTTGCCAAGGAAGCCGCAGAGAGGAAGAAAGCAAGGGAGGCCGCAGCGGCAAAGGCTGCTAAAGCACAGCAGAACAATGCTCCCGCAGCCGCACCGGCGACGCCGGTCACTGTGGCGGAAGGCGGAAGCGAAATGGGTACTGCCGTAGTGGAATATGCATTGCAGTTTGTAGGCAATCCTTATGTATACGGAGGTTCCAGTCTGACCAACGGCACCGATTGTTCCGGATTTGTCATGAGCGTGTATGCAAACTTTGGCGTGAGCCTGCCCCACTCTTCGTCCGCAGACAGGACGCAGGGTTATGCGGTGGATGGTCTGGCGAACGCCCAGCCCGGAGATTTGATCTGTTATTCCGGACATGTGGCACTTTATGTGGGAAACAACCAGATTGTCCATGCTTCTACCGCAAAGACGGGTATTATAGTTTCCCGGGCGGATTACAAGAAGATATTGGCAGTGAGAAGAATTTTCTAAACACGGACAATTTTATGAAAGGGACTGTCGCATGGAGCGGCAGTCTTTTTTGTAAATTGTAAATCACAAAAAGAGGCATAGTTTCCCGTAAACCGGATAAATTGTCAAAATATTGTGATTATCATAAAAAACACATACAGCAAGAAATTCTGTGTAGGTTGCACAAAAATGAGAAATGCAAGAGGAAATCAAAAAGAAATAGAAAAGAAATAAAATGCGGGAAAAGGTAGTTATACACCGAGTTATGCACATTATCCACGGATTTTTAACCAAAAAAGAAACCCAGCAGGGGATAAACTTGGGAACAGGTGTTTTGTGCAGTTCTCCTAAAAATATTTTTTCCGACAAAAAAATGCAAATGAAGAATTTTTGAAATTGTTGCAAAACACCCCTTGATATGATATGATTTTTATACAATAACAAACCGAAAGGGATGATTATCATGAAACTTATTATCATTGGCAGGAATATTGAAGTTACACCGGGTTTAAAGGCGGCAGTAGAAGAAAAAATCGGAAAATTGGACAAGTATTTTAATTCCGATACGGAAGTGCATGTTGCGCTCAGCGTGGAAAAAGAGCGTCAGAAGATTGAAGTGACCATACCTGTGAAGGGAAGCATCATTCGTTCCGAGCAGGTCAGCAATGATATGTATGTATCCATTGATCTGGTTGAGGAGATCATTGAGAGGCAGTTAAAGAAATACAAGAACAAAATTGTGGATAAAAAGCAGGCGGGCGGTTCTTTCAGCCAGATGTATGTGGAAAATGATTACATGGACGAAGAGGAAGTGAATATTGTCCGTACCAAGAAATTCGATATTAAGCCGATGTATCCCGAAGATGCCTGCATCCAGATGGAGCTGCTGGGACACAATTTCTTTGTGTTCAATAATGCGGAGACGGGACAGGTTAATGTGGTGTACAAGAGAAAAGGCGATACCTACGGCTTGATCGAACCGGAGGAGTAAGGGTGCGGAAAGCCGGAAACATGCTGTTTTGACATAGAAAATCAATGGCGTTCATATAGTATATTAACGGATTGGGAAAGAGACAGCATGGCGGAATGGGATATTATGGGAGAGGCTATACATCATCTTATTTAAAGAAAATAAAGAAGGCGTTAATCGCAGAAGGGGCGGCAGTGGCAATCATTGCCGCCTTTATTGTGGTACAGACAGGCTTTTTAGAAAAGGAGCTCCCCGGAGGCATAAAAATAGAAAACGATACTATCAGCGTGGGAGTTTCGGCGGATGCTGCAGGGGAAAAGAAGGATTATATCAAGTGGGTGGATTTCAGTGTATCTTATGAGGCGTTATGCAGCGCATATGACTGGGATGTGAAGACCCATGACGAAGAATATGCCATAAACTGGATAGAATTGTTGGCGTATACGGCGGCAAAGACCGGAGGAAACTTTGACAAGAAAGCGCTGACTACTCTGGATAAAGGGGCGCAGCAAATTTGTGACGGGAAAACTACTATGGAAAAGCTGACGGAGGATTTAAAATATTATCCTTATTATAAGGAGGCATACGAGGCTGTCCTCGGAGGCATGGTAGGGGAATATGAAGAGGAGTGTGCGGATGAAACGGGCGACAAAAGTTACCAAAGGCGTTATGGATTGAAAGCCTATTTTCCGTTGGCAAGAGGATTTGACTATACACATTATGATGATTTCGGAGCGGGAAGAAGCTATGGCTATCAGAGAAAACATCTGGGGCATGACATGATGGGACTTGTGGGTACGCCCATTATGGCGGTGGAGTCCGGCACTGTGGAGGCGCTGGGATGGAACCAATACGGCGGCTGGCGTATCGGTATCCGCAGTTTTGACAAAAAGCGTTATTATTATTATGCTCATCTCAGGCAGAACTACCCTTATGCGGAAGGACTGGAGGAAGGCAGTATTGTCACTGCGGGAGATGTGATCGGATATATGGGACATACCGGTTACAGCACAAAAGAAAATGTTAATAATATAGAAGTGACACATCTGCACTGGGGATTGGAATTGGTTTTTGACGAATCCCAGAAAGAAAGCAATAACGAGATATGGATTGATGTTTACGCCCTGACCCGTTTCCTTGCGAAACACACCCAGCCTGCGGCAAAAGTTGAGGGAACGAAGGAGTGGATGCGCACTACCTCTATCAAAGACCCGGCGGTGGAAGCGCATTTGACGGCGCAAGAGGCTCCGGAAGATATGTAGGTGCAAAAGACTCAGGAAGATACCCATTGCAAATAAATCCATACTATGATACAATATTTCAAGTGGAAATGACAAAAAAATAACAATGATAGATAGCAGGAAATCCACAAAAAGTTATGGAGGAGAAAGAAATGGCAAAGAAAGTTGTACTGGCGGGCGCATGCCGCACCGCAATCGGAACCATGGGAGGCGCTTTAAGCACCACTCCCGCAGCAGATTTAGGCGCAATCGTAATCAAAGAAGCTTTGAAGAGGGCGGGAGTAGCTCCCGAGGCGGTTGATCAGGTTTATATGGGCTGCGTGATTCAGGCAGGACAGGGGCAGAATGTGGCGCGTCAGGCATCCATTAAGGCAGGGCTTCCCATTGAAGTGCCTGCGGTTACCATGAATGTGGTATGCGGTTCCGGTCTAAACTGTGTCAATCAGGCAGCGCAGATGATTCTGGCAGGAGATGCGGATATCGTGGTAGCAGGCGGTATGGAGAATATGTCGATGGCTCCCTATGCGATTCCTCAGGCCCGTTACGGATATCGTATGAACAACGGCACTCTGGTAGATACCATGATTAAAGATGCCCTTTGGGATGCTTTCAACGATTATCATATGATTAAGACCGCGGACAATATCTGCGAGGAATGGGGACTTACTCGTGAGGAAATTGACGAGTTTGCGTTAAAGAGCCAGCAGAAGACTGAGGAAGCTCAGAAGAACGGCGCTTTTAAGGAGGAAATTGTTCCCGTAGAAGTAAAGAAAAAGAAAGAGACCGTTATATTTGATACGGATGAGGGTCCCAGACACGGTTCCACCATGGAAGGACTTGCGAAGCTTCGTCCTATCAATCCGGGCGGTTTTGTAACCGCAGGCAATGCATCCGGTATCAATGACGGTGCGGCAGCCATTGTGGTTATGAGTGAGGAGAAAGCAAAGGAGCTTGGCGTAAAACCTATGGCTACCTATGTCGCAGGGGCACTTGCAGGCGTTCGTCCCGAGGTAATGGGTATCGGTCCCGTAGCCGCAACCAAGAAGGTAATGGCAAAGACAGGCATGAAGATTGAAGACTTTGACATTATTGAGGCAAACGAAGCATTTGCGGCACAATCCGTTGCAGTGGGCAAGGATTTGGGCATTGATGTGGAGAAGCAGTTAAATCCCAACGGCGGAGCAATCGCTCTCGGTCATCCCGTGGGAGCTTCCGGATGTCGTATTCTGGTAACTTTACTGTATGAGATGCAGGCAAGAGGCGCAAAGACAGGTCTTGCAACTCTTTGCATCGGTGGCGGAATGGGCTGCGCAACCATTGTAAAGATGGAAGATTAACAGATGAATGTGGAGGAACCTATGGATTATATTTTATATGAACAAAAAGGCGATTATGCCATTTTGACCATCAACCGCGAGAAAGCGTTAAATGCACTGAATTCCCAAGTGCTTGACGAGTTGAATGCCGCTTTGGACGCCGTCAATCTGGAAGAGGTGCGCTGTCTGATTTTGACCGGCGCGGGCACAAAATCCTTTGTGGCGGGAGCGGACATCGGCGAGATGAGCACGCTGACTAAGGCAGAGGGAGAGGCGTTCGGCAAAAAGGGGAATGATGTATTCCGTAGAATAGAGACCTTTCCCATTCCCGTGATTGCAGCCGTAAACGGTTTTGCACTGGGAGGCGGGTGCGAGATTTCCATGAGCTGCGATATCCGCATCTGTTCCGATAATGCCGTGTTTGGACAACCCGAGGCAGGACTCGGCATCACCCCGGGCTTTGGCGGCACCCAGAGACTTGCGAGGCTGGTGGGCGCAGGCATGGCGAAGCAGATGATTTATACCGCGCGCAACATGAAAGCGGAGGAAGCGTACCGCATCGGTCTGGTTAATGCCGTGTATTCGCAGGAAGAGCTGATGCCGGCTGCGGAAAAGATGGCAGCAACGATTGCAAAGAACGCCCCCATAGCTGTGCGTAACTGCAAGAAAGCCATTAATGAAGGCTTGGATGTGGACATGGATAAGGCAATCGTAATAGAGGAAAAGCTTTTTGGCGACTGCTTTGAAACAGAAGACCAGAAATACGGAATGGCATTTTTCCTGGATAAAAACAAGGAAAAGGTGAAGGAGCCTTTTAAGAACTGTTGATAAAATAATCATAAATATTGTGCCTGCGGCGGCACACGGCGGAAAGCAGATACCTTTCGCTGTCAACAATCCGCAGGCTACGGAAAGGTATAGGTATTTGAGATGAAAGTAGGTATTATCGGTGCGGGAACCATGGGTTCCGGAATCGCACAGGCATTTGCAATGACAGACGGTTATGAGGTCTGCCTTTGTGACATTAAGCAGGAGTTTGCGGACGGAGGAAAGGCAAAAATCCTTAAAAACCTGAATTTTCTGGTTGGTAAGGAAAAAATCACACAGGAGAAGGCAGATGCAATCGCGGCTAAAATTGTTACCGGATTAAAGGATATCTGCACGGACTGTGATTTAGTGGTTGAAGTGGCTCCCGAAAATATGGAGTTAAAGAAAAATACCTTTAAGGAATTGCAGGCAATTGTAAAACCGGAATGCATTTTTGCAACCAACACCTCCTCCCTTTCCATTACGGAAATCGGCGCGGGTTTAGACAGACCTATGATTGGTATGCATTTCTTCAACCCGGCAGACAGGATGAAGCTGGTGGAGGTGATTGCGGGGGAGAACACTCCTGCTGAGTTGGTGGAGAAGATTAAAGGAATTGCTGCGGAAATCGGCAAGACTCCCGTTGAAGTAAAGGAAGCTCCCGGTTTTGTGGTAAACAGAATCCTGATTCCCATGATTAATGAAGCAATCGGTATTTATGCGGAGGGCATTGCAAGCGTAGCGGATATTGACGAGGCTATGAAGTTGGGCGCATCCCATCCCATGGGACCGCTGGCTTTGGGAGATTTGGTCGGACTTGACATTGTACTTGCCATTATGGAAGTGCTGCAGAATGAGACCGGCGACCCGAAGTATCGTCCTCATCCACTGCTCCGCAAGATGGTTCGTGCAGGAAAGCTTGGCAGAAAGACCGGAAAGGGATTCTACGATTACAGTAAGTAGAAAGAGTGAACCGTTCACAATGTGAACCAAAAGGTACATTTGGCAAGTTTGTGCGAAAAATGTGAGAAAAGGGAAGAAAGTTTACATTGTGAACATTATGCGAGGCAGTAAGTGCAAACAAGAATCAATATAGGTAAATGCAGATAGTTAAAAATGCAGGCAATATAAGAAATTAAGAAATAAAGTATGGAGGAAATGAGATCATGGATTTTACCTTACGCAAAGAACATGAAATGGCGCGGACTCTTTTCAAAGAGTTTGCCGAAAAAGAAGTAAAGCCTCTGGCACAGGAAGTGGACGAAACAGAAAAGTTTCCCAGAGAGACCGTAGAGAAGATGGCAAAGAACGGATTCCTTGGAATACCTGTTCCCAAGGAGTATGGCGGACAGGGCTGCGACCCTCTCACCTATGTAATGTGTGTGGAGGAGCTGTCAAAGGTCTGCGGCACCACCGGAGTTATCGTTTCCGCCCACACATCTCTGTGCTGCGACCCTATTATGACTTTCGGTACGGAGGAGCAGAAGCGGAAATATCTGGTACCCCTTGCAAAAGGCGAAAAGCTCGGCGCTTTCGGTCTGACTGAGCCGGGTGCCGGAACGGATGCTCAGGGTCAGCAGACCAAGGCTGTTTTAGACGGCGATGATTATATTATTAACGGCTCCAAAATTTTTATCACCAACGGTAAAGAAGCTGACATTTATGTCATTTTTGCAGTGACCGGCATGATTGAGAAGCGCGGTAAGATGTTAAAGGAAATTTCTGCATTTATCGTGGAGAAAGGAACACCCGGATTTAGTTTCGGAACCAAGGAGAAGAAGATGGGTATCCGCGGTTCGGCAACTTATGAGTTGATTTTCACCGACTGCCGTGTTCCCAAGGAAAATCTGCTTGGAAAGGTTGGACAGGGATTTAAGATTGCAATGCATACTCTGGACGGCGGGCGTATCGGTATTGCCGCACAGGCTCTGGGTATTGCGGAAGGAGCACTGGATAGAAGCATTGCCTATACCAAGGAGAGAAAGCAGTTTGGCAAATCCATCGCATCACAGCAGAATACCCAGTTCCAACTGGCTGATATGGCTACCAAGGTTGAGGCTGCGAAGCTTCTTGTTTATAAGGCTGCGATGGCAAAGGCTAATCAGAAGGAGTATGGTTTTGAGGCGGCTCAGGCGAAGCTGTATGCGGCAGAGGTTGCCATGGAAGTAACCACCAAGGCGGTACAGCTCCACGGCGGTTATGGCTATACCAGAGAATATGATGTGGAGCGTATGATGCGTGATGCAAAGATTACGGAGATTTACGAGGGCACAAGCGAAGTACAGCGAATGGTAATTTCAGCGGCTATACTGAAGTAGGTTAAAAAATTATGAAAAGTAAGGAGTGAAAATACAATGAAGATTGTGGTTTGTATTAAACAGGTTCCGGATACTAAGGGCGGCGTAAAGTTTAATCCCGACGGTACTTTGGACCGTTCCGCCATGATGGCGATTATGAATCCGGATGATAAGGCAGGCTTAGAGGCTGCCCTTAGGTTAAAAGACGAGTACGGTGCGGAAGTGACTGCCATTACCATGGGACTTCCCAAGGCAGAAGATATTTTGAGAGAGGCCATTGCCATGGGAGCCGACAAGGGAATCCTTGTGACAGACAGAGTATTGGGCGGTGCGGACACATGGGCTACTTCCCAGACTCTGGCAGGCGCATTGCGCAATCTTGACTATGATTTGATTATTACCGGAAGACAGGCAATTGACGGAGATACCGCACAGGTAGGTCCGCAGATTTCCGAGCATTTGAATATTCCTGTAATTTCCTATGCCCAGAAGATTCAGATTGAGGGCGACAGTGTTGTGGTGGAACGCCAGTTTGATGACAGATATCATGTATTAAAGGCAAAAATGCCCTGCCTGATTACGGCGTTAGCGGAGTTGAATGAGCCCCGTTATATGACTCCCGGCGGAATCTTTGACGCCTGCAAGGCAGAGATTACCACATGGGGCAGAGCTGATTTAAAGGATGTGGAGGATTCCAATTTGGGACTTAAGGGTTCGCCTACTCAGATTGCAAGGGCTTCCGACAAGGTGAGAAAGGGCGCAGGCGAGAAAGTTACGCTGGACCCTGCGGAATCCGTTGATTATATTGTTGGCAAGTTGAAAGAGAAGCATGTTATTTAAGGAGGTAGAGAGATGAGTTTAGAAGAATATAAAGGAGTATATGTCTTTGCCCAGCAAGTTGACAATGTAATTAACAGCATTGCGTTTGAGTTGATTGGCAAGGGCAAGGATTTGGCGGACGCTCTAGGGACGGAAGTGACTGCCGTATTGGTGGGAAGCGGCGTCAAGGGTCTGGCGGATGAATTGGCCGAGTATGGCGCGGACAAGGTTATCGTAGTAGACGACCCCGAATTAAAAGAGTACAGAACGGAGCCCTATGCACATGCATTGGCGTCCGTTATCCAAAAATATAAACCGGAAATTTTTCTGGTAGGCGCAACCGCAATCGGACGCGATTTAGGTCCCCGTGTTTCCGCAAGAATCCATACCGGATTGACGGCAGACTGCACCCAGCTTGAAATCGGTGATTTTCCTATAGAGCCGAAGCCCAATGTGGAGCAGAAGCATAACCAGCTTTTGATGACCCGTCCCGCATTTGGCGGTAATACCATTGCTACCATTGCATGTCCCGATTTCCGCCCCCAGATGGCAACCGTCCGTCCCGGCGTTATGCAGAAGCGTGAGCGTCAGGCAGGGGTTAAGGCGAATGTGGAAGAGTTCAATCCCGGATTTACCCCGGACAACAAATATGTGGAAATCCTTGAGATTGTCAAGGCTGTCAGCGATACCGTGGACATTATGGACGCTAAAATTCTGGTTTCCGGCGGCCGTGGTGTGGGAAGCCCTGAGAATTTTAAGCTTTTGGAAGACCTTGCAGAGGCAATCGGCGGTACGGTGAGCTGTTCCCGCGCAGTGGTGGATGCAGGATGGAAGCCCAAGGATTTACAGGTGGGACAGACGGGCAAGACGGTTCGTCCCAATGTATATTTTGCAATCGGTATTTCCGGCGCTATCCAGCATCTGGCAGGCATGGAGGAATCCGATATCATTGTTGCCATCAATAAGGACGAAACCGCACCTATTTTTGATGTGGCGGATTATGGCGTTGTGGGAGATTTAAACAAGATTCTCCCTGTCCTTACCGAAAAATTAAAAGCTGAAATGGCAGCAAAATAAGTATAACATAAGTATAGTAATCCTAAGAACCTGTCTGTGCAAACGGCAGGTTCTTCCTGTAAAGAGCTTTATTATGCGGATTAGAGCCTCTGCGGGACTGCTGCGGTTAGCATAAAGAGGATGAAAATGATTTAAGCGTTCGGGCGGCGGAATTATGGAGATGAGTGTAACTTTACACCAAAGAATGCATTTGGATTGGAGATTGGTATGGGCAGACGGGAAAAGGGAAAGCATGGCATAGCATTGCATTGCATAGGCGTTATCGTTTTTATCCTCATATTCGGTATGTTTACGGGTTGTGGAGTACAAAAGCATCAAGAACCGCCGGAAGAAACTCCGGGTCAGGAAGAATCCCTGCGAAGCGACGCTATGATTGGATATCAGGCAGGGGACAGCTATTATGTTCCCCAGACTCAGAAGTTGAAAATACCGGATAGAGAAATGGGCAAAAGCATGGGGTGGATTGACGGCTCCGTTATGACTGAAAATACGCTGTATTATATTTATCATCCCACAAACTATATGCAGCCTCCCGATTCCGATGCCGCAGTAAAATTATACCGTGTGCCGTTGGATGAATTGTTTTCCGACAATGCGCTGTCCGGTGCATATCCCCTGAGGGGAACCGCATCGGTAACGGAGAGTGTTCCCCTGCCGGAAAATCTTCTGGTATTCGGCAAGGAGGAGAGCGGAGAATACATTCAAAGATTTTTTGCAAATGAAAAAGGGGAGTTATACTTTTTATGCGCTCCCTCGGGAGAAAAAGTTTTTTACCGCCTTTATAAATCAGATATGGAAGGCAATTTGACAGAAGATATCATGCTCACGGAAAGTCTGGAAGGATTTAAGCGTGAGGAGATGATTACGGAAAATTACCTGAATACACATCCCTCCGCAGTGGACGGGGAAGGCAATATTTATCTGACGGATAAGCTTGTGGGAAAAATGTGGATATTGGACCAAAACGGGGAGCTGATCAATACATTTGATTTTCCGGAATATGAATTAAAGAGTCTGGCTGTGAAGGACGGTAATGTATATGGCGCCGTAAAAAAAGAAAACTGCAATTGGATTGTTACGATAGATGTCGAAGCGGGAGCGTTCATGGAGCTGTTTGCCCTGCCGGAAACGGAAGAGAATGTTTTTCTCTTGACGGACGGAAAAAGCGGGCTTTTTTATGGAGGCTCCAAGGGACTGTATGCCTGTCATATGGATGCAGAAGAGGCAGAAAAACTCTTTGACTGGACAGGCGTGGAAGTGAACGGCGAACAGGTCCGAAGCTCCCTTCTTATGAATTTTTCTCTGGGGAATCCGCCCCGGGAAGGGTTAGGCGGAACGGATTTTGCTTCTGTACTTGTGCTGGACGAAAATAATACGCTGACATTAACCACAAAGGTGCAGGCAGCGGCGATTCCCGACCAAAAAGAACGGGTGGTGCTTGGGGTGATTACCGCAGACAGCGATTTAAAGAATCAGGTGGCAGAATTTAACCGCCGCAGCTTTTATTATGAGGTGGAAATCAAGGAGTACGGCGTTGATAACGGCATTCAGAGAATGGAAACGGAGATTGCGACGGGGAAAGGTCCCGATCTGTTTCCCCTTGCTGCCGTGGATGTGCCTAAATTCATTCATCAGGGGCTGTTTGCGGATTTGTCCTCATTTTTGGAAGACGGTAAAGGCTTGGAGAGGAAAGATCTGGTGGAGGGAGTGCTCCGCTGCCATACAAGAGACGGGGTATTGGTATGCGTTCCCGCATCTTTTTCCTTGGATGTGCTGACGGGCAGGGCTTCTACGCTTCCGGCTTCCGGTGGATGGAGTATAGAAGAATATTTGGACTATGTAGCTGCAGGCGGGGGAGCGGAGGTCGTCAGAGGAAGTTATCTCAGCGGGACGGAAGCGGAGGCAAAGACGGTTCTGGCTCTCTTGGCGGTATACGGAAATCTGGATTATTTTGCGGATTGGGAGAAGGGGGAAGCGCATTTTGATTCCCCGGAATTTCTGCATATCATGCAGTTTGCAAAAGACTATCATACCGGAATCCATTCTGTGTCCGGCACGGATATTTTATCCTTTGTACGGGATGGAGGGATATTGTTCTACAACAGCGATATCCGCCAAATGAATGATTATCTGGTCCGTCAGGCGGTATTGGGCGGTGATGCGGGATTTATCGGATACCCTGCGGCTGACGGAAGCCCCTGCTATGGGATTTACGGCTGGGATGCCTACGGAATATGGTCGGGCAGCGAAAAAAAGGACGGAGCATGGGCGTTTATAGAGTTTCTGCTCACTGAAAAAGCAAGCGACAACGAGAGATTAAAAGAGTCTGCAGGAGCGTTTCCTACGATGGCGGAGGAATTTGAGGATATGCTGCAAAAGAGCATGATAAAGAGCTATCAGAAAAATGAAATGTGGGAATTTCTGCGTGACGGGAACGGAGAACCCATAGAAATCCCCGGGTGGTCCCTGCATCTGGACGGAGAGTCCTATGGAGTTTATGCGGCTGCGGAAACGGATGTGGAGGCAGTTAAGGAATTGGTGGAGAAGGCTTCGTTTTCGTCCGAAATGCGAAGTTCCACCGTTTATCAGATTGTAGATGAGGAATTAATTTATTATATGGATGGTGGGAAGACGGCGGAAGAGACTGTGGAAATCATACAAAACAGGGTGCAGTTATTTTTGGACGAACAACAATAGCGTGCAGAATGGGAGATTGCGATGAAGCGTTATGTGGACATGGCGGAGATATCCGACGGCAGACTGTACAAGGCAGGAGATATGGTGAAAGCAGGCTGTAATGACTGTCAGGGCTGTTCTAAGTGCTGCCATGATATGGTGAACACCATTATTCTGTTTCCCTTGGACAGTTATCATCTGCAAAAGGGGCTGGGAAAAGCTTTTGCGGAAATGATAGACAGGGAAGTGGAATTAAATGTGGTGGACGGCGTGGTACTGCCCAATTTAAAAATGACGGAAAAGGGAAACTGCTGCGCTTTTCTGAATGCGAGCGGGAGATGCGGCATTCATGCGTTCCGACCGGATCTGTGCCGTCTGTTTCCTCTGGGAAGGTATTATGAAAACGGAGATTTTAGTTATTTTCTGCAAGTGGGACAGTGTGAGCGCCCTCATACGAAGGTAAAGGTCAGTAAATGGATTGACACGCCGAATCCTGTAAAAAATAAGGAATATCTGCTGAGATGGCACAATCTGCTGGGGATGGCGCAGGAACTCTTGCAGAATAACGGAAATGAGGAACTTTCCAAGAACTTGAGTCTGGCGGTGTTAAATGTTTTTTATTTGAAACCATATGATGTGACGGAGGATTTTTATCCGCAGTTTGCGGAGCGGGCAGAAGGAATGGAACAGATATTGCGGGGAGAAAGTTAGTATGGAAAAGAGGATGTTTACGAAAAAGAAAATCCGTTCCCTTCTCGGTGTGGGACTGATAGTCTTGATGACTGCCGGATGCGGGACGCGGATCGAAGAAAATGCTTCGTATGTTTATAAGGAAAAATTTGAGGAAGAATCGGTTGTGGCTTCCGTTCCGCGGGCATCGGAGCCGGAGGAAGGTGACAAGGCTTCCGTCTCACAGGCAGCAGAGCAGGAACAGGATGAAGATTTTGTCCGTCCCACCGTATCTCTGATCATGGTGGGGGATATTCTGCTTCATGACCCCGTGGAAGCAAGCGCCCTGCGCAGTGACGGCAGTTATGATTTTACCGCTGTCTTTGCCAATGTGCGGGAAGAGATTCAGGCAGCGGACTTAAAGCTGGTCAATCAGGAAGTGATTATCGGGGGGACGGAGCTTGGCATATCGGGTTATCCTGCCTTTAACGCTCCTTATGAAATAGGGGATGCGCTGGCGGATGCAGGATTCAATCTGGTCTGCCATGCCACGAACCATGCGCTTGACAAAGGAAAGAGAGGCGTTGGAAACTGCCTGAAGTTCTGGCAGGAGAATCATCCTGAAATCGGTGTATTGGGAATCCATGACAGTCAGGAAAGTCAGGATACCATCTATGTCTATGAAAAGGACGGAATCAAGATTGCCGTTCTCAATTACACTTATGGCACCAATGGAATCGCACTTCCGCAGGATATGCCTTTTGCCGTGGATCTGCTGGAAAAGAACCGGGTGGAGGAGGATTTGCAAAAAGCGGAAGAAATCGCGGACTTTACGGTGGTATGTCCCCATTGGGGCACGGAATATGCCCTCGGCGTCTCCGCTGCGCAGAAAGAGTGGACCCGGGTTTTTCTGGAGAACGGCGCCGATTTGGTGCTGGGGACGCATCCCCATGTGATAGAACCCATAGAATGGGTGACTGACGAGGAACTGGGTTTGGAAATGCTGGTGTATTATTCGCTGGGCAACTTTGTAAATTGGACTTCGGGAACGGGAGAAGGCGTAGCGAACCGCATGGTGGGCGGTATGGCTCAGGTTACCCTTGAACGGGCGGAGGATGGCAGGGTCCTAATTGCCGATTACGGTGTGATGCCCCTTGTGTGCCATGTGGAAGAGGGAACGGATGGGGTCACGGTGTATGCGTTGTCGGATTATACGGAAGAATTGGCGGAGAGGAACGCCATTATACAGCAGGACTCTGCCTTTTCGCTGGCGTATTGCAGGGAACTGTGTGACAGGGTATGGGATGAAGAATTCGTCCATTAGTTTTCAGTTTTCCGTTTTATATGAGAAATGTATTGAAGTATGAAACAATTTAAGGTATAATATGTTAAAGGGAGAACTGTACAATGGATAATACAAATATTCAAGAAGTAATAGTGCAGACAAACAGCTACGAGATTATTTCTGCGGATACGGCGTTTTATGCATTCATTAAAAAGAGATATTATTATACCTTTGACAGGCTTGTCTGCGAAGAAGACAGGGCTATTTTGTATAGGTATATTGAAGGAATGCTGAAGGACAGCTTTGCAATCAGACTCCTGAATGTGCAGGAAAAAGAAGTCTATTTTCTGGTGCAGATTTATCCCTGTGATGTCAGCGGCTGCGTAAAGCTGAAGCTGATTCAGGCTGATGGGCTTTTGGATTCCATGAAGCTTTTGAACAGCCGTATGGACGCCCAGAATTACATATTAGAGCTTTATAACGATTATTATTTTGAATATAATGTAGCAGGAAACCGTTTTCATGTTTACAGCAGGAACCGCTTGGAACAGACCATATGCAGTGTTTCGCTGGAAGAATTGGAAGAGCGTTTCCGCGGTAACTGCGCGCAGGAAGAAACCGAAAAGCTGGACGGTTTTTTTGCGGCGCTTAGAGTCGGAAAGCACGATTTGGAGCTGGATGTAAGCGGTGATATTCTAAACGGACAGATAGATGCTGATATTACCCAGATCAGAGGACGCGCAATTAATGAGGACGGCGCATACCGTATGGCGGTGGGCTATATTCATTACGGTAATGTGAACAGTCTGACGGGGGGACGCAGGAAGATAGAGAGAGATTCTTTGACGGGAGTGTTGGCAAAGGGTGAAGTCACCAACGCCGCCATCAAGGCGATTGATGTAAACAAGAGTCCCAATACCTGTATCTGTATTATAGATGTAGACTATTTCAAACATGTGAATGATAATTTCGGACATATGGTGGGCGATGAAGTATTAAAAAAAGTTGCCGCCATTATGGAGACGGAAGTGGATAAAAGCGGAATTGTCGGTCGTATCGGCGGCGACGAATTTATGATTATCTATCATGATGTGTATGATATGGAATTTACCAGAGAGCATCTGGAGGGAATTAAAAATGTGGTTGCGGCTACCTTTCCGCCCAATATGCAGAATAAACCGGCTATCACTCTGTCTATCGGATGCGCTTCTTATCCCAAGGATGCAGCAAATTATGAGGATTTGTTTACTTTGGCGGATTTTGCCCTGTACCGTGCAAAGGAGAAGGGCAGGAACAGATACATTATCTTTGATGAGGCAAAGCATGGAACGCTCAAGGATATCAAGAGCATGAAAATGTCGGACAATCGCCTGAACAACAGGGGAAATATGTCTATCGGTGATATTGTCTGTGCGCTGATGACTAAGGTATATAGTTCGGAAGAATATTCTCTGGAGCAGTTTTTGGATGACATTGTGGTGAATTTAGGCATTCAGCGTATCACCGTGTATGCGGGAACACCGGGGAAGGTGGTTGCGGTAGCCGGTGAGGGAAGACCCAGTCAGGAGATTATTGAGGAAACCCAGTCCTATATTACCCACGAGGCTTTGACCCACCGTATCAGCAGAAAACATAAAATTATTATAGTGGATGACATTGCCGTTTTTTCATCTATGGATGAAGAACTTTACAACAAGCTGAAAAAACAGGGCATCATATCCTTATTGCAGGTGCCCTTTACGGACAAAAACGGAATTCCGGGAATTCTTAGTTTTGAGGCCGTGAGCAAAAAGACGGTTTGGAACAGGAATGCTGTGGATTATTATAAATTGTTGGCAAGATTGTTTGCAGAGTATACATTGTAAGAGAGTGGGAGATATGAAATGGATACAAAGAAAAGCCCCGTTTACAATTTAACTTTAGCTGCCATGTTTCTGGCGCTGTGCATGGCGCTGCCGTGGCTGACGGGACAAATCCCTCAGATTGGAAGTATGCTTCTGCCCATGCATATTCCTGTTTTTTTGTGCGGGCTTATCTGTGGCTGGCAGTATGGATTGGCGGTGGGATTTGTTGCGCCTGTTTTAAGATATTTTCTTTTTGGCATGCCGCCGATTTTTCCGACGGGAATTGCCATGGCGTTTGAGCTTGCCACATATGGGCTGACGATTGGACTTTTATATTCCCGCTCCAAGTGGAAATGCGTTATTGCGCTTTATCGCAGCATGATTATTTCCATGCTGTCGGGGCGCATTGTGTGGGGAATCGTTGAGATAGTGCTGCTTGGTATAAAGGGAAATGCTTTTACCTGGCAGATGTTTTTAGCAGGAGCTTTTGTAAATGCCATTCCCGGAATCATTCTGCAATTGATTTTCATCCCCGGCGTTATGGTTGCGTTAAACCGTGCGGGGCTTGTACGGATTTTTCATCAGAAAGAATCTGTAGGGCCGCAGAAGAAGTCCGTACCCTTTTAGAAATTCGGTTTCTGATTAAGCATCCCGTCCCAGCAGGGATAAAATACATTTTTTCATAGCCCGATAACTTTCTTCGCTGATGTCATGTTCCATTTTGCACGCGTCGGCGGCGGCAGTTTCGGGGTTGACGCCCAGATGGACCAGCCAGTCCGTTAACAGAGTATGGCACTCATATACCTGTCCGGCAAGACTTAGGCCGGATTTGGTCAAAGAAAGGTAACCATCTTCCGAAACAGTAATGTATTCCAGATTTTTCAGCTTTTTCATAGCGATGCTTACGCTGGGCTTGGAATACCCAAGTTCACCGGCGACATCTATGGAGCGCACATTGGGAAGCCGTTTGCTTAAAATGAAAATAGTTTCCAGATAATCTTCCAGAGATTCCTCTGATTTGTGATCAATATATCCCATATGAATCCTTATTCCTTTCAATATTCATCTTAACACTTCATTAGAAATTTTGCAACAGATTACAGTGAAACTTTAGCATCTTAATAAAACCTCTTGTATGCTAAAGGACGCTTGTGATATAATGAAACCATACTCATGGCAGAAAGCGTCCGAATGGACATAAGATACCATGGAGTGAAATGACATGATATAATGAACAAGAAGAGGAGTGTGTAAGTAATATGGAAAGAGAACGAATGGAAATCAACAAAGCGGCGGCATTTTGTCATTCCGTATTGGTGGCTGTTCTGCTGTTGGCTTATGCTGTAGAGGTGGTAAAGAAAGACAGAACTATCGGCTACTATGCTGTGTTTGCAGCACTTGCCGCAATTCCTGTAGTGATAGAGTGGATTTTATATGCGAAGAACAAATCCGACAAAATGATACAATATGTGATCGGTACGGGATACAGTATTTTTTATATTTTTGTGATTTTTACGACTACTGATATTACCGCGTTTACTTTTATCATTCCCCTGTATATTGTGATGACTTTGTATTCTAACTTAAGATACTGTCTGTTTCTCTCCGTGGGAGGCTTTTTGGTAAACTTACTCTATGCTGTCCTGCATGCAGTGACGGTGGGATTTGGACCGGGAGAGATGGCAACCTACGAAATTAGGGTGATTTTGATGTTGGTTGTGGCTGTTTTTTTGTGCGTTGCCACCAATGTAATGACCAGGATCAATAAGATGAAAATGGACGAATTGGGCAAAGAGAAAGACAATGTATCCAATCTGTTAAACAATGTTATGAACACCTCCGGCGAAATGTCAGTGGGTATCGGTGATGTGAGAGAGCAGATGACATTGCTTGGAAATGCAGTGAATGAAACACGAAATGCCATGGAAGAAGTGTCCGCCGGCGCAAATGACGCGGCGGTGGCAATTCAGAACCAGTTGGGTCAGACGGAGCAGATACAAAAGCATATTGAAAAAGTAGAGTCTGTGTCAAAAAATATTGGCAGGAGCATGGAACAGACCAATCAAAATATTCTGGACGGAAAAAACAGCCTAAAGACACTTTTGGACAATGTAGAGTCATCCGAGCGTGCAGGCAGGGAAGTGGTTTCCGATATCGGCGAGCTGGAAGAATACATGAAAAATATGCAGTCCATTATTGAGTTAATTACCAATGTGGCAAGCCAGACCAGTCTTCTTGCCTTGAACGCCAGCATTGAGGCGGCTCGCGCAGGCGAGGCGGGCAAAGGATTTGCGGTGGTGGCAACGGAGATTTCCAATCTCTCCAACCAGACGCAGGAGGCAACGGTAAATATTACGGAAGTCATCCACAATGTTTCCGAAAAGCTGGAAATCGCAGTGAGAGCCATAGAAGAGCTTATGGGCAATAATACAAAGCAGAACGACGCCGCAGGCACCGTGGCAGCCAGCTTTGAGAAAATTGCGGGAAGCACAAAGGATGCGGATGAAAACAGCCGTATGTTGGATAAGGTAGTCAGCAACTTGGCGGAAGCCAATGTGGTGATTGTGGAGAGCGTGCAGACCATCTCCGCGGTAATGGAAGAAATGTCCGCTCATTCCACCGAAACATACAATACCTGTAACAAAAATACGGAGATTGTGAATCAGGTGGCGGATTTGGTAGAAAACTTAAATCAGCATGCACAGAACCTGAACCGGAACCAGAACGCTTAACGCCGGGAAAGTATACGGTAGTGAATTTCAAATCGAATGTGGATAAGTGATAGGAGATTTTCCATGAAGAAAGCGGCGCAGGGGAAGGGGATTTTTCATTTTTCCAATAAGATATTGAACTTTTTGGATAATCTTTCCCTGTGGTGGATGATTGTGCCCTTGATGGCGGTTTTCTTTGCTCCTTACTTTATTCTGGGTGAGGGCAGTGTTTTTGATATTCACGACCAGTTGGACGAGTCCATTTTAAATATGGTGCTGACCGCAAGGCATTTGGGAGAGAATGCGAAAGTTTTCCCGGAAATGATGGGGGGAATTAATGCCAGCGGGTTACAGCCTTCGGCAATGCTTTTTGTGCCGTTGTACCGTATCCTGCCGCCATTTGCAGCATTTGTACTTCAATATGCCATATGTTTCGGCGCAGCATTTCTGGGAATGTATTTTTGCGTAAGGGAATTGACAAACAGCAGTATTCTGGCGGTATTGTCGGGAGCATGCTTTTGTATGCTGCCGATGTATCCGATTTACGGGCTGTCCGAAATGGGGATTCCCTTGCTTTTTTATGCTCTTTTGTGCCTGTGGAAGGGAAAGAATCGGAAAGTCAGTCTTATATTGGTACTTTTCTTTGGATTAACCAGTCATTTGGTTTATACGGGATATGCAGTATTAAGCATTTGGGGAGGATTTTTATGTGTTTCTCTTTTTCGGAAAAAGAAGAATCGGTGGCTGCTTGGAGGATTCCTTTTATTGACGGGCGTTTACATAGCAGAAAACAGGAACCTTTTTGCGGAACTGTTTTTAGGACAGGGTGATTATATCAGCCATCGGACGGAAATGGTGAATGCTTCACTGCATTTTCCCACTGCCGTGTGGGATATGTTTTTGGGAAGCGGGCAGCATGCGCCATCCTTGCACGGATATTTTATATTGCCTATCATAGCGCTGCTTTTGTTGGAAGGAATTCTTTGGAGAAAATTTGACGGGGAAAACAAAAAGCGCTATTTCTTTGCGCTGGGCGGAATGGGGGCTTTGTTCGGCATTGCCCTGTTCTACGGGGTATGCAAGTCCGAACCCGTAACCGCTTGGAAGAACAGTGTGGAGGGATTTCTGCACTATTTTCAGATAGAGCGCTTTTACTGGCTGTATCCGGCGGGCTGGTATCTGGAACTTGCCTATACCGCCGGGATTTTGTGGAAACAGGAAGTGGTGTCGGGCGTAAGCAGGGAGAGAAATTTTCTGCCGGGGCGGCTTATTTTGCTTTTGCTGTATTTATTTATTTTTCATAAGGCTTTGTACAATTCTTATTTTTATCTGAGCGTCAATCAGATGAACAACGGTTCCGGGATTACAGGGTACATTTCATGGGAAAGTTTTTATTCGGAAGATTTAATGGCAGAGATAGAAGCGACCATAGGAAGGGACATAACGACATACAGAGTAGCGCATCTGGGCATGAGTCCCGCTCCGGCACTGATGCATGGATTCTATACGGTGGACGGCTATTCCAATAATTATTCTTTAGAATATAAACATCGTTTCAGAAAAATCATTGCAAAGGAATTGGAGAAAAATGAGGAGACGAAGGTGTATTTTGATAAATGGGGAAACAGATGCTATTTGTTCAACGGAGCTACCGGAAACGCATGGATGCTGGGAAAAGCAGAAGGTATTATTTATGAGGAATTGGAATTTGACATGCAGGCGCTGAAGGAAATAGGCTGTGAATACTTATTTTCCTGCGGTGAAATTCTGAATGCCGAAAAAATGGGATTGTCCTTTATGGGATATCACGAGACGGAGAGCAGTTATTGGGGAATATGGCTGTATCGGTTGACGGATTAAGAAAACGGGGCATAAATATCTGCATTGCTGCATATCATAAGCAATGCAGAAAAAATAGAAAAGAAATTAGCACTCACCTATTGACATGGCTAATAATTAGTGTTATAGTACAGATAGAACAAGGGAACAGAGAAAGGAGTAAGGAATCTGTTCCGGAGTCAGAAACTTATGGTGACAAAACAGAATAAGAAAAGGAGAGATGGCTTATGTTATTTCCAAGTGTAAAGAGTTTTAATCAGTTGGCAGGAGAGGATTTATTTGACGATGTATGGGCGAATTTCCCGTTTGAGAGTGATTGGTTCGGCAGGAAAAATCCTCTTTACGGAAAAAATGCACAGGACATGATGAAAACCGACATCTGTGAAAAGGAGAACGCCTATGAGGTGTCGGTGGATTTGCCCGGTTTCTCAAAAGAGGATATCCATGTGAAGCTGGAGAATGGTTATATGACCATTTCGGCAACAAAGGAACAGAAGGAAGAGGAGAAGGACAAAGACGGAAAATATATCCGCAGGGAGCGTTACAGCGGTTCGGTAAGCCGCAGCTTTTATGTGGGGGACGCCCTTACTTCCGAGGATGTGAAAGCCAGATATGAAAACGGCATATTGCAGTTGACGGTTCCCAAGAAGGAGCCCAAGGCCTTGGAACAGAATTCCTATATTGCCATTGAGTAAGGTAAGTTCCGCTGGTTGTGCCCATTGTGAACCCAAAACTCCCCGCCGGACAGGGCGGGGAGTTTTATATCATTAGGAAATTGCGGCAGTGTAAACCGGTGCGATCATCGCTGCAAAGAGACGGTTCTTAGGCTGTAATAACGGTTCCTGCCTTATCCCGGATGGCGTCTTTGACGCAGTTTAGGGAGGTAATCCGTACTTTTCCGGTGGGCACTTTTTCCAGATAGGCGATGGCAGCTTCAATCTTAGGCAGCATGGTCCCGGCCTCCAATTGTCCGGAATCGGCCAATTCCTTCGCTTCTGACAGGGTCATGGCACAGATGGGAGTCTGGGAAGCGGTTCCGAAATTTCGGTACACATAATCTACGCCCGTAAGGATCATCAGCTCATCTGCATTCAGGTCGCTTGCCAGTTTACCGGCAATCACATCTTTTTCAATGACGGCGGAAGCTCCCTTGAGAGCGTGCTGCTGTTCAATAACGGGAATGCCGCCTCCCCCGCAGGCAATGACCACCTGATCCGCATTTACTAAAGTGCGGATTGCTTCTATTTCCACAATATCAATGGGTTTAGGAGCCGCCACAACACGGCGGAAACCTTTACCCGGTTCTTCTTTTACATAATTGCCTTTTTTGATTTCTATTTCGGCATCCTCCTTGGACATATGCCTGCCGATGAGCTTGGTTGGCTCATAAAAGGCTTCATCATAGGGGTCTACCGTTACCTGTGTCAAAATAGTGCTTACCGGTTTGGAAATGCCTCTGGAAAGCAGTTCGGCGCGCAGGGAATTCTGGATGTCGTAACCCACATAGCCCTGACTCATTGCGGAGCAGACGCACATGGGGGCAGGAGTGTAATCAATATATACACGGCGAAGCTCGGTCATTGCTTTATGAATCATACTGACCTGCGGTCCGTTGCTGTGTGTGATGGTGAGCTGATAATCCGCCTCTACCAAATCAGCCAATGCCTTTGCCGTTATCTTCACGGCATCCCACTGCTCCAGAGTTGTATAACCTAATGCTTCATGGCCGAGGGAAACTACCACTTTTATTTTACTCATATCAATTAATCTCCGTTTCTATGCTTTGTGAGGACAAGTCCCGGGCAGAGCCTTGAAAAAGCAAGCTTTGCGGACATTATACCACATTCCCGCCTTTCTGTATAGTGGCAACTGTTTTGTCCAGTACTTCAAAATAATTTTCAAAGGTTTTGCGGCAGCAGCCGGGATTGTCAATGACAATGCCGGGGGTACGCAGCCCCATAAGGGAGAGCCCCATTGCCATTCGGTGGTCGTCATAGGTATTTACAAGGCAGGGTCTGGGGACGCCGGGATAAATGGTGAGGCTGTCCGTGCCCTCGTCGCAGCGGATGCCCATGCGGGTCAGTTCCGTGGCTATGGCGTTTAGGCGGTCGCACTCCTGAAAACGGATATGCCCGATACCGGTAATGGTGGTGGGGCTGTCCGCAAAGGGGGCAATGGCGGCAAGGGTAATTGCCTGATCGGAGCAGGCGGACATATCTACGGTGATACCGTGATACGGCAAAGTCAAGGGGGGTTTTACCAGTATGCCCTCGTCTGTGTCAAGAGCGGTGCAACCCATCTGTTCCAAAATATGCAAAAATTCCACATCTCCCTGCAGGGAATGAAAGTGCACGCCCGGCACCAGCACCGGAATCTGCAGCAGAGGGGAGCAGGCGTAAAAATAGCAGGCTGCGGAAGCATCCGGTTCCACGAAATAAGAAAGAGCCTTATAAGATTGCCCGGCAGGAGTCCGATAGGAAATCCCCGTATCTGCCATTCCTTCTTCGCGCAGCGTCCGCACGCCAAACTGCGCCATCATCCGACAGGTCATCTCAATATATGCCATGCCATGGGTTCCCTGCACATGGATGGTAAAATCTTCTTTTGACAGGCAGGAGGAAATTAAAAGAGCGCTTAAAAACTGACTGCTGTGGGCAATATCGATGGTAATTTCCTTTTTGCCGAAGCTGTGGCCTTGTAGCGTAAAGGGGAAAAATCCTTCCTTGCCATCCTCGGGATACAGGATTTCACATCCAAGTTCCTTCAGGGAAGAGAGCAGGGGAGCCATGGGGCGTCTGCGCATCTGCTCGGAGGCGTCCATGAAATATACGCCCTCGGAAACACCCAGATAGGCGGTGAGAAAACGGGCAGCCGTGCCTGCGCTTCCTACATATTGGCGGGCATTTTGCAGGGGAACCCGGCCACCGCAGCCTTTTACCGTGATGACTGCCGCCTCTTCATCCACGGCAGTCTCAAACCCCAAATCCTGAATACATTTCAAAAAGTGCCGGGAATCATCACTGAAAAGCACGCCGTTTAAGGTGGAGATGCCGTCTGCCAGCGTAGCAAGAAGCAGGGCGCGGTTTGTAATGCTTTTAGAACCGGGCACCGTTACGGTCAGTGTGTCCGTAAAAGGGGAAGCCTGCAGGACACTATAGATTTCGGGGACACTGTAAGTAGTCTGTTCCATATAAAATTAAAATCTCCGTTTCACTATCTCTAAATTACTAACAAGGCAATATAGAACTTGGATAATAAAATCTGTTCTTGATTTTATTATAGCATTTGGATAATAAAATCTGCTCTTGATTTTATTATAGCATTTCCGCTTTATGATTTCAAACCATTCCTTGACATTGCCATAAAAATGAGTTACTCTAATCCTAGGGAAATAGTAGGATTTATATAAAAACGGAGGCGGTTATGAAAATTTCTACAAAGGGAAGATATGCGGTGAGAGTGATGCTTGACCTTGCGCTGCACAATACGGGCGAATGTATCAAGGTGAAAGATATAGCGGAGAGGCAGGGAATATCCGAGAAATATCTGGAGCAGATTATTGCAATATTAAACAGGGCGGGATATGTAAGGAGTGTCCGCGGCGCACAGGGTGGATACCGTCTGGCAAGAGATCCGCAGGAATATACCGTGGGAATGATTCTCCGCCTTACGGAAGGCTCATTGGCGCCGGTTGCCTGTCTGGAAGAGGATAATTTGCAATGTAACAGGATTGATACCTGCGAGACACTGCAGGTATGGAAGGATTTGTATAACGCTATTAATCAGGTGGTGGACAGCGTTACCGTTGCAGATTTGGTGGAGCAGCATAAAAAACGGCTGGATGCGTTGGATTTCAGCATTTAAACGAATTGGCATTCGCAGAGGGCGTCCTTTAGGGAAAGAGTGTCCAAGAGCCGGAACTGTCCGGCGGAGCGCCTGTAAATCTGTATGGTGCCCGTGCCCGCGCTTCCGCTGAAAAGAGGCGTGGCAGGCAGCTTTCCTTCCGGGGATTCATAGCGCATTTGCATGAGTTGTGCTTTTGTGCAGCTAACGGAAATTTTTATCATGGCATTTTTGCTTTGCGCTTTTATATGCCAGATATAACGCTTAGAGGTCTCTTTTACCTTCCACTTACAGCGGGAAAGCGTATGTGGGTTTGTAAAATGAAATTCAAAATCTTCCCCCATGTAAGTGAGCTGAATAAATAATCTGCGCCGCAGAGGAAGGAAGAAAAGTCTGGGACAGCAGCTTTCCACAACAAGCGCTGAGTGCTTTAACTGCCGTCCGGTGCGTTCGCTTGTCAGGTGGCTGGCGGCAAGGTGAAGCAGGGGACGGTTAAAATCCGCTCCCCAGCGTTTATCCGCATAACCGTAGCAGTTTTCCGGCGTTACCTCATAAGAAACGCCGTTTAAGGAGATATGTCCGCGGTAAAAGGTACGGATGCCTTCGCCATGCCAGAAGCTCTTTAAGGCGTTGATAGCGGTAAAAAGGGGATTGGCAATGGCACCCATATGTGCGGCAACCGCCTTGTGAACCTCCAAATCCCATTCCATAAATCCGGCGTCTGTCAGGAAGGAGCGGTGCTTTGCCTCGGCTTTTGTCATGTCCACAAAGCCGGAGATATGATTTTCACTGTAAAAACATTCCTCCGTCTGGAAAATAAAGGGATTTTTGGTAGTCTTTAAAGAGGAAAGGGGATAAAAGGCATTGACCTGAATGCCTGCTTCCCCGGCGACAGGATAGCACCCGGCTTTTATCATGATGTAGGAGGGCTTCATGCCTCTTTTTTTAAAATAAGGATGCTGTCCTAAAATGGGATGCTCCGCCCCAAGAGAGGGATTGATAAGCTGGTAATCTATAAAAAAAGTGCGGGTTTCCATGGTATCCGGCCGCACGCCCTGAAAGGTGTGATGCCAGCGCATATATCCCCTTTTGGTAAGGGAACCCCGCAGCATATAAGCGTTTCTGTCTAAGTCGGATCGATTCATTCGTATACTCCCAGAGTCTTTTACACAGATTCTCAAGATGCAAGATGTCGTGTCTCACCCTTCTATCATAACACCAGATATTGTAAATGACAAGACTGTCACCAAAAAAATTGTAAAAATTCACAAAATTAAGAAATCTTAAGGAAATGTTAACCGCATATCCTTGACAAGAACTAGTGTTTTGCATTAAAATGCTTTAGAGTATTAGTATGGAAGGAGTTTGAGGTGAGCAAGCAAAGAAATCATGGCGAAGGCGTTCGCTATGAAAAAATTACGAAAACCGTGACAGCCTCAAGACCGGGGAAGCCTATACAAAACAATACTGTGAATTTTGGATATGGCAGTGAAGAAATAGAATATGATGTGCCTGCCCACGCTGTCCACTCTTCACATGATACACATGGGGAGGGCGGCAGGGAAGTAGAGTATACGGCTTTCAACCATGGCAGGGCAGTGGAATATGATGACAGTCCGGAATACACAGAATATGACGGCACGGAAACCGGGTATGGCGAAGATGCCGGATACGGTAGTTATGCGGAATATAACGACGGTTTTTTCTATGAGGATTCTTATCAGGATTCCTTTCAGGAAGGAGAAAGCGGATATAACGGTTATGACGGAAGCGTAGGATATGAGGATGGTTTCGCCTATGCAGACGGTTCGGAATATAATGACGGCTATACATATGACAACATGGAGTATGACGGCTATGCCTATGATGACAGTGCGGGATATGAAGAGCCTCCTCAATATCAAAGGACAAGAAGCGCTAAAAGAAGAACGGGGCGGCGCACAGGCAGCAGAAAGCAGAGAAGCAGAGCGCACCAAAGGAGCAGAGCCGCCCGGAATGACAGTGCGGTTCAAAGCAGGCAGAGGAAATCCGCACCAAACCGTCAAATGCAGCAAGAGCAAAACAGATACAGGAGGCGTAGAAAACGGGGGACAAGTCTGATGCCGTTGGGAATCTGCGCAGTCATGCTGGCAGTGTTTTTTGCGGTCTTTCAGTTATATCTGGGCAGCATGGTCTATAAGGTGTGCAGAGTGGAGGCAGGAGTTACCGTTTCGCCTTCCGATTTTATGAAAAACGGAGATACGAAAGCGGTTTTTGTGGGGGAAGCTCAATCCTTTGATATTACAAAGCCGGATACCTATACGGTCAAGGTCAAAAGCGGGCTGTTTACCCATAAATGTACCCTTATTGTGGAAGATACCATTGCGCCGAAGGCTCAGGCAGTACA
This sequence comes from Lachnoclostridium sp., assembly GCA_023665475.1. Classification (GTDB taxonomy): domain Bacteria; phylum Bacillota; class Clostridia; order Lachnospirales; family Lachnospiraceae; genus Acetatifactor. The sequence continues at coordinate 35,200 of JAMPEB010000008.1, forward strand.
GGTGACAGTGGAAAAGGGAGATGTCTGCAGCGCCGAAGATTTTGTGAAAGATATTCAGGATGCTACACAGGTGACGGTTTCTTATGTGAAAGAACCGGATTTTTCTAAATTTGGAAATCAGTCCGTGCAGGTGGCTTTAACCGATGAGGGCAGGAACAGGACCGTTTTGGATGCTGTGCTGGTTGTCTCTAAGGTAAAAGGCAGCGTGACGGTGGAAGTCGGCAGTAAACCTCCCGCAGTGCAGGCATTTGCAAGCACAGGGGAAGCATCTTTCCTTACGGATGTACAGGCGATTGACTACTCACAGGTAGGGGAGCATGAGATATCTTTGAAGGTGGACGGGGAAACCTATGCGTCCGTGCTGCATGTTGTGGATACGGTGCCGCCCAAGGTACAGGTGAAAGATGTGGAGAGTTTTTTGCTGTATCATCTTGACCCTCAGGAATTCGCCCTTGAGATAGAAGATGCCACACAGGTAACGGCGGCTTACAAAAGCGAGCCGGATTGGACAAAGACCGGCACCCAAAAGGTAGAGATTGTTTTTGCGGATCAGGGTAATAATGAAACTGTGGCGGAAGCAAATCTCACATTGAAGCAGGATACGCAAAAACCCAAGATTCAGGGGGCAAAAGATATCAAGGCATTTATCGGGGACAGCGTGGCTTACAGAAAGAATGTTACCGTAGAAGATAACTGTCCGGATTGCGAATTGACGGTGGATACCTCCAAGGTGGATCTGAATACCGAGGGCACTTATGATGTGACCTATACCGCAAAGGATCTGGCAGGAAATACGGACAGCGTAACCGTAAAGCTTACGGTTGCGAAAAGGGAGTATGACCTTGACACGGTGAATGAGCTTGCGGACGAGATACTGGCGGAGATTATCAAACCGGGAATGACGGACAAGGAGAAGCTGCGTGCCATTTATAATTATAATCTGACTCACATCGGTTATGTGAATGATTCGGAAAAAGAGGATTATGTCAAGGCGGCTTATCAGGGATTTACGGAAGGTCGGGGCGACTGCTTTGTATACGCCAGCGCCGCAAAGGTTCTGCTCACAAGGGCGGGAATCACCAATATGGATATTGAGAAGATTCCGGCAGCGACCCTGCATTATTGGAATCTGGTAGATATCGGGGACGGCTGGTATCATTTTGACACCACCCCCAGAAAAGACCATCCTACCATTTTCATGTGGACGGATGAACAGTTGATGGATTATTCCGAAAAGCATAATAAGTCGCATAATTATGACCATTCCCTGTATCCGGAGGTCAACTGAGCGATGTCCTGCGGTTGGACAAAAAGGATATGCGGATTAAAGAGGAAGCGTTATGAAAAAATTAGGAGTGATTGGCGGGCTGGGTCCCATGGCAACAGCATATTTTCTGCAGTTAGTCATTCAGATGAGCGATGCAAAGACAGATCAGGAACATATTGAGACAATCATTCACAGCAGACCGCAGATACCCGACAGAACCCGGTATATTTTGGGACTTAGCGGGGACAATCCCATGCCTCTGATGGTTCAAACCGGAAAAGGGCTGGTCGGTCAGGGGGCGGAGGTGATTGCGATTCCCTGTATCACGGCTCACTTTTTCCAAAAGCAGTTGGAGAAGGAGATTGGCGTGCCCATTGTGAACGCGATAGAAGAAACCGCTTTGCAGTTGGAAGCGGCGGGCATTGATAAAGCGGGTATTCTGGCAACGGACGGGACGATTCAGAGCGGTTTGTTCCAAGAGACTCTGGAGAAACATGAAATCCGCTGTATCCTGCCGGATGAAAAGGGGCAGAAACAGGTTATGCGCCTGATTTATGAGGATATTAAATCGGGAAATCCCATAGAGCTTTCCCTGTTTAAAGAAGTGTCCGGACAGCTTTTCAGAAAAGGAGCGCAGGCTGTATTGCTTGCCTGTACGGAATTGTCCCTGATCAAGAGGGATTACGGCGTGGGGGCAGGTTTTTTGGATGTCATGGAAGTGCTGGCAAGAAAGTCGGTTCTTTCCTGTGGCAGACTAAAGAAAGAATATGAGCAGTTGGTAACAAAATGAAAAAATACAAGAATCACCCGGAAGGAGAGGTAAAAATGAAAAAATTAGCGGTAGTATTGATGATGGCAGGAATGCTGCTGGTGACAGGATGCGGAAACAGCGAGAAGGTTATTGACGGCAATGTGAAGAATCAGGGCTCGGGAAGTACGCAGGAGCAAGGCGCGGGCACACAGACCCAGGCAAAGGGCTATGTATTTGTTTCCGGCAGTACAACAGTGGAGATAGACGCTTTGGCAGCCCCTATTGTTGAGAAACTGGGGGAGCCGGTTTCTTATTATGAGGCGGCAAGCTGTGCTTTTGAGGGATTGGATAAAATGTATACCTATCAGGGATTTGAGCTGGACACCTATCCCACGGGGGACGACGATTATGTGTCTGCGGTGATTTTTAAGGATGATTCCGTAAAAACCCCGGAGGGCGTGGGAATCGGCGACACGGCAAAGAAGGTGGAAGAAGTTTATGGAAGCGCTTCTGCGGGAAGCGGGACTTTGGAGTATGCGAAAGACGGCATGAAGCTTTGCTTTATTGTAAAAGATGATGAAGTTGTTTCCGTGGAATACAGGACTACAGTGCTTGACAATTAGCAGGGTGGCATATATACTAATTTTTGTAGGGTTATGCTTTGCTGCGGGAATTTATGACGCAGGGTTTTCGCAGGAACCCAAATAGGAACTTTGGGGAAAAATATGCAGAACAATGTGCTGAATTATTTAAATAAAATCGTAAAAGAAAAACCTGACAAGACAGCTTATTCCGACGGTACGGATTCCCTGAGCTTCAGAGAGGTCTATGAACAGAGCCGCAGCATCGGAAGCTTTCTTCACCGCAAGGGTATTTATAAGAAGCCCGTTGTGGTTTTTATGCGGAAATCGCCCAAAGAAGTGACCGCCTTTTTCGGTGTGGTGACGGGGGGCTGTTTTTATGTCCCCATTGACGAGGAGATGCCAAGCGGCAGGATTCAGTTGATTCTGAATAATGTGCAGTCCCCTTTGATTATTTGTGACGGGGATACCCTTGAGATGGCGAGAACCTTTGACACAAATGGCGGCGAATTGGCTCTTTATGATGAGATGGCACAGGAGAAAGAGGACGCGTCGGCGCTGGAAGAAATTTATGAGAAAGCCATTGATACGGACCCTATCTATATTGTATTTACTTCCGGTTCCACCGGGATTCCCAAGGGAGTTGCGGCGTGCCACCGTTCGGTGATAGACTATGTGGAGCAGCTCTCGGAACTGCTTGATTTTGATGAAAATACCGTTTTCGGCAATCAGGCGCCTCTTTATTTTGACGCCTGCCTGAAGGAATTGTATCCTACCATTAAATTCGGCGCAACGGCATATCTGATTCCCAGAAATCTTTTTTCCATGCCCGTTGCGTTGGTGGAATATCTGAATGCGCATAAAATCAACACGATATGCTGGGTGGTTTCCGCCCTGACCATGGTGAGCGCTTTTGACACATTTTCCATTGTGAAGCCCGAGTATCTGCACACTGTGGCTTTCGGAAGCGAGGTATTTCCCATAAAGCAGTTCAGAATCTGGCGAAAGGCTCTGCCGGACGCTGTTTTTACGAATTTGTACGGACCTACGGAAGGCACGGGAATGTGCTGTTATTACAGGGTGGAGCGCGAATTTGCGGACGATGAGGTCATTCCTGTGGGGCGTCCTTTCCCCAACCGGGAGATTCTGCTTTTGACGGAGGAAGGAAAGCAGGCGCAAGAAGGCGGGGAAGGCGAAATCTGTATCCGGGGGACATCCCTTACTCTGGGGTATTATAACGACCCTGTCCGGACGGCGGAGGCTTTTGTCCAAAATCCGTTAAATACCGCTTATCCGGAGCTGATTTATAAGACCGGGGATATCGGACGGTACAACGAGGCGGGAGAGCTGGTCTTTGTTTCCCGTAAAGACTATCAGATTAAGCATATGGGTCACCGCATTGAGCTGGGCGAAATCGAGGTAAATGTGGACATGCTTGAGGGCATCCATATGGCAGCCTGTATTTATGACACAAATAAGGTAAAAATTGTATTGTATTTTGTGGGAGAAATGACAGAGAAAGAGCTTCTGGCAATGTTAAAGACGAAGCTGCCCAGATATATGATTCCCAATAAGATTATCCGGCTGGAACAGATGCCCTTTACGGCAAACGGAAAAATAGACAGGGTAACATTGAAAAAGAATTATGAAAATGCATGATAACGCCTGATAAAGCGGGCAGATAGGAGCAGAAATGGAAGAATTATTGAAGATTTTGAGTGATTTACATCCGGATGTGGATTTTGAGACGGAGGATAAGCTGATTGACGATATGATTCTGGACTCTCTGGATATTGTCAATCTTATTACGGAAATCAGCGATGTGTTTGATGTAACTATCACTGCGAAGGACATTGTTCCTGAAAACTTTAATTCGGCGGAGGCGCTGTATGCGTTAATTCAAAGGCTGGAAGATGAATAAGGGAACCCGGGCGGAGGTTCAGGGAGTTTGATATGCTCTTTACATCATATGAATTTTTAGGTTTTGTTGCGGTCTTGTTTTTGCTCTATTATCTGGTGCCGAAAAAATGCCAATGGGCGCTTTTGCTCGCGGCAAGCTATCTCTTTTATTTTATAGCGGGAGCAGATTATCTGGTTTATATCGTGGCGACAACGGTCACCACTTATTTTGCTGCCCTGAAAATAGAAAAAAATGCCCTCAGGCAGAGCGCCTATTTAAAAGAGCATAAGGCGGAAATGTCAAAGGAAGAAAAAACGCTCTATAAAAACGGGCAGAAGCGCATCCGCATCCGTTGGGCGGCAGGCTGCATCCTTATCAATCTGGGCATTCTTGCGCTGGTAAAATACTCCAATTTTTTTATTTCCAATATCAATCAAATAGGGAAAGCCTTCGGGTGGGCGGGGCAGATTTCCTTTCTGGATTTGGCGCTGCCTCTGGGGATTTCCTTTTATACTTTTCAGGCCGTGGGGTATCTGATTGATGTGTATCGGGGCACGGTGCCCGCGGAAAAAAATCTTTTTAAGCTGGCTTTGTTTATCTCTTTTTTCCCGTTATTGATACAGGGACCTATCAGCCGGTTTGGGGATTTGGCAAAATCCCTTTATGAAAAACATTCTTTTGAAGTTAAAACCGTTGCCTATGGTTTGCAGCGCATTCTATGGGGTTATTTTAAGAAGCTGGTCATTGCGGACAGAATACTTTCCGGTGTAAGCACGATTATCGGAGAACCGGCGGTTTACCGGGGCGCCTATGTGTTTGTGGGAATGTTGTTCTATACGCTGGAGCTGTATGCGGACTTCACCGGGGGAATTGATATCACCATCGGTATTGCGCAGGTGATGGGCATTACCGTGCAGGAAAACTTTAACCGTCCCTATTTTTCCAAATCTCTTAAAGAATATTGGCGCAGATGGCATATTTCCATGTGTTCGTGGTTTCGGGATTATGTTTTCTATCCCGTTTCCACCTGTAAGCCCATGCAGAAATTCACCAAATTTTCCCGCAGGACTTTGGGGGAGGTAATCGGCAGGAGGCTGCCCATGTATCTGTCCTCTTTTGTAGTCTGGTTTGCAACGGGAATCTGGCATGGGGCAAGCTGGAATTTCATTGTATGGGGTCTTTCTAACTGGCTCATCCTCATGGTTTCCGAGGAGTTTGAACCTCTTTATGCAAAGTTTCACAAGCATTTTGCTTTCGCGGAAAAAAGAGGTTATCAGGTCTTTCAGACAGGGAGAACTTTTCTTTTGGTGTGCGTCTTAAATATTTTTGACTGCTATGCTTCCCTGTCAGATACTTTTGGGGCAATCTGCTCTATGTTCACGACGGCAAATTGGCATATTCTGTGGGACGGCTCCCTTTTACATCTGGGACTGACACCCCTTGATTATGGTATTCTCGCCATAGGGGTGGTGGCGCTTCTTTTGGTAAGCTTAAGCCAGCGAAACGGCAGCATACGGGACAAAATCGCAAAATATCCTTATCCGGTGCGCTTTGTGGTCTGGTACGGATTATTTTTAATCGTGCTTTTGACGGGAGCTTACGGAATCGGATATGACGCCAGCCAGTTTATCTATAATAGGTTTTAGGAGAGATACAGACGCAATGGAACAGGTAAAAAATAAAAAAGTGAAAACTTTCATAAAGATAAGCGTATCGGCGCTGATTGTGCTGGTAAGCCTGTATTTGCTGCAAAGGCTCCTTGTGCCCAAGTATGTGGACGGCATTGTGGAGGGGGCTTTTGTAGCGGAATATTACAGGGAAGAAAAAGATTTTGATGTTATTTTTATCGGTGACTGTGAGGTTTATGAAAATTTTTCTCCGGTGGTGCTCTGGGAGGAATATGGCATTAACAGTTATATCAGAGGCAGTGCGGAGCAGTATATCTGGCAGTCTTATTATCTTTTGGAGGATACCCTGCGGTATGAGACGCCCAAAGCCGTCGTCTTTAATATTCAGTCCCTGCAGTTTGACAAATCCCAGAACGAAGCCTATAACCGTATGACGCTGGAGGGGATGAAATGGTCTTCCTCCAAGGTGAATGCCATCCGGGCTTCCATGAAGGAGAATGAAAATTTTCTGGATTATGTCTTTCCTATTCTGAGATATCACAGCAGATGGAGCGAGCTTACGAAAACGGATGTGCAGTATATGTTCGATACAAAGCCGGTATCCCACAACGGCTACTATATGAGGGTGGATGTAAAGCCTGCGGAGAATGTGCCTTCCGGCAGAATTTTAAGCGATTACAGTTTTGGAGAAAACGCGTGGAAGTATCTGGATATGATGACCGCGCTCTGCGAGGAGAAAGGTATCAGGCTGATTTTGATCAAGGCGCCCAGTCTTTATCCCTATTGGTATGACGAGTGGGAGGCTCAGGTGGAGGATTATGCCGAAGAAAACGGTCTGACCTATATTAATTTTCTGGAGATTGGGGATGAGACGGGGATTGATTATCGGACGGATACCTATGACGCAGGACTGCACATGAATCTTTCCGGTGCGGAAAAACTCTCCATGTGGCTGGGGCGGATGCTGACAGAGCAGGTGGAAGGGATTCATGACAGGCATGGGGAAGAAGATTTGTGTGCTGTTTGGGAAGAAAAAATTGCCGCATATGAGGCGGAGAAACAGGCGCAGTATATACGCTATGGCATGGTAGAGGAGTATTAGCGGCTTTTAGGCAGTATGGCGCAAAAGCGCGGAAACGAGGATGAATATGTGCGGAATATGTGGTTTTTATGATATGCAGAGTGTGCAGGGGCAGGGGCTTTTAAGCGGAGCGGAAGGCATTCTCGATGCTATGCTGAACGCCATCAGACATAGAGGTCCGGACGGAAGAGGGACCTTAGTGCTTGAAAAGGCGGCTCTGGGATTTAACAGGCTGAGTTTCATTGATTTGGACGGCGGGATGCAGCCCATTCAAAATGAAGATCAAACCATATCCATGATATGTAACGGAGAAATTTATAATTTTAAAGAGCTGCGTGAGGAGCTGCTGGCAAAGGGGCATGTTTTCCGCACCAAGACGGATGTGGAGGTGATTCTGCATCTGTATGAGGAATGCGGAACGGATTTTCCCAAGCGGTTGAACGGTCAGTTTGCCATTGCGCTGTATGATGAGAAAGCAGGGTGTTTTTTTCTGGTCAGGGATCAGATCGGAATCTGTCCCCTGTTTTATACCGTTGTAGGCGGGCGTGTGGTGTTTGCATCGGAAATCAAGGCAATTTTGGAATATCCCGGCGTGGAGAGAAAACTGAATCTGAAGGCAGTAGACCAGTTGATGAATTATCCGGGCGTGGTTTCTCCGATGACATTTTTCAAGGGAATCTATTCCTTGAGAAGCGGGCATATGCTTCAGATCATGCAGGGTCAGGAAATAAAGGATATCGAGTATTGGGATATGATTTATCATAATGACGAAGAGGACAGGGGCGAGGCATATTATGTGGAGAGGCTGCGGGAAATGCTGAAAACCGCCATATCCAGAAGACTGGTTGCCGATGTGCCCATCGGATTTTATATTTCGGGAGGATTGGACAGCTCGGTGGTGGCGTGTTATATCGGAAAGTATCTTTTAAACAGCTATTATTCCTTTTCGGCGGAGATTGGAGAGGGAGAGCTGGATGAAAGCCGTTTTCAGAAGATTATCCGCGATTATGTGAAATCGGAGCATTACAGCACCAAGGTTGCCGAGGAGGAAATCTGGAGCAATCTGTGGCAGGTGATTTATCATGCGGAATCGGCAGTCAAGGAAAGCTATGATGTGGCGGCATATTTGCTGTCTGAGCTGGTGAGCGGCTCACAGGCAAAAGCCGTTTTGACAGGGCAGGGGTCCGATGAATTTTTCTGTGGTTATGCAGGATATATGGTGGATCTTTTCAGAAATATGCAAAGGGGGCAGATGTCCGCCGAGGAATGCGAAGTCAACGAACGCCTGTGGGGAGATCCTTATTTCCGCTATGAGCGTATTCATCCGGAAATCCGAAAGATCCACAAACAGATTTACAGCGAGAATGTCAGGGGTGAAATCGATACATTTTCCGCCTTTGCGGAAAGTCCTATTTCGGTGGAGAAGGTAAAGGGCTTAAGTTCTCAGAAGAGAAGGTCTTATATTGATTATAAGCTGCGGCTCTCGGATCATCTTTTGATTGAACACGGGGATCATATGTTTTTCTCCCATTCCGTGGAGGGGAGGCATCCCTTTCTGGATGCGGAGCTGCTCTCTTTTATAGCGGAAATCCCCGACAAATACAAGCTGAACGGCACCAACGAAAAGTATATTCTGAAAAAAGCCGGAGAGGGGATTGTGCCGGAGGAAATCTTAAAACGCAGGAAATTTCCTTTTCAGGCGCCCGGTATGTCGGCTATGGTGAAGCGTTCCGGCGGGAAGTTGGAATTTCTGGAGGATTCCCTCATTAAAAAATATGATATTTTTGATGTGGGTTATGTAAATGAGATGAAAAAGATTTATAGTCAGAGCGATTTTAAACTGATGGGCGCTTATGAGATTGATTACTTACTGATTGTCATGACGGTTACCATGCTGTGCGAGCGGTTTTCACTTTCTGTTTAGGAGGGATAAGATGTTATATATCGGAATTGATTTGGGTACATCGGCGGTAAAGCTTTTATTGATGGACAGCGGGGGGAAAATATGCAATATCGTATCGAAGGAATACCCCCTGTCTTTTCCCAAGCCGGGATGGTCGGAGCAAAATCCTGAGGATTGGTATGAGCAGACCATGGAAGGGATGAAGGAGCTGTTAAAGGATGCCGACAGGACCAAGGTGGCAGGCATCAGCTTTGGCGGACAGATGCACGGGCTGGTGATTCTGGATGAGGAAGATAAGGTGATCCGTCCCGCCATTCTCTGGAATGACGGAAGAACGGCGGAGGAGTGTGAATATCTCAATCAGACCATAGGCAGGGAAAAGCTTTCCCGGTACACGGCAAACATTGCTTTTGCGGGGTTCACCGCGCCCAAGCTTCTCTGGGTAAAAGACAAGGAGCCGGAGAATTTTGCCCGTATCCGTAAAATCATGCTGCCCAAGGATTACATAGCATACAGGCTCACGGGAGTACATTGCACGGATGCCTCCGACGCCTCCGGTATGCTGTTGTTTGATGTAAAAGAACGGAAGTGGTCCAAGGAGATGTGTGAAATCTGCGGCATTTCGGAAAAGCAGTTACCCAAGTGCTTTGAAAGTTATGAGAAAGTGGGGACGGTGCTTCCCGAAATAGCGGCGGAGCTCGGCATTTCCGATAAGACGGTGGTGGCGGCAGGCGCAGGCGACAATGCGGCGGCGGCAGTGGGAACCGGTACGGTGGACGCTCACAGATGCAATATTTCTCTGGGAACCAGCGGCACTATTTTTATTACCACCGAAAAGTTCGGGGTGGATGAGCATAATGCGCTTCATTCCTTTGCCCATGCGGACGGGAATTACCATTTGATGGGGTGCATGCTCAGCGCGGCGTCCTGCAATAAATGGTGGATGGAGGATATTCTCGGCACTGTGGATTTTGCAGGGGAGCAGGAGGCGATCGGCAGACTGGGAGAGAATGCGGTATATTTTCTGCCCTATCTCATGGGAGAGCGTTCTCCCCACAATGACCCCAATGCCAGAGGCGCTTTTATCGGCATGAGTATGGATACTTCCAGAGCGGATATGACGCAGGCGGTGTTGGAGGGAGTGGCGTTTGCGCTGCGGGATTCCCTTGAGGTGGCCAAGTCTCTGGGAATCATGCCGGAGAGGACCAAGATCTGCGGAGGCGGGGCAAAGAGTCCTCTTTGGAGGAAAATCATTGCCAATGTGTTGAACCTGAAAGTGGATGTGATAGAAAACGAGCAGGGTCCCGCTCTCGGCGGCGCCATGCTGGCGGCGGTGGCCTGTGGCGAATATGGCAGCGTGAAGGAAATTGCGGATAAGGTGGTAAAGGTAGTGGACACTGTGGAGCCGGAGGAGGAGCTGGTGGAGAAATATCAGAGGCGTTATGAGGTGTTCAGGGAAATTTATCCGTTGTGCAAGCCGCTGTTTGAAAAGATGGCAGGAACAAGTTAAAAATCTAGGCGTTTGCGAAACTCTGGGTTTTGCAGAGTGTCGTTGTACAGATTGCACATTCCACCGCAGACGCGCTCTCGCTTTGGCTGCTTGTGGAACATGCAATCTGTACAACTCGGTTTATGAAAGTTTGAGTTTTGCAAACGCCTAAGTTAAAACCATGTAAGGAGGAAGAGATATGAACAATTTACCGAAAGTAAAGGTGGGAATTGTGGCTGTAAGCCGTGACTGTTTTCCGGAGAGTCTTTCCGTAAACAGGAGAAAAGCTTTGGTGGAAGCATACGCGGCAAAGTATGGGACGGAGGATATTTATGAGTGCCCCGTGTGCATTGTGGAGAGCGAAATCCACATGGTGCAGGCGCTGGAAAGCATCAAAGCCGCAGGCTGCAACGCCCTGTGTGTTTATCTGGGCAACTTTGGCCCGGAAATTGCGGAAACCTTGCTTGCAAAGCATTTTGACGGTCCGGCTATGTTCATTGCGGCTGCGGAGGAGAGCCAGAACGACCTTGTGGGCGGCAGGGGGGATGCTTACTGCGGAATGCTGAACGCAAGCTATAATCTGAAATTGCGCAATATCAAGGCATATATTCCGGAAAATCCCGTGGGAACCGCCGCGCAGTGTGCGGAAATGATTCATGAATTTCTGCCCATTGCAAGGGCTGTTGTAGGATTGCGGGATTTAAAGATTATTTCCTTCGGTCCGCGCCCTTTAAATTTCCTTGCCTGCAACGCGCCGATTAAGCAGTTGTACAATCTGGGAGTGGAAATCGAGGAAAATTCCGAGCTGGATTTATTTGAAGCATTCAAGAAGCATGAGGGTGACGGACGGATTCCGGCAAAGGTAAAGGAGATGGAAGAGGAGCTTGGGGCAGGCAACTTAAAGCCCGGTATTCTGCCTAAGCTGGCACAGTATGAAATCACCCTTTTAGACTGGGTGGAAGAGCATAAAGGATATCGGAAATATGTGGCAATCGCGGGAAAATGCTGGCCGGCGTTCCAGACGCAGTTCGGCTTTGTGCCCTGTTATGTAAACAGCCGTCTTACGGGCATGGGGATTCCGGTGTCCTGCGAGGTGGATATTTATGGATGCCTGAGTGAATTTATCGGTTTCTGTGTCAGTCAGGATACCGTAACGCTGCTGGATATTAACAATACGGTTCCGGATGATATGTATGCGGAATCCATCCAAAATAAATTTCCTTATAAGGACAATGATGTATTTATGGGATTCCACTGCGGCAATACCAGCTCCAAGAAGCTTTCTTTCTGCAATATGAAATATCAGATGATTATGGCGAGAAATCTGCCGGAAGAGGTGACACAGGGAACTCTGGAGGGGGATATTCTTCCCGGGGACATCACTTTTTACCGTCTCCAATCCACCGCAGACTGCAGACTGCGCGCCTATATCGCTCAGGGAGAAGTGCTTCCCGTGGCTACCAAATCCTTCGGAAGCATCGGTGTGTTTGCCATTCCGCAGATGGGGCGCTTCTACCGCCATGTGCTCATCGAGAAAAATTATCCTCATCATGGCGCAGTGGCTTTCGGACATTATGGAAAAGCATTGTATGAGGTGTTTAAGTATGTGGGTGTGCCCGTGGAAGATTTGAATTTCAACCAGCCTGCAGGGATGATGTATCCTACGGAGAATCCGTTTCAGGCATAAAAAATCCGGCTGTGGGCCATAGAGATAAGATGGGGCTGCCATAGTGTGATATGCTTCACATCCTGATTTGAGATTCCATGGAGAATATCAGGAACACTTGCAATATCATGATATGGCAGCCGTTTTGTTTTATTTATTAGTTTTCTGTGTCGTCCGTCTCGGCAGCCACGGCAGAGACTACGGAAGAAACCACCGCAATCACTACGGCAATAATGATAATCAGCAAACCGCCCGCTAATACAATAAACATGATAAAATCACTCCTTTTCCTGTGTGATAGCTAAATTATACCAGAAGTTTTCGGAAAATACAATGGATTTTGGATAACTTGTGGAGGAGGGACATAAATGTTTCTATTTTTTTAGTAAATTTATACATAAAAGAATGGAAAAAGTAAAGAGGATAAGGTATAATAAAATTAATAATATTGTTTTTAGTTATATGATGACGCGGAACCACAAATGAGATTTGTGACAGAGGGAAGCATATGAGCTATCAGAAAGCGAGAGAAGACATCATAACAGCATCACCCATGACCACGGAAGAGGGAAAAGAGGAATTATACCAATATTCCGTGAGGAGAATGGAAGAATCAAAGGGTGAGAACAATAATAATTCTCTTACGGGTCTGCCCAATCTTCGGTATTTCTTTTATTTGTGCGGGGAGATGATAAAGGAGAATCCGGACAAAAAGTTCGGCGTGATTGTCATGGACATTGCCCAATTTAAGGCAGTCAATGAATTCTGCGGCCGAAAAGAAGGCGACCGCATGTTGAAATTTATAGGCATCTGCTTTAAGGAGTGGGAGAATCTGCGTCCTCTGACCTATGCCTGTCATCTGAGGGCGGATAATTATGCTCTCTGTACGGCATATGAGCAGGAAGAGGAATTTGCGGAAATCGTGAAAGATATCAAACAAAAGATAGATGCATTTCCCTTTGCTTATAAGGTGCTGCCTTCCTTTGGAATAGCCGCATCTACGGAATCGCGACCCTCCGTCAGCTATATGAAGGACTGTGCCACTGTGGCAATGAACAGTATTAAAGGGAAATATTTTGCCACCTATGCTTATTTTGACTCCACCATGCGCAAACAACTGATGTGGGAGAAGCAGGTGGAAAATGATATCGTGGCAGCCATGGAAAACCGTGAGATTGTGTATTATATACAGCCCAAAGTGGATATGGCTACCGGCAGAATTGTAGGCGGAGAAGCGCTGGTGCGCTGGATATCTCCCGAGAAAGGGGTAATCAGTCCCGGAGCATTTGTTCCCATATTGGAAAAGAACGGTTTTATTATCAATGTGGACGAGTATATCTGGAAACAGGTTTTTGAATATCAGGGCGGACTGAAAAAGGCAGGGCGGACGCTGGTGCCGATTTCCGTCAATGTATCCAGAGTGCATGCTTATGATAAGAATTTGTGCGACACCTTATGCAGCTTGAGGCAGGAATATGATGTTCCGGCGGACTGTACGATTTTGGAGTTGACGGAAAGCGCTTTTCTTGCGGATGAGGAAGGTATGTTCCGGCGGATGCAGGTACTTCGTGAACAGGGATTTAAGATTTCCATGGATGATTTTGGAACGGGTTATTCGACTATGAATATGCTGAAAACCCAGCCCATGGATGAAATTAAAATGGACAGGGCGTTTATTCTGGATTTGGAGAATGATAAGAGCAGGATTATTCTGGAATACACCATCAGCATGCTTTTGGCATTAAACGCGAAGATTGTGATAGAGGGCGTGGAGACGGAAGAACAGAAGGAGTTTCTCTTGAACTGTGGCTGCAGGGACGCGCAGGGGTTCCTGTTTTACAAACCTATGCCCGTGAAAGAATTTGACGAGCTTCTGCGCAGGCAGGAAGAGAATGACAGGCTTTCATAGCCGGGGAATGACGGAAAAATTTTAAAATCCTGAAATTTATTTTTTGGGACTTGACAGAAGGATAAAAACGGTGTAAATTGATAATTACTTGACAGGCGGAATGTCTGCCGGGTATCTGTTTATCAAGACCGTTTCGGTCAGGTTACCAGTGAATGAGTTTCAGGATTTTTTGTTTTGGTCTGTTTTTGTACCCATTTTTCGGAAAATTGCGCGCATTTCGGGAAGGTGTGCCGGGTCAGGACAAGAGTACGGATGTAAGGGAGGAATGATGAAGACAGAAAACATAAGAGAAAAAAAGGCGCTTTCCGTAGAGGAAGGACTGCAGAGTCTGGTAAACGATTATATCACCCAGAAGCAGACTTCTCTGATACAGATGAAGAAGGGGATTTTGGGGAAGAAGGAATTTTTGGAGGAGGCTGCACAGCATGTAAAACATCGCTATTTTCTGGACGGGGAACAGAGGGAGCAGATAGTGAAAGCCTTTGAACAGTATATTTTTGGCTATTCCAGACTGTCTCCCCTGATTGATGATCCGCAGATATCGGATATACGCGTCATAGGTTATGACTGTATCCGCATCAAAAGAGCAGGCAGGCGTATGGATGCGGGAATTTCCTTTTCGGACGAGAAAGAATACAGGCAGTTTATTGATTACATTGCAACGAAAAATCAGGTTAACACATCTCATCTCAATGCCATTCAGCGATTTACGGACATAGAAAGCCATTCGGACTTTATTCTGCGTTTTACGCTGTCCATGCCCCTTGTGAACACCTACCATCAGCCGTATTTATGCATCAGGAAGGTTCCGAAATCATTTCCTCAGATTGGGGAGCTGGTTGAAAAGGGAATGTGCGATAAGGAGACGGCGGAATTGCTGGTGAAAAGATTCAGACAGGGTTCCACCCTGATCTGCGGCGGCAATTCTTCCGGGAAAACCACGCTTTTAAACGCTTTGAAGGAAACCCTGCCGGATGATATGGCAATTCTTGTGGCACAGCAGGCGGACGAGCTGACAACCAGATTTCATCCGGATATGATGTTTTTGCACTCCCTGCCGAATGTGGCGGAGAGTCAGGTAAATTATGATTTAAAGCATATCAGTATTGCGGGATTGACTATGGATGTGGATTTTTTTATCGTGGGAGAAGTAAAGGGAGAGGAAGCCCTGTATCTTTTGAATGCGGCTTATACGGGGCAGATATGCGCCGCGACGATTCATGCGCCCTCTGCGGACAGAGCTCCCAATAAACTGGTGGATTATGCCATGTACGGGAGCAGATATTCCAGAGATGAGCTGATGAAAATGATGGATTGTTTTAAGACCCTTGTGTTTATGGAGCATTACAGGGTAAAGGAGATTTTTGAGTGCAAGGGCTGGGATGAAAAAAGGAGGGAGCTTGCTTATGAACGGATTTATTAGCGAATGCGCTGTTTTTGTCTTGTTGCTTCTTGGTTTTTTCCTGTTGTTTTGGCGTATCCGGTGGCTTGCTTTGATTACCGGACTTTTGAGACGGACGGGAGAAAACATGGAGGAGGCCGCCAGATTAAGGCTTTTAGAAAACCGCAAAAAGCTGCTTGCCATAGAAAAGGAAAATTCCTTGTGGTTCCGGTTGGAGCGGGAGCTGCAATATAGCGGGCTCAAGCGCAGATTTCCCATCCTTACGGCGGAAAGATGGCTTTTGGGGAATCTGGCGGCAGGGGCTTTGCTCTTTCTGCTTTTGACAGCAGTTTGGAATGGGAAAGGAGCCTTTTTGGGAGTGTTCTTGATTTGGAGCGGAGAATTTCTGGCGGTACAGTTCTGTAAAATGCACGCCATGAAAGCGGTAAACGAAAATCTTCTGAAATTTCTAGATTTTCTGGGAAATTATAGCATCACAGCCGGAGAAGTCACCGGAACTTTTCATCAGATCAGCAAATATGTGGAAGAACCTTTAAAAAGCGCGTTACAGGAGTGTTGTTATGAGGCGCAGACTACGGGGGATACAGGGCTTGCCCTGCTGTCAATGGCGGAAAAGATTGAGCATCCCAAGTTCAAAGAGTTTGTGCGGAATATGGAGATTAATCTGCGCTATTGTGCCGATTTTACCAGATTAGTGGGAAACAGCAGGAGAAGTATGCGGGATTATCTGAAACAGCGGGAAGAGCGAAAAAGTATGATTCGGGAGGCATCCGTTAATATGGCGCTGCTTTTGGGGATGTCGGTGTTTGTGTTTTTGATCGTGGACAGGATGATAGAGGCGTCCATATGGACGATTCTTTTAAAAACTCTGCCGGGACAGGCGGCGCTGGTGCTGCTTGGCGTTATATTGTGTTTGTTTCTGGGACAGATTTACCGGATACAAGCTTAAGCCCAAGTCAATAACATCGCTGTAATAAAGAAGAATACTAGAGTGCCGCTTGTGCGGCGGAATGAGAGGTAAGATGGAAGAGAAAGATATTTTGTTGTGGTTGAGGATTCTGCCCTATGGAACCATGTTCTTGTGCATGAACTGGATTCTCTGTCTGTGCAGGCAGAGCCGGAAGCTTTTGTCTCTGCGTCAATACGAAGAATTTTCGGGACTGCTGAAAGAAAAAACCCAAAAAAGCAAGTGGTATCAAAGGACGGAGGAGATGCTGCAAAGAAAGGGAGCGGCTTATCACTATGGCAAATGGGTAAATCCGGTGGGATTTCTTGCGTTAAAGGCAGTAGCGGCAGCTCTGGGCTTTGCGGCGTGTATCCGCATTTCCCCTATTGGGGCGGTATGTGCGGGTCTGTGTCTGTATCTGCTGCCGGGAATGCTGTTACACTATTTCAACAAAAGGGATAATGAAAAAATGCTCCCGGAAATTAAGTTGGTGTATCAGGCTATGAGTATGCAGATTCAGGCCGGAATTTATGTGACGGATGCGCTTACGGAATGTTATAGCGGCGTGCGTGATATCAGGCTGAGGCAGGCGCTTTTAAAATTGGCGGGAGATATTGTGGTGAAGGGGGATACCCTTTGTGCCATGGAGGAATTTCAGGCACAATTTGACAATCGCCATATTGATTCCCTGTGTATCACGGTACTGCAGGCGTTGGAATCCGGACAGGCAGTGGAATTGCTCAACGATATAGGAGAGCAGCTTAAGGATATGGAGACAGCAATATTGGAAAAGCGGAAAGGGAATCTGGACAGGAGCATTACCTTTTATCAGTTGGGGGCACTCGCCGCAGTGCTGGGAGTGGTATTGTATGCCTGTGTGTCTTATATGCTGGGCAGGGCTCTGGCGCTGTAAAAGAGCGCCGAAAGCAGGAAACGAAAAATAAAACAGATAACAGGTGGAGGAAAACAGAATGAAACAGATAAATTATTTCAAAAACTTGGCAAAAAATAAAATAATGAGAATATTTCAGGAGAAAGGAATGCGCAAGGAGCCGGGAATTGACGGGATTCTGGTGACGGTAGGACTGTGTATCATTGCGCTGTTGCTCTGTGTGGTCATGAAGGACAGTCTTGGCGGATTCATTGAAACCATTGTGCAGGCAATGACGGATAAAGCCCGTTCCATTTTAGGCGGGACTTCCTTGTAACTTATGAGGGGGAAGTGTGAGAAGAATTTCTAATTGCTCACAGCATAGGCTGTTTCGCAAAGAAATTCTAATCTCACACTGAAGAACGCAAAAACCGCGTTCTTCACGGAGTAGCAGACTCCGTGGGATTGGTTTGTGCCGCTGAAGCGGCATGTTTGGAAGTTTGAAAGTAAACTTTCAAACTTTTTATTGGTAGCAGTAGGGGGTATAAGATTGAAAATTAGAAATTTTCAATCTCGGAATTTGTGACGCTCGCGTCTCAAAGTTCCCATTGATTAAAATGCCGCTTGCGCGGCAGAATGAGAGGAAATATGAAAAAGCAGAAAATTTGGGGCAAAAGCAGGGGAAATATAGGGGATATCCTGAGCATGGGGTTTTGCATTCTGGCAATGACAATCGTGATGGGGGCTTATCTGGACAATGTGGAAGTGATATGGCAAAAAAGCCATATAGGGCAGATTGCAAGAAATTATATCCTGAAAATGGAGACTGAGGGAGGAATGACGCCGGAGGACGAGATTATGCTTATGCAGGAGCTGGACGCTCTGGGGATAACGGATATTGACCTTAGCGGAACTACCTTTGGAGAGACGAAATATGGCGAAAGGGTTTCCCTGAATATCAGGGGAAAGTTAAAAGGAGGATATGAATTTGAAGAAAGCAGGGTTTCCACTGCTAAAAATTAATGATAAGGGGCAAGCCCAATGGGCGGCAGGGCTGTTTATGGTACTTTTTCTGGCGATTCTGTTGTGTGGGGGGCTGCAGATAGAATCCTATCGCGCCTCCGCGTTATATCTGGAGGACGCCCTTGCGGCGTCCAATCTGGCGTCGGCGGTGATTGATGTGGAGGAGTACGGTATTTCCGGGCTGCTGCAGATCAAAGATCCCGCACAATCCTATGAGCTGTATCAGGAAGCCTTGAAGGAAAATCTGGGACTTGATGAGGAATGGGAATGTGCCAATAGGGGGCTGATATCCGGCAAGGTGAAAGTAGAACGGTATATTGTCTACAATGTGCAGGGAACCCGGGTATTTGTTCATGCGCTTTCTGCGGACGGGGAATGGGAAGAAAGTACGGAAACTTTGGGAGAGCTCAGAGCGCCTGACGGGATACTGATTGAGTCCACCGGAATTTACAGCGAAATATCTTTTCCGGTAGAAGGATTTCCGGGCATGACAGTACAGGCGCATAAGGGAAGGCTGGTGGATATTAAAGGAACAGAGCAGTTTGATGTAAATGATACATATGATAATTTCAAAAATCTATAAAAATATGAAATATATTGAATTACGGAAAGGGTGGTTATTCATATGAGAAAAGATAAGAAGACAGCATTTTGGATGGGGTGTATTGCTGCGGCATTTATCGCTTCCATAGCGGTATTTATGGTAATGCTGCAAATGGAAAAAGCGGTACTGACCAATTATGAAAAGGGAAAAATTTACATAGCGTCAAAGGGGATTCCCAGAGGACAGATCATCACGGCGGAAAATGAGGAAGAATATCTGCAGCAGATAGAAGTGGATGTGCGGTGCATTCCGGATACGGCTCTCAGAGAGGCGTCCCAGATCACGAAGCTTTCGGCATCCTGCGATATTGAGAAAGGAGTGTTGCTTACCATGGGAATGTTCCGGGAGCAGGACGCCATTACTGCGGGTATGGAAGAACCCGTTATTGCCGGTTTCAGGGCGGAGGATGTCTGTCAGGTGGCAGGGGGGATGCTGCGGGCGGGGGATTGCATTCACATATATTATGTGGACGAGGAAGGAAAGGCACGGTTAAAATGGAGTGACATTACCGTCCAACAGGTGTTTGACAGTTCCGGAAGAAGCATTCAAAACAAAGATACGGAGACCTGTGCCCAAAGGGTCAATATTTATCTGGATAAGCCGGATGTAGAAGAATTTTACAGCGAATGGAAGACCGGTTCCTTGAGGGTGGTAAAAGTATGCGATTGATACACAGGGCAGCAGGTCTGCTATTGTCGGTGCTGCTGTTTGGCTTTTTTGCGGAGACGGAAGTTTGGGCAGGAAATATTTATACCAGTCCTTTTGTTACTTTCAGTCCGGACAAAAAGGCTTGGACCGCCAATGCCGGAGAGAGGGACTACACATGGTATGAAAAGGGAACCGCCGTAAATACGGGCAGGGCATCCTCGCTGCGTCCGCTCAATCAGGGAGAACACTATTATAAGTCGCCCAGAAAGGGTGCGGTTCCCGTGGGAGAATGGAAAGTAGTATATCCCACAGGCATGTGCATTCACAATGACTATCCGGCGGATAGCCCAAGATGGCACGGCATTGAGTTTGGGAGAAAAAAATGTTTTAGATATTACTATTCCGGATGGTATGCCTATTGTGCGGATTGTGGGGAACTGATCGTAAGAAGGCTGCATTATATGAGCAGGGAGGCAGCGGAGAGCATTCAGTATCTGGATGTGGGGACGGAAATGGACTATTACTATCTCTGCCCATGGTGCAATAATCTGGAAATGGGGAGCGGGACGCCGCTCCATATGTGCAGCGCCATTTCGTGGAACAGGTATAAGGTGAGGTATGACGCCAATACTTCGGAGCCCTATGGCGGGTACATGGCGGACAGTATTCATATGTATAATAACGCGATACAATATGAAGGAGAAGAGGTGACCCCCATACCCTGTCTGACTTTAAATACCTACAACCGTATCGGATATGAATTTGTGGGATGGAATACCAAGCCTGACGGAAGCGGGGATTTTTATGAAGACGGGGCAGAGATATACAATCTGACGGATGAAAACTATACCGTGGGAAGTGCCGAAAGCAAAGGGGTAGTGATATTGTATGCAATGTGGCGGCCCTCTGTCAGCACTTTGGCGCTGAACCTCAACGGGGGGAGCTATGACGGCATGGACAGCGTCAGCGTTACAAAGAAATATGGGGAGAGCTGTGCCGTGGATGACAGCAGGATTGAGGCGCCCTCCGGATGCAGGGTTTCTTTTGAGACAAACGGCGGAGAGTCTATTGCGCCTGTTACCGCGTCACAACATTTTACTACATGGCGGATGGAGCAGCCTTTTCTGGGTCGGTTTCAAGGGGGAGTGTATCAATTTCTGGCGTCCGACGGGAAAACGGATGTATTAAGCGCATACTATGAACCGGACGCCGTAAAGCTGCCGGAAGCGGTATTTGAGGGGAAATCCTTCGGAGGATGGTATTATGATTCCGATTTGCGGCAATTTGCGGGAAAAGAGGGGGATTTCCTTGTCTTTCGGCAGGATACTGTCTTATACGCGGAATGGGTGGATTTAAGGCTATGGGCGGAAACAAACTATGAGGCAAACGACGGAAAAGGGGCGGTGGATTTAAGCTGGAGCCAGCCGGATGCAAAGGCCTTGACCTATATGGTATATCAGAGCGGGGACAGTGAAAATTACACAAGAATTCATAGTGCGGATGATATCGGTAATGACATAAATGTCAGTGAAACTTATGAGTATGCGCAAAGAGGGGGCACTTATGCGGTGCCGTACACGGGATTTTACGAGCTTACGGCAGAAGGGGCGGCCGGAGGCGATTACGGAGAATATTTGGGAGGAAAAGGCGGCAGAGTGACCGCCAAAGTCTGGCTTGACAAGGGCGAGGTCGTCACCTACTCCATAGGAGGAAAAGACGGAGGAGGCGGAGGCGGCAGGGGAAGTGAATTTGCAGGCGGAGGAGGCCGCAGTGTGATATCCACGGATAAAAAAGGCGTGATACTGATTGCCGGAGGAGGCGGAGGCGCCGATTTACTGGGCAATGGAGAAGGCGGAGGCAGCTCCTTAAGCCTTAGAAGCGACTTAGAATGGAGGGGAGAGGACGGACAGGCAGGCGGGGGAGCCGGAGAAGTGGGAGGCAGCGCCGGAGAGCTTGTAAAGCATTATCACACAGCGGATTGCTATCGGAAAACGGAGACGGATATTCTGACGGAGTATGCCGATTATCGCACTTCCTATGTATATGAGTATGATGAGGATGAAAATGAAAGGCAAGTGGTGCAGTATGGCGGAAGTTCCGGACTGATTCCCGTGCAGGGAGCAAATATGCTGGAAATCGAGTTGCTGCAGAAAATGTCCTACATACATGAACATGGTGGGAATAATGTAAAAGAGAGCTACCTCGCTGTGTATGATCAATCGGGAGAGTGCCTGTTTTTCAGGGATGGCAGGACACCGGAAGACTATTTTGTGGAAATGCTTGCCTCCTATGATTTTGATGACGATGATGACCCGTATCTAGACAAGGAGTATCTGACATGGGGGTCGCGGGATACGACTTACAGGATAGTGAAGGATGATGCGGGAAATATCATAAGTCAGAGTACGGGCTATGCCTTTATCCCTTCCGACGATATGATGGAAAACGCAAGGCTGTTCGGCGGAACCACCTATTATTCGTCAGGGTCCCAATGGTTCGGAGTATGTGGGCGGGCACATAAAGAGAAAATTGCCATTCCCGAAGGAACTACGGGCATATACATTGTATCCGTGCTTGAGGCTAATGACAGAAATGAGAACCGATTTTACCGGGCATATTTAAAGGGAGAGAAAAAGCTGATATGCGGTTATGAAGAGGGACAGATTATTTCTTCCAGACCCGCATACGGGGGCAGTAATTACATTAATGAGGACGCCTGCGGTAATTATAATTCCGAAACCGGCGTATGCGAAGGGAACGGAAGGGTAAAAATCCTGTCGCAGCAGATCGGTTTTTTAGGTGAAACACAGTTGGAAGGCGTGCCGGCTCCGGATTTAGCCGCCCCTGCTCAAATCGCAGAGGAAGGAATTACCGGAGAGGTCATAGAGGAAGGAAAAGTGAGGCTGCGCTGGGAAACTCCGGCGGATAACGGGACGGGATACTACCATCGGGCGGAGTCTTATCCGGCAGGAGCAGCCGCGCTGTTATGCAGCTCCAATGTCACTTATAATATATTGACTACAGGCGTCAGAGGTTATTATTACCTGACAGATGATTCAAAGTTGACGGAGGTGACTTTTGACAATGCGGAATTTACCACGGAAAACAGTCTGGAGTTTTTGACGGATGGGAATATCAGATTTCTACATATAGCCCCCGTGGACGGGGCGGGAAATCTGGGCGACACCACACATATTTGCGTAAATCCGCTGCAGGATGACTTTAAATGGCAGCTTTATACCGAAAAACTACGCCTGGAAGAAGGAGAGAATATCTATCCGGCAGACGGGCAGGATGCTTATTATGTGAGAAGCGACGGTCGGACTCCTTTTACTTTAGTTTACGGCGCGGGTATGAAGGGATGGGCAAGAGAAGATTATTGGTTGAAATATGCCGTTTTTGAAGAAATCGGCAAGGAGCAGGAAGCCCAAAATATTCTGACTCATGAAACAAACGGAGCACAGAAGAAAGCGGCATATTCGACGGAAGGGTTTCCTCTGCTTACGGTATATCCGTCGGTTTCCGTGACATGGCAGGACGACTGCCGGAAAAAGGAAGTCCGCCAGAAATTTACTTTGGAAGCATCCGTGAGCGGCAGCAGGATTTCGGTGATTCCCAGAGTAGGCGCTTCGGAAGCGGAAAATGCAGAAGAAATCATTTATTCGGAGTATGACGATGACAAAGAAAAGGGAATTTTGCTGATTGCGGACGGGGAGGCTCCCATCATTCACGGGGTTGAAAACTTAGAACTGCCCGACCTTTTGGACCGCAGTCAGGGAAGCGTGACGCTGGAACTGACGGCGGAAGATACTCTGAGCGGCGTAGCGGACTTTGGCGTGCAAATCGTCAATCAGGATAACTTTATAGAAAAAGCTTATACTCCGGACGCCTCGGGGCGTATACAGGTGGACATCACAACGGACGATCCGGTTTTCAGCGGAGATTTTACCGTGACGGCATGGGCTGTGGACCATGTAGGCAACAAAGGGAGCGTTTCCTTCGGTACTACGGAATTTGGACTGGAAGCCGAAGTAACAAGAATACTGCCGCCCCATGAACCTGTATTTCGTCGCGGCGAGAGCGGGACTCTTAAATTTTCCGTGTGGGGATATGCAGACTATGTGGAGGTTATCTTTCCCGAAGAAATGCTTGCGGAGAATCCCGATTTGAATCAGGTGTTTCATTATGAAGACCGACCGGGTTATTACCATGAAGAAGAATTGCAGTTTATGGTTCCTCTTTATATTTCGGAAAGCGATAATTTTACGATTACCGTAAGAGCTTATAAGAAGGATAAAAAATTGGAGGAATACCCGGCGGTCAGCGTGATAAAGGCGCAGGGAACGGTGTTGGATGATATTCGCACCAGACTTCGCTAAAGGGGGGAGCCTATGTTATGGACGGTGCTGATACCCGTGGGCAGCCTTTTGATAGTGGGCAGATTGGATTCTGAGGAGCCCATTGTACCTAAGAAAACGCAGTGGCTGGCAATTTTCGGGATTTGTGTGGCAGCGGGATGCTTTCTGCGGATGCTTCCTCTTTCGCAGACAGCCTTAGAGGAGACGCTTCTTTCTATGATTCTGGGCTGTCTGCTGTTTGCCGGTATTACGGACTTGTATATCGGCAAAGCATATCACTTTACATGGTGGCTCGGAATGACTGCCGGATTGGTTCTGTTTTTGGCGGGAAGCAGCCGGGCGGAAAGTTATCAAACGGTTGTGGCGGCGCTTTCTCTTTTGGCATTTGCGGGACTTCAGCAGATATTTTTTGCCGGATTTTACGGACGGGCGGATTGTCATGCTTTCTGTGTCTGCGCGTTGGCGGAAAGCAGTTTCGGTATGGGAATGAAGGACTTCTTTGCACATATGGTGCTGGCATTCGGGTTATTGACTGTGGTGCAGGGAATCTGCGGAAATATAGGCAAATGCGGCCGTTTAAAAGAACCGGTTCCGTTTTTGCCATATATCACCGCTTCATTCCTGATAATGCTTTGGACAGCATGATTTCGGGTATTTGCAAAATCACAGTTGCATTTTTGCCTGAAAAGTGTTATATTATTTCAAGATTTCCAGATATGAAGTTACAGATAATGCAATCCGTGGAGTAGGAACTCATACGGCAGAAAATGAGGAGGAAATATTGATGAAAAAAGTAATTGCAATGTTATTGGCAGCTACGCTGTGCTTTGGAACACTGACAGCCTGCGGAGAACAGAAAGCGGCAGGAGGTACAGAGGTAAACGGGGGGGCAGGCGCCACACAAGGCAGTACAGACAATACGGGTTCTGCGGATAAGGCAGCCGCTGTGGAAACGATAAAGGACGGCGTCCTCATTATCGGCACCAATGCAGCGTTTCCGCCCTTTGAGTATATCGGGGATAACGGAGAGCCTGACGGTTTTGATATTGCGCTGGCGAATGCTATCGCTGAGAAGCTTGGCTTGACAGTAGAAGTGCAGGATATGGAATTCGGTTCTCTCGTGGCATCCATCGGAAGTAAGATTGATGTTGCCATTGCAGGCATGACCATTACCCCCGATCGTCTGGAGAAGGTTGATTTCTCCGATTCCTATTATGATGCGGTGCAGTTCGTGATTGCATTGCCCGGTTCGGAGCCCAAGACCGCAGCGGATTTGGAAAACAAGAAGATTGGCGCACAGCTTGGCACCACAGGGGCAACCATAGCCGAGGAGGAAATCAAGGGAGCGGAGGCTGCGACCTATGACAAGGCTGTGGACGCCGTAAACGATTTGATAAACGGAAGGGTTGATTTGGTTATTATCGACCAGAATCCCGCAAAGGTATTCGAGGAGAAATTTGCCGGCAAGATAGTAGCCATTGACGGCGCAACATTTGGATTTGAAAATGAGAAGTATGCCATTGCGCTTCCTAAGGACAGTCCTTTGGTGGCGGAAGTGAATAAGGCATTGGCCGAAGTAAGGGCTGACGGAACCTTTGACGCATTGGTCAAGGAATATATTGTTGCCGAATAAAATCTGTCACACGGATAAGGAGTAAGTTAAAGAATGAAAAAAAGAATTATTGCGCTTTTGGTGGTTATGACAATGGCAGTCGCATCATTGGGCTGCGGCAAAAAGAATACCGAAACGAAGGGAAATGATACCGAAAACTATGAGCCTCAGGTGAGATATCCGGACGCGGAGGGTTATGCGGAAGGGTATTATGAAGATACCATGCATACCTATTTCTTTGAGTACATAGTAAACAGCGCCTATGTATGTAAAGAATATGAAGGATATAAACCTCAGGACGGCAATCAACTGCTGGTGGCTGATGTGACTGTGAAAAATACAGGTTATGCAAGCCTGATTATGTATGCTACAGATTTTCAGGTGCAGTGGAGCGATACTTCCGCGAATGCATATGAGTGGCCGATAACTTATTACATGGAAGAGGAAACAGATGAAAAGAGCAATATGTTTCCTAAGGAATATGAGTTAGAAATCAATGAGAGCCGCACAGGCAGTCTGGTGTATGAAGTGCCCAAAGATGAGAAAGATTTTTCCATCTCTTATAAGGAGTATTTTGAAGACGGCAGCGAAGGTGATACCTTCTTTGTATACTTTACCGCAAAGAGTAAGTAAGGATTTTGGCGGGAGAAAACAAAGGCTGCCAAAAACAGAGACACTGACAGGGGTAAGACAGGCATTGTTTTACCCCTGTTTTGCATTATGGTACAGGTGAGGATTGATGAAGAAGCTATCAAAATTTATCGGAAATAAGGATTTTTACAAAATGGTATTGCTGATTGCAATTCCTATCATGATACAGAACGGAATCACAAATTTTGTGAGCCTTTTGGATAATATCATGATCGGTCAGGTAGGCACGGAGCAAATGTCCGGCGTGGCAATTGTAAATCAGTTGATTTTTGTGTATAATCTGGGCATTTTCGGCGGTGTGTCCGGAGCCGGAATTTTTACGGCACAGTATTTCGGACAGGGCAACCATCAGGGAGTGCGTCAGACCATGCGCTTTAAAATCTGGCTGGTGGCGATTATCACGGCGCTGACGGCGCTGCTTTTGCAGGCAGGAGGAACTGCCCTGATAGGAGCTTATTTAAAGGGCGAGGGAACTGCGGAAAGCATTGCGGCCACACTTTCTTACGGAAAACAATATCTGGGCATTATGCTGGCAGGGCTGCCTGCCTTTGCGGTGGTACAAGTGTATTCCAGCACCCTGAGGGAGTGCGGACAGACCGTTCTTCCCATGAAAGCGGGGGTTGCGGCGGTTGTAGTGAATCTGACGCTGAATTATATCCTGATTTACGGGAAAATGGGAGCGCCCGCCTTGGGAGTGGCAGGCGCCGCCATTGCCACCGTGATTTCGCGTTATGTGGAAATGATGATCGTGGTGGTTCAGGTACACAGAAAGAAAAACGAATATTCCTTTATTACAGGATTATACCGTACTTTAAAGGTTCCCAGAGAATTGGCATTTCGGATTATACGGAAAGGAAGCCCGCTTCTTTTGAATGAAACGCTGTGGGCGGCGGGCATGGCAATGCTGACACAGTGTTATTCCGTGCGGGGGCTGAATGTGGTAGCGGGTTTGAATGTGTGTAATACTATCAATAATGTATTCAATATTGTGTTTATCGCGTTGGGGGATTCCGTTGCCATTCTGGTGGGACAACTGCTGGGAGCCGGCAAGATGAAAGAGGCAAGGGATACGGACAACAAGATGATTGCGTTTTCCGTGGTGTGCTGTACCGGCATAGCCCTTCTTATGTTCTGCACGGCGCCGCTATTTCCGAGGCTGTACAAGATTAATGATGAGGCAAGGATGCTGGCAAGGTATTTCATTATGGCAGCCGCGGTTTTTATGCCTCAAAATGCATTTTTGCACGCAGCCTATTTTACCTTGCGCTCCGGAGGGAAAACGATTATCACATTTTTATTTGACAGTGTGTTTATCTGGTGTGTCAGTGTGCTGCTTGCCTTTGTGCTGACCAGATATACCGCGCTGCCGGTGATAATGGTCTATGTGATGGTGCAGATGGGAGATATTATTAAGTGCGTAATAGGGTTTATTCTGGTGAAAAAAGGTGTCTGGCTGCAAAATATTGTGGAATAGATACTTGTGCCATTATCTTCTTTTTGTTACAATGACTGTTAGCGGATAGAAAAACGGATGGGATAAAAACAGGCATATTATTAGCGATAAGACAGGAGGAGCAGGAAATGGAGTGGTTAAATTCGGTGTGGCGGCTTTTTGAGACGGCATTTATCAAGGAAAATCGCTGGCAGTTATATTTAAAAGGATTGGGAACCACTGTACAGGTAGCTGTCTGGGCGGCTTTGATAGGAATTTTGATTGGGACGGTTCTTGCCTTTATGAAGATTTCTACGAAACGCAACGGAAAACCTACCATATTGACTTTCCTTGCCAATGTTTACATAGATATCATAAGAGGAACACCTTCTGTGCTGCAGCTTTTAATTATGTGGTTCGTGGTATTGAAAAACTGTCATAACGGTATTTTGGTGGCAAGCATTACTTTTGGCATTAATTCCGGCGCTTATGTGGCGGAGATTGTCAGGGCGGGTATTCTGGCGGTGGATAAAGGACAGACGGAGGCAGGGCGTTCTCTGGGATTAAATCAGTTTCAGACCATGCGGCATATTGTGCTGCCTCAGGCATTTAAGAATGTGCTGCCGCCTCTGGGCAATGAATTTATTGTGCTGCTGAAAGAAACAGCTATTGTGGGATATGTGAGTCTGAGGGACTTGACCCGTACGGCGCATCAATTGACGGCGGCTCTGTACGAACCATTTATGCCACTTGTAATAGCGGCTGTTATTTATTTCGTTATCATTAAGATACTGACGATTCTGTTGGCAAAATTGGAGAGGAGGCTGCGTAAGAGTGATAGTCGTTAAAGATTTGCATAAAAAATTTGAGGAAAATCATGTGCTGCGTGGTGTAAACTATCATATTCATCAGGGTGAAAAAATTGTGATAGTAGGACCTTCCGGCTCCGGAAAAAGCACTTTCCTGCGTTGTCTGAATCTGTTAGAGGTTCCGGACAGCGGGGAAATCTGGTTTGACGGACAGAACATTACGGATGCAAAGACGGATATTAATGAAGTGCGCCGCCATATGGGGATGGTATTTCAGCATTTTAATCTTTTTCATAACCTGACCATCATGAAAAACATTACTCTGGCGCCGGTGGAGCTTAAGCTGATGTCGGAGGAGGAGGCAAAGGAGAATGCATGGAAGCTTCTTTCCAGAGTGGGACTGTCAGAAAAGGCGGATGCTTATCCCGGCTCTTTGAGCGGCGGTCAGAAGCAGAGAATTGCCATTGTGCGTTCCCTGGCAATGAATCCCAAGGTAATGCTTTTTGATGAACCTACTTCGGCGTTGGACCCTGAGATGGTGGGGGAGGTTTTGGAGGTTATGAAGGAGCTTGCGGAGAGCGGCATGACAATGGTGGTGGTCACTCATGAGATGGGCTTTGCCAGAGAGGTGGGAACCAAGGTGCTTTTCATGGACGAGGGCAATATTATGGAAGAGAATACACCGCAGGAGTTTTTTGCCCATCCCAAGAGTCCGAGGCTGCAGGAATTTTTGTCCAAGGTTCTGTGAGAAAAACAAGCGAAAAGAAAGAAAAATCAAATCAAAATATAACAAATATAGAAATATGGTGAAATGAGGGCGAAAGGTTATGATTACCATATCCCTGTGCATGATAGTAAAAAATGAAGAGAGTGTGCTTGCAAGGTGTCTGGACAGTGTGGCTGATCTGGTGGATGAGATTGTGATAGTGGACACCGGCTCCACGGATAAAACGAAGGAGATTGCCGCAAAATATACGGATAAAATCTATGATTTTGTTTGGATTGATGATTTCAGCGCAGCCCGGAATTTTGCTTTTTCCAAGGCAAATATGGAGTATATTTACTCTGCGGATGCGGATGAGGTGCTGGATGGGGACAACAGGGAGAGATTCCGTATTTTAAAGGAAAATCTTCTTCCGGAGATAGAGCTGGTTCAAATGAAATATGGCAATCAGCTGCAATTCGGCACGGTTTACAATTTTGACGAGGAATATCGTCCGAAACTGTTTAAAAGGAAGCGGGATTTTATCTGGGAAGAGCCCATTCATGAGACAGTAAGAATATCACCTGTTATTTATGACAGTGATGTGGTTATCACCCATATGCCCGAGCAGAATCATGCGGGAAGGGATTTAGCGAATTTCAGAAAGCAGACAGAGAAGGGCCTGCGGCTTTCCAAGCGCCTTCACAATATGTATGCAAGGGAGCTTTTTCTTGCGGGAAACGGGGAGGATTTTGTAAAAGCCGCCGCGTTTTTCCGGGAGTCCGCAATGGACGAAAGCAGGGACGAAGAGGAATTGGTGGAAGCCTGTCTGGTGGCGGCAAGAGCTGCCAGAGTGTCAAAGGATGCAGTGAGCTTTTTCAAATATGCCTCCAAGATTATCGCAGGGGAGGGCTGTTCGGAAATTTGTTGTGAATTGGGCTTCTTTTATGAAGATGCGCAGGACTATACAGAGGCGGTTATCTGGTATTATAATGCCGTATATGAGACGGCGCCCGTGTTAAAAAAGACGGCGGGAGATGTGGAAGGTCTGGAAGGATTGATTCGCTGTTATGAAAAAATGGGACAGCCGGAGAATGCGCAGACTTACAGGGAGGAACTCCATGTTTTACGGAAAGGAATGAAAATCAGATGACAAAATGGGAAGAGAATGTGCGCAGGGTAGTACCTTATGTGGCAGGGGAACAGCCCAACAAACCGCAGATGATAAAGTTAAATACCAATGAGTGTCCCTATCCGCCGGCTCCCGGCGTGGAAAAGCTGGCGGCGGATTTAAACTATGGAGCTTTGCGGCTTTATCCGGACGCCAATGTCACTCCTTTAGTGGAGGCTCTGGCAGAATATTATGGGGTAAAGAAGGAACAGGTTTTTGTGGGAGTGGGTTCCGATGATGTGCTGTCCATGGCATTTATGACTTTTTTCAATGGGGACAAGCCCATTCTGTTTCCGGATGTGACTTATTCTTTTTATGATGTGTGGGCGGATTTATATCGTATTCCGTATAAAACCTGTGCGCTGGACGAAAATTGGCATCTGTGCCCCGATGATTATAAACAGCAAAACGGCGGCATTATTTTTCCCAATCCCAATGCGCCCACGGGACTTTTGGAACCGCTTGCCGTGGTGGAGGATATCATAGCCGCCAATCCGGATGTAGTGGTTATCGTGGATGAGGCGTATATTGATTTTGGGGGAGCCAGCGCCCTTTCTTTGCTGGGAAAATATGAAAATCTGCTGGTGGTGCGTACTTTTTCAAAATCCCGTGCCATGGCGGGGCTTAGAATAGGATTCTGCATGGGGAGTGAAAAATTAATCGGTTATCTGAATGATGTGAAGTTTTCCTTTAATTCCTACACAATGAATATGCCAGCCCAGATATTGGGCGTGGAGGCGGTGCGGGATGATGCGTATTTTAAGGAAATTGTCGGTAAAATCATTGCCACCAGAGAACGGGTGCAGAAAGAGCTTTGTAATCTGGGATTTACTTTTCCGAAGTCCGACGCCAACTTTATTTTTGCTTCCCATAAAAGCGTGCCGGCAAAAGAGATTTTTCAGGCGCTGAGGGAAGAAGATATTTATGTGAGGTATTGGGACAAGCCTAGAATCAACAATTCCCTGCGTATTACCGTAGGCACCGATGAGGAGATGGATACGCTGATTGCTTTTTTGAAGACCTACTTAGAAGGAAGAAACTAGTCATTACCGGAAAACAGCGGAAAATCAGGCTAGAATCGGGCAAGCGGTCCGGTATGAAAAGAAAAGCAAAAATATATAATGGTACAGAACTAGGAAACGGAGACAAAATTTATGATTAAGAGTGTTTTAAAAGGTATGGTGATTGGCATTGCAAATATTATCCCCGGTGTCAGCGGAGGCACCATGATGGTGGCAATGGGTATTTACGACAAGCTGATTCACTGTATTACTCATTTGTTCAGCGAGTTTAAAAAGAGCGTGCTGTTTTTGCTTCCCATTGCCGTGGGCATGGGGATTGCCATTGTTGCCAGCGCCTTTGGGCTGGAATATCTGTTTGGGAATTTTCCCGTTCAGACCAATCTTCTGTTTGTGGGCCTGATTCTGGGGGGACTTCCCGCTATCTGGAAAAATGTCAAGGGAAACAGCATCAAAATCGGGCATATTGCAGTTTTTCTGATTTTTCTGGCATTTGTATTGGTCATGGCTTTTATGAAAGGGGAAGGGGCTGCCGCGGATTTAAGCTTTAGCGCACTCAATGTCCTCAAACTGTTCGGTGTGGGAATCATTGCGTCCGCTACCATGGTGATTCCCGGAGTCAGCGGTTCCATGGTGCTGTTATTGATAGGGTATTATAATCCGGTTATCGAGTCTGTCAGCAATTTTGTCCGTGCCTTGGCTGCCTTTGATATGAACGGGATTCTGGCCGGCTGCGGCGTATTGATTCCCTTTGGTCTTGGCGTGGTGGCAGGCGTCTTTGCCATTGCCAAGCTGATTGAGATTATTTTTGAAAAATTCCCCTTATATGCTTATTGGGCGATTATCGGGCTGATTGTGGCTTCTCCGGTGGCTATTATTGCGGTGGCAAATCTCCCGAAATTAACCGTGGTCAGTATAATAACAGGTGTTATCGCATTGGTTGTAGGCTTTGTGGCAGCCATGAAGTTAGGAGAGTAGTGTGAAGAGATTTTCTAAGGCGTTAAGAGGGTGTGTAAACACCCCTCTTTAAGACATCGCCTAAGAAAATCTAAAACTTCACACCATTTGAGCAGTATGCATGGGGATTAGTGTGGGAAGCAATAAGTTGGTTTGAGGAGAGATGATATGTCGTTATTCGATCGTTTTAAGAAAAAGGATGGGTCCGGTCAGGGGAGCAATCCACCTGTGGCAGATACCCAGTGCCTGTTGCTCATGGACAGGGTGCTGGAGGATATAGAGCCTACAGTCTGTCAACTAAAAAGCGTTTTCGGCGAGCAGGCAGTCGGTGAAATAGATCACAGCCATCCCCGTGTTCCCGCATTTATCGCCACTATTGAAGGCTTGGAATTTTGGTGTTCCTATCTTCCCATGCCGGTTCCTGCGGATACGGCGGATATTCCCGCATCGGCGCAATACAACTTTCTTCTTACGGATGAGGAAAAACAGGACTTTACAGGTCATAAATCCTTTTGGGTGCTGGCGCAAAAGGGCGGGGGAACTTCTTTGGAGGCAAAACGCCGGGTATGCTGGATATTTTCCATACTCTGCGCCGCTCTGCTGGAGCAGGAAGGTGCGGTTGGCGTGAAGATTGAGGGCAGGGGCGGTCTTTTGGTGAGCAAACGCCATTATCTCCAGCAGAGGGAGTTGATGGAGGGCAAACAGCCGGCCAATGACGAGGAATTTTTTCCTGTGCCGCTGTGGGTATGGGTCTATGGTTCCTATCAGGGGGAAACACCCATTATCCGGACTATGGGGTTGAAAGATTTCGGTCTTCCGGAGCTGGGCTTTTATAATCCCAGACAGTTTAACACGGGAGAGCTTTTGAATTTTCTTTACTCTATGTCCTGCCTCCAGATTACGGGGCGGCAGCTCTACCGTAACGCTGCTGTGGTTCCTCTGGATGAGAAAACGGAAGTAGTCTGTAAGCGGGACAAGGATGTATTGTTCTTCTTCGGAGCATAACGAAAAAAACGGGAGGCAGCATTATGGCGGCATACGAAGATTTTGCATATGTGTATGATGAGCTGATGGATAATACTCCTTACAAAAAATGGTGCGAGACGATTGTCGGATTTATTGAACGGTATGGGGTGTCAAAGCCGGAGAGGGATGCGGAGAATCTGTTGGATTCCGAGAGAAATCTGGTGCTTGACTTAGGCTGTGGCACGGGCACTTTGACAGAGCTTCTCTATCAAAAAGGCTATGACTGTATCGGGGTGGACAGTTCCGCCGCCATGCTGGACATTGCCATGAAGAAAAGGGAAGAAAGCGGTTCGGAAATTTTGTATCTGCTGCAGGATATGAGAGAATTGGATCTTTACAGTACCGTGGGTACTGTTATCAGCGTTTGTGATTCCTTAAATTATATTCTGGAAGAAGAGGAGCTGCTTCAGGTTTTCCGGCTGGTAAAGAATTATCTGTATCCGGGGGGTATCTTTATTTTTGATTTTAATACGGATTATAAGTATCACGAAGTGATTGGAGACGCCGTGATAGCGGAAAACAGGGAGGAATGCAGTTTTATCTGGGAAAATTACTATGATCCGGAAGGACAGATCAACGAATATGATCTTACGGTATTTGTAAGGGAGGAAGGTCGGGAAGAGATTTTCCGAAAATTTACGGAGACTCATCTGCAGCGGGGCTATACTCTGAAACAGTTGGAAAGTCTGGCAGAGCAGGCGGGCATGAGTATTGTAAAGGTATTGGATGGAGATACCGGGCAGGCGGCGCATGAGAAAAGCGAGAGGATAACCATGGTGGTAAAATCGGTTTGAGCAACAGGGAAATATATAAATAACAGTCGATATTTTATAATACAGACCATAAAGGACAGAATAAGGAATAGAAATAGGGAAGAGGATTTGTAAGATGACGGATTATATGGTTCGCGCCATGGCGGCAAATGCACAGATACGCGCTTTTGCCTGTACCACAAGAGGCGTTGCGGAAGCCGCCAGAAAGGCGCATAATACCACGCCTGTCATGACTGCGGCATTGGGCAGGCTGTTAAGCGCCGGGGTCATGATGGGAAGTATGTTAAAGGGGGAAAAGGATTTAATGACCCTGCGGATTAAAGGGGACGGTCCGGCGGGCGGCCTTACCGTGACGGCGGATGCTAAGGGAAAGGTAAAGGGATATGCCGATATGCCTGCGGTACTTCTTCCTCCGAAGCCAAACGGCAAGCTGGATGTGTCGGGCGCCATAGGAAACGGTTTTTTGCGGGTTATTAAGGATATGGGGTTAAAAGAACCTTACATTGGACAAACTGAATTGCAGACCGGCGAAATTGCGGAGGATTTGACCTATTATTTTGCGGCGTCGGAGCAGGTGCCTTCCGGCGTTGGTCTGGGGGTATTGGTGGAGAAGGATTATACGGTCAGACAGGCAGGAGGCTTTATCGTGCAGATGATGCCTTTTGCGCAGGACGATGTCATTGAAAGGGTGGAGCGGAATCTGCAGAAGATAAGTTCTGTAACCGCCCTGCTGGATGCCGGAAATACGCCGGAGCAGATATTGGAAATCCTGCTGGAGGGCATGGAGCCGGAGATTACGGACAAAATGCCGGTGGCTTTTGCCTGCAATTGTAGTAAGAGCCGGATTGAAAAGGTACTTACCGGCATAGGCAGGGAAGAATTAAAGGAAATGATAGATGACGGAGAACCCATAGAGGTTAATTGTCATTTTTGTAATACGAATTATCGTTTTAGCGTGGAAGAACTTTCGGAGATATACCGAAAGGGAATTCTTCCGGACTCGGATTAATTAATTCATGGATGGTTTGTGCCGCTAAAGCGGCATGTTTGAAAGCTTGAAAAGATTTTCTGAGCCGTCAATGTGACTTCGGTTAAGAAATCTAAGTTTTATCTCAAAGATTACGGAAAGGCATGGGTATCAGTATGGAGCATGGATTTATCAAGACGGCGGCCGTCACCCCCAAAATCAGGGTGGCTGACACGGAGTATAATGCCTGCGCGGTATGCGAAAAGCTGGAAGAAGCATACAATTTTGGCGCAAAAATCATAGTATTTCCCGAACTATGCCTTACCGGCTATACCTGTGGGGATTTGTTTCTGCAGGCTGTGCTTTTAAATGAGGCAGAAAAAGCGCTCTTACAGGTGAGGGAGGCAACGAAGGGAAAGGACGCCTTGGTCTTTGTGGGGCTTCCCTTGGAAAAAGCCGGGAAACTTTATAATGTTGCGGCGGTATTGCAGAACGGGGAAGTATTGGCTTTTGTCCCTAAAGCGAATATTCCGAGTTATGGGGAATTTTATGAGGGAAGACACTTTACGCCGGGAAATGAGGCTGCTGACAGTGTGCTTTTTGACGGAGCGGAGGTTCCTTTTGGAACCGGAATCCTGTTTCAGTGCAGCAATATGCCGGATCTGGTAGTGGGTTGTGAAATCTGTGAAGACCTGTGGGTGGCAGCACCCGCGGGAACCAATCATGCGCTGGCGGGGGCAACCGTGTTGGTCAATCTGTCGGCATCCAATGAAGTGGTGGGAAAGGATGAATACAGGGAGCTTCTGGTGAAATCAGCCAGCGCAAGGCTTTTGTGCGCCTATGTCTATGCATCGGCGGGAGAAGGCGAATCCACACAGGATTTAGTGTTCGGAGGACATAATCTCATTGCGGAAAACGGCGTCATTTTAGCTCAGGCAAAGAACTTTACTTCGGGATGTCTTTACGGGGATGTGGATGTACAGAGATTGAACGGTGAAAGAAGGAGAATGAACACTTTTCAAAAGGGGTCGGATGCTTCTTATCATAAAGTAAGGTTTGTCCTGCGGCAGGATACGACAAAGCTTGACCGCACATTTTATCCGTATCCTTTTGTACCCGCGGATGAAGCAACCAAAGCCAGACGCTGTGAGGAGATTTTGTCCATACAGTCCTACGGGTTGAAAAAGCGTTATGAGCATACAGGTTTAAGCGCGGCGGTGATTGGTGTTTCCGGCGGGCTGGACTCCACGCTGGCGCTTTTGGTGACGGTGAAAACCTTTGACATGCTGAAGCTTCATAGAAAAGGAATTTGGGCGGTGACCATGCCCTGTTTCGGCACTACGGACAGAACCTACGACAATGCCTGCAAGCTTGCCCATGCGTTGGGAGTGACATTAAAGGAAGTGGATATCAGGGAATCCGTGACACTGCACTTTAGGGATATCGGTCAGGCTTTGGATAAACAGGATGTAACTTATGAGAACGGACAGGCAAGAGAGAGAACGCAGGTGCTTATGGATATGGCAAATCAGACAAATGCGCTGGTTATCGGTACGGGGGACATGTCGGAGCTTGCCCTCGGCTGGGCAACCTACAATGGGGACCACATGTCCATGTATGGCGTAAACGCCGGAGTGCCAAAAACTCTTGTGCGGCATCTGGTTCAATATTATGCGGATAATTGTGAGGACGCCGAACTTAGGAAAGTTTTGAAGGATGTGCTGGATACGCCGGTGAGTCCGGAACTTTTGCCGCCCAAGGAGGGGGTTATTTCCCAGAAAACGGAGGAATTGGTAGGACCTTATGAGCTTCACGACTTTTTCCTTTATTATATGCTTCGCATGAACTTTGCCCCGGATAAGGTGTATCGTCTGGCACTGCAGGCATTTGGCGGGCTTTATGACAGGGAAACCGTATTGAAATGGCTGAAAACTTTTTACAGGAGATTTTTTGCCCAGCAGTTTAAGCGTTCCTGCCTGCCGGACGGACCTAAGGTGGGAAGCGTGGCAGTATCCCCCAGAGGGGATCTGCGCATGCCTTCCGACGCCTGTGCCCGTATCTGGTTAAAACAGTTGGAGCAGATGGGCTGATTGCCTGCGGCGCTGTTTACTGCGTTTCAATGGCGGCTTTTTCTAAAGAACGATTAATTGCCTCTAAGAGGACCAGCGAGGTATACTTATTTTCCGTAGCGTAGGTGATAAGGTCAAGGGACTGACTCTGCAAAACCTGTTCACAGATGGAATCGAAAGTAGGTTGCAAAAGAGGATACATGGTGGTGACGGACTCATTCAGGTTCAGCAGTTGGATGGAGGAAATGTGGGTTTGGTCAACAATGACTTCCACATTGACAGATTCCCCGCCGAGAACCAATTCTGTGGTATAAACGCCGGGTATGTAGACTGCCGTAGAGGAGACTGCGGCGTCATCGGAAGTTCCTCCCGTAAGAGAGTCTTCCTGACCGGATTTGTCCCTGCCGGGTAAAAAGATTGCGGCTAACAGTATAATGAGCAATATGCCCAATGCGGCGAAGATACCTGTATAAATTAATTCCTTCCTGTGAAGTACAACAATTCTGGTTTTGGCACTCATAATACTTTTCGTTTCTGCGCTGCTTTGGTTTCAGCTTTATTGAAACTGTACTTATGCGTTTTGCGGCAGGCAGCGCACCTTTCGTTCGATTTTCTTATTTAAAAGATATGCGTGGGGCGGGAGAAATATGCAGATGTCGATTTGGCAAAGAACGAAAGAAAAAAGGAAAGACGAGTTCTCCAAGCTAGACAGGGAAACGGCAGAAACCATAACGGTGCTGATTAAAATGCCGCTTGTGCGGCGGAATGAGAGGAAACAATGAAATTTACCAAGATGCAGGGATGCGGAAATGATTATGTGTATGTAAATGGCGTGACAGAACAGATTCCGGCGCAGGACAAACCGGATATTGTGAGAAAATTGAGTGACAGGCATTTTGGAATCGGCGGTGATGGGGTTATTTTCATTCATCCCGGCAGGGAAGCTGATTTTGAGATGGAGATGTACAATGCGGACGGTAGCAGGGCGGAGATGTGCGGCAACGGAATCCGCTGTGTGGCAAAATATGTGTATGATAAGGGGTTGACGGATAAAACCGATATTACGATAGTCAGCGCAGGACAGATCAAGTATCTGGAACTTATGATAGAAATAAATGAAAAATCAAATGAAGATTTAACAACAAAGGGAAAAGTGACAGGTGTACGGGTCAATATGGGAAGCCCCATTCTGGTTCGGGAGTTGATTCCGGTGAAAGTGGAGGGGGATTTATCACAAGTGGTGAACGAGCCGATTACAGTGGACGGAAAAGAATACAGAATGACCTGTGTTTCCATGGGAAATCCCCATGCGGTCATTTTCACAAAGAATGTGGCGAAGCTTCCTTTGGAGCAGCTCGGACCAAAGTTTGAGAACCACCCATGCTTTCCGAAGCGGGTTAATACGGAATTCGTGGAGATTTTGGATAGAAAAACCGTCTTTATGCGGGTGTGGGAGAGAGGAACGGGAGAAACCCTTGCCTGTGGAACGGGAGCCTGTGCGGTAGCCGTTGCCGGGGTATTAAACGGTTTGACGGACGAGAAGATTACGGTGAAACTCTTAGGTGGCGAATTGCAGATAGAGTGGGACAGAGAAAAGAATCTGGTGTTTATGACAGGTCCTGCAGTTACGGTATTTGAAGGCAGCGTGGAAATCTGACTGCCATAATCAGAATATTCATGCCGCCACTAAAGGCGGCGGAACGGAGGTTATCATGTTTAAAGTAAACGAAAATTATTTAAAATTGCCGGGAAGTTATTTGTTTTCCACCATTGGGAAGAAGGTGAATACATACAGCGCGGCACACCCGGAGGCAAAAATTATCCGTCTGGGAATTGGGGATGTGACACAGCCTCTGGCTCCCGTAATTTTGGATGCCCTGCACAGTGCGGTGGACGAGATGGGAGACGCAGCGACTTTCCACGGCTATGCACCGGATCTGGGTTATGAATTTTTGCGGAATGCCATTGCCGAGAACGATTATAAGGCAAGGGGCTGCGATATCAGCGCGGATGAAATTTTCATTTCCGACGGCGCAAAATGTGATTGTGGCAATATTCAGGAGATATTCAGTCTGGACAATAAGATTGCAGTCTGCGACCCGGTGTACCCCGTCTATGTGGATTCCAATGTGATGGCGGGCAGAACAGGCAGTTATGACAGTGCAAAAGAGACCTGGAGCAATGTGATTTATATGCCCTGCACTGCAGATAACGGATTCGCGCCGGATTTACCCGGGGAGACGCCGGATTTGATTTATCTGTGTTTTCCGAACAACCCCACGGGAGCTGCTATCAATAAAGCAAGGCTGCAGGATTGGGTGAACTATGCCAACAAAAACGGTTCGGTCATTCTTTATGACGCGGCATATGAGGCTTATATTTCGGAGCCGGATATCCCTCACAGCATTTATGAATGCGAAGGGGCAAGAACCTGTGCCATTGAATTTCATTCTTTTTCAAAAAATGCGGGTTTTACCGGGGTCAGACTGGGTTATACGGTGATTCCCAAGGAGCTGAAAGCGGGCGAGGTAAGCCTCCATGCCCTGTGGGCAAGACGGCACGGCACCAAGTATAACGGGGCTCCCTATATTGTGCAGAAAGCGGGAGAAGCTGTTTACACGAAAGAAGGCAGGGAACAGTTAAAGAAACAGGTAGATTATTATATGAATAACGCTCGTTATATTTATAACGGATTGAAGGAGGCGGGCTACACGGTATCCGGGGGCGTAAATGCGCCTTATATCTGGCTCAAGGCGCCAAACGGCATGACAAGCTGGGAATTTTTTGATTATCTTCTGGAAAAGGTAAATGTGGTCGGCACACCGGGGTCCGGCTTTGGACCCAGCGGTGAAACCTATTTCCGTCTCACGGCGTTTGGCAGTTATGAGAACACCGTGGAGGCTGTGGACAGAATTAAGAGCTTGTAAGCTTTAAGCAGTCTGGGATGGATTTGCGTAGGGAGTGGACTCCGGCAGCAAATTTTGGTTTTCGGTTAAAAGAATTCGGGTGTCGAATAATATCCGAAGTAACTCATATGTGAAATAGACCACTGCCAAATCAATTATTTTGGATTGGTAAAGTGACAGGTGTGTAATGAAGGTGTCGCAAATAAGGAATAAAATGTCCCCTGCTTCACCGGATATTTCCCTAAGCGCCCCGGTTCCACTCAGGGTATAGAAGATGTCTTCTGCGGAGATGATATGATTGGCAATAAAGGTGTTAAGTTTATCTAATCTGACGAAGCAGACTTGCACAAGCAGGATATCTATGACGGTTATGGTCATAAAAAGGAGCTTGCGCCAATGATTATGGGAAATAAGCGCTACTTGTTTTACCCTTGAGAAAGACAAGTAGCGTCCGTTAAACAAAAAGCAGAGAACAACACCGATTAAAACAGCCCAAAACAGATAAGTTCCAAAAGGCGCTTCCAACAGATTGGCAATGGGATGACTTTGACTCAGGCTAAGGCGAAGCCATTCTTCTTTTGATAGGATGCCTGTTTTGGGCATAATCATCCAAAAATGCAGCAGGCTTCCAAGAAGCAGTAGAATGCAGGCAGTCAGTATCCGCAAAGCTGCGCCGCCGATTTGTTTGAATAGATGATTCATTATTTTAGTCATATTGGTTCTCCTTTCTGATTGTTAGTGGCATATTGCATAGGGAGGCGCCTGACCCTATGCAATAAAGTTAATTGACTACAAAATGTAGTCTAATTACAGAATAAATCTATTATTCAATAATGTCAAGGGTTTTTGATAAATAACTATTGTTATTTAAACAACGCCTTCAATTTTGAAAGGTAGACGCAGAGAGAAAAGCTCCCCCATGAAATGTCGCCGCATATGCTGCAATGGAAGCTGTTATAGCGATATGTCCGACATCCGCTTTCGGGCTGCTTTACATGAATAGCAGATATTCCGGCAGTATAAGCATGGTGGCAGTGGGAAGGGGATATATCTGAATTTTGCAAGGAAATAATTTTCCCCTGCCCGTCTGTAAACTGTATTTCATAAGAAATCCCAGATATTTGGCTGTCCCAAGCTGCGGAGCTTGTCAGGGCGGCATCTGCTTGCCAAGGGCTTAAACCGGAGCTTCCCATAACATCGTTAGACCATATTTTGACTTCATCATAAGCGAAAACAGTTGTGGAATTCAGGAGTATTGCCATACAGGCTATTATTGTTGGAGCAAGAGAGCGCTTTTTGAGTCTGCTCGTCTTACTGTCCATTATGGACAGCGCTCTCTTTTTAATTTGTTCTGCATTTTCCGACAATGCCGTTTCGTATGATTGATAAGCACTTGGAGTGTAGGAGTATTTTACCAGAAGGGAGGCATATAAAAAGCGTTCCTCTTGGTTACGCTCTTTTATCACTAGTTCATCACAGGATTCCTCGCAAATATGATAAAATTCTTTTAAAAAAAGATAAATTAAGGGATTGCACCAATGTAGTCTCCATGCAAGAATACCCACCGCTTTCCATAAAGCATCCCTCCTTTTGATATGTACCAATTCATGATGAAGAAGCATCTCTCCTTCTAAAGAATTTTCCGGAAATGAGCAGAAGATAATGGGTTTCAAAATCCCTATGGTAAATGCAAGGTGGGGAATAGTGCAAGCATATACCGTAATTTTTTGCCTGACAGGAGGCAGATTTTGATTTTGAGCTGTGAATTCAAAATGTGAAAATGGATATTGGTTCATCCGGTAAAGCAATTTGCTGCGGTATGAAAGGTAACAGGCAATCCATAGCGCAAACACAATAAGAGCCCCCAGCAGCCAAAGGCTGCCTGAAAGAAGCTTTCGCTCATATCCGGGGCTTATGGAAATGAGATGGTCTGTCTGATAAATGATTTTGTCCTCCGAATAAAAATGAATGATTTCCGAAGAAGCCTGATTTGTAAAATATCGGTATATTTTATGGTATAATGCACCCAAGAAGGGCAAGGGAATCAAGTAATACAACATAACCGCCTTTAGAAGAAAGTAGAGACATGTCTTGGGGATACGCTTTCCAAAAGCGAATTTCAGGATAAAATAGAGGAACAACATACCGCTTCCTGATAAAGTCATTGTTAAAATATAATTCATGAAATCCCCCCATTGTGTTTTGATAACCGATATGTTTTTGGTATTATACATCTTTAAGTTTCGATTGCCTTTTTTGTTCTAATAAGGAAAGAATCTCCTGCATTTCTTCTTCACTGATACCTCTGTATTCCGTAAAAGCAGAAATGAAGCTGCTCAGTTTGCCATAATAGGTTCGGTCTATCATTTCCTCCATCTTTCGGTTGTAAAACTCTTTTTCGGAGAAGATAGCCTTAACGATTCGATTCTCCCGCGACACCAGCCCCTTTTCCGCCAATCGGGTAATTAGAGTGTTCAGGGTCTGCCGTTTCCATTCTTTTCCGGATGCTTCAAATTGTTGCAATAATTCCGTCTGCTTAATCTCTCCGCCGCATTTCCAAAGCATTTCCAATACGCTTTGTTCAGCATCCGATATTTTGTAGTGGTGATACATATTTGTTTTTTCTCCTATCATTTATTGACTACATTTTATCTTCAAACTAACAGTACCTTATTTACATAAAAATGTCAATGTCATATTGGCAATTTCTTAGGCAAGAAGGAAAAATAAGGGATACAGGAGAAATTTGAGGAACTTAAACAGTCAAGTGTTGAAAGTATGGCGCAAATCTGTTACAATAATCTGTAAGGGTTTTGCGGTCCTTAGTTTACAGCCCAAAGAAAGGTATTATGTTAACCATGAAATTAGTTGATAAGATATTTGGCACACACAGCGCAAGAGAGTTGAAACGCATTATGCCGTT
This sequence comes from Lachnoclostridium sp., assembly GCA_023665475.1. Classification (GTDB taxonomy): domain Bacteria; phylum Bacillota; class Clostridia; order Lachnospirales; family Lachnospiraceae; genus Acetatifactor. The sequence goes on from JAMPEB010000008.1 coordinate 78,245, forward strand.
AGTGGACAAAATAGAATCACTCAGGGCTTCCATGCAGGAGCTTTCCGACGAGGAGCTCCGGGGCAAAACGCAGGAGTATAAGAATCGTCTGGCAGAGGGTGAAACCTTGGATGACTTGCTGCCGGAAGCGTTTGCTACGGTGAGGGAAGCGGCAAAGCGTGTGCTTGACATGGAGCATTACAGGGTACAGCTTATCGGCGGAATTATCCTGCATCAAGGGCGCATTGCAGAGATGCGTACAGGTGAAGGAAAAACGCTGGTGTCCACTCTTCCTGCCTATCTGAATGCGCTGGAGGGCAAGGGCGTGCATATTGTCACGGTGAATGATTATCTGGCAAAGCGTGATGCGGAGTGGATGGGACAGGTTCACGAATTTCTGGGACTCAAGGTGGGAGTTGTGTTAAACAGCATGACCCCGGAGGAGAGGCAGGAGGCATACCGCTGTGATATCACCTATGTGACCAATAATGAGCTGGGATTTGACTATTTGAGAGATAATATGGTGATATACAAGGAACAGTTGGTTTTGCGTTCCCTGCATTATTGCATTATCGACGAGGTGGACTCCGTTTTGATTGACGAAGCCAGAACGCCGCTTATTATTTCCGGACAGAGCGGAAAATCTACCGCCCTTTATGAAATGTGCGATTTGCTGGCGCGCCAGATGCACCGCGGGGAAGATATGCAGGAATTGACCAAGATGGACGCCATTATGGGCGTGGTGCAGGAGGAAACCGGCGATTTTATTGTCAATGAAAAGGACAAGGTTATCAACCTGACGGAAGCCGGTGTGGAAAAGGTAGAGAGATTTTTCCATATTGAAAACTTTGCGGACCCGGAAAATCTGGAAATCCAGCACAATATCATTCTGGCTCTCAGGGCGCACAATTTGATGTTCAGGGATCAGGACTATGTGGTAAAGGATGATCAGGTGCTGATTGTGGATGAATTTACCGGGCGTATTATGCCGGGACGCCGTTATTCCGACGGTCTGCATCAGGCAATCGAGGCAAAGGAGCATGTAAAGGTAAAGAGGGAGAGCAAAACGCTGGCTTCCATTACCTTCCAGAACTTTTTCAATTTATTTGAGAAAAAATGCGGCATGACGGGTACGGCTCTGACGGAGGAATCGGAGTTTCGCGAGATTTACGGCATGGATGTGGTGGAGATTCCCACCAATATGCCGGTTATCCGTCAGGACTTACAGGATGCGGTATACAAGACCAAGGCGGAAAAACTGAAAGCCATTGTGGAGGCGGTAGAGGAAGCCCACGCAAAGGGACAGCCGGTGCTTGTGGGAACCATTACCATTGAGGCAAGTGAGGAAATCAGCCGTCTTTTGCAGAAGAGGGGTATTCAGCACAAGGTATTGAACGCAAAATTCCATGAGATGGAGGCGGAGATTGTAGCGGATGCCGGAGTCCATGGCGCTGTGACGATTGCTACCAATATGGCAGGCCGTGGTACGGACATTAAGCTGGACGAGGAGGCAAGGGCAGCCGGAGGGCTTAAGATCATCGGTACGGAGCGTCATGAATCAAGGCGTATCGATAATCAGCTCCGAGGTCGTTCCGGTCGTCAGGGCGACCCCGGCGAATCCAAGTTTTATATTTCCCTGCAGGACGACTTGATGAGGCTGTTCGGCTCCGAGCGCCTGATCGGGATGTTTAATACTCTGGGAATCCCCGAGGGACAGGAGATAGAACATAAAGCGCTGACCAATGCCATTGAATCGGCACAGAAGAAGATTGAGAACAATAACTTTGGCATCCGTAAGAATCTGCTGGAGTATGACCGTGTCATGAGTGAGCAGAGGGAAATCATATATGAAGAGCGCCGTAAGGTGTTAAACGGCGAGAGCATGCGGGATTATATCTACAAGATGATCACCGATATTACGGAAAATTGTGTAGATATCAGTATTAATGACGATGCTCCTGCGGAAGAGTGGGATTTTAATGAATTGAACACCCTGTTGATTCCCACGGTGCCCCTGCAGCCCCTCAATGCGGAAAGGGTGCAGAAGCCCAAGAAAAACAGTTTAAAGCAGCAGCTTAAGGAAGAGGCGGTAAAGCTTTATGAGAGTAAAGAAGCGGAATTCCCCAATCCGGAGCAGATTCGCGAGTTAGAGCGCGTGGTGCTTTTAAAGGTAATTGACCGCAAGTGGATGGATCATATTGACGATATGGAGCAGCTTCGTCAGGGTATCGGGCTGCAGGCTTTCGGACAGAAGGATCCTCTGGTAGAGTATAAGATGAGCGGCTATGAGATGTTTGACGAAATGTCCCAGAATATCAAGGAGGAGACCGTGAGGGTGCTGTTCCATATTAAGGTGGAGCAGAAGGTGGAGCGTGAGCAGGTGGCTCAGGTGACGGGCACCAATAAGGATGATTCCGTGGCAAAGGGACCTGTAAAGCGGGCAAATGCAAAGATTTATCCCAACTCCCCCTGCCCCTGCGGAAGCGGCAAGAAGTATAAGCAGTGCTGTGGACGCAAAGCTTAACGCGAAAAGAATTTCTAGTGCGTGAAAGTACCACGCCCAAGAAATTCTAAGTTTCGCGTCGAAGAATCGCCGGAGGCGATTCTTCATAGAGCGGGCGGTGTTGTTTTAAAGCGTAAAGGCGATTTTTCACAAAAATAATCAATTTAGAAAGAGGGTGGCGTTATTGGTAGAATTAGACCAGATGAAAACAGAAATTCTGTCTTATGAAACTCCTTTAGCGGAAGTGAGGGATTCACTTTGACCTTGCAAATAAGGTAAAGAGAATCGAAGAATTGGAAATGGAGATGGAGGCTCCCGGTTTCTGGGACAATCCTGACAGCTCCAACCAGAAGATGAAGGAATTGAAAAACTTAAAGGATACGGTGGGGGAATGCGATAAGCTTTCCGGTCAATATGAGGATATCCTGACACTGATTGAAATGGGATATGAGGAAAATGACGCCTCCATCATACCGGAAATCCGGGAGGAGATGGATGACTTCTTACGCGTCTTTGAAGAGCTGCGAATCGGTACGCTGTTATCGGAGGAATATGACAAGAATAATGCCATTCTCCGTTTGAATGCCGGAGCCGGCGGCACGGAAAGCTGCGATTGGTGCGGCATGTTATACCGTATGTACACCAGATGGGCGGAGAGAAAGGGTTTTGATGTCACGGTGCTGGATTATCTGGACGGTGATGAAGCGGGTATCAAATCCGTGACTTTCCAGATTAACGGGATGAACGCTTACGGTTATTTAAAATCCGAGAAGGGCGTACACCGTCTGGTGAGGATTTCTCCTTTTAATGCGCAGGGTAAGCGCCAGACTTCCTTTGTTTCTCTGGATGTGATGCCGGATATCGAGGAAGATGTGGATGTGGAAATCGATGAGAAGGATTTGCGAATCGATACCTACAGGAGCAGCGGCGCCGGCGGTCAGCATATCAACAAGACTTCTTCGGCGGTGAGAATCACCCATATTCCTACGGGTACGGTAGTGCAGTGCCAGAACGAGAGAAGCCAGTTCCAAAATAAGGATAAGGCAATGCAGATGTTAAAGGCAAAGCTGTATCTTTTGAAAAAGGAAGCCAATGTGGAGAAGCTTTCCGATATCAGGGGAGAAGTCAAGGAAATCGGATGGGGCAATCAGATACGCTCCTATGTGCTGCAGCCCTACACCATGGTGAAGGATCACAGGACGGATGTGGAATCCGGAAATGTGGACGCAGTGCTGGACGGGGGCTTGGATGTGTTTATTAACGGATATCTGAAATGGAACAGTGCATCAAAGTAAGGCTGCCTATCTTAGGCAGCCCTACACATGGGTAAAACAATATGTTGACAAGAAGGAATTATACGGCGTAATCGGCATTCATGCCGGCGTACTTGGCATAATCGGCAGCTTTTAAGTCCTGCTGGTAAGGGTTTTCTTCATTATAATACTTGATTTGCGTATTGGTAGTGCCGCCGGATACATAGGAGCGCCCGCATTCGGGGCAGATTGCCATGTGAATGGACACGGTGGCGGAAACCACTTTTGCCTTACCTTCGGACGAGGCGGCCTTTGAGTAAGCATTGCTTACATGCTCCTGCTCGTGGGAGCGGACGGCAGCGCCTGCGCTTTCGGGAGAAATATGTGTGGGGCTCTTAAAAGAAACCATCTCATCGGAGCCGTCTTTATATTTACGGTTCTTGCAAGTCTGGCATTCTGTGGAAGCATCTTCAATGCCCATGCGCTTTTTGGTCTCCACCTCTTCCTTCTTTTGCTGAGGGGTCATCATGGCTTTGGGCAGACTTGCATTAATAGGAGATAATGCTGACATAAAATCACACTCCTCTCGGATGTCAGTGTCATATACTTCGTATATTTTTATCTTATCACTGTTTGATAAATTTGGCAAATATATTTGGAAAAATCGGAAAGGAAATTGAGGGAATCATGGATATTATACAAGTCATAAAGGAAGAATTAAATGTAGAAAAGTGGCAGGTGGAGGCAGCGGTGAAGCTGATTGACGAGGGTAATACCATTCCCTTTATCTCTAGGTACAGAAAGGAAGCGACGGGTTCCTTAAATGACGAACAACTGCGCAATCTGGACGAAAGGCTTACCTATCTGCGGAATCTTGAGGAAAAGAAGGAACAGGTGTTAAAGAGTATTGAGGAACAGGGGCAGCTCACCGAGGAACTGAAAGCAAAGATTCTTGAGGCGCAGACCATGGTGGTGGTGGAGGATATCTACCGCCCTTACCGCCCGAAGCGAAAGACAAGGGCAAGCGTGGCAAAGGAAAAGGGATTGGAAGGTCTGGCTGATTTTGTCCTTGCCCAGACGGCAAAACGACCGGTAGAAGAGGAAGCGGCGGCGTATCTTTCTGAGGAAAAGGGAGTCGCCACGGTACAGGAAGCCATTCAGGGGGCAAAAGATATTATTGCGGAAGGCATTTCCGATAATGCGGACTACAGGCTTTATATCAGAAATGCTACCATGGAGGAAGGAATCATCACAAGCGCCGCCAAAGATGAAAAGACCCAGAGTGTATATGAGATGTATTATCAGTTTGAAGAGCCGGTAAAGAAAATTGCCGGACATCGTGTGCTGGCGTTAAACAGGGGTGAGGCGGAAAAAATGCTGACCGTGAAGGTGAACGCTCCTGTGGAACGCATTATCAGGTATCTGGAAAAGCAGAATCTGACTTCCGACAATGCTTATACGACACCTTTGATGCAGGAAGCCATTGCAGACAGCTATGAGCGTTTAATAGCACCTGCTATTGAAAGGGAAATCCGCAACGATTTGACGGAGAAAGCGGAGGATGGCGCCATTGCGGTATTCGGCAAGAATCTGGAACAGCTCCTGCTACAGCCGCCCATTGCGGGGAAGGTGGTGCTGGGCTGGGACCCTGCCTTTCGTACAGGCTGTAAGCTGGCGGTAGTGGACGCTACGGGCAAGGTATTGGATACCAAGGTAATTTACCCTACGGCGCCCCAGAATAAAGTGGAGGAATCCAAGGCGGAATTAAAGAAAATCATTAAAAAGTATAATGTAGATTTAATATCTGTGGGAAACGGTACAGCTTCCAGAGAATCGGAGCAGGTGATTGTGGATTTGCTGAAGGAATTGGACAGACCCGTACAATATGTGATTGTAAATGAGGCGGGGGCTTCCGTTTATTCCGCCAGCAAACTTGCCACAGAGGAATTTCCCAATTTTGATGTGGGACAGCGAAGTGCGGCGTCCATTGCCCGCAGATTGCAGGACCCTCTGGCGGAGCTGGTGAAAATCGATCCTAAATCCATCGGAGTAGGGCAGTATCAGCATGACATGAACCAGAAAAAATTAAGCGACGCTTTGTCGGGCGTAGTGGAAGACAGTGTAAACAAAGTGGGAGTGGATTTGAATACGGCGTCGGCATCCCTGCTGGAATATATTTCCGGCATCAACAAGACCATCGCCAAGAACATAGTGGAGTACCGTGAGGCAAACGGCAGATTTACCAACAGAAAGCAGCTTTTGAAGGTGGCAAAGCTGGGTCCCAAGGCATACGAGCAGTGTGCGGGATTTATGCGTATTTTGGACGGGGACAATCCTTTGGACGCCACCAGCGTGCACCCGGAATCCTATGAAGCCGCAAAGAAGCTTTTGGAGAAGCTGGGACTTACCATGAATGATGTGAAGGAAGCCCAGAAAAAGGCGGCAATGAAATCTGCTGCGCCGAAAGCAGCCGTGTCAAGCGGCGCTGCGCCTGCAAGACCTCCTAAGAGAAAGCAGGAAATTCAGGTACGCAACACCAATACCGCCATGGGAAAAGCCCTTGCGGCGGCTATGGGCGGAATGGTTTTGGAGGGCGGGGGCGAAAAGGACGCCAAGACGGGTGGGAAGCGCCAAGCCGAAGCGCAGGCAGCCACACATACCGTATCCGGTCTGGAGAAGCGGATTACCGATAAAAAGCAGCTTGCAGAAGAACTGGGTATCGGCGAAATTACGCTGTCGGATATCCTCATGGAGCTGGAAAAGCCTGCCAGAGACCCCAGAGATGATATGCCAAGACCCATTCTGCGCAGTGATGTGCTTGACATGAAGGATTTAAAGCCGGGCATGATATTAAAGGGAACCGTGAGAAATGTCATTGATTTTGGCGTGTTTGTAGATATCGGTGTCCATCAGGACGGTCTGGTACATATCTCCCAGATTACGGACCGCTATATCAAGCATCCGCTGGAGGCAGTCAGCGTAGGGGATATTGTGGATGTACAGGTTATCAGTGTGGATGCGCCCAAAAAGCGGATTGCGCTGACCATGAAAATAAAGGCCGATTAAAAGATGAGAACTTTCTGTTTAAAGGAGAAAACAGAGTGCAGAAACGAGCGGATTTAAAAACTATTTTGATGGGACTGTCCGCCCTTTTTATGACAGTACTGTTGTCCGCCTGCGGAAGGGGGGATAGCGAGGAAATCCCTGAAAAAGTCTTTGAGGTGGCTTACTCACAAGAGCAGGAATTCCGGACACCTGTACAGGTGGCCTGTAATTCGCACAATGCATGGGTCATCACCATTGCAAAGAAAGACCCCATCTATAAATGGACGCCGCAGACCTCGGGGGTGGAGCAGCTTGAATGGCAGTTGGAAGATGGAAATCATGACCTCATAAATATTGCGGAACGGTGGGGGACATTGTATGTGGAGACGAGGAATCGGGAGTCCGGCGCTTTTGATATCTATGAATACCGCACAGACGGGACATGGAGAACCATCATGTCCGCCAAGGTGAAAGATTGGGAAATGTATACTGTCATGGGAAGCGGGTTTTATGTGGATGGCAGTGAAAATGTATACCTTGTGGGCGGGAATAAAGTGCTGCGTTTCAGCGGGGAAGGACAGGAGAGTGGTGCATGGGAATTGCAGGGTGATGTCTGTCTCTGGATGGAAGATGGCAGCAAACAGATGGAGTGTGTGACGGCGACCGCAGATGAGATTATTCTGTATGAACTGGCGGAGACCGGGGCAGAGAGGAAGTGGACACGGAAGGCGACTGCCGGAGTGACCCATGGCATTCGGACCGGCAGTGAGGAAACATTGTGTCTGGCAACGGATGGGGAGATTCTGTTTTTGGACAGGGAGTCCGGCAGTCCGGTGGCGAGAATCGATACAATGAAGTTGGGAGTTTCTTCCGTTCTGTCCGGATATTATGACGAATCCGAGAGGACATTGCGATTATACGGTTCAGTTGGAAATGGGGACGGTCTGTGCTACAGTTTGTTAAGTGAAAGGGATGCATCTGGGGAACGGAGGATAGAGCTGGTATACGGGATGGTGGGAGGAGTGAACAAAGGAGAGACTTCCAGCATATGGAGGGCAATCGCTGCGTTTAATCAGTCCAATCAAGATTATTATGTAACAATTAAAAGCTATGACAATAATGTCGAACGACTGCATGCGGACATGGCAGCAGGAAACGGACCGGACATTATAGACATGACACATTCCGAATATTATGAATCCTATGTGAAAAACGGTTATCTGGAGGATCTGTCCCCCTATCTGGAGCAATCACAGTACAAGGATGACATCATATGGAATATTCTGGATGTTTACAGGATAGACAACGGGCTGTATCTTTTCGCGCCGCAGGTCCGGCTGAAGGGAGTGGTAATACATCCGGAATATGAAAATGCCGTGGAGGAGTGGAACCTGAAAACCTTTTTGGATATGGTTGACCGGAATGGATGGGAGAAGACTCTTTTCGGAGGCAGCCCGGGAAATCCGGAGACGCTATTGCTCTGTTTGTTGAAGGGCAGTCAGGATGAGTTGATCGATTGGGAACAAGGGGAAACATTCTTTGATACAGAAGAGTTTGTGGATATGCTGGAGTTGTGCAGGAAATATGCGGAGGTGGATTGGTCGGATGCGGAAACATGGACTTCCGAAGAGAGAAGGCACAATGCCTTATGTCAGGAAGTACAGTTCGGAGGCTGGTTCTTTACCTACTTAAATTATGTGAGTGTGTATGGCAGGGAGTATCCCGTTTATGGATATCCCACGCTTTCCGGACAGACTTATGAAGTCCTTGCATGTTCTGATAGCTGCGCTGTCTATTCGGGAAGTAGTCAAAAAGAGGGAGCATGGGCATTTATAGAGAGCTTGCTATGGGAATCAAACCAGAAGTATAGCGGTATTGTTGACCCCGGATTTCCGATTAGAGGTTCCGTTTTGAAGGAGCTGGCGGAGGAGTCAAAAGACATGAAGGTAAGAATTGGCGAAGAGATGCTGATGATAACGGATGCCGAGATCCAAATTCTGGAAGATATTATTTACAACGGAGAACTGAGCAACGGTATGTTCAATCCGGATATCCTGTCGGTGATAAAGGAAGAGACGGCATCTTACTTTAACGGAGATAAGAGTGCATGGGATGTGGCACATATCATACAGAACAGAGTGAAACTCATTCTGCAGGAATAACAGGGTGGTGTGAGCCATCTGCGGAAGGACAGGGAATTGCGCCGCCCCCTTGCTTTTTCAAAAAATCAGTATTATAATAGACCAAACATAAGAATTCTTCGGGGTTGGGTGCAATTCCCTACTGGCGGTAAAGTCCGCGACCCGTGGGACACATTTTCGCAGCGGTTTTGTAAGCATTTGACAGATTACGGGATGCGGAGATGGTTTCATGGCTGACCCGGTGCAAGTCCGGGACCAACAGTAAAGTCTGGATGAAAGAAGAATAACAGATGCTATTTTATGCGTGTTACGCCTCGATGTAAGAAACCGAAACAGGATGGCAGACGCCGGTATGGCTGAACCTGCTATCCACTGACGGTTTCCAAGGTCGGGGCGTTTTTCATACTGATTTGAGCCGCTAAAGCGGCATGGAGGATTTTTGTGTTTACGATTACCTATCAACAAGTGAAAGAAAAGGAGACAACGACAATGACGAAACTGATGAATGATGTAGTAAAAAACCTGACTTTTGTATTGGGCTTTCTGGCAGTGATATTGGCGCTGTTTGTGATTGCCCTGCTTTTGGAGAAAGCGGCAATGAAAAAGAGAGGAGTGAAGGAGCCGGTCTTTACCACCAGAAAAATGGCAATGATAGGCATGTTTTCCGCAATCGCCATGATTTTGCATCTCTTTGACTTTCCCCTGTTCTTCGCACCCGGTTTTTATAAGCTGGATTTCAGCGAGATTCCCATTCTGGTGGGAACATTTGCCTTTGGTCCCGCGGCGGGGGTGATGATGGAGTTTATCAAAATCCTTTTAAAGCTGTGTATAAAGGGCACAAACACGGCATTTGTGGGGGATTTGGCGAATTTTGCCGTGGGCTGCAGCTTTATCCTGCCGGCGTCCACCGTTTATGCTTTCGGAAAAAGCAAAAAGAGCGCAATAATGGCATGCGTGGTGGGAACCTTGGTGATTACCGTCTTCGGAACGGCATTTAACGCCGTTTATCTTCTGCCCGCCTATGACAAAATGGGCATGATGCCGATAGAAACAGCCATACAGCAGGGAGCGAAGGTCAATCCCCTTGTAAGTGAGGGCAGCATATGGAGCTTTGTGGCGGCGTGCGTGGCGCCTTTAAATCTGCTGAAGGGGATAGTGGTGTCTGCGGTCACCATGTTTATTTACAAACCTTTAAGCCCGATTATCAAGACGGGGCAGAAGCTGTAAAATTAATATATTAAGATTTTTATAAGGTAGTTGACAGCCCTAATGGATTATTGTATTATGCATTTAGAACAATAGAACAAACCGACAGTAAGGAGCAGAGTTATTGTTATGAGTGCATTAGTGGAAATAAGGGATATGTGTAAGGTTTACAATCCCGGTGAAAATGAAGTGCGGGCGCTTGACCATGTGAGCGTGGACATTGCGGAAGGGGAATTTGTGGCCATCATAGGGCAGTCGGGGAGCGGCAAATCCACTCTGATGAATATGCTGGGCTGTCTGGATGTACCTACCAGCGGTATTTACCGGTTGCACGGGCAGGATGTGTCCCATTTGAGCGATGATGAGCTTTCGGACATCCGCAACCGTGAAATAGGCTTTATTTTTCAGGGTTTTAACCTGATTCCCAGCCTGACCGCACTGGAAAATGTGGAGCTTCCCCTGATATACAGGGGCGTAGGCAGAAAAGAGAGGCAGGAGCTGTCCGGCAGAGCCCTTGAAAAAGTGGGACTGGGGCACCGCATGGAGCATAAACCGGCGGAAATGTCCGGCGGACAACAGCAGAGAGTGGCGATTGCCAGAGCCATAGCGCAGGCGCCTCCCGTGATTTTGGCCGACGAGCCAACGGGTAATCTGGATTCCAATTCCAGCAGGGAGATTATGGGTATTCTGCGGGAGTTACATAGCGAGGGCCGAACCGTGATACTGATTACCCATGATAACGATATTGCGGCACAGGCAAAACGGGTCATCAAGATAAAGGACGGTCATGTGGAATCGGATTCCGCAAACGGGGAATTTGCAGAGACCGGATACGGGCAGGAGGGATAGCGTCATGGCAGAAGAGAAAGTAAAGAAAAAGAAGAAAAAAACACGCGTTATTATTGCGGTTGTGATTGCGGTACTGATTATCATACGGGTGGTGAGCTGTGCCTTTTCCCAGAGCGGGGGGGCAGTCGTCACCACCGCCAAAGCGGAGAGGGGGGACTTACAGGAGAGTATTTCCACCAGCGGCACCGTGGCGGGAGAGGAGGTCAAGGTTCTCTTTTCCCCGGTAAACGGCAGGGTGGACCGGGTTGAGGTAGCTGCCGGAGACGCCGTGTCGGAGGGGGACTTGTTGATCAGTTTCGATATGGAGGAAATGGAGAAAAATCTGCAGCAGGCGACCCTTCAGCATGATAAGAGCAGCGCGGCTTATCAGGGAGCGGCGGCGGACAGTGCCGAGGGCGCGGGAAAGTACGCCGAGGCGGACGCAAGCCTGAAGGCATTGGAAAGCCGGATTGCGGATTATAAGGCGCATATAAGGGAATTGCAGAGAACCTTGGACGACAGCCTGCGGGGCACCGGCAACGCTCTGGCGGAGCAGAGACGCGACTTGGAGAAGGAATTGTCTGAGAAGAAGGAGGAACTCTCACAGCTTCAGTCGGATTCCGAAAGCGTAAGCTCGGGGAACGCCAGCGAGGCGGAAAATCCTTTGACTCCGGAACAGCAGAAGTTGAACAAAAGAATAGAGGAGATAAACGACGAACTTTCCCAGAATTCCTATCTGCAAAGCGTTTATTCCAACTCGGACTATGTGGCGGAGCTGAAAGCGGCGATTGAGGATGAGCAGGAGAATCTTGCAAGGTGCGAGGAAGAAAAGGCGAAAATGGAGAGCCAGAAAGCGACGGGAGAGTCAAAGACCATGGACGCCTATGATAAAAAGCAGTCCGCCGCAGACAAGGAACTGGCGGAAATCAGCTATGAGGAAGCCAAGGAGGCGTATGAGGCGGCTTCGATCGGAATCCGCGCGGATTTTGACGGAATCGTCACAGAGTGTACCGCTGTTGCGGGCAGCGCCGTTACCGACGGAATGCAGCTTTTAAAGCTGGAGAGCAGCGGGGAAGTGAAAGTGTCCTTCAATGCCTCCAAATATGATGTGGAAAAATTAAAAACGGGACAGAAAGCGGATGTGACGATTTCGGGGAAGGTATATGAAGGTGAAGTCAGCAAAATCAACCGCATGGCGTCCGCGGCGGGCAATTCCACCACCCCTATGGTAGGAGTGGAAGTTCATTTGTTAAGTCCCGATGACGCCATTATCTTAGGATTGGACGCAAAGCTGACGATTTACACCGGCAAGGCGGAAAACGCCCTGTTAATCCCTGTTGAAGCCGTCAATGCCGATAAGAACGGGGACTTCCTGTACATAGTGGAAGACGCTAAGGTTGTGAGGCGTGATATTATCTGCGGCATTTCCACGGACACTTATACGGAAGTGCTGGAGGGAATCACGGAAGCGGATGAGATTATCCTTACGGCTTACACCTCCTTGGAGGAAGGAATGCCTGTGACGGTTCTTCCGCAGTCTTAAAAAGTGCTTTTTAACAGGAAATCGGGGTATTATTATGACACAGATATGGGAATATGTAAAAATAGCTCTGATGAACATTAAGAGCAATAAAGGCCGCTCTTTTCTCACCATGCTGGGCATTATCATCGGTATTTCCTCCGTGATTATGATTATTTCCATCGGAAACGGGGTAAAGTCCGGCATTAACAGTGAGCTTAACAGCATGGCGGGAGGGCAGATTTATATTTATGCCAACGGAAACAATGACGATGGCATTGCGTTGGAATTTACGGATGAAGATATGGACGCGATCATGGAGAAAGTGCCCCATGTGAAAGCGGTAACGCCCCAATGGGGATTCGGCGGAAGTGCAATAGGCAAAAAGGGTGTTTTTTATGCCTCCGCCACATTCGGCATGCCGGGTCTGGAATATACCAGCAACGACCCTTTGGTGAAGGGCAGATATTTTAACGAAAATGATTATTATTCCGCGAATAAGGTGTGTATTATCACCGAGAGCAGCGCAAGAACCCTTTTTGGCAATACCAATGTGCTGGGGATGACTTTTGATTTTGATTTGTACGGCGTGACGCAGGAATTTACCATCATAGGCATCAGAAAGGATAATGCCTCCACTCTCTCGGGGATGATGAACGGAGATACCGTGACCATGGAGGCGCCGCTGTCCGTAGTGTCCTCCACCTATGGCTTTTATGTAAGCATGACGGATTTGCTGATTGTCAGCGACGGCGCGGAATATGCCTCACAGGTGGCGGCGGATGTGGTGCGTCTGATGGAAAACAGGCATGATGTGAGGGGAAAAAATGCCATAGGGCTTCAAAACTTTAATGATATTTTGAGCCAGATGAATGAAATTTTAAGTTATATCACGATTTTTGTGGTGTTTGTGGCGGCGATTTCCCTTTTGGTGGGCGGCATCGGCGTTATGAATATCATGTTGGTTTCCGTGACGGAGAGAACCCGGGAAATCGGTATCCGCAAATCTCTGGGAGCGCGCACGGGCTCCATATTGATGCAGTTTTTGGCGGAATCCGCCATTATCACACTGCTGGGCGGCATCATAGGCATTCTCATCGGCTGGGCGGGGGCATACGGTGTCTGTAGCCTGATTGGGTTCACCGCCAAGGTCAGCGTGGGAACGGTGCTGGGGGCAAGCCTTTTTTCCTCCGCGGTGGGAATTTTCTTTGGCATCTATCCGGCAAAGAAAGCTGCGAAGCTCAGCCCCATTGAGGCGCTGCGGCATGAGTAGATTGAAAAATCAAAGATTTTTCAATCCGAAATTTGTGCTTGCGCCCAAATTTCCGGGTTGTGGCAAGAGCTTCACGCCGAAGAATGCCTTGAAGGGCAGGCATTCTTCATAGGCCGACTTGTTAGCTTTGGGATTAGAGGTTCCGCAGAGCAAAATCATGAAAGGTAGCGTGAGAAGCCCGAAGAATGGCTTGCAATTTAGGGTAAAGTATATTAAAATAGGTAACAGCAGAAAAGCACCTACGCTTGTGGGTGCTTTTAAATAAATCGTGATATAACAAAACGAGGGAAGTGAGTTTATGGTGGAACTGGATATCAAGATTGAGGCAGCGGATTTGTATGATTATAATCTGCGGCATGCCTATCACAGCGCGGCAGGGCTGATGGGAAGTATTCTGGGAGCGCTGATGGCAGTGGTGGGAATCGGCAGCAGGCAGTGGATTTATCTGATTGGAGGCGCCGCTCTGCTTTTGTATCTTCCATGGACCTTGTTTATCAAATGTAAGCAGCAGGCTCTCGCCAATCCGGCTTTTCAAGAACCGTTACATTATGTGCTGGACGATGAGGGAATCTCCGTTTCTCAGGGCGAGGCAAAAGATACCCAGAGATGGGAGGATATGGTAAAGGCTGTTTCCACCTCCCGCAGTATCATTGTATATACATCTAAGGCAAATGCCACTATCTTTCCCAGAAAACAGATGGGGGAGAAGACCGTCGGCGTGATAGAGTGCATTTCCACCCATATGCCCCCGGCAAAAGTGAAAATCCGCTGGTAAAAACGGCAGAGAGGAAACAGGCATAAGCGAAGTTGAAAACCATTAAAATAACGGATGTAATTAAAAAAGAGGAACCGAACCGGGAACCGCAGGCAGTCCTAAAGCTGCCTGTCATCTTGGAAAGCGCCGGACCGCAGGAGACATTTGCCCTGGGGGAGCAAATCGGCAGGACATGCAGTCCGGGAGATATCTGGCTTCTTGAAGGTGACTTGGGTGTAGGTAAAACCGTATTTACGCAGGGCGTGGCAAAGGGACTCGGCATCACGGGGCCCGTGACCAGCCCCACATTTACCATTCTGCAGATATATGAGGAAGGGCGTATGCCTTTTTATCACTTTGATGTGTACCGCATCGGAGATTTGGAGGAAATGGAGGAAATCGGTTACGAGGATTGTTTTTATGGGGAAGGGCTGTGCCTGATTGAGTGGGGAGATTTGATCAGGGAGCTTTTGCCGGAGCATTATTACCGAATTACAATGGAAAAGGAACTGTCAAAGGGCTTTGCCTACCGCCGCATCACGATACGGCGAATTTGAGCCGCCGGAGTAAAAAGGCGGCGAATCATGGAGGATTAGCATGAAAATCATAGGTTTGGATAGTTCGGGGCTCGTGGCGGGCGCGGCCATTGTGGAAGACGGCGTGCTGCTGGCAGAGTACACCGTCAATTATAAAAAGACACATTCCCAGACGCTTTTGCCCATGTTGGCGCAGCTGCGGGATATGATAGAATTGGACTTGGACAGCGTGGACGCCATTGCCATAGCGGCGGGACCGGGTTCTTTTACGGGACTGCGTATCGGAGCAGCCACTGCCAAGGGTCTGGGGCTGGCGTTAGATAAGCCTTTGGTTGAGGTGCCTACTCTGGAGGGGCTTGCATACAACCTTTGGGGAACCGAAAGCATAGTCTGCCCCCTGATGGATGCCAGAAGAAATCAAGTGTACACGGGACTTTACGAGTTTGTGGGACAGGGGCAGGATTTCAGGCTGCAAGTCCTAAAAGAGCAATGCGCCGTGGACATCCACGATATTTTGGAACAGATAAACGCGCAAGACAGGGAAGTGATTTTTCTGGGAGACGGCGTCCCCGTGTATCGGGAAGTAATAGAAGCGCAGGCCAAAGTTCCCTTTACCTTTGCCCCCGCCAGTCACAGCCGCCAGCGCGCCGCCGCCGTGGCTTCCTTGGGAGCCATATATTATAAAGAAGGAAAAATTGTGACGGCAGCGGAACACAGGCCCGAATATCTGCGCAAGAGTCAGGCGGAAAGAGAGAAGGAAAATGCTTGAAAATCTCATTATACGCCCGCTGGAGGAGTCCGATATCGAACCTTTAAGCAAAATCGAGGAGGCGTCTTTCAGTATGCCGTGGTCACCTCAGGATTTTGCGGATTTGCTTAAGAGGGATTATTGCCTGTATCTGGTGGCGGAGGCGGACAAAAAAGTGGTAGGAAGCGCCGGAATGACGGATATCTGCCATGAGGGAAACATTGACAATGTAGTGGTGGCGGAGGAGTACAGAGGACGGGGCATTGCCGGGAAACTGCTGGAAGCGCTCTTTGAAATAGGAAGAGAGCGCGGAATCGAGGCATATACTCTGGAGGTGAGGGTCAGCAATCGGGAGGCTATCCATGTTTATGAAAAAGCGGGTTTTGTGTCCGAGGGCATACGCCCCCGGTTCTACGAAAAACCTACGGAAGATGCCCTTATCATGTGGAAACGCTGAAAATACCCGCATGCTCCAACAATTACCACACGCATTTTGGCTTTCATCCGTTATACTTGAGGTAGGCATTGCGAAAAACTGAGTTTTGCAACTGCCGGATACATCTTATGGAAAGGAAAGATAAAATGCGTAAATACGAAAACGGAACAGAAGGACAATTGATTCAGGTTATTTGCAATTGTTGTAAAAAAGAATTAAAATTAGAAAACGGATATCTGAAAGAGGGATGCTTTACCGCGGATTATCTTTTCGGATATTTCAGCCGCAAGGACGGCACGAGACACCGGTTTGACCTGTGCGAGGATTGTTATGATAAGATGGCCGCAGGCTTTCGTATCCCCGTGGAAGAAGAGGAGGAAAACGAGCTTTTGTAGCCCGTTCTTCATATATTGTTTGTGCCGCCGATCTGGCGGTGGAATGGAGATTTTTATGTTGGATGTTTGTTTGCTTGGAACGGGAGGAATGATGCCGCTGCCCTACAGATGGCTCACATCCCTGATGATGCGCTATAACGGAAAGAGCATTCTGATTGACTGCGGCGAGGGAACCCAGATAGCGATGAAAGAAAAAGGCTGGAGTCCCAATCCTATTGACATTATCTGTTTCACCCATTTTCATGCGGATCATATCAGCGGATTGCCGGGGATGCTTCTGACCATGGGCAATGCGGAGCGTAAAGAACCCTTGCTGCTCATCGGTCCCAAGGGACTTACAAAAGTGGTAACTTCCCTGAGAATCATTGCGCCGGAACTGCCTTTTCCCATTCAGTGCAGGGAGATTGACGGGGCGGAAGAAACATTTTCTTTTGAAGGTTTTTCCATCAAGGCTTTCAAAGTGAACCATAATGTGATATGCTATGGATATAGTCTTGTGGTGGAACGGGGCGGAAAGTTTGACAAAGACAGGGCGTTGGCGGAGGAAATTCCCCTAAAGCTCTGGAGCAGGCTCCAAAAAGGAGAGACAATTTCTCAAGACGGCAGAATCTTTACCCCCGATATGGTTTTGGGAGAAGCCCGCAAAGGTTTGAAAGTGACTTACTGCACCGACTCAAGACCCACGGACAGCATCCGCGCCAATGCAGAGGGCGCAGACCTTTTGATATTGGAAGGCATGTACGGAGAGCCGGACAAATTGGATAAGGCAAAAGAGCGCAAGCACATGACCATGTACGAGGCGGCGCAGATTGCAAAACAGGTAAACGCGCCCAATCTATGGCTGACCCACTACAGCCCTTCCCTGAATTATCCGGAAGAATATATGGGAGAAGTCAGAAAGATTTTTCCGGGGGCAGTGGCGGCTAAGGACGGCAGAACCATAGAATTAAATTTTGAAGACTGAACTGTTGTGAAGAAGGAAACGGAGGTTGGCATGAAAAATAAAACTACAAGAATAACAATTGTTATTATATGCTTGGTATTGGGTATGCTGGCTTATTACGCGTATCTGTCCAACCGCCGGGTCTCGCAGAAGGCAGCTAATGTAAAGAATATGGTGCAAGAGGTACTTGCCACGGATTTGACAAAGAAATATCCCGGGACGGTCAGGGAGGTTATGAAATTTTACAATCAGATTATGCTATGCCTGTACCGCGGGGAATGCACCGATGATGAGATTCTGGCTCTGGGCAGCAAGGCAAGGGAGCTTTATGACGAAGAACTTTTGGAAGCGAATCCGGAGGAGGAATACCGAACCAGACTTTTGGCGGAGGTTAAGGATTACAGGAATAAAAAGCGCAGTATTACCAGTTCTTCCGTTCCTTCCGCCAGCAATGTGGAGACTTTTAAGGAGGACGGCTATGAGTTTGCCCGAATCCAATGCAGCTACACTCTGGTTACGGACGGACAGGGCAGAACTTTGAATACTGTGTATCTGCTGCGCCGTGACAAGAACCGCCGGTGGAAGATTTACGGCTGGGATGCGGCGGAAAATTTGTGAAACAGTCAGATGGGAGAAAAGTGATTTGAGGGATATATTACTATTGGGAATCGAAAGTTCCTGTGACGAGACGGCGGCTGCCGTAGTCAAAAACGGCAGGGAAGTATTGTCCAACATAATCTCCTCACAGATTGACCTTCATGCGCAGTACGGCGGCGTGGTGCCGGAGATTGCTTCCAGAAAACATATCGAACAGATCAATCAGGTAATCGAAGCGGCGCTTGCTCAGGCCGGGACGGGGTTAAAGGAGTTGGATGCCATAGCCGTTACTTACGGACCGGGGCTTGTGGGACCGCTGCTTGTGGGGGTTTCCGCAGCAAAGGCTGTCAGCTTTGCCACGGGGATTCCTCTTGTGGGGGTACATCATATAGAAGGGCATATCAGTGCTAATTTTATTGAAAATAAGGGGCTTGAGCCCCCATTTGTCTGTCTGGTGGCAAGCGGAGGACATTCCCATCTTGTGGTGGTGAAGGATTACGGCGTATATGAACTGCTGGGACAGACAAGGGACGATGCCGCGGGGGAAGCCTTTGACAAGGTGGCAAGAGCCATAGGACTGGGTTATCCCGGCGGCCCCAAAATCGACAGACTTGCCAAAGAGGGGAACCCCGATGCTATTTCTTTTCCCAGGGCAAAGGTGGAGGGAAGCGCGTATGACTTTAGCTTTAGCGGGCTGAAATCCGCGGTACTGAACTATCTAAACGCCTGTAAGATGAAGGGGGAGCCCATAAATGAGGCGGATGTGGCGGCTTCTTTCCAGAAAGCCGTGACGGATGTGTTGGTAGAACATTCCCTGAGAGCCGTGAAAGCCTATGGATATGACAAATTTGCCATTGCGGGCGGCGTGGCGGCGAACTCTTTTTTGCGGGAGGAATTTGCGCGACAATGTGAGGAAAACGGAATTGCGTTCTACCGTCCTTCCCCGATACTTTGTACGGACAATGGGGCAATGATTGCCTCGGCGGGCTATTATGAATACCAAAAAGGCGTAAGGAGCGGCTATGATTTAAATGCCGTGCCGGGTCTGAAACTGAACACGGTTATTTACGGCGCCGACTGAAAGGCGGAGGAATGCCGAAAACGGCATGGGAGATTAGGGTGAAAAATAAATTTTTCACACGCAAATTTGTGCTTGAGGGCACAAAGTCGCAGATTGAGAAAGGAGCATGGTTATTAAATTGGAGAGGAATCAGGAAAAGCCCCATTGTACGATTATCCTTCTGGCAGGGGGCAGCGGGAAGAGGATGGGGACCGATAAGCCCAAGCAATTCCTTGAAATTGCAGGGAAACCGCTTATCTGGCACTCTCTGAACGCCTTGGAACGGTCGGCGGTGGTGGACGACTGCATTTTGGTTGCGGCTGCCGGAGATATTTCTTATATGAAACAAAATATTTTGGAGCCGGGAGGATTTTCCAAGGTAAAGGCGGTTGCGGAGGGCGGAAGAGAGCGTTTTGAATCCGTGTGGAAGGGCTTGGAGAAGCTTTCGCAACTTAAGGAGAAAGCTTCTTTAGATGTGATTATGATTCACGACGGAGCAAGACCTTTTCTGACGGAAGACATTCTACAGAGATGTTTTCAGGGAGCCTTGCAATATCGTGCATGTGTGGCGGCGGTGCCGTCTAAGGACACGGTTACCGTTGCCGATGAGGAAGGGTTTGAGGCACAGACTCCCGACCGCAGACTTGTTTGGAATGTGCAGACTCCGCAGGCGTTTACGGCGGATGTGCTCTATGATGCTTTTTCGCAAATGGCGCGGGATTTGGACAAGCCGGACGGTTTGGACAAGCTTTCCTGGATTACGGATGACGCCAGTGTGGCAGCATATTACAGCCATACCAGAATCCGCCTTGTGCAGGGTGACTACCGGAATATCAAGGTGACTACCCGGGAAGATTTACAGATTATGGAGGGGTTTTTAATATAGAAATAGGAAACGAAGGAGGATAGTGTGAAAAATAAATTTTTCACACGCAAATTTGTGCTTGAGGGCACAAATTCGCAGGTTGAGAAAGGAGCATGGTTATTATTATGAAAAGAAAATCGATTGTAGCAATATTGCTTGGTGCTTTGCTGGTTTGTTCCCTTGGGGCATGCACCAAAAAAGAAGAGGAGCCTGTGGAGTCCCTGACACAGACAGGGGAGCTTGCGGATTATTCATCTTATGTCACATTGGGACAGTATACGGACTTTGAAGTCAAGGTGGCGGCTGCGGAAGTTTCGCAGGAGCAGATACAGGAAGCCATGGATCAGATGGTGGAAATGTACAATATGCTATATGCCCAGACGGAGACGGTCATGAACCGCAAAACCGTGCTCGGGGACACTATCAATATGAATTTTACCACCACCATGGACGGGGCAAATGTGGATTCGCTTGCGGACAGCAATATATCTTATGAGATAGGCTCCGGACAAATAGAGAAAAGTCTGGACGAGAAACTGGTGGGCCTTACGCCCGGACAGACCTATGATCTGGACTGTACCTTCGGGACGGATACGGCTTTTACGGAGCTTGCGGGCAAGACGGTGACCTTCCATGTGACGGTCAACTATATCTACGGAGAAACCCGGACTCTGGAATGGGGAGACGAACTTATCACAGCCCTGACGGAAGGGGAGTATAAAAACGCGGAGCAGTACAAAGGCGAGATACAAAAGCAGATGGAAGAAACGGTAGAGACGAATCAGTCGCGGGAATACATGGATGAACTGTGGAAGCTCATTCTGGCGGACTGTACTTTCGGAGAGCTGCCGGAAGATACCCTGAAAGAAAATGCGGACAATTATTATAACAGCCGGAAATCTCTCTTTGAGTATTACGCCACCTATTACAATCTGACTTATGACGCCTATATGCTGCAAAAGCAGGGAATGACGGATGAGGAGTTCCGTGAGCAGGCTTATGAGTATGCCCGTGCGGAGCTGGAGCGGATTTATGCGGCGTCCGCTTTGTACAAGACCTTGGGAATGGAGTTTTCCGATGAAGAATTCAGCAAAGGAGCCGCCGGATTGGCACAGCGTTACGGCTATCAGTCCTCTGCGGACTTTGTGGAAACTTATGGAGAAGAATATGTCAGAGAGGTACTGATTGTCGACAAAGTGGAGAAATATTTGATGGAACACAACAAGATGATTGTGGAAAAATAACAAAAAAATAAGAAAAAAATGAGCAAGTTGAAAAATAATACTTGTTAAGTTGCAAAATATGTGTTAACATAAAGATACTATAAGCAATAGAGTAAGCTTATAGCACAGGCATAAGCCTGTAAACACTTACATATTTTTTAAGGAGGATGTTCTACTATGAAAAAGATGAACAAGATCGTTGCTTCCCTCTTGGCAGGGAGCATGGTGTTCTCCATGGCAGCCTGCGGCAACAATGACGCAAGTCAGGGCAGCAGCCAGGCGTCAACACCTACTAGTAGTGCAGCAGATGGCGCTTCTGACAACGCATCTGCTTCTGCACCTGCAGAAATTGTAAAACCCGATTCCATCAAGGTTATGTGGGATGGTACCGTATTCAAAGAGGGTGACAACTACGCAGAAGTATTCTACAAAGCATTGGAAGAGAAGCTGGGCATGAAGATCGAATGGATCCGTCCCGACCACTCCACCTATGCAGAGCAGGTTGGTATCGCATTTACAGACATGGACACCATTGCTGATGTGGTTATCCTTCCCGCTACCCACTATGCAGCTTATGCAGCACAGGGCAACCTTTGGGAGATGACAGACGCTTGGAAGAATTCCGAGACTGCTAACTCCGGCAGATTGACCGATGTAGCAGATCAGGTTATCGAAGGCTGGTATGTGAACGGTCCCGACGGAACCAAGGGCATCTATGGTATGTATCCCGCACGTGGTAACGGATGCGTTACCTATGTAAAGGCAGCATGGGCTAAGAAGGCTGGCTATGAGAGCGAAGATAAGCTTCCCACCGATTGGGCTGGCTATCAGCAGTTCTTACTTGACATGAAGGAGGCAAACGGCAAGGCTCCCGTATTGGCAGCAGGCGGTCCTATCAAGGCAAACGAGGCTCCTTACACCAACTACCTTCCTGAGTTCTGGCAGGATGCATATCCCGGATTCTATCAGAAGGATGACGGTACATGGGTTGACGGTTTCTCAGAGAAAGCTACCGCTGATGCTTTAGACAGAATCAGATGGGGTATGGAGAACGGAGTTATGGAAGCTTCCATGCTGGAGAATCCTTCCACAGCCGATGTTCGTAACAAGTTCTACGATGATACAACCGGTATCTTCACCTATTGGGCAGGTACATGGGCTTACACCATCAAGAGCAACCTTGCAAAGAAGGATATTGATGACGAGTGCTGGGTTCTGAAGCCGATCAAGGAAATGGGCGCTTATCTTGAGAGATTGTCACCCATGATCGCTATTACCTCCAGCTGCAAGAATCCTGAAGGCGTATTCAAGTATTTCATCGATCCCATCCTTGACGGTGGCGATGTGCAGATGCTGTGGATGTATGGTGTAGAAGGTACTCACTATGAGTGGAATGCAGATGGCAAGACCATCGTTGGACTTCCTACCGAGGCTTCCAAGGGAACCGAGAAGGAAGCTCTGACCACCAAGAACCTGTTTGAAGCAAACCTGAAGCTGGCTGAGTTCTCCGGCGTTGATCCTTATGTTGCAGCAGATCCCGTAATTGATGAGTGCTTCAAGATCTTCAACGAGAATTCCAAGGCAGCGCCTGCTATCAACTCTTCCGATATCTTCGCAAGCTATGATGCTGAGTTGACCAAGCAGAAAGAGCAGCTTTGCGCAGCAGTTGCTAAGGGCGAGATGACCGGTCAGGAAGCTATTGACAAGTACAATGCAGACTGCGGCACAATCGTTACCGCAATTCTGGATAGCTTCAACAATCAGTAATCTCTATGATTGAAGTTTAAATCAGTAATAATCGGAACAGGGATAGGGAGAACCCTTTTGGGTTCTCCCGTGTCCCCTACTCCGATTGCATTAACAAGTCTTATGTTCTTTTAAGTATCATGTTTTGTCTGCTAGAATACAGAAAACGAGAGGTGGTATGCCCATGTTATGTAAAGCGTGTAATACAGAAATCCCCAAAAAAGCTACTCGTTGCCCCAACTGTGGAAGGGCTGTGGTAAAGGAAAAGAAAAATGTATATCCTATTGCGATAGCTGGTGCGGTGCTTACTTTTGTGGGTGGATTCTTACCTATGATTCAGAGTACGGATCCTATGAAGAAGTTCACGCCTGCTTACGGACTTATGAACTGTGATCAGCCGGTGTTCTGGTACTTATTTATGCTGCTGTTGGTGGGGTCGGTGCTTCTTTGCGCATTTAAACTTGAAAAATTCTCCATTATCACAACAGTGGCTGCTGGAGTAATATATGGAATTACATATAACAGTGTGAATACAAAGTACGGCGGGAATGGCATGACCAACGGAATTGCAACTGTTGTCATTATCGTTGGTATAATTGTAGGAATTGCAGGCTGCTTCTTGAATATCAACGAGAAGGTAGCCGAAAAGAAATTAAAGAGCGGTGAGTTGGATTTCCAATACACCGGTAACAAGACCGTATGGCAGAGAATGTACAGCCATTTGGGATTTTATCTGATGTTCCTGCCGGTTGTTATCTTCTTACTTATTTTCAACTATTGGCCTATGTTGGGTCTGCGGTATGCATTTACGGACTTCCCTTCCGGTAAGAATCCCGTATATGTAGGTATCAAGCAGTTTGTGGATATGTTCGGTCTGTCTCCGCTGTCAACCTTGAGCAACAAGTCCTTTGTGGCAGCGTTTGTGAATACTTTGACCCTGTCCATTTTAAAATTGATTTTGAATACCTTTATGGCAGTAGTTATCTCCATTCTGTTGAATGAGTTGACTCATGTGCTGTTTAAGAAAACCGTGCAGACAATTATTTATCTGCCCCACTTTATGTCATGGGTGGTGGTTGCATCTATCTTCAAGATGATGCTTTCCGCATCCGATTCCGGTATGATTAACTCGTTCCTGATGAATGCCGGACTTGTCAGCAAGCCCATTGACTTTTTGACCAGTGAAGCGACTTGGCCAATTGTGTACTATATCGTAAATATTTGGAAAGATACCGGTTGGGGAACCATCCTGTTCTTGGCTACATTGTCCGGTATCAGCCCCGATTTGTACGAGGCGGCGCAGATTGACGGTGCGAACCGTTTCAACAGAATGCGTTATATCACTTTGCCTGCACTGGCAAATACCATTATCACCGTGTTCATCCTGAACCTTGCTAAGGTTATGAATCTGTTTGAATCTGTATTCGTTATGTATAACCCTTCGGTATACAATGTATCCGATGTATTACAGACATACATTTACAGACAGTCATTCTCCGCAGGTATTGCAAACTACGGCTATACTACGGCAGTAGGTCTGTTCAGGTCATTAGTGAGCTGCGCTCTTGTGCTGATTTGTAATAAGGCAAGCAAGAAAGTACGCGGCCGTGGAATCGTATAAGGAGGGTGAGAAAAATGGCAGATAATTCTAGAACAGCAGTATATGTGAAGCCGAAGAAAAAGATCACTGTCTTTGGCGTAGTTATCACAATTGTATTTATTTTAATCGCTCTTATTATGTTGGTTCCTATTTGGAAGGTGTTGGTTGACTCCTTTGATGCGGCTGCAGGTTACGGTATGAAAATGTGGCCCGAGAAGTTCACCATTGGCGCATACAAGATGATTATCAGCAGAGCGGATTTGTACCGTCCTTTCCTGATTTCCATACTTGTAACGATTGCTGGTACCTTTATGGGACTGCTACTCTCCACTTTGGGAGCTTATGTGCTTATTCAGTGGGAGATGCCCGGAAGAAACCTGTTTTCATGGATGCTTCTGTTTACCATGTTGTTCAGCGGCGGTATGATTCCTACCTACATGGTAATCAAGAATCTGCATCTGACCAATACATTATGGTCGGTTATCCTTCCTATGGCTATCAATGTTTACAATCTGGTATTGATGAGGAACTTCTTTGAAGGAATTCCCGGCTCCCTTTATGAGTCTGCAAAGCTGGACGGCTGCAGCCCTGCCGGAATCTTCTTTAAGATAGTGCTTCCTCTTTCCAAGGCAGCTTTGGCATCCATCGGTTTGATGTTTGCGGTAAGCTATTGGAACGACTATACCAACTTCAAGATTTATATTACCGATAACAAGTTGTTCAACTTCCAGATGAAGCTGCGCGGCATGGTTATGGACTCCGACCTTCCTACAGATGATGGTTCCCTGTCCCCCAACACATTGCAGAACGCTGCTATCATCGTAGCAATCATTCCTTTCATGATTTTGTATCCGTTCTGCCAGGACTACTTTGTACATGGCGTGAACGCAGGTGCCGTGAAGGAGTAAGGTTAAGAAATTTAAAAGCTTCCCGGTCGATAGGGCTGGGAAGCTTTTTATATCATTAAAATGAAGGAGAATGGAGGGCATCGAATGAATACCATATTTTGGGCGGCGGACTCTACCGTACAGACCAATTATTTTAACACTTATCCCCAAACAGGAATCGGTCAGGTTTTTTCTTTATTTATCAAAAATGAGTACCGCGTGGAAAATCATGCCAAGAACGGCAGGAGTACCAAAAGCTTTATGGAGGAAGGACGCTTAAAGGCAATCGAGGAGCGTATCGGGGAAGGAGATTTCCTTTTTATTCAATTCGGACATAATGATGAAAAGATAAAAGACCCCGCAAGATATACGGAACCTTTTTCTACCTATATACAAAATTTGGAAACCTTTATCGGTGTGGCAAAAGAACATGGGGCCTATCCGGTGCTGATTACCCCCTTGGAGCGCAGATGCTTTGGTGAGGACGGACATTTGGGAGCAGGCGAACATGGGGACTATGTGGCGGCAATGAAGCAGACCGCGGAAAAATGCGAGGTACCTCTGGTAGACCTCTATAGCATGAGCCGCGCGGCTTTGGAGGAGGCGGGAGAAGTGTCAAGCCGCAGATGGTATATGTATTTTCCGGCAGGAGAATATGCCGGTCATCCGGAAGCATCTCTGGATAATACACACTTGCGCTATGACGGAGCTGTGAATTACGCAGCCATGATAGCGGACGGCTTAAGGAAGCTGGGAGGGATTTACAAAGAGATGCTGCGAGGGGAAGCGGAAGAATAGAGATGATGAAGCACTTTGGAAAAAGTTATTGACAGCCGGTCTTATTTTTGTTAAAATGATTCTTGCCGTTAAGATGAATGGCAGGAATGCTTTTACAGGCATTCGGAGAGATATCGAAGTGGTCATAACGAGGCGGTCTTGAAAACCGTTTGTCCGCAAGGGCGCGTGGGTTCGAATCCCACTCTCTCCGCTGGGAGATAAGGGATTGTCTCCACAATGTATGAACTGTTTTTTTGGTAGAAGAATGTGATAGAAGAAAGAGATTCAACTTGTCTGGAGAAGTACCCAAGAGGTTGAAGGGACACCCCTGGAAAGGGTGCAGGTCGTTAATAGCGGCGCGAGGGTTCAA
>JAMPEB010000009.1 GCA_023665475.1 Lachnoclostridium sp.
TTATTTTGGTCTTTCATGGTTTCATAAAGCTTTTCTATTTCCTTATCTAATTCTTCTTCAGACATTTTTTATATTCTTCAGGAATCTCCAGAATATCGTTTTCATATACCATTCCCCGTTACCTCCTTTACCATAATATCAAACTTTATGACTAATTCCTTAAGGGTCTCTATCTGTGCTTCGTATTCATTATAGCCTTTTTCAGATATTTTTCAACAACCATCTTATAATAGCAGCATCGAATATTGAAAATTTGCTACTATATAGTATGCGGCGATAACGCGGAAATGGCGAAGCCTCTTTCGAGTCTGTTGGCTGTTTAAATGTGCAAACTAATTCGTTTTCTCAAACAACATTTTTTATATCGTTGACATATGTACATATTGATGGTAAAATATATCTTATAAAAGCTACTGCCGATAGACGGCTAGTCCACATTATATTGGTAAAAAATAACCGCTAAGTTTGTGAGACCGAGCGGTTATTTTTGTACATAAACTATTGCTCCGGCATAGAAGCAACCAAAAAATTCCTTGCGCCAAAAACTTAATAACAAAAAGATTGTTGTTAAGTAGCCATACATAGAAAAACCACCCCAAAACTTTGACCGGTAGCGAGGTGGTATTTCCATTTCAATATCAGTCAACCCACCTTGTGGGCGGTTGCTCTTTTATTGCCAATTCAAGAGGTTTTAGGAGAAACTCTCCTAATTCTCCTAATTTCAATGGAAACATAAAACTTATTTACTTTAACCATTGAATTATCCTTTCATTGATCTTGTCATAGGATTGCCAATCTTCTTTCTGCACACGGATTCCGGCCTCTCTCATAAGATATTTAAGAATTTCAAATATTTCCTGTGCACTTTTACCGGCCTTATTTACATCCTTGGTCCTTTCCAAAATCCATTCATCTGTTACAGACACAATTTCGTGTGCAGCAACATTGCGAACCCTGCCTTCAATATATGTAATTTCATTTATTTTTCTTTTTAATTCAAAATCATTGCACTTCGCTGTTATAATTTGGGCAATCTGGCTTGAATAGACCGGACCATACTTAAAACCGCCTTTGTTTTGATAAACACCCTCAAAAATTTCCGCAACTCCATTGCCATCTATTTTTTCACGGCTCCATTTTTTCACATTATCCTTGTCCAATATACAACAATCCTCTATTTTAATTCCACACCTATTTTTTAAGATATCCTCCAGCAAATCCACTGCAAGAGGCGTGATACCTCTAATAAAATCGGCATATTCCCGCCGTTTCAATTTCCTCTGTAAAACAAGAGCATATTCAAAGACCTTTTGCCTGTTTCCGTCCTTTATGGGATAAATATCGTACTTTTTTTCGTTTATCATTTTGCTGATTTTTTTATAATCCAAATTAACTCTTGCTGCCATAATCTGAATATAATTATATGCATCCTCGGAAATAGAATCTTTTATCTCATCCGCCACCGCTAACGCCGCAGCATAATCATATGCCATAATATGCTTCTTAATGATTTCATTCTTCAGCATTATTGTGAGGTTTAGACTTTTTACTTCTGTACAACGGTTTTCGGCATTGTCCTTATTATCGTCGTTTAATTCCCAGATCAATTCGGCGTCATATTCTCTTCTGTCTTCATGCTCTTCGTTAATACTCTTTTTGGGAGTGGATACTTGGATAGGCTTGAAACGATATTCTGCAAAAGTTGCCATGACAAATAAGGCACTTTTCATTGCCGGCGTTCCGGACGCCATATTTAACAGGAGTTCATCTCCCTGTTGCATTTCGCTTTCAATGTGAATGATTTCCTCCCTGAAATCCTGATAAAACACATCATATTGTTGTACATCCACCAACTCATCCCGCTCTATCAAACGCACCTCAAACCTATGACTTAAGTGAGCGCCCAGACGCTCGATGGCATCCAGATATCGATTGTCCTTCCGATGAAACTCCAACATTTCATGGGACAAATACAGATAAACAATATCCGGCTGATAATGTCTGCAGATATGAAGCATAGAACCATCCCTAAAATATTTAATGGGGTCTGTGCCCCCTATAGGGCTGAATAAAATTTTTTTACTCATTTGTGCTTTTCTTCCCTTCTCTCACAGAAGCCTTTTGGCTCTTTTCATATCTTTTTAGCACGACCATCTGATTCTTTAATTTTGCACTGATGATGTTTCCGGCAAGCTCTGTGGCGAATTAGGGTTCATATAGCGCATTGCGTTGTCATCCGGGCATGTCCCACAATAGTAATGCTCTCCAAGGTTTCAATGAGAACCAACTTTTTTCATCTTGTTTCCCCTCGTTCATTTTTCTATTTCAAAGACCTTAGTTTCGTCAGTCGGTTTACGATATATTTCACACACTACATTTCTCCCAGCCCGAACCCTAATGAATTCCCTTATCATAATTAGACCTTGATAACCAAAGGTTCATTGTAATATGCAATCAGGCTGTCATGGGTCATAAACTTCATACCCTCTGATTTTGCTTGTGCAAGTAAAATCCTGTCAAAGGGATCTTTGTGCAGCGGGGCATCCTTCGGGCGTACCAGAGTCTCTAATTCAGCAGAGTGCTTATTAAATATTGGCAACGCAATAAAACCGCTATCTTCACACCCCTTCTCAAGATGTTTCCCACTGTATAAAAATGTTTCCGGATGAGCCATATGTTTAATTGTAATCTCCCACACAGAAGCAGCGCTATAATAAATTTCATTATCTTCATCAAGTATCATTGCCCTTGCCTCATCTGACAATTCCGCTGAATCCAATACAGCCCATATTGCAATATGGGTGTCAAGCAAAATTTTCATTAATCATTCACCCCAAACAATCTTGCAATTTCGTCATTGCACTCGTCTATATCATGACCATCCGCCACAAACTTCTGTCCTTTCATGCTTCCTAATCTGCGTTTTTTCTTTTGTTTATCAATGCCGCAACCTATGCTTTTTGATTCTGCAGGCATCACAAATCGCTGTATCATATCAAGAATAAAATTCAAACTGTCATCAGAAAGTCCATCCAACGATTGTGTAATCTGATTCTGCAATGTTGACATAACAAGCACCACCTTTCTTCCTAATCATATTGTATCAAAAAATTCAACTATTTACACTATATTTTTATGAAAAGGATGCAGCAAAATCTTTCCTGACATCCATATCCAGATTCTCATAGACAATTTTCTGATAATTCCTTAAAATTTGATAGGAGCCTTTCCCCTATCGGGCCGAATAAAAATTTTTTACTCATTTACTTTTTCTTCCTTTCTCTGTTAAAATTATAACTGCCGCTTAAATGATAATAATATCCTCTGCTTCTGTTTCTGTTTTCTTTCCGAAAGTAACCACCTGCCCTTTTCCTATAATCTTATAGGCCCTTATGCTATCTTCCGGCGAAGTATATGCGGGCAGGCGTTCGAGCAGTTCTTTATATCTCTTATCTGTAATGACCGCCTCAAATGCGGATTTCTGTATTCTAAATCCATAACCTAATAATAATTTTGATAACTTCAGCCGCTTTTTATTGTCTGTTATATCATAAATTATTAGAACAAAAACTTTATCATTGTTCGCGTATTCGTTTATTTCAAAAAAATAATCTTCCTTTTCCATCATCTCTCTTCCATCCATAAAACAGCCTCTGCCTCTTACCTTATTTCTATGGGTTTATACAAAGTTGCATCTCCCGCTTCAATCGCCTTTACCAATAAATCCATCTGCAGCGCAATGCCTCTTCGGAAGCTTACGGCATAATCAACATACGGCAAATACCTTACCTCCGTTTGCAACTTCTTTTCCAATTTTGATAAAAATATTTTGAGTCCGCTTCTGGTCAAATAACATCCCGGTTCATCAATATTTGTCAGAAAATCTTCTTTATGAATTTCATGTCCGTTAATAATACTCATTACAGTTGAATCTACGATAACGGCTCTCCATTCTTCCATCATGTCACTTGCAAGAGTTGGGTGCTTTTCCTTGTCCCTGTGCATAAATCCAAAATATGGATTGAGTCCTTTCACTTCAATTTTATCATAAAGTTCATTCATCAGCACCGAATAGCCAAGACTAATCATAGAATTAAATTCGTCTCTTGGAGGGCGTTTACTTCTCCCCGAAAAATAAAACTCCGGCTCAATCAATACTGACAGCCCTTCAAAATACGCTTTCGCCCCTTGCCCTTCATAGCCCATAATTTTCGGAATGCTCTTACAGTATGGAATTTTTTCCTTACAAATAAGCATCATTTTCAAAGCTTCGCTCACAGAAGCCTTTTTGCTTTTTTCATATCTTTTCAACACTACTATTTGATTCTTTAATTTGGCACTGATAATGTTTCTGGCAAGCTCTATGGCAAATTCGGTTTCATATAGAGCGCATTGTTTTCTTTGTCTCTCTGTATTGATATGCCCGGTGGATTGCAGCCTGCCAAAATAACTACCTCCCTTTGAAAAATAGGAAACAGGAATCCCTCGTTTGAGGCATTCTTGAACACATTGGGTTGTCATCTGGGCATGTCCCATAATAGTAATGCTCTCCAAGGTTTCGATGGGAACCAACTTTTTCATGCCATCGGCATACAAAACATAACAGCGGTTTTCCTCAGTGCCAATAAGTGCATTACTTTCATTTACAAATAGCAGGCTCATCTTGTTTCCCTTCCTTCATTTTTCTATTTCAAAGACTATACCATGCCCATCTCCGTCCCCTTCCGGGGTATCTATTTTCTAATCGCAATGTACGACATCTGTCAGCAACTGCTCCCTTGTTTCCGTCCCCTTCCAGGGTATCTATTTTCTAATCTTTGTGTGTACAATTCCATTAGTATGGTTATTTTGTGTTTCCGTCCCCTTCCGGGGTATCTATTTTCTAATCTCAAATAAAACAAACGGAGGATACGGAAATGAAAGAAAGGTTTCCGTCCCCTTCCGGGGTATCTATTTTCTAATCAGTACATAGGGGAAGTAAAGAATATTTTCTGTAGAAGTTTCCGTCCCCTTCCGGGGTATCTATTTTCTAATCGGAGAAGTAAAAGCGTCTAGAGCGGATGGAAATGTTTCCGTCCCCTTCCGGGGTATCTATTTTCTAATCTTTAGCCAAGTCGACAGTGTCGGAGCTTTTAAAAATTGGGTTTCCGTCCCCTTCCGGGGTATCTATTTTCTAATCTCTCTCCCCCATATCCCTCTATCCATGCATATGGCAGACCCTGTTTGCGGGGGAAAAATTTTTTATTGGCTGTCAGCAGTCACTTCAATAGGAAAAATGCCCTCAATCCCTTGATTTTCATGGTGCGCGGCAAACTTCACACAGCCTCTATGCTCTCAATGCTGCACATTCCCATCTGCAATAGCTTCCCCTGATACCTTGTGCATTTAATGGTATGGGGCGATGCCCCATACATCCTATCCCTATGATGTTTATGTGCTTGCGGTACTTTTGTCTTTTCAAATACAAGCTGGGCAAACTCTAATCCTTCCTGTTTCCCATACATGGGATAAACCACAGTTTTTGACACAAAACCACATCCCCCACCGCAAAAAACATAATTTTCTTTCGGCGCATCCATACCCTTAAAAGCACATGCAAAATTCTCATGATACTTGGTTGCGAAAATCTTGACTGCTTCCATAATCTGCTGCTCGGACAATTTACAAAGGCTCGTATCAACCGTCATGGTAAAACGAATCTCCGTATGCGGCTTTATGCATTCGCGCAGAATGGGAAGTTGTTTCTCTTCCCCATTGGTGTGCCTGTCAATCTTCTGACACAACACAAGGTCATTCACCGAAAGCGGCTCGCTGTCACTGATTACAAAACCCTGCAGTATATCGTTCACTGCATCTTGAGGCTTGCTGTCAGGTCTGTTCAGCGTTCTGAATGCAACTCCCTCTATTTCCCCAATATCCCTTTTTAAATAACGCATTCTTTTTTCATCTTGCCCTGCATTCCGGCGCATATTATCCTTCTGCTTTGCATACTTGCCGGGTTCCTTGATGATATCTGCCCCCAGCAATATCGTCCGAAACATCCCTTTTAAAGAACTTCCCGGAATGTAAGACATTCCATATGCATCCTTTATACAGCCCAAAATCTGCAGCCGGTTAGCTCCTTTATCGAGAATCGCATCGCCGCAATCCAGCCTATACTTGATAAATTTATTCCAATCTGCTGGATTTATCCGCTGCTTTTCCATCCACTGAGTCAGGCTGAAATTTCCCTTCCCCAATAAATACTCTTCAAAAGCATTCTCTTTCCCCTGTCTCTTTAGTTCAGCATACAATAATTGTATATCCGTAATGCCCACCTGCTTGCGGTTTAAAAATAAATATTCCTTTTTTCCTATTTCTTTTCCGCTTCCGACAAAAACCGGCCCCACTGTATGCATTATGACCCGATAACTTTTCAAATATTGCTTCATACCTCTATACCTCCACCAGCATAGGTTTTGCATAACGGTACACCGGATGTCCGCCGCCCTCGCCTGATACATCGTAAATATCGCCATTGAACTTTTCCGCAAAGCAGGAGCCTGACTTAAAAACATATAAATCTCTTTTTCTCATTTGCTCCGGCGCATATTGTTCTGATGCCACAAACCCGCTTCTCTTGCAAAGCAGATACTCCGCATCCTTTAAAAGAGTCTCCAATTCTTCATCCGTCGGCAGGGATACGGACAGGGACATATATCTTGCCCCTTTGGCATCCAATCTTTTACAAAAGCTTTCCGGCACTTCGCCCTGAAACAGCATAAACCTTCCAAGCCCCGATGCCCTCTTGCCGCCAATCCCGCTGAGCGAAAGATTTTCCAGCAACTCTTCCACTAACTCCAATGCCTCTTCTTTTTCATATCCCGCTATCAAATACAAGCCGTTCCCTTTTCCATAATAGTATGTACCGATTCTATATGGCTCTGTTTTTTCCTCACCCCGTATGGAAACAGCCGTTTTCATTTCAAAATGGCCCAGCTTTTCCAGATTAGGTGCGTTCAACACATCATATTGTCCCTGCAGATAAATGTCCAACATGTCCATCGGAATATATTTCAATTTTTTATAGGCTTTTTTTGTTGCGGAATCCCCGTTGCCATCTGACGGTTCTATGCACTTCATAGGCTTGGGTACATAATAGGTATCGCCCATATAAGGAAACATATCCGATAACAGCAGGCTGCCCTCTTTTGCATAACGGTAAAAATCCTGAAGCACATTCTCACTGATTTTTACTGCTTCCTGACATAATGCTGAAAAAAGCGTGTCTGCACAGCAGATGTATTCGCCCTCGCCCAGATTATGTTTCCCAAAATGAACAGCGGACTGAAATGTAAGCTTGTATAACTTATATTTCATACCTATGCCTCCCTGACTGCGCTCTTCAAGATTTCATTGCATTGTACCAGAATATTTTCCGGCACTTCGCCGACCACCGTTTCCGCATACAAATCACGGAACACCACTTTGCCATATCCACGGGAACCATTTCCACCCAGATAATCATATTGGAGAAGCTTTAGCCCTTCTGCGAAAACAGATATGTCCTCTACTGCCTGAGCCTCATCTTCCACCTCATAGATAATGTCAATGCCAAATTCCGAACCGCGAATAATCCTTTCTATCTGGCGGGGATTTGCCACAGCCGTTGTACGGCTAATGCTATTCTCAAACTTAACTTCCGTCAGGCTTTGCAAGCCCTGTTTCCGCAGCGCCGCTTCATTTGTCAAAAACATATCCGATATAATAATACGGCTTCTTTTCACATTGCCTTTTTTTGCGCATCCGAACAGTCTTGTAAGGCATTCCGCATCATCATCCGGATTTCTCACCTCATCATTGTATTCCTTCGCCAATAATGTTCGGATTTTGCCCTTGAGAGAACTCCCCGGTATCATCGGCAGGCGGGTTCTCGCATCTTTTATCACCGGCGAATCCACTGCCCCTATCGCGGCAAACGCGGAAGAACCGCCGATGTGCATACCTGTTTTTACTTCCAATATTCCCGTTATTTGTATTTTGGCGTACATAAAACCCCTCCTTTAATTTTAATCATCGTTCGTCACATGAAATTTACGAAATGCTACCAATGCTTCCATATATCTGTTAAACAATATAAAATTCTTTTTGCTGGCGTTTACTCTCTTCAACAGGTCTATAATTTGAGCCTCATTTACTAAATTTTTTACAGAAGGTTCCCTGCCTGCCTCATACAGAAAGCGCACCCTTAAATATTCTATCCTTGCGCAGATATCTTCATTTAATTTATCTCCCTCCTGATTCAGCACCTCATTATAAATATCCGCACTCATAGCCAAAAGATTGCGCAGCTTGGAAGTGGTAACGATTTTAGTAGGATTTCCAAACTTGTCCTTTGGGCTTTTTTCTATTAATTTCAAAATCACTTTCTCCGCTTCATCAACATAATTCTGTTCATTTATCTGCATCCGCTGACTCCTCCTTATCTCTTTTCAAATATGCATACAGATTCATCGCCGTTTTTAAGTGCCTGCAGTCTGCCTCTGCATTCGCCCCTTGATACCATTGATACATCTTTAATGAAAACTCCTTGTATGCGGCTTTTTGCTCCGGCGGAGCATTTTTATCCGGTTCCAATCTGGACAGAAGATATACATATCTTGCAAAATGAATTTTATCTTCTTCACTCCGTAATCGTATCAGCTCCAGCAGGTGATATAAGAAATTCTTTCCCCTGTCCTCCGAAGTTTCAAAGAACTCATAAATATGCCTGTACTTTTCTCCCAAAACTTCCTGTTCAAATTCCTGCCAGCTATATGTACCATCGCTTATGACTTTTTCTTTTCCTGTTTCATTCACAATTCCGTGACGGCTGCCATCCGGAAATATCGTGACTGCATTTTTCCCCGGAAGCGCTTTGGAACTTTCTTCCATGTCTGCCACTTCATCAGCTATGGCGCTGATGGGATATCCCGGTGCATATATTCCAATCCCCGCTGACAGTGTCAAAGTTCCCTGCGTATAGCGTTCAAAATTCCTCCGCAGATCAATAGCAATTTCTATGATTTCATTCCACGCTCCCACAATAAATAAATCGTCTCCGCCGGAATAGCATATTGCTGCGTTCCTCTTATGCTTCACATTTCCGTTAATAGCATAGCTACCCTCTGCAAGCATCTTGTTAATATGGCATTTAAAAAATAAGGATAGCTGCCTTGACAAGGTCGCTGTTCTTGACAAGGTCACATAGCGGTTCTGGTTTTTCGGATTTGCAAAGCCTGACACAAATGCTTGTCCCAGATTATCCACATCTGCGCGCAAAACGCCAATGCGCTCAATCCCTTCTGATGCATCTGCATACTCGCCCAAAGTGCTGATAGTGCCTCTTGCATTTTTAGCCGCATAATCCCCCACCCATAATTTAGTGGCAATATGCCTGCCTGTGTACATTGCGTTTTTACTGTATGCGCGGACGAAATCATTATCCTGCTCCATCTTTGCTTTCAGGCTGTCTTCATTGTCCGAAATAAGATAATAGCCTCCCGGCAGGGGCAGCGCCGTTTCGCTTTTGTTCAGCGTAACCGTAAAGAAGGAATCCTTTAAGATATTTTTGGAAAATCCTTCTATAGCACTGCATATAGTACATAAACCGTCTTCACTGACCTTTGAAATCCGCTTGCAGACTTTACATTCCCGCGAGTAGTCTTCATGCCGTCCCGCATTCAGCATTTTGATATCCTGAACAGAATATCTACTGCTCTTTCTTTTGGAAAGACTTTCACTGACTTCCTTGAAAAGCTGTTCATAACTGCCTTGGGGATAATTTTTTAAGGTATCCGCACTGCACTGTGCATAGCCCCAGGCTACATATAAAAATATTTGAAATGTGTCTAACAACCATTTATTAAGCTGTTTCATATATTGTTCTACTACTTCTTTGGATTTTACCGTATTTGCTATCAACAGATAACAGTGTCCGCCGCCGCAATAAATCAAATTGGCACGGGACAGATGTAATTCCTGCAGCAGACAGTCAATCATATGTTCCATCATGATCTCCAGATAAAAAGACCTTACCCTCAGAGTCTTGAATGCGTTTTGGCTTGTAATCGTATAAATAAAGTCCTGTATGCCGGATATATCCATGGAATACAATAAGAATGCATTTTCAGCATAAAAATCTTTTCCCTTAATATAAAGCCTGTCCTTATAGTCCGTTTCCTGCTGTTCATCCAAGTATTCCAAAATACAGCTTGACACTGCCGCAGTCAACTTCATATGGTCATAAAGTGAAATATCCGCCATTTCGTGCTTAGCAGTCGAGGAAGGCACATAGGAAAGATTCGCCTCCAGCACTTCCAACAAAGAGTTGATATACTCCTGTGTCCACATTAAACCGCTAAGATTATCCATTAGGTTTGCCTTTATTTTTGTATAAAACGATTCATCAAATTTTCTTTTCTCTGATGTCGGATAATTAATCCCTTCTTCGGGATTTAAGGTTTTCGGTTCATAACATTTATCTTCGTTATTCTGATTCAGTATATTAAACACACTCTGCAGTGGCATAGCCGTCTCAAAGCCTGCATCCTCCGAATCATTCTGGCGTCGGTCTGCTGCCGATGCAATATTGTCCGCAATATACACGATATATGCCAGCGCATTATTTTCTATATTGGCTCCTTTTATGGCATCTGCATGGTGATAACGCACACAATTCAATATGTCCGTATCATATTGCTCCGTGCACACTTCATCCCTCAAAAAATCATAACCGCTCTGGCTGTGTTTACGCCGGTCATCTCCCTGCCTGTATATTACTTTTCCGATATCATGGAGCAGGGCTCCCAGTACCAGCTTTACTTCTCTATCAGTCATTTTGTTCTCTCCTCATTCGTAATCCCCCCATGCCGATTGCCGTTTTTATTCCTACGCCGGAATATTCTCCGAATCTGACTAGGAGCCGGACATATTTTGCCATGGTAGGCGTACCCAATATTTTGATATCCATTTCTCCCATAAAAGAAGGAATTTTCACTCCTTCTAAGGGAAAGACCGCACTTCTCAAGTTGTACCTGACAATGCGGCTATTGGTCGTAAGCTGTTCCAAAGTTTCTTCATCATACATATCCATGTCATCCGATGCGGCACTATATTTATTCATCAAGCTTTGATAGATGTATCGGACATCAG
Source organism: Lachnoclostridium sp. (assembly GCA_023665475.1). Taxonomy (GTDB): domain Bacteria; phylum Bacillota; class Clostridia; order Lachnospirales; family Lachnospiraceae; genus Acetatifactor. Next base: position 11,173 of record JAMPEB010000009.1, read on the forward strand.
GCATATTGATATACACTCCCCCGCTCTTAAAAGAAGTCGGCGTCAAAAATTTTAAACGGATATACCGGTCATATGTATCAGAATAAAACTCATTCAGCAATTCCTGCTTGCTAAGAGTTTCCAATTCCTTGGAACAAATCTTAATGTGCATCTCTTTCTTTTCAATTATAAATTCTGAAAATTTTTCATTCAATAAAGGACAGATGATTTTCTGATAGGCTTCCTGCGTGAAAGTGTTGATAACCCACTCCTTTCGGCTGCCTCCTATAATATATTGACTGTACGGTTTTAAACGAGATATATGCAACTGCTCAGCATAGCCGCTATCAAGCTGCTCCATTAAAACCCCCTGCAGATTTGATGATTGATAATACCCTAATCCGGTTTCGCCGGAGTTTAGTTCCATCCTGAGTACTGCCAGCATTGCAAAAATTCCTCCTGCTTTAACATCCGTAAATTCCCATTTTATCCCTTTAGTTAATATAATCTGATTATAGCATACAGGTATATTCTATTCAAGATTTTTGTTTGTTTCGGATATCCGATAGCCCATTTTAAAAAAGTTCCTTGATGTCAAAAACTTAAAACATATTTCTATTGAAATAAATCCCCAAATATCATACAATATAAGAGACAGAGTACGACAATTTTACAAGCTGCTTTGAATAGAAGGAGGTCTTCCATGGAACATCATAATCCACTGCTTACCAACAACGACAGCCCGCATAAATTCATCACCTTTGGCGAGATTATGCTTCGGCTGACACCGCCCAATTACGAGAAAATCCGCATCGCCACAACCTTTGAAGTCAATTATGGCGGAAGCGAGGCAAATATCGCGCTGGCTCTTGCCAATCTGGGCGTGGACAGCACTTTTTTCAGTGTGGTGCCCAACAACAGCATCGGCAAAAGCGCCATCCGTATGCTGCGCAGCAATGATGTGCACTGCACTCCTGTGATTTTGAGCACCCACGAGGAAACCCCCACCCACCGTCTGGGCAGCTATTATCTGGAAACCGGTTACGGCATCCGCCCCAGCAAGGTTACATATGACAGGAAGCACAGCGCCATTTCGGAATATGATTTTAGCAGAGTGGATTTAAATGAGCTGTTGGAAGGATTTACATGGCTGCATTTGAGCGGTATTACTCCGGCGCTGTCACCCAGCTGCGGCGAGATGATTATGAATCTTTTGCGGGTGGCAAAAGAGAAGGGTCTGACAGTGAGCTTTGACGGCAATTTCCGCAGCAAACTCTGGTCATGGGAAGAGGCGCGGGATTTCTGCACGCAGTGCCTGCCCTATGTGGATGTTTTGATGGGAATTGAACCTTATCACCTGTGGAATGATGAAAACGACCACTCCAAAGGAGATGTAAAGGACGGCATTCCTTTGCAGCCAAGCTATGAGCAGCAGGATGAAATTTTCCAGAAATTTGTGGCAAGATATCCGAATTTAAAATGTATTGCCCGCCATGTGCGTTATGCCCACAGCGGAAGCGAAAACAGCCTGAAAGCTTTCCTCTGGTATGAGGACCATACCTTTGAAAGCAAGCTGTTCACCTTTAATATTCTGGACCGGGTAGGAGGCGGCGATGCTTTTGCCAGCGGACTTATTTATGCCATGATGCATGATTACAAGTCAATGGATATGGTTAATTTTGCGGTGGCAAGCAGCGTGATCAAGCACACCATCCGCGGAGACGCCAATATCACGGATGATGTAGAGAGCATCCGCAATCTGATGAATATGAATTATGATATCAAACGATAAAAGTGGGGAATCTTAAAATGGAAAATACCAATGGATATCAACAGCCGTTAAATCAAACCGATAAGCAGTGCCCTAAGTGCGGCGCATCAAACTGTCAGATTGTTACCGAAACCACATCCACGGGAACGGACTTTTCGGCAAGCAAAGGCTGCTGCGGCGCCCTGTTATTGGGTCCCATCGGCATACTCTGCGGCGCATGCGGCAGCGGTAAAAAAATTAAGTCAACACATTATTGGATTTGCCCTAACTGCGGCAACAAATTTAAAGCATGATTGACAAGGATCATATCTGGGTACAATCCATGGAGTTATGCTCCAAATACTGTCACTGCCATCAGAAACCGGAGCGAAGTTTCTTTATTGGCGGTTATCAGATGCCATTATGCGCAAGATGTACCGGTATCGCTTTCGGTCATGTTGCCGCATTATTTACTGCACCGTTCCACTCTTTCGGTTATTCCATAGCGGCGCTGTTAGTGCCGCTGGCGATAGACGGAACGGTGCAGTATTGCACTTTTTATGAGTCCAATAACCGAAGGCGGGTTATCACGGGCTTTTTGTACGGTTTTGCTTTTACATCCCTTGCCGTTCGCATAATAAGAGCAATTTTCAGTTCCCGTCCTGAAAACCTATAACTGTCTGGCTTCCCCAGCCGGTTTGCGTCATCTCCCCATCCAGATAAACTTCATACCAGATATTGCCGTTTGGGGCTGTTTCCTGATTTCCCGTTGCCACAAAAACATCTCCCTGAGACGCCGTTATGGCTACCTCATAATCTGTTCCCGGACCATATCTAAGATTCGCGGAACTATCTGTAATGACCATTAAATCGCCAACCGGCGCAGCCTCCGATTCCTCTTCGCTTTGGCTGCTTTCTTCCTCCATAGCATTAACATCATCTTTTACTTTTTCCTGTTTTTGGAAATATCCCGTAGTTTCGCTCAACTTTCTAAAGCCTATAGGCGTAACGGCAATAAGCGCAATCAAAACAATCAGGCTTACTGCATTGATAATTACCTTGGGAATCTTATTCTTTATAAATAACTTTTTTTGCGCGGTATATTGCTCCTCCGTTTTCTTTTTTAAAGTCGCCAGAACCTGCCTAAAGGTTCTCTCAATACCGACCCAATCGAATCTCTGGCTGAAATCCTCCGAAAATTTCGCAATCAGCAGGACTACAAATAACGGCGGAAGAAGATATACCGTCAAAAGTATGATAATGGCCGTCAGCGAAAGGATAAGCGTTTCAAACCAATTGACTCCTGCCGCTCCCATAAATTCATCCAGATAGGACAGCCACTGGTTTTTAAAGAAAATTTTGCGCAGGACGAAAAGATTCTCCATGCCCTGTTTCGGCAGCAGCCAGCTTTCCAAGCCAAACAAAATAACGCCTGCCGGAATTGCAAGGTATTGTAAGTTGGTAAAAATGACTTTCACAACTTCATATACAAAATACAGGACAAATATCGGCCAATAGACAAGCCAGTGAATGATTTCAGCTCCTATGGAAACCTTTCTCTTGTTCTTATTTCTCCCCAGCTTCTCGTCGATATCATTCAGTACCTTATTCTGTTTCGCTTTCTTTTCCGCTTTTCGGAGTATCGCAGTGATTCCGCCGTCACTAATGCCGAAATTACTATGTACCGGTTTATAATAATTCAGAAGAAAATCCGTTTCATCCCTGAAAGGATACTCTTTCTTGGCAACATCAACGATTCCCTTGACCGTATTCGGCCGCATTTCCACAAAGGAAAACATATAGGGCGTCAGATTAGGATATTTTAACAACAATTTTAATTCCTGAATATTGTCAACTACATCCCGGTAATCCCCGATACTCTGAAGAATGTTGAATAAATCTACCAGAGGTACATATTCCGCGCCTCTTTCCTGCCTGACGGCATAAACTTCTTTGCCCTTAGCCGCCATCAGTTCCGTAAACTGCTTTGCATCCTCGACATCCTTTACTTCCAGATAGGCAAACAATCCGTCCCTCAATTTCGGATATCTCTGGCAAAGTTCATTGCTCTGCGCCGCTTCCTCAAATTTTTCAATGGCTCTCCTGATTTTGAGGACAGTAGCTTCCTGAAATAGATTGACAATCAGCGGGCTTGTATCGTCCTTCTTCTTTCCTTCCGCGTCCACCGTATCGTCTTCATCGGCATATTTTCCTTCTTTGCCCAGACCGGTAATCTTCATTTCTTTGCTGAGCATTTCCAGAATTGCTTTTTTATTCTTTCTTTCCGATTGATAATACTTAAAGAAAAAATCAACATCCGCCTTTTTTATCTTCTTGGTCGTGGCAACCAATTCAAAATATTCTCTCGCAAATCCCGTTGCACCGCTTCCGGACGCGCTTCCTTCCCCTGCGGCACTGCCGACAGACCCGCTATAAAACAAAAATAGTTCTCTGCGCAGTTTATCGTCCTTTAATACAGCCTCATACTTATCGGCCTTTTCCAGACGGGCGCGGTCTCTTTCCGCATTTTTTTCATTCGCCCCGTTAATGCTTGTGGTCCATCTTTTCCGTGTCTCTTGAATTTTGGTTTCAAGATCCTGAGAAGAAATTTCAGCGCTGCCTATCTTATAGAGCTTCAATATATTTTCCTGCGCAATGTCGATTCCGTACCGGCTCAGGATTTTACTCTGTATATCTGCCATTTTATACCCCCTCATGCATCGCAAGATTCAGCGGCACAAACAATCAATGAGAAGAACGCTGCTCTTGCGTTCTTCAGTGTGTAACTTAGAAATTCTTAGCGGGCGTCTTTTGACCGTTTAGAATTTCTTTACACACTTCTTCAGCAATTATCAATGCGGTTAACAATGATTCTCAGAAATTTGATATATCCGTCCTCACATTTATCCGCGAGCCATTCCAAAACTCCCGACACAATCTCTAATACAAACAGCGCCGCCGCTACGACAAGTTCGATTAATGCCGCTCCCAAGCCGCCAAAAATTGCTCCCAAAATACCGAGCACAATCACAAACAGCACAATCGTTCCAAGAACGGACAGCAAGCCTTCTTTTATAATTCCATCCACTATTGCATAGAACAAAGACAGCGCTATCACTATAATGATTGCCAAAAAACCGACTGCCAGCGTCTGCCCACCGGCAGACAAAAGCGCCTCCAGCGCCGAAGCCAATATTTTAAAAATAACCGCCAGCACAAAAAACAATAACGCAAAAACCGCTGCCCAAAATATAATAAATGTTACCAAAGTATTCCTCCTTACTCAATATTTGCGGAAGACATTCTCAGCGCAGCACTGTTCATTTCAGCGTCTGTCATCTGATTGGAGAGCTGGAATGTCGTATCGAGCTTGGAATGATTCTGCTGCTCCTCCGCAATAATGTGTAAAATACCTGAATTATCAAGCGCCATGGTATTGACAACAGGGGTATCGGCAGGGACGCTCTGCGTGAATTTCATTTCAATTTCCGTAAGCGGCACTCTGTCTTCAATTTCCATTGTTTTATCGGTAGACCTACTTTCATAAATCCTAATAGAAATCTTGCTCTGATTATTTGCGGCGGTGTAGAAGGTCTCTGTTCTGGTAGCCGGCAGTTTATCATTAATCATAAGCATATTGAAAATCTTCATTTTCTTTGTCTCACTGTCTTGAATTTCAAGCCCGTATGTTCTTGAAAGCACATTGGTGATATTAATTTTTAACGCACCGCCTGCCGCTCCGCCTGTAGTAAGCGCGAATTTCTTATCCATCTCTCCGGTAACGAGATTTTCTTCTTTGATCTCTTCAACCGATTTTCCCTTTTTTGCAGCCTCATCCGCCACAAAATCATTGTATGCTTTCTCATTGCTTGCATAGATAGCGGCGCCTTTCGCCACCGCTTCATCCGGGTCGGCCAATACCGGAGTCACATGGTAATCCCTTTCAATCATTGCAGCAACCTGAGGCATCCTTGAGGAACCGCCTACCAGCAGCACTTTGTCGATTTTGGAAATGGGATATCCTTGTTTCTCCGCCGTAGCCAACACATCATCCAGCAGATTCTTTGTCCGGTTCAACAAATCGCCTGTCAATTCTTCATACTTCTCACGGGTCAATTCTTCACGGAAGCGACCGGCAGGCCCGTTTACGGAAATATTGACCTTCTCTCTTGAAGTAAGCGCCTTTTTCCATGTTTCAACATCCACATATAAAGCGGCAACCGTCTCCGGGTCTTCGGAGAGGTCTTCCCCGTTTTCTTCTTCATACCTTTCGGTTACATATCCCATAAGGGCTTCATCCCAATCTTTCCCCCCCAGTTGATCGTCGCCGCCGGTGCACACTACGGAAATATCACTGCCGGATATGCTCATAACCGTAATATCAAATGTACCGCCGCCGAGGTCATATACCAGCACGGTTTCATTTTTATCACTGCCGGATACGCCATAACTGATGGCTGCTGCCGTAGGCTCATTGATAATATTTAATACATTTAACCCGGCAAGTTCACCCGCTGCTTTCGTAGCCTGTCTTTCATTCATGCCGAAATATGCCGGACATGTGATAACTACATCTTTCACCGACTCGCCATCCTTGAGAACACCTGTCTGCCTCAGTTCTTCATTGGCATCGTTTACAATCTTTTTCAGAATCATGGATGAAATTTCGGGAGCATGGTAAGTGGTTCCGTTTAATGTTACGGTATCATTTTCCTTTCCCATCTTTCTCTTAATAAACTGCACGGTTCTGTCAGGCTCCATCTCAATGGAACGCTTTGCCTCGGTGCCGACGATAATATTGCTTTCCGACTCTATCATGACAACCGAAGGCGTGGTATGATCTCCGTCACTGTTCTTCAAAACTACCGGCTTCCCATACTCATCAATGTATGAAATGCAGGAATATGTTGTCCCTAAATCGATGCCAAATACATAACTCATTGTTCTTTTCTCCTCCGCTCTATGCTTTAAATTGATATACAATAACTCTTTCGGGAATCAGAACCTTATCGCCCTTTTTATATCCTTCGGAGATACTTTCTTTGATTTTTTTGTCCAAAGCTTCCTCCGTTACCGTTTCCAGCTTAGGCTGATGCAGCGCCGCATCAAAGTCATCCCCCGGTTCAGATTGGTAAGAATCCACATTCTGCTGTTCCAGCAAATCCGTGATATCCTCCAAGACATATTGATATTCCCTTTTCATGTCTTCAACAGTCATCCCTTCCCATTTATCGGAACGCATCAGCTTGTTCATATCCTTGCGGACTTTTATGACCGCTTTCATCAACTGATCCACAAATCGGTCCGCAGCGCCCTGCTTATAATAATCAAGTTCTTTATGAAGCTTATCAATCAATTCATCTTTTACTTCAATTTGATTCTTAATTAACTGTTCCATCATCTGGCCTTGTTCTCTGGTATTTAACAGCATCTCAAGTATCTCGCCTTCCACACTGTTCTCCGATTCGTTCAAAAGATCTGTCTGCCGGATGATTTTTTCGCTCAAATCTTCAAAATCTTCCATAAAAACCCCCTAATCTTATCGCATATTTCTTCATGCGTGCATATTTCTTCATGCGTGCATATTTCTTCATGCATGCATATTTCCTCATGCATGTGCATACCTTTTTTTATTTTATATGTGGAGCCGCAGCCTGTCAATAAAAACAACTTCTCTTCACGCTACTATCGTATCAAACTTTGCTGTCTGCATTTTCAGGCAAACTTTCAATCACGCTACTCTTCTCCATTATATTTTTCCGTTTGGAATCTCTGATATCGGATTAATATTTTTTCTCTCAAAATCCAGAACAGGCTCAGCCCTAATCCCAATGCTCCGGCCATCTTTAAATCAACGGACTGCATTGCATCTACCACTCTGTTTCCCAGCATGCTCCTATACCATCTTTCCGCCGATGAAGTCATTATCTCCAGCATAGTTCCCTGCAGAATCCAGCAGCCATAAATCAGACATACTAATATCCAATATAATCCTTTTTGGTAAGTCACTCTGGCTGTTGTTCGATTTTCTATGGTAAGAATGCCATATTGATACAGCAGCACAATCCCGAATGAAATGACTGCTATTGCAGCCCAGCTGTATTCCCGATATATCCCCCAATCTGCCCCGCTTTCCCGCTGCATAATCGACACAAAATCCGCAATCAAAACTCCGGCTGCAAAATAACCTGATGTTGCCCCCGACGAAACAATCATCCATAAAAGCAATAATAGTTTTAACCAAGAGAATCCCGATGATATCAGAAGATAGATTCCGACGCCCGAGACAATCAGATTCACAAAAGAGCTCTCCCTTTTTAATATTTTCAGGATTCCTTTCCCTAAGCATCCGGCAAGGAAAATGTACTGCCACAAGGTTAAGCGTATGACCATCTGCGGAACCAATGTCAGCTTCCAAGCCGCAACTCCGAGAGCCAGCATAACGGAACCCACTGCAAGGGAAACCCTTTTATGTTCCTTCTTATACCCAAGGCTTTCACTATACATCAGCTTTTCTATGTCAAGAATCATGTCTTTCATAGATTGGTAACGCCCGTCCGGGTCATACATGCAGGCTTTCGCAATTACAAAATAGAAATCCTCCGAAATATCGCCGTCGGGGCATGGAACAATGTAACCGGGACTGTACTGCGCCCCCGAATTGACCTGATAAGCACCGGAATCGGGAAATTTCAGATGATTCATCAAAACATACAGCATCATTCCCAAAGAATAAATGTCTGCCGTATTGTCATATCTGCTTCCGGAAATTCTTACTTCCGGTGCTGCATAACCCTTGGTAAATACAACAGTGTTTGCAAATCCGTCATCGGTCTTTTTGGCTATTCCGAAATCTCCAAGCTTATATAGCTTCTGTTTTTCCGAATAAAATACATTTTCTAATTTAACATCTCTGTGCAGAATATTATGATTGTGTGCTCTTTGAAGCGCAAGCCCGATATCATATGCCAGTTTCAGCGCCTCACCCTCATCACCCAAAGCCAGCTTCGGCGGCGTTATGTTAATCCTTCCGTCCTTCGTTTTCTCAATGACCGGCGATAGCTTCTCCATTACAACAAACTGAAGTTTTATACTCGTTTGGGATAGTTCCTCAGGCTCTTCTTTTGCGGCTTTCACTATCCCGCCCTTTTCATCAAGAGAAACCCACAATTCCGCACAATCATATATCTTAACCACCGTCTCCTGATAAATCCTGATGTCTTTCTGTGCCTGAACCGCTTCTTTAAAAAGAGCGGAATCCTCATTCTGTTTTTGAAATCCGATTACTTTTATTGCATAATCAGGTTTATGAGAAAAGCGTGCCTGCGCTTCATATACTTCTGCAGAGCCGCCGCGCCCCAGCAATTTCAGCCGACCGCTCTCACTGACAAAAGAATATCGGTCAAAAGGAAGCTTCCTTTCATCCAACTGCATTAAAATTTTTGCAATCTCCTCGCTCGTCCACAGGTTCATTTATTTCATTATCCTCTCAGTCCGAATCTTCCAATAAGCCATAATATTCTAAATAGAACCACTCAATTAGAAATATTCCAATCCCGGTTCTGACAAGATGTATCTGTTTTAATATGTCGGGCATAACCATGACATGAAAATGTTCCAACAAAAGCAAAATCAATCCTGCCGGTATCATTATGCACCATATTTTATCCAATGTCCACGCCCAGATAAAATCCCCTTTTGTCCCCTTTTTATAATAATCCCTAAGCAAAATGCAGCTTTCTATAACGGCGGTTACTCCCAAAAGGACAATCCAGCCCAAATCCCACCCGTTCAAAAAATTCAGCCATTCTATTTTTCCGGTCTGCATCAGAACGAGCCATAAGCCGGTCCCCAATGCACACCCCGCAGTAATGGCAGGAACTCCCAAAGCCGCTGTCAACAGGATAACTGCCAGAGGGACATCCATGCCTAAAGTATAAGCAGCAAAAACGGTCATTCCTATCACAAGAACTTTAAACTCTATGTAAAATTCCTGCATTCTTTCCAGTATGGATTCCACAAGCAGCGCTGCCGGCAATATTAGGAACTGCCATGAAGCCGTATAGGAAGCGGATGGGGAAAAGGCTTGAAACAGCAGCATAAACAGGACTGCTGCTATACACATCCTCTTTATGCTCTCTTCCGCATAAACCTCTTCATATATCTGAGAGCGTATTTTCCTTTCTTCCCGGTTCAGCTCGCTTTCGTCTTTCTCCCAAATGGATTCCTCATCTGGCGTTCTGTCCGTTTCCGTAGCAGCAGCCGCTTCATCCCGGTATGTCTCTGTAATAACATCATCATATTCCGTAAAGCCCTGCTTTGCATCACCTTCCCCCATTTTTTCAATGTCCGCCAAAACTTCCCCGACGGACTGATACCGGTCCTGAACCCGGTAACTGCACATCTTTCTGACTATGCGCGCCATAGCTTCCGATGCATTAACAGGCGCCGGAATAATAAAATCTTCCGTGTATTGTACCATATGGGGGTAATATCCCTCCGAAGCAGGGAATTTTAAATTGTTTAACAGCAGAAATAATGTAATCCCGAAAGAATAAATATCAGCCGCCTCATTATACGAGTCCGTAATCCGTCTTTCTATCTCAGGGGCTCCATATCCGTCGGTAAATACCACCGTTTCCGCATCACTGCCCCCAATGTATCTTGCTATTCCGAAATCCCCCAATTTGTACTGTTTCAGGTCTTTATCCCAAAAAATATTTTCTAATTTTACATCTCGATGCAAAAAACTATGGTTGTGGACAGTCAATAATGCTCTGCCTATATTCTCCGCAAACTTAACAATGCCTTCTTCTGTTTTTAAGTCATCCCGCAGTAGCTTTATATTTCCATACTTGTCTTTAGAAAGAATACTGTCCAATCTCTCCATCAGAATAATCTGCAGCGGAACTCCCTCTTCTTCCGCATCTTCAACACTTGACCCGGAAATGGTAATAATATTTCCTTCCTCATCCAAATGCAGCTTCATTGTCCACAGGGCAATGACCCGCAAAATATTTTCCGACTGCCCGCTTAAAAAATACTGAATCCGGGTTGTATCCACAATAAAATCTTCATTGACAGCCGTATTCCTTAATCCAATGATTTTGGCTGCATAGAGTCTTTCGGGATTTTGTGTATCGTACATTTCATAAACATACGAAAAGCTGCCTCTTCCCAATAATAGGAGTCCGTCTTTTTCCCTGCTAAACCGATACCCCGAATCCATCAGTCCTCTTGCTTCTAACTGGAGCAAAAGTTTATCCGCTCCGGCTTTATCCAAGCCCAGCATAACCTTCCTTCTTTCACACTAATATCCATTCTCTTGTAATGTATAATCCCCAAACGGTTTTGCCGAACACAAATACATCCCCTTCCTTCAGCACCACCGGTTTTATCCTTCCGTTTAATCCGGGAGTAATATGCCTCTGATTGTATATGGTTCCGTTTTTTCCGTTATAGTCCAGATAAAACCATACTCCATCCACATTCTGGAATCTTCCGTGTTTTCTGCTCACTGTAGTTGAATGTAATATGATATCGGGACGATTTTCCTTTGACACTCTGCCAATCTCCCATGCAATTTTATCGTCCAGAGGATACACTGTCAGATGTCCGTTCTCTATCACAATGAAATTGTTTACTTTTTTACCATGTGTCATCATCATCCATCTCCGGCAGTTCTGTGATAAACTTTTCTACTTCCGGTAAATTAAAATCTTTCAGAATCCCTCTTGCATATCTGCAAAGCTCGTCCGGATCATACTCTTCCGATTCGGCATCCAGCATATTGTTAAGGCTTGCATCATCAAGAATGAACATGATCACACTTTCAAAAACATTCTTAGCACATAATGGTTCCATATGCGCTAACCCCAGCATTTCGTCAATCTGGTCATGATCCATGCTTAAATGAAGCCCCAAGGAAATGATTTTATTTCTGGTAGGATACCATTTATTCTGTCTGATAGCGGAAACACACTGCCTGAGAGAGGAAGACCAGCCCTGCCTCTGCGCTAATTCAAATACGCTTCCTCCATAATCCTGATAATTCGCCATGATATGCATTTTTACATATGCATAAAGCTTATGGTATGCAGTGGCAAATACCGCACTGTTCTCCGAAATAAATCTTTCTAAATCATCTTCCTTCTTTATATCCGAAAGCTTTGCATCAAACAGCTCTGTGGTCAGGCTCTCCTGTTCTGCCTGCCCGCTTTTTATAAGATTTTCTTTTATCTTATTCAGAATATAATGATACTTTGTCAATGTCTCCCGACCATAATTCTGATGTAACACAAAAATACAGACACAATCTTCCAAGCTTTTTGAGTACAGCGCCGGATATTGTCCGTACCTCTGCAGCAACCGGTTCATCTTCTCCAATCCATAACCGGCTGCCATTCCTATTCTGAGGAAAGTTTCCCTGTTCTTTGGAATGGCGCCGTTACACCACTTGTTCACCGCCACTCTGCTTATACCGCTGATATCTGCAAATTTCGATTTCGTCAAACCGCTCTCTGCGATGATTTCGTTTATCTTCTTCGCCCACTGTTCCTCTCTGCTTTTCAGCATAGGGAGAATTCTTTCCCTCAGCTCGGCAATATCTTCACATTTTGAGATTTCATCCCTGATGACAGTTGTGTCACAATACTGTGCTTCTTCATTTGAATTCAAGGCGCTTCTCCCTTCCGCTGCTATTTTTTATCCCCCTTTATCAATTTTATGACTGTCCGAACCGCTTCCTCGGCATTATCCCTGTCATTCTTTTTCACTTTTTGAAAAGGATGTTCCTCCCTGTAAATAATATAACGGTCAGCAATCATCTCAAACCACTTTTGATACATTTCTTCCGCATCGCTGTTCTGGATTTCCTCCCATTCCCCTTTCGTCAAAACAGTTCGTAAATCTTCTGCAATCCCCCTTTCGTCCAATGCCAGAACCTCATCCGAAACATCCGCCCAAATAGAAATAATGTTCTTTACAAAAATAGTCTGTTTTCTGTCCTTCTGCTCATTTTTGTTATATACTTCATTTTTGTCACGCTCACAATACCCGCCTGTAATGGTGATTGTGTCTTCATGGATTTCAGAAATTTTTACATACCTATAAGCCTCCGAATAGAAACTGTCCGAGTTTAAATCCCCGCAATAAATACTGATGTCGTACACGATATCGCCCTTCACAAACATCTCCACTGCTTTTCCGTTATCCGTCCTTATGATTCGGGATTCCCCATCCACAGCATATCCTTCTTTCTCAAGGCTTTTCCTTAAATTTTGATTATAAGAAGCAATGGCATCCTCAAGAAACTCCGTCACGCACTGCAAAAGGATACGGATTCCTTCCTCCGCAACCGATACCTTCACACCCACGCAGGCGCCGTGTCCCGGCGGCGCCATAGAACTTCCCGCAAAGAGGGAATATCCCCTTTCCGTTTCTCTGTCATCTTCTTTTATGATGGTTCGTTCCACCTGATAATAGTCATCGTAAAACCAGCTTCCCGTTTCCATGGAATAAATGTCATATTCCCTGCAGTCATAGTATTCCGTTTGGCAGGACTCTTCGGGAATCTCATCGTCCAAATACGCCTTAAGAATCGATTGCAGTGCCTGCAGGGCAGGAAAATCATAGGTGCGCTTTGATGTAATCAACTGCCATTTATGCCGCCTGCTGCCCTTTTTATCATAGCCATAATATCCGGCATACACTTGAACAGTATAATACAAATACATGATTCCATTTTCCGTCTGGTTCACATAACCGCATTCATCATGGGGCTGAAAAGAAATATCACTGAAAACCAGCTTCAGGTCCGGGCTCTGCCAAGTGTACCGACCCTTCAATTTTTTGAACTCATAGTTTTTCATAATTATACCCCTGCATATTGCAAGCACAAACAATCAACAAGAAGAACGCCGTCCTTGCGTTCTTCCGTGTGAAGCTTTAGATTTTCTTAGACAGCGTACTTTGCTGTCTTAGAAAATCTCTTCACACTTCCCCCGTGATAGGATAAACTTATGATACCTATAATCGGATTTCTTGTTTTCAGGCAAAGTTTACATCTTATTTCCCTGCATGCTCCTCCCACTCATGCAGCCATTTTGCGGCCTCGGGATTCTGCTTTTCAAGCCTGCGCTCCAATTTTTCCCTGTAAGCCTCCAGTTTTTCCAATTCCTCCGGAGCTTCCTGCCGGAGCTTCTCCCGGATATGGCTTCTCCACTCCTCCAATAATTTCCACACAAGCTGCATATTTTCCTTCGTATGTAGCTCTTTCGGCAATTCGTCCATATGCAGCTCCAGACGCCTTACCAACTCGTCTTCATCAATGGCTCCCAGCCATTTCCATGCGTCCAGATGCCCTTCCAGACCCTCTTTTGCCATATGTTCCAATTCCGGTATTCCGTGAATCTGGTGAATGATATCCTGCGTCAGCTTCTCTATCCGGCTCACCGTATCCTCTCCAAAAGCCCATGCAAATTCTTCCAATGTATTCTCAGTCTCTGCAGAAAGGCTGCGCAGCCTGTGCTCCTCACCTCCCTGCGGATTCTTCAGGGGATACGGCTCCAAAATCCCCAAATCATGCAACGCTGCCGTAATGGTTCTCCGCACATGTCCCTCTTCGATGAGATGTCCGATTCCCAAATCTCTCATCTGCCGGTTGACACTCTCCTTATGTTCCGTCAAATAAAAGTGAATGCCCTTCTTTTGAAAACTTTTTGCCATCAGCTCCAGCCTGTCCGCTGCGGTAATATCAATCCCGGTGACTGTGCTCATATCCACAATCACCGCTTTTGTATCCTCATCGATGCAGTTTTCGATATCTTCCTGAAAAATTTTGATATTGGCAAAGAATAAACTCTCGCTAAACTGATAAATCTTCACGCCCTCTATCTCACAGGCATAACGGTTTTTGTTTCTGTCATAAAATCCCTCCTTGTGCGGAATCATCCCCAGAAAAGTCCGAGGTGGGTTAGTCTCTCTTAAAATCACAGCCACAAAGGACAATACAAGACCGATAATCACACCGTAAATGGTTCCCAACACCAACACGCCCAAAAACGCCGCCATAAAAATAGCAAATTCCTGTCTGCTCACCTGAAACAGTCTCTTTGCCAGATGCCATTCCACCACCTTCATCAGCGCGGATATCACAATGGCTGTTAAAACCGGCACCGGCAGATAGCCGATAAATCCTGTTCCAAACAGTAAAAGAATTGCCATGACAGCGGACGCCACCACGGAAACCGCCTGAGTCCTGCCGCCGTATTGGTCGTTCATGGAAGTCCGGGAAATACTTCCGTTCACCGGACAGCAGCCCACCAGAGCCGCCGCAATATTTCCTACGCCACAGGCAAGCACTTCCCTGTTGTCCTCGATTTTATATCCATTACGAAAAGCAAAATTATTCTCGGAAAGCAGGGTTTCCGACATGACAACAATCGCCACAATCAGACTGCGTCCTGCCGCCTGACTGATATCCACCCTTGCAAAATCCGGCAAAATCAGCTTGGGCAGTCCCGGTTCCACCTGTGCCAGCAATCTCACGCCGTAGGCGTCCACATGGCATACACAAGTCAAAAATACTCCCAATGCCATAACTACAATCGCCATAGGAAATTTAGGGATGATTTTACCGGCAGCCACAATAATCAAAAGGGAAGCTACCCCCAACAATACGGAAAGCGGATGGATATTCAGTGCCGCATGAAAAATGTGCTCCATCAATTCCAAAAGCTCTCCCGAACCGGAACCGCTCCCTAAAATT
Organism: Lachnoclostridium sp.; assembly: GCA_023665475.1. Classification (GTDB taxonomy): domain Bacteria; phylum Bacillota; class Clostridia; order Lachnospirales; family Lachnospiraceae; genus Acetatifactor. The sequence goes on from JAMPEB010000009.1 coordinate 26,670, forward strand.
TTAGGAATCTGCATCAAAATAATGGTCACGGCAATGCCACTGATGAAGCCGCCCATAACCGGTGTAGAAATGTAATCCACCAACTTCCCCGCTTTCAGAAAATAAAATAAGAGAAGCCATAGTCCGGTAAAAAGCGCCATCATGGGCACATAAATAAGCGCCTCCTCCGAGCCTGCCGTAATCCCCATGGACGCCAGCGCCGCTCCCACAATGGCTGCAGGCGCCGCATCTACGCCGAAAATAAACTGAGGGGAAGTAGAGAAAACCGCAAACAAAAGAATGGGAAAAACAGAACCGTACAGCCCGTAAATCGCAGGAATCCCCGCCACCTCCGCATAACCCATGGAAATGGGAATGGAAACCGCCGCAATCACGATACCCGTGAGTAAATCCTTGGGCAGATATTCCCTCTTATAATTCTTTAGTGTTTTGAAGATAACCATGCGCCCTCCTCCGGCTGGTGTGTGGTACAGCCTGCCTTTCCTCAATGGTAATCCACCTTCATCAGGCACAACCCCTGCGCCGGTGCCGTAAAGCCCGCAAGCGCCCGGCTTTTTGCCAAAAGAAGCTCTTCCATGCTTTCCGGGCTTCTCTTTCCGAAGCCGACTTCCAGCAGTGTCCCTGTCAAAATCCGCACCATATGCTGCAAAAATCCACTGCCATGGTAAGTAAAAGTCAGGTAGTTCCCTTTTTGCCGAATTTCTATCAGATCCACTTGTCGCACGGTGGATTTTTTCATTTTCGGATTGCTGCAAAAACTTGCAAAATCATGCTCTCCCATGAGAATTTCCGCCGCCCTCCGCATCTTTTCCACATCGGGACAGCCTTCCGGCGCATAAACATATTTCCTGTCAAATACCGGTTTCACGGCTCCCACATAACAAGTGTAGCAATAAGTCTTTCCCAAAGCATTATAACGGCTGTGGAATCGTTCTCCCGCCCTGCGGACCTCGCAGATACAAATATCATCCGGAAGATACCGGTTCATATAATCCAAAATCTCCCCCTCGGATAATTCCGTATCCAGAAAGGCATTGGCAACCATGGCTTTGGCGTGTACGCCTGCATCCGTGCGACCCGCACCGATGACTTCCACGCTGCTTCCCACCATAAGTCCCAATACATTCTCTAATTTCCCTTGAATGGTCATTTCCGTGGTCGGCTGATGCTCCCATCCATAATAACGCGTACCGTCATACGAAATTATCATCTTGTAATTCTGCTTCGCCAATTTCTTCTCCTTTTTATATCATCCCGTTATCCGCCAATGCCTTATAATAAACCGACAGCGGAATAAAGCACTGTGCAAAATTCTTCATTCCTGCGGTTTTTGCCACCACGGCGTCCTCCACAATACTCTTTACCCCTGCCACTCCGGGAGCCGGCGCGTTAATATTTTTCCAAAATGTCCGCTTGCCGTAAGTCAGATATCTGGAGTCACCCGTCAGTTCATAACCGATGGTAAGTGCCTCTAACAGCAGCGTATTCTGCCCCAGACGGTTTAAGCTGGGAAGCTCCTTATAGTAAAACAATCCGTTATCCATAAGACAGTTATCCACCAAATCGTCCACTGCGCTCAATATCATCTTCTTGACTTCCTCATCGGGAAATACTCTATAATAGCGCATCATGCTTCCCACCGCCACGGATATCATAAAGCCCACCCGGATGGTGGTATTATCCGTATAAGGAGCCACCCATTCGCCGTATTCTTCCGTCCACTGTTTAAAATTATCCAAAATAAAGCTGCATTTTCCCAGCCATTTTTCATCATAAGTCTCCACATAAAGCGCCACAAGGGTCCGCAGCGCCCATCCGGTTTCTCTGGCATTGCTCTCACCGCGGGTCTGATATGCGGGAGTCTCCAAAAGCCTGAGTACATTTTCCCCAATGCCAAGCGCAGTCTCCAGCGCACGCTCGTCTCCCGTAAAGTGATAGCAGTCCAAGAGACCTTCCACCCACTCATGAGAGCAAACCATGACGCCATCCTTACAGTGTCCTCTGGTATGCTCCCACTGTCCGCCTAAAAGAAGAGGGTCCTTGCTGTAATGGCACACATCCACATCCATCCAATGGCTGGCTGCGGTAATCATATAATCCAAAAATCTCCGCTCTCCGGTTCTTGCATAAAACAATGCGCATGCATGAGGATAATCATACTCGTTATTCCCCCATACCAGCATTCCCTTGCCCCGTCCCTGAGTGGTGTATCCGGGGTCCGGCGCATCTCCCCAATTTAACATGCCGTAACATCTGGCATGACCGTCGCACTTTCCTATCAGAGAGATTTCCACATCATCGTTGATTTTGTCCCTGTCCACAAAAATATCCGGCATCACGCCCGCGTCACGAAAAACCTCCGGCGGAATGGACGGCTTATCCGGCATCTGATAAATCAGACTTCTGTTGTCAATTTCCGTCAGACTTTCCTTGGCATCATGAAAATGCAGCAGAAAACGCTGCTCTCTGGACATGCCCGGCTCCATAACCACCTTATTGACATCCCTCGGCACCAGCATGACATAAATACCGCTTTGGTCTGCTTTCACCGCCTTGGGATAATTCTGCTGTGCCTGAAAAATCGTTGCGCACACACCGCCCTCAGGCTCTGTCCTGTCCGCAAAAAAAGTACCGTAAAATACTTCCGCAAAATGTTCGTTCGCCTCCCCTACCAGATAGGCGTCGTCCACAATCTTATTTACGGCATTTCCTTCCCTGCCGATAATAAAATTGGTTTTGTAATTGGAGCTTCCTACACAGGTTCTCACGCCATTCCAACCAATCAGATTTTCCAATTTAGGTAATTCTTTGATTCCTGTGGTATAAAAAACCGAATCCTCCTCGGAAAAGCTCTTAACCGCGGCACTTCCTTCCCCTACGGAATCTCCCTTGACTTCCTCCTCCACAATTTTTAAGGAAGGGTCATACTCCGCATTTTCATCCGCAAGCAGGGCAAAAACGAGGGATGCCGCATGGAGAGGGTTCTCCGTGGAATTAATGATACGGTAAGATATTTCCACCCACGGCTTTTCCGCATAGGCTGTAATCTTCAGTTCAAAGGAGGGCATGCCCTCCTCACAGCTTCCCATGCACCGAAGCACCGCCACCAGAGGTCCCGCCTCCTCTATGCGCCACTGTCCCAGTTTCACTCCGTAAGAAATTCCCGCGCCGTCCACCAGCAAGGGACCCACAAACTGTTTTGCGGTATAGGTTTTCCTGCCGTCCTTCAGGTAATCAAAAATTGTTGTCCCATCATCGGACACACTAAACTCCAATGCGCCCTTTACACAGATGCTTTGACCCTTCTTTTCCACTTGTAAGGCATTTATCTCTGCCTCGTCCGGCTCCGGCGCGGATATTTTTTTGGCTTCCAATACTGTTTTTGCATTGCCCGGTAAATCCGCCAGAAAACGCACGAACAAATAGCGTATGCTGCCGTCGGAATGTCTGGATGTCACTTTTTTCTGGCTCGGCATCAGCCGACCGTCCTGATAAATCTGCAAAAGTCCGGCATCCGTCAATTCCCCTTTCGCAAAGGGAATCGCCACACAACAATGTTCACGCGGTCTGTCATACCGATACAACTTGGGAAATTTAATTTCCATAATCCTGTCCTCCTGTCAATTAAAATTTACAAGGTATTCAAAACATTGTCATCATGATACACCAGAGTATCCCCCAGTTTTATGCGGCTTCCTGTCGTCGGCAGTATCACTTCGCCTTCCCGAACCAGCACCACAATACTAAAGTCATATTTTTCTTCCAATTCTTTCACTGTCTGGCCCATAAACAGGCAAGTGTCGTCCACATACACACTCACTGTCCCACCCGCGGCGTCTTCGGACTTTTTTCTTCTCTGCATCTGTGTGTAATCCTCCACAAAACCGGCGGAAATAATACCGGTGGGTATTGCCACTACGCCTACCCCCAAAAGCGCAATCACAATCGCCAAAATCCTGCCCAGCACCGTCACCGGATAAATATCACCGTAGCCCACAGTGAGAATCGTGGAAATACTCCACCACATACCGGAAAATGCATTGTTAAATACCTCCGGCTGTACCTCATGCTCCGCGCTGTACATGCACAAAGAAGATGCCATCATCAATACCATAATAATAAATACCGATGATATGATTTGATTCCGCTTTTCGTATAAAACGGAAGTAATGACATGGAATGAATCATAATATGCATTAATGCGAAACAAATGAAAAATCCGGACCACCCGCAGCATACGGAGAGCCACAAAACCGGTAAGAAAGAAAAACGGCAGAATGGTACATAAATCCACAATGCCGTCAAATGACACCAGAAACTTAAAAACCGCCCTGCCTCTGCTCATTTCAGGATACAGACAGTCCGCCGTCCAGATCCGCAATAAATATTCCACCACAAACACAAGCACCGTCACAGTCTCCAAAACCCGAAATACCGCGGAATATTGAGACAGCTCCTCAAAGGTATCCAGAAACATGACCGTTATGTTAACCACTATGACCAGCACAATAAATATGTCAAATAACCGGCTTGGCCAATCATTTCGCTGCCCGATCTGTATAATTTCAAAAATCCGTTTCTTAGAAAATTTTTTCACACTTACCCCCATGATTCCGCTTCAGCGGAATCGCAAATTTGGATGAAGAATGCCCTGATTTTGGGCATTCTTCGGTGTGCAGCTTAGATTTTCTTAGCGGGCGTCTTTTGACCGCTTAGAAAATCTCTGCACACTTCTCCACTCCATACATTTCCTTGAAACATTTTAAATCTTTTTCATCTTTAATTAACATGATTTCCTGCAGTTTCCCGGTATGGATATTCTGAAAGCCGGCGACCTGCTCTCCCGTACAGATGCTGCATCGGATAACAGGTTTCCACTGCTCCGGGTCATATTGCACCTTCTTTGTCTTTCTCCTAAACATATGCTCCCCCGTAGACGGCATTTCAAGCTAATCTCAAATCCCAAAGTCAACAAGCCACTTTATGAAGAATGTCTGTTTTTCAAGGCATTCTTCGGCGTGAGATTTAGTACTTCTTAGGCGGCTACGCCGCCTTTGCGAAACTGCCCATTGGCATGAGCTTTAGAAGTACTTCTCACGCTATGCTTCTCCGTTCCTCACCAATTTCTCGTGTTCTTCCTGAATATCAGGAAATACTGACAGGATAGGCTTCTCATCTTTCCCATGAAGCTTGCGGGCAACATAATTTCTGGTACATTGCATCACTACCGGAGACAACACCAGAACGCCAATCAGGTTGGGAATCATCATCAATCCGTTGAAAGTGTCGGAAATATCCCATGCAAGCTGCGCCTGCATCACGGAACCCGCCAGCACGATAATGCAGAAAATAATCCGGTACACAAGAGTGGCTGCAGAACCGAATAAATATTCACATGCCTTAGAGCCGTAATGACTCCAGCCAAGTACCGTGGAATAAGCAAACAACAAAATCGCAACAGCGATAAATCCGGAACCCACCACACCGAAAGTCTGCCCGAAAGCATAGCTGATCAAAGAACTTGACTCGATTGCCGCCGCCTGCTCCGTCAAGGCTCCTGTCTCTAAATTGACTGCGCCTGAAGTTAACAGAGTAAGCGCTGTCAAGGTACATACAACAATGGTGTCCGCAAACACCTCAAAAATTCCCCACATTCCCTGACGGACAGGCTCTTTCACATTGGAATTGGAATGCACCATCACGGAAGAGCCAAGACCCGCTTCATTGGAGAAAACTCCTCTCTTCATACCCATCTTCATCGCAAGGGCAATGCCGGAACCCACGATGCCGCCTGCCACGGACTTTAAGGCAAAAGCTCCCTTAAAAATAGACACGAACACGGCGGGAACGGAAGTAATATGTATGCAGATAATGATTATCGTACCTAAGAGGTACAGCACCACCATAAAAGGCACCAATTTTTCCGTCACTGCGGCCACACGCTTTAAGCCGCCGATAATTACAACACCCACGGCAAACAGCAGGACAATACCGGTTATCAGCTTAGGAACGCCGAACACTGCATAGACATTGCCCACCATGCTGTTTACCTGACTCATATTACCGATGCCGAAGGATGCCAGCAGACAGAAAACAGCAAACAGGAAAGCCAGCGCTATACCGATACCCTTGCACCCCTTTTTGGCTCCGAGTCCGTCCCTGAGATAATACATGGCGCCTCCGCACCACTCTCCCTTTTCATTCTTTCTCCTGTAAAGAATACCCAGCACATTTTCGGAATAATTGGTCATCATGCCAAAAAAGGCAATCAGCCACATCCAGAAAACAGCCCCCGGTCCTCCTGTGGCAATGGCTCCCGCCACACCTACGATATTACCGGTTCCAACCGTTGCGGCAAGAGCGGTACAAAGGGACTGAAACTGCGAAATGGAACGATCCTTTGTGTGTTTCGTCACATCCTTATCCCCGAAAATTGCGCCTATGGTATGCTTCACCCAATGTCCTATGTGGGTTATCTGAAAAAAGCCTGTAAGCACTGTCATCAGGACTCCGGTGAAACCCAACAGAATCAACGCCGGCCATCCCCACACCACATCATTTACCGCACTGTTTATCTTAGTAATTGTTTCTATCATATTTGTCTCCGTTTCTATGTTTTTTATATTTTCTTATTTCATCAAATCTCCCAACACTTGCTTCGCTTTTTCCAGTTGATTATCCACAGGATTGTCCGTATCATAATACGCTTCTCCGTCAAATTTGCACTCCACATCCGGCACGATGCCGACACCGTGAATATTGCGTCCCTTAGGAGTAAAATAACTGCTGACGGTTATCTTCACCGCGGAACCGTCTAACAGGGGAATCAACTGCTGTACAATCCCTTTTCCGAAGGTGGTGGTTCCCACCAAAGTTCCTATTCCATAATCCTGAATGGCTCCCGCCAATATCTCCGAGGCGCTGGCGGAATTCATATCAACCAGCACTACCAGCGGCACTTGAAGCTCTCTCTTTCCGTCGCATGAATATTCTACCTGTTTCCCGTTTTTATCTTCGGTATAAACAATCCTCCCCTCCGGCAAAAGCATCCTGCAAATTTCTACCACGGAGGTCAGACTTCCTCCGGGATTGCCTCGCACATCCAAAATCAGCCCCTCCATGCCGGAGCCCTTCATAGTAGCAAGGGCATCTGCAAACTGATCGATGGTCACATCGTCAAATTCCGTAATTTGGATATATGCCATATTATCTTCCAGCATCTCATACTTCACAGTGGGACTTTCCACCTTGCGGCGGGTCACGGGAATTGTCAGATAATCCTTTTCATCCTCCCTTGCAATAGTCAGCACTACCTGAGTTCCTTCCTCCCCTTTAATCAGAGCCACCGCTTCCGTCAGAGTCAGACCGTATGTGGATTCTCCGTCCACCTCGTAAATCAAATCATTGGCGCGAAGCCCCGCCTCCTGAGCCGGCGTTCCCTCAATCACGCCGCTTATCTGAGGCAGTGAAGTGATTTTATCCAACTGAACATAGGCGCCGATTCCATAATAAATCCCCTCCGTCTGGTTCAGCAGACTGTTTAACTCTTCCGCTGTATAATACTCGGTATAGGGGTCGTTAAGCGCTTTCAGCATACCTTTATAGATGCCGTCCCGCATTTCTTCATCCGTAACTTTTTCCAAATAAAAGTAACGGTTGACAGTACTCTCCAACTCCTGCAGCTTTTGCACCATTTCCGCATCCACAATGGAATTTTCCGCAAAAGATACCGGAGCCAGCTTTCCGTTTTGCATCTGCACAATACGCGCTACTTTGGTGCCCAGATATGTCACCATCACCAGCATGAGCATTAAGGACATGCCCACGATAATACCTCCCGCAAAAAGCCCCTTACCGCTGTCACGGTTCTGTTGTATCTGCTCTTTGTCTTCCATCTTCTCTCGCCTTTCCGCCTTTCCTTTCTATCATAAAATACTTAAGCGCTTGCAAAACTCTTTCCCTTAGAGAGTGCCTGTTTATGAAAAAGGGAGTTTCGCAATTACCTGACAAATATTTAAAATGTTCCGTACCCTTATTGTGACAAATAATTCCAAGGTGATACATAAGCCCCATCCTTGCGCACACTGAAATGCAGATGATTGCCCGTGGAACGCCCCGTGGAACCTACGGCAGCAATGGTATCTCCCTTAAACACGATATCATCCTTGGCAACATACAGGGCGGATGCATGCATATAAATGGTATACAACCCGTCTCCGTGGTCAATCATCACATAATTGCCCATGGATGCGCTATAGGTCGCCGCTACCACCACTCCGTCATAGGCCGCATAGATTGCCGTCCCCTTAGGCGCCGCGAAATCCACTCCGCTGTGGAATTTCTCGATTCCCAAAATGGGGTCCGGTCTGTTGCCGAATTCACTGGAGATTCTCGTATAGGTTGCCAGCGGAAACTTAAACTGCCCGCCGTCATAAGTCAGCACAGCGCCGCTGCTTTCGATAATTCTGCGCTTTTCTTCGGCGACCGCAGCCTCCAATGCCTCTATAAGTTCATTCTGCTCCGCAAGGTCGTCCTCATATTCTTTGATTGCCTTTTCTTTATTGTTAATATCACTTTCATAACTCAGAATATCCTGCGTTTTCTGGTCGATTAAATTCTCCAGACTCTTCTGCTCCTCCTGCACCTTCTCCTTGGAAAGATCCAGATTCTCCTTTTCAATCTCCAATTCTTCCTTGCACAGCTCGATATATTGACGGTTCCTCTTATAATCTTCCCACACTTTCTGGTCATACAACATAATTTTCTGCACAAAGTCCGCTTTATTCAAAAAATCGGAAAAACTGGAAGCCTCCAGCAGAAGCTCCAGATTATAAGTTTCTCCCTGCTCATACATCATTCTTATGCGCTTAGTCATGTAATCTTTCTGATTTTCTTCTCTGGTGAGCGCCTCGTCCAATTCCTCTTGTGTCTGAGAAATCTCACCCTCCTTCAGCGATATCTTATCATTTAAGTCTGCAATGTTTGCTTCGATATCCGCCAGATTGGCGTCCAGTTTCACAATATAATTTTTCAGACTGGAGCGCTCCGCCTCCAATTCCTTTTTTATTTTTTTCAGGTCGGTAATCCCTTTCTCTAAGTCTTTCTGCTCCTTCTGCGCCTGTGCAATCTGCTCCTCTTTCTCACGGATGCTGTCAGAGGTGATGGAAGATATATTAAGAGCAGATACCCTTAAGGGCTCCAACGCTCCTTTGAGAACCACCGCCGATACAACTGCCAGTACGCCAATCAGGGCAGCATCGATTACCGTTAGGGCTGCCCGGGATTTCTGCCTATTCTGTTCTGTTCTGCTTCCTGCTTTCCGGCTCAAAATACATCCTCACTAAACATTTAAGTGCTTGCGGACGGTTGTAATACTTCCCATAAATCCGATACCTACGCCCACAATTAATGACACAGGCATCAAAAACTGGAAAATCTGTTCCACTGTCAAAAAATGCAGCAGATTCTTCAGCATGGAAAAGCTCGCCACAATATAATTTAAAATATAATTATATAAAACATATATGATGCCCAGCGGCACCACCGCCCCCATAAGACCTATCAGCATGCCTTCCAGCACGAAAGGCGCCCTGACAAAGAAATCGGTAGCCCCGATGTATTTCATAATGTTGATTTCTTCCTTGCGCACGGAAATACCCACCGTCACCGTATTGCCAATGAGGAAAATACTTACTCCCAGAAGCACTACAATAATTCCCACGGACAGGTACGCAATCAGCACATTGGTGCCGCTCAAAATATTCGCCAGCGAGGCGGCGTCATTAATCTTTCCCACCTCCGGAATGGATTGCAGCCACTTCACCAACGCGTCATGCATGGACACATCGCTTAAGAACACTTCAAAACAATCCATGCCCTCCAAGGGATTCTCCGGGAAACCTTCCTCATAATTTTCCCCAAACCACTGAGGTCCCATAGTCTGCCATGTTTCATCTGCCGTCACGAAATTTACCCGGGACACTTCTACTCGGTTCTCAATCATTTTTTTGATTTCTTCAATCCGGACATCCGAAACCTGTATATTTTTCTGCGTCTCCTCATCCTCCTTGAAAAAGAAAGTAATGGACACGCCCTCTTCCGCCGTCAATACGCTGTTCTGTAGATTTGCCATAATCGCATAGAATATGCCAAACAAAAACAGACAGGCGGAAATAGTGGAAATGGATGCCAGCGAATACCATTTATTCCGAAAAATATTTACAATACCCTGCTTGATAATATAGAACAATGTATTAATCTTCATCAATGTAACCACCCTTCTCCTGATCGCTTACAATGACACCTTTCTTCATGGTGACAACGCGCTTCTGCATGGCATTGACGATTTCTCTGCTGTGGGTAACTACCAATACCGTAGTCCCCTGCTCGTTAATCTCTTCCAATAACTTCATAATTTCCCAGGAATTCTTGGGGTCCAGATTGCCGGTCGGCTCATCCGCCAGCAGAATGGATGGCTTGTTGATCAAAGCCCTTGCCAGCGCAACCCTTTGCTGTTCACCGCCGGACAAACGCCCCGGCCTTGCCTTATATTTGCCGGCAAGCCCTACCGTAGCAAGAATGGACGGCACATTCCGACGCATTTCGCTGCCCGGTGTCTCTATAATACGCTGGGCAAACGCTACATTTTCATACACATTCCGATCCATCAGCAGACGGAAATCCTGAAACACCACGCCCAGATTGCGGCGGAATTGCGGAATCTGACTGTGTTTCAATTTGGACAGATTATGCCCCATTACATAAACATTGCCACTGGACGCCACAAGCTCCCTCAGCAGCAATTTAATCAAAGTAGATTTTCCCGAACCGCTATCTCCCACTATAAAGACAAATTCACCCTGCCCGATATGCAGCGTAACTCTGTCCAACGCAGGCGCGCCGGTGGAATAACTCTTGCTGACATTATCCAAAAAGATAACGCCTTCGTCTTCAATCATCTGCTCTCTTTGTTTTCTCAAAAGTTCCTTTTTTCTTGACATTTGTAATCACCTATCTAAACTCATGAACGCAATTCATTGCCATTCGTTATACAATTTGCTTGATAAAATAAACGGATTTAATAATCAAAGGTTTCCATATACTTCATATATTTTACCACCATCAGAGCAATTTTAAAAGTAATGGCATCCTCAAAAATGCGCAAATCCAGCCCTGTGCTTTTTTGCAGCTTATCTAAGCGGTATACCAGCGTGTTGCGGTGGATAAATAATTGGCGTGAGGTCTCCGACACATTGAGACTGTTTTCAAAAAATTTATGAATGGTAGCCAGCGTCTCCTCGTCAAAATCATCCGGGCTTTTACCGCCGAAAATCTCTCGGATAAACATTTTGCACAAGGGAATGGGCAGTTGGTAAATCAAACGCCCGATTCCAAGCTCGCTGTACGCAATCACATTTCTTTCATCAAAAAAGATTTTCCCTACATCCAACGCCATCTTGGCTTCTTTATAGGAACGGCTCACATCCTTGATTTCCTTTACCACGGTTCCGTAAGCGATACGGATTTCCTTAACGCCTTCCTTTTGCAAAAATGACTCCAGCCCTTTTGCCGCCTTTTCAATCTCCTTGCCCATGTCCCCTTCGGACAGTTCCTTCACCACAATCACATTGTTCTCGTCCACCGCGGTCACAAAATCTTTGGTATTACTGCCGCAGTAGGTTCTGGACAACTCCAACACATTATTCTCTTTGGCACTGCCGGACTCTATGATCAATACCGCCCTCGGCACTTCCGTAGGGATGTGCAGCTTCTTGGAGCGACCATAAATATCCACTAACAACAGATTGTCCAACAACAGATTCTTAATAAAATTATCCTTGTCAAAACGCTCCTTGTAAGCTACCAGAAGACCCTGAATCTGAAATGCCACCATCTTTCCGATCATGTAAACATCTTCACCGGCTCCGCCCGCCACCAGAATATATTCCAACTGCTTCTCATCAAAAATCTTAAAATACTGATATCCCTGTATCTCCTGGAAATCCGCCGGAGAAGACGCGAACTCCATTGCAGCTTTGGAACAATTCCTCATATCCGCCGTAGATGCAGCTTCTTTGCCGTCCGCATCCATAACGCACAGATCTATTCTTGCGATTCCTTTCAGCCCCTCGATTGTATTCTGCAAAATCTGGTTTGATATCATATCATTTCTCCTTGGGCGCACCCCGATAACTTCCGCATATTACTACATATTACAAATATACAAAAAAATGAAGAAAAATGCAATGATTTTTATGCTTTTTGCTTATTTTATTTGCCGGGCAAAACTTCATGCTTTGCTTTTGCGGTATTGTGCGCGCATACGCTTGTATGATATAATGTATTTGAAGAATCAGCATATACAGGGGATTAAGATGAAATATAAATTTCACACAATCAGCATATTGATAACAATTTTTTTGCTCACCGGCTGCGAAAATCAACTACCCGCAGTACCGGCGGATGCCTTTTTGGGTCAGACCGCAAAGGTTTCACAATCGGAGGCTTTTCGGAATGCATTGACGATTCCGGAAATTTTTATTCATGCCGCAGGAGATACGCTGGAAACCCGTTTTTTTGTTCCCAAGGGCTATGTCAGAATCCCTGCCGAGGAGGGCAGCTTTGCGGAATTTCTGCGGGAATATTCCCTGAAAGAAGACCAAAGTCCCATCTTGCTTTACGACGGTCAGGAAAAACCGGGACATTCTCATCAGGCAGTGTTTGCTCTTCCTATAGAAGCCGAAGATTTGCAGCAATGCGCCGATTCCGTTATAAGGGTCTATGCGGAATATCTGTATTGGTCCGGGCAGACGGAAAAAATTGCCTTTCATTTTACCAACGGATTTCTCGCCAAATACAGCAGATGGCGTGACGGCGGACGCATCGTTGTAAAGGGTAAAAGCGCAAGTTGGAAACAATCTGCCTCCTACGACGATTCCTATCAATGTTTTCAACGATATCTGCGCACGGTATTCGTCTATGCCGGAACCATATCCATGGAATCGGAGAGCCGGGAAATCTCGCTTTCAGAACTTCAAGCGGGCGATGTGTTTTTAAAAGGCGGCAGCCCCGGACATGTTGTGATGGTTGTGGATGTCTGCGAAAACGAAGAAGGGAAAAAAGCTTTCCTTCTTGGGCAGGGGCATATGCCGGCTCAGGAATTTCATATATTGAAAAATCCGTTACACCGGAATAATCCGTGGTATTATGAGGAAGAAATCAGTTATCCTTTTGTGACCCCCGATTATGTGTTTCCGGAAGGAAGCCTCCGCAGACTTTGCTATTTGGATGAAAACTGATATAAAACATAAAAATAGGACCGACACATCATTACTATCATGCGCCGGCCCCATTTCGTTCTGCATTAAACACTCATATCAAAATTACCACCAATATGAGGATTCACGCTTCTCTCCATGGCAGCGGAATCTATCATCTGTACCAACCCTGCGCCCAAGGCCTCGTTGGTATCCATCGTCTTATCCAGCACCGCAATACTGATTTTGCTTTGTACAGAATTGGTCGCCATTGCCATAGATACTCCTGCAATATCCATATCCATTCCTCCCTTGAATTAAATATTGCTGTTCCGTATGATTATATTACCATATTTTCTCCGTTTTCTCAAGAGAAAAATAGAATTACCTATCTATGCGCCGGATGCTTTTTTCTTCAATTTGAATCTTTCCTGCTTTCAACAGATTGCCCACTGCGCGCTTGAACTCATTTTTGCTCATACCTGTCTCCTGCCTGATAAGCTCCGGCGACGCTTTGTCGTTAAATGGCAGAACTCCGTCATAGCCGTCAATGATTTTCAAAACCTCATCCGCGTCTTTGTGCATCTGCAGATATGCCTTTTCCCGGACGCTCAGAGCCAGCTTCCCGTCCTCATGTACCTGTGTCACACGGGCGGAAATCATTTCTCCGATTTCAAGTTTTCCATACATCTCGTTTTTCGGTATCAGGGCGGAATACCGATAATCCACCGCTACGAACGCGCCGAAATTTTTGCTGACCTCATAAACTATGCCCGTAACCTGATCGTCCTTCTTATAAGGGCTGTCCGTCCGCAAATTTTCATATACATTCATGGTGGCGCAAAGTCTGCTGCTTTTGTCTATGTAAAGGGACACTAACACCTGCTGCCCCACCTGTACCCTTACTTTCTGCTGTTTAAAGGGAAGAAACAAATCCTTCTCCAGCCCCCAGTCCAGAAACGCGCCGATTTTGTTTACCTGTACCACGGTCAAAAGCGCCGTCTGTCCCATTTCCAGCTTGGGCTGATTGGTTGTGGCAATCAGTCTGTCCTGGGAGTCCTTATAGAGAAATACTTCCAATATATCCCCTATCTCGGTGCCCTCCGGCACTTGCTTTGCGGGAAGCAGCACCCTTTCCTGTGCATCCTCCTTTTTCAAGGATTCCAGATACACCCCGAAATCTACTTTTTTTGCAACCGCCAGTTTCTGCTTTTCTCCCAGTCTGAACATTTCTACTCCCATCTGCGCACTGTTGCGCATTCTGTCCGGAATGATTTAGATTTTAAATCTTCATTCCGTTCATACTTATTTCGAGGAAAACTCCACAATGACATAAGGTTTTCCTTCAGCATCCGCCAAAGATATCGTATACCTGTTTTCTTCGATTGCCACATAGGGATACAGCACATCATCCAAAAACGCCTGCATTTTGTACTCCGCCCTCATCTGGGCAATCACAAAGCCGTCCGGCAGAAACTCCAGCGCCATATCCACATACTGCCCGTTATTCACATGGTAATTGGTATCCAAATGATGCTTTTTTACCACAATGGCTTCCCTGCTTTCGCCGCCCTCCGGTATCACAATTTTTCTGGGTGCATAATCCATGGGCAGCTTCTCTTCCAATACATATTTTTCTTTCATGATTTCCGGGGGCAGGGTCGGCTTCCCCGTATCTGTATTCAACAGACTCCAAAGAGAGTTTGCCTTGGCAAGATATTCTCCCTGAGGCGTAATCATGGCAAAATTTCGCATCCCCAGAAACCCTTTAAACTCATAGGGCAGAGTTCCTATCCTCACCTGTTCGCATAATCTAGGATAACGCTCCACCACTATCTGCCAAGAGGACAGCACCCAGACCTGATGCTGCTCCTTCAAATAATCTACGCCGATTCCCAAGTCCTCGGACTGAAAAGTAGAACAGTCCTGAAAATAATCCAAAAGCGATTTCAGAGTCAGCTTTCCTTCACTATCCACTTCGCTAAAACGAATTCTTCCGTCAAATAAATACATAGTCCTTATCCTTTACTCCAAAAGTTGTTCAATGATCACACCAACAAAAAACAGGCAGTACAAAATCATTCCCACATTTAAAAACATCGTCTTAAACCGCTGTCCCTTAGGCAGCGCCACTTCACCCGGTTCCAGCACAAAACGCTTGCGATACACTATCAGCAGAATCACTCCCGCAACCATCAGCCCCATAATGATACATGCATATAGCATATATATCATATAGCCCGGAAAGTTCTCCATAATATGCCTCATCAGCAGCGTGGTCTGTTGCTCCACAGGTTCTTCCATTATGTCAAGCAGCCCTTCATAATCAATCAGTTTCAAAACCTGTACACTGATAATGCTCCCAATAAAATTGACCAGCATATGAATGCCTATGGTAATCTTAATGTTACCCGTCTTGGCATAAAGAAATGCCAGAAACATTCCCATCGTAGCCGCATAAAGGCATTGATTGATATTACCGTGGAACAGTCCGAACATTACGCCGGACATTACAATGGCGACTCCCTGTCCATACTTTAATGTCTTGTCCACAATCAACTTGCGAAAAATAAGTTCTTCAAACACAGGGGCAATCAACACCATATACCCAAAGGTAACCCATGTGTCCGCACCGGCAGCAATATCCGCCACTGTATTATCCACAGGACTTCCTTTCAAGCTTCCTACCAGACTGGCAATAGCCACAGTGATAAAATTGCTGGCATACATAATGCCGACGCACATAATAAACGCCAATATGAACTGTCCGAACTTCATGGTATGCTTTTGGGGCGTCCTGCCGGGAAGCCTCCTTACCAGAAGAGCCAAAATCGGCATCCCTATCAGGTACATCGGCAGCGCGGAAAGCACAATTATTACATTCATATCGCCATACCAATCCGGTCTCAACCGAAATGCAATTTGGGAAATAACTAACGACGCTGCCATGATAATAATATAGGCAAGCAGATACAAAAACCCTATCCGTGAAAAATCTTTTTTGTACTCTTTTATATTTTCCATGGGAACTCCTTTCTATCTTTTGCATCACTCTTCACAATATTCTCTCCTTGTTCCTATAAATGCACTGATCAATCCTTGCCTGACTTCCTCATCCCCTTGAAAGACATCCATCCAAACGGAAAAGAATCCCTTCGCCTTAGCCAATTCAAGCATCACATCAAAATATTCTTCCCGTTCTGCAGACTTCTTTACCTTCTGCCATCCGGTTCTACACTTTTCTGCACAATGTCTGGCACAACTCCGCTCAGCATAACGCCGATCTCTATCCTTCGGACTTATTGGTATATTGTCCAGTTTAATCATCTCATACAGCCTCTTTGCTCTTTCACGGACAGTAGACTCTTTTGTCATTAGATAATCCTCATTTAATTGGGGAATATCGCCACTATACACAAAACAATGAAAGGTATCATCTTCATCCGGCCATATGTATTTATCTTTTTCTCCTGCATCTACAGCATCATGCTTTCTGGCGTTACAGTATTTGCAAGACAATAGAAGATTCGTCCAAGCCAGCTTGGAGCCTCCCTTTGACTTTGCCTCTTTATGTTCCACCTCCGGCACATGCTGAATGGGAAATTCACAATATGAGCAATAAGCGCCTATACGCTCTTCCAAATATGGCTCCGCATCCTGATAATGATAAAACTTAACATTCGGAGCCTCCCCTTTATTTATCGGTCGCATATCATTCCTCTGTTTCTGCTTTCTTTTCTAAATACTGTAATTTCATATACGCAGTATATGCCGGATTATCGTTGTATTCCGCGCTAAGAACATCCAGCCTCTCTTTCAATTCATCCATTCTCTCCTGCGATATATTATCGTTCAAAGCTTTAAAATACTCCTCGGCTGCGCGGTACATAGCTTCTTTCTTTTCGCTGTATTTTGCCGTCGGAACATCCATAATTTTCTCTGCAATATCCTCAATGCTCTCTCCTGAATACGGCTCCTCAATATCATTATCCAGCGCAATTAATTCCCCCTGTTCCAAAGATTGGATAATAAAAGGAGAATGTGTTGCACATATAAATTGAACTTGCGGAAACATCGTTTTCAAGATGCGTACAATCCGCCTCTGCCAAGTTGGATGAAGACTCAAATCCAGTTCATCAATAATAACTACTCCCGGAGTCAAACGCAGGGCATCCGCACCCAAATAAGGATTCAGAATGCACATTCTTGTAGCGATATCCGTGACTATTTTGATAACATTTCTATATCCGTCACTTAACGCAGAAAATTCAATGACCGTTCCATCCTCCTGCCGGATTCCTATTTCCCCTATTCTGGACGAATGAATGATTTGCTCTCCTTCTTCCAGCTCCCCCGCAAAACTTTCCCTCAACGCATTCATAATAATTTCATAAGCATCAAAAGGCTTTCCTTCATTCTCTTCCATAGCCAGATTTGCCAAAAGCCTAATATAATCAAAACCTGTCTGGCTACTCCTCTTTCTGTCCAAGCACCGTTGATAAGCATCCGTTCTATTTGGAATTTTACTCATCTTTTCCACTCTGTTTTCATTCCATAGCCGAGCCGAGCTGAGATACAATACCAATGGCAACACCAACTTTTCATCTGAGCCGTCTGCCGCCTTAATTAAATTTTCCCAAGCATTCACTATCTGCTGCATAGGATTTTTCCCGGCAAATTTCGTCCTGCTCCCTTCCTTTTCAAGTATTCTTTGAAAAGGAATCCGCTTATCATCCCATTTCATCACACAGTTAATCGAACACGGAAACTGCGGCACTCCATGCGGAGTCGCCAGCATCTTAGAAAATTTATTGTTTTTTCTGCGAACATCCGCATCGGATAGATTTTGAACAAAACGGCTGGGAACATATTCCTTAAATGCAGCTAAATACGCTCCCAGCATAACAGACACCGCTTCAAGCACAGAAGTTTTGCCGGAGGCATTTTTTCCAATAAATACATTTATTCCCGGATTCAAGTGAAATGTGGTATTTTCAAACTTTCTATAGTTGGAAAGTGATATACTGTCTATAAAGAAATCTTTCATCCCAATCTCCATTCTGCAAGACAACCTTTTACTATCTAAATTTTATTATAATCTGAAACACCTTAAAATACAACCCAAATATAGAACTGCCCGCAAATACGAATATTTGCGGACAGTTCCGTCTACATATACTTTTGACTCTCTTTTTCCGTTACTACTCCACATCATCAGAACTTTTTACAAAAATACAGCCTGCTCCGGCCCTCTCTCTATTATCCTCCCAGAATAATCCAATGCCATCATAAAAACACAGGAAGCCGCTGCCGTCCTCATACCGATAAGAAGTTTCCACTGTTCCGTCCTCCTTCATATACTGATCCTGACAGACCCCGGTATAATAAATCCCCCCTTCTTCCTCGTTATACCATCCTCCCAATGACCAGCGCGTGTTCTCTCTCATGCCATTGCCGCCCCAATTAATTTCAATGCGGAAAGCCTGTTCTTCACAGGTAATCGTCATAAAACACCACGGATTATCAATGTCGCTCCATGTGCCCACATAAATTTCTTCCGGGCTATCATCTCCCTGCGGCATACTTGCTGTTCCGAAAGCATCCTGTTCCTCTTCGGATGCCGTAACCCTTGTCAAAATTTGATAAATAGCCCCTTCCCTTGCTTTGAGTCCCCAATAGTAAGAATAATAATTATCATAGTCATATATCATCTGTTCGGCCTGCGCTACCGATATGCACTCATAAACATTCACATCCCTTACAAACCCCTGTGCGGATTCCAATTTCATAGTCGTACCCGTCGCCACTACATAAACATTCTGCGCGCCTGCTTGGGCAAAAGGTTCCGGGCTCATCAGAACATATTCCACATCGCCGGCTCCATAGCTTTGCAGAAGAGAATTATAAACTACATCATTCGCATAATAGTAGTAAACTTCCGGTGTGTCATCCGGCGCATCAGCAAGATTCTTTTCCAGAAATCCTATAATGGTATCATCCGCTGTTTTTATCCGATATTGCACATAAAAGCTGTTAGACCAAATATTCAGCGCTTCCCCTAAATCCTCTATATTGGCATATCGTTCTTCTATGGTGTTTATACCGAATTGCTCTGTTTGGTAGCCGGTAACCATTCTGTCCAGAAGTTTTGCAAAACTATTGTCCGGAGACAGATATTTTCCAAAATCCTCCCACGCATCCGTCACATATTGTACGCATTCCTCCTCTTTATACTTTTCGACATAGCGGCCGCACAAAAGAAGAAACCCCTCGTCCACAATCTCCGATTCGGTTTTTTCCAGCCTTGCCATGACTCCTGCATCCGCCGCCCCCATCTCATATTCCTCCATCAGATCGGCGGCCTCTTCCGCATCCTCCAAAGGCGTTTTCTTCGATGCTTTTTCAGATGCTTTTTCCGGCGTTTCCTTCGATCCTCCTATAGGGGCTGCCGTCCCTTCGCTGCCGTCGGAGCCACATCCGCACAGCAGGAACATGACAGTTAAAGTGAGTCCCATTATCATACTTATTGATTTTTTCATAGCTTCTCCTTTCACGACTTACCTGTCCTGATTTGTTATAATATCCTTGAATGAAATACTAAACCTTAACTGAAACACCGCCTGATTACATGAAATTGATTTTTGACCCCAAATTCGTTTTTATGGGCTACCTTCCTTAAATAAAAAGTGCTATAATAAGCATATCCCAGACAGCAGATATATTGAAGGTTGCATAGCAAACAGACGGCTGGCTGATTCTTATGCAAAAGTAATCGCGACCCGTCTGATAACACCTATTGACAAACCGTTCACTATCTGCATCCAAATCTTTTAGTTACTTTTCAACAAATAAGTCTGGCAGCAAATGCACTTCATCTGGCGGGATGAGGTGCATTTTCAGCAATCCCATTAATTCATGGAAATCCCTGTCTTCTTCATCCACTAATTCATACGGGCACTTATTTCCCAGCCCCGGACGCTTAATACTGTTTATGTGGTTCATAAGCAGTGTGATATCCTTTTGCGTGTATGGATTAAGGCTCTTCTTTTTAGGAATCGCATATCTGATGAATTCATGATTTTTCTCGATGCAGCCTTTTTGCCAGGAAGCCATCGGGTCACAATAGTAAAGATGTGTGCGGTATGTCAGCATACCGTCTTCTTCCGCTGTCAGTTCTAAATCGTCAACGCGCTTGAACTCGCTTCCATTATCCGTCAAAACAACCGGGAACAGTCTGCGGAATACACCGATTCCCAGACCGGCTTCCAAATAATCAAATACCCTCTTTACTGACTCTGCCTTCCCGTCCGGCATCAGGAACAGGAGCATTACATTGTTTTTCCGGAAAATCATTGTAAGCAGTCTTTTCCCCTGTTCCCGGACTCCTTTTACGGTATCCATCCCTACCACTTCGTCTTCCGCATACCGGATATTCACTGCATGTTCAAAATCTGCATAAGTCCGGCACTGGCGGAACTCCATGTTTGCAAATCCAGATGAAGGCTGGCGGCTTCCCTTCCGTTGTCTATAGCATGTCTTTCTGCGCAAATCGATGTTCTTTACTGTAAGTTCACCATCATCGATATAGTTGTAAAGCGTTCTCAAACATACCGGCATTTCAGCTTTTTGTGCATCCGTAATGCGTATGCCTTTACGACTTTCGGATCTTCTGCGTGATACCGCAGCATCGGCGTGTTTTGCACTGTAAATGTATTTATCTTTCACGCACAGTTTCTTTTCCGGGCAGTTATTGCAGACATATGGAGCCCTGTCAAATTTATTGCATGCCCTGGAAACATATTTTTCACAGTGCTTCCGGCAGTCAAAACATCTGCACCGGCAACAGTTCTGGTCACAATCCCTGTCCCCACAGACATGATGCACAACATGCTGCCTTACATACTTACAGTCTTTTCCAAGAAAATAATTTCCAGCAATAAAAGTTCTGTTCTCCTTTATTTCATGGGCAACCGTAGACGGATGTCTGCCAAGCAGCATGGCTGTCTTTTTGGGTGAATCCTTATTACATATCCCTGTTTCGATAGCAAGCCGGTCTGATAAATCCATTTGTCCATTCTTTTTATAATTGGTCATATCTGCTCCTTCCAGCAGATAGTGAGCGATATAACCACTATATCATTTCCGCCGGAAAAGTCCATTGCAAAAGTAACTTAGACCTTTTTAGCCATTTTCAGTTGTCAAAGTACAGGTTTAATTTTTCATTCTAGTTTTGTTATAATATCATTGTAGCAAATCATAATGACAGCATCTGTCAAGGGGAAGATACAAAACAAGTTTTTTAGTCAAGCAAAATGCTTCTGTTCCCCCCAAGTCACATTCCCTGAACGAACCAGACAACAAGCAAAACACAACAATTGTTACATTACATGCTGGCAGGAAATATGAAATAAAAACATTGACATATGCGCATTAAGTGTGTATAATAGTTAAAAGAAAGGAGGATTTTTAATAAATGGAACTGTTATTTTTGCGGAGGTAATGTGATGAAGCAAAGGGATTTAGTAAAAAAGCTTGAAGATGCAGGCTTTATCTTTGAAAGACACGGAAGCAATCACGATATCTATGTTAGAGGTGCGGAGAAAGAGGAAGTTCCAAGACATAAAGAAATTGATGAACGATTGGCAAAAGCGATAATAAGAAGAAGAAATTTATAAATACTACAGACATTATGTGAATACTAATTCATAAAATGAATATTACTACTAATTCATAAGAATTAGTTACTACGAAATCAATTTACAAGTTGATTAATACGAATGTATACGGAGAAATGATGATGAAGAATGTATATCCCGTATTTTTTACAATTACAGATACTATTATTTTAGTAGAGGTTCCTGATCTGGAAATTTTAACAGAAGGAAATGATATGGTAAATGCGCTTGAGATGGCTAGAGATGCGATAGAATTAAAATGTGTGTCTATGGAAGATGATGGAATAGAAATTCCTTTGCCATCGGAAATAGGCTCATTAGATGTAAATAGCGGAGCATTTGCAGAAGAAGGAACTACGCTTGTCTCTTTGGTTGATATTGACTCGGGAGAATATAGAAGAAAAATTGATACAAAAGCAGTGAGAAAAAATGTTACAATTCCAAGTTGGCTGAATTATGAGGCTGAACAAGCTGGGATTAATGTGTCAAGAGTATTACAGGAAGCGTTGATGGATGTACTTAATGTACAACGAAATTTCTAAATAAAATTAAATAAGATTTATAATCAGTTAGAAGGCATTGGCGGGAAAATCGTTAGTGCCTTTTATAGTGGTTATAAATCTTAAGCAATCCTTATTGCATATCCCCGTTTCAATAGCAAGACGGTCTGATAAATCCATTTGTCCCCCATTCTTTTTATAATTGGTCATATCTGCTCCTTCCAGCAGATAGTGAGCGATATAACCACTATATCATTTCCGCCGGAAAAGTCCATTGCAAAAGTAACTTAGACCTTTTTAGCCATTTTCAGTTGTCAAAGTACAGGTTTAATTTTTCATTCTAGCATTTTAGTATAAACATTTTAGCATTTTTAAGATGTGCTATCGTTATTTTTTGCACCCAAAGAATTATAATCTTTTTTCTAGTTCAATAAATAGATTTTATGAAACTTACTATTCATAAATTTTCTATCAAATCGTCTACCAATTTTTCTAGTTTTTTTTGGTCTTCTATTTCTTTCTCCTGTTTTTCAACATAATCTTTTAGTTTAGTGGCAATGCTATCAATTTTTTCTACATCAGCCAATTCAGGTTGAGCGTCTCCATAAGCTAATGCCGTATGCGATGAATAAAAGCCTTGTGCTGGGTCGGCATATTCATCTAAAATTTCTGCATCTTCTTTTGACAATATCTCCAAGTTTGAAGGGGCTTTCCTAATAACATCAAAAGAATGTGATTTTAAAACTGTTTCTTTTTGAGATTTTTTCTTTCTTTTAGAACTTTTATTATTGTTTTCATACTGGCAATTCTCTTCACCATGCATTATAGCATTAGCTTTAGCATATTTTTCAGCACTGTCAATCAAATCCCTTGCCGCTAACTTCATATCTTCCTCTTTTTCTTTTTGCTTCGCATCTTCTTTGATTTTTTTGGCCCTTTCTAAATACTCTTTCCCGCGTTTATTATCTAAATCAGCGTTTTTCTTTGTATTTCTATATTTTTTGCTATTTATATTTTTTATTTGTTGTTCTTCTTTTGTGTCATTTGGTTCCTGTATTATAACTATTGGTATCCTATTCATTAAAAATCCAACCCTCTTTCTTAAAAAAACAGAAAATTACAGAATCATTTATCTGGTGCCTCTCTAATTAATATGTTACTTTGGTATAATTTAGCTTCATTATTTAAGTCATAATATTATACATAGCACCACCTGTAACTGGAGCAAGAGCGGCTCCCAAAATAGAGGCAGCGCTTGCTACACCTTTTATCGTTTTTTCTGCAACACTTTCCCTGTCACAATTAATGATATTTTCATTATTATACATCTTAAGCATTTATAATTCTACTCTTATTTAAAAATAGATAGCATAAATTTATTGTAGGAATAAAACAGACAGAGATGCCCCCGATCTGGTCAGAATTGTTGACTGTCTTCACTATAGCTGATTTTTCTTTCTCCTTCAAGCCCCGAATTTGATTCTTTAATGTGGCCTTTCCGATAGCTACTGCCGCTGCTATCGCGGAAACCACATTGCCACATTTGAGCTTTTCAGACAATCCCATTGCAAACTTATTAATGATAATGGATATTCTAACGCGAAATGCCTTTTATTCAATAATACAATTTTCAATCTTCTTTCTTTTTCTTGTTTAACTCGTCCAATAATTTACAGTTTTCCATATATTCTATTTGCAATGTTTTTAAATTAAATGACCTTGCAAGGAATACCGCTAAAGAATTTTGCGAATTGATAAAGTACCTCCAAAGTTTTCTTGTCCCATAGCCTATCAGAAATAGGGATATCACCAGTGTCGCAAAGGATGCCAGCTTAACAAACAGAGGCACCCCGATTATGAGGCAAACTGCACCAATGCAGCCTCCTATTCTGTATTCTTTCTTTAATTCCTCACACAGACTGATGCGTCTCTCCACAAGTACTATTTCATAAGAAATATCCACATAGGGAGTGTCCATATAGCAAGAACTTCTTGGGGAATCTTTATCCCCATATACTCCTTGGGACATTTCAACTCTCCCCTTAAACCAATAGAAAAGAAAAGATATTACCATCCCCGTCAAACATACTTTTAACCAAAACATTTCTGTGTTTAAGTTTCTTTGGAAAATAACATAATCTGTAATTACTTTATTGTGATCAAAACCTAACATCTCGTCGGTATAGTCAGCCGGAATGTCATTCCTCTCTATCCGCCCGGTAAACGGCACATTCACATGAAACCCATCCGGCGTCTTCCACAAAAGTGCAAGGGATTTCTCATCTTTAATCCATATCCTGATATACTGCTCCTCATTGAAGGGAATGAGATACCCGATGTATTCCATTCTCCCCCATATGTCAAGGCGGTTTCCGAAATAACTATCACCTTCCCTTGTCGTTCTCTTATCAAGAGGACTTACTACATAGGATGTAATGGTTCCGGATACATATTTACCCGGCTTAAGACTGCCTTCCGAAAAAGAGGAAATTGGCTGCGGATGATAATATGCATAAATTCCTACGATACATGCCATCATTCCACATATATTCAGAAAGAAAATAAACAGACAAATAATTGTTGTGTGGGAAATATGTACTTTC
The DNA here is from genome assembly GCA_023665475.1 of Lachnoclostridium sp. Taxonomy (GTDB): domain Bacteria; phylum Bacillota; class Clostridia; order Lachnospirales; family Lachnospiraceae; genus Acetatifactor. The sequence goes on from JAMPEB010000009.1 coordinate 51,704, forward strand.
TTCATCCTGCCTCCTCAACATTTTTCTGCCCTTTGAAAAACGCATCGGCTTTTATACTCTGATACTCATAGACATCTCCAATCACATATGCGACAATAGTATTTATAAATGATAGCAATTATTTAATCAATAGCTCCTGAACGATGTACACTTTTTACAATCGGGCAAATCTTACTTGACAGGCTCCCTATTCTATCTTAAATTTCTTTACTTCATTCTCCATCTGGTTCGCCACTTCTTTATTTACTTCCGCCTTTGATTCAATGCTGTTGATGCTTTCGGACAAGTCCGCGATGGCTCCGGATACATTGCAGATTCCCTGTGCGCTCTCCTCCGCCGCAATGTTGATTGCCTGCAGGGTTTCCTTGATGGTATCCATATTTTCTTCCATTTGTTCCGCTTCCTTGGCAAAATGATCCATGCTCTTATAAATATTTTCCGCATCCTTATAATATTCTTCACTGGCAGCAAAAAGTCTGCGGTAACCTTCCATTGCGGTTTTTTCCATGAAGTGCACCATTCGGTCTGCTTCCTGCGCCAATCCTTCTACCGAGGAAACCACGCCGTTGCTGACCTGTGCAATCTTCTCGGCTGCCGATGCGGAATCGGTTGCAAGCTTGCCTATCTCGGATGCCACCACGGCAAATCCCCGTCCCACTTCTCCTGCTCTGGCGGCTTCAATGCTGGCATTTAGTGCCAGCAGATTCGTCTGCTCGGTGATTGCAATGATATTCTCGGTGAGGACATTGATTTCCGCCACGGTTTTGGAATCTTCGATTTTTTGATTGACGGAATCCGTAATCTCTTTTGTGAGAGCGGCGGCATTTTTCTGTTCGCTCTCTGCGGTTTCGTGGATGCCCTGCGCTCTTTTTCTGATAGTTTCCGCAAATTCGCTGCCCTGCTCCGCCGTAATCAAAATACTGCTGGTCCTGTTGTAGGCATTCACAATGGACTCATTCACCTGATTTAAGGATGCCGATGTCTCCTGCATGGCGGCGCTCATCTCTTCCATCGTAGAGGAAATATTGAAGATGTTTCCTCCCGTGCTGGAGATATTGTCCGCCACGGACTCACAGGACTCATTTAACTGTACCGAGTTATGTGAAATATTTTTCATAATCCCACAGATATACGCCAACAACTCATTAACATTTTCCGCCATCAGCTCTGTTTCATCCCCGGTGGTAATCTGCAGCTTCTGGGTCAAATCCCCTTCGCTGTGTACCAAATCATAAATCTTTTCATTGACTGTCCGCAGACTTTTGGTGATGCTGCGGATTACCAGCCACAAAAGAACCAAAGATACTACAATGCCGCTCCCGCCAATCTGAAATATGCGCATCTTAATTCCGTTCAGCCTTGACGCCACATTGGAAGCATCATAATCGCTTCCCAGAACAGCGACTACTTTCCCGCTGCCATCCGTAATCGGCAGATATGCCGTAATCAACACTCCGTCATCCGTATAATCCAGATAATCCTGAACATATGCCTGCCCTTCAAACACAGGTTTTAACTCTTCATAAGAGCTGGCAAACTCATTGCCGATGTTCTGCTTATCTTCGCTTTCATCCACATCAATGCCATAATACACCTTCTGCCCGTCCGTACTCAAGGTATACAAAAAGGCTACCCCGCAGGTTTCTTTCGCCTGCTTTAATGCTTGTAAATTTGTTAAATAAGCTTCCGTGTTTTCATCCCCCGTCTGCAGGGAAGCAATCGCCTCACCGTCAATCTGACCCACGGCTATCCTCGCTGCCACTTCCGCCTGTTCCACAGCCATGCCTATCATATCCTCCTGCATGCGCAGATAGAAATTAGTTCCCATCAGCAATACAAGCGCTATGGTGACAATGCATGTTACCAATAAAATCTTCGTTTGTATGCTTAACCTTCTCGTTTTCTTTTTCATTTATATGCCCTCGATTCTTATGACAAGTTGTCATAAATCCATCATAACACACTTTTTTGTAATATTAAATATTTTTTTCTGAACATGGAAAGAAACAGAAAAAAAGTTCCACAGCAACGACTGTGAAACTTTTATTACAGGGCAAGCCTTTTATAGCAGGGCTACAAGGATTCGAACCTTGAAATGACGGAGTCAGAGTCCGTTGCCTTACCGTTTGGCGATAGCCCTTTGCGCTTACTTGAGATATTATACATGAAGTATATCCATTTTGCAATACCTAATTCCAAAAAAATTAGTTTCTATACTTCAAAAATCAAATCCCCGTAAGAAGGAATCGGCCATACATCCTTGGCTACCAGCATCTCAAGGGCATCCACCTGTTCCCTCAACTCATCCATAGAAGTGTGAACTTCCTCCTTAAAGAAAAACGCCAGCTCTTTCTGACCTTTCACAGCGCCGATATCTCCCGCCTGTTCCACCTTGCTCTCCAGCGCAATCAAAGCCTGTTTTGCCGCCTTCAGTTTCGTACAGATTTCCGAAAGCTCACCGGCAGACACGGAAGCGTCCGCCCCGGCGCTCTTTACGGCCACCACCGTTTCCGCCAAAGACTTGGTATACTTCATCACGGCGGGAAGAATCTGCTTTCTTGCCATGTCAATCATGGTCAAAGCCTCAATGTTAATGGTCTTTGCATAAGTTTCATAGAGGATTTCCTCTCTGGATTCCAACTCCGCCCTTGTGAAAATGCCAAATTTTTCAAATAACTTGATAGCCTTATCCGTGGTCAGTGTAGAAGACGCCTCCACCATGGACTTAATATTGGGCAGTCCTCTTCTCTTTGCTTCCGCCACCCACTCGTCGGAGTATCCGTTTCCGTTAAAAATAATTCTCTGATGCTCCGTGAGATACTTCTTAATCAAATCATGTACCGCTATGTCAAAATTTTCCGCCTGTTCCAATTCGTCAGCCGCTTCGCAGAAAGCTTCCGCCACAATGGCGTTCAGTGTGGTATTGGGACTTGCAATGGAATCTGCGCTTCCCACCATGCGGAACTCAAACTTATTGCCGGTAAAAGCAAAAGGCGAGGTTCTGTTTCGGTCCGTCGCATCCTTATCCAAATCCGGCAAAGTTGACACGCCTGTCACTAATTTGCCTCCCTGAAGAGAATGGTCAGCCATGCCGGTTTCTACCAGTTGCCTTACCACATCTTCCAACTGCTCCCCGAGAAATACGGAAATAATTGCCGGCGGAGCCTCATTTGCTCCCAATCTGTGGTCGTTTCCCACATCGGAAGCGCTCTGGCGCAGTAAATCCGCATGGGTATCCACTGCCTTTAAGATGCAGGCAAGCACCAGAAGGAACTGAATATTTTCATTAGGGGTATCGCCGGGGTCCAACAAATTGACACCATTGTCAGTTCCCAGCGACCAATTATTATGTTTACCGGAACCGTTTACGCCTGCAAAAGGCTTCTCATGGAGCAGACAGGTCATGCCATGGCGCCCCGCTACTTTCTTCATGGTCTCCATCACCAACTGGTTGTGGTCCACAGCGATATTTGCCGTCTCATAAATAGGCGCAAGCTCATGCTGGGCAGGAGCAACTTCATTATGCTGCGTCTTGGCGGTAACACCCAGCTTCCACAGCTCCAGATTCAAATCCTTCATGAAAGCCCCCACTCTCTCTCGAATGGTTCCGAAGTAGTGGTCTTCCAGTTCCTGTCCCTTGGGGGCGGGAGCCCCGAACAGAGTGCGTCCCGCAAAAATCAAGTCCTCACGCTGCAAATATTTCTCTCTGTCAATCAAAAAGTATTCCTGCTCCGGTCCCACGCTGGGCACTACCTTGGTCGCCTGCGTATTGCCGAAAAGCCTCACAATGCGCAGCGCCTGTTGGCTGATTGCCTCCATGGAACGAAGCAGGGGCGTCTTTTTATCCAACGCCTCGCCCTTATAGGAGCAAAACGCCGTAGGAATGCAAAGGATAACCCCCGTCGCATCCTCCTTCAAAAACGCGGGAGAAGTCATATCCCAAGCAGTATAACCTCTTGCCTCAAAGGTTGCCCGAAGTCCGCCGGAAGGAAAAGACGAGGCATCCGGTTCTCCCTTTATCAGCTCTTTTCCGGAAAATTCCATCAGCATCCTGCCTTCGTTATCAGGATGGGTGACAAAAGCGTCATGTTTTTCCGCCGTAATGCCGGTCAGAGGCTGGAACCAATGGGTATAATGGGTTGCCCCATTTTCTACCGCCCAGTCCTTCATAGCCTTTGCCACCACATCCGCAGTGGAAAGCGACAGTTCGCCTCCCTGTTCCATCACTTTGACGACTTCTTTGTACACGCTTCTTGACAGTCTTTCTTTCATCTTGCCAAGGGTAAATACCTTGCTGGCAAAAATCTCTTCTACATTTAACGCTTTGTTCATTCTAACCTCCATGCCGCGGTTTACTCTTTTCAACATATGTGTATATTATAACAGGAAACGAAAAAAAGTCCAACTGTTTTTATCCCCCAGAAGCGCCCCTCTTTTGCGGTGCGCAAAGCGGTGCGCTATTGCTATTGACTGCCCTTTGGGGATATGCTACACTAAACAAAGCAATCTTTTGTGGAGAAAACAGGGAGAATCAATGAAAAAAACGGCTCTTATCCAATTCATAAAATTTGGCATGGTCGGCGCCATCAACACGATATTGTCCTACCTGATTACTAACGGATGCTACTATATATTTCATCTGCATGAGCAGATATGTAACCTGATTAATTTCGTGATTACGGTATTGATTTCTTATCTGTTAAACAGCCGCTTCGTCTTTCGGGAAAAAGAAGAGGATGGTCAGCCTTGGTATAAGGCGCTGGCAAAGGTGTATGCTTCTTATGCCCTGACAGAACTCCTTCTCATGGGTGTCCTGCTCTATATTGAGGAAAGGCGTCTCGGCATTCCCCATTATATTGCCACCTTCATCAATCTCTGTGTGACGGTTCCCATTAATTTTATTTTAAATAAATTCTGGGCTTACCGGAACCGAGACTGAGGTCTAGGGCGTTAACGCCTTGTAAAAACAGGTATCTTATGGTAAAATCTTAACTAATATGTCACAAAAATCATGTAACTAATCGGAACCGAAAACGCTTGCGGCCGCAATATCCGTCAGGGAAATAAGGAATCACTATTTGTGCCGCCAAAGGCGTATGGAGGATTAAAATGAGCAAATTGTCGATTGTCGTCCCCGTATATTACAACGAGGATACCCTTGAGCTTTTATATGAAGATTTAAAGAAAAAGGTGCTGGGAAAGCTGGACGAATATGAGATTGTCTTTGTGGACGACGGCTCCGGAGATAACTCTTTTCAGGTGATGACTTCTCTCAGAGAGCGGGATTCCCATATCAAATGCGTAAAGCTGTCCCGAAATTTCGGGGAGCACGCCGCATTGCTCGCGGGACTGTCCTCCTGTACCGGCGACTGCGCCATAACCAAACAGGCAGACTTACAGGAAGATTCCGGCATCATCCTTGAGATGTATGAGAGCTGGAAACGGGGCAACAAAGTGGTTCTGGCTGTCCGCAAGGAGCGAAAAGAAAATCCGGTAAAAGTATTTTTTGCCAATCTGTATTATGCCCTGATTCGGAAAATGGTCAATAAAAATATGCCCTCCGGCGGCTGCGACTGTTATCTGGTGGACCGAAAAGTCATTCAGGTTTTGGAGCTGCTTGACGAGAAAAATTCTTCTTTGACCCTGCAGGTATTGTGGGCGGGCTTTCGCACGGACAAGATTTATTTTGTCCGGCAGGAGCGTGAAATCGGCAAGTCCCGCTGGACTCTGTCCAAAAAAATAAAGCTGGTATTCGATTCCGTTATGAGTTTCTCCTATTTTCCCCTGCGTTTTATGAGCGGTCTGGGAATCGTTTTTAATATCTTGGCGCTGATATTGTTAATCAGTGTTTTTGTGGAAAAAGCCACCATAGGCACCCCCATCGCAGGCTGGGCGTCTTTGATGTGTGTGATTCTGTGCGCTTCCGGTCTTATTATGTTGATGCTGGGCATATTAGGGGAATACATCTGGAGGACTCTGGACGCCGCAAGAACGCGCCCTCCCTTTATCATAGACGAGATTTTGGAAAGCCGGGAAGAAAAGGAGAATCATGCTAAAGAGTAAAAATGCCGGACTTAAACTTCTTTTGATTTTTTTCAGCATATTGGCGTCGGTCAAAATGCTGTTTGTGGGTTTTGGTCTGGACGAGGAATATCAATTGGTAATGGCATATCGCAACGCCATGGGTGATAGGCTCTTTCTGGATATGTGGGAACCCCATCAGTCTTCCGCTTTTTTATGCACGCTTCTGCTAAAACCTTATCTGATGCTGTTCGGCACTACAGGAACGGTATTATATTTAAAAGTCTGGGGAACCCTGCTACATCTGGGGGTCTCCGTTTATCTCTGCCATGTCCTGAAAAATATGATAGACAGGGAATATGCATGGCTTTTAGGTCTCATTTATTTTAATACCATCCCGAAACAGATGATTCTGCCGGAATTCGGCATTATGCAGGTATGGTTCTATACCCTGCTTTCTCTTTTTTTGATACAATATTATCAAAGGGGTAAAAAAGTAAGATATCTTGTTTTGGCTTCCCTTGCGCTGATGCTAAATGTGCTTTCCTACCCTTCCTGCCTGATATTATATCCTTTTGTGCTGATATGGATTGCCTGTCTGTCCGGCAAGAGCAAATGGCGGGACATGGGAATCGTGACCTTCCTCTGCGGTCTCGGAGGCATCGGATATCTGGGAATGCTGCTCTCCTATGCCCCCCCGGCAAAGTTATTTTCCACGATTTCCCTTATTTTAAACGGGGATGCCACCCATACGCTTTCCTTAGGCAATAAGCTTTGGTCCGTTCTGACCGGCAGTTTGTATGTGGCGGGATTATGGGCAGGATGCTTTTTGGTTTCCGTGATTATCGGAAAATGGAAGCATTGGAATTTTCAAAAAGTATTTTTTATGACATGTATGTCATCTTGTGCCGTAGAATTATTTTATTGGATCATATTAGACAGCGGCTATGAGACGATGCAGCTCCATCTGCCCGTCCTTGCGGCAATGGGTTTTGTCTCCTATCGGAATGCCTCCGGTTCTCTGTCCGAAGAAAAGCGGCTCTGCGCCGGACTGCTCAAATTTGGTATGCTGGGGGCAATTCTGTGTCTTTTGGCAGTGGTCTATCTGACGGATCTTTCTTTTATTCCGTCCATTCCCCATGCCATGCCTGCTGCCTTTTACGGAATCACTTTATTTCTGTTAACATTACAAAAGGAACCCCAAAAACAGGAAAAAAAGGATTCCGGCTGGATATCCGCCCTGTTACTTGTGTGGTGTCTGACCGCTGTCATCGGAAAGGGTTATACCATGCGTGGTAATATGCAGTACAATAATGTGCTCCAAAGCCGCGGTATTTTGAAACATGGTCCTGCGGCAGGATGCGTTTCCAATTATATGGGAGCCTATATTTACAACAACGATTATGAAGATTGGCAGACTTATCTGAAAGACGGAGACAAGGTGTTAATTGTGGTAAAACAGGTGATGAACCCCGGAACGGTACAATATCTGTTCAAAGATGTGGAAATTTCCCATTTTTCCATTATCAATCCCACTGTATATGACGAAAGGCTTTTGGAATATTGGGAAATGTATCCCCACAAAAAGCCAAATGTGATTATCGTGGACTGCTGGTACGGACAGCTATTGGAAGACCCTGACAGTTGGATCATGCAGTATATCGAAAAGGATTTCGGTTATACTCAGGTGAACGACGGCAGCTATATCCGAGTGTACCGACGCTAACCCTTCGGTCGCCGCGGCAGCTTATCTTCTCTATGATGGCATTCTCAGTAAATCATAGCGTTCCGGCATGTGGGACAATGTGAGCCACAGAATTTGTCTGGCATGAGGACAGCTTTCCACAGGCTCCCCCTCTTCCGTATACATAGCTTCCACCGTGACAGATATATTCCTTCCGTCCGGCTTCATGATTTCTATTTGCTCCCCCACGGAAAATTTGTTGCGCTGCATAATGCGCACGCGCCCCGACGCCGTATCCTCTTCTTCCACAATCCCTAAGTACACAGATTCGCTTAAATAAGTGCTGTCACCGTATATCTGCGTGTTTTCGTCCGGTTTTCCAAAATAAAAACCCGTAGTAAACCGGCGGTAAGTACATTTGGAAATCTCCGCCCGATACCAATCCATATTCTTTTGATAAGTCTCCTCAGAGACAAAATAATCATCAATCGCCCTGCGGTAAGTGCGCGTCACCGAAGCCACATACAGCGCAGTCTTCATGCGTCCTTCCACCTTTAAACTGTCAATGCCCGCCTCTATCAATTCAGGAATATGTTCTATCATACACAGGTCTTTGGAATTAAAAATATAGGTTCCCCTCTCATTTTCATAAACAGGAAGATATTCTCCGGGTCTTGTCTCCTCCATTAAGGCATACTTCCAACGGCAGGGGTGAGTGCAGGCGCCTCTGTTGGCATCCCTGCCCGCAAGATAGCTGCTAAGGAGACATCTTCCGGAATAGGAAATACACATAGCTCCATGCACGAAACTCTCGATTTCCATTTCCTTCGGAATATGTTCCCGGATTTCGCGGATTTCCCGCAGGGACAGTTCCCTTGCCGACACCACCCGTTTTGCCCCCTGTTTCCACCAAAACAGATAAGTCCCATAATTGGTATTGTTCGCCTGTGTGGAAATATGGATTTCCGCCTCCGGCCATACTTCCTTTGCAATGGCAAACATGCCGGGGTCTGAAATAATCAAGGCGTCTGCCGGATAAGGCTTCATGTTTTTCAGTTCCTTAAAATAAGTTTCCGCCCCCGCCAAATCCTCGTTATGGGCAATGATATTGGCAGTCACATATACCTTTACCCCGCGCTCGTGGGCAAAGGCAATGCCTTCCGCCATTTCCTCCATGGAAAAGTTCTTTGCTTTCGCCCGAAGTCCGAAAGCTTCCCCGCCGATATAAACCGCGTCCGCTCCAAAAATCACCGCTGTTTTTAATACTTCCGGGCTGCTCGCCGGAATTAAAAGTTCAGGTTTTCTATGTTCCATAGGATAAATTCCCTTCTGTGTCCGCTATTCTTGCCTAATATCTATTTTTCTGACTTTCCCCCTGCCGCCAGCGGCGGCACAGTCAGTGAGAAGAACGCTGGTTTTGCGTTCTTCAGTGTGAAGTTTTAGAATTTCTTATGTCTGCGTACTTTGCAGACTTAGAAATTCTCTTCACACTTCGTACTCAAGGTCACCCCATCCCCCACCGGCAGAATACAGGTTTCCAACTGCGGATGATGACTTAATTCATATAAATACTCCCGCATACGGGAATGAATGGTTCGGTCACGGCGGGTCACGGCAAATCTCGACTCTATAATATCCCCTTCCTGCAGCACATTGTCGGAAACCAACAATCCGCCCGGCGACAGCAGCCGCAGAATCTCCGGCAGAAAATGAATATACTGCCCCTTTGCCGCGTCCATGAAAATAAAATCATAGAAAGGCTCCAGTTCTTTTAAAATCTCCGCTGCATCCCCCTCCAGCAAAGTAATCCGTCCTTCTTTCTTTGCGCGGGCAAAATTTTCTCTGGCAGCCGGAATTCTTTTTTCATATTTTTCAATAGTGGTAATATGACAGTCCTCCGGCGCATATTCGCTCATCAATAATGCAGAAAAGCCGATGGCAGTTCCGACTTCCAGAATGCGTTTCGGCTTTGCGTAAGCTAACAAAAATTTTAACAGAACCTGTGTGGACTTGCGGATAATCGGAATATTATCCTCTTTGGCGTATTTTTCTATTTCATCCAAAAAAGGGGGATTCCCTTTGTCTTGCAAATCAATAAAAGCAGACATCCTCTCATCTACAATCATCATATCCTCCATGTCGACTCCGGCGGCTCAAATAGAACTGAAAAACGCTGGTTTTGCGTTTTTCAGGCGTGAGACTTAGTACTTCTCACGCTATTCCCCTTCCGGCGTCACGGGAGTCGCCATGACCTCCATCATCTCTTCCGCCGTCATGGCGGTACTCAGTTCATAAGTGCCGGGAATCAAATCTTCACGGTATTCGGAAAACATATATTGCAGGGCAAAGAGCTTGGCATCCTTCACCAGTCCTTTTTCGGCAAACAATTCTCCCAGTTCGGTTGCGGTAGCATCCTCTTTCAGGGTAATCGTTACCGTTCTGCCGGTTCCGGAAGAGACCGCCGGTTCCGTAAAAATACGGTAACCATAAGAATAGCAGGTCATTGCACCCCGATACACGGCATATACCACCGCCACAGCCACTATTAACTTTAGCACGGCGCCTATCACCACGCCTATCAGCTTTTGCGATTTCATTCTCTTCACCAAAATCCTTTACTCAAACTGTATGGCTTCCACTATTTTCAGATTGATACCCTGAATCATACGGCAAAATGCAAGCTCCGCCGCCAAAAAATCAGCCACCAGCGGTTTCTCGCGAAAACTGGCAAATTCCTTTTCAAACTGATCGATTTTGTCAAAGGCGCAATCCTGATTCATTTGCATTTCATAATTCCTTCTGCGGAATTCGTCTATCTGCTCCTTTAATTCCGGATCCACATCCACTTTGGCGCATTGCACCTTATATTCTTTGTAGGTATCGGACTGTAAAATTTCCGTAATTAACTGCTGAGTTGCACCGTCTACACTATTCATCCTGCCTCTCGCCCCTCCGTACGCTCATGGTTGATACTTCCGATGGAAAACGCCCTATATCTTCGATGGAAATTGCTTTATATCTCCGATGGAAATTTCCTTATATTTCCGATGGAGATTGCTTTATATCTCCATTATGATAGGCAATATCATAGGCCGCCGCTTTGTCTTTTTCCAGACATAGTCGCTTAACACATCCTTGGTAGTGGACTTTAACTTGCCCCAATCATTAATGCCTCTGTCCAGACATCCCTGCAAAGCGTCCTCCACGGTCTGTCTTGCCTCCTCTATCAATTCATCGGACTCCCGTACATAAACAAATCCTCTGGTGACAATATCGGGACCTGCCATCAATTCTCCGCCGACCTTGTCCAGACTCATCACCACAATCATGATGCCGTCCTCCGCCAGATGCTGCCTGTCTCTCAGCACTACATTTCCTACATCTCCGACGCCCAGGCCGTCTACCAGAATGGCTCCCACCGGCACTTTTCCCGTAAGCTTTGCCTGAGTCTCGCTGACTTCCAGCACATCTCCGGAAGATAAAAGAAAAATATTTTCCTTATCCATGCCAAGGCTTTCCGCAATCTTTGCCTGCGCCTTCAAATGTTTGAACTCTCCGTGTACGGGAACCGCATACTTGGGATGAATCAGGGTGTAGATAAGTTTAATCTCTTCCTGACAGGCATGTCCCGACACATGAGCATCCTGAAATACCACATCCGCGCCCTTTCTGATTAATTCATTAATAATCTTGGTCACAGATTTTTCATTGCCGGGAATGGGATTTGAGGAAAAGATAACCGTGTCTCCCGGTCCTATGGTAATCTTCCGGTGCATGTTGTTTGCCATACGGCTTAACGCTGCCATGCTCTCCCCCTGACTGCCCGTGGTAATAATCACCTGTTTTTCGTCAGGATAATTTTTCATCATGTCAAGCTCTACCAGAGTATCTTCCGGAATGCTGATACATTCCAACGCTCTGGCAGTCTCGATGATATTTACCATGCTTCTTCCTTCCACCGCCACCTTGCGGCCGAATTTATAAGCAGTGTTGATAATCTGCTGCACTCTGTCCACATTGGAGGCAAATGTTGCCACAAAAATTCTGGTATTTTTGTGCTCCTCAAACAAGGTATCAAAGGTTCTGCCCACGGTTTTTTCCGAAGGGGTAAAGCCGGGACGCTCCGCATTGGTGGAATCGCACATCAACGCCAGCACGCCCTTTTTGCCGATTTCCGCAAATCTCTGTAAATCAATGGCATCTCCGAATACAGGAGTATAATCCACTTTGAAATCTCCGGTATGCACCACCGTGCCTGCGGGGGAATAAATGGCTAACGCCGCCGCATCCACAATACTGTGATTGGTCTTAATAAATTCTATCCGAAACTGCCCCAGATTGATGGACTGCCCGAATTTCACCACTTTTCTTTTGGTGGTCTTGGTCATATTATGTTCTTTTAATTTATTCTCGATAATGCCCATGGTAAGCCTTGTGGCATAAATGGGAACATTGACATCCCTGAGCACATAGGGCAGGGCTCCGATATGGTCCTCATGCCCGTGGGTAATGATAAATCCCTTTACTTTATCCAGATTTTCTTTCAGATAAGTCACATCCGGAATCACCAAATCAATTCCCAGCATATCATCCGCCGGGAAAGATAGTCCGCAGTCCACCACAATAATACTGTCCTCATATTCGAAGGCAGTAATATTTAAGCCGATCTGCTCCAGTCCGCCCAAAGGTATAATCTTTAGTCCGGAACCGCTGATATTCTCTTTTTTCTTCAAGATATTTCCTCCACTTTCTATTTGACAGCCCCAAAATCATCCGCATTCACCCGGATTTGCATCACGGTAATCGTATCTGCTTGTGCTCCTGAGTATTCCCTGTCCCATGACCACTTAAACCATTCCTGACACAAACCGATGAATCCGACATCATGAAAGGCGTCTCGTTATTCTATCGTTCGAACTCCACATCATCCAACATGTTTTCAAATACGCCGGCCACTGCGGAGAGTTCTTCATCATCCGACACAATGGTAAAAATACTTTCTTCCTCACCATCTTTTGAGATATCTTTAAGGATAAGGGCTTCCCCGTCCCCCTCCTCAAAATCCGTCACCAGAATATAATTATACCCGCCTATTCTGGTCTGTTCCACCACATAAAAATCTACCGGGTCCTCTCCTTGAGGATTAAAGGTAATTTTCTCCAATTTACTCATTCTGCATATTCCTTCTATCCAAATAACCTTGCAATATCAATGCCGCTGCTATCTTGTCCACATGCTCCTTGCGATGCTCCCTGCGAATGCCCGCCTCCATCATAATCTTGTCCGCCGCAACCGTGGTAAGCCTTTCATCCCATAAAAAGACGGGCAGACCCGTCCTGCGCTCCAATTTTTCCTTAAATTCATAAGTAAGTTCTGCACGGATACCCTCTGTGGCATTCATATTTTTGGGGAGTCCCAACACGATTTCCCCAACCTCGTACTCTTCAATCAGCGCCTCTATTCTTGCTAAAGTCTGCCGCAGCTTATTTTCTTCTTTGCGGCGTATAATCTCCACGCCCTGAGCCGTCAAAAACAAAGGGTCGCTTATGGCTACGCCCACTGTCTTAGAGCCGAAATCCAAACCCATAATGCGCATGGACGCCTCCTATTTCCAATGCTTATTATTAATGTATTCCGTTAAAAGTTCCTCTACCAGTTCATCGCGTTCCACTTTCATAATCAGGCTTCGGGCGCTTTTATGGCTGGTGATATAAGTAGGGTCGCCGCTCATAATATATCCCACTATCTGATTTACAGGATTATAGCCTTTCTCCGTAAGCGCTTCGTATACCGTTGACAACACTACCTGCACTCCGGTCTCCGGTTCTGTCTCTACCTTGAAGTATTGTGTATTTCCTAAGTCCTGCATAATAACCTCCATGCGCTTTCGGCGGCTCACATTCAAAGGAAGCATGCCGCCCCTGTCCTCAGCCAAACACCCTGCATCAAGCCACAGGATTTTTGACCCTCGCGGCATTCGTCAAGGTTCTTCGGACTTCGACTCATTGCTCGCGGGAATCAATGAAAAAATCTACTCCACTATTTATCTTACCTCATTTATTCCGAAAATTCAATAGGGAAAACTCTTAAGGATATCGTCCGTGAGAATTTCCTTCACCTGTACCTTTAATAGCATATTGGGGCGCAAGTCTCCCCGGACTGCCGGAACCGCCACTCTGACATAATCTTTGGTATGCCCCAAAAAATATCTTGTGCCGTCTATTTCCTTCTCTTCCTCCAACAGCACCTCCGCCTCTTTCCCTATATAATATCTGCGGAACTCCCCGGACTGTCTCTTTTCCAAATCCAAAAGCTCATTGCTGCGCAAAGTTTTTTCCTTTTCCGTCAACTGATTCTCCATTCGGTCCGCAGGGGTATTTTTTCTTCGGGAATATTTAAAAATATGCATCTCATAAAAATTTACTCTTTCTAAAAATGCTCTGGTACAGTCAAATTCCTCCTGTGTCTCCCCCGGAAATCCCACAATGACATCCGTGGTAATCGCGGGATGTTCAAATGCGGCTCTGAGAAGCTCCACGCATTGACCGTATTCCTCCGTGGTGTAATGCCGGTTCATGCGCTTCAGAGTTTCATCGCAACCGCTTTGAAGGGACAGATGAAAATGGGGGCAGAGTTTGGGAAGCCTTGCCAATCGTGCAACAGCTTCCTTTGTCACAATGCGGGGTTCCATGGAGCCTAAGCGGATTCTCGCAATCCCCTCCACTTTATGAATCTGTTCCACCAAGTCAATCAAGTCAGCACAAGTCTCTTCGGAAGCCTGTTTAAAATCCGCCCCGTAAGAACTGATATGAATGCCTGTCAGCACCACCTCCTTGTAGCCCGACGCGGCCAGCCCTCTTACCTCTTCCAGCACTTCCTCCGCCCTGCGGCTTCTGACACGCCCTCTGGCATAGGGAATTGCGCAATAGGAACAAAATTGATTGCAGCCGTCCTGAATTTTGATATAAGCTCTGGTATGCTCTATGGTCTGCTTAAGAGTCATGGACTCATATTCCTTCGCCTGAGCAATATCAAGAATGGTACTTCCGCCCAAAGTCTTGTCCGGTCTGCCCTGTGCATCCGATTTGCCCTGCCTCTCTTTCAAATACCGCTCCAAAATCTCAACAATCTCCGCTTTTTTGTTGTTGCCGATGGCAAGGTCAATACTTTCATTCTTTTCCACCGCTTCCTTTCCGGTCTGGACATAGCATCCCACCGCCACCACAACAGCTTCCGGATTTTTCTGTCTGGCACGGTGAAGCATCTGCCTGCTTTTTCTGTCCGCAATATTGGTCACCGTGCAGGTATTGATAATATAAATGTCGGCGGCTTCATCAAAAGGCACAATATGATAGCCCTTTTCCTGTAATTTTTGTTGCATTACTTCCCATTCATACGAATTTACCTTGCACCCGAGATTATGAAATGCCACATTTTTCATAGGATTCCTTTCCGTTTTTGTACGCTTTTATCCTTGACTTTTCTCTCATTTACCTTTAACATGAAACATAAAGGCAAGATAGCAGTAAGGAGGTATGTTTTATGAAGACGGTTCAGATTTCTTTAAATACCATTGACAAGGTAAAGTCCTTTGTGAATGATATTACCACTTTCGATTATGATTTTGATTTAGTATCCGGCAGATATGTAATCGATGCCAAATCCATCATGGGCATCTTCAGTCTGGATTTATCCAAGCCCATTGACTTAAATATCCATACGGAAGACGGCATCGAAGAAGTAATGGAAATATTAAAGCCTTATCTGGCTTAATAAGTACATATCCGGATGCAGCATACGGATTCTCAAAATCCTTCGGAACCTCGGTTTCGGAGGATTTTAAGATTTCAGGGGAAACTCGGAAAATCTTTTCACGCTTCCACAACGATAACTTCATCCGTCTCTATGGCTTTTTGGAACATCTCCTCTATTTTTTCCTCCAGATTCCGCTCATGGCGGCGGATGACATTCACATTGGGCTTGGTCACGGGATGCTTTGCCACAAAGATGGTACAGCAGTCCTCAAAGGGCTGGATGGATGTTTCAAAAGTGCCGATTTTCTCGGACAATTCCACGATTTCCTGCTTGTCAAAGCCGATAAGGGGGCGGTAAACCGGAAGCTCGCAGACCTCATTTGTGGCAATCAAAGAATTCATGGTCTGGGAGGCAACTTGTCCGATGCTTTCACCGGTAATCAGTCCCAGACACTCAGTTTCCTTTGCGATATGCTCCGCAATCCGCATCATATAACGGCGCATGATAATGGTCAGTTCCTCGTGGGGACATTTTTCATAAATATACATCTGAATATCCGTAAAATGAATGACATGCAGATAAATCGGTCCGGTATAACGGGACACGATTCTCGCCAAATCTACCACCTTCTGCTTTGCGCGCTCGCTGGTATAGGGCGGCGCATGAAAATAAACCGCATCAATTTTTACGCCCCGCTTCGCTATCATGTAACCGGCCACCGGAGAGTCAATGCCGCCGGATAACAAAAGCATTGCCTTACCGCCCGTTCCCACAGGCATTCCCCCCGGTCCCGGAATGATTTCGGAATAAATATAAATCTTCTCCCGTATCTCAATGGTCAAAAGAATATCCGGTTCATGGACATCCACCTTCATTTCCGGATAAGCATTCAGAATGGCTTCCCCCATATCTTTATTGATGGTCATGGAGTCCATGGGATAATTCTTGCGGGTGCGCCTTGCATGAACCTTAAAGGTCCCACTGCATCCCGGATAAGTCTCGCCAAGATACTGAATTACCGTTTCCACCAGCTTTTCAAAGCCTTCATCTTCCACATAAACCATCGGGCAGATTCCGACAATGCCAAAAACCTGTTTCAGGCTTTCCACCGTTTCGTCAAAATCAAATTCCGACTGTGCTTCCACATAAATGCGCCCTTGGGTTTTGTGTACCAAAAACTCGCCGTCACACTTTTTTAAAGCGTGCTTAATCTGGCGTACCAAAGCATCCTCAAATAAATATCGGTTCCTTCCCTTAATGCCTATTTCGGCATATTTAATCAAAAAAGCGCTAAACATGAAACGGTTCCTTTCCGCAGCCCCGCAGGCTACCTTCTGGTAAACTTTCGTAACATTGGAATTTTATCATATAATGCCTGCAATGTATAGTCTATTTCTTCCTCCGTGGTAAATACGGAAAAACTGAAACGGATAGTGGAGCCTAACAGGGCATTTTCCACGCCGATTGCTTTCAGCGTTGCGGAGGGCTGCGGTTTATGGGCGGAGCAGGCGCTTCCTGCAGACACATAAATCCCCTCTTCCTCCAAGGAATGCAGCAACACTTCGCTGCGCACGCCCCCAAAAGACACGCTCACCACATGGGGAGCAGTGCCCGCGCCGTAGGGCTCCTCCGGCAGAAGAGCGTTTACCTTTACATCTTCTATTTTTTCCACTCCTTCGATAAAACGGCGTTTTAATCCATACAGCCTTTTGTGGTCCTGCTCAAAATGTTCGTACAAAAGCTGTGCCGCCTTTGCCATTCCCATAATGCCCGGCACATTTTCCGTCCCGGAGCGGAGATTCTGCTGCTGTCCGCCGCCATATACAATGGGCTGGATTTTTACATTTTCACTCACATACAAAAGTCCCACGCCTTTGGGTCCGTGGATTTTGTGACTGCTTGCGGTCAGCAAATCTATCTTCATCTTTTTGGGATAAATATATGCCTTGCCAAAACCCTGAACCGCATCCACATGAAACAGGGTGTTTGGATTCATTTTCTTAATCAGTTCTCCGGCTTCCCCAATGGGCTGCAGGGAGCCCACTTCATTGTTGGTATGCATAATGGATACTAAAATAGTATCCGCGGTCATGGCGTTTTTTAAATCATCTAAACAGATACATCCATGGGCATCCACCGGAAGATAAGTCACCCGGTAGCCCATATTTTCCAGATAGCGCATGGTCTGCATCACAGCAGGATGTTCGATTTGTGTGGTAATCAAATGATTGCCCCGTCTGTGATTCGCCGTTGCGCATCCGATAATTGCCATATTGTCCGATTCTGTTCCCCCCGAAGTGAAGAAAAGTTCTTTGTCCTTCACCTTTAAAATGCGTGCCAGAATCTCTTTCGCTTCCCTCACATACCGTTCTGCCTGCACTCCCTTTCTATGCAGACTGGAAGAGTTTCCGTAATCCTGACACATAATCTTTGTCATCAATTCCGCCACTTCCGGGAACACTCTGGTTGTTGCGGAATTGTCTAAATACACCTCCATGATGAATCTCCTTTATATCTTACATTTATCTATGCGTTTGCGAAACTCTTGATTTCGTAGAGTGTCGTTCGTGCCAAACATACACAATGTGTATGTTGCACATTCCACCGCAGACACGCTCTCGCTTTGGCTGCTTGCGGAACATACAATGCTTATGCAACAAGCATTTGTGCCCCAACTCAGGTTACGAAAGATAGCGTTTCACAATCATCTACTTACATTTATCATATGCCGGAATTTCCTTTCGGTGTGCCATGGCTGCCGTTTATTCCTGACTTGAATTCTGCGCAGCAGAATCATTATACCATATGCGCAGAAAATCAAGCGGCTGCGTAGCAGAATCATTATACCACAAAATAACCAAACATGGTAACCCGATTGCAAATCTGTCTATTCATCCATCATCTCTAAAAGAATCCACACAGCGGGCTGATACTTTTCCACCCACTCAGCATCATGCTCCTCCGCCGCCTGTTTCGCATGAGCTTTCCACTCGTCAAAATATTCCTGCCCGGTTGCGGCTTGCGTTTCGCATTTCATATCCGGCGCAAGGTCATCAAGGGCAGAGCGCATGATATGCCCTTTCAAATCCGTCTGTCCGCCCTCCAGAAACTTCGCAATGCAATATCGCAGAGTGTATTCCCCATAGCCCAGCAATTCCCGGTACTCCCCATCATGTGCCGCAATGTAATCCCGAGGATTAGAAGCTAATGCTGCCGGAGATGTGCATATGATATCCAGCAGTTCGGCAATCCTAAGCTCCAGACCGCCTGTGAGTTCAAACTGTGCCATTGCTTTCTCATAACATTCCTGGTCTAATTTTTGAATCTCCCCATGGGCGGCATCCAGAACATCCAGCGCTTCTTGGGGAAATTTCTCCTTGAGGTCGGGCAGATAATAACTTCCCTCCCGGGGAATCCAATATTCCTCCAAGGTATATTGTACCGGCCCATTATCAGCGGATCGGCTGACGGAGAAAGTAATTGCTGTGGGAAGATTGCTTCCCGACTCCTGATACAGATTTCCGTCATAGGCGCGGTAGCTGCTTTCCAATGCCTGCAGATACACAGTAATCCTGCCACCCTTTTCTTCGGTGTATACAGTATAATGGCTCTCTACATGAATCAGCCCTTCCGCACTGTCATTGCCTCCGAAATGCAAAATCGCATCCGAGATGGCATCATCCAAGGTAACTGCCGTATTTTCGCTTGACGGCTCATCTGTGTCATTTATGGCGGAAGCGGCTTCACCGTAAGTATGTTGTTCCAAATCCTCCACAGCCTTATCCGCTATTCTCACTTCAATATTTTCAATGTGCACATACACCTCTATATCTTTCTCCGTGGGATTTGGCATATGGATTCCAACCTTGAACCATGCTCCCTTTTCCGCCTCCATTTTTACAGGCGTCCCCGGCGTCAGATAAACCGTCTCGTCATAGGCTCTTTCCTGCTTTACCTCTATCGGTTTCAAAGCGATTTCCGTATCCCCCAAATTGCTGCCGGATGTGATGATAATGTGATTCCTCGAGGGGGAAATCTCCTCATGGGAGTAAACCATAGGCTCCCGACTTCCCGCCGGCACAATAATTTTTATATCGTATCCGTCCCTCTTCGGATTTGTCAAAAAACAAACCGCCACAACGACACAGACTATGATGGAAACCATAATCACCCAGAAAGCCGGTTTTTTGTAATTTGCCACGGATTTTACCCTTTCTTTCACGCTTACCTCGCCGAAAGCCACCGGGCAGGCGACAAGCATGGGGCGGCTGACACTGCAATTCAGAAGCGCCTGCGTATAATCCGCCCTCTGCTCATTGCCCAATTTTTTAATCACCTTTTCATCGCAGGCAAGCTCAATATCGCGGCACAAAAGTGCATACGCCAGCCATATCAAAGGATTGAACCAATGAAATGACAACAGTAAAAATCCAAGGGGCTTCCACCAATGATCCTTACGGCGGATATGCGCTTTCTCATGCGCAATGACATGCTCCAATTCCTCACTTTTTATTTTGAAAGGCAGATAGATTTTCGGTTTTATAATGCCAAGCACAAAAGGAGAACTTACCTTTTCACTTTGGAAAATATTGTCATCATATAAAACGGCGGCACCCACTTTACGGTGCAAACGCCAATAACTGACAGCAGCATAAAGAAGCAGCAGCGCGGCGCCGAAGCCCCAGATATATGAAAGAATTTCTATTGTTATCTGCCGCGGATTTGCCCCTGCATCCGCCGCCGTTACATTAGATTGAATGATCGGATTTACCACTCTGTTAATAGCATAAATTCCACTGTCAATGGCAGGGGCAGTGTCCGTCCCGCTGCTCATGATACTCACGGGAATCGTTTCCGCGCTGGGAAGCAGGCTCAGCTTGCTCTCGACGGAAAACGGAAGCGAAAGCCGCAATGCCACGATGCCCCACAGTAAAACAGAAATCCACTTAGGAGCTTTTTTGAAAGCGATTCTGAGTATCATCACCACCAGAATCAGCCATGCCGCCGATATGCTTAAATTCATGACTTTCAAAAAAATTTCACTCACTATAATCACCATGCCTTTCCATAATCTGCGAACTTTCATGCGTGTTTCGGTGTGAGACTTAGTACTTCTCACACTTCCAAACATGCCGCTTCAGCGGTACAAACAATCAACAGTGTGAGATTTAGAATTTCTTAACCTGCGTACTTTGCAGGCTTAGAAATTCTTCTCACACTTCCCCTTTCCTGATGCGGTCAATCATACACTGCACTTCGTCAAGCTCCTTATCGGAAAGAGCCTGATGCTTAGTAAATGCCGCTATGAAAGCGGGCAGTGAGCCTTCAAACTTCTTCTCAACCAGCTCATCAATCTCATATGCCTGCGCATCATCCTTAGAAACCAGAGCGGTGACGGTTCCGTTATCATTCATAAGAACGCCTCGCTCTCCAAGGCGCTTGATAACGGTATAAGTGGTGGTCCGCTTCCACCCTAACTGTTCCTGACACAGCTTTACAAGTTCTACCGCGGTAACAGGTTCATGCTCCCACATAATCAAACAGAAACGATATTCGCTTTCGTGAATCTTTGGTATATTCATAAACAACCTCCTTGTCTAACCGTGTAGACTCTCTGTGTTTAGTCTACCACAGTAGACATTGACTGTCAATTGATTTTTATGCACAAAAAGACCTTCCGATATCCCGGAAAGCCCTTTCCGCCCAGCTTCTTATCTAAAACATCAACATCTTCCCCAAATCTTAAATTCCTCCTGCATATTCAACTCTCCAAAAAATACATAATCCACGACAACACCGCAAGCCCTGCGGTTTCCGTGCGCAGAATCCGCTTTCCCAGAGTGACGGGCTCCATTCCTTTCTCAAGCGCCATGGCTATTTCCTTTTCCTCAAATCCACCCTCCGGTCCGATAAAAACCGCAATGCTCTGCCCTGCCTTAAGCCGACCGAAAATTGCTTTGGTTTTCTCCATACCTTTTGCCAATTCATAAGGAATTAACTTAACATCCATATCCGCCGCAAACTGTAACGCCTGCGCAAAATCCATCACATCAGCCACTTTCGGAATGATACTCCGCTTGCTCTGCTTTGCCGCCGCTTCCACAATGCCCTGCCATCTGGAAACTTTGGCTTTTGCCTTTTTCTCATCCAGCTTCACCACACACCTTTTTGCCGCTACCGGTATCACCTGATATACCCCGAGCTCCACTGCCTTTTGAATGATGAACTCCATCTTATCTCCCTTGGGGAGCCCCTGAAATAAAAATACTTTGGAGGGCAGCTCCACGCCATCCTCCTTAATAAATCGAAGTTCACAGATAATTCTGTCCTCTTCAAAAGAAAGGATTCCGCAGCGGTATTCTTTGGCATCCTGCCCGTTACTTACGGTAATTTCTTCTCCCTGCTTCATGCGCAGTACATTCTTTATGTGGTTCACATCGCTTCCTGTAATTATGACACGATTGTCATTTTCATCTATCTGAGAAGGTTCCACAAAAAATTGATACATGGGCAGCTCTCCTTTCATGGTCAGGTTCCTTTAGGACATTGCAAAGCTTTGTAACTTGTGAGATTCCACAATCACACCGGCTTCCTACTAGTGACACTTACCCACTCACCCTGATAAGTCACTTCCACTACTTTAAATCCTGCTGCCTCCACGGCTTCCACCACGGTCTTTTCCTTATCATTTATAATGCCGGAGGTGATATAAATTCCGCCGGGCTTTAATTGGTTTACGATTATGGGAGTCAGGGGCACCAGCACCTCCGCCAGAATATTTGCCGCCACGATATCATAGCATCCGTATCCCGCCTTGTCCTGCACCTCTTTATCCGTGATAATATTCCCGATGATCAGCTCAAACTGCTCCGGCGCAATTTTGTTATCCTCACAGTTCTGCCTGACCGCTTCTATCGCGCAGGGATCCAAATCCGTCCCTAACGCATGTTTTGCCCCAAACATTAAAGACAGAATGGACAAAATTCCGCTGCCCGTCCCCACATCCAAAAGTCTTGTTTCGGGAGTGATATATTTGCGAAGCTGCCGGATACAAAGCTGCGTGGTTTCATGCATTCCCGTGCCAAACGCCGTCCCCGGGTCAATATGAAGCACCATCTTTGCCGAGTCTTCAGGCTCGATTTCCTCCCATGACGGAATCACCAAAATGTCATCAATATAAAATTGGTGGAAATACTGCTTCCAGTTATTAATCCAATCGATATCCTCGGTTTCGTCTACCGTAATGACGCCCTCTCCGATATCCATAAACTCACGCAGCTCCTCTAACTGTTCCCCTATTTTGGCTGCCACATCTTCCTTTGTAAGTTCTTCTCCCTGTAAATTTAAGAATGCGTTTTCCTGCTCTTCCACAAAAAAATTTAAATAGGCAATGCCGTCATCCTCCGGTCCCTCCGGCAGAATGTCCACAAACATCTGCTCCTTTTCCAACGCAGTCAGGGGTATTTTGTCCTCAATCTGCGCGCCCTCCAGCCCGATATCATACAAGGTGCTGATAATCACATCCTCCGCCTCGGTAATTGTCTTGATACGAAATTTAACCCACTTCATAACTGCTCTTGTTTCTCCTTTTTTTATTTATCAAAATCATTTTCTGCCATCAGTTCTTTGCACTTTCAACTTTCATCATCTAACAGTACCGCCCAATAGTAGTGAGCGTAGATTACCTTAAAAAACATTGTCCGCTTCACTTCCATATCGGCAAACTTTTTCCCGTCCGCAAGTATGTAATAATTTTTATTGTCTGTATCGTAATGAACTTCAAATTCTTTGTCAAAATCATATTGAACAGCACTGTATAGTCCTATATCAACCCACAATTGTTTAAGCTGGCGTTGATATTCTATCGTTTCGGGAAATACTACATCAACTAACTTTGCCGGTTTCACACTGCTTAAAACCTCATATTTAAAAACTTCTTCCTTATAGGGCAATCCCGGCAACCCCTTATTTAACTCATCAAGTTCCTTATCATTTACTGATACAAAAGTTTTACCTTGGTGTAATTCATAGAATTTGCCAATCTGCATAACCGTTTCCGGAAAAAACGGTATCAACAGCACCCCGGTAAAGAAAGCCATCAAAGCATAATACATGACATAATGATACCATTTGATATCGGTAATCCATTCTTTCCTTCCGGCATGATAAAATACAGCCCGTTTAAATATCATGCGAAAAACAAAAAATAATACCATTGCAAAGGGCAGAAATATGACATTTTGCATTATATGATAATCTCCTGATATTTCCGTTCAACTGAAAATTTGTCATACTGTAACACAGAAATTCTATCATATATCCCTTCCAATCGCAATAAAATATCGTTTTGGGGTCCAAAATTGAAAAAGACTATAACATCATCGGAAATATTCCACCTTGTATTTTCTTCCGAAGATGGTATAATACTATTATTGAAAAGTTACTCATGCATGTCGACCAAGTTTTCAGTGAGGTTTCTATGGAGATTAAACGAGATGTGTATTTGCAAAAACTTATCTCTTATATGTGGGATGGGCAGGTCAAAGTCATTACCGGCATTCGCAGATGCGGTAAGTCTTATCTGCTCCGCACTCTGTTTAAAAAGCATTTGCTGGCGCAGGGCGTTTCCGATGCTAACATTTTGAGCCTTGAGTTAGATTTGGTGAAAGACATCCGCTTCCGCAATCCTTTAGAGCTTGCAAGCCATGTCCGTAGCATCGTCGAGGGACATACTGAGCAATTCTATCTGTTTGTTGACGAAATCCAGATGTCGGACAAAGTGCCGAACCCCTACAACAAAGCCGGCAAGGCTATCACCTTCTATGACGCCCTCAACGATTTGAAGTCCCTATCCAATCTGGACATTTATGTCACCGGCAGCAACTCCAAAATGTTGTCCAATGATATCCTTACTGAATTTCGCGGGCGCAGCGATGAAATCAGAGTTCATCCTCTGAGTTTTGCAGAAGTTTATTCAGCCCTCGGCGGCGACAAGGCAGAAGTATTTGAAAATTATGCTTTTTTTGGCGGTATGCCGCTTGTGCTTTCTCGTCCTACCGACGAAGCTAAAATGAACTACTTGCAGTCCCTATTCTCGGAAGTCTACCTGAAAGACATTGTGGAGCGCAAAAAAGTACAACGGGAGGATGTATTGGCTTCCACCCTTGATTTGCTATGCTCCTCCGTTGGTTCACTCACCAATCCTACCAATGTAACGAACACATTAAACTCCAAGCAGAAGCGCTCCGGAGAAAATATCGTGGCAAATAATACCGTGAATACCTACATGAACCATCTTTTGGATGCATTTCTGTTCAGTGAGTGCAAACGCTGGGATGTAAAAGGTAAGAACTATTTTGACTATCCCAACAAGTATTACTGCGAAGATGTCGGACTGCGGAATGCCCGAATCGGCTTCCGCCAGCAGGAAATGACTCACATTATGGAGAATATTATTTTTAATGAATTGATTATCCGCGGTTGGGCGGTAGATGTGGGTATTGTAACTTCTATTGAGAAAAGCGAAAAAAGGAAACCCTCTCAGGTGTCAAGAGAAATTGATTTCATTGCAACGCGCGGCGGGAAAAAAGTCTACATTCAGTCTGCATATGCCCTCGAAACAGCAGAAAAAGCTGTTGCTGAAAATAAACCATTTTCTCTCATCGGCGATTCATTTCCCAAAATTATTGTTCGATATGATATCAGAAAACGCTGGTACGATGAAAACGGCATATTAAATATCGGAGTGCTTGATTTCCTGTTGGATGATACAGTTATATAGCCAATAATAGACGGAAACAAAGAGAATCTGCAAAATTGAATACCATGATAACTATCAAAAACCGCCCAAGACAGAGAAATTTGTCTTGGGCGCATCTTAATCTTTACTTCCAAAATTTCTTTTTCTTAGTGTCTTTCGCATCCTTAGTGTCCTTGGGGTCTTTCCCGTTATTCTCCGCGTTCTGCGCGGTTGCGCGCTTTACTGCATTCAGGGAGTCGCCGGTCAGCTCGTCGAACTGTTTGAGTAGTTCCTTTGCCTCGGACTTGAGTTTATCAGGCACCTGTACCACCAAAGTCACATAGTGGTCGCCTCTGATGTCCTTATTTCTCCAAGAAGGAACTCCTTTGCCTTTCAGACGCACCTTAGTGTCCGTCTGGGTGCCCGGCTTCACATCGTAAATCACCTTACCGTCCACCGTATCTATCAGGATTTCACCGCCCAATGCGGCTACCGCAAAGGACAGGGGCACTGTGGAAAAAATATTCATATCCTGTCTCTGAAAAATAGGGTGTCTGCTTACAATGGCTTCCACTCTGACATCCCCTCTGGGGCCGCCGTTCACGCCCGGCTCACCAAGCCCGGGCAGCGTCACTGCCCTGCCGTTTTCAATACCCGCCGGAATATCTATGGCGTAGCGCTTTTTCATAGGGATATAGCCTGTGCCGCTGCAGTCGGAACATTTTTCTTTGATTACTTTACCGCTGCCGCCGCAGTTTTGACAAGTCTGCACTCTGCGGACAATGCCGCCGAAAGGAGAGCGCTGGGTGGTCACCTCCTGCCCCTTTCCTCCGCATTTAGGACAGGTTTCCGGCGTGGTCCCCGGCTTTGCGCCGCTTCCGTTACAGGTCTTACAGGTTTCTTTTACCGTGAGCTCGATTTCCTTCTTACAGCCAAACACGGCCTCCTCAAAAGTAAGTCTTACGCTGGTATGCAGATTGGCTCCCTTCATAGGTCCGTTACTGCGCCCTCTGCTGCGGCCTCCTCCAAAGAAATCACCAAAAAAGTCACCGAAAAGATCTCCCAAATCCACACCGGAAAAATCCATACCGGAAAAGTCAAAGCCTCCGCCGCCCATGCCATCAAAAGCAGCATGACCAAACTGGTCGTATTTGCTCTTTTTTTCAGGGTCACTGAGCACGGCATACGCCTCCGATGCCTCTTTAAATTTCTTTTCGGCATCCGCATCACCGGGATTCATGTCCGGATGATATTTCTTTGCCAGAGTACGATATGCTTTTTTGATAGCAGCCTCATCTGCATTTTTATCCACACCAAGAACTTCATAATAGTCCCGCTTCTGCTCTGCCATAGTAACAACTCCATTCGTTCAAACTTTTATATGCCCGCCGCAGGCACAAAGCATCCCACTGTCAATAAATTGACAGGTCAATAAATTGACAGGTCAATAAATTGACAGGTCAATAGGCTGTGTGAAACTTAGTACCTCTTAGGCGGCTATACCGCCTTTGCGAAACTGCCCTCTGGCATGAGCAGATACTTTTCACACTTCATGGGAAGAATGCCTTCTTTTCAAGGCATTCTTCGATGTGAGACATAGAATTTCTTAGCCTGCGTACTTTGCAGGCTTAGAAATTCTTCTCACATTTAGACCTCGCGGAAATCCGCATCAATCACATCATCTTCCGGAGCAGAACCGCTTGCCGCACCGGCATTTCCTCCGTTTGAAGCCGCACCGGAGGATGCGCCCTCTGCTGCGCCCGCTGCTCCTGCCTGCTGTTGTGCCTGTATATTTTCATACATCTTGGTAAATACGGTCTGTGCGCTGTTTGTCAGTTTTTCTTTTACCGCTTTCAGCTCATCTAAATCGCTGTCGCTTGCATTGGCAGCGTCATCCTTGACTCTGGCAAGAACGCTCTTTACTGCCTCCACATCCGCCTGTACCTGAGTTCTCTCGCTGTCACTGATCTTATCGCCCACTTCATTCAAAGCTTTCTCTGTCTGGAATACAAAGGAATCCGCATCATTGACAGTCTCCACTGCTTCCTTTCTCTTCTTATCCTGCGCTTCAAATTCCGCTGCTTCCTTTACAGCCTTCTCAATTTCCGCATCGGACATATTGGAGCCTGCGGTAATGGTAATGTGCTGTTCTTTGCCGGTTCCCAAATCTTTTGCGGAAACATTTACGATACCGTTTACATCAATATCGAAAGTAACTTCTATCTGAGGGATTCCTCTGGGAGCAGGCACGATACCGTCCAGACGGAAGCGTCCCAGAGATTTGTTATCTCTTGCAAATTCTCTCTCACCCTGTACCACATTGATATCTACCGCTGTCTGATTATCCTCAAAGGTGGAGAATACCTGACTGTGGTTTGCGGGAATACGGGTATTTCTCTCAATTAATCTGGTGGCAATACCGCCTGCCGTCTCAATGGACAGGGACAGCGGAGTAACATCCAGAAGCAGGATTTCTGCCGCGCCTGCATCGCCTGCCAGCTTACCGCCTTGAATGGAAGCGCCCACTGCCACACACTCATCGGGATTCAAGGACTTGCTGGGCTCTTTGCCGGTAAGCTGTCTTACCTTTTCCTGTACTGCAGGAATACGGGTGGAACCGCCTACCAGAATAACCTGACCCAAATCCGCATTGGTAAGTCCTGCATCTCTCATGGCATTCTGCACGGGAATCGCAGTCTTTTCCACCAAATCATGAGTCAACTCGTCAAATTTCGCACGGGTCAAATCCATATCAAAGTGTTTGGGACCTTCTGCCGTTGCAGTGATGAACGGCAGATTGATATTGGTGGTCGTTGCGCTGGACAATTCCTTCTTTGCCTTCTCTGCCGCTTCCTTCAATCTCTGCATTGCAATTTTATCGTTGGACAGGTCTACGCCTTCCGCCTTCTTAAACTCACTAAGCATCCACTGAATCACTTTGTTATCAAAATCATCGCCGCCCAAATGGGTATCGCCGTTGGTGGCAAGCACAGAGATAATACCCTCTCCGATTTCAATCAGGGACACATCAAAAGTACCGCCGCCCAAGTCATATACCATGATATTCTGTTCTTTCTCATTGTCTAGACCATAAGCAAGCGCTGCCGCCGTAGGCTCGTTGATGATACGCTTTACTTCCAAGCCTGCAATCTTTCCCGCATCCTTGGTAGCCTGACGCTGGGCATCATTAAAATATGCCGGAACCGTAATAACCGCCTCGGTTACTTTTTCTCCCAGATAGCTTTCCGCATCCGCCTTAAGCTTCTGCAGAATCATAGCGGAAATCTGCTGGGGAGAATATTTCTTATCGTCAATGGTGCGTCCCTTGTCCGTACCCATATCCCTCTTGATGGAAGAAATGGTCTTCTCCGCATTGGTCACCGCCTGACGCTTTGCAGGCTCTCCTACCAGTCTCTCACCGGTTTTGGTAAATGCCACGATGGAAGGTGTCGTTCTTGCACCTTCCGCATTTGCGATAACAGTGGGCTTTCCGCCCTCCATAACAGCTACACAGCTATTGGTTGTTCCTAAGTCGATACCGATAATCTTGCTCATAATAAAATCCTCCTATTATCCGTTTCCTATTGATTGTTTTCTATTTCATCCTATGCAGCGCTGTGCTGCACGGGTTAAGCATATAAACTTATATGGTAACCGCTACCATACTATGCCTTACCACTGTACCATGGTAGGTGTAGCCTTTTTGCAGTTCCTGCGCCACTATGCCGGACTCGTATTCTTCACTTTCCACCTGAGTCACCGCATTATGAAAATTCGGGTCAAATTCCTTTCCCACCGCCTCGATAGGCTTCACGCCCAGATTGTCAAGCTCTGTCATAAGCTGGCGGTAAACCAGATTCATTCCGCCCACAAACGGCTTTTCTTTATCTTCCGCCGCCACCGTGTCAAGCCCTCTCTCAAAATTATCCACTATAGGAAGCATCTTTTCGATAATGCTTTTGGCGCCCATCTCAAACATAGCCTGCTTTTCTCTCTCCGAGCGGGTGCGGAAATTTTCAAATTCCGCCAATTGGCGCCTCACCCGGTCTTCCAACTGTTCAATTTTTTCCTTGTAGGCGTCCTCTTTCTTATCCTGCTTTGCCTGTTTCTTTGCTGCCCGCTTTTCAGCCCAGCTCATGCCGCCCTGCGTCTCACCGGCTCCTTCTTCGGAAGATTCCTCCGCATTTTCCGGATTCTCTTTTGCTTCGTCTTCCTGTACCGCCTCTGCGGCTTCTTCCTGCACAGCCTCCGCGGATGTTTCCATTTCCTGCCCGGAAGCAATTTCCTCCGAATCCTTATCCTCGGTTTTGGTCTCCTTTAAATCTTCCTTTTCCTGTTCTGTCATCTTTCATCATTTCCTTTCTCCTCAGCCTTATATATCTCATCCAACTGATTCTGCAAAGTTTTTAATGTTCCCACTACTTTGTCATAATCCATACGCTTTGGTCCGATAATCCCTATGGTGCCCTTCATTCCTTCGCCCAATTCATAGGTTGCCGTAACTACGCTGCAATCCTTCATGCTCTGCACAGGCGTTTCATCTCCGATGTATACCTGAATGCCTGTGTGGTCCTGCCCGGAAGAATTATCCTGCAGCAGCCCGCTGAGCAACTGCTTTTCTTCAAATGTATTGATCAATTCGCTGGCTCTTTCCTGATCCGCCAATTCCGGATACCTGAAAATATTGTTGGCACCGCTGGTATAGATTTCCAAGTCTTCGTCCGCGCGAATCGCTTCCGCCACGGCATCTATCACTCCGCTTACAATGTCGCTGTGAATGCCTGCCTGCTGTTTCATGGCGTCTATCATGCCCAAACTGATTTCTTCTATGGACAGACCGTTCAAATGGGTGTTCAATAAAAGATTCAGCTTCAATAAAATCTCGTCCGGAAGCTCCTCCGCCACGGAAAGCATTTTGTTTTTCACCACATTGCCTTCCACCACGATAACCGCCAGAATCTGCTCCGCATCCACCCGGGATAACTGTATGAATTTCAGTTTATTGCGATGGGTCTGGGGAGCGGAAATCATGGCGGCATACTGGGTATTCTGCGCAAGCACCTTTGCCACTTGCTTAAGCACCATTTCCAGCTTATCCTGCCGCTCTAACAGCATATCCTTCATCTCCACCATCTCCCGCTCCTTGGCCTCCATCAGAGTGTCCACATAGAAGCGGTAGCCCTTGTCGGAAGGAATCCTGCCCGCCGAGGTATGGGGCTGTAAAATATACCCCATTTCTTCCAAATCCGCCATTTCGTTCCGGATGGTAGCAGAGCTTAAATTCAAATCCGTATACTTGGAAATGGTTCTGCTGCCCACCGGCTCCCCTGTCTCCAGATAATTGCGGATAATAACCTGCAGAATCTTGGTTTTTCTTTCGTCCATCTGCACCGCCCCGACTCCTTTCCGAATAATTGGCCCCCCGGTTTTGACTTGTTATTAGCACTCACTTGCAAAGAGTGCTAATATCTCCTTAACATAAAATATCATTCTGCTTCCGTATTGTCAACAGGTTTTCACAAAAATAATTATAAAATTAATATTAAAATCAATTTTGCTCTGTAAAAGCCGCTTTACATATATTGGATGCCGAAAAGAAAGAAACGGTCACAAAAAAATCATGCCAAGTTTTCCTGCTTGGCATGACTCTCATTGTTCGCAAAAATACAACTTGTTATGCTGCTGTTAAATATTAAAATGTCCGGTGAATTCATCATTCATCACATAATAAGCAACATTCTCTTCAGGCTTAACATACAGCTTAATGCTGTTCAGGGCAGAAACCTTCTGCTTCAGGTCATATTTCCATACATCCTTGGCAATCTTCATCAGTTCATCCTGAGAATAAGATTTTCCACTGTACTGAATATGTAAATCTGTCTGCATCTCTGCTTTCTTTGCAGGCGCCTTCTTTGCGGTTTCTGTTTTCTTTGCAGTGTCAGCCTTCTTTGAGCCGGGCTTTCTTCCCGGAGTCTTCTTTACTGCGGTTTCTTTCTTTGCAGATGCCTCTTCTTTTACTGTCTTAACCGGGGTTGCCTGAGTCACTGCTTTAGCTGCTTCCTTAGACGCTTCAGCCTTGGTAGCCGCTACAGGTGTGGTAGCAATTGTTTTCTTTGTTACTGCCATAATGACGTCTCCCTTCTTTTAAACGGACAAACTTTATCTCATTAATATTTTTTACTCGACATTGCATAGTTTAGTCCAAATATTCGAGTTTGTCAACTAAAAAGCGAGAATTTCTTCTGTTTTTTACAGATTTATTATAATTGCACACAAACTTCACCTTTTAAAGCGATTTATTATGTAATATTCCCTTCATAATAAAAATGCCGCCGCTAATTCAACCAAAGCTCCTATTAATATTGCTATATTTTTTGTTGTACTTTGACGATATGCCTTAATTCCTTGCATTATCATAAACTGAACCATTGACATTATAACACAGATTTTATTCATTTTTATGAGCATTAAACTATAGACACTGACTAATACAATTACCACTGTGACCAGATTCATCATCCTGACATTTGTGACAATAATGTCCGATTCTCCTCTGGTCATTTTCTCATAAAAAGGCCATGTAAGCTTTTCGTAGTCATAGAAAAAAGCGGTCCATGTAATGCCAAATAAAATATACATAAAAATTTCCTGATGAAAAAATCCGCATAAGAGCCCTATGGCATTTAAAATAAGCACCATCGACATATCTTTACAAATCTTTCTTTTCCACAATCCTTAAGCTGATCATATACGAAACTGCCATACAGATCAGATAAACCGCCACGGCAAGAATCACTAAAGGCACTCCCTTGCTCCCTTGAAACCATAACGCAATCTCCTCGCGGGCTATGCCAAATTCCTCTAAGCGTATGAGGGCATTCGTGCCGAGAACTCCTATTGCGACATAAAACAACAGGGTGATATACCGGCCATGTACCATGCCGAATGCAAGATGTATGGGAAGCGCCACTGCCAGCATCAGGATGCTCACAGCTAAAAGAATCAATATGGTAAACAGATACTCCGCCCATTCCACGGGTTTGTTCCTTATCACTGTCATAATAATGACTGCCAAAAAACTAATGACAGCGCCCATAATTCCCAACAAAATCCCAAGCACATATTTGCCTGCCACATATTCCTTCCGCTCGAAGGGAAGGGTAAATAAAAACAGGGTTCCGTTATTAAACTCATCATAACTGATGGTGTTCACGCTGATAAATACTGCCAGAAAAACCATATAGCCCATGGTCATGGATGCCATTCCCATATAACCAAAGCATATGAGAAATGCCAGCATCATGAGCATCGTGAACCTCTGCACTCTGAATATTATTTTAAAATCCTTCACCAGCAATCCTTTCATAGCAATCATCCTACCTTTCCGTACCCTGCGAACCTTGGCTCAAAATCATCAATACAATCAGCTCGTCAATATTTCCTTTTTCAATGGCAATCTCCGGATAATTTTCCAGATAAAATTGCCGCTGCCCTGTCAGGCATCTGTAACCATAAGTTTCCTGCTTGACCTTTAAAAGATAAGTCTTATCCAGCTTCTCATACTGTTCCGCATCCACTTTTAAAATGCCGTATTCTCCCAACAGCGCATCCACATCCTCATGGAAAATAATCTCTCCTCCGTGAATCATATACAGTTCGTCACAGATTCCCTCCAAATCGGATGAAATATGGGAACTGATAAGGATTGCATTTTCTTCCCTCGCTTCCATAAATTCCCGCAGAATCTCAAAGCATTCCCCTCTCGCAATCACATCCATCCCCACAGTAGGTTCATCCAATATCAATAGAGAAGCATCATGGGTAGTCGCAATAATGATTTTCAATTTTGTCTTCATGCCGGTGGAAAACTCTTTTGTCTGCTTATTGAGGGGCAACGCAAAGCGCTCACACAATTCCAAAAAGCGCTCCTTCTGAAACCTGTCATAAAAACTGTCCAGAATCGGAATCATGTCCTTAATGGTAAAATATTCGCTGAAGCCTGAATCCGGCAGTACCACTCCGATTTTCTGCTTATCCGGCTTCTTAAACTTCCTGCTGTCCGTTTCCAAAATCTCAATGGCTCCGCCATCAAGGGAAATCAATCCCAGAATCAATTTAAAGAGGGTGCTTTTGCCTGCGCCGTTCTGACCCACGATTCCTGTCACCCTGCCGGGCAGCGCTTCCATGGAACATTTCAAATGAAAATTTTTATAATTTTTCACTGCATTTTGAACCTTGACCATAGCTATCATCCTTTCTTATGTCTTCTCCGCTTTTTACTCCTCTTCTAATAAAAGTTCAAATATTTCCTTAAGCTGCCCGTTCTCTAATCCGCACCGCCTGCCTTTTTGTATGGCCTTTTCCAAATCGGTTTCGATTTCTTTTCTCTGTTCTTCCAACAGCAGCTCCTTATTGGCAGCAGCAACATAGGTTCCCTTGCCGTGAACCGTGACAGTGAAACCCTCTTCCTCCAAAATGTCATATGTCTTCTTGACCGTCAGGGCGCTGATCTTTAACTCTTTGGACAGAGCGCGGACAGAGGGCAGAACATCGTTTTCCCGCAATTCCCCCTGTATGATCATATTTTTAATCTGCCCCATAATCTGCTCATAAATCGGCACCATGGATGAATTGTTGATAATTATTTTCATAATAATCCTCCTGCTGTTAATAAACAGTATATAACAGCACATAACAGTTGTCAAGCCTTTTGAGAAAAATATTTCTAAGCAATAATTGACAAACTTCTTTGATTTGATAGAATGCTATTAAAGACGAGTTTTCTACATAAAGGAGCCGGAAAATACATGCCCACTATCATATCCGTACAGGAAAAATATATGAAAGAAGCCTTGAAACAGGCAAAGAAGGCCTATGCATTAGGTGAAGTGCCCATAGGATGCGTCATTGTACACAAAGGAAAAATTATCGGGCGCGGATATAATCGGCGGAACACCGATAAAAGCACCCTTGCCCACGCGGAGATTACCGCTATCAAAAAAGCCGGCAAAATCATAGGTGACTGGAGGCTGGAAGAATGCACTCTGTATGTGACTTTGGAACCCTGCCAGATGTGCGCCGGCGCAATCGTACAGGCAAGGATTCCCGAGGTAGTGCTGGGCTGCATGAATCCCAAGGCAGGATGCGCAGGCTCCGTCTTAAATATTCTGGAAATGCCGCAGTTCAATCATCAGGTCTGCGTCACCAGAGGCATTCTGGAAGAGGAGTGCAGCGAACTGTTAAAGCTATTTTTTACAGATTTGCGGGAACGGAATAAACGGGAAAAAAAGCAGTAGTCTCTTTTTTCCGTTTATGCCGTCCACTTTTCAAATTCCGCATCGGTACATTTCACGAAATGGGTGCCGTCCACCAGATGGTCACTTCCTAAGTTATAGTCAATTCCGGAAGTCTTATAATCATAGGATAACGCCGTACGGTTCTTTTCCACCACGGGATTGGGCGCCGGAATCGCGGAAAGCAGGCTCTTGGTGTAGGGATGGATGGGATTGGAGAAAATTTCCTCCGTTGTGCCTGTCTCCAGCAAGTGCCCCAGATGAAGCACGCCGATGCGGTCGGAAATATATTTTACCATGGACAGGTCATGGGCAATAAAAAGATATGCCGCTCCCGTCTCCTGCTGGATATCCTTCATCAGATTGACCACCTGTGCCTGAATGGACACATCCAATGCAGAAATACACTCGTCCGCAATGATCAGCTTAGGATTCATGATCAACGCTCTGGCAATGCCCACGCGCTGCCTCTGTCCGCCGGAAAACTGATGGGGAAAACGGGTCGCGTGCTCCGGCGCAAGCCCTACCTTCTGTAAGATTGCCTTTATCTTTTCATCCCGTTCCGCACTGCTTTTATACATGTGGTGAATGTCCAGACCTTCACCGATGATGCTCCCAATCTTTTTCCTCGGATTCAAGGAAGCCATGGGGTCTTGGAAAATCATCTGCATCTGAGTGCGGAGTGTCTGATTTTTCTCCTTATTCAGCCTGCCGCTGATATCCGTTCCGTTAAATACAATCTTCCCATCTGTGGGGTCATAGAGCCTGATAATGCTCCTTCCGATAGTGGATTTGCCGGAACCGGACTCTCCCACCAGACCATAAGTTTCCCCGGGATAAATCCGAAAAGACACATTTTCCACAGCGTGTACGGTAAAACTGCTGCTTACCTTAAAATACTGCTTTAAGCCTTCCACCATAAGAATCGGTGCTGCATTATAATCAACTGCCATAGCTTTCAGCCTCCTTCTTCATACGGTCCAGCCTTGCCCGAAGCTCTGCAGGCATTTCTACCTTGGGAGCCCTTTTATCTAACAGCCAGGTTGCCGCATAGTGGGTGTCCGTAATTTGGAACATGGGAGGGTCCGCCTTGTCGTCCACCTCTAATGCATAACGGTTTCTGGGCGCAAAAGCATCTCCTGCCTTTTCATGCAAAAGGTTGGGCGGAGAACCGGGGATGGTGTAAAGTCTTTCATCATCCGTATCCAAATCCGGCATTGCGGATAACAGCCCCCATGTGTAAGGATGTCTGGGGTCATAGAAAATTTCGTTGATGGTGCCCTTTTCCACGATTTTGCCGGCATACATGACATTTACATAATCCGCCACTTTTGCAACCACTCCCAGATCATGCGTGATATAAATAACAGAGATTCCTCTTTCCTTCTGCACTCTGCGAATCAACTCAATAATTTTTGCCTGAATGGTCACATCCAAAGCCGTGGTAGGTTCATCGCAGATTAGCAGGTCGGGATTGCACGCCAAGGCAATGGCAATCACCACTCTCTGCCTCATACCGCCGGAAAGCTGGTGGGGATAGTTTTTCATGCGCTTTTCCGCATCCTCGATCCCTACCTCTTTTAACAGCCCTACCGCCTTGTCCCATGCCTCTTTCTTGGGAGTTTTATAATGCCAGATCATACCTTCCATAATCTGTTTGCCGATGGTCATGGTAGGGTCCAAGCTGGTCATGGGGTCCTGAAACACCATACCGATGCGCTTGCCGTTGATATGCCTGCGAATCCATTTCTTATCCTTCTGCAGAATGTCAATAGTCTCCGGGCTTCCATCCGCATGATGATAGGAAAATTCAATGGTTCCGTTGGTCACGGTTGCATTGGATGCAAGGATTCCCATTGCCGCTTTCATGGTAACGGATTTGCCGGAACCGGACTCGCCTACGATAGCAACCGTTTCCCCTTTATGTAAATCAATATTCACCCCGCGGATGGCATGAACCTCTCCCGCCGTGGTGCGAAAAGTAATATCAAGGTCTCTTATCTGAAGGATTTTTTCTTCTGACATCTCCTACCTCTTTCCTTCCTCTTTTTCTCTGTTCTTCTTTTCTCTATATTTTCAAGGAATTGCGAAACTCGCTCTCCATAAGCCGAATTGTGGGGATTGCATGTTCCACAAGCAGACCAAAGCGAGAGCGTGTCTGCGGTGGAATATGTAATTCCCACAATGACACTTGCCAATAAACTAGTTTCGCCATTACCTAATATCCTCTCTGCAAAGAAGCGCTCTGCGCTTCTTTCGCGCGAAACTTAGATTTTCTTAAGCAGCGTTTTTTGATGCTTTAGAAAATCTTTTCGCGCTTACATCTCTTTCATCTTCGGGTCAAGGGCTTCCCTCAATCCGTCCGCCACCAGATTAAAGCTTAACATCAAAAGCGCCATCACCACAATGGGCGGTATAATCTGATACGGATGCGTGGTAAAGCTGTTAAAGCCCTCTGAAATCAGCGAACCCAGAGAACACTGCGGCACCGGAATTCCCAGACCCACAAAGCTTAAGAAAGCCTCCGTAAAAATAGCCGTAGGGATGGAAAACATTACCTGTGTGATAATGGGTCCGATAATATTGGGCAACACTTCCCTAAAGATGATAAAGAAATGCCCTGCACCCAAAGTCCGGGAAGCCAGCACAAATTCCTGCTCCTTTAATTTCAGCATCTCCGCGCGGGCAATACGGCTCATGCCCACCCACTCCGTCAGCATCAGTGCGCAGATAATCGTAAGCATTCCGGGCTGCAGCACCAAAAGCAGCAAAGTCACAATCACCAGTCTGGGAATACCGTTTGCCACCTCCAAAAATCGCTGCATCACGATATCCACCTTGCCGCCGAAATACCCGGAAATCAAACCGTAACTCATGCCGATTACCATATCGATAATCGCTGCGGCGATAGCAATAATCAGGGAAACTCTTGCGCCTTCCCATGTTCTTGTCCAGATATCGCGGCCGAAATTATCGCTTCCGAACCAATACTCTACATCATTCAGACCTTTTTCTATATAATAATTAATGGTTTTTGAACCGGTAGTGGTACTTATGGTCTCACTGCCGTCAAAAATCCCGAATTTTTCCAACGCCTTAATTCTGGGTGCAAAGTTTTTCTGACTCAGCTCCTGCCCGGAATAAGTATATTGATTCATGCCGGGACCTGCCGCCGCCAGAAGCGTAATCACCACTATCAAAAGCAATCCGATGACTGCGCTTGCTTTGCGGAAATAACGGATAAATACATCTTTCCAAAAGTTCTGCGCCGCAAAATTTTCATCAATCTCAATCTCGTTTGCATTATTTTTTAATTTGAAATCAGCATCCACCGGGATATAGGCATCCGCTGTCTTTGAAACATTTACAGTCTTTGCTTTTGCCATAGCCTACTCTCCCTTCTTTGCCAGACGGATTCTGGGGTCGATAACTCCGTACAGGATGTCCACCACCAGCATAATTCCTATGTACATCGCCGAATAGATAAAACTAAGTGAAATAACCACATTATAATCATTTGACTGAATCGCATTCACCAGAAGACTTCCCACGCCGGGAATTGCAAATATCTTCTCCACCACCAGAGAGCCTGTCATCAAGTCTACAATCAGGGGAGCCAGCACCGTAACAATGGGAATCAGCGCGTTACGCAGCGCATGGCGGAAAATCAACGCCGAACCGGACAACCCTTTACTCTCTGCCAGCAGCATATAGTCGCTGCCCAATACCTCCAGCATCTCGCTCCGTGTAAATCTGGCAATGGATGCCATGGTGAACATGGACAGGGATATGCTGGGCAAAACTCCCGAACCGAAAATATCCTGTTTGGAAAACAACATGGGGAACCACCCCAGTTTAAAACCAAAGGTATAACTTAAAGCAAGTGCAAAAACATAGGAAGGCACCGAAACACCGATAACGGAAATCACAGTGGCAAGGGAGTCCACAATCGTATCATGCTTTAGCGCCGCTATCAGACCCAGAAGCAGACCGATGACCGCCCCAATGCATACTGCCGCGCCTCCGATTGTAACCGAAATGGGAAGCCTGCTCTGAATCAACTGCGCAATAGGCGTATTCTTGGAAATCTTATAACTCACTCCCAAATCGCCCCTCAGCATATTGCCTACATATTTAAAAAACTGTACCACAATCGGCTGATCCAATCCATATTTTGCATACAATGCCTCACGCTGATCCGGATTTAACTTTTCATCGTTAAACGGAGAACCGGGCATAAGCTGCATTAAGATAAATAAAATCAGCAGAATTGCCAAAAGTGTAAAAATTGATGTGATGACTCTCTTTAATATGTACTTCTTCACCTTGACTCCCATCTGCCCGCCTGCGCGGGCGTTCCTTCGCCTTTTAGGAAAAATGAGCCGCACCAAAGTTACCCTTAGTGCGGCTGCATATTCTAGTACGAGATTTAGAACTAGTCTGCCTTTACCGCATTCTTATATACACGATTGAGGGCAACAGGATGGAATTCCACGCCTGTCACCTTGGAAGACATCATTTCTGCATTACACTGCGTATAGAGAGGATAAATCACTGCCTCATCCATTACAATCTTCTCTGCATCGAAAAGTCTGTTCCAACGACCCTGCGCATCTGTACAAAGTTTTCCGGTGGTGCACTCAGCAATGATATCATCATACTCCTTGTTGCTCCACAGACCATAGTTATTGTTGTTGTCGGTAATCCACATACCCAGATAGGTCATAGGGTCTGCGTAGTCAGGTCCCCAACGGGTAAGACCCAATTCAAAATTGCCGTCCTGCATATCGATAACTCTCTGCTTCTTGGGCTCAACCACAATATTGATGGTCAGTCCGGGAAGATTCTTCTGCCACTGCTCCTGCAGAACCTGTGCCACCTTCTGGGGCGCATCGTCCGCATCCACAATCATGTCCAGAGTAAGTTCCGTAATGCCAAGCTCCTTAAGACCCGCTTCCCAATACTCTACTGCCTTTGCAGTGTCAAATGCGCAGACATCGGAAAACTTTTTCTGGTCAGCCGCAAAGTCGGAACCGTCGGGACCTGTAGCGAACTCAATGGGAACTGCGGTATAGGTAGGAGTGGAACCGTCTTTCAAAACATCCGTTGCAATCGCGTCACGGTCAATAGCATTGGTCATGGCAAGACGGATATTTAAGTTTGCCAGCTCGGGCACCTTATCCATATTAGGACTTACATACCAGAGATATCCTGCTCCGATTGCCTGAAATTCAGGGTCGTCCTTAACCTGATCCACCTGTTCGCCGTTTACCAGAGTGGTATCCAACGCGCCGGTCTGATAACTCATCAGCGCCTGCTGGGAGTCCTGAATCACCTGATAATTTAAACCTGACAGCTTTACTCTGTCAGCGTCATAATAATCCGGGTTCTTGGTCAAATGGAAAGCCGTTGCCGCAGGCTCATATGCATCCAGAATAAATGCGCCGTTGGACAAAACCGTGTCCGGACTGGTTGCAAAGGTATCGCCGCAAGAGTTAAAGAACTCCTCGTTTACGGGATAATAGGTAGGGAAATACAAAAGGGACAGGAAATAGCTGACAGGAACATTCAGCTCAACCTTCAGTGTCTTGTCGTCCACGGCGGTTACACCAAGCTCACTCTTATCCTTCGTGCCGGCGATAATCTCCGCCGCATTCTTAATCTGACCGATATCGCTCATCATATAAGAATACTCGGAAGCAACAGCCGGATCTACCGCTCTCTGCCATGCAAACACAAAGTCTGCGGAAGTAACGGGAGTTTTGTTGCTCCAATTTGCATCCTCACGGATGTAAAAAGTGTAGGTCAAACCATCGTCAGACAGCTCATAATGATCGCAAAGCGCATTAATTGTCTTGCCGTCTGCGTCCATCTGCATCAGACCGTCAGTGAAATTTGCGATTACTTCAAAAGAAGTACCGTCCGTTGCTTCCTGAGGATCCAATGATTCCACCGGTGTCTCAAGCATGACATTCATGTCAGAACCTGTCCCACCGACAGTTCCTGCGTTTGCCCCCCCGGTATTGCCTACAGGAGTGCTGTTGTTATTGGCATTATT
The DNA here is from genome assembly GCA_023665475.1 of Lachnoclostridium sp. Classification (GTDB taxonomy): domain Bacteria; phylum Bacillota; class Clostridia; order Lachnospirales; family Lachnospiraceae; genus Acetatifactor. The sequence continues at coordinate 92,254 of JAMPEB010000009.1, forward strand.
GCCACACCCTGCAAGACCGATTACCATAGCTGAGGCTAACGCTACTGCCAAAATAGCTTTGGTCTTTTTCATAATTACTCCTCCTTGTTTAACGAAATAATGCAAATTGCTTGTATCATTGTATACATCGTATACATAGTATACTGCACCTTTGCATCGGATTCAGTTTACCATATTATTGTGGGAAAAGCAAGCCCTAACTTCGGAAAGCTCATGGGAAATTTATGGAAAATCGGTTATTTATGCAAATTATATAAAGAAAAAAGAGCCACCGCCCGGCTGGAAACCCAGCCGGTGCGGCAGCTCCTTTAAAACTCTAAATGATTCCTTCTTTCCTTACGGAAGATTAATCTGCTGACCCGGAACAATCATATTCGCATTCTTAATCTGAGGGTTCTCAGCCATCAGTTTATTTAAGGTAATTCCTGCTTTTCCTGCAATGCGGGAAAGGCTGTCACCACTTTGTACCTCATACTTGCCTTTTACTGCAGCCGGTTTATCAGACACCGCAATGATATATTCATCCCCGCGGTAAATCGCAAACATTGCCTGTCCGGCAGCCGTGATGCGGAAAGAGCCGGAAATCATCATGGAATTGCTCTTCTCATCATAGTAATACAGGTATGCTGTCTTTCCTGCGTTCGCTGCGCCCAGATTCACATGGACATTCACCACGAAGGGATAGGATGACTTATCATCCATGCTGAAGATTCTGCTCTCCGTTGCGCTTGCCAGCACCTGGTTTGCCACGCTTGCCGGAATGACATTGCCATGGGACATTGCCATCTTGAAGGTTGCTGCCACATTGGTCTTGATATCCGTTCCGGTGATGCTTAAGGTGATTCCGCCGCCGGAATGGAGCGCTAAGGTGTCATTGGTTCCCTTCAGCTTATTCAAAACATTCGTGGGAACTTCATAACTGTCTCCTGCGGTAATGTCAAGGTTCTTTGCCGCCTTGTTCTTTGCCGCGGTATCGACTGCGCTTACTGCTGCATTCCAATCTACTTCCGCAACAAACTCTGCCGCACTGCCGCCGGCTGCGCTGCTTCCGTCGTCATCATCGTCGTCATCGTCACTATTGTCGTCACCGAAAACCTCGTTATCATCCTTGGGCACTGAGCCGAGAGGATTTACGGACTTTGCTTTGTCGCTGGTGGTGTCAAGGCGTGCGCCTGCGTCTGCGGGAGCGTTCGCCGTCAATACCAGCAGACCATGCATATTGATGGTTCCGTCTTCATTTCTCGTAGGTACGATGGACATGTCCACACTCTCAAACCAATCATCGGAAACAGTCACACCCTGATTATTGTGAGATGTCTTTCCATCAAAGAAATAGTTATCTGATGTATGGAAGGAGTAAGGCAGGGAATCCGCTTCCGTAGCCGTGGTGGTTGCGGAAATCAATCCCTGTACAACCCACTGCTGCTTGTTGCTTGTCTTGGTAGCAAACTGGAAAGCATAGCTCCCTTCCACTGCATTGCCGTATGAAGTAGTATTATAAACCTTACAGTCGGGGCAACTGTTGCTGGTGATGCCCTTTGCGATATTGCCGAAGGATACGGAGTTCTTTAAGATATGACCTCCGTACATATCATTACCGCCAAGCTTAAAGCCATTGCCTTCACCGTACTTCTTCTGACCCGCTTCATAGGTCAGCCAGCCGTTATTGTAAGCTACACAGTTTTCAATAGTTACCTGACCGATTTCACCGGAGATTGCCTTTGCAAACAAATCCCAGCCATCATCAATGTTATTGTGGGCGATACATCCATAAAATACATTACCCTCGCCGCAGGTAAGCTTTGCAGCGAATCCGTCCGCATCATTGCGCTTTTCATCACAACAGTCAAAGGATTCACAGTTCTTTACCAGATTATAAGAAGGCCACAACAGACTCTTTAATGCCGGCTCTCTGTCCACACTGCCGGAACGGCTGATCTGGATACCGGTATTCGTGGAACCTTCCACGGTACACATCTCAATGGTGTTATAGTTACCGCAGATCTGAATACCCACTCCTGCGGGATAATGTACATAAATGCCGTAAATATCCCAATAACTGCCTACCACATTCAGGCCGGCTCCCTCAAAGATAACTTTGCCGGTTTCTTCCGCTGCCATGACAATATGCTTATCCGCCGTACCGCAAACACTCCGTCCAATGGTTACGCCGCCCGTGTAAGTGCCGTTCAAAAGAATAATTTTCTGACCCGGCGCTACATATTTTACTGCGGTAGCTACATCAAGGGGGCTGCTGCTGGTACCGTCTCCCTCTGCGCTTCCTTCGGGAGATACATAGAGATTACCTATACCACCGCGGTACACCTGATAGGTAACCTTGGTGTTTTTCGTAATCGTATCATAGCTGGTTAAAGCCTGTGACTGATCCGGAACCAGAGATGAAGTAATGGTATTTTCACCGATGGATACCGGAACAGGTACCTTTACTACATCATAAGCTTCCACTGCATTATCATACACAACACTTCCGTCAGAAGCAGTTACCGTAAGCTGTCCTGCCACATTAGGATGATAAATATACTCATAAGAGCTTGTGTTTGCAGTGCCAGAAGACAGAACCGCAGCGGAAGGTGCAACTTTGCTGTCTTTGTCCACTGCCGTGATGCCTGTGCTGTCGTCCGTGCAGGCAAATTTAATATCTGTTATCTTTACGCCTGCATTTCTGGCAGTATACACACCTACACAGATAGAACCGTCCTCCTGCACGCTGGTGATGGAAAGGTCTTCCCACAAGATTTCCTCTCCATTCAGGACAGATACATAACCCTCGTTAGTCTTCTTCAAAGTAAAGGTATATTTGTCACCTACTTTGAAAGTCTCCTCGTTCACCTTCGGCGCCGGTGTGTTCTTAAATTGTGTCTGGTATGTTTCTCTGGTAACGCCATCCACACTGGTGGTATCACAGGAAGTATATCCGCTGATATTTCTCTGTCCAAGGAAATTCTTCAGTCCATAAGTAGTTGTAGCCACGGAGTTAAACTGTTTATGCTTAATCCATAAGCCCTTTGTTCCATAATAGTTATAGCCCAACATATCCGTTGCGATAATTCCAAAACCGGTCTGATTGTCAAACTTATCTTGTGCCAATTGGGTTACCTCAAAGGTAGCCGTCAGCTCAAAATTATCCTTGTTAGGGTCTAACATGGTATAGAAATATTGGAATCCTTCCTCACCATCCGAAAGCTTGCCATTGCCGGTTCCGGTAAATGTAATATATTTATCCGTATTGACAATGTCTACTCCCGGATCCATAATTCCCTGATGCTCACCCTTATCTACAGTAGCATCATCGGTCTGCATATCCACTGCCTTTGCCGTGGTGCCATCCGCATTGTAAACCACAGCATGGGTGCCCTGTGCGGAGCCGACCGTACCGAAGTACCATTTCTGCTCTCTGTCCGCAGTTACCGTAAAATTCTTTTCCTCATAGTTTACAGTGAAATTGTCCGATGTTCTGACAGCCTCTATCTTAAAATCATAGCCGGTTCCTACTGTCAGATTTGCAACCGTATAGTTTCCATCTGTTAAATTCTCTGCAGCCTTTGTGTAATCTGCTGCGCTGCTTTCCTTGTAGTATACATTAAAGTAGTCAGCGCCTTCCACATTGAGCCAATCCAGATAAACCGTTCCGTTTCCTCTGTTCTGGATTAACTCCACAATGGGCTTCTTTACAGGGAGAACATAATCATTGTAGGGATACTCGGCACTGGCCTTGTCTGCTTCGCCGGTTCGCTTCGCAATGACCTTAAAGGTATAATTACCGCTCCACATCGGCATAATGGTTGCACTGGAGCTGGCTTTCTTAATCTGTACCGCGCCTGCTTCACTGCCCTCATAGTACATGATGACACGCACTTCTTCCGCGCCCTTATACTCGTCAATGACCGCAGTGAAATCAACCACAAATTGTCCGGTCCCATCTACAGTTACACTGTTGATAACAGGGGCAGCCACCTCAGCCCAAGGGATAGTTTCCTTTTCACCGACGGTAAAAGTAACTTGAAATACATTGGCAGTGGCAGCGGACATATAGGCATAATAAGTCTCGCCTGCAACTACATCCACCTCAACATCATCATAGGTGCTGGCACTGCCTGCCGTTGCCTTTGCCTTTTCTGCTCCTTGGGAATCTACTACATAAAAGGTCTTGTTGGATTTCTGTGTTTTTTCGGAAATAACCAGCTTTCCGTCCTCTGTGGCTGTATACTTGATAAAACAGCCACTTTGGGGAACAGCTCCGCTATTGGGGTTGGGTTTATCACCCGATGCCTTTGCATAGGTTCCGTCCGTTCCAAATGCTTCTGCTCCTGCACTGTCAGGACCGCCGCTTTCCCACTTGTTTCCCATAAGCTTCAAGCCGTGGTCGGCATCCGCATCGTCTCCCCAAGTTGCCAGCATCGCTGCAACATCCCATGTTCTGACTGTCTGAACGGGCGTAAAGCTTACTTTAAATACATTGGCAGTGGCAGCGGACATATAGGCATAATAAGTCTCGCCCGCAACCACATCCACCTCAACATCATCATAGGTGCTGGCACTGCCTGCCGTTGCCTTTGCCTTTTCTGCTCCTTGGGAATCTACTACATAAAAGGTCTTGTTGGATTTCTGTGTTTTTTCGGAAATAACCAGCTTTCCGTCCTCTGTGGCTGTATACTTGATAAAACAGCCACTTTGGGGAACAGCTCCGCTATTGGGGTTGGGTTTATCACCCGATGCCTTTGCATAGGTTCCGTCCGTTCCAAATGCTTCTGCTCCTGCACTGTCAGGACCGCCGCTTTCCCACTTGTTTCCCATAAGCTTCAAGCCGTGGTCGGCATCTGCATCGTCTCCCCAAGTTGCCAGCATCGCTGCAACATCCCATGTCACAGCGTTAGACACACTGCCGACTGTGCCTGCATCACTTCCGGAAACAGTGCCGGAATCGCTGTCGGAAACCGTATCTGAATCGCTTCCCGAAACGGTGCCTGAATCACTGCCGGAAACCGTCATCGGCACATCCGCCGGATTACTCCCCTCCACACTTTCTTCAATCGCTGCCGCCTGTACTCTCATTACCCCCCCGAGCAAATCGCCCGGAAGACTTCCGAGAACCATGCAAAACGCCAATACGATTGGTAATACTTTTTTCTTTTTCATTGTTCTCTTCCTTTCTTGGGTTTTCTCATGCTCTAAACAAACAACCCATTTTATGTTTCCATATTAACATGGTAAGATTTAAAAAGCAACCTCTCTAAATCCCTATTTGGGACAATCTGACAAAGAATATTGTAGCCGTCGAATATGCTACTTCAGCTTTCCTGCGGTTTTTAGCCGCACAAGTTCCTCCCTCAGCTTTGCGTTCTCTTCCGCCTGCCTCCTTATCTCTTCTGCCGGTCTTGTGATTTTCTCCTATTTTCATCTTCCTACTTTCAAGTGACTTTTCTAATCATTGCGGTTCCTATTTTACAAAATACTTTCGGTTCAGCATAAAAAAGCCGCCGCCCCACCGGAAACCCGGTGGGCGGCAGCTCCTTTAAAACTCTTAATAATGCACTCTTTCCTTACGGAAGATTAATCTGCTGGCCCGGAACAATCAGATTCGCATTCTTAATCTGAGGGTTCGCAGTCATCAGTTTATTTAAGGTAATGCCTGCTTTTCCTGCAATGCGGGAAAGGCTGTCACCTTTTTGTACCACATACTTGCCTTTTACTGCAGCCGGTTTGTCAGACACCGCAATGATGTATTCATCCCCGCGGTAAATCGCAAACATTGCCTGTCCTGTAGCCGTGATGCGGAAAGAGCCCGAAATCATCATGGAATTGCTCTTTTCATCATAGTAATACAGGTATGCTGTCTTTCCTGCATTCGCTGCGCCCAGATTCACATGGACATTTACCACGAACGGATAGGATGACTTATCTTCCATGCTGAAGATTCTGCTCTCCGTTGCGGTTGCCAGCACCTGGTTTGCCACGCTTGCCGGAATCACATTGCCATGGGACATTGCCATCTTGAAGGTCGTAGACGCATTGGTCTTGATATCCGTTCCGGTGATGCTTAAGGTAATTCCGCCGCCGGAATGGAGCGCCAAGGTGTCGTTGGTTCCCTTCAGCTTATTCAAAACATTCGTGGGAACCTCATAACGGTCTCCTGCGGTAACATCAATGTTCCTCGCTGCCTTGTTCTTTGCCGCGGTATCGACTGCAATTGCTGTCGCATTCCAATCTACTTCCGCAACAAATTCTGCCGCACTGCCGCCGGCGCTGCTGTCATCATCGTCGTCATCGCTGCTATCGCCGGGAACAACAGGTGTAGGTTCATCCGGTGTCGTCGGCTCCTCCGGTGTTGTAGGTTCTTCGGACTGCGTAGGTACCGTTGCCGTAAAGACTACCGTGAAAGAACTGAAACTGTTTGCTGTAATCCAGAAACCATCTGTTTCTTTATCTTTCGCAGTCAATGTTTGCGGATCATCCGTCTCATGCATGACAATAATTCCATTCTGAGAGCCAAATCCTTCCGGATATTGCAACTTAATCCGAATTGTACCACTTGTAAGCGTTACTTCCTTTTCCACGCCGCCTTTTACCAAATATGCACCGATATCATAATATAATACTGCTTTTACTTCCTGCTTTGCAGCTGTAGCGGCTTCTTTTATCTGCTCGACCTTTGCCTTGATTTCTGCAGAAGCATCTGTCTGCGCAACTGCTTTAATCTCCACATTGCCGGTAACTACTGTTTCCCCATCCTTGAATTCAACCGTTCCTTCTGTTTCAATTTCCGAGACAGGGCTGTCTGCATCCGGATCTTTGCTTACCACAAGGTCATCTTTGTTGTCCGCAGCTTCATAATATTCCGGACTCCAAGTGTCAAAGTAGTCCTGAAGAACCACTTTTGCTGCATCTTCCTCCGTCATAATCGTTACACTCTTCGGTCTTTTTGAGGTATCAACTGCTGTACCGTCCGGTGTATGCGTATTATACTCAGAATATTTTGCCAGCTCAACATCAACATTCATCTTTGTATAAGCCACACTATCAATGATGTCGGCTGATTCCACTTCGGTATTGTAATATACTACAGTGCCTGCGCCCCACGCACGTGCAAGATAATTACCTGATGTCGGCTTTAATCCCTCATCACTGGTAGTAACAATCTTACAATCCTTAAATAAATATCCGTGCTTACCTTTTTCCTTTGAAGCAACAATATAACTACCCGTGGCTGTTTGATCACTGTAACTATACATACTTAAGGTACATTGATCAAATACAGGATTACCATCACCACAAATATAGTCCGTTGTTCCTTCCAGAACACAATTCACAAAATAAGAATTCTCGTTATCATCGCCGGTATAAAGGGTATCCTGACTGCTCAGGAATTTGCAATCCCTGTATTCTGTGTCATCGGCTTGAATGTAAAGTACACAAGCTCTTTCCTTACTTGCTTTTGCGCGCACATCAATATCCGACTTTGTTCTGTTTGTGACACCCGTAGCCAGATTGTCAGCCGCTCCGTCGGCAATCTCTTCTTCGGTCAGATACCTATTCAACGAATTTTCAAAAATCAGATTCTCTGCCTGAAATCCCTTCGCGCCTGCAAGCAGATTGACGGTTGCGCCCCAATGACCGGGATTCTGTGCAATTCTTTCTTTATTATACTTGTCTACAGCATACGCTTCGTCATAGTATGTAGTCTTAGCATCAATAGGTTTTGCACTATAATAAGAGAATCCAACTCCATAATACCATGTAACGGTAGCACCATTGCCCTTAATCGTAATATTGGGCGTATTGATTACCAACTGTTCTCTGTAAAGTTCATCTGTCAAATCAATGGTAACTCTGTCGGACTCACCTCTCGTCATTCTGGTAATATAGGCAACCGCATCCGCAATCTTTTCAAACTGCTGACCTTCTCCAACCTTAATTTCAGCCTGATAAGCTACAGCGGAAGTATCGGGATCTGCCTGCAGATATACATCATTTGTCACGGCAGCCGCACCGACGCTGACATGGTCAAATGCCTCATAGCCTCCGGTGGTCACAACAGATGTCTCATACTCTCCCGCACGGAGATTTGCGGTATAGCTTCCGCCCGTAACATCAAAAGTATACTTATAATCGGGAGTATCCATGTTTGTGAAAGTAATCTTGGAAACACCCGGCGTCTTTTTGTCTGATGTCACAAAAGCGCCCGAAACTGCAACCAAGGCTTTGGGAGTCGCCGCAATGGCAACATCCGTATAGGTTCCTGCCGCTTTTGTCAAAGGAGCGGTTACTTCATAATCGTCTGCATTGGTAAGCGTTACCGTATAATTCATATTCGGTTCAATAGGCGTACTTGCAAATGTATAAGTTCCGTCCCCTGTCTTCGTAAGGGTCAATTCCACCTTTTCAAGAGCGGTATCAGCCGGTACAAGTTCTGCTTTCAGTTCGCCGCCGATTAATGCGCTGTCAGGCACTCCGGTCAAAGTTCCGCCTACATTAGCGATTTCTGCTGTTACAATAGTAAAGTTCTGTGTAGCAGTCGCATCATTGCCTGTTAAAGTAAATTTATTCGCGTTATTTGTATTATCAATCTTATATCCTGTAGCGGAAACAGATGCCACATAGTTTGTGTTTCCTGCAACCCTTCTAAGAATGGCATGATAGCTCCCATCCGTCCCTATGTCTGCTGTCACAATCTCCGCTTTGTCATTATCAAGATTCTTAAATCTGATTGCTGTAATATTGTTTGCGGCTGCACCGGAAACGGTTCCGCTCACCTCGACCTGATTGATGGGATTGTATTCCTTTAAAGTAATGGCGTAAATCTTAACATCTCCACTCGAAGTAATTGACAAGTATTTCTGTCCGTTCACTTCTTGAATATAATCCGTAATATCATCAATCACAACGGGTTTTGCTGATGTACTCATCCCCAGTTTATAGCCGCTTTCCGTAGAACCAATATATGTCAGACGATCTTCATTGGTTCCTGCAAATGTTGCGGAATATTCAACTTTTGTTGTGTCGTCTTGGATAGGAAGATACAAAACAACCCCAACACGGAACCTTAACTGACCACTATCAATAGTACAACCTGAACTGCTTCCCGCATTCTTATATAAAATACCGGAAGTCACGGTATTTGTACCGTCCAAAATACCATTTACTGTCGGCGTTACTTTTTGGGTATAACCCGTAAAATCATAGGTAACCGTCCGGGTGACTCCTCCGGATTCCACCGGCACATCGGGAATCTCAGTTTCCTCGCCATCCTTCACGGGAATAACACATACATATGCAATATATGCCTTTGTGGCAGTCTGTCCCTCTGCCTTTGTATACTCAGGGTCCAGCTCCAGAGTAACGCTTCCCTCTGTGCCCTGATACTCATAAACAATGGTATTGTTACCCTTCGTCTTGCAGTCATCCAGAGTGGCATGTCCTGCCGTCACGGTTGTCTGTGATGTCTTTACGAATACTCCTGTGTTGCTGCTTGCCTCAAGAGCCGTACAATCATTGTTATTGTCTCCTCCGACAACAATATAGCTGTTCCCCGCTACCTTGAAGGTCAATTTATTATCGGATTTGAATTCGATTCCATATTTCGCATCCTTGTAAGCTGCACTGTGATAGTTTCCCGCATTAAAGGAGAACAAGCCCGCATTGTAAGTGTTTGGTATTGATGTCACTTCCGTAAAATCATAATAATAGGACTTTCCCTTTTCTACAGCGGATGCCTCCAAGCCATTGACAAATCCTTCCTCTGCTCCGGGGGTCTCCGGCGTAGTGGAAGCCATCTCGAACACTGCCTTGATTTCCACATTAGCCGTACCCATTGTAAACTTATTGTTTGCAACGGACACACCGCCACTTACCACTTCCCATTTTTTAAATTTATATCCGTCATTTGGAGTAGCTGTTAAGGTAACCTCTGTTCCTTCTTTAGCAGAAGCCTTATCCGCCGAAGCAGTACCGTTTTCATCGCTCGTAACGGTAATATCATACAGCGTAGCCGGTACTTCATATGCCTCAACCTTAACGGAACCCAGATAGGTGTCTCCGGTTGCAAGAATCGTTGCATAGCCATCCGTACCGGTTACGATAAAGGTCTGCTCCACCTGTTGCTTTGTGGTATCCGCCGCCTGCCCATCCACGGAATATTTTCCATAATAATCTACCACTGTTACCTTGGAAGAACCGGACACAGGAACCTTCACGGTTGTGCCTGTATTCATCTGCGCCCAATCGGTCCGGCTTTTAGCATCCCACTTAGCGCCGGACGCGGATGCGTCAATTTCAAGACCATCCACTGTAGCGGTTGTGCCGTCTGCCTCAGCATTCCCGGCTTGCAGCAGCTTACCACCGTTTTCTGACCCCAGATACTTACTGCCGCTACGGAAACTCCACTCTGTGGGAGTCTCGGTCGGCTGGGGCTCTACCGGCGTAGTGGAAGCCGTCTCGAACACTGCCTTGATTGTCACATCAGCCGTGCCCACTGTAAACTTATTATTTGCAACAGTCACACCGCCGCTTACCACTTCCCATTCTTTGAACTGATATCCGGTATTGGGAGTAGCCGTCAAGTTAATCTCCGTACCTGCTGCAGCGGAAGTCTTGTCCGCGGTAGCGGTGCCGTTTTCGTCGCTTGTAACGATAATATTATATGTAGTAGCCGGTTGTGTGGCGGATGTCTCGGTTACTTCCACTTTAAAGATATACGCGCTACTATTAGAGGAACCCAGATAATAAGTTCCTCCATCTGTCAAGGTCAACTCTGAGACATAAGCTTTCCCTTCTTCCAAAGTCTCACTAGTTGTAGTAGCAGCATTTCCATCTTCTTTCAAAATAGTTATCTGGCGATTCGGCAATTCACCAGTGTTTGAATCAGGTTTACCGCCATACACCCACCATACCTTTACCTTTGCGCTTGCACCCGTTTCAAATTTAATGGATGCCTGTGTGGTTTTTGCCGTTCCCTGTGTATTAAATCGGGCTGTTCCTGTATAACCATCGGAAAATGTTTTTGATTGGTTAATATTTACTTGAGAGCCCTTAGCCTTTCCAGTTTTTGAGTCCGTACCATTACCATAAAACAGTAAGGTAAAATCCCCCTTTACCTCGCTCCAATTTGATTCCTGCGCAGCTACCTCTTCTGTATACACTGTGCCGATATCCAACACTTTCGAACCGCTGCCGCTTGTTGCATCAGTTTCCTCCGCTTGGGCTGTTACCCCCCCGAAGGAAAGACTTGTGACAATCATTGCCGCAGATAACATCCACGCCAATTTCTGCCGTATTGACTTTCGCTTTTCTACATAAGCCAATGAAATCTACCTCCCATTCTTTTTTATTTTTGTTGTGGTTCCATAATTTTTGCGACCATATTTTGCAATTCGCTTTTTGCGATTGGCAGGGCGAAAACTCCTGCCAAACCTTATCGTGTTTCCGCACCGGATATCTCAAAATTCCTGCCCAAAGCTTGCCGAAAGCAGTGAGCCGATTACTGTTTTTGGCGGTTTCACAGGCATTTTGCGCTATTCTTGCGAAACAGAGTCTCCAAAACGGAAACCCTCCCACTTTTTCAACTATAGCATTTTATTTTTCAAAAAGCAATTCTACCCCCCCGAGTTTATTTCCATTTATGACAATTTTGTATGTTTTTGATAGTTTTTTATTTCTGTTTTTGGTTATTTTGCCAAGTTCGGATATTTCGACATAAAAATGACTGTGGCAGTACAAAATGGTTTGAAATGTCCTGTGCACAATTCAAAAATTGCGCAATTTCTTAATAATACAAAAAAGCCGCCGCCCCACCGGAAACCCGGTGGGCGGCAGCTCCTTTAAAACTCTTGATAATGCATTCTCTCCTTACTGGAGGTTGATCTGCTGGCCCGGAAGGATCAGGTTTGCATTCTTGATCTGGGGGTTCGCAC